>NZ_JASJAV010000017.1 GCF_030066895.1 Breoghania sp. | reverse complement strand
GCCAATAATGGCGAACATTTCAAGGCATGTGCGGATTTCATTCGTGCACAAGGACATTCCGTCTTCTGTCCGACCTTGAAGGGGAACCGGGAAGGCGATGACCCAGCCTCGACAACCCTTGACGATGCGATCTCGTCCCTCGTGACGTTTTTCGACGAGAACGAAATCGAGGATGCAATCCTCGTCGGACACAGTTGGGGCGGATTTCCCATCACTGGCGCAGCAGACCGGCTCGCCGCCGGACGCATCCGACGGCTTGTCTATTTTTCCGCCTTCGTCCCCAACGACGGGGAAAGCGCAATGGACCTCGTTCCCCCCGCCTACAAAGCCAGGTTCGAAGAGATGGCCGCGGAGTCAAAAGCGGGCACGTTTCCTTTCCCAGTCCTGCGGGAGGCCTTCGTGAATGACGGCACTTACAAGCAGGCACAGGACTTCGCAAGCACGCTCGTCCCTCAACCCTTCCGCACCTTCGCCGACCCGATCTCGCTATCACGCAATCCCGCGGCATTTGAAATCGGCAAATCCTATCTTCTCGCGCTCGAAGATACGGCAATGCCGCATTCAATGCCCTGGCATCCGCGTTTGTCGGAAAAACTCGGCCTGTATCGGCTCGTCACAATGCCGGGCAGCCACTGCGTGCACGTAACCGCGCCGGAACGGCTGGCGCAAAAGATCATGGAAGCAGCGCGCGACTAACGCGAACCGAACCGCAACAACGTCGACTCTATTCGAGACGCGTTCATGCACTCAATTCTACGGCAAAGAATGGTGGGCGGTGAGAGACTCGAACTCCCGACATCCTCGGTGTAAACGAGACGCTCTACCAACTGAGCTAACCGCCCGACGAGGCTTTTCGGCACCCAGAGGGGCCCGTGCCTGGCCGCCTGCCCGAGGGAGAGCCGACGGCGTGCGTTCGTTTAAGGGCAAAGACGACGAAATGCAAGGCGCCATCCATGCCATCCACACGGTGTGGGACGATGACGGACGATACGAAAAAAGCCTCGCAGGCGTTCCACGCCGCGAGGTTTTTTCCAAACGGTCGGACGCTTAGCTGTTGACCGCGTCCTTCAGGCCCTTGCCGGCCTTGAACTTCGGCGTCTTGGAAGCCGGGATCTGGATCGGGTCGCCGGTGCGCGGGTTCCGACCTTCGGTCGCTGCGCGCTCGGAAATCATAAAATTGCCGAAACCGATGATGCGAACTTCACCACCGCTCTTCAGCGTCTCGGTGATCGCGGCGAAAGCGGCGTCAACGGCTTCGCCGGCCTGTGCCCTGGACAGACCACTCTTCTCGGCAACAGCCGCCACGAGATCATTCTTGTTCATAGCAGTTCCTTTCATGCAAATGGCGGATCACCGTCGATTCGCGCTAGGACACTCCTGTGAAATGAGAGCCAGTGCAAGAGAAAATCGCAGAAATCCGCCAGTTTTGCGGGTTTTTCGATATGAATTTGGAGATATTTGCCAAGTTCGCGCTGAAAAGTGGCCGATTGCGGCAAAATTCAAGCGTTTCCGCGGCCGAATTCGCACAATCAGCGCCTTCCAAAAGGAGGCTCCGACTCACGTCATTTTTGACGGGATTTGCATGCCCCAAAGACAGTTCCGAGGGTTCTCAGGCCTCTCGCAACCCCCGTCATCACACCCCGCCGCAGGACAAAAAGCCCCCCGGCCATCTCCGACCGGGGACTTCATCATTTGCCTTCAAGCGGTGAGTGCGGATCAGTGAGCGGTCAGCGCGGAGCCGTCATCTTCTGCAACGACCGGGGCAGCGGCCTTGCGGTCCTGCTCCTCAGCGTCCCATTCGATTGGTTCCGGCATGCGAAGCAGTGCATGTTCGAGAATCTCGCTCACGTTCGAGACGGGGATGATTTCCATCCCGCTCTTCACGTTGTCCGGGATATCCGTCAGGTCCTGCGCATTCTCTTCGGGAATGAGCACCTTCTTGATACCGCCGCGCAGTGCCGCCAGCAGCTTTTCCTTCAGGCCGCCGATGGGCAGGACGCGACCGCGCAACGTGATCTCGCCCGTCATCGCGATGTCCTTGTAGACCTTGATGCCGGTCATGATCGACACAGCCGCCGTCGCCATCGCGATACCGGCGGACGGACCGTCCTTCGGCGTCGCACCCTCCGGCACGTGGACGTGGATGTCCCGCTTGTCGAAGAGCGGCGGCTCTATGCCGAAATCGACCGCCCGCGAGCGCACGTAGGACGCAGCCGCAGAAATCGATTCCTTCATCACGTCGCGCAGGTTGCCCGTCACCGTCATTTTGCCCTTGCCGGGCATCATGACGCCTTCGATGGTCAGCAACTCGCCGCCCACTTCCGTCCAGGCAAGGCCCGTAACGACGCCGACCTGATCCTCGCGCTCCGCCTCGCCGTGCCGGAAACGCGGTACGCCCAGGAAGTCCTCAAGGTTGTCGACGGTCACGCTGATCGAGGTCTTCTTGTCCATGATCAGGGATTTGACCGCCTTGCGCGAGACCGTGGAGAGCTCACGCTCCAGGTTACGAACGCCCGCTTCACGGGTGTAACGCTGGATGATCAGCCGCAGGGCGGCATCATCGATCTGGAACTCGCCCTTCTTCAGGCCGTGGTTCTTTTCCGTCTTCGGCAGCAGGTGACGGCGCGCGATCTCGACCTTCTCATCCTCGGTGTAACCGGCGATGCGAATGATCTCCATGCGGTCCATCAGTGGGCCCGGAATGTTCAACGTGTTGGCCGTGGTCACGAACATCACGTTGGACAGGTCGTACTCAACCTCCAGGTAGTGATCCATGAAGGTGGAGTTCTGCTCCGGATCCAGCACCTCAAGCAGGGCCGAGGAAGGATCGCCGCGGAAGTCCATACCCATCTTGTCGATCTCGTCGAGCAAGAAGAGTGGGTTGGATTTCTTGACCTTGCGCATCGACTGGATGACCTTGCCGGGCATCGAGCCGATATAGGTGCGCCGGTGACCGCGGATCTCGGCCTCGTCGCGCACGCCGCCGAGCGACACGCGGACGAACTCGCGGCCCGTCGCCTTGGCGATCGACTGGCCGAGCGAGGTCTTGCCGACGCCCGGAGGGCCGACCAGGCACAGGATCGGGCCTTTCAGCTTGTTGGCGCGCTGCTGAACGGCGAGATACTCGACGATCCGCTCCTTGACCTTCTCCAGACCGTAGTGCTCGGAATCGAGCAGCTTCTCGGCATAGGAGAGATCGTTCTTCACGCGGGACTTCTTGCCCCACGGGATCGACAGCATCCAGTCGAGATAGTTGCGCACGACGGCGGCTTCCGCCGACATCGGGCTCATCTGACGCAGCTTCTTCATCTCGGCCTGCGCCTTTTCACGGACCTCCTTGGAGAGCTTCGTCTTCTCGATCTTCTCTTCCAGCTCGGCCAGCTCGTCACGACCGTCTTCGCCGTCGCCCAGCTCCTTCTGGATCGCCTTCATCTGCTCGTTGAGGTAGTACTCGCGTTGGGTCTTCTCCATCTGGCGCTTGACGCGCGAGCGGATGCGCTTTTCCACCTGCAGAACGGAGATCTCGCTCTCCATCAGCGACAGCACGCGCTCCAACCGTTCCGACACAGAGGTGATAGCCAGGATCGCCTGCTTTTCCGGGATCTTGATCGCCAGATGAGAGGCGATCGTGTCCGCCAGCTTGGCGTAATCCTCGATCTGCGTGGCCGCACCGATGACGTCCGGCGAGACCTTTTTGTTCAGCTTTACGTAATTCTCGAATTCACTGACCACGGACCGGGCCAGCGCCTCCACCTCGACCGGCTCGCCCGCATACTCTGCAAGGGCGACGGCCTCCGCCTCGTAGAGGTCGGAGCGTTCGGTGAAGGAGGTGATCTCCGCACGTCCGCCGCCCTCTACCAGCACCTTCACGGTGCCGTCGGGCAGCTTGAGAAGCTGCAGCACGGTGGCGAGCGTTCCCGTCTCGTAGATCTGCGAGGGTTCGGGATCGTCGTCCGACGCGTTCTTCTGCGTGGCGAGCAGGATCTGCTTGTCGGCGCGCATGACTTCCTCAAGCGCGCGAATGGACTTCTCCCGCCCAACAAAGAGCGGCACGATCATGTGCGGAAAGACGACGATGTCACGAAGCGGCAGAACAGGATAGACGTTCGAGCCGGCCGCTCCCGCCCGCGTTTCGAGGTCGCTCATTTCTTGTCCTCTATATCAGTGTCCCGGCACAGGGAGGAATGCGGGGGACACATCTTGCGGCACCGCACCCGGCGAAACGATCCCACAGGCGCGGAACCGACAATCGGCCTTCAACACACGAGGTCGGAAAGCGCAGGAACGGTTTCATTCAAGCCGATCGCGGAGGCCCCTCTTTGAGGCGATGATTGCGATCTCTCGCCGCTGGTTCACTCATTAATCTCCGGATCGCGGTGGGAGTCAATCGGAGAGCGGGTGGTAACCCGGGAAACGATCAGGCTGAGGTGGCGGAGTTTTCCGCTCTATCTTCATAGATATAGAGCGGCTGCGCCTTGCCCTCGACGACCTCCTGGGAGATCACCACCTGTTTGACCTCCTTGAGGCCGGGCAGCTCGAACATGGTGTCGAGCAGGATCGCTTCGAGAATCGACCGCAGACCGCGGGCACCCGTCTTGCGCTCGATCGCACGGCGCGCGATGGCACGTAGCACGTCCTCGTGAAAGGTCAGTTCGACGTCTTCCATCTCGAACAGGCGCGCATACTGCTTCACCAGAGCGTTCTTGGGCTCGGTGAGAATTTGAATCAGGGCGTCCTCGTCGAGGTCCTCGAGCGTCGCGATGACCGGCAGACGGCCGACGAATTCGGGGATGAGACCGAATTTCAGCAGGTCTTCCGGCTCCAGAAGACGGAACAGCTCGCCCGCCTTCTCCTCGCCCGGCGCCTTCACCTTGGCCTTGAAGCCGATGGAGGTCTTGGTGCCGCGATCGGAGATGATCTTGTCGAGGCCCGCAAACGCGCCGCCGCAGACGAACAGGATGTTGGTCGTATCCACCTGCAGGAATTCCTGCTGGGGATGCTTGCGTCCGCCCTGGGGCGGAACGGCCGCGACCGTGCCTTCCATGATCTTCAGCAGCGCCTGCTGCACGCCTTCGCCGGAGACGTCGCGCGTGATCGATGGGTTATCGGACTTGCGCGAGATCTTGTCGACCTCATCGATGTAGACGATGCCGCGCTGGGCGCGCTCGACGTTGTAGTCGGCCGACTGCAGCAGCTTCAGGATGATGTTTTCCACATCCTCGCCGACATAACCGGCTTCGGTCAGTGTGGTCGCATCGGCCATCGTGAAGGGCACGTCGAGGATGCGGGCCAGCGTCTGGGCGAGCAGCGTCTTGCCGCAACCCGTGGGACCGACGAGCAGAATGTTCGATTTTGCGAGTTCCACGTCGTTGTTCTTCGCCGCATGGCTCAACCGCTTGTAGTGGTTGTGCACGGCGACGGAGAGCACCTTCTTGGCCTCGAACTGGCCGATGACATAATCGTCGAGAACCTGGCGGATTTCCTGCGGCGTCGGGATGCCTTCACGCGCCTTCACCAGCGAGGACTTGTTCTCCTCACGGATGATATCCATGCAAAGTTCAACGCACTCGTCGCAGATGAAGACCGTCGGGCCGGCGATTAGCTTGCGCACCTCATGCTGGCTCTTTCCACAGAAGGAGCAGTAGAGAGTGTTCTTGGTGTCGCTGCCGCTGGTCTTGCTCATTCGATCAACCCCGCATCCTTCGGAAGCCTTGTCGCCCCCGCTTGTATCAGCATGGCATTGCGGCGCCTTTGTGCCGCAAGCCCTAGGCCGATGGATTTACCTTCTGCAAACCCGCCGAGACAACGCAATTCTACGCAGCACTTCAACGAATCCGACCATGCTTCCACCCGAAAAATCAATATCCGCCTAAACCGGACGTGCAGCAGGGATATACCGCATCGTTTCCAGTCGTCCAGATCTTTCGGGTCCGGCGCGCTCCGTTACGAGCGCACCGACGAATTTCAGGCATCATCCCCATCGCTCAGCGACGTCCGGTCGACAATGACCTTGTCGATAATACCGAAATCCTTCGCCATATCGGCCGTCATGAAATTATCGCGCTCGAGCGCTTCTTCAATATCCGCAAGCTTGCGACCAGTGTGCTTGACATAAATGTCATTGAGCCGGCGCTTGATATTGATGATCTCCTGCGCGTGCAGAATGATGTCCGACGCCTGGCCTTTGAAGCCACCCGACGGCTGATGCACCATCACCCGCGCGTTCGGCAGCGCAAAGCGTGAACCCTCGGCGCCGGCGGCCAGAAGAAGCGAGCCCATGGACGCGGCCTGGCCGATGCACAGCGTGGAAATGTCCGGGCGCACGAACTGCATCGTGTCGTAGATCGCCAGCCCTGCGGTCACCAGGCCGCCAAGCGAATTGATGTACATGGCGATTTCCTTGGAGGGATTTTCGGCCTCCAGATACAGAAGCTGGGCACAGACCAGCGTCGCCATCTGGTCTTCCACACCGCCCGTGATGAAGATGATGCGCTCCTTCAGCAGGCGGGAGAAAATATCGTACGAGCGTTCGCCGCGATTGGTCTGTTCCACGACCATCGGAACCAACGTGCTCATGTAGAAATCGACAGGATCTTTCATGTGTGGTCCATCACTCGGCGCTTTGCGTGAGCGCTCGTAAATATCGTCGCCGCGCCACGCAGATAGGTTCAAGAGTCGCGGCGTTCAACTCAATACATAGGAGATGATCGCGCCCCCCGAAAGGAACGATCATGGAGACCGTCTCCTTCATCCCGCCGACCGTATCTTATCCTTAACAGAGCCGGCGGGCGGTTCAAGGCTCTCATCCGCGGCATCGCCGCCTTCCCGCGCCCCCGGCAGATCCGTTTAGCCGGATCGCATTTTTTTGAAGGGACTGGTGTGGAAGATGTCCGTGGAGGCAGCCTCCCCCGCATCCCTACCCTCCGACAGACGAACGCCCCGCTCGTCTGCGCAAGACGGGCGGGGCATGAACGTTTCAGCCGAACGCATCCACAGGGACGCGTTCGGAAAGGAGCCAAGAAGGATCAGGCCTTGGCGGCCTCGTCCTCTTCCTCATCGGCCTTCAGCAGGTCTTCCTTGGTGACGACCTTGTCGGTCACCTTGGCAAGCTCCAGCAGATAGTCGACGACCTTGTCCTCGTAGATCGGCGCGCGCAGACCGGTGAAGGCGGCAGGGTTCTTCTTGAAATATTCGAAGACTTCCTGCTCCTGGCCCGGGTACTGGCGAACCTGCTCGTACATGGCGCGATGCAGCTCGTCGTCGGTGACCTGGATCTCGTTCTTCTCGCCGATTTCGGAGAGAACCAGACCGAGACGCACGCGACGCTCAGCGATCTTGCGGTAGTCGGCCTTGGCGGCCTCCTCGTCGGTGTCCTCGTCCTCGAACGACTTGCCCGAGCGCTCCATGTCGCTCTGGACCTGACGCCAGATGTTGTCGAACTCGTTCTCAACGAGCTTTTCCGGCAGCGTGAAGTCGTAGCGCTCGTCCAGCTTGTCGAGAAGCTGGCGCTTGACCTTCTGACGGGTCGCCTGACCGAACTGGTTCTCTATCTGGCCGCGCACGATCTCTTTCAGCTTGTCGAGCGATTCAAGGCCGAGGCCCTTGGCGAACTCGTCGTCCACCTTCAGCTCGCCCGGAGCTTCGATCTCGTTGACGGTGACGTCGAAGGTCGCTTCCTTGCCGGCCAGATGGGCGGCGGGATAATCCTCGGGGAAGGAAACGGTGACGACCTTTTCCTCGCCCTTCTTCACGCCGACGAGCTGTTCCTCGAAGCCGGGAATGAAGCGGCCGGAGCCGAGCACGAGCTGACCGTTCGGATCGGCGCCGCCGTCAAACGGCTCGCCGTCAATCTTGCCGAGGTAGGACATCGTCACCCGGTCGCCGTTCTCCGCCTTCGGGGCCTTGCCCGACTTGGCTTCGAAGGGACGGTTGCTCTCGGCGATCTGTTCGACCTGCTCCATCACGCCTTCGTCGGAAATCTCGACGATCGGGCGCTCGATCTCGATGTCGTCGAACGTGCCGATCTCGATGTCCGACAGGATCTCGTAGCTCATCGAGTAGGTCAGATCGATCTCGCCGGCGAGCACCTTCTCCGCATCTTCATCGGACAGATCAACCTCGGGCTGCAACGCGGGGCGCTCGCTGCGCTCCTCCACCACCTTAGTCGTGGTCTCGTTGAGCATGTTGGAAATGATCTCGGCCATCGCCTGACGTCCGTAGAACCGCTTCAGGTGCGCGGTCGGGACCTTGCCGGGGCGGAAACCTTTGATGCGGACCTTGGACTTCAGGTCGTCGAGATAGGTGTCGAGCCGACCGGCAATCTCATCGGCCGGGATGACGACCTTGAGCTCCCGCTTCAGCCCGTCCGACAGGGTTTCGGTTACCTGCATGGTTTTGTTCTTCGTCCTCGATCTGGAACGCCGTCTCACCGACGTTCGAAGAGACGGCCGTTCAATAAACGGGCAAGGGACCTTCAACTGGATGCGATCCTTGCGCCGAAAGCTTCGACTCTCCGGCAGCACACGGTCCCATCGCTAGAATGGGGTTTCCCCGATCCCCCGACCAAACATCTGGCCGATCATCGGGTGCATGCCGGGCGATGCCCAGGCGTAAGTCGGATCGTCCGACACGGGACCATGGTGCGGCTGGAGGGACTCGAACCCCCACGTCAGGAACACTTGGACCTAAACCAAGCGCGTCTACCAATTCCGCCACAGCCGCATCGGCGGCGTCGTACTCCCATACAAGCGCGATGAAGTCAATTGTCCTCTAGCGCGCTGTCACAATCGGCTGCCAGCCGTTCGATCACGGGCTTGAGGCACGGCGCCAGATCTTCCGCAATCAGCCCCGCTCCGGCGACCTGTCCGACCTCCCCGTGGCACCACGCCCCCATCACCGCCGCATCGAAGCCGGAAAGCCCCTGCACCGCCAGCCCGGCGATGATTCCGGCCAGCACGTCGCCCGCCCCGGCCGTTGCCAGCCATGCGGGTGCATTGACATTGATCGCAGCCCGTCCGTCGGGCGCCGCGATCACGGTATCCGCGCCTTTCAACAGCACGGTCGCGCCGCTGCGCCGCGCCGCCGCCCTGGCCTGCTCCAGCCGCGAGGTACCCTTTGCCAGATCTGGGAAGAGCCTGGCGAACTCGCCGTCATGGGGCGTCAGTACCACATCGCGACAGCCAGATGCGGCGATCATCTCAAACAGGGTTTCAGGCCGATCGGCAAAGCTCGTCAGCGCATCGGCATCGAGGACCGCAACGCGCCCGGCCATCTCCGTATCGGTTTGTGGAGTATCGAGTACCGCGTGCACGAAGGCCTGAGCCTTTTCGCCGACGCCGAATCCCGGCCCCACGAGAACGGAGTTGAACCGCCGATCGGACAGCACCTCGGCGAAGTCCTTCGCCTCGTCCACCGGCCGGATCATGACGGCCGTCAGATGGGCCGCATTGACCGTGAGAGCGTCTTTCGGCGAGGCCACGGTGACGAGCCCGGCCCCCATGCGCAAGGCAGCGCCCGCCGCCATTCGCGAGGCGCCCGTCGCATGAACGGGGCCGCCGGCCACCAGCACATGTCCGCGCGCATATTTATGACCCTCGACGGAGGGCGCATGCCACGCCGCGCACCACAGCGCCGGTTCGTTGACATATGTCCTAGGCCCGATCTCACGCACGATGGAATCGGGGATGCCAATATCGACGACGTGGACGGGTCCGCACAGGCCGCGCCCTGGAAAGAGAAGGTGCCCTGGCTTGCGGCGGCAGAAGGTGATCGTGACGTCGGCCTCGATGGCGACGCCCATGACCGCGCCTGAGTCTCCCGACACTCCGCTCGGCAGATCGACGGCGGCGACAAAGAACCCGCACCTCCCCGTCACGCCGAGCAGGCCACTGCCCGGGATCTCCAGCCCTGCCCCAACTTTCGCGCGGCGGCGCTCCGCGACGCGAGAATTCACCGCCCGCACCAGCTCTGCCGCCTTGCCTTTAAGCGGCCGGTCGAGCCCCGCGCCGAAAAGCGCGTCGATGACCACGTCGGCGTTTTCCACCAGTTCGGGACGCACGACCTCGACCTCGCCGCCCATCTCCTCGAAGGCGAGCTTCGCATCGCCCTTCAGACGGTCCGGATCGCCCAGAAGCGCCACGGTGACCGGGTAGCCGCGCCGCCTCAGGATGCGGGCGGCGGCGAATCCGTCCCCGCCGTTATTGCCGGGCCCCGCCAGCACCAGCACCCGCTTGCCCAACGGCTGCCGCGCGGCGATCACGTCGGCCACACCGAGCCCCGCCGCTTCCATCAACTTCAGTCCGGAACATCCACCGGCAATCGTTCGCCGGTCGGCTTCCCCCATCTGCGCCACGCTCAACACATGCTGCATAAAGATTGACCCACCGTACTCATTCTTTGGTCTTCAGTTGTTTTTTCCATCTTATCGGGGGCTTGGAGTGAAAATCCACTGCCTCAGGCATAAGCCGTCACCTGCGTCGACTTGTCCGATCAAACCGAAATTTGAATATTTCTGCTGTTGCGGCATTGGGGTTTTCGCGAATTTAAGGCTGCTTTTTAGGCATACTGCCTATTATTTGGCCTACCACCCACACCTCGGGGTTGGCTTAATCTGCGCGCGCTGCTCGAAAATCAGGCGTATTCGCTCGCAATGCGTCATTCGGCAGCGAAAACGGATTATTGGCACGAACCCTGCTTTCACCCCGAGGCGAAGGGATGGGCCGGACTGACTTCGCGCCCGCTACCATGAACCCAGAGAACGCCCGCTACCATGAACCCAGAGAAAGGGAGGCGATGAAGAAGATCGAAGCGATCATCAAACCCTTCAAACTAGACGAAGTGAAGGAGGCATTGCAGGAGGTCGGTCTGCAGGGCATCACCGTCACCGAGGCCAAGGGCTTCGGCCGCCAGAAGGGCCATACGGAGCTCTACCGCGGGGCCGAATACGTGGTCGATTTCCTGCCGAAGGTTAAGGTCGAGATTGTGCTGACCGATGACCTTGTCGAGAAGGCCGTGGAGGCGATCCGTACCTCCGCTCAGACCGGCCGCATCGGCGACGGCAAGATTTTCGTTCTCAACATTGAAGATGCGGTTCGCATCCGTACCGGCGAGATAGGCGACTACGCGATTTGATCCCTTTACCGGGGAGATCTATCGGCTGGTCCCTTCTGGGCCGCAGTCCGCCATTCGAGAGTTTTCGATTCGCGTCCGCATCAAGCCGGTTAACAGGAAACGCCGACCGGACGGACGCCTCTTCACCACCAACGCTCAATCCTTTAAGAATTCCAGGAAGGTCAAATGAGCACTGCCAACGACGTCCTCAAGACAATCAAAGACAAGGACGTGAAGTTCCTTGACCTGCACTTTACCGATCCACGCGGCAAGATGCAGCACGTCACCATGGATTGCTCCCTCGTCGACGAGGACATGTTCGCCGAAGGCGTGATGTTCGACGGCTCCTCCATCGCCGGTTGGAAGGCGATCAACGAGTCCGACATGACGCTGATGCTCGATCCGGATTCGGCTCATATCGATCCGTTCTTCGCGCAGTCCACGATGGCGATCTTCTGCGACATCCTGGAGCCCTCCTCCGGCGAGGCCTACAACCGCGACCCGCGCATGACCGCGAAGAAGGCGGAAGCCTACGTGAAGTCGCTGGGCGTCGGCGACACCGTCTTCGTCGGCCCGGAAGCCGAGTTCTTCGTCTTTGACGACGTCCGCTTCTCCACCGAACCCTACGAGACCGGCTTCAAACTGGACTCCATGGAGCTGCCGACGAACCTCGGCGCCGAGTACGAAGCCGGCAACATGGGTCACCGTCCGCGCACCAAGGGCGGCTACTTCCCGGTTCCCCCGATCGACCAGGGCCAGGACTACCGTTCCGAGATGCTGACCGTGATGGCCGAGATGGGCATCGAGGTCGAGAAGCATCACCACGAGGTTGCTGCGGCTCAGCACGAACTCGGCATGAAGTTCGACACCCTGACCCGTCAGGCCGACAAGATGCAGATCTACAAGTACGCGGTGCACCAGGTTGCCGCGGCTTATGGCAAGACGGCCACGTTCATGCCGAAGCCGGTCTTCGGCGACAACGGCACGGGCATGCACGTCCACCAGTCGATCTGGAAGGACGGCGATCCGGTCTTCGCCGGCAACCTCTATGCCGACCTGTCCGAGACCTGCCTGTACTACATCGGCGGCATCCTGAAGCACGCCAAGGCCATCAACGCCTTCACCAACCCCTCGACCAACTCCTACAAGCGTCTGGTTCCGGGTTACGAAGCGCCAATCCTGCTGGCCTACTCCTCGCGCAACCGTTCGGCTTCCTGCCGTATCCCGATGGCCTCCTCTCCGAAGGCCAAGCGCGTCGAGGTCCGTTTCCCGGATCCCTCCGCCAATCCGTATCTGGGCTTCTCGGCCATACTGATGGCCGGCCTCGGCGGCATCAAGAACAAGCTCCATCCCGGCGACGCGATGGACAAAAACCTCTACGACCTGCCGGCCGAAGAACTGAAGGACATCCCGACGGTTTGCGGCTCGCTGCGTGAGGCTCTGGCATCGCTCGATGCCGACCGTGAGTTCCTGAAGGCCGGCGGCGTGTTCGACGACGATCAGATCAATGCCTACATCGAACTGAAGATGGAAGAGAACATGCGCTACGAGATGACCCCTCATCCGGTCGAGTTCGACCTGTACTACTCGGTCTGAGTCTCAAGCGATCAGACTTTCGCGATCATCGCGAGGGTTTCGAGGGGCGCCGGAAACGGCGCCCCTTTTTCGTATGCGGGCCCGCTGTGGCGCTTGTTCCGCAGTCTTTCCCACCCGGAAATATCGGCATCTGTCCGTTTAGAGAGCCACAGGCACCATTGTCATCCCCGCGCAGGCGGGGAACCAGCACCTCGAGACGGTGGCAATCAAATTCCATATTCAAAACCATGTGGTTACTGGATCCCGACCTGCGCGGGGATGATAGTCGGGGCAAACCGTGCGCCCTTCAGGCAGGTCTTTTGCGCGCTGCGAGCGCGATTGCCATGGTCCTTCCGCATACCGAACCGCCATGAAGAACCGAGGACGGCACTGACGCACCGACCGGCCCCTTACGCGCGACCAGCGCCATCGCAACCGCGCACAAAACACCCCGCGGCCGCCCTTTCCCCCGCATCATTCACAAGTCTCTGCCCCACCGTCATCCGACTGTCACCGGGCGGATGTGGCGGTTCTCTATCGTCGGACGACGGGTCATGACCGCCCGGCGAACCATGCATTCGATTCGGGAAATATTGACATGAAACTCTTCGTCACCGCGCTGCTCGCCGGCGCTTCGATAGCGTCTTCCTGTGCGACCGCGCAGGACGCTCTGCCGCAGGCCGACAGCCCGTGATTCAAGATCAGCCAGGACACGCTTGCCGCCAACCTCGCCAAGCAGCCCAACACCCACCGCGCCAAGAACATCATCCTGTTCACCGCGGATGGTCAGGGCGTCGGCACCAACTACGCCGTGCGCCTGTTCTCCGGTCAGCAGAAGGGCCTGCTGGGCTCCGAATACGTCCAGCCGCAGGAAACCTTCCCACATCTGGCGCTGGTGAAGACCTACACCACGAACGACCAGACTCCGGATTCGGCGCCCACCGCCGGCGCCATGAATTCCGGCGTGAAGCAGAAGAACGGCATGATCAACATCGACCCGTCGGCCGATCATGGCGACTGCGCCGGCGTCACCGGTCATGAGCTGACGACCTTTGCCGAGATCGTCTCGGGCGAAGGCAAGTCGATCGGCGTCATCTCCAACGCTCGCCTTACCCATGCGACCCCGGCCGCGGTCTACGCCAAGACGGCCAACCGCAACTGGGCAACTGGGAAGACAATTCCAAGCTGCTGGAGGGCTGCACGGCCCAGAAGGACATCGCCGCGCAGCTCTTTAACCAGATGAAGGCCGGCGTGATCGACATCGCGCTCGGCGGCAGCCGTTGCCACTTCATCCCCAAGGACATCAAGGATGACGAAGGCAAGTCCGGCAAGCGCACTGACGGACGCGACATCATCAAGGAGATCGAAGGTCTCGGCGGTCAGTACGCCTGGAACGAGGATACCTTCAAGGCGCTCGACCTCGACAGCGACAAGCCGGTCATCGGGCTGTTTGAGTCCTCGCACATGAAGTACGAGGCCGACCGCACCGGCGAACCTTCGCTGGCCGAGATGACCGCCGCCGCCATCAAGAAGCTGTCGAAGAACTCACCGATGACGCCGACACGCTGATCATCGTCACCACCGACCACGAACACGCCATCGCTTTCAACGGCTATTATGGCCTGTGTTACGACGTCGACGGCAAGGGCAAGAAGCATGCGGCCGAGCCGCTTCGCGGCGACGACGGCATCCCCTACACCGTCGTCGGCTACCTGAACGGCGTCGGCTCGGTGTTGAAGAAGCAGGACGATGGCACCTATTCCGGCGCGCGTCCGATGATCGACGAGGAAATCGTTCAGGACAAGGACTACGTCCAGCAGGCCCTGATCCCGCTCTCCTCCGAGACCCACTCGGGCGAAGACGTGGCGATCTACTCCAAGGGCCCGTGGTCCCACCTGTTCGATGGCACCGTGGAGCAGAACTACATCTTCCACGTGATGAACTACGCCGCCCATAACGGCGAATAAAAGATCACGGGTAATCACCCCAGATCAGACACCGGGAAGAGACATTGAGAGAAGAGCGCATCATTCGCGCCCTTCTCCTTGCCTCTCCCGTCATCCCCCGGCTTCGTCCGGGGGATCCAGCGCGCTCCGCACATGCCGCAACCCGATGGATTGCCCGGACAAAGCCGGGCAATGACGAACGAGAGATAGATTTCCACACGATCAGGACGCGAAAACCATGCACCGCCGCCGGTCCCTAGCGGCGGCCGCCGCCCCTCTACTCCTTGCCGCCCTTCCCTTGTGCCAGACCCACGCCTCCCGCGAGCCACTGCGCATCCGCGACTTCTACAACAAGGATCTGAGCTTCTCGCCCTATGCCCGCGAGCACGAGGGAACGGACATCCTCGTGCGCGGCTACATGGCGCCGCCGCTGAAGGCTCAGTCGAAATTCCTCGTCCTGACCTCGCGCCCCATGGCGGTCTGCCCGTTTTGCGAGAGCGAGGCCGACTGGCCGGACGACATCATCGTCATCTACACCGACGGGATCATCGACGTGGTGCCATTCAACGTGCCCATCGAGGTCGACGGCAAACTGGAACTCGGCACCTACACCGACACGCAAATCGGCTTCGTTTCCCGCGTGCGGGTCACCTCCGCTTCGTTCGAGAAGATGTAGCGCGATGATGATAACAGCGAGATGGGGTGCAGGAAAACGAGAACCGGTGGGACATGACCTCCCAAAGCCTGCCACCAGCAAAAGGCTGTCATCCGCGCGAAGGCGGGGATCCAGTATTCCAGAGACCTCTCGCTTTGGCGGAATTTCCGCATGCTTGCACAAAGGCCTGCGGCCGGTTCCCGGAGCACGATCCTGTGGGTACTGGATTCCCCGCCTTCGCGGGGATGACAGCCTTTGCTGGGCAAATAGCGTGCCCTCGATCTCACGGACGAACTTCCGCCGATTACCCGCCCGCACTGTCCAGTCACCGTATCCGCCCCCTCTCCCACGGGGAGAGGGCTGGGGTGAGGGGTGTCGGGTGCCCCGTATCCACGAGAGTTCGACCCCCCCTCACCCGGCGCATACGCGCCGACCTCTCCCCCATGGGAGAGGTGAAGTCAGCACTCTCATCCCATGGCAGAACTGACAGACGCTTCCGAACCAGATTCAACAACACGCTCTAAGCTCATGTTCGAAATTGAAAATCTCCCACTCAGTTATCGCGACGACGGCAACCGTCCGTTCACGGTGCTGGAACTGCCCGCACTCGATCTGGCAGCCGCGCATCTGGTCGTCGTGACCGGGCTGTCCGGGCCCGGTAAGTCGAGTTTGCTCTATGCGCTCTCCGGATTGCTGAGACCCACGGCCGGAACCGTGCGCCACGAGGTCCAGGATATCTACGCCCTGTCGGAAGCCCGACGCGACCGCTGGCAGCGCGAGACGACCGGCTTCATCTTTCAGGATTTCCATCTGATCCCGGAACTCTCGCCGCTCGCCAATGTGACGCTCGCCACCCATTTCGGCGGTACGGCCTCCCGGCGCACGCTTGTTGAGCGCGGACATGCGCTGCTCAACGCCTTGCACGTTCCCACAGATCGCCGTCACGCCTCGTTGCTGTCGCGCGGCGAGCAGCAGCGCACAGCCATCGCCCGCGCGCTCCTCTTCGATCCCCCCGCGGTTCTGGCGGATGAACCCACCGCCAGCTTCGATGCGGAGGCTTCCGCGCTGGTGTCGGACACGCTGAAACGCCTGTTACGCGACGAGGGACGGCTGGTTCTGGCCGTCAGTCACGACCCGATCCTGATCGAGCGCGCCGACCGCGTCCTTCATCTGGAGCGCGGCCACTTGAGCGAGATGTCCGGCGACACCCGACTTGCGGAGGCCTCGGCATGATGAACCCCTTCCCGCTAGTACTGGCCACGCTCCGCTGCAATCCGGTCACCACCCCCCACCTTCGTCGCGCTGATCGCTGTGGCGGTGGCGCTCGGCGTCGCCATCACCTCCCAGGAGTGCGCCCTGAAACGCGGCAGCACGCATGCGGCCGGCCGTTTCGACCTCGTTGTCGCCGCCCCCGGCAGCCAGACGGACGCCATGCTGAAGGCGGTTTTCCTGTGCATCGGTTCCATCGAACTGTTGAAGCCCGAAGTCGTCGCGCGCGCCTTTGCCGAGCCGCATGCGGAAATCGTCGCCCCGATTGCCTTCGGCGACAGCCATGACGGTGCCCCGGTCGTCGGCTCGGTGCCGGCTTTCGTCACCCATCTGTCGGGCGGAAAGCTCGCGGAAGGCCGCACCTCCGAAAAACACGCGGAAGCCGTCGTCGGCTATGCCTCGCCGTTGAAGATCGACGACACCTTCCACCCGACACACGGGCACGATCACACATTGGAGCTGGAGCACGAGCACGGGGTAGAGATCAAGGTCGTCGGGCGCATGAAGCCGACCGGCTCGCCCTGAGATACGGCGATCGCCGTGCCGGTGGAGCTGACCTGGGAGGTTCACAACCTGCCCAACGGCCACGGCAAGGGATCGGAACAGGTCGGCCCACCCTATGTTGCCGACCAGCTTCCCGGCGTGCCTGCGCTGGTGGTCAAGCCGGATTCGATTGCGGCCGCCTACGGCTTGCGCAATCTCTACCACTCCGAGGACAGCACAGCCTTCTTCCCGGCGGAGGTGCTGGTGGAGCTTTACGCGCTTCTTGGCGACATGCGCTCGCTGATGAACGTCATAGCGATTGCGACGCAAACGCTGGTGATCGTGGCCATTCTGGCGGGCGTGATGGTGCTGCTCCGGCTCTACCGGATGCAATTCTCCGTCCTGCGCGCCCTGGGGGCGCCGCGTTCTTTCATTTTCCTCACCATCTGGAGCTATGTCGCGCTGATCGTCGCCGTTGGCGCGCTTGTGAGGCTGGCGATCGGGATGGGGCTTGCGGGAGCGATCTCGGCCGCCTTCACCGCACAAACCGGCATCGCACTCGACGCCACGCTGGGGAGTTCCGAGCTTCTGCTGGTCGCGGCGATCATCGTCATCGGCATGGCCATCGCCACGGTTCCCGCCGCCCTTCTCTACCGCAAACCCGTGCTCGATACGCTACGCTGAGGAGCCCGGCACATCCTGGAATGCAATGTCATAGCCCCGTCATGGGCTTGCAGCACAGTCACCCTCGTTCCGATTCATTGCGGATCGTGATCATACCCGAATCACTCCATAGGCAACCTTCGGGTCGCCTCTTTTTTGGCCGGCCATCATCCGTACTTTTTTACCATATATAGTCACAAAGTGTCGCAGGGGAAACATCGCCACTTCCTGCATGATTGACAAGCCGCCTTATCAGTACCAAATCAGAGCCGCAGGCAGGGAGCGGGAGATCGGGAAATAATGACACTGCCGGCTAGTATAGATTGAAGACCTGAGCGCCGTTTAATCGGCGCATGGGTCTAGACACCCACACACCCACGAGAAATCTATAAATATTTTAGCAGTCAGATTTTTCTGCTGAGCGTTCTTGTGAATAATCGGGAGTGCTTTCACTGAGCGTTGCTAATACACGCGGGCAAGGCCCATAGGCTTCTTTGGCGGAAGGACCTCCCGGGACGCGCGCACGAAAGCGAAAGTCGGAACTGCATTACCTCTGCTGACCCGATGAGGATGTCCGTCGACGACAGCGCCCAGGAGCGATAAACGCCGGCGCATTATTCGAAAAGCACGGACACAGGGAAAAGACCCTGCGACCAAGCCGGTCGCAGAGTTTTCGCGTTTGAAGGGCGGTGGCTTTCAAGGGATGGGATGGGATGGGATGGAGCGGTGTGTGCCCGGGGACAGTGCCCAAGCACGATTGTCATCCCCGCACAGGCGGGGAACCAGTAACCACCGGATTTTCGAACGACTGGAAATGCCGGCCTCACGGGGTGCTGGATCCCCGCTTGCGCGGGGATGACAGTTCCGAGCAAAACATGCTCATGCAGGATCTGACTTCAAGAGGGACGAGAGCCCGTCACCTAGCCAACCACGGAACCACTTCCCCGCTCAGGTCGCCATGTCCCGCTCGCCCAGCGGGAGCGTCTCGCGCTTTTCGGGAGCGAAGACGGAGAGGTTCGCGCCGGTCTGGCTTTCCAGAAGACGGCGAGCGCGGGACCGCCGGAATGATCGCCTGCCACAAGCACCACATGATCGGCGTGGGACAGGAATTTTGCGGTCACGATCGAGGAGATCAGCCGGCCGAGATCGATCACGATGTGATCGTAGGTATGCTCCAGAGCTTCCAGAACCGTATCGAAGATCGGCAGCCCCGCCCCCTCGTCGTTCAGGGGATGCACGCCGCCGTCGATCAACGTGGGCGCGCGAGCGCGGATCGCGCATGATCACCTGCGAGAAGGACGCCTCCCCGCTCAGGAGATCCGCAAAGCCCAGCCGCGGCTTGTCCTTCGGCGCGCCCGGTAGATCGAAACGCGGTTCACTCGCCGTCTCGACAAGGATCGGACAGGAATTGTCGCTCACCGCCGCGCGCAGCAGCGCAATCGCCGCGCAGCTGGCCGGCTCGTTGTCATCGGTGGACCGGATCCGTCTCGACGTCGGAAATCGGAATGACGGGCACCTGCGGCGCCTCGATGTCCTCACCGTGCGCGGAGCGGCAGGTTCGGCTTCCTCGTCGCCCTCCTGCGAGCCTCCGCCGGAGCGTACCAGCACCGGGTCGACCATGAATTCGCGCATCAGGATGTAGGCGATCGCCAAAACGGCAACGGCCAGCGCCACCAGCACGGTGATCGGGATCACGCGCGGCGAATAGGGCTTGTGCGGAACGGTGGTGCGAGAGATTAGACGCGCATCGGCAGGAAGACCGCTGGCGCTCACGCGCACTTCCTGTTCGCGGTAGCGCTGCAGCAGCACCTCGAGCTGGGCGCCCTTGACCTTGGCGTCGCGTTCCAGATCGCGCAACTGAATGCACGCGCCGTTGTTCTGGGCGACCTCGGCCTTGAGCTGGTTGAGGCTCGCCGTCAGCGACGTGACCTGGCTTGCGGTGACGCGCACGTCGTTTTCAAGCCCCGCCAAGATCTTGCGCCCCTCCGCCACGATCTGGGCCTTGAGGTCGTTCAACTGGCGCTGGGCGGCGCGGTAGTCGGGATGGTTCGGCAGGAGCGAGGTCGAAAGCTCCGCGACGCGCGCCTGCAGGGCGACCTGACGCTCGCGCAGGCGCTGGATTAGCGGCGAGTTCAACACATCGGAGGCGGAATCGAGAGAACCGTGCTTCAGCATCGAGCGCAACCGCTCCGCCTTCGCCTCCACTTCCGCCTTCTGCGCAAGGACGGTAGCGAGCTGGGTGTTGACGTCGGCCATCTGCTGCTGAACCAGCGTCACCTTGTTGGAGCCGAGCAGCAGGTTGTTGGCGGAGCGGAAATCCTCCACCGCGTGTTCGGCCTTCTCCACATCCTCGCGCACCCGCGCCACTTCCGGGCCGAGGCTACCGGCGGCCTCCTCGGTGTTGTCGCGCTTGGCTGAGGTCTGCAGATCCAGATATTCGCGCACGATCGTATTGGCGGCTTCGGCGGCAAGCTCCGGATCGCGGGAGTTGAACTCCACCGTGATCACACGTGTTTTTTTCCACCTGGAAGATGGTCAGCCGCTCAAAATAGGTTTCCAGAACGTGCTCCTCCACCGACGTCTGTCGGCTCGAGCGGTCAAAGCCGGTCAGCCGCAACAGATCGTGCAGCAGAGAATCCCTTTCTGCGGGAGAGGAATTGAACTCGGTGCGGTCGGCAAGCTTCAGATCCTTGGCGACGCGGCGGGCGAGATCGTAGGAGTTGAGGAGCTGCACCTGGCTGGCGACACCCTCCTGATCGAGCAGTACACGGGCGCGCTCGCTGTCCATCCCGTTTTCCGTTCCGGGATAGATCGGGCTGCGGCTTTCGATCGGAACCTTCGCCTGGCCGCGGGATTTCGGAGTGATGAGCTGCATCGAGGCGACAGTGCCCACAGCCGTCAGCAAGACGAGCGGGATCAGCCGGCGCACAAAGCAGCCCAACGCCCGTCCCAATACCTTGATGTCGACAGAGACGTCCTCATCTGCCATGCGATACTCCCGCACCATCGACCCGTTACTCCTGATTGCCTTGCAGGATTGTTATTATGTTAATAAAATCGGAGTGTTAAAGCCCGGTATTTAGAAAATATAGATAATTAATACTTTGTAAAAATCTCGGATACGTGAGTCGAAACGTTCATTTGACCGGAATTCCCGTCCTCCGCCGTTTTGCGGGGCGAACCGCGGTAAACTGCCCACCGATCAATTAAAACACCGCCTAGATCCTTTACCTAACATTAACCCTACTTCGGGAAAGTTAGATGCAGTCGGAATAGGGAAAATTCAGCATATGCGTGCCCTTAATCTTCATGGTCCTTGGCCTGTCCGTTCTGATGGCCGGATGCAGCAGCTATCGCCGTCCTCCGGCGGCCTTTCACGAGGTGCTGACCGAACCCTATCAAGTCGATTCCGGAGATCGGTTGCGCATTGTTGTCTACGATCAGGAAAAGCTCTCGCGCACCTACACGATCGACCAGGGCGGCACGCTTTCCATGCCGCTGATCGGCGATGTTCCCGCCCGGGGTAAGACCACCGCGCAGTTGGAAAAGATCCTCGAAGCCAAGCTTTCCCGTGGGTTTCTGCGTAATCCGGACGTCTCCGTCGAGGTCGACCACTATCGTCCCTTCTTCATCATGGGCGAAGTGCGCAACGCCGGTCAGTACCCCTATGTGGCAGGCCTGACGGCACAGACGGCGATCGCGATCGCCGGTGGCTTCACCCCCCGTGCCCAGCAGAACACCGTCGACGTCACCCGCCAGATCGACGGCAAGATCATAACCGGTCGCGTCCCCCTCTCCGCCCCCTTGCGGCCAGGTGATACGGTCTATGTCCGCGAGCGTCTTTTCTAGCTGCAACATCGCTCCTTTTGACATGGGTCAGTTGGCACGTTAACTGCGGGCTCATCTTCGAGCATTAGGCTTCTTCCTGACAGGAAAGCGTCCGTCGGCACGATCAGAGATCGCAAAGATCTGGGCGGACGACACGATCAGGAGCCTTGCCATGACTGCGCACCCCTTGCGGATCGTGCATTGCCTGCGTGCGCCGGTGGGCGGAGCTTTCCGCCATGTGTGCGATCTGATTGCCGCCCAGCGCGCCGAAGGCCATGCGGTTGGCCTCATTTGCGATGCCTCCACCGGCGACGATTTCGCCGAAATGCGGCTGGACCGCCTTGCCGGAGAGACCTCGAACTCGACCTTGTGCGCATTCCCATGCGCCACATGCCCTCTCCTGCCGATATCACCGCAATGGCACGAGCCATCGCAACCTGCGCGCCATGCGGCCGGACGTGCTGCACTAACACGGCGCCAAGGGCGGCACCTATGCGCGCGCGCTCGGCACGCTACTGCGCGCCTCCGGGTTGTGAAGACACGGCGCTTTTACTCGCCGCACGGCGGCTCGCTCCACTATCGCCGGAAAACGTTGTCGGGCCGGATCTACTTCGGCGTGGAAAGCACGCTGGAGCATATCTGCGACGGGCTGTGCTTCGTCTCCAACTACGAGGCGGAGCAATACGCGGCCAAGATCCACCCGCCGCGCATTCCCCACGCCACCGTCCATAACGGCCTCAGGCCGGACGAACTCGCTCCCGTGACGCTTGGCGCGGAGGCCCGCGATTTCCTTTTCATCGGAGAATTCCGCGATCTCAAGGGGCCGGATCTCTTCCTTCTGGCGCTGACGGCCATAGGCGAGGCGTGCGGGACCACGCCAACCGCCCACATGGTCGGCTCCGGCGAGGAGAGAATGCGCTATGAAGAGATGGCGCACGACCTCGGCATTGGAGAGTCGGAGACCTTCCACGGGCCCATGCCGGTGCGCGAGGCGTTTGCCATGGCGCGTAACGTGATAATTCCATCGCGAGCTGAATCTTTGCCCTACATCGTGCTTTAGGCCATTGCCGCCGGACGACCGGTGATTGCCACCCGTGTGGGCGGCATTCCGGAAATCTTCGCCGGTCGCGAGCAGAACCTCGTCGCACCGGGCGATTCCATCGCCCTTGCGACCGCCATGCAGGACGCCCTGAGCAATCCGACAGACGCGCAGGCCAAGGCCGACGCCCATCGCGACCTGATCGCGCGGGACTTCTCGCTCGCGCGTATGTCGCGCGGCGTTCTCTCGCTCTATGCCGCGGGGGACGTGGCGGTGGAGACGGGAACGCCATCGGGACACGTCCACGACAAAGTATCCGATGTTCCGCCGCTTATGGCCGGCGGATCAAAGGGATAGTCAAAAGGTACGCCAATCCACCCTACGGGGAAGCGGAGTGGGAACCGACAGGGGGGAAACCTGGAATGAATATGGTCAAGGATGATTTCCAGACGCGGTTCAAGCAAACGATCCAGTCGCATGCGGGGGAATTGCATGAGGAAACCGACGCTCCGGCCAAAGTTGAACTGAGCCCGCGGGTCCTGGAAGTGGCGAGCCTGCTGTCGACCCGACAGATATCGATCCCGGTGCTGACCTCGCTGGTCCGCATCGCGGAAGGGCCGGCGCTGTTCGTGATCGGGTTCTCGGCTGCTTTTTCGGCTATGTCTACCCGGGCGTGCCCGTCAACGCTTACTATGGAATACCGCTTGTCTCCGGGTCGCTGCTGGCGGTCGGGTTGATCGAGGCGGCCAACGGCTACCACATCACCGCCTTCCGTTCCTACGCCACCCAGCTCGGCCGCATCTTTGCGGCCTGGACGACCGTCTTCGCCTTTTTCGCGCTGGTCCTGTTCTTCCTGAAGCTCGGCGACACCTATTCCCGCGTCTGGTTCATGGCCTGGTATGTGGGCGAGCTCATCTTCTTCGTCTGCTCGCGCGCCGTGCTCGGCGCGATGGTGCGCCACTGGGCCGACGACGGACGGCTTGAGCGGCGCGCGGTCATCGTCGGCGACGGACAACCCGTGGCAGAGCTGATCATGGAGCTGGAATCCCAGTCCGACAATGACATCCACATCTGCGGGATCTTCGACGATCGCTCTCCCCCATCGTTGCCGGATATCCCAAGCTCGGCACCATCGCGGAGTTGGTGAAATTCGCGCGGCTGACGCGCATCGACCTGCTCATCGTCTCCATTCCGCTGAGGGCCGAACAGCGCCTGCTGCAGCTTCTCAAGAAACTCTGAATCCTGCCGATCGACATTCACCTGTCGGCCCATTCCGACAAGATGCGCTTCCGCCCGCGCTCCTACAGCTACATCGGCAAGGTTTCTCTGCTGGACATGTTCAGCAAGCCGATCACCGACTGGGATGCCCTGTGCAAGCACGTCTTCGATCTGCTTTTCGCAAGCATGGCGATCGTGCTGCTGTCGCCGGTGATGATCAGTACGGCCATTGCCGTGAAGGCGATGAGCCCCGGCCCGATTCTGTTCAAGCAGAAGCGCTACGGCTTCAACAACGAGGTGATCGAGGTCCTCAAGTTCCGCTCAATGTTCGTGGATCAGGAGGATCTGATGGCCCGCAAGGCCGTGACGCGCGACGACCCGCGCGTGACCCGCGTCGGCCGGTTCATCCGCAAGACCTTGATCGATGAGTTGCCCCAGCTCTTCAACGTCCTTTGCGGTGACCTATCCCTCGTCGGCCCGCGCCTGCATGCGCTGGGCGCCAATACCGACGACAAGCTGTGGGATCAGGTCATCGACGGCTATTTCGACTGCCACAAGGTGAAACCGGGCGTCACCGGCTGGGCGCAGATCAACGGCTGGCGCGGGGAATGCGACACGCTGAACAAGATCCGGCATCGCATCGAAAGCGATCTCTACTACATCGAAAACTGGTCGCTTGGGCTGGATCTCTACATTCTGTTCCTGACACCGTTCCGCCTGTTCAACACGGAGAACGCATTTTGAGCGACGTGGCGGCCCGGACAGGCGCCCTCGCCGGAGACGGATCACGGTCTTCCGGGCGGCGGGCTTCGGGGGACAAGGTGCCCCTGAACAGCGTGCTGCCGCTGCCGCTGTCGCTGATCGGTGCCGCCGTCCTGTGGCTATGCGCCTTTTCCGGCTTCTTCGTCACCGACGAGCCCACGCCCTACGATCTCCTCGTGGTCGCAGCCGCCAGCATCGCCTTCCTGTGCGGGCTGCTGCTGCCGCGCACCATCACCCCGCTCATCATCCTGCTTCTGGCCTATATCTCCGGCGGCATCCTCGCCACGACGCAGGTGCACAGCCTGGCCGTTGCTCCCATGTACATGGCAACGACCGCGTACCTGATCGTCTCCGTGATCTTCTTCGCCGCAGTCACGGCGGCAAGCGAACGTATAACGTATGCTGAAGGCGATTGTCGCGGGTTATATCTGCGGCGCCGTGCTAGCGGCCCTTGCGGGCATCGTCGGCTATTTCGGCCTCGTTCCGGGCGCGGAGATCTTCACGCTCTACGGGCGCGCCAAGGGCACGTTCCAGGATCCGAACGTCTTCGGCCCCTTCCTGATCTTTCCCGCGACATGGCTCACCTACACGATCCTGATGCGGCCGCTACGCCCCCTGTCGCGCAGCCTGTTTCTCTGCGGGGTGATGTTCGTGCTGCTGGCGGGGCTCTTCCTGTCGTTTTCGCGCACAACCTGGGCGATAACCGCCGTCACCGGCGTCGGCTTCCTGATCTTCATCACCGAGCGCAATCCCCTCTTCCGCCTGCGCATCCTCGCGCTGATTGTCGCCGTGCACACGTCGTCGATCGGAACGCTCTTTGCCGAGCGCGCGGAGCTGGTCCAGTCCTATGACGATTTCCATCTCGGCCGGTTTACACGGTACGCCCTGGGCTTCATACTAGCCGGGGAGCGGCCGCTCGGCATCGGACCACTACAATTCTACAAGACGTTCACCGAAGACTCGCACAACATGTACCTGAAGTCGTTCATGGCCTACGGCTGGATCAGCGGCATCGCCTGGCCAGTTCTGATGAAGTGAACCCTGGGACGGCTGTTTCCGCTGATCTTCCAGCCTCGGGCAACGCGTGGCATAGCGATCGCGGTGTTTCTGGCCCTTGTCGGACATGCGCTGAATGCGCTGATCATCGACATGGATCATTGGCGGCACAGTTTCCTGTTGCTCGGCCTTGCCTGGGGCCTGATCGCGCGCGAGACGGCCCACAGGCGGGCGGCCCGACGCAAGACCGCATCGGCGGGCGTGGATACCAGCGCCGGTTAATCCTGCAGTGCAACCAACGGTGACTTTCGCACAAGTGAAACGTGATCGGCCTTGCGCCCGCGCGGCGAAGCGGTTAGGGGAGATCCTGTCGGAGCGTAGCGCAGCCTGGTAGCGCACTTGACTGGGGGTCAAGGGGTCGTGGGTTCGAATCCCACCGCTCCGACCATTTTCTCAAAAAAATCAGATATGTTTTGTGTCGGGATGTCGTGGATTCCGATCCGCGTGGGATTGCACCCGTTTTTCGGCCCCAAGTATTGCTCGCCCGGTCGGCCGGGCACGACGGACGCCGCACCGACAGATGAAGCCCGTTTTCGCCGTTCAGCCTGCGCTTTAGAGCACAGGGCGGCTCAATCGCTGAAAACAACCGTGACCGTGTCGCTGTAATCCCCCGCCGTCGCGCTCTGGGCCGGCACTAGGCCGTAGACGACGAGATCGTCATCGCCGGTGGCGATTCCATCGACCGTATCGACGGATGTCGTGTTGCCCCATTCGGTACTTCGGCTGCTGTCCTGATAAAGGCCGTAGGTCACGTAATCTCCGCTGTCGGATTCCATCCGGCGGCTCGATCCCGAATAGTAGAGCCCGTCCCCCATCGCGACGGAGTAGCTAGCGCCCGGCGTGTAGGTGATGGAGATATCGGCACTTAATTCAATCGGCTCGGAAATCACTCCGGTCTCGCCGAAACTCAGGTCGCTCGCATCGACCAGACAGTTGGCGTCGACGCTTGCGGAAACGGTCAACGTCCCCGTCGCGCTCGTGGTGCCACTCTGGGAATCGCAATCCACGGTCTCACCGTCTGCGTAGGCCAGCGTCATGGTGACGGTTGCCGAATAGCTACCCGTCGTGACCGTTTCCTGCTTGCCCGGCACCTCTCTCCGTAGATGGTGATGTCCTCTGATGCGGAGCCGCTGCTTGCGGTCAGGGTGAGAGACTTCGCATCACCGAGGCCGCTCGTGGTGACGCCACCCCAGGCGGTGGAGCCGGGTTCGTCCTGATAGAGCCCGTATTCGAGTTCATCGGAGGAAGAACTCATCAACCGGAGACTGTCAGCCGTGCCCTCGGGTCCACTCCCAAGATTGACGCAGGCCGAAACCGTGCTGTTGGAAATATCCGAGCAACTGACGGTGATGTCGGTCGTCGTCGCGTTGGAGGAGGACGACAGGGTATCGACAGCGCCGAAGGCGAGCGTCGCGTAACTGATGGTGCAGGTTGCAACTGCCGCAGGCGCGCTCGGCAGCGAGAACCAGACGCAAAGCGCCAATGCCAGGCCCCAAAGAAGGGACCTTGCCACAGCCCGTTCGCCGACGCGATTGACAGCGCGTTTGCCAGCACGTTCGGATACGGAACGTTTCATCGACACAGAACCTCTCTGATGAAGACCTGCTGCCCTTTTTTCGTCGCATAATAGGACTCCGCGCGGCAGGTCCCACCGCGCGGCAAAGTCAGATCGGTAACGTTGTGCTTGCCGAGACCGGAAATGTAGGCATCGCCGTCATAGCCGACGAAGATCGACGACTGTCCAACCGTACCGGTGGTCCCCATGGGCAGGGGCTTGCCCGTTGCGTCGATGAAGGAGACCAGGGCACTGCCCCCCCCTCCTCCGGCGCCGTGAAGCGTGCCATCACGCCGGACCGGTCCGCGGGCACGACCGTTATCTTGGTTTTTTCGACATTCACATCGAGCGGCAGATTGGAGGTATCGATGCCGATGCGGTTGTTTTCGTAGGACCGCAGGCCCTCCACGAGCGCCTTGCCGTTCGCCCCGGTGCGCGAGACAGTTCTGTTTTCCCGTGTGACCTTCACGCCCGGAGCCCCTGCATCGACAATGGCGAAAGCATCCGTGATGCGATTGCCGAAGAATATGCCGCCCGCGGCAGCGACGACCGATTCCGAAACCTTGGCCGTCGCCCAGGCTACATCGGCGCTCTGCCGATAGGTGTCGGTAAATTTCGCCACAGATATCTTCGTTGATCCCGACGCGCGCATCTGCGGGTTGTCGCTTTCCCTGAATTGCAGTGACCAGACCGTCTCGCCGACCTCGTCACGCGCCGGATGCGTGAGGATCTGAACGACCGAGACACCGTCGCTCTCCACTTCCAGGGAGGAACTGGCCAGCAAGCGGTGCTCGCCCAGCCGGAAGGAGACGTTGAGATAGCCGCCGATCGTATCGTCGACGAGATCGCCATAGGCCGTTGCCGAGACGTGAGTTTTGCCGAAGGGCCGGTTCCATGTTCCGCTCAGCACGCGGCTGTGCGTGCTGTCGGCGATCTTCAGATCGGTGAAGACGAGATTGAAATTCAACTTGTCGGTGAAGCCGGGCAAGGACACCGAGACCTGGTTGAGGGCCCGCGTCATGCTGCCGGTGAACTCGTCGTCGTCATCCACATCCTTCGCGACGAGCGAGGCAATGTGGGCGAAATCGGCGGAGGTGCGTTCGATCCGTCCGTTCAGGCGAATGCGTCCCACCTGAACCTGCGCCGAGCTGTCGAGCAGAACGCCGGTGTGGCCGGAAGATGTGCTCGCGGCGCCAGCAAGGGGTCATGACGCCCCAGGGCCCGAGGCTCCACGCAAGCCCCGCGCCGCCAGGCCATACCCTGCCGGCCTCGGCATGACTTTCGAAGGTCAGGTAGTTCGTCAGGCCGTAGCGCAGGCTCGCAGAGCCGTACACGCGGTCCGTATAGCTGTCATGGCTGGTGCCGTATCCGGTTCTGGGGACCCCGACCTCGAACGAGTAGTCGAGCAGATGAGGGCTCAGCAACCGGTCGGAAACGAAGAAGCGGATCTTCGTCACGGTCGAATTGCCGTTCTCGTCCGTGACCACGACGCGGACTTCGTCCGCGCCTGTCGTGACCGGCATATCGATCACATTGAAGGGATCGGCCTGAACGCTTTTCGAAAAGCGCCGGACGTTGTTCAGATAGATCTCGACCGAAGACGGCACCGCGGCACTTCCCGAAAAGCCGGGAACCGCCGTGGTGATCAGATCAGGGCGGAGATCGAAATCGCGCTTGAACTCTGAAAACCAACCAGTCGCGAGGACCGGCTCCAGGTCAACGCGGAGGTGGTGAAGTCACCTGCCGTGAACACCGTCAGACGCTTCGGATCGGTATAGGTATAGGCGCTCGTCAGCCGCCGCAGTTCCCCGCCGGTCAGCGAAAACGAATTTTCCGCAACGCCGAGCCGACTGAAGATCCAGCCGTCAAAGATGCCGCTCACGCCGTTGTAGTCGAATTCTGAATCGTCGAGCCCGTATGAACCGCTGCCGTTCAGCGTGTAGTTCAGCACCGCGCCGCTGGAACTCTTGTCTACGGCCAACTGCGCATTGTCATCATCGTACTGCACGTCGACATTCGGGATCCTCATTGGGTCGATCATCCCGTCGTCCCGCATCAACAGACAAGTCGAGACCTTCTCCGGCGGCCAAAGACGGCGTGACGCCCGAGAGTGCGACGGCCAGTGCCAAACCGGCCGCCGCACTAAGTCGCTTGCTGAACAGGAAGCTACTCGAATGTAAGCGGAATAACCTGACGGATGAGAACCTCGACCGTTCCCGACTTGGTCGGGTTGCCACTGGGCAACTGGTCCACGACCACCCGATACGTTTCCTTTGCCGCGACGGGTGTCTTGGCAACACGAGCCAATCGGGTGATGTTCTCGGTCTTCGGCGTCAACTTCGTCAGCGGAGGGCTCGCGACCACGTCTCGGGTCGGGATCAGGGCCTGTTTGCCGTTCTTCTGAACGAGCGCGAAGACCCTGACCTGGGCGTTCATCGTGTCCTTGCCATCGTTCCATATCCGCAATGCCGCCGTCAGGGCGCCATTGTGAACGTGGATCCGAGTGGGCGAAACGCGCAGTGTAGCCGCCTCGCCGGATACCGGCATTGCCGCCATACCGACGAGAAGCGCCAGACAGAAGATCACGCCCGCGACGAGACCCAATGTCGACCGACACATGGCCGGAGCATCACACCTCACCATATGCAAGCCGTCAGCTCTGATCGGCATAAGTAACGGTGACGGTGATCTTGTCGGAATAGTCATCCGGCGTCGCCGTCTGCCCGCTGGGAACCAGACCGTAAATCGTTTCCTTCTGCTCCGTTCCCACGTCAACATCCACATCGACAGTATCGGTCCCGGCAGTATTGCCCCAGACGTCGGTGTGATCGCTGTCCGTATAAAGATTGTAGTTGAGCGTGTCGGAGTCATCGGTCAGTAGACGCTGAGACGTTGTTGCACCGGTCGTCGTGCCGGCATCCAGACCGATGTTCAGCAACATGTCATCGGTGCAGGTCACACCGATCTCCGTCGTCCCTTCTGCATCGTCGCTGATAAGCGTGGCGCTACCGAATGCCAAGTCGCTAATCGTGGTAATTTCGCATGCATCGGAGACTGTAAGCTACACATTGAACGTATCGTCGACCATCCCAGCAAAAGCAGGAGCAGAACATACGAGACCGACTGAACTAAGGGTGGATACGATGAATTTTATTTTCATATGTTCTACTTCCTTCGATCTTGCAGTTTTGAGCGACACGGCCTTATTGCTCGAGGAAATTAATTGCAGATCGCTTCCGTGAAACAGCATGACTTCCTTCAGCTAGCTGAAAAATCTTTGAAGACAACGATCGTTCGGAGATCATTCAGGTACAGGCAACATACAACCATACGGCACAACCTGCGCCTAACTATAAATATTTCTTAATATTCCTCACAACCCTACATTTCTAACATCGTATATTACCGCTCGCATTCGTACCGACTTATATATTATAGATAAAATTTTCAATTAAATTAACTTCACGCGACTGGTCTCAGACCTCTCTATTCGTCATATTGATCACATTTCTGCCTAAATAACCGAGATTATCCACACAAGAAAATATTTTATATTTTTCTGCATTGTCAAAAAATATAAATAATGGAAAATAAATTTATATCTAATTTACATTTATGTATTCTTATTTAATATATTTGAATAATTTCAATTTTACTGTGATTAAGTGCGACTATTATATTTTCAAACGGATTCCAATTATATTATTTTGTCGCTTATCATATTTCGTTGATTCTATAATTATTTATAAAAAAACGCTGCCATAGATGAGGAGCATGGTGGAATCCTCCCCTCCGGCAGCGACATGTCGATGGCTATCAGTAAACCCAACGGACAGCGCTTCGCCGTTCGAATTCACTCACGAACATCATCTCTTTTTCTGCGTGAAGTTGCCGTATGGCGCCGGCCCGCAACGCTCCTGCGCACGTGCTGGACCTCGGCCGAAATTGTTGCCCGACCGAAGTCCAGCATGTGCTCACTCTTCAGAGCACCGACGGATGCAACGGCGCGGCCGTCATCAGCATACGGCCGAACGTCGCGGAGCGGCAGCCTGGACCGGATCGGGAGATCCGCGTGGGGCAGCCCTATTCCAGCGAATAGTCGTTATCCATCGATACCAGCATCACCGGCAGATGGTGGGCGATGCCCTTGTGGCAATCGATCCAGGTGCCGCCGTCGCGCATGGCCTTCTTCATCGTCATTGCCGCCGCCTTCTTCTGATGCGCGAAATCCATGGCCTCGAAGGAATGGCAGCTCCGACACTGGGCGGAATCGTTGGCCTTCATCGTGTCCCAGATGACCTGAGTCAGCCACAAGCGTTCCTTTTCGAACTTCTCGCGGGTATCGATCGTCCCGGTGATTTCGCCCCACAGATCGCGCGCGGCCAGGATCTTTGCCTTGTAGAGCGGCCAGCCGCTCTTCGGCACATGGCAATCCGCACATTCGGTACGCACACCGACGGGGTTCTTGTAGTGGATGGTAGTCTTGTATTCCGCGAAGTTGTTGTCCCGCATCGTATGGCAACTGATGCAGAACTCCGTGGTCGTGGTCATTTCGACGACGGTGTGAAAGCCGATATAGCCGACGGCGCCGACGGCGATGCCGACCACTCCGACCACGACAGCCCCCCAGATCGCAACCGGCCGGGTGAACCAACCCCACAAGCGTCTAAACATTTCCAAATTCCTGTCTGACCGCGGACGCGGCAGATGTCCGGATCGCCCCGTCGCGTCCGGGCATGCGCCTTGTCACGTATTCGAAGCGCGGTGGGCCGAGCTGCGGTGGCATGAGCCCCGCAGCCCAGCCCGAACTCCGCATCAGGCGGCAGTGATGGGCGCGTACTCGTTCGGCTTGACGTCGCCCTCGTACTTCTCGATCTGGACGAGGCTGTCATGGCAGACAGGGCCCTGTGCCAGCTGCGAGGTGCCGCGCTGCGCTGTCAGCATGTTGGCGCATCCACCGCGATCGACGCTGCCGATCTTGCCGGGCTCGGCGGGCGCGTACCACGAATCCTCCTGCAACAGCACGACCTTCTCGCGGATCCGGTCGGTCACCTCGGCACCGCACAGAACCGCGCCGCGCTCGTTGAACACCCGGACCACGTCGCCGGACTTGATCCTGCGGCTCTCCGCGTCCTTCGGGTTGACGAAGATCGGCTCAAACCCGTTGACCTTGCTCTTCTCGTGCAGCGCCTGGACGTTGTCGTAGGAAGAGTGCCGACGGTAGAGCGGGTGCTTGTTGACGATGTGCAGCGGGAAGTCCGCTGTCGCCTTGGAGCCCAGCCATTCGAACGGCTCGATCCACTGGGGCGTGCCCGGGCAGTCCTTGTAGCCGTAGCCTTCGGTCGTCTCGGAGTGGATCTCGAACTTGCCCGAAGCGGTCTTCAGCGGATGGGCTTCCGGATCTTCCCGGAAGTCAGAGAAGGCTACATACGGCGTCTTGTCCACAGGCAGCTTGACCACGCCCGCCTTCTTGAACTCCTCGAAGCTCATGTTCGAGATCGGAGAAGGAATACAACTTCTTCAGCCACGCCTCCTCGCTCTCCATGCCCATCGTGAACTTCTTGTAGACGTCGAAGCGCTTGGCCAGCTCCTTGAAGATCTCGAAGTCGATCTTGGATTCGCCCGCCGGCTCCAGGATCTTGTGCTGGTAGACGACATAGCGCCAGAACTGGGTCATGTCGTTGCGCTCCAGCAACGGAGCCACGGGAAGCACGCGGCAGGTGCCACCAACTGTCCTGAACGATGATCGTTTCCAGCGTCTCGTAGGCTTTCAGGTTGAGGTTCACCTGATCGTGCTGGTTGAGCGTCGCGCCGCCCATCCAGTAGCCCAGCTTGACCGGAGACTTGCCTTCCAGCGGATAGGTCCAGCTCTTGCCGTTGTGCACCATCTGAACCGGCTGGTTCATCAGCGCGTCGGCCAGGCGCTGCTCGACGATGGCCTGCTTGACCAGATTGAAAACCGACTGGAACTTGGCCGGTTCGCGTCCCATAACGCGCCAGTCGCCGCGGCCTGCATAGCCCGGAATCTCGAAGGTCATGCCGCCGCCGGGCAGGCCCATCTCACCCTTCAGAAGCGCCAGAGTGATGACCATGCGCACGGCCTGCTCGCCGTGGTCGCAACGCTGGATGCCGCGGGCACAGTCGATCTTCATCTTCGGCGTGTCGGCATAGTAGGTCGCCAGCTTCTCGATCGTCTCCACCGGCAGATCGGAGATCTTCGACGCCCATTCGGTCGTCTTCTTAACCCCGTCATCCTCGCCCAGGATGTACTTGCGGAAGGGCTCGTAGCCGACCGCGTACTTGTCGAGGAAGTCCTTGTCGACCTTGTCGTTGGTGATCATGTGATAGGCGATCGCCGCCATCACCGCCGTGTCGGAGCCCGGCCGCGGGGTGATCCACTCATCGTAAATCGCGCCGTTTCGGTGTGGAACGGATCAATGGTGATGAGCTTCGCTTTCTTGTCCTTCAGGCTCTGGATCCAGTCGCGCACGCGTTTGTAGGCGGGACCACGAACCTTGAAGTTGTCCATCGAGTCGGACGACCAGAAGATGACGCCGTTCGAGTTCGCGACGGAGTCATCCATGCTGTCGTCGAAATACTGCACACCCCACGAATAGGGTGCCACCCACTGCCAGCAGGCATAGCTCTTGTTGCCGAGCAGGCTGGTGAAGCCGCCAATCAGGCCGAAGAAGCGATTGGCCTGCGAGTTCTTGGAGTGCAGGCAGCCGGCCGTCTACCAGCCGCCAACCACGTAGGCGAGGAAGGCTTCGTTGCCGTAGTCCTTCTTGACCCGCTTCAGTTCGGCTGCGACGAGTTCGAACGCCTCGTCCCAGGAGACCCGGCGATAGCGCGGCTCGCCGCGGGTGGAGCGGTCACCGCCGGTTCCGCCCGACTTCCAGTCCTCACACACCATCGGATAGAGAATGCGGTCGGTGGCCGTGTCGCGGCCGTACCAGTTGAGCCCCATCAGAGAGGCCAGGTTGTTCTCCGGATCGAGGCTCGTAACCTTCGTCACCTTGCCCCCGGTGACGTGAATGTCAATCAGTCCGTCGCTGTCAGCGCTGGAGAGTACCGCATCGCCGGTGACCGCGGACACGATCTTCGCGAAGGACCGCGTTCCCATCATCGACAGAGCCGCGATGCTCGCAACTCCGCTGAGCAATCCACGCCTGGTTATCTGCCAGGAACCGGACGGGTGTTCATCGTGATACATCGATTGCCTCCTTTATTTGGTCTCGCGGGCTTCTTCGGATTTCGTCTGAAGCCACTTCAGAACCATCAGGGCGTCGGCGGAGCGCATGTTCGCGTTCCACACCATACTCTGCATCTGGCTGATCCATTCCTGAGGAGAGAAGTCGTCGGGCGCGTGCAACTCGTGACAAGCGCCGCAGGTGAACTGGTAGGTCATTTCCGCGTTCATCCACGCCACTTCCATGTCGTCCGTGACCGCGTCGGCGCGGACGAAACCGGTGACGTGAACCGGCACCCAGCCATCCTTGGGGGGGGGGTACCTGCAGTGACAAGATCATCGTCCATGGCCTTCAGACGACCGCGAACGATGCCGTTTGGATGTTCGTAGAGAGGTCCGAGCCCGAAAGAACCCTTCATCCAGAGGTCGGCGACCACCCGGTCGCTCTCCCCCCTCTTTCCCATCCACGTGGATGGGAGCGCCGGCATAGAGATTGCCGATCTGCTGTCCGCCGTCGCCGGTTCTCAGTTTCGAACTGGCGACCGCGATGCATTCAGTTGCCGGATCGGCCGCGGCCGTCGGAATCTCAAGCACGGCTCCCTCTGTGCAGAGAAAGAGAGCCAAAATGCTCGCACGCATGTGACGGAAGCATGCCGAAGCGGCGTGCCGACCGTTCCTAGAGAGGACGTCCATCGGGATTTCCTGTGTCAGACGTATTTCTTCCCGAAGAAGCGACGCTCGTGCTTAAACTTTATTGGTTTTCGAGCAACGCAACTTCATAACAAAAGTGTCATTTAACTAATTTTGTATTATTTAAAATAAGTTATTTATTATAATTTATTCATTAGTAATTGCGCACGAACTCCGTTCTCGTCCGGTCACACGCAACTACTACGCTCGCAATTTTATATGTACAACTCAGAACAAATTGTGGTCAGGAAGCATCGAAGAGAGATTGATCTAGCCTCTCACCCAATTCGGAAAGATAATAACGACCTCTCGTAACTTTTTATCTTCCTTTGGGTCGCGCACCCTACTGACGCTACGGTTTCCGCAGCTTGACCGAGACTCGTTACAGTCAGACACAATGCACCCTTGCGTGCACAGGGCGCGGTGCATACGCCAAATTGGCCGGAAATTTTCAACCCAAGGGTGGAATATAGTTAAAATTAACATTGTTTGAAAATCTTTTCAGCCCATCCACGCCGACCTTCCCAAAGGAGAACTGAGCGTCTTGCGCGGGGATTTCCCGGCCTGCGGTTCGAGGTGGCCACCTCCCGGCCGGTCCTTGCCGTGATTCTTCGGCAACGTCACTTGCGGCCCTTTCTGTCGACGAGGAATGCGGTAGCAGTGAGGCACTCCTGCAACCCTGCATAACCGGGCATTTCACCACACCGCGGCCCGCTTCACATCACCCGCCATCGCGACCACATTTACGTAGCGTTCACGTAAAGTGGAGGGTTGAACATGGCTGATCGGAAACGGAATATTTTCGTCGTCGATCTCGATCCCTTCAACCTGAACCTGTTACGCAGCGTGCGGCACGCGGACGAATACGTCTTCCACGATCTGCTGGACTTCGAGGAAATTGCCGCCGCCGCCAGGTTCAACCTGGAAGCGCTTCTGGAAAAGGCGCGCGACACGTTGCGGGCCTTTGATCAACCGATCGATGCGATCGTCGGGTACTGGGATTTTCCGACCATCCTGATGATGGCGATCCTGCGCCGAGAATTAGGCCTCAGCGGTCCCACGCACGAAAGCGTGCTGCGGTGCGAGCACAAGTACTGGGCCCGTCTCGAGCAGGCCAAGGTCATCCCCGGCGAGGTTCCCCCGTTCGAGCTGGTCGATCCCTTCGATGAGGCGGCCGTCGACAGGTTTGGGCTGACCTTCCCGATCTAGATCAAGTCGGTGAAGGCCCATTCCTCGCTGCTCGGTTTCCGGGTGAAGGACCGCGACGAGCTGGCCTCGGTGCTCGCCACGATCCGGGCGAGCATCAGCCGCTTTGCCGACCCGTTCAAAGTCATCCTCTCCTATGCGGACCTGCCCGACGAGATCGCGGCGGCCGACGGCACGAAATGCATTGCGGAGGAGATCATCTCGCAAGGCCGTCAGTGCACGCTGGAAGGTTATTCCTTTCAAGGGAATATCAAGGTTTATGGCATTGTTGATTCAATACATGACCGCAACCGTTGCAGCCTTGAGCGCTACGAATATCCCTCAAGCCTGCCAAAGCGCATCCGCGAGCGGATGACGAGATCGGCCTGCGCGGTGATCGAAGCCGTCGGCCTCGACGACTCCCCCTTCAACATGGAGTTCTTCTATCGCGAGGCCGACGATTTCATCTCGCTTCTGGAGATCAATGCCCGCATCTCCAAGTCGCACAGTCCGCTTTTCGACAAGGTGGAAGGCGTTCCGCACAATGAGGTAATGATCGACATTGCGCTCGGCCGACGGCCCGACTATCCGGTGCGGTAGGGCGACTTCCGCTATGCCGCGAAGTTCATGCCGCGCCTTTACGGCCACCATGACAAAATACGCGTCGCGCACGTTCCCTCTTCTGGCGAGGTGGCGGCCATCGAGGCGCGCATGCCCGGCGACGAAATCCAGCTCCACGTCCACGAGGGCATGCGTCTCGGCGATCTGCATCACCACGATGCCTACAGCTACGAGCTGGCCTCGATCTTCGTCGGAGCGAACAACCGCGCAGCGCTGCGGCGCGACTACCATGCGATCATGGATGCGCTGGATATCCGCTTCGAGAGCGATTGTGGAGATCTGTCATGATCACCGACCCCGCCATCCGCACCGAATTCCCGCGCAAGGTGCGCGCGATCGAAAATGTCTTCATTGCGATGCGCGACGGGGCGCGGCTGGCGGCCCGCATCTGGCTGCCGGAAAATACCGACAGCGCGCCCGTTCCGGCCGTGTTCGAATTCATCCCCTATCGCAAGCGTGACTTCACCTGCCATCGCGACAGCGTCATGCACCCCTATGTCGCCGGACACGGCTATGCCTGCTTACGCGTCGACCTGCGCGGTGCGGGTGATTCCGACGAGATCTTGCGCGACGAATATCTCAAGCAGGAACTTGAGGACGGCTGCGACGTGATCGCCTGGCTTGCCGCGCAAGACTGGTGCACCGGCAAGGTCGGGATGATCGGCATTTCCTGGGGCGGGTTCAACGGGTTGCAGATCGCGGCCCTAAAGCCTCCCGCACTGGCGGGCATCATCTCGCTGTGTTCGACCGATAACCGCTATGCCGATGACATTCACCATGTGGGCGGTTGCCTGCTCGGCGATAACCTCTCCTGGGCCTCTGTCATGTTTTCCTACAACTCCCTGCCGCCGGATCCCGAGATCGTCGGCGGGTGGTGGCGCGACATGTGGTTTGAGCGTCTGGAGGGAAGCGGGCTGTGGCTGGAGACCTGGTTGCGCCACCAGCGCCGCGACGACTACTGGAAGCACGGCTCGATCGCGGAATATTATGACGCCGTCGAATGTCCGGTGGTGGCGGTCAGCGGCTGGACCGACGGCTATTCCAATGCCGTCTTCCACCTGCTGGAAAACCTGAAGGTGCCCCGCAAGGGACTGATCGGCCCGTGGAGCCACAAATATCCGCACATCGCGGTGCCCGGCCCGGCCATCGGATTTCTGCAGGAGGTAGTGCGCTGGTGGGATCACTGTCTGAAGGGCCCTCGATACCGGCCTGATGAACGAGCCGATGTTGCGTGTCTGGATGCAGGACAGCGTGCCGTAGACAACAAGCTACGATCACCGCCCGGGCCGCTGGGTCGGGGAATCCAGTCGGCCGTCGCCCGAGATCATCACGCGCCGGTTCGTTTTCGGCGAACACGGCACCATGACGGAAGCAGATACGGCGGATATCGCGCCGCTGACGATCCAGTCGCCGCTCACACTGGTCATCTGCGCTGGAAAATGGTGCTCCTATGCCGCCGGACCGGACCTCGCCCATGGCCAGCGCCAGGAAGACGGCGGTGCGCTCGTTTTCGAAACCGGGCCACTCGTCGCCCCGCTCGAAATGCTGGGCGGGCCGGAGGTCGAGCTGGAACTTGCGAGCGACAGGCCCGTCGCGATGGTGGCCGTACGGCTTTCCAATATCGCACCCGACGACAAGACGACGCGGATCACCTACGACCTGCTCAATCTGACCCATCGTACCTCTGACGAGATGCCGGAAGCCCTGACGCCCGGCGAATTCTATCGCGTCGGCGTCAGGCTGAACGATGCGGCTCAATCATTTCCGACCGACCATCGCATCCGCGTCTCGCTGTCGACCTCCTACTGGCCGCTGGCCTGGCCCTCGCCCTCCCCGGTCCGGCTGACGGTTCGCGCCGGAGTGAATTTCCTGACATTGCCCGAACGCACACCGCGCGCCGACGATGCGTATCTGCGGGCCTTCGAGGCGCCCGAAGGAGCCGCGCCCGCACCCCGGCGCCATGTCGAACCCGGGCACCACAACTGACTGATCCACCGCGATTTCGCCACAGATATCTCAACCCTTGAGGTGATCAACGACAACGGCAAGGTCCGGCTCGTCGACATCGACCTGACCATCGAGGACCGCGCCTTCGAATAGTATTCGTCGCGGGTCGACGATTTTCTGTCGGTGAAGGGCGAAACGCGGCTGATCCGGGGCCTTGAGCGCGGCGACTGGTCGGTGCGCACTGCCGCTCACACCGTGCTGACATTGAGCGAAACGGAATTCCACATCAACGCCGATCTCGATGCCTTCGAGAACGGCAACCGCGTCTATTCGGGCGACTGGAACGTATCCATCCCGCGCGATCTAGTTTGATGGGATAAGCAGACAGATTTCGGAAAGTCCGGTCGGGGATAGGCACGCTCAACACCAGACTGTCATCCCCGCGCAGGCGGGGATCCAGTACCCACAGAGAGCGGAAATCGCCCGAATACCAGAGTAGAGGTCTCTGGAATGCTGGCTCCCCACCTTCGCAGAGATGACAACCGTGCCCGTGTCGGTTCGAGCGGGCACACGGCGACGTCACCGCGAAAGAGGGGCAAACGCCCCTCCCCGTGAACCTCAATAACCCCGTCAGCAGCCCGCCACGCAGGCGCCGCCGGCGTCGAATTCCATCATCTTGCCCGACAACGGAACATGCGCGGGCACGTTGACCGCCTTCAGGAAGGCCTCGGTCCGGGTGTCCTTGACGACTTCGCCGTTCTGGGTCGCCGCCTCGTTGGCGTGGGAGGGGATGACGGAGGTCGGTTGTACCGGCTCGTTCACCACCCAGGCCGCCTCTTTCGGGCCGGTGGTGAAGGTGTCGCCGATATTGATGACGCCAGCTTGGCGTCATAGAAGCCGTGCACCCCCGTTTCCTGCTCCGCGGTCATGCCGGTATCGCCCGAAAGATAGGTCACCAGACCGTTGGAAAAGCGCAGCACGTAGCCCGTCGGGGGCCCGGCATAGCCGGAAATGCCCGCCACCTTCATGGATTCGCCGAGTTCTTCGCCGATAAGATCGCCTGAGACGCCGTTGGAATGCACCGCCGGGACGGTGGAGATCTCCACCCCACCGACTTTCACGCTCGCACCGAAGCGGGTCAACACGGAATTTGCAGAATCGCCGCCCAGCGCCTCCAGCTTGGCGGCGAAGAAGGCGGGCATCTCCGATCCGGTGACGATCTTCGCGCCCTTGGCGATCGCGATCTGCACCACATTGGTGTTCGTGGTCGCATCGACGGAAAGATCGGGCTTGGCGCAGGTGCCCGCATCCACTTCCTTCGTGCGGCGCGAGCCGACATGGTCGCCGTGAAGATGAGAGACAAGCATCACGTCGATCTCACCGAGCCGTGGGTCCTCCGGTCCGGCGACCGTCATGCCCGCATCGTAGAGAATGCGGGTCCCGTCGGAATCTTCGAAGAGAAACGCGCGGCCGAGCCGACAGAACTCACCGGTCTTGCCGCCGAGCGGCGTCACCTTGACGGTCTGCGCTTCCGCGAGACTTCCGCCCAGCAGTAAAAACGCTGCGCTCAGGCTAAGGATCGTGCGTTTCATTCCCACCCCCGAATGTTCCGAGCGCCCTGACAGGGACGCATCAAAAAGAAGGGTCGCAAGGCACTGTGCAGATAAAAAGGCGGACCGGACGTTGTTTGCAGAACATCCCCACCCTTGTGAACAGGCCTGCCGAACGTCTGTCGGAACCAGACCTTCAAGAAACGTGTCGAAATTTCTGATCTTCCGTCGTCTTCATCGGCTCGCAAAATGATCCGCTCACGTCGACGGACGGCCAATATCAAGTAGCAGGCAACGGGGCGATCAACGCGCCTGATCGAGAACCCGCTTACATTCCAGAAGCTCGAACAGCGTCGCCTGCAAGCGACGGACGTCGTCTTTGGCGAGCATCTTTTTTTCCCCCTCCTCGGCGCCGCGCGGCTCGCCCCGCAACCGGTCGATCAGCCGGAAGGAGGCGCGTTGCGGCTCGCCGCCGGTCTCTTCGGCCAGCACGTCGCGCGGCAGAGGTTCATCGTTGGGGGCAAGGGCCGGGGCCGTCGGCAGGGCCGGGCCGATAGCCTGTGCTCCCGAGCGCATAGCAACGGCAGCGTCGGCGCCCGCAGGCTCGGCTGTTGCCCGTTCCGGCACGAGCACCGCGGTGCGCGTCGGGGCCGGCTGAGGCTTCACGGCGGGCTCGCTCTGGGCAGGTGCGGGCTCGTCGTCCTCATGCATCGAGCCGCTGGGCGCGCCGCTTTCGATACCACGGCCCACATTTATCACCCAATGGACGCCGTTCTCCTTCAAGAGACGCTGCACGCCCTTGATGGTGTAGCCTTCGCCGTAGAGAAGCTTGCGGATCCCGGCCAGCAGGTCCACGTCGTCGGGCCGGTAATACCGCCGCCCTCCACCGCGCTTGAGCGGCTTGATCTGGGCGAATCTGGTTTCCCAGAAGCGCAGCACGTGCTGAGGCAGGTCGAGTTCCGCTGCGACTTCACTGATCGTTCGAAAAGCGCCCGGACTCTTATCCACTGGCTTCAATCACGCCCGATTGCGGGACGCTTCCTGCCGGGGTCGCAAAATCGCCCCGGGGATACATCCCGTGTCATTCCATTCGCGAGGTTTGCCTGCGCCGTCAGCGGACGAGTGCCCCGCTTGCGAGTTCCGCGACCGTGCCGCGTAACATCTCTCAGCTACCGGGTTCCGTCTTGCGGGCCGTGGGAACAAGCCTCATGCGGAAAAGGCTGTGAACCCTCTCTGCGTGAGGCGCGCACGAAAGATGCCGGACGATCAATCGCCGACGAGAGCCTCGTTGATCTTCTGCTTCAGCACGTTCGACGGCCGGAAGACCATCACGCGCCGCGGCGAGATCGGCACCTCTTCACCCGTCTTCGGGTTACGGCCGATACGCTCGCCCTTGGAGCGAACGAGAAACGATCCGAAAGAGGACAGCTTCACCGCCTCACCGGACACAAGACAGTCGGAGATCTCCGACAGAACCTGCTCCACCAGATCGGCGGATTCAGTCCGCGACAAGCCGACCTTCTGGTAGACGGCTTCGCAAAGGTCTGCACGGGTCACGGTTTTGCCGCTCATGGCCCCTCTTTCGGGCAAAAACGCCCATAGGGCTGAGTTATCTACGAAACTTCCTTGAAGCGACACGGTATGCGTTCCGCGAGTGGGGGTCAACTGCCGACACGCATCCTCGCCTCAATCCATTGTCGCATCGACATGCCCGTGGCGATTGCACAACACAATGCCCACACGTCGTCTGCGCCTCGCCGCCTCTCTTGGCCGAGAGGCAGCCGGAAATCAGATCGGAAACAAAAGAATCAGAATGCGGTGCGCTACCAGCGCAGCAGCACCGCGCCCCAAGTGAAGCCGCCGCCCATCGCCTCGAGCATGACGAGATCGTCCTTCTTGATGCGTCCGTCCTTGAGCGCGACGTCGAGCGCCAGCGGAATGGAGGCGGCCGAGGTATTGCCTGCCGGTCGACGGTGATCAAGCATTTCTCGGGCGCAATGCCGAGCTTCTTGGCTAAGGCGTCGATGATCTGCCGGTTGGCCTGGTGCGGCACGAACCAGTCGAGATCCTCCGGCGTCGTGCCGGTTTCCTCGAACGCATCGCGGATCACGTCGATGACCATGCCCACCGCGTGCTTGAAGACCTCGCGGCCCTCCATGCGCAGGTGGCCGGTCGTCTGGGTGGAGGACGGTCCGCCGTCGACGTAGAGCTTTTCCTTGTGGCATCCGTCGGAGCGCAGATGGCAGGAGAGCACGCCGCGATCGCTCTTTACGTCACCGGGCATCTCCTGCGCCTCGAGCACCACCGCGCCTGCGCCGTCGCCGAACAGCACGCAGGTGGAGCGATCCGTCCAGTCGATAATGCGCGAGAAGGTCTCCGCGCCGATGACCAGGGCCCGCTTGGCAAGCCCGGTGCGCAGATAGGCATCCGCCGTCGTCATCGCGAAGATGAAGCCCGAGCACACCGCCTGCACGTCGAAGGCGGCGCCCGTCGTGATGCCGAGCCCCTCCTGCACGGTCACGGCCGAGGCGGGGAAGGTATTGTCCAGCGTGGAAGTCGCCATGACGATCAGATCGATTGTGTCGGCTTCAACGCCCGCATTGGCAAGGGCCGCGCGGGCCGCGTTCAGCGCCAGGGCAGAGGTCACTTCCCCTTCCGCGGCCACGTGACGTTCGCAAATACCGGTCCGCTGGACGATCCATTCGTCCGAAGTTTCCACGATCTTGGACAGATCGTCATTGGTCAGAGCTTTTTCAGGGAGATAGCTGCCGCAGCCAAGTAAGACGGAACGCATCAAGCTCACTGATTACCTGCCTTCTGACTTTCCACCTTTTCGTTGTCGATCCGATCCTGGAACCCGCTGCGGTGATAGAACACCAGATCCTGCGAGATTTTCTCCAGAAGCTCGTTGCGTACCATGCCGTAGGCGAGTTCCACGGCGCTGGCGAAGCCTTCCGCGTCGGTTCCGCCATGGCTCTTTATGACGACCCCGTTGAGGCCGAGGAACACGCCGCCATTGACCTTGGAGGGGTCCATCTTCTCGCGAAGCTGGTGGAAGGCTCTCTTGGCAAGCAAGTATCCGAGCTTGGCCACCCAGCTCCGGCTCATGGCGGAGCGCAGATATTGGCTGATCTGCTTGGCAGTGCCTTCGGCCGCCTTCAGGGCGATATTGCCGGAGAAGCCTTCGGTAACGACCACGTCCACCGTGCCCTTGCCCAGGTCGTCGCCTTCGACGAAGCCCGCATAGGAGAGCGAGGAGAGATCGGCCTCGCGCAGCAACCGCCCGGCGGTGCGCACCTCTTCCAATCCCTTGACCTCCTCAACCCCGATATTGAGCAGACCCACGCTCGGCTTCTTGATGCCGAACAGTGCGCGCGCCATCGCGCCGCCCAGAATGGCATAATCGATGAGCTGCTGGGCATCCGCGCCGATCGTCGCACCCATGTCGAGAACGATGGATTCGCCCTTCAGCGTCGGCCAGATCGCGGCGATCGCCGGGCGCTCTATATTGGCCATCGTGCGCAGGCAGAAGCGCGACATCGCCATCAGTGCACCGGTATTACCGGCGGACACGGCCACATCCGCATCCCCCGTCTTGACCGCCTCGATGGCCCGCCACATGGAGGAATAATAGCGCCCGTTCCTGAGCGCCTGGCTCGGCTTGTCGTCCATCTTCACCGAAACGGTGCAGTGATGAACCTCGGAGACCGCCTTCAACTTCGGATGATGCGCGAGAATTTCATTGATCTTCGCTTCGTCGCCATAAAGCGCGTAGCGGATGTCAGGACGACGCTCGAGCGCGATTTCCGCACCGGGCAACACCACTTCCGGCCCGTGATCGCCGCCCATCGCGTCCAGGGAAATACGAATTTGACTTGCCATAAAGCCTAATGCCGGATCTCGAATGAAGGAAATGAACCGAGCCGAGCGCACCGCGCGCGGCGCGCACAAAAGGCCGTCGGAACATAGCGATTTCACCGCTAGTGACAACAGCTTTGTCGGAAGATCAAACAGGGAGGAAACCGCGTAGCGCGCCGTTTGCGCTCATGCGAGTCGTTCCCGCGTTTGCAGGCCGCGACTGTTCCATGCCAGACGCCTGCGCTCAAGCGTCAAGTCCCCGAAGCCTTTTTGCGTTCGTTCCCTTCCCCCTAGTTCCCGTCCTCTTTCTTGGCTTCCATCATAGCCTTCAAACCGGCAAACGGGATCTCTCGGTCTTCTTCCACCGTTTCCTCGACCTCTCCGCCCTCAAAGGCAACACCCGACGCTCGCGGATAGGGATCGAGCCCCAAGGCGAAATACTCAGCCGCCAGCGCCCCCACCTCAATGGCATTGCCTTTAAACAGATCCGGCGGATCCTCGGCCTCCGGATCAACGATGATCTCACCGTCTTCATCCAGCATCTCGCGCCATTTGTCCGCCTCGCGGGCAGGTGCGAATTTCACGTCGACCTCCTCGTCTACCGTTTGCTTGACCGGTTCCAGGCTCACCACGCAAGCCTGCACGACCTCCGCGCTCACCCGGCCCTTCACCGAAAAGCCGGTCTTTCGCCACGGCTTGATGGTGAAATGCGCTTCCATGCGCAGCACCTCGAGCAGATCGCAGACCTCGCAAAGCCGTGCGCGTTCCGCCTCGTCCGCCGTGCGATCAAAGTCGACGCCGGCGGGAGGAACGGCATCTATCGGCTGGCGCCAGCCGAGTGCGTGCGCCGCGGCACCTTCCACTTCCAAGCGATCGCGATCCGCCATCGTGCGCCTTTCCTTCATTCTTCGTTCTTGTCCTACGGCCGTGTCCGGCCAGGTGAAGCAGCCCGCCACGATATCCGCAGCGCCCTGCCCCGCCAGATCCGCTACCGTCGCCCGCACATAGTCCGCCAGGGCCGCCATCTCCGCATCGGGGACAGCACGCCCGGCATGGACGTTACGCGCGCGCGTTGACGAGAGCGCGATCGTCATCGGCCTCAAGCGCGTTCATGTAGGCGCTTGCCTCGCCGTAGAAAAGCTCCGCCATGCGCTTGATCTTGTGAGGAACGGAGGTATAGCTTGCCCCCATTTCGCGAAACAGGATGTCGAAAACCGCCTGCGCGCGGGCTTTTGCCGCCTCGCCTTCGGCCTTGAGTCGCGCAAAAAGAAGGATCGCGTGCAGGGCGATCATGTCGAAGCGGCCATCGATCGTGTCGGGCACCGCGAGATGCTCGTAGAAGTGAGGCTGCCGCGCCTGTGCCACGATCGCTGCATATAGATCGTTGCTCGCTTGGTCCTCGCGCCGCCGGAGAAAGGAAAAAACCGTGGCAAAAATCGCTTCTTGTCGTGGAACGGACCGGATGGCGCGTTCTTGCGCTGGGCGCTCACACCCTGCAACCTTGCCAAGTGGCCTAACGCAGGTTAGGGACTTTGCCAAGTTCTGTTGAAACGCCAGCGGATCATCAAGGAAGGTATCTTCTCCATGCGCTTGAACGTCGCCGGTAATGGCCGCGGGATTTTCCCGGCAGTGAGAAACATCGCGCTTGTTGCGGCCCTGTCGCTGGCGCTCGGCGGCTGCTTCACCAAGACGCTGAACCGCGGCGCCGTGATCTCTCCCGATTCCCTGCAGCAGGTGCAGGTCGGAGCCAGCCGCGAGGAAATCCAGCTCGTGCTCGGCACGCCATCGACCACCTCCGTCGTCGACAACGAGACGTATTACTACATCTCCCAGAAGGAACAGCAAACCGCCTTCCTCCCCCCCGACGTGGTCGAGCAGTGCGTCGTCGCCGTTTACTTCGACAAGGACGGCCGCGTCGCCAAGATCACCGATTACGGCCTGAAGGACGGCAAGGTCTTCGACTTCATCTCCCGCAAGACCCGCACCGGCGGCTCCGACTACGGCTTCATCAGCCAGATCATCCGCGGCGCCACCAAGCCGAGCCTGGGGCTCTAAGAGAGCAACGCTCGGAAAGGACAGGACCGCGCACCTTGCGTGCTCTTGTCGTGCTGGATTCCGGGGCTGGCCATGCAGCTTCTCTGCCGACCGCCCGGAATGACGAACAAGGGGTGAGTTGCAGGCACACGTGAACGACGTGCACTCCTCCCCTGCGGCTCTTATTCGCTCTTCCGATATCAGCGTGTGGTTACGTCTCCCCTCTTGCTCCTCATTCCGGACAAGTGAGGCGCAAGCCGGACGCTGATCCGGAATCTGGATATCAGGGCGGCGAAGCCGCGCCATTTCCCTTACTTCTCTCCCCCCGTCTCACTCCCCAAAAAGAAAGCCCCCCGCGAGTTTCCTCACGAGGGGCCGTCCTTCGTTCCTGATCGTGATTAGTGGTGCGCCATCACAGCCAGGAGCAGCAGCGCTACGATGTTGGTGATCTTGATCATCGGGTTTACCGCGGGACCGGCCGTATCTTTGTAGGGATCGCCGACCGTATCACCCGTGACGGAGGCCTTGTGGGCTTCCGATCCCTTGACGTGGGTCTGGCCGTCCTTGTCAGTGAACCCGTCCTCGAACGACTTCTTGGCGTTGTCCCAGGCACCACCGCCCGCCGTCATGGAGATGGCGACGAAGAGGCCCGTGACGATCACGCCCAGAAGCATGGCGCCGAGGGATGCGAACGCGTTTGCGGGCGTCGACACCATGCAGACCACGAAGAACACCACTAGCGGCGAGAGCACCGGCAGCAGCGAGGGTACGATCATTTCCTTGATCGCGGCCCGGGTCAGCATGTCGACGGCGCGGCCGTAATCCGGCTTTTCCGTCCTCTGCATGATGCCTGGCTTCTCGCGGAACTGGCGCCGGACCTCTTCCACGATCGCACCGGCCGTACGCCCCACAGCCGTCATCGAAATGCCGCCAAAGAGATAGGGAAGAAGACCGCCGAACAGCAGACCGGCCACCACATAGGGGCTGGAGAGCGAGAACAGCGAGGAGACGTCGATGCCTTCGAAGATAGAGCCCGGCTGCGCCGTTTCGGCAAAGTGCGCCAGATCCGAGGTGTAGGCCGCAAATAGCACCAGCGCGCCGAGACCGGCGGAGCCGATGGCGTAGCCCTTGGTCACGGCCTTGGTGGTGTTGCCGACGGCGTCCAGCGCATCGGTGGTGGTGCGAACCTCATCCGGCAGTTCCGCCATTTCAGCAATGCCGCCGGCATTGTCGGTAACGGGGCCGAAGGCGTCGAGAGCGACGACCATGCCCGCCAGAGCCAGCATGGTGGTGACCGCGATGGCGATGCCGAAGAGGTCAGCCAGCTCGAAGGTGACGATGATGCCCGCGATGATGATGATCGCCGGCAGCGCGGTCGCCTCAAGCGAAATGGCAAGCCCCTGGATGACGTTGGTGCCGTGACCGGCCACGGAGGCCTGGGCGATGGAGCGGACCGGACGATAATCCGTGCCGGTGTAGTATTCCGTCACCCAGATGATCAGCCCGGTGATGACCAGGCCGCTCAGGCCGCAGGCAAAGACGTCGAAACCGGAGAAGGTCTTCGTTCCGGCCGTGAACTCCGTCCCGAACCCGAGCCAGAAGGCGACGATCAGCCCCAGAGCGACCGCGGAGAGAACCGCCGTTGCCAGGAAGCCCTTGTAGAGCGCACCCATGATGGAGTTGGAGGCGCCGAGCTTGACGAAGAAGGTGCCCGCGATCGACGTGATCACGCAGGTCCCACCGATGACCAGCGGCAACATCATCATGTGACCGGCAACTTCGCCGGAGAAGAAGATGGAGGCCAGCACCATGGTGGCGACGACGGTCACCGCGTAGGTCTCGAACAGGTCGGCGGCCATACCGGCGCAGTCGCCAACATTGTCGCCCACGTTGTCGGCGATGGTGGCGGGGTTGCGAGGATCATCCTCCGGGATCCCCGCTTCCACCTTGCCCACGAGATCGCCGCCGACATCCGCACCCTTGGTGAAGATGCCGCCGCCGAGACGGGCGAAGATGGAGATGAGCGAAGCGCCGAAGCCGAGAGCGACCAGGGCGTCGATCACTTCGCGATCGGTGCCGGAAAGCCCCATTGGTCCGGTCAGAACCCAGAAGTAGACGGCAACGCCGAGAAGCGCGAGACCGGCGACGAGGAAGCCGGTGATGGCGCCCGATTTGAAGGCGATTTCAAGCCCGGCTCCCAGCGAGCGGGAGGCGGCCTGCGCGGTGCGCACATTGGCGCGGACCGACACCAGCATGCCGATGAAGCCGACCGAACCGGACAGAACGGCGCCAATCAGGAAGCCGATGGCTGCGGTGATGGAGAGAAGCCACCAGGCGAGGAAGAAGACGACGACGCCGACGATGGCGATGGTCGTGTACTGCCGCGTCAGGTATGCTTGCGCGCCTTCCTGGATCGCTCCGGCGATCTCCTGCATTTTCTGATTGCCGGCACCCGCCGCCATGACGGACTGGACAGCCCAGACGCCATAGACGATCGAAAGAAGACCGCACAAGATTACGACATAGAGCACGATTGGGCCCTCCCCTTAAATTCTTAAGGATACGCCCGGATCACCTTGCGGCCCTTCCGGACACTTTCAACGCACGCGCAAGCAGGCTCGACCGGTCCGCTTTTTCCGCGCAAGCAAACCGTATCGAGATTTATGACGAGGTCAAGCGTAGGTTGCACGCTTGAGCGAAAATAGGGGGTGTCAGAACGACGCGCGCCACTCCCGAATGACCAGCCATCCGAGCAAAACCAAGCAAAACGCCACAACCGGAAAGAGCATCATGTTGACGGCGCCCCAGCCGTAATCGTTGAGGACGTTGCCCAACGAAAAGGAAGCTGCGGCGACAAAACCGAAAACCAGAAAGTCGTTTGTCACCTGTACCTTGGCGCGGTCTTCCGGTCGATAGGTATCCGGTGACTATTGAGGTCGCGCCGATAAAGCCGAAATTCCAGCCGAGCCCGAGCAGCCCAGCGCCACCCAGAAATGCTCCACGTTGACGCCCGCCAGCGCAACGAAGCCGCAGCCCACCAGCAACAACAGCCCGAACGCCACGATCCGCGCCTGACCGAAGCGTGCGATCAGCGCTCCGGTGAAGAAGCTCGGCACATACATGGCCAGCACGTGCCACTGGATCGCCAGGGCGACGTCGGTCTGGGTGAGACCGCAGCCGATCATCGCCAGAAACGTCGCGGTCATGACGAAGCTCATCAGCGCGTAGGAGCCGATGCCACAGGCCGCCGCCACGATGAAGAGCTCCTGCGAGATGATCTGAAGCAGCGGCCGCCCCTTCGTCGCCCGTTCCGCCGCCGTGGGCTTCGGGATGCGCACTAAGATCAGCAGACAGACCGCGATCAGGTTGAGCACCGCGATCGCCGCGAACGAGCCTGCGAACATGATCGGCTCGAACAGATCCTTGGTCGCGATCACCGTCTGCTGGCCGATGATGCCCGCCAGCACGCCGCACGTCATCACCCAGGAAATCGCCTTGTGGCGGAAGGTGTCGCTTGCCGTATCGGCCGCGGCAAAACGATAGCTCTGCACGAACGCCCCGGCGGACCCGGAACATATGGTGCCAAGGAGCAGAACGAGGAAGCTTTCCTGGATAATGCCGAAACAGGTGATCAGCCCGCTGAGCCCGCTCAGCATCGCCGCGCTCAGATAGGAGGTGCGCCGCCCCAGATGCCGCATGATGTAGCCGGCCGGCAGCATGCCGCAGGCCGTGCGGAGCCGAGCAGCTCGTATCCGGCCCAGTCCGCCCAGCGCGAAGACGATCGACGCCGTCACGCCCCCCACCGATTGCGCCACGGCGAGAAGAAGCGCGTTGCGACGTGCAAGACGGTCACCGGCTGCGGAGTCGATCTGGGCTTGGACGGTCATGGCGGAATCCGGGTCATAGGCGGGCCCTTCCGATACGTTCATTGGCACGTCCGTGGAACACATTTTATATCCCGAATAAATCCAGATCGAGTGAAGCGGCATTGAAATTGACGTTGGATCACTTCCTCAACGACATGGATCAAATTGCGAGCGGGATGTCGCAAGTTTTTGATACGGGGGATTTGTGGGCTTCGGTGGAGAGGCCCGATCGGCATGCCCGGCATTCGCGATGACGTCGCTCTGAAAAGCAGGCCACCGAGCACGTTTTGTTCCTGATTATCATCCCCGCGCAGGCGGGGATCCAGCATTCCAGAGACGAGAACAATTGTGCGTTAAAGCCAGATCCGGTGGGTACTGGTTCCCCGCCTGCGCGGGGATGACAACCGTGCTTGCGTCACCTTGAATGGACACACGCAACAGTCGCACCGAATGATTCTAGAAATGCGAGTACCCGGCCGCAGCCCCGAAATCGTAGGCCGCCCCGCCGCGCCGATAGTGCCCACCCTCACCCGCGCGGACCTCTCCGATGCAGGCCAATTCCAGCCCCACAGCCGCGACGGCGCGCTCGAAGGCCGCCGCCTTGTCCGGCGCCACAGCGCACAGAAGTTCGTAATCGTCACCGCCCGTCATTGCGGTGACGAAAGCGGCCTCGTTCGACACGGCCCGTCGCGCCGGATCCGACAGAGGCACGGCGTCGAGATCCACGTCGGCTCCCACGTGCGAACCGGCCAGCATCTTGGCAAGATCGGCGACCAGTCCATCGGAAATATCCATGCATGCACGCGCATGAAGGCGTACGGCTTCCGCCGCCACGCTCCGCGGCTCGGGCACCAGGTAGTGCTGCAACAGTTGGGAGATCTCGTTTTCGCCGAGCCCCCAGTCTCGCGCCTTCGTTCCATCGAGCCTCAGGGCCAGACCGAGCGCGGCATTGCCGATCGTACCGGTGACATAGAGACGATCGCCGGGCTCAGCCGTGGAGCGCCGCACGGCGGTTCCACGGGGAACTCTGCCGATGGCGGTGACCGAAAAAACCGGGCCCTGGCGCACCATGATCGTGTCCCCGCCGTAAAGCGGGAAGCCGTAAGTGTCCTGATCGACCTTCAGTCCGGCGCAAAAGTCGGCGACCCAGGCCTCGTTCCAGTCGGGCGCCAGCGCCAGCCCCAGCAGATAGCCGCACGGGATCGCGCCTTTGGCCGCAAGATCGGAGAGATTGACCCTCAGCGCCTTCTGCGCGATGGAGCGGGCCGGGTCCACGGCGAAGAAATGGACGTCGGCGGCCAGCGCGTCCTTGGTCAGCACCAGGTCGGTGCCGGGGGCGGGCGTCAGCACGGCGGCGTCGTCACTGAGACCAACGCTGCCCGAATCGGTGGCCAGCGGCGCCAGATAGCGCTCGATCAACTCGAATTCGTGCGCCCGTTTCTCCCCCATCGCCGTGTGCTACTCGGTCGGCTTTTCGTTGAACTCGCCGGGGCGGATTTCGCGGCCGATGCGATCGAGCACGCCGTTAACGACCTTCGGTTCGTCCTCGGAGAAGAACGCCTTGGCGACCTCCACATACTCGGAAATGATCACCCGGGCGGGCACTTCCTTGCCCCGCATCAGCTCGTAGACGCCGACGCGCAGCACCGCGCGCAGGATGGAATCGATCCGCTTCAGCGGCCAGTCCTGCTGCAACGCCGTGTGGATGCGCGGATCGATCTCGCGCTGCTTGGCGACCATGCCCTGCAACAGATCGCGGAACCAGTCCTCATCAGCTTCGCGATACTGCTCGCCGTCGATCTCCTTGCCGAGCCGATACATCTGGAATTCCAGAATGGTATCGGCCAGCGTCTGCCCGGATATCTCCATCTGATAGAGCGCCTGCACGGCCGCCAGCCGTGCCAGCCCGCGCTTGTTCGCGGGCCACGTTTCGCGTGTGCCGGTCTTACCTGCCATTTTTGCCGGCTCAGGACGAGAATCGGCGTTCCGCTCCGCCATCATTTTCAGGCTCCGAATTTGTCGCGCACGGCAATCATCGCCAGCGCCGCCTCGGCGGCGAAACCGCCCTTGTTATTTTCCGATATCTTGGCACGTGCCCAGGCCTGATCGGAATTCTCCACCGTCAGAATGCCGTTGCCCAGCGCCAGGCCCTGATCGACGACCATGTCCATCACTGCACGGGCGGATTCGCCGGCGACGATGTCGTAATGCGAGGTCTCGCCGCGAATGACGCAGCCCAGCAGCACGAAGCCGTCATAGTCGGTGCCGCCATCGTCGGCCGCAATCAGCGCCATGGAAAGTGCCGCCGGGATTTCCAGCACACCGGGCACGGAAACGCGATCATAGATCGCCCCGCCCTCATCCAGCGCCGCCAGCGCCCCGCGGACGAGTTCGTCCGAAATATCGTCATAAAAACGCGCATCGATGATGAGCAGGTGCGGAGCGGCCATGGCTTTGTGCTTTCGTTATCTTTGTTGGGTGGCAACAGGAACCACTTATGGGGTGGTTTGTCCAGACCTCAGATGGGGCGGCAGGGATGCGAGGTGAATGGGGGGCAAAGCGGATGAGCTTGCTTTGCTGGAATTAAAGGCCCGCCTCCCCCGGTTGTCATCCCCGCGTAGGTGGAGATCCAGCACTCCAGAGACACAACCGATTGTGCCCGAAAGCCAGATCCTGTGGTGACTGTATCCCCGCCTGCGCGGGGATATACAGGCACGTACCGAGAGCACTTGGAAAACCCGCTCAGCCTTCAGTCGAACTCGCGAAGCCGCACAACGTAGCGGGCCATCATGTCGACTTCCAGGTTGATCGCAGAGCCCGTCTGGCGGTCGCCCCAGGTGGTCACGGCCAAGGTGTGGGGGATGAGGAAGACGGAAAATTCGTCGCCCTCCACTTCGTTCACCGTCAGCGACGTGCCGTCAAGCGCGACAGAACCCTTCTTGGCGATGAAGCGCGCCAGATCGTGCGGCGCACGGAACCGGAAATAGACGCTGTCAGGGTGATCGCGCCGTTCCACGACTTCGGCCAGACCGTCCACGTGGCCCAGCACCAGATGGCCGCCGAGTTCATCGCCCATGGCGAGCGAGCGTTCCAGATTGAGCCGGGTGCCCGCCTTCCAGCTTCCCGCCGCCGTCACCTTCAGCGTTTCCGCCCCCGATTCCACCTCGAACCAGGTCTCTCCGGCCTCCGTGCCCTTGGCGGTGACCGTGTGGCACACGCCGGAACAGGCGATGGAGGCGCCGATATCGATCCCGTCGGCCTCATAACGGCACGCGATCCGCGTGCGCTGACCGGCGGGGATCTCGGTGACCGAAACAGCCCGTCCGATATCGGTGACGATGCCGGTGAACACGACGCTATCCTTCGCGACGATAATGAACGACCAGGTCTCGCCCGAGCCGACGCGTGCTGATGCGGGTAAAGGCCGGACCCCGGGTCAGGGTTTCCAGCGGCAGGGATCCAAGAGGCGGAATGCCGCCCTTCCCGATCGGATCTGCCCCGGTGGACAAAACGACCTCGTCGACCAGCCCGCTGCGCACGAAACTCTCGGCCGTGGCCGCGCCGCCTTCCACCATAAGCCGGGTTACCCCCCAATGGGCAAGGGCATGCAGGCCGGCTGCGACATCAATCCGCCCATCCGTATCGGCAGGAACGGTGATTACCTCCACGCCCGCCTTGATTAGCGCCGTGGTGCGCTCGATCGGCGCGGCGGCCGTGGTCAATGCCTTTATCGGCACCTGATCGGCGGTCTTCACAAGTTGCGAGTCGACCGGAAGCCTGGCGGTGGAATCGAACACGTAGCGAACCGGAGACCGGTCCTCCAGACCATCGAGGCGCACGTCCAGCATCGGATCGTCTTCCAGCACCGTGCCAATGCCGACCAGAATGGCGTCGGCCTCCGCGCGCATGATGTGGACGAAACGCTGCACCTGCGGCCCGGTGATGTAGACCTGCCCGTGTCCATCGCGGCCGATGAAGCCGTCGTTGGACACGGCGAGCTTCAGCGCAACCTGCGGCCGACCTTCCGCAAACCGGCGGAAATGGCCGATGCTGGCCGCCCGGCATTCCGCCCCGAGCACGCCGCGCACGACCTCCACGCCCGCCTCGCGCAGCATCGCCGCGCCCTTGTCGGCAACCCGGGGATTGGCGTCGGAGGTTCCGATGACGACACGCGCGACCCCTGCCTGAGACAGCGCCAGGGCGCAAGGCCCGGTGCGCCCCCAGTGGGCGCAGGGTTCCAGCGTCACATAGGCGGTCGCACCACGGGCCTTTTCGCCGGCCTGCGTTAGTGCCACCACTTCCGCATGGGGCCGTCCGGAAGGCGCGGTCGCGCCCCGCCCCACCACGACGGGAACGCCGTCATGATCGGCGACGATCACCGCCCCGATCGACGGGTTCGGCCAGGTGATGCCGCGCGTGCGGCGGCCCATGGCAAGCGCCATGCGCATGAAACGTTCATCGTAGGGAAGGACCCGGCCGCAATCGGGCGCCACGTCATAATCCGTCACCGCCTCGCTCACTCTTTGTCAGGCTCACTTCTTGTCGGGGTCCGGCCTGTCGGATTTCGGCCTGTCGGATTTCGGCCTGTCGGATTTCGGCCTGTCGGATTTCGGCCTGTCGGATTTCGGCCTCTCGATCGGCAAGCCGTCGGTGTTCAGCTCGCCCAGAAGCGCCTCGAAATCCCTGGCCTCACGGAAGTTCTTGTAGACGGAGGCGAAGCGCACATAGGCGACATCGTCCAGCTCGCGCAGATCCTCCATCACCAGGGTGCCGATCTGCTCGGCCGGAATGTCGCTTTCGCCGGAGGATTCAAGCTGGCGCACGACGCCGGAGATCATCCGCTCGATGCGGTCCGGCTCCACCGGCCGCTTGCGCACGGCGATCTGAACGGAGCGCGCGAGCTTTTCCCGGTCGAACGGCGCACGACGGCCGTTGCGCTTGATGACGCTGAGCTCGCGCAACTGCACGCGCTCGAACGTCGTGAAGCGCCCGACGCATGTTGCACACACGCGGCGGCGGCGGATGGCGGTGTTGTCCTCGGTCGGACGACTGTCCTTGACCTGCGTTTCGTCTCCACCGCAATAGGGACACCGCATTCGCGCTTCCTAGCTCTCTAGCTCTGATAGATCGGGAAACGATCGGTCAGCGCGATGACGCGCTCTTTCACGCGCGCCTCCACTTTCGCGTTGCCGTCTTCGGAATTGGACGCACGCAGACCGTCCATGACTTCCGCGATCATCTGACCGATCTCGCGGAATTCCGCCTGGCCGAAACCGCGCGTCGTGCCCGCGGGCGTGCCGAGGCGAATGCCGGAGGTCACGAACGGCTTTTCCGGGTCGAAGGGAATGCCGTTCTTGTTGGTGGTGATGTTCGCCCGCCCCAGTGCAGCTTCAGCCTTCTTGCCGGTGGCGTTCTTGGGGCGCAGGTCGACCAGAATGCAATGGTTGTCCGTGCCGCCCGACACAATGTCGAGCCCATTTTCCTGAAGGCTTGCCGCCAGCGCCTTGGCGTTGGCCACCACATTGGCCGCATAGGCCTTGAATTCCGGCTGCAGTGCTTCCTTCAGCGCCACGGCCTTGGCCGCGATGACGTGCATCAGCGGGCCGCCCTGGAGACCCGGGAAGACGGCGGAATTGATCTTCTTGGCAATCGCCTCGTCATTGGTGAGGATCATGCCGCCGCGCGGGCCGCGAAGCGACTTGTGGGTCGTCGTGGTGACCACGTGGGCGTGCGGCACCGGCGAGGGATGCACGCCGCCTGCGACCAGCCCTGCGATATGGGCCATGTCCACCATCAAGTAGGCGCCCACCTCGTCGGCGATCTCGCGGAAGCGCTTCCAGTCCCAGATGCGCGAATAAGCGGTGCCGCCGGCCAGAATCAGCTTCGGCTTGTGCTCGCGCGCCTTTTCCGTGACCACGTCCATGTCGATCAGGTGATCGCCCTCGCGCACGCCGTAGGAGATGACGTTGAACCACTTGCCCGACATGTTGACGGGCGAACCGTGGGTCAGGTGCCCACCGGAATTCAGGTTCAGCCCCATGAAGGTGTCGCCCGGCTGCAGCAGCGCCAGGAAAACGGCCTGATTCATCTGGCTGCCGGAGTTGGGCTGAACGTTGGCGAACTCACACTCGAACAGCTTCTTGGCGCGCTCGATGGCAAGCATTTCCACGATATCGACGTACTGGCAGCCGCCGTAATAGCGCTTACCGGGATAGCCTTCGGCATACTTGTTTGTCAGGATCGTACCCTGCACTTCCAGCACCGCCTTGCTGACGATGTTTTCCGAAGCGATCAGTTCGATCTCATGCTGTTGCCGGCCAAGCTCCTTGTCGATCGCATCCGCGATTTCCGGATCCGCCTCGGCAAGTGACTGGGTGAAGAAATCCAGCTGAACAGGCTCAGAAACGGAGCTTTTCGAAGTCGACATTAGGCGGGCCTTCCTGCAATTCGGACAAGGACGATAAGCGAACGGAACGCGGGCTTGCCGAGACGCGCGAACCGCGTTGCCGCCATAGCATACCAGATGTGGTGAACCAAGCCCGCTCGCTAACCATGATCCTGTGTAATGTGGACGGTGACAGCGCAGAAAGAAAGGGGTTGAGATCGAAAAACAGTTTCGATCCAACGCGATATGGTTAACACCCCCTGTTCCAGATGCCGCTTGAGCTTGCGCACGGCCAACCGGCCGAGTTCATCCTGCAACACATTGAGCGGACCGATCATGGGAACGTCCACGCCGGCGTCCTGCCGGTCGTCATGTCCAACCTCTTCTGTCGCTTCGCGCGGTTCCGGCGGCGGCAAACCACCCGGGACGCAGGCTCTGGTTTCGTATATGAAATTTACATATCAATTATTTTCGGGTCAGGATGTAGGAAATGAACTCTCTCCCATCCCCCCGTGAGAGCACCTGTCGCTGCGGCCGGGTGCGCATGCGGGTCACCTGCGCTCCCTGCGCGACATTCGTCTGCCATTGTCGCGGTTGCCAGCGCATGACCTCAAGCACCTTTTCGCTGACCGCGATGTTCCCTGACGAGGGTTTCGAAGTCATCGAAAGCGAGCCGGTCAAGGGCGGCGCGCACTCCGAGGGGATCGATCACTATCACTGCCCACACTGCAAGAGCTGGGTCTTCACCAGGGTCGCCAAGCTCCCCCACTTCGTCAACGTCCGGGCGACGATGTTCGACGAACCGGACTGGTGCGTCCCGTTCGTCAAGACCATGACCCGCGAGAAACTGCCCTGGGTCACGACACTGGCCGTCTACAGCTATGAGGGATTCCCGCCGCCGGGGGAATTCATAAAACTCCTACAGGAATACGCCGCGACGCATTGAGACGGCGGACTGGGGAAGGAAGGGTAAGGAGACGGAGCGGTTTCACCGCAGCTTGTTGCGCCAGATCCGGAATCCAGCGCAACAGTCGGCGTGCAAGCGCCTCCGTTTTCTCCCCTCCCCCAAACGCAAAAAGGGCGCCCTCTTGCGAAGGCGCCCTTTCGATTCTTTCCGCGTTCGTGCGCCTATTGCAGCACGATCTGCGGACCCTCGATCTCGGAACCGTTGAGACCGTCGCGGTTGTAGATATCCTCACGGAAGTTGACCACGCCGTTCGACGTCGCCCAGGCGGTCACGTAGGCGAGGTAAAGCGGCACCTCGGTATCCAGCCGCACGTCCTCGCGCTCGCAGGAGGCGATGGTGACGTCCACCTGCTGACAGTCCCAACCCGGCGTCGTGGTTTCAAGCAGCCACGCCACCAGATCGCGCACGTTCTGGGCGCGCACGCAGACCGAGGAATCGAACCGGTTGCCGGAGATCAGATCGGGAGACAGATCGCCCGACGCGACCAGACGATGGCGCAGCGCCACCACGGCGCGATCCCACGACCCGAGTTTGAGGTTGCGCCCCGGCGCGCTGACTTCCGCCCAGCCGCCATTGGCCACGATCTTCCGATACTGTGAGATCGCCTGCTCGATATAGGTCACGGTCGCCGGCGACAGCGTGGGCTGATCGGAGCGAATCTGCTCCAGATTCTTCATCGTGTCGTCGAGCTTGGATTCCCACTGCTCATGCTGCTGATAGTTCCGCAGCGCCTGCAACGGGGATTCCGCCTGAGCGGGCGTCGCCAGCGGAGCCGCCGGTAAAAGCGCAGCGACAACCGCGAAGCGGCCTGCCGTCGATCGGATCTCGCCGGCGACGATGTGTCGGTTCACGGAGCTTGTCTCCCGGATGCGAATGGCGCAGAACCCTCAAAAGTCCTGCGCGCCGTGACGGATTTCTGGTTGCGGTAGAACCTGCGCCCATGCGAGGCAACTCAAGCAGGCATTCGAACGCGCAATCGTTATCGAACGGCCACACTCATCGCGGCAACCGTTTCCCACGGCCCGCGTCGGTCATGTTTGCCCTTAGCGACACAACCGTAAAGTCCGGAAAAGCTCGATCCCGACGATTCATTCACCGGTATCCGAACCTCGCATTCCGGGCCGTATTCTGCCTGCGCCGCTGCTTTTCATGTCATCATGGCAAGTTCGTGTCGCAAACGGAAGCCGACAAGGTTGCCAAGGACAAACGAAAACACCGCCCGCTCACCGCGGACGGCGTTTCGGAATGTTCCAGTGCGAGCCGGATTACAAACGATAGAGGCTCTGATCCGTCCAGAACCGCTCCAGCCGACGCAGCGACTGGTTGAACTGCTGGAAGTCTTCCGGCGCAATCTCACCGACCGCCTCGACCGAACGCATGTGACGCTCGTAGAGATCGTTGACGATACCGGCCACTTCCAGACCCTTCTCGGTGAGGCTGACGCGGACCGAACGACGGTCGACGCGCGAACGCTCGTGATTGATGAAACCGGTGTCGACCAGCTTTTTCAGGCTGTAGGAAACATTCGACCCCAGATAGTAGCCGCGGGTGCGAAGCTCTCCAGCCGTCAGCACGTTGTCGCCGATGTTGAACAGCAAAAGCGCCTGCACGGAGTTCACATCCGACCGTCCCATCCGATCGAATTCATCCTTGGTGACGTCAAGCAACCGCCGATGCAACCGCCCGACTAGAGTAAGCGCTTCCAGGTAAAGCGGCTTGATTTCGGTATTACCTTCATCCTGCGCCAGGATCTCGACGGCCCTTTTTGCCGTGATCATCTGGTTACGACCCTTATGTCCTGTTTGTGTGCGGTTTTATTCCGCTTGTTGAGGACATTATTCGGGATATTATAAAATCTTCTTAAAAAGCAGCATGAATCTTCTCTTAAAGATACTTTAAGATACTTTGGAAATTTTAGAAAATTCCGACTATGCAATTTGCCCGTGGCGCTTTACGGAGCAAGGGTTTTCGGGTATTTCGCCCCTTACGGCAGCCGTTTACCTATTGCCCCGTTTTCAACACCGAAGATCAAGGCCACGAATTTTTTTCTAAAATCGGACAAGCGATTGCAACGATCTCGGCGTCGGTGGAACGGGCGTCCGCGCCCCTCCAATCGCGCCCCCGCGATGCCGACCGCACTCCTATTCGTTGCGCCGTTCGCGTTCCGTCAGCACCGTGAGGACCAGATAGATGGCGATGGTAAGGATATAGTAGGTGATTTCGTAGGGCCTTGAGCCGAACGTGTCCTGAAACACCGTATGCATCGCCACCTGGGACAGCACCCTCAGAAACCACATGACCAGCCCCCAGGAGGCGGCGAGCCACAATCCGATGCCCGCGACCATGTCGAGAACGCCGAAATAGGCGGTCGCGACCTGCCATTCGACCGGCATGTCGACGAACATCTCGCCGCGCCACGGAAGGTATCCGACGATGCGCGCCCAATGGATGATGCCGCCGCCGATGAGCAGGATCGCCAGCAGGCGCAGATACCAGACCAGCATCGTGCGCCATGACAGGCGCGTCCTGGCCAGATGCTGCAAGAGGCTCAGCATGGAAAACACATCTCCGGTATGACCGAGCTCTCATGGCCCGGCAGAGGCCCCGGCGGCCAGATCCGATCCGGCCCGCCCCAAGGCTCCGTGTTCTTGTGACGGGACCTCAGCTAAGGACTAGATCACCCTCTTGCGGTTGCATGAAATGCCGCTCGATAGCAAGCGATTCCACATCCTCCAGCCGAGAGGGGGTCCAGTTCGGCGCATTGTCCTTGTCGACCAGAACGGCCCACACGCCTTCGTAAAAATCGTTTCCCTTCAGGATCTCGCTGAGAATGCGGAATTCCATGACCATGCAATCATCGAACTCGCGTGCCGCACCTTCCTGCACTTCCTTGAAGGCAACCTTGAGGCTCATCGGCGAGCGCGTGCGGATCTCAGCAGCCGTTGCGCGCGCCCATTCCTCGTCCACCCCGCTCACCGCATCGAGCGCAGCCAGAACGGCCTCCACGCTGTCGGCGGAAAAGCAGCTCTCGATCGCATCCGCGTGCGGCGCCAGCGCCGCCTCGCCCTCAGCGGGCGCTGCGAACCGCTCCACGACCGTCTTCACGTCTTCCTCGGCCAGCGTCTTCAGGATCTCGTCGAACTGCCCGGCATCGGCGCAATGGGTCAGCACGCCCGCCCACAAGGCATCGGCCTGTTTCAACCTACCACCGGTCAGCGCGCAATAAAGCCCCAGCGCTTTCGAGCGCAGCCGCGGCAGGGCGTAGCTCGCCCCCACATCAGGGAAGAAGCCGATGCCGACCTCCGGCATGGCAAACAGCGTCTTTGCCCCACCCAGTCGATAGTCGCCGTGGATGGTCAGCCCGACGCCGCCGCCCATCAGAATACCGTCAATCAGCGAGACGATGGGTTTGGGATAATGCTTGATGCGGGTATTCAGGCGGTATTCGTCGGCAAAGAAGGAGGTGACGGTTTCGTCCCCCGCCTTCCCCATTTCATAGACGGCGCGAATATCGCCGCCGGCGCAGAACGCCTTGGGGTGCAGCGAGCGGAAAACGATCTGGACGATGGCCGGATCGGCCTCCCAGGCGTCCATCTGCGTGCGAATGGCCTGGATCATGCCGTGGGTCAGCGCATTGAGCGCCTGAGGCCGGGAAAGCTTGATGACCCCGGAATGGCCGCGCACATCAAACAGAACTTCGAACTGGGCAAGAGGATCGATCACGGTCGCATTCCTTCCTGTTTCGTCTTTTGTCTTTCGGCGCTGCGGTCGGGATAAGGCGGGTCGGTTCGGCTGGCCCCTCAAGGGGACGTTATCGTGTTGTTATATCGGAAGGAACCCTTTCACGGTCATCCGATGCGTTCACGAGGATCATCCTCGGGTTGCCTCCGCACAACTGTCATCCCCGCGAAGGCGGGGAACCAGTAACCACAGTATCATGCCCATCGGATTACACAGCCAGCCCCACGGAGTACTAGATCCCCGCCTTCGCCGGGATGACAATCCGGAGCAAAACGTGCCAATGGCCGCTCCGCACAAGATCTCCCCGTCGCCCCTCACCCCGCCAGCAGCTCGCGCGCCACGATCAGCCGCATGATCTCGTTGGTTCCTTCCAGGATCTGATGCACGCGCACGTCGCGCAGATACCGCTCGATCGGATAGTCGCGCAGGTAGCCGTAGCCGCCGTGAAGTTGCAGCGCCTCGTTCACCACCTTGAAGCCGGTATCGGTGGCGATCCGCTTGGCCATGGCCGCGAACCGCGTCGCTCTCCTTGGCGTCCACCTTCATGGCCACCTTGTGCAGCAGCAAACGCGCGGCCTCCAGCTCGCTCGCCATGTCGGCGATACGGAACTGCAACGCCTGAAACTCCACCAGCGCCCGGCCGAACTGCTTGCGTTCTTTCATGTAGGCGATGGCGCGCTCCAGGCAGGATTGTGCCGCCCCCAGCGAGCAGGCCCCAATATTGAGCCGACCGCCGTCAAGCCCGGCCATGGCGATCTTGAAGCCGAGCCCCTCGCCGCCGATCAGGTTTTCCGCGGGCACCCGGCAGTCGGAGAAATCAACCTGTGTCATCGGCTGGCTCTTCCAGCCGAGTTTCACCTCCTGCGCGCCGAAGGAAAGCCCGGGCGTGCCCTTCTCCACCACGATGCAGGAAATGCCCTTTGGCCCGGCCTCTCCGGTTCTGACCATCGCCACGTAGAGATCGGCCGCCCTGCCGCCGGAGATGAACGCCTTGGAGCCGTTCAGCACGTAAGCGTCGCCGTCCCGGACCGCCTTGGTGCGCAGCGCCGCCGCATCCGATCCCGAGCCAGGCTCGGTCAGGCAATAGGCGGCGAAATGCTCCATGGTGCAGAGTCTTGGCAGGAAACGTTCACGCTGATCATCGGACCCGAAGAGGTCGATCATCCAGGCGGCCATGTTGTGAATGGAGATATAGGCAGCCGTCGAGGTGCAGCCCTTGGCCAGTTCCTCGAAGATCAGCGCCGCATCGAGCCGGGTCAGCCCGGAGCCGTCGACATCCTCGCCCACATAGATGCCGCCGAAGCCGAGGGCTGCGGCCTTGCGCAGGGTTTCGACGGGAAAGGTCGAGGTCTCGTCCCATTCGTGCGCATGGGGTTCCATTTCCTCACGCGCGAAATCGCCCGCCATTTCCTGAAAGGCGCGCTGCTCTTCGCTCAGAGCAAAGTCCATCCCCGTCTCCTCACTGCCGGATCGATGGGTCCTCTTGTCGGCCCCGGAGATATCTGCCGATGCGGAAAGCGTCAATCAAACATGAGGTGTGGGGAGTTGGATTGGAATGTGTGGCCTATCCTTCGATACGCGCTCTTGCGAGCGCTCCTCAGGATGACGTTATCGTGTTGATGGCTCTGCAGAAGCGAGCAACACGATAACGTCATCCTGAAGAGGCGCAAAGCGCCGTCTCGAAGGATGGGCCCCACATTCCAATCCCCTCCCTCCCGGAAATCCGACAGATCTACCTCCAATCCGGTTTCCCCACCTGCTGCATGGTGCTACACCATGCCTCACTGGGAGAAACATGCCGCTATCGGAGCCTGACCATGAACGTCGAACCGCGTAAACGCCGCCCCATGCCCGAAATCGATATGGGGGAGATCCTGGGCGGCAAGCGGGTGCGACGCAATCGCCGCACCGACTGGTCGCGCCGTCTAGTGCGCGAAACCACGCTCACGGTCGATGATATCATTTGGCCGATCTTCATAATCGACGGCGAAAAGCGCCGCGAGCCTGTCGCCTCTATGCCAGACTGTTACCGCCTGTCCGTCGACGAGGCCGTGCGCGAGGCCGCTCTTGCCGCCTCGTTCGGCATTCCGGCGCTGGCCCTCTTTCCCTGTACGGACGACGCCTTGCGCGACGAGATCGGATCGGCCGCGCTCGATCCGGACAATCTGGTCTGCCGGGCGTGCTGGGCAATCAAGGAGGAAGTCCCGCATATCGGCCTTGTCACCGACGTGGCGCTCGACCCCTATACCAGCCACGGCCATGACGGCCTTCTGGAGGGCGAGACGATCGTCAACGACGAGACGGTGCGCGTCCTCGTTGCCCAGGCACTGAACCAGGCGGAGGCTGGGACCGACGTCATCGCGCCGTCCGACATGATGGACGGCCGCATCGGCGCCATCCGTGCCGGGCTCGACGCGGTCGGCTTCCAGGACATCCAGATCATGGCCTATTCGGCGAAATACGCCTCGGCCTTCTACGGTCCGTTCCGCGATGCCATCGGCACCAATGCCTGCCTGAAGGGCGACAAGCGCACCTATCAGATGGACTATCACAATTCCGACGAGGCGATCGTGGAAGCCGGGCTCGATCTCGATGAGGGCGCGGACATGATCATGGTCAAGCCGGGCCTGCCCTATCTCGACATCGTGCGTCGTCTGAAGGACGAGTTCGCGGTTCCCACCTACGCCTATCAGGTGTCGGGCGAATACGCGATGATCTGCGCGGCTGCCCAGAACGGCTGGCTGGATTTCGACAAGGCGATGATCGAGAGCCTCGCGGCCTTCAAGCGCGCGGGCACCGACGGCATCCTCACCTACTTCGCCCCCAAGGTCGCCAAGCGACTCTCCGTGGGACTGTAAGGAGAGATCCCGCTCCTCAAGCGCGTCACGCAGGCCATTGCCGGGCGAGGACCTTGCCGACGAGGCGTTTTGCCATGTTCGCCGACACGTTTCTCTCCGCGCTGATGCCTGCGGACCGCTTTCTGCTCCTTGCCTTTTACGTCATGGCGCTGACGGAAACGCCGGGTCCGGCGAACATGGCGTTCGTCGCCGTCAGCGGCTCGCACAGCATCGCGCACACCCTGCCCTTCCTTGCGGGCTCGCTTTTCGGCTTCACGCTTACCTTCTGCCTCGCGGCCGCCGGGCTGCTTGCCATGCTTTCCGGCGTTCCGCTCCTGTGGCAGGGGTTGAAGATCGCCTACATCACCTATCTCGCCTGGCTCATCGCCACGGCGCCCGTTCCCGCAGCAGCGCCCTCTCCCTCACCCGGCGCCGACAAGGACCCCGGCGAAGGAACGACCGAACGACAGGCGGCGGCGCCCGGTTTCCTGCACGGGTTCTGGATCCATCCGCTCAATCCCAAGACCTACGCCATGCAGATCGCAGCGATCTCGCAATTCACCTCACCGCAACACTACGGCGCGGATGCGACGGTGATCGGGCTGACGTTCTTCTTTCTGGGCGGCGCTATGAACTTCTGCTGGGTCGCGGGCGGGCGGCTGCTTTCCTATGTCGTGCGCACCCCGCGCATTACCGCCTGATCAACGTCGCCTTCGCGCTGCTGATGCTCGCCAGCACGCTTGCGAGCCTTGCCGCCAGTTGAGCGTCGCCACGAGGTTCCGTATCGGCATTCTTTAGGGAGGCTACGGGCGCAGTAACCCGGCCTTGCCACGGCCATCCTTTGGTGGCACATCGCGGTATCGACAACCTTTTTCCCTCCCTCGGTGCCGCCGTGTCTTCAGATCCTGCCTCCGCTCCCCTTCCCGTCACGCTTGAAGACATTCGCGAGGCGGCACGGCTTATCGAGGGGCAGGTGGGTGCACACGCCCTTCTTTCCCGCCCCCAGCCTCTCGCGACTGACCGGCGCGGACGTCTGGGTGAAGTTCGCGAACCAGCAATACGTCATCTTCAAGGAGCGCGACGCGCTCCTTGAAGATGCTTTCGCTCACAGAGGAGGAACGCGCGCGCGGCATCATCGCCATGTCGGCGGGAAAACACGCCCAGGCGGTTGCCTATCACGCCGCACGGCTCGGCATTCCGACCGTCATCGTTATGCCGAAGACGACCCCGCATGTGAAAGTCGCCGCCACCCGCTCGCACGAGGCGGAAGTTGTGCTGGCGGGCGAGACGATTGCCGATTCCCAGATCGAGGTGGAACGCCTAATCAAGGAGCGCAACCTCACCCTCGTCCATCCCTATGACGACAAGCGCGTCATTGCCGGTCAGGGCACCATCGCGCTGGAGATGCTGGAGAAGAACAAGGATCTCGATGCCCTCGTCGTGCCGATCGGCGGCGGCGGGCTGATTTCCGGCATCGCAATTACCGCCAAGGCGCTGGCGCCCGAAATCAAGATCATCGGCGTGGAGGCCGCGCTCTACCCCTCCATGTACGCCACGCTTCACGGCACCGAGCCGCGCTGCGGTGGCAACACGCTGGCCGAGGGCATCGCGGTCAAGAATGTCGGAGCGCTGACGGGACAGATCGCAGGCGCACTCGTCGACGATATCGTGCTGGTGGAGGAAGCGGCCATCGAGCGGGCCGTCAACGCCTTCCTGGCGCTACAGAAGACGGTTGCCGAAGGCGCGGGCGCGGCCGGGCTTGCCGCCCTGTTGCAGGAGCCGGAGGAATTCTGGGGCAAGCGTGTCGGGCTTGTTCTGTGGGGCGGCAACATCGATCCACAGCTTCTCGCCTCCATCATCGTACGCGAGCTTGCCCGCGAGGGCCGGATGGTGGCGATCCGCATCGCCATTCCGGATCGTCCGGGTGTTTTGGGCGAAATCACCTCGCTCGTCGGCGAGATGGACGGCAACGTGGTGGAAGTCGCCCACCACCGCCGCTTCCTCGATGTGCCCGCCAAGGGCGCGATCCTCGATATCACCATGGAAACGCGCGACAACGAGCACGCCGAAGAGATCATCGGCGCCATCGAGAAGCGCGGCTACACGGTGAAGCGCGTCGATGCGGCCGAGACGGCGGGCTGAGACGAACCGTTGGTTCCGAACGCATTTTCGGCTCTTTGACGCCCTCTCACCATCATCCCCCGGCGTAGTCCGGGGGATCCAGCACCCTCAATACACGCTGAGACTGCTGGATTACCCAGACTAAAGCCGGGCAATGACGGAATGTGAGGGTGAGCGGAACCGAGGCGGAGTTCGGCCGAGGCGAGGCGTCCAGATCAGGCGCGTTTCGTTCCTGACTGTCATTCCCGTGGCGTGATTTCAAACGCGTCAAACGATTGAAAAACCGGCCCGCAAGCCCCAGTTTCCTAACGAGACCCTGAACCCGGCCCCTGATCCGCAAGGACGTCAGATCATGAGCACCGTCGAACCGGACGCGCTTTCCGCCCCCGATCCGCTGGAATACATGGCGCTGTATGAGGGCGTGCGCACCAAGCGCATCTTCGCCTTCCTGATCGACGCGATCGCCATCGCGATCCTCACCTCCGTCGCCGGTGTGATCGTCTTCTTTGTCGACATCTTTACCCTCGGCCTCGGCTGGCTCGTCTATGCCTTCCTGTGGCAGGGCGTCGCCATTCTCTACACCGCCTTCACGCTGGGTGGACCGGAAGCAGCCACCCCCGGCATGCGCGCCTTCGGCGTCGAGATGCGTCTTCACGACGGCAGCAGGTCGAGCCCACTTCTGGCTGGTGTCCACGTGGTGCTGTTCTGGGTTTCCGTCACCATGATCACGCCGCTCGTGCTGCTGGTTTCGCTGTTTTCCAATAAGAAGCGGCTTCTTCACGATATCATTCTGGGCAGCATCATCGTTAACTCAGCGGCACTGTCGCGGAGCTTCTGAACGGCGCTTGCACCTGTCGATTGAAGCGGCTACCCGTTTGGGTCAGGCTCATGCCGATCCGGGGAATCGCGAAATCGGAGGAGCGGATTTCACACGGCCGTTCGCGGGCAGCGTAACGGATGGCATCATCGACCCGGCAAGGGTTGAATGGAGGTTTTTGAACGAGATGAGACGCAACGGGGAACCGCCTTCGTTCCCGACGAAGGGGGCTGAAGGGCTCGATGCGTTCAACGCTCAGGGGAAGCGAGTGCAGGCGGGCGACGAATGACGGTTGCCGATATCCAGATGACACTCACCTTCGTGGTGATCGCCGGAACGATTCTGCTCTATGCCTGGGAACGGTTTCCGATCGAGTTCACGGCGTTGGGCTCTGTCGTTGCCTTCGTGCTCATCTTCACCGTTTTTCCCTATCAGGGTCCGACCCCGCTCGGCCCACGCGAATTGCTGATGGGCTTCGCCAATCCCGCGCTCATCACCATCATGGCGCTGCTCGTCGTCGGTCAGGCGCTGTTTCAGACCGATGCGCTAGAAAAGCCGACCCAGGTCGTGCTGGGCGGCTTTCGCCGGATCAGGCTTCGACCGGTCACGCCCATCCTGATCGGCGTCGCCGTCATCTCCGCCTTTTTGAACAACACGCCGGTTGTGGTGATGTTCCTGCCGGTTCTGGCGGCCGTGGCCGCGGCTGCGGGGACCTCGGCCTCGCGGGTGCTGATGCCGCTGTCCTCCATCGCCATCCTGGGCGGCATGACGACGTTGATCGGTTCGTCCACCAACCTGCTGGCGGCAGATGTCGCGGGACGGACCAGCGGCATCACCATCGGCTTCTTCTCGTTCACGCCGCTCGGCGTGATGCTGGCCTTCATCGGCTCGTTCTACATCATCTTCATGATGCCCTACCTGCTGACGCCGCGAAAGACCATGGCCGACGAAATCCAGGCCCCGGCCGACGGCAAGCAGTTCATCGCCCAAATCCCGATCACCTACAATCACCCGCTGGTCGGCGCAAAGCCCGTCAAAGGCATGTTCCCGTCCTTGCACGACATGACGGTGCGCCTCGTCCAGCGCGGCGAAAAACCGTTCCTGCCGCCCTTCGAGGGGGTGGAGCTGCAGCCGGGCGATACGATCATCGTCGCAGCCACCCGTCAGACGCTGACCAAGGCGCTGTCGTTGCGCAAGCCGATCGTGCGCTCCGGCCACAACGGCGAAGTCTCCGATGACGAACACGCCCTGCCCGACGGCGCCGTCTCATTGGCCGAAGCGGTGGTGGCGCCCGGCTCGCGCATGATCGGGCGCACCACGGCGCAATCGAGCCTCAAGGCGGAATCGAACTGCGTTGTCATGGGCCTGCAGCGCCGCAGCCGCATGCCGCGCATGGCGATGACCGATATCCGTCTGGAAGCCGGCGACGTGCTGCTGCTGGCGGGCGAGCACGAAGACATCCAGTCGTTGCGCGGCAATCGCGATGTGCTGCTGATGGACTGGTCCACCGCCGAGGTGCCCAAGCGCCGCTACGCCCCGCGCGCACTGGCGATCTTCGTTGCCGTGGTGGCGGCCGCGGCAAGCGGCGCGGTGCCCATCGTCACGGCCGCGATTACTGGCGCGTTGGCGATGATGATGTTCGGCTGCCTGAACGTGCGTCAGGCGATGCGCGCACTCGACAGCCGCATTTTCATGCTGATCGGCGCCTCGCTGGCCGCCGCCACCGCGCTGGAACGCACCGGCGGTGCACAGTTCGTCGCCGAAGGGCTAATGGACGCCATGTCCGGCCAGTCGCCGGCCGTCATCCTGTCCATGATGTTCCTGCTGATCGCGGCGCTCACGAACGTGCTGTCGAACAACGCGACCGCCGTCCTTTTCGCGCCCATCGCCGTCAACATGGCGGCGCGCACGGGCGTCGACGTCAACGCCTTCGCCACGTGCCTGATCTTTGCGGCCAACTGCTCCTTCGCCACCCCCATCGGCTATCAGACGAACCTGATCGTGATGGGCCCGGGCCACTACCGGTTTTCCGATTTCCTGCGCGCCGGAACACCGCTCGTGTTGGTCATTTGGCTGTCTTTCTCATTACTCGCGCCGTGGTATTATAGCTTCTGAATACAAGGGAGCGCAGATTGCGGCGTCGGGGTCAGACATTTTGACCTGCGCGTTTTCCTCGTATTTTGTTTTTCCGTTCTGTTTCATAACCTTACGGTATAATTCGGATGATAATTTGACAATTTTGACATGTTGATTTCGGTGCGAGACGCGGGCAATGACAAAGCCCATTACAGATAATCCGCAATTCCATCTGACGGCACCGGCACCATGTCCGTACCTGCCGGATCAAGAGGAACGCAAGGTCTTCACGCATCTGGTGGGGGAGCGCGCGACGTTTCTCAACGACGTTCTGACCCATGGCGGATTCCGTCGCTCGCAGAACATCGCCTACCGTCCGGCCTGCGATACCTGCCGCTCCTGCACATCGGTGCGCATTCTGGTCGACGAGTTCGACTACACGCGCTCGCTGCGCCGCGCCCGCAATGCGGCACGCGCCTTTGTCGGGCGCGAGGAGCCACCCACTCCCTCGACCGAACGGTACGAGCTTTTTCGCCGCTACCTGGCGGCCCGTCACGGCGAAGACGGCATGGCCGACATGCGGCTTCTCGACTATGCCCTGATGATCGAAGACACCCATGTCGACACGATCGTGGTCGAATACCGCCATCGCGCCGACAACCGTCCCGACCTCAGCGAGGAGGATCGCGGCGAAGGCCCGCTCGTGGCCGCCGCATTTACGGACGTGCTCTCGGACGGGTTGTCGATGGTCTATTCGTTCTTCGACCCGGACATCCGCCACGTCTCCTTCGGCACCTACCTGATCCTCGATCACATCGAGCGCGCGCGGAAGATGGGGCTGCCTTACGTCTATCTCGGCTATTGGGTGCCGGGCTCCAAGAAGATGGAATACAAGACCCGCTTTCAGCCGCAGGAGCATCTGGGTCCGCAGGGCTGGATCCGTGCCGACGGGAAGTGAGCTGTGGGGCGAGAGCTCCCGGACGGCCATTATCGTGTGGCCCATCCTTCGAGACGGCGCGTCGCGCCTCCTCAGGATGAGGTTGTGTTTGGCGCGGCCTTCTTCAAAGACATCAATACGATAACGTCATCCTGAGGAGGGCCGACAGGCCCGTCTCGAAGGATGGGCCCCGCAAAGAACGCCCAACGTTCAACTCAACCCCCGCGAACGCCCCTCACCCCAGATGCGCGGCGATCTTGTCGAACACGTCCCGGAACATCTGCGGCGTCAGGCGGCCGGTATTGGTGTTGTAACGGGAGCAATGATAGCTGTTGAAAAGCGTGTAATGGCCAAGATCGTGCACTCTGCCGTGGCTGAAGGGATAGGAGGCGCGGCGCTTTTCCAGCGTCGTCAGCACCGTCTCGTGCGCCACCCGACCGAGCACCAGGATCGCGGTCAAGTTCGTCATCGACGCAAGCGTGTTGATCAGGAACGGACAGCACGCCTTGACTTCAGGACCCGTCGGCTTGTTTTCCGGCGGCACGCAACGCACCGCGTTGGTGATCGCGGCCCCGACCAGCTCCAGCCCATCATCGGGCCGCGCCTTGAAGGTGCCGCGCGAGAAGCCGTAGGCATCCAGCGTCTCGTACAGAAGATCGCCCGCATAATCGCCCGTGAAGGGCCGCCCGGACTTGTTGGCACCGCGCAAGCCCGGCGCCAAACCGACGATCAGCAGCCGCGCCTCCTTCGCTCCGCCGCACGGCAGGAAGCTCGGCACCGGAGCGTTGAACCACTCCGGCTCGCGGCCGCGATGCAGCTGGCGAAACTCCACCAGCCGCGGACAGCGCGGGCAGTCGCGATCGGGATCGGTGACGGTCGCGGGAACGGCGGCGAAGGAGGTTTCAAAAGAAGCGCTCATGGGAGGTCGGGATGCTCCGAAACACAGGAAAACGGCCCCGAATCGCGACGGGCCGACATGCCTCATTAAACCAGATCCCTCCCCCAAGCGACGACCGGAATGCCGGACCGCCCCGAAGTCCAACGCAGAGTGGGGATAAGTGATCCGGACCAGGTTCTCAGAGCAATGTCGGCGCGATTGCATCGGCCTTTCGATGATTTTGGCGACCAACACCGAAATTCAATGGAATTCGAGAGAATTCGAAACGAAAATTAATCGGTGTTCAGAAACACCGTCAGTTCTTTGTTTTCTTATACTTTTTTCGGTTCTGAGGCCGCAGTTCCGTATTAGCCCGATATCCGGCCGACTCCTGTCCTGCCGCCCTCGCGCGCAGCGAGCTGGCACCAAGATATCACCGCCAATACGAAAAGATATTCCCGGTCCGCACCCATCCTCCCACAAGAGCACAGACGATCCCCACTCCCGGTCAAACAGGAGCGATGCATTCTCCGAAAAATTGAATGTCGCAGTCCGCGAGCCTTGCAGGAAAGAAGGCCCGAACCAGTTCGCCAAAACGCTGGACGCCTCAATACGGCGTCCGCCAAGAGCGACGGAAGACTGCCTGAGCCATTTCGGCTGCCGACACCGGCCCGTACGTGCACCCTGCCCGGTCCGCGCACGGCCGCACGAAAACGTGGGCCGTTGGCTCGTTACGCAAGGTGCATCCCGCCACCTCGCGCGTCATCGCCGTCTGCCCCCCTGCCCGCCGGGATCGGCGGGCTCGTGTCGACCAGGTCGGTTCCAAGGCCCTGGCCCCATCTCCTAACCCAATGATTTACAACGATCTTATCTTACCGATCCGGCTTCCACCGAGCTCAGCATGGCCGCCAGGACGCTCACCCTTTGCGGGTGCGCGCCTCAAAGATCGTCGTAGACTTCCTCGCGCTCGGCCGGATCGCGACCGATCTTGTTGGCCAGCGTGCTCAGGTCGATGAAGTGATCGGCCTGACGACGCAGGTCGTCGGCAATCATCGGCGGCTGGGTCTGCAGGGTGGAGACCACGGAGACCTTGCGGCCGCGACGCTGGACGGCTTCGACCAGCGAGCGGAAATCGCCATCGCCGGAAAAAAGCACCAGATGATCGACATATTCGGCCATTTCCATCGCATCGACGGCCAGTTCGATGTCCATGCTGCCCTTGATTTTACGGCGGCCGGAGGAGTCGATGAATTCTTTGACCGGCTTTGTAACGACCTTGTAACCGTTATAATCAAGCCAATCGATCAGCGGGCGAATTGACGAATACTCCTGATCCTCCACAAGAGCCGTGTAATAATAGGCCCTCAACAGATAAGGTTTTCCTTGAAACTCTTTCAGCAACCGCTTGTAGTCAATATCGAAACCAAGAGATTTCGCGGTCGCATAGAGATTTGCGCCGTCAATGAACAGCGCAACTTTCTCGCGCGGGTCAAACATCTTTATTCTCTTTATCTTCTATGGGTTTGGAATTGCCATGTGCACAGATAAGAATGAGGCTGATCAGCTACGGAACCGCGACCCTTGAGCGTAATGAGCACTAAAAAATTAGGACAATGAGCCCGAGCCAATACGACCAACTTCGTCATTTTTGCCTGTTTGATATAAATTAAATCCTGACGCAAGAACACAGTACGACTACAGATTTCTCAAAATATGGGGATCACCTCGAATTTTTTCTAGAAACTTTGATCATAAAGCCAATCTTCAAGAGGATCGGAAGGTTACCGCAAGCGTTTCGCGTCCCTAATGCCACGATCTGCCGCATACGATACGCACAGCTCTTTTGCCGCTTTGACTAACATGTGAAATATCAGAGACCACCAAAGGTTGCATCGCGCCGATGCTCTGAGAGCTTTCCTGAAACCGGACAACGGGTCGAGCCATGATGCGGTTTGGGCCTCATCCCACGTTCACCGCGTCCCTTTGAGGCCCTGTAAAACATTCGACTTTCATGTCAAGTGCACCCTTGCATTTGCGGTGCAAAAACCCTAATAAAGCGAGTTCATTCCCATGCGCGCGACCGAGTGTCCGACCCTGGTGGGGCGGCCCTCTGAGGCCGATCATGGATCTATAAGGCGAGGCTTCGCCGGAGATCCAAGAACGAGACCTCAAGGTCAAGCCCGGTTAGGCCCGGAGCCGTCGCATGCCAACGAGACTTGGGCCGACCGGCGTATTGGCGCCGCCTCCGGCCCGCGACTGGAGATCTGCCATGGCGCGTGTGACCGTCGAAGACTGCATCGGTAAAGTCGACAACCGCTTCGACCTGGTGCTTTTGGCCAGCCATCGGGCGCGGATGATTGCTTCCGGCTCCCCGCTAACCATCGATCGTGACAACGACAAGAACCCGGTCGTTGCTCTGCGTGAGATCGCGGAACAGACCGTCAGCCCGGAAGATCTGAAGGAAGATCTGATCCACTCGCTGCAGAAATACGTTGAGGTCGACGAGCCGGAACCGGAAGCCGTTCCGATGGTGCCGAGCGCGGCAAGCGCTGCTGCCGGTCCGACCGACCCCAGCGAGCCCCCGGTGGAATTCGACCGCATGTCGGAAGAGGACCTGCTGAAGGGCCTGGAAGGCCTCGTCCCGCCCGATCGCAGCGACGACTACTGATAAGGCCATCCCGCGCCGGGTCGCGTTTCCCGCGTCTTTCCCGACGGATGGCTTGAAACATGAGGTGGCGCGCTTCCGGTGCGCCGCCTTTTTCTTCCCGAAAGGGACGCGCTGCCCCCAGGAATGGCCGCGGTCCGCACGGGGTGTGTCAGCGAACCGCCGGCCCGCATCTCCCTGCCCTTGCAAGGCCTCTCAGACGCAGCGTCAGGACCCCTGTCGAAGCCGTCAGGCGCTAAAAATGGCGGGAGACGGAAAGTCTGGCACTTCGTAGACGGGTAACCTATCTGAGTTAAGTCTTCTCAATCGCCCTTAACCAGCCCGAAGCCAGCCAAAGACCGGCAGGACTCGAGCCCCCGCTGCGGGAATGCGTCGCCACCGCCATGATGCGTCAATATGAGCTCGTTGAGCGGGTCAATCGCTACAACCCGACCACCGACGAAGCGCTGCTCAACAAAGCCTATGTCTATGCCATGCAGAAGCATGGCACGCAGATGCGCGCCTCCGGCGACCCCTATTTCTCCCATCCTCTCGAAGTCGCCGCCATCATGACCGATCTGCGGCTCGACGACGCCACCATCGCCGTCGCCCTGCTGCACGACACGATCGAGGACACGGACGCCACGCGCGCCGAGATCGACACGATCTTCGGCGAAGAGATCGGCAAGCTCGTCGACGGGCTGACCAAGATCAGCCGTCTCGACCTGATCTCACGGCGCGCCAAGCAGGCCGAAAACTTCCGCAAGCTGCTGCTGGCGATCGCGGACGACGTGCGGGTGCTGCTGGTCAAGCTGGCCGACCGTTTGCACAACATGCGCACGCTGCATTTCGTCAAGGAAGACGAGCGTCGCAAGCGGATCGCGGAAGAGACGATGGAAATCTATGCGCCGCTGGCCGGGCGCATGGGTATGCAGGACCTGCGCAACGAATTGGAGGATCTGGCCTTCCGAACGGTCAATCCGGAGGCCTATCAGACCATCACCGCGCGCCTCGATGCGCTGCGTGAAAAGAACTCCGCGCTGATCGGCGACATCGAGCGCGACCTGACCGAACGCCTTGCCGAACGCCAGATCCAGGCGACCGTGCGTGGCCGCATGAAGCGGCCCTACTCCATATTCCGCAAAATGGAGCAGAAATCGATCGGCTTCGAGCAGCTCTCCGACATCTACGGCTTCCGCGTCGTGGTGGACGACCTTGAGACCTGTTATGCGGTTCTGGGCGTCGTTCACACCGCCTGGCCGAGCGTGCCGGGCCGCTTCAAGGACTACATCTCAACGCCGAAGCAGAACGACTACCGTTCCATTCACACCACGGTCGTCGGCCCCTCGCGCCAACGCGTCGAGCTGCAGATCCGCACCCGCGAGATGGACCGCGTGGCGGAATACGGCATCGCCGCCCACGCGCTTTACAAGGACGAGGTCAAGGGCGGCCGCAACATCTCGCATCTTGCCGACGAGTCCCGCGCCTATGAATGGCTGCGCCAGACCATCGACATGCTCTCGCAGGGCGATACGCCGGAAGAATTCCTGGAAAACACCAAGCTGGAGCTCTTCCACGACCAGGTTTTCTGCTTCACGCCGAAGGGGCGGCTCATCGCCATGCCGCGCGGCGCGCCCCCGATCGACTTCGCCTATGCGGTTCACACCGACATCGGTAACACCACGGTCGGCTGCAAGATCAACGGCCAGATCGTGCCGCTGGTCACCGAACTGAGAAACGGCGACGAGGTCGAGATCATCCGCTCCGGCGCCCAGACGCCGACCGACGACTGGCTCAACATCGCCGTAACCGGCAAGGCGCGCGCGGCCATCCGCCGTTCGATCCGCGATGCCCAGCGCGAACGGTACGCTGCTCTCGGCCGTCATATCCTGAAGCGCGGTTTCGAGCGGCGCGGGCTGGAGCTGAACGACAAGGTGCTCGTCCCCGTCCTGCTGCGCTTCTCGCAGGCCTCGGTGATCGATCTGATGGCTGCGGTGGGGCGCAGCGAGATCCATGCCGCCGACATTCTCAACACGGTCGATCCCTCCCACGACGACACCCCGCACGAGGTGATCAGCACGGAGCGCGCGGCGTCCGCCGACAAGGCGCGCGAAGAGGGCTGGTTCGATCTGGAGGGCGGATCCGGGCTGAAATTCCGCGTGCCCACAGGGGCGACGGAGGAGACCGCCTCGCTGCCGATCCGCGGCCTCCACAGCAATCTTCCCATCCGCTTCGCTCCCGATGGCGGGGCGGTGCCCGGAGATCGTATTGTCGGCATCCTGACGCCCGGCGAAGGAATCACGGTTTATCCGATCCATTCCGAGGCCCTGAAGGATTTCGACGACGACGATCAATGGCTGGACGTGCGCTGGGACGTCGATACCGAACACCCGGAGCGCTTTCCCGCGCGCGTGTCGGTCGCGGCGATCAACGAGCCCGGCACGCTGGCCGAAATCGCGCGAATCATCAGTCAGAACGACGGAAACATCGACAACATAAAAATGATGAGCCGCGCGGCCGATTTTCACGAGATGACAATCGATCTAGAAGTATGGGATCTGAAACATCTCAATCGTATCATCAACCAGTTGCGCGGCGCCTCCGTGGTCTCGTCCGCGCAGCGGCTGAACCACTGAAGAAAAAAGGCGACGTCCCGAAGGGACGCTGTCAAGGAAAGGACGATATGACGAGGGACGAAGTTCTGGCCATTTTCCGGGAATCGGGTGCAATTCTGGAGGGCCATTTCATTCTGTCGTCCGGCCTGCGCAGTCCGGTCTTTCTGCAAAAGGCGCGTGTCTTCCAAGATCCCGAGCGCACGGAAATCCTGTGCCGGGCCCTGGCAGAAAAGATCCGCGAGGCCGATCTCGGGCAGATCAATTACATCGTTTCGCCTGCTTTGGGCGGCATCATTCCCGGTTATGAAACTGCCCGCCACCTGGGCGTGCCCGCCATGTGGGTGGAGCGCGAAAACGGTGAATTGCGGCTCAGGCGGTTCGAGCTGGAAAAAGGCGCACGGGTGATCGTGGTGGAAGACATCGTCTCCACCGGATTGTCATCGCGCGAAACGGTGAACGCATTGAAGACCATGGGCGCGAATGTCGTCGGTTGCGCCTGCCTGATCGACCGCTCCGCGGGCGAGGCAGATTGCGGTGTTCCCTTGATCGCACTGGCGCAGTACAAGGTTCCCGCCTATCCGGCAGATGCCCTTCCGCCGGAGTTTGCCGCCCTGCCCGCCGTCAAGCCGGGCAGCCGGGGGCTTGCCTGAGGTGGTTCGGGTTCTCACATCAATGGCGGCCCCGCTAAGGGCCGTCATGAGTAAAATGCCGTTATCGGCCGAGTAGAAAATACTGTTTCAGCGTCGCACGCCCCCTCATTGGCTTGAACAGATCCGGGTCGCCCTCTGGCCCCGGCACAGCTTTGCCCGTTCGGCCAAGTATTTCGGCAAGCGCGTCCTCCGGCTGACCGCAAGCCCGCACGCCGTTGCGCTGGGCTTTGCGGCCGGCACTTTCGCCTCCTTCACGCCCTTCGTCGCTTACACTTCATGCTGACCTTCTTCTTCGCCTTCCTGATCGGAGGCAACATGCTGGCACCCGCCTTGGGAACCGCCGTCGGCAACCCGTTGATGTTCCCCTTCATCTGGACGTCCACCTACCGGCTGGGCCACATCCTGCTCGGCCACGACCCCGCCCTTCAGGCCCACCACCCGCTCAAGCTCAACCTGCTGAGCCAGTCGCGCGATGCCATCTGGCCGATTTTCAAGCCGATGCTCATCGGGTCCCTGCCGCTCGGATTGACGGCGGGCGCCATTGCCTATTTCATCATCTACGGGATGATAACGCGCCGGGAGAAGCTGTGCGCACGCCGCACGGCAACGCAGGGCGCGCAGCCGCAGGCCATCGACCGGAACTAGTTGGAACGGGCCACCGGAGAAAATCTCATGACCCTACGCCTGGGCGTGAACATCGATCACGTGGCCACGGTGCGCAACGCGCGCGGCGGGCCGCATCCTGATCCCCTGCGCGCGGCGCTGGCCGCAGAGGCAGCCGGTGCCGACGGAATTACCGCGCATCTGCGCGAAGACCGTCGCCATATCCGCGACGCGGACATCGCCGCCTTGCGCAAGCACCTGAAGATCCCGCTCAACCTGGAAATGGCGGCGACGCCGGAAATGCGCGACATCGCGGTGAAGATGCGCCCGCACGCCGCCTGCCTGGTGCCCGAACGGCGCGAGGAACGCACTACCGAGGGAGGTCTCGACTTAGAGAGATATTTCAAGGTTTTGCAGCCGTTTGTTGAATCGCTTTATGACGTCGATATCCGGGTGTCGCTGTTCATCGAACCGGATATGCGCCAGATCGACGCCGCGCGCGCCGTCGGCGCGCCGGTGGTGGAGCTTCACACGGGCGCCTATTGCGAGGCGGCCCTGGCGGGCGACGCGAAAGCCCGCGCGGTCCAGCTTGAGCGCGTGCGTGAAGCGGCCCGTCACGCAACCCAGATCGGACTGGAAGCCCATGCTGGACACGGTCTGACCTACGACACCGTCGACGACATCGCCTGCATGCCGGAAATCCGGGAGCTCAATATCGGCCATTTCCTGATCGGCGAGGCGATCTTCGTAGGGCTGGAGCCCGCGCTTTCGGAAATGCGCCGTCGCATGGACAAGGCCCGCACGGCAATCGTCCCGGCGCGATAGCGCGCCTTGCGGATCGGCGAGATACTTGCGAAGCCGGGGCAAATGACCGGCCATCCGTAGAGCCTGCGTTGCGCGGCACGGGCGAACCCGGTATCAAGGCGCTCGTTCCCGCATGATTGTCGGGGAATCACGGTCGGGGAGTGATTGACAGCTCTCGAAGCGCCATTCGTCATGAGCGCGTCGCATTTCCGGCCCCCTCTTATGCCGGACACCAGGACCGGAAAGCATCGGGCGACAGCGGCCCGGCCCTGCTCTCAAATAGCCGAGCTCCCCTTCGGGTGGACTCGGACTGGAGTATAAAGCCGCCCGCATCAGCCGGGCCAAACGGTGGACGCGCGGAATCCGCGCGAAACAGTATGAGCACGAAGGACCCGATGAGCGAGGCGAGCGACAAGAACGGACAGAAGGGCGGTTGGGGCGAAACGGTAAAGGTCGTCATCCAGGCGCTTTTGCTGGCCATGGTTCTCAGGACCTTCCTGTTCCAACCCTTCAACATTCCTTCCGGCTCGATGAAGGACACGCTGCTGATCGGAGACTATCTGTTCGTCTCCAAGTTCAGCTACGGGTACAGCCGGTATTCCTTCCCCTTCGGCCTGGCGCCCTTTTCCGGCCGCATCTGGGAAGGCAAGCCGCAGCGCGGCGACGTGGCCGTCTTCAAGCTGCCGCGCGACAACTCGACTGACTACATCAAGCGCGTGATCGGCCTGCCGGGCGACACGATCCAGATGATCGACGACCGGCTCTACATCAACGGCAAGGCGGTGAAGCGCGAGCGGCTGGACGACTATATCGAGACCGACCGCTATGGCCGCACCGAGCGCGTGGCGCGCTACTGCGAGACGCTGCCCAACGGTGTGTCTTACGAGACCCTCGACCTGACCCCCAACGGGGCGGCCGACAATACCCAGGTCTTCAAGGTGCCGCAGGGCCACTATTTCATGATGGGAGACAACCGGGACAATTCCGCCGACAGTCGCGTTCCCGGGTCCGGCGTGGGCTATGTGCCGCTGGAAAACTTCGTCGGCAAGGCCGAGATCCTGTTCTTCTCCGTGGAGGACGGCGAACCGGCCTGGATGTTCTGGAAGTGGCCGTGGACAGTACGCTGGAACCGGCCCTTCAAGACACTTTGAGGATGGAATGGCACGCGAAAACGTCGCTGGTCTGAAACGGCTCGAGGACGAACTCGGGCATGAATTTTCCGACCGTTCGTTGATTATCCGTGCGCTGACGCACGCCAGCGCCCTGCCCTCGGCCCGCAGCGCGACCGAGAACTACGAGCGACTAGAATTCCTGGGCGATCGCGTTCTGGGACTGGCTGTCGCGGAAATGGTCTTCCAGACCTATCCCAAGGCCGAGGAAGGCGAACTGGCGTGCAGGCTGAACCATCTGGTCAAGCGCGAGACCTGTGCCAAAGTGGCGGCGGAACTGGGCATCGGCGAGTTGATGGTGATCGGCGAGAGCGAGGCCCATTCCGGCGGACGCGCGAAGGTGGCGCTGTTGGCCGACATATGCGAATCCGTGCTGGGCGCGCTTTATCGCGACGCCGGGTGGAAGACCGCGCGGTTCTTCATCGAAAGGCACTGGCGCGGACGCATGCTGTCGTGGTCGGGCAACCAGCGCGACGCCAAGACCACCTTGCAGGAATGGGTGCAGGGCAAGGGCCTTGCAACGCCGAACTACAAGATATCGGATCGCTCCGGCCCCGATCATGTGCCCGTCTTCACCGTCACGGTGGCGGTTGACGGCATGGATACGGGATCGGGCAAGGGACCGTCCAAGCGACTGGCGGAACAGGCGGCGGCCGAAACCGTCCTGCGCCAAGAAGGCATCTGGTCAGAGAGCGGCAAGTGACAGACAACGAAAACAAGACGCCCGTGGCATCCGAGACCGCCGAAAGCGGAGCTCCCGAGGAGACCCGCGCCGGGTTCGTCGCGCTGATCGGGGCGCCGAATGCGGGCAAGTCGACGCTTTTAAACCGTCTGGTCGGGGCGAAGCTCTCCATCGTCACCCACAAGGTGCAGACGACGCGGGCCATCATGCGCGGCGTTGCGATCCACGACACGGCGCAGATCGTGTTCGTGGACACGCCCGGCATTTTCGCGCCCAAGCGCCGGCTCGACCGGGCGATGGTCGATACGGCGTGGTCGGGTGCGGAAGGGGCCGATATCGTTGCCCTGCTGATCGACGCGCGCAAGGACATCGACGACAAGATCGCTCCGATCCTCAAGCGGTTGGCGGAGCTCAAGCGACCGAAGGTGCTGATCCTCAACAAGATCGACGTCACCAAGCGCGAGGACCTGCTGACCTTGGCGAGCCGCGCCAATGCGGAGGTCGGGTTCGATCAAACCTTCATGATCTCCGCGCTCAACGGCGACGGGGCGGACGATCTGTTGGACTATTTCGCGGAAAAGTTACCGAAGGGCCCGTGGCTCTATCCGGAAGACCAGATCTCCGATCTGCCGCTGCGCATGATCGCGGCCGAAATCACCCGCGAAAAACTGTTCCTGCGCCTGCACCAGGAGCTTCCCTACGCCTCCACGGTCGAGACGACCCAGTGGAAGGAGCTGAAGGACGGTTCGGCGCGCGTGGAACAGACGGTCTACGTGGAGCGCGACAGCCAGAAGAAGATCGTGCTTGGCAAGGGCGGACAGACGATCAAGGCGATCTCCCAAGCCGCGCGCCAGGACCTCGCCACGATGGTGGAACGCCCGGTGCACCTGTTCCTGTTCGTGAAGGTGCGCGAGAACTGGGGCAACGACCCCGAGCGCTACCGCGAGATGGGGCTGGAGTTCCCGCGCTAGAAGGCTTTTCGCTCAGGCGGCCCTGACGCGGGAGACGAATGCCGAAATCTGATCACGTAGTTCCGTCGCCTGAGCGTTGAGTTCGGTGGCGGCACTGGCGACCTCCGAACTCACCGTACCCGTTTCACGCGTGGCGGAGGACACGCCGGCGACGCCCTTGCTGACCCGCAGCGTGCCGTCGATGCCCTTGACGCGTTCTGTGCGATCTCGCCGGTCGCAGCCCCCTGCTCGGTTGCAGCCTCCGCGATCACGCTCGCGCTTTCGGAGATCTTCTACACCATCGTGGCCATGTGCTCCACCGCGCCCACGGACTTCGACGACGCGTTCTGAATTTCCTCCACCTGGCTCTTGATCTCCTCGGTCGCCTTGGAGGTCTGCGTCGCGAGATCCTTGACTTCTGACGCGACCACCGCAAAGCCCCGTCCGGCGTCACCGGCCCGCGCCGCCTCGATGGTCGCATTCAGTGCCAGCAGGTTCGTCTGCTCCGCAATGTCCTGAATGAGGTTGGTGACCTCGGCGACCTTGGAAACCATGTTCCCCAGCTGGCGCACGGAATCCGTTGTCCTGCCAACTTCGCTCGCGGTGGATATGGTCAGCTCCGACGTGTTGGAAATCTGTTCGGCGACTTCGTTGATGCTCGCCGCCAGTTCTTCCGCGGCCGCTGCAACCGCGTGAACGTTCTCGCTCGCTTCCTGAGCCGAGTCGGAGACCGACGACATTTCACCGTTGGTTCGATCCGCGACATCCGACATGCCGTTGGCGTTGCGAGACAGGGTTTCGGCGGCGTTGAAAACGCCCTCCACAATCGTGCCGACAGTGTGCTGGAAGTCGTCCAGCACCCGGCCCAGATCCTCCTTGCGGCGTTGCTCGGCCAATACCGAAGTGTTGCGATTTTCCTGTTCCAACTCGCGGTTCTTGACGAGATTTCCGCGGAACACCTCGACGGTGCGCGCCATGTCGCCCAGTTCGTCGCGGCGCTCGAGACAACAGATGTCGACCTCCGCATGCCCTTCCGCAAGACGGTTCATGACCTCCGACATATGGGACATGGGCGACAGGATTCGGCCGAAAAGCATATATCCGATGAGAACCGCCACGATGACCAGCGAGATGACGACAAAGCCGACCACATAGGGGGGCTGCTCCGAAGACGGTACGAATGCTCCCGATCAGCTCGTCGCGGGCGGCATCCGCATTGAGAGTCAACTGCTGCTCCAGGTCGGCCAGTCCCTTGACGGCCGGTCCGTCGTTGATTTTCACGACCTGATCGATTTCTCGCGTCGTCTTGCCGTCCCCCGCCATCGCCTGCACGGTATCGCTTGCCGACAGATAGGCCGTCACAACGTTTTCGATCTCAGAGAGAGCTGCCTCCTCCCCGCTTGAATTCGGCAATGCACGGTACCACTTGATGTCCTCCAAGGCGCCTTCGCCTGCAGCGCGGATCTTGTCGAGCCTGCCCGCATCCTTGCGCAAGACATAGTTCTTGAACTGATGGATCATGCCGCCATAGCCCATATACCGACGCATGGCGAAGAGCAGATCGCCCTTCAATTGTCCGGACGCCCCCGCCCGGTGCGCCCCGAGCGCGGCAAAGAGCGTCTCGATCCCCTTCAGCGCCGGACCGTCATCGACCTTAACCTCAGCATCGATTTCCTCAGGCGACAGACCCTCGCCGACCTTTTCGATGGCGACATTCAAGGCCTCTCCGTAAGCCTCGATGACACCGCGAATGTCGAATACGGCCGACGTTTCCGCGCTCGTCAGATCGGCGGCGGAATACACCTGAAGCGCCATATCCGCACCGCCGATCGCGGCGCGGACACGCGAGATGCGTCCGGCATCGCCGCGCAACACGTAATTCTTGAACTGATGGATCATCCCGCCATAGCCCAGCGCGGCGGTGAGATATTCCAATCCTTCGTAACGCTGTGACTTGCGGTCGGAGTAGGCGATCCAGTCCCGCTCTATCTCCACAATTCGATCCGCACTGGATATCACCGCACCGGAAATCATGGCACCAATCAAAAGATAAGCGAATTTCTTGAGATATATCTTTCCCACCCGCGCAACATAGATCCTAACATCCAGAAACAAGATGGCGCCTTAATATTATGTGAATTCCATATGATTTTATAATATATACGAATTTTATCATTATTATCAGTAATTAATAACAATATCTTAGATATAAAAATATCAAATTAACATCTATTTTATTCAATCTATACTAATCACCAGTCGAGATTTTATTTAAATTGCCTAGCGACGAACCTCCGCGAACAACGACGTGCATCGGGACGCGAACATTGGTTCGCCCCGGCTTCAATGTTCCCATTTGCCGATCGAAATCGTCTAATCTCGCGTCATGGAATGGAGCGACGACGCCATTGTCCTTGGCACCCAAAAACACGGAGAATCCTCCGTCATACTGGAGGCGATGACGGCAACGCGCGGTCGGCATCTGGGGCTGGTGCGCGGCGGGCGTTCGCGCAAGATGCAGCCGACCCTACAACCAGGAAATTCCGTCCGCCTCACCTGGCGCGCGCGCCTCGACGGGCATCTCGGCAATTTTCATGTCGAGGGGCTGGAATTCCGCGCCGCCGCCCTGATGGAAACCCCAATCGGCATTCATGGCGTCCAGACGCTCGCCGCGCTCTTACGCCTGCTCCCCGAACGAGATCCCAATCCCAGGCTCTACAACGCGCTGCAGGTCGTGCTCGACCACATGGACAATGCCGGCCTTGCCGCCGCCCTGCTGGTGCGCTTCGAGCTTGAGATGCTGAACGAACTGGGCGTCGGGCTCGATCTTTCGCACTGTGCGGCGACGGGCGTGACACACGATCTCATCTGGGTTTCGCCGAAATCGGGCCGCGCGGTCAGCCGCGAAGCGGGCGCGTCCTATGCGACCAGGCTGTTGCCGCTGCCCGCCTTCCTGCACCGGCTGGAAGGCACCAACGAGACCGCGAGTGCGACCTTGCAGGAACTGACCGACGCCTTCCGCCTGACGGGCTTTTTCCTCGACCGCCGCATCTATGGCCCGCGCGAACTACCGTGGCCGACGGCGCACGAGGCATTCGTCACGACGATGCAGCGGGCATTGGCATAGGCGGCCAAGAGCCTTTACCCTTCGGCTTTGGAGCGGGACGCCGAGCTCTCAAGGGTACGGCGATATCTCCTCCCCTCTCCTTCACCTCTCCCAATGGGAGAGGTGAAGGAGAGGTACGGCCTCAAGGCGGCGAAGAAACGCTCCCTCAGCCCCCTGTTTTCCTCGCAATCCTGCCAATTCCGCGCTTTCCCGCCTTGCGCGATTCGCGCCCGCGCGATACCCAAAACACATGGGAAACAAGCTGATTCCGCCAGGAGGCGCCGGGGGTCCTGAAGGGCCGGACGGCATCGAGCAGATCGATTTTCGCGAGGCGCTGGAAGAGCGCTATCTCGCCTATGCGCTGTCGACCATCATGCACCGCGCGCTACCCGACGTGCGCGATGGCATGAAGCCGGTCCATCGCCGCCTGCTCTATGCCATGCGGTTGCTCAAGCTCGATCCCGGTCAGGGCTTCAAGAAGTGCGCGCGCATCGTCGGCGACGTCATGGGTAAATATCACCCGCACGGCGACAGCGCGATCTATGACGCCCTCGTGCGTCTCGCCCAGGAATTCTCGCAGCGCTATCCGCTGGCCGAGGGCCAGGGCAATTTCGGCAATATCGACGGCGATAGCGCCGCCGCCATGCGTTACACCGAGGCCCGCCTCACCGAGACCGCCCGCCTGCTGCTCGACGGCATCGACGAGGACGCGATCGACTTCCGCGAGACCTATGACGGGCTCGACCAGGAACCGGTGGTGTTGCCCGGCGGGTTCCCGAACCTGCTGGCGAACGGTTCCGCCGGCATCGCGGTTGGCATGGCGACGTCGATCCCCTCGCACAACGTGGCAGAGATCTGCGACGCCGCGCTTCATCTGATCAAGCATCCCAACGCGCCGACTGAAAAGCTGGTGGAATTCACCAAGGGCCCCGATTTCCCGACCGGCGGTGTGCTGGTGGAGTATCCGACCTCCATCCTTGAAGCCTACAAGACCGGGCGCGGTGGGTTCCGCGTGCAAGCCAAGTGGGAAAAGGAAGAAACCGGGCGCGGCACCTGGGTGGTGGTGATCACCGAGATCCCCTATCAGGTGCAGAAGTCGAAGCTGATCGAGAAGATCACCGAGCTTCTGATGGCCCGCAAGCTGCCATTTCTGGCCGATATCCGCGACGAGTCCGCCGAAGACATCCGCATTGTGCTTGAGCCGCGCTCGCGCAATGTGGACGAGCACCTGCTGATGGCCTCGCTGTTCAAGCTGACGGATCTGGAAAGCCGGTTCCCGCTCAACATGAACGTGCTGTCGCGCGGCCAGGTGCCGAACGTTCTCGGCCTCCGGAACGTGCTCTCGCAATGGCTGGAGCACCGCAAGGAAGTGCTCATCCGCCGTTCGCAGCACCGGCTGGACAAGATCGAGCACCGACTGGAAGTGCTCGACGGCTACCTGATCGCCTATCTCAACCTCGATGAGATGATCCGCATCATCCGCCACGAGGATGAGCCCAAGCGCGAATTGATGAAGACCTTCAGCCTGTCGGAAATCCAGGCCGAGGCGATCCTCAACATGCGGCTGCGGTCGTTGCGCAAGCTGGAAGAGATGGAGATCAGCGGCGAGCACGACAAGCTGGCGGCCGAGCGCGACGAGCTGAACGCGCTGCTCGCCTCAGACGACCTGCAGTGGAAGACGATCTCCTCCGAAATCCGCACCGTGCGCAAGAGCTACGGCCCGGAGACGGAGATGGGCAAGCGTCGCACGCAGTTCGGCGAGGCAGAAGACATCGACCTTGAGGGGATCCACAACACCATGATCGAGCGCGAACCGATCACGGTTGTCGTCTCCCAGAAGGGCTGGATCCGGGTCATGAAGGGCCACATCCAGGACACCTCCGGCCTGTCGTTCAAGCAGGGCGACGGCCTCGCCTTTGCCTTCCCGGCGGAGATGACGGACAAGCTGCTGGTCTTCTCCACCGGTGGGCGCTTCTTCACTCTGACGCCGGACAAGCTGCCGGGCGGGCGCAGTCAGGGCGAGCCGATCCGTCTGATGGTCGACATGGATCAGGATCAGGACATCGTCGCCGTCTTCGTGCACAAGCCGGGCCGCAAGCTGCTGGTGGCGGCCACCGATGCGCGCGGCTTCGTCGTCAGCGAGGACGACATCGTCGCCAATACGCGCAAGGGCAAGCAGGTGCTGAACGTTTCCGCCGATGCGGAAGCGAAGCTCTGCGTTCCCGCCGACGGCGACCGCATCGCGGTGATCGGCACGAACCGCAAGCTTCTGGTGTTCCCGCTGGAACAGGTCGGCGAGATGACACGCGGGCGCGGCGTGCGTCTGCAGCGCTATTGCGACGGCGGCATTTCGGACGCGGTGGTGTTCAAGGCAGAAGAGGGGCTGACCTGGATCAACTCGGCCGGCCACAGCTTCACCCGCACGCTGGAAGAACTCTCCGACTGGTGCGGTGACCGCGCCCAGGCCGGCCGCCTGCCGCCGACGGGCTTCCCACGCTCGAACAAGTTCGGTTCGAACGGGCTTGGGTAGTCGGAAGGGATTGGTTGGGGCAAAGCACGCAGGCACACAGCACGTGCCTTCCTCCCCCTCGCCTAGCGCGCACTCTCCGCAGGCCAGAAGCCCGTCTCGGGGTCGCACCGCATGATCCGCACCTCGATATCCGGCTCCAGGCACCGCGTGCATTTCAGGCCCGCGGCCACCTCTTCCAGAGTCGCGGACTGATCCAGCCGGTCGATGTTGAGATAACGCAACCGCGCGCAGTTCGGGCAACAGATGGTGAGCCGTACGCCTTCCGCGCGAATGTCGGCGACCGTCGGCACGGCGTCAGCCCTTCTCGCGCAGGAGGCGGCCCTTTTCGCGCTCCCAGTCGCGTTTCTTTTCCGTCTCGCGCTTGTCGTGCAGCTTCTTGCCGCGCGCGACCGCCAGTTCCAACTTCGCCCACCCGCGATCGTTGAAATAGAGCTTCAGCGGCACAAGTGTCATACCGTCCTTCTGGACGGCGCCGAGCAGCTTGCTGATCTCCTTCTTGTGCAGAAGAAGTCGGCGCGGGCGCTTGGGCTCGTGGTTGAAGCGGTTGCCCTGCAGGTATTCGGGAATGAAGCTGTTGATCAGATAGATCTCGCCGCCCTGCTCGGTGGCGTAGGATTCCGCGATCATGCTCTTGCCGGCGCGCAGCGACTTGACCTCGGTACCGGTCAGTTCCAGCCCCGCTTCAACGGTGTCGATGATCTCGTAGTTGAACCGGGCCTTCCGGTTGTCGGCGACGACCTTGCGGTTCGTCTGCTCGTGCGGCTTCTTAGCCATTTGGATCAGCCCTTCCTGACAGAAGGGCCAGACGTTGGTTGACCGCCCGGCCTCAGATTCGGTTCGCAATATCTGCCGAGACGGCGCAAAGCGCTGGGGCTTACGCCTGGTCTCAGTTGATCAGACCCGCATGCACCATCGCATCGCGGATCTTTGCCTGGGTCGGCTCGGACACGGGCACCAGCGGCAGGCGCAACCGGTTCTCCATCTTGCCGAGCAGCGACAGGGCATATTTGGCCCCGCCCGGGTTCGGTTCAAGGAACATCACGCGGTGAAGCGGAACCAGACGGTCCTGATACTCCACCAGCGCCTTGGCGAAATCGCCCGACAGGCACGCCTGCTGGAATTCTGCACACAACTTCGGCGCCACGTTGGCGGTCACCGAAATGCAGCCGTGGCCACCATGTGCCATGAAGCCCAGCGCCGTCGCATCTTCGCCCGACAACTGGTTGAACTCCGGCCCCATCACCTCACGCTGTTCGCAGACCCGCGTGATGTTCGCCGTGGCGTCCTTCACGCCGTCGATGTTCTTGCAGTCCTTGAACAGCCGCGCCATCGTCTCTGTCTTCATGTCGATCACCGAGCGAGTCGGGATGTTGTAGATGATGATCGGAATGGAGATGGCGTCGTTCACCACCTTGAAATGCTGGTAGAGCCCTTCCTGGTTCGGCTTGTTGTAATAAGGGGTTACGACCAGAACCGCGTCCGCGCCCGAAGCTTCGGCCGACCGCGCCAGCTCGATCGCTTCCGCGGTGTTGTTGGAACCTGCGCCCGCAATAACCGGAACACGGCCTGCGGCGGCTTCCACGCAGAGCCTCACGACGCGCTTGTGCTCATCGTGGCTCAAGGTCGGGGATTCGCCGGTGGTTCCCACCGGTACAAGCCCATGGGAGCCTTCTTTTATCTGCCAGTCCACGAAATCCTGAAACCCTTTCTCGTCGACCGAACCATTCAGGAACGGTGTAACGAGTGCGGTAATAGATCCCTTGAACATCTTGGCTTCCTCTAATTCTGCCGTTTTCCTGCCGCGTTCACGCGGTTGAATAGCGCCGGACAATAGTCGTCCGCGGGAGCCTCGGCAAGCCGAGGTTTCAAGTGCGTACAGAGGCTTTTCGCCACCTCGCTTCGGCCACACAAAAGCCGCAACGACGGCAGGATTGGTAAACGCCCCGTTAATTGCTCTCGCGATAGCATCGGAGCGTCGCAGGTCTGGCGAATATTGCGGCAGTCCGGCCCGATTTCCAATGATTTACGCCGATTGCGGGATGCATGAATGGCAACTTCCATGACACGCGCGACGATCGTTTCAACAACGGCAGAGGTTCGCCCGGCCGTTGAGCGACCGGGTGCGATGCCGAACCGGATGCAAATGCGCGCGCGAGGCCTGCTGCTCGCAGCAATCTCCACCTCGCTGGCAATCTTACCGGGGACTCAGTCCGCCCTTGCCTTCGAGGCGGTGTCCGCCCTGCCCCGCGCCAAGCCGCAGACCAATACCGTTCCGGCTCCAGCCCCTAGACCGCAAGCGAAGCCATCACCCAGATGGTGACCGGCAGCGCGCCCATGCCCGGCCCAAGCCCACTTCGGCCCGAGCGATCCGCCTATGCCGATCCCACGCCGAGCGCCGCCTATTCGGTTCCGACGCCAACCCGCTCGCCGCTTTATTCCGACGACGAGGACGCAGCCGAGGCCGTCGGCCTGTCCGCCCCCGACAGCGCGGGACTGGTCGCGAGCCTGAAAAGCGCGCTTGAGGGGCCATCGACAAGGGCGACGTCGCTGCCGCAATGGCGATCCGCAACCGCATGCAGCCTTCGCTCGACCGGCGGATCATCGTTTCCGGCGATCCCGTCATTCCGTCCGCCTTCATCACGGAGTTTACCCGCGAAGCGCCGCACTGGCCGAATGCCAAGCTGATGCGGCGGCGCGCGGAAGTCGCCTTCTCGCGCGATAAGCCGGAAGATTCCGCCGTCCTCGCCGCCTATCGCAGCGCCGGGCCGATCACGCTGACGGGCAAGGTCGCCTATGCCCGCGCGCTGATGGATACGGGCAGAACCAGCGAAGCGGCGAACATCATCCGCAAGGTCTGGCACACGGACACTTTCGATGAGGGGTCTGAGCGGCTGATCCTCAGGGATTTCGGTCAACTTCTGCGCACCTCCAACCATGACCGACGGGTGGAGATGCTGCTCTACAAGGAGCACACGAACGACGCGCTGGAGCTTTCCAAGAAGCTGAACTCCGCGACCCAGGCCTATGTAAAGAAGGCGCGCGTTACCGTCATCCGCCGCGACAAGAACCAGCGGCGGCTGATGGATGTGGTGCCGCGCTCGCAAAAGGCCCGTGCGGGCTACACCTTCGCACGCATTCAGATGCTGCGCCGGGCAAATGACCGCCGCGGGGCCGTCAATCTGATGCTGAAGGCATCGACCAAGCCGGACCGGCTGGTCAATCCAGATGAATGGTGGATCGAACGCCGTCTGGACTCGCGCATCGCGCTCGATCTGGGCGACCCACGGGCGGCTTACGCGATCGCCGCCAATCACAGCGCAGTTTCGCCGGCCAAATATGCGGAGACCGAGTTCCATGCAGGCTGGTACGCGCTGCGTTTCCTGGACGACGCCCGCCGCGCCGAACCGCATTTCTGCAATATCGCGCGCATCGACACCACGCCGATCACCATCTCGCGTGCGCAATACTGGATCGGCCGCGCGCTCGAGGTGCAGGGCAAGAAGACGGATGCCAGGAAGGCCTACGGTCTCGCGGCCGTTTACGGCATGACCTATTACGACCAACTCGCCCGTGCACGGCTCGGCATGGCCCAGGAGGCCATGCCTCAGCCGCCCAAGCCGACGACGGTCGACAGGCTGGCGTTCAATCGCAATGAACTGGTGCATGCGATCCGGCGAATGGAGAAGGCCGGTCAGTTCGACGAGATCACCCTGCTCTTCCGCACTCTCGCGCTGACTCTGCCCAATGCGGGCCAGGTGGCGCTGCTGGCGGATCTCGCCGAAGAGCACGGCACGCACCAGTTGGCGCTGATGGTCGGCAAGCTGGCGGCCGGACGAAACAACGATGCCGCCGCCCTCGCCTTCCCGACGGCAGCCATTCCGAAGAAGGCCCGTATTTCGGGGGTCGAGAAGCCGGTTGTCTATGCCATCGCACGCCAGGAAAGCACCTTCAACCCGCAAACCAAAAGCAGTGCGGGCGCGCTGGGACTTCTGCAACTCATGCCCGGCACAGCCAAGGCGACGGCGCGCAAGATCGGCATGCGGTACTCCAAGAGCGCGCTGACCAACGACCCGGCCTACAACACCACACTGAGCGCGGAACACCTGAAGGAACTGATCGACGAATTCGACGGCTCCTACATCATGACGTTCGCCACCTACAATGCCGGGCGCAGCCGGGTGTACGAATGGATCGATCGTTTCGGTGATCCGCGCTCGGGCAAGGTCGATCAGGTGGATTGGGTGGAACGGATCCCCTTCACCTAGACGCGCAACTACGTGCAGCGGATCACCGAGAACCTGCAGGTCTACCGCGCCCGCCTCGACGGCAAGGGCCTGAACATCGCCGCAGACCTCCCCCGCGGCAAGCCGAACTGACCTGAAGGCCCACGTTCTCGAAAGCCGAAATGATCACAAACAAAAAAGCCCAGCGAAATGAAACCGCCGGGCCTTTTTCATTTCTCAGACCGATTGTCGATCAGAAGGTGCGTTGGGCGTGGAAGACGTCGACCATATTATCCTCGCTGCCAAAGGGCGTATTCGAGGACCAGTTCAGCCCCTCATATTCGAGCTCGACCCCCATCAGGAAACCGGCAACCGGAAACCACACAAGGTTACCCTGGGCGCCCCACTGCTTGACTTCAAAATCCGCGCCGAGAATGTCGCTTTCCATGTAGCTGTAATTTCCCGTCACAGCGGAGGAGAGAGTCGGCGTCCAATGGTGGGTAATACCACCGCCAACGCCCCAGTCATTGGAGGGATTAACATTGGAGGACAATGCCGGGATCATGTCCGACAGCGCGGCATTTTCATGGACATAACGCATTGCGCCTTTCGAATAGGCCACCTGGAACGAAACGGTATCACCGGGAGCCAGCATCGGAGCATTGAAGGTCACTCCGGCACCGACGTCCCACCCAATCTCCGAATCCGGGATGGAGGAATTGCCGTAGTTCTGGTGCAGCGTGCCCATGAGCTGAGCGGATCCCCATCCCTGGTCAACACGCAGTTTGGCAACCAGATCCGGCAACTTGTGACCGCCGTAAAAGTCCACGGTCGCCGTAGCACCCGAGCCGTGAAGATTCGTGTTGCGCACGAAGGTCGCGTCCTCTCCACCGACAGTGAGGCCGAGAAGCCGTTGCCGAAACCGTAGGTGTAGGCGAACAGATTGGTGCGATGATCGGAGAAGCCCTGCTGGATCAGCGAGCCCCAGTTGTCGCCGGTGTAGAAATCGAAGAAGGACTCGGCACGACCGAAGGTGAAACCGCCGAACTGGATGAAGCCATCCCACAGCGTCACGGTCGGGGACAGCTAACCGCCGGGATCACCGGTGAACCACAGGTCGACGTAGGTGCGCAGCAGCGCCGTATTCGGTCTGGGTGCGGGAGTCAAAGCGGACGTAAGCACGTGCACGGATAGAGGTGCCGTCGGCATCACGGCTGCCCCAATCCGCGGTCGCGTTGCCGTCGTCAGCAAAGTCGCGGAAACGGAACTTGACACGCATGCCATCGCCAATACGCAGGCACGTCTCGGTGCCCCGAATGTAGAAGTAGCCGGCGCCGTAAGCGTCGCAGACACGGACGTAATCAACCGGTTCCGGAGCGACCGGCAGGTTTGCGGCCTGAGCGCCGGAAATTGTCACGAAGCCAGCCGTGGCGGCGAGCAAGAGAACCTTCTTCGTCATTGGTTCCGAATCCTGAATGGCTGATTCCAGCGGGCTTCAGTATGTTCGCCCAACTTTTCGCAACGGTCTGCGTATTCCGCCGCCTCCGCAATTCTCCAAAGCTCCGAAACAGAGCGTTTGCTTCCCTTTTGAAACGTCTGTTGCCATCTAGATACAATCACCGTTGGCAAAAGTGCAGATCCCACATCACAGGCGCGTAAAAACAAAAAAAAGCCCGGCGGATTTCTCCGCCAGGCTCTCAATCCAATCTTATGAGATCAGATTAGAACGTGCGCTGGACGCGGAATATGCTGACCAGATCGTCGTCGGTAGACACGCCACCAACCGCAAGATCCTGGCTCTCGTATTCGAGTTCGACACCCATCAGGAAGCCAGAGATCGGCGACCAGACCAGGCTACCCTGAACGCCCCACTGGTCGAGATCGACATCAGCCAGAGCGCCGCGGTCATTCTCGAAGGACGCGTAGTTGGCCGTCAGAGCAGACGACAGGGTCGGCGTCCAGTGGTGGGTGATACCACCGCCAATGCCCCAACCGGTCGTCGTCTCGAAGTCCGTACCAACGACGGTTTCCATGGCATCCGGCAGGCCAGCGGCTTCATGCACGTAGCGCACGGCACCATCGGCATAAGCACCCTGGAAGCTGACGGTGTCACCCGGAGCCAGCATCGGCGCATTGAAGGTCACGCCAGCGCCGATCGCCCAGCCGAGTTCAGACTCGAGGAGAGCATCGCCACCCCAGACCTGGTGCACAGCACCCATGACCTGAGCGGAACCCCAACCCTGATCAACGCGCAGATTGGCGACGAAGTCAGGCCACCACTTGTGACCGCCGTAAAGGTCGGTGGTCGTAAGAGGCGTCAGGGCGGTGTTCATGATGCCGCCACGCACGAAGGTCGCATCTTCCATGGACAGCGAGGCCGAGAAGCCGTTGCCGAAGCCGTAGGTGTAAGCGAACATATTGGTGCCGTGACCGGAGAAGCCCTGCTGGATCAGCGAGCCCCAGTTGTCGCCGGTGTAGAAGTCGAAGAACGACTCGGCACGACCGAAGGTGAAGCCACCGAACTGGATGAAGCCATCCCACAGCGTCACGGTCGGAGACAGATCGCCGCCGGAATCACCGGTGAACCACAGGTCGACGTAGGTGCGCAGCAGGCCGTACTCGGTCTGGGTGCGGGAGTCGAATTTCATGTAGGCGCGGGCGCGGGCCGTCGTGCCATTACCGTCGCGGGTGCCCCACTCCGTGTTGCCGTCGTCAGCGAAGTCACGGAAGCGGAACTCGACACGCATGCCGCCGCCAATGCGCAGGCACGTCTCGGTGCCCGGGATGTAGAAGTAACCAGCGCCGTAAGCGTCGCAGATACGGACGCAATCAACCGGCTCCGGAGCAACCGGCAGGTCCGCAGCCTGAGCGCCGGCAACGACGATCGTGCTCGCCGCAGCGCCGAGGATGAGGGTCTTCATAGTCATTTCCTGACCTCCAAATCAAAATTACACGGAAGAGGTCTTGGGCCCTACCCATTTCATGACCGCTTCCATTTCCCCGCGATTTGCATCTTTATCGAAATGCTACGTCAGCTTCTACTGAGTCCGCACGCCAAAGACGCTGAGGTACGACGTTCCCGCCGTTCGCAAAATCACCATATCCGGATAGATCTACGGTTCAACCAACAAAAAACGCGAGGACACCAAACAGCGCCGCTTTTGGGCCACGGTGTTGCAGGAACAACACAAAGATGATCTGCATATTAAGTTTTTAATAAGATTCCAAGGGCTTATACGTAGTTTTAAAACACCTATTTGAGCGAAATACCGTGACAGTTTTGCCCCGTGCCCTAGCGAATCTCTATCCGCGCTCGCGCTGAATTTCCTGAGGAATCAATAATCTAGATCGTCGCGAAGCCGATTCCATCCGGTTTCCATGGAATACTTCTGCGATGTGCTGAGGCCACAATGAAATGCCCATTTGAAAACAAGTAGAACGGCGGTCTGCTTTGCGAGAGCCGCAGAACCACCTTGCCAGCCGTCCCGCCGTCGCCGCCTGAAACGCCCTGGATCCCAAGGTCGAGGACGGCTCCGTCGGGGGGAAACGTGATGGCAAGCCCGTCGCGCGTCGGGGCCCGTCCGCTCACCCGCACCGCGCGCAAGGGCGCGGGCAGATCAGCGGCGGGAACCGCCAGAACCCCCGGCGGTGGTGACGGCAAGGCGGAGGGCGGGCGCCCGAGGCGTGCGAAGGCATCGAAGAGAATCGGCGCGGCGACGCGAAAGCCCGTTGCACCGGGAATGGCGGCCCCGTCCGGTCCACACCGCGATCACGACATCTCCGTCGAATCCGACCACCCAGGCATCGCGATAGCCGTAGGAGGTGCCGGTCTTGAAGGCGATTCGACCGCCAACGGCCGCGACAGGGGCCGGCGTGCCGGACAGGATATCGCTCACATACCAGGCCGCCAGGCTGCTCAACACGTGCCGTCCCGCACCATTGGACGTGCCGGATGCGGCCGGGCCCTTCGATTCATCGCGCATTTCGCGCAGGGCGACCGACAGGCCGCCGCGGGCAATGGCGCAATCGCAATAAAGACCCGCCAGATCATTCAGCGTGACGCCCATGCCCCCGAGACCGCCGGCGAGGCCGGGCGCTTCGCCCTCCGGCAAGACCGGGACCACACCCGCCGCCCTCAACCGCGCCATCAGGCGCGCGGGGCCGACCGCATCGAGCATCGCCACTGCGGGCATGTTGAGAGACAGCTCCAGCGCCTCGCGCACCGTGACCGTGCCGTGGAACTCATGATCGAAGTTTTTCGGCGCATAGCCGGAGATGGTCGCGGGCCGATCCTCGATCAGGCTTTGGGGGGCGGCAAGCCCCTCCTCGAATCCAAGTCCTTAGATCAGCGGCTTCGGGGTGGAACCGGGCGAGCGCACGGCGCGGATCATGTCGATGGCGCCCTGCCGACGCTGATCGAGATAGCCGGGAGATCCGACAGAGGCGAGAATCTCGCCGCTTGCATGGTCGATGGCGAGGATTGCCACCGAGCGTTTGGTTCCAAGCCGCCCCGCCCTTATCCGCGCCAAGTCCTCCAGCTGGGCCTGAAGACGGCGATCGATGGTCAACCGGTGGAGCGTTGCCGCAGGATTCGCCGCGACAGCGCGATCGGCGGCATGGGCGGCGAACATGGGAAAGGCGCGGCGGCGGCCCAGCATGCGTTCGCACTCGGCGGCGCGCGCGTCACCGGGGGTGATCACCTGCGCCTTCGCCATGCGCTCCAGAACGCGATCGCGCGCTTTTCGCGCCGTTTGCGGATGACGGTCGGGACGACAGCGCTCCGGCGATTGCGGCAAGGCCACCAGAAGAGCGGCTTCGGCCGCCGTCAGCCACTTCGGCTCCTTGCCGAAATAGGCAAGCGAGGCGGCGCGCACACCTTCTATATTACCGCCATAGGGTGCCTTCAGCAGGTAGAGGGCGAGGATGTCCTTCTTGTCGAGACGGCGCTCGATCTTCCAGGTGCACAGTATCTGATGGATCTTGCCGATCAGCGAGCGCTCGCCGCCGCAATCGATCAGCCGGGCGACCTACATGGTCAGGGTCGAGCCGCCGGACACGATCCGTCCGACCTAAAGCCCCTGCCAGGCAGCGCGAAGGAGCGCGTGCAGATCGACGCTTCCGTGCCGATAGAAGCGCCGATCCTCATAGGCGAGCAGCATCCGGACGAATTTCGGGTCGACATCCCCCTGCCCCACCGCCATGCGCCAGAGCTCGTCGGCAGCCGCATAGACACGCAGCAATCGTCCGTCGCGATCAAGCACCTCTACGGAACGGGAAATGGTGGAAGGCTCGGGAATCGGGTCATCGACGAGAGTCGGCGCAAACACGTTGAGAGCGAGCCCGAGCGCGCATATGGACCCGACGACCACCCCCGCGCGGCAGATCAGACGCCGCTTGCGAGGCGCCGGATTGTTGCCGGTTTCGCTCAGTCCCGTCTCGCCGCTCTGTGCAACCATCGCCTGTTTCCGCGTTTCGACTGAGGTGGTCTTCGTGGGGCCCATCCTTCGAGACGGCCCTTCGGGCCTCCTCAGGTGGGTGTTGCGCGCTCTTTCGAACCCATCAACACAATGACGCCATTCTGAGGAGCGGCCCCAGGCCGCGTCTAGAAGGATGGGCAACACGATGCTCTCCCGCTTCCGCCTACCGGTTGGACCCGATGACATCGACACGTTCCGATGCCGTGCGTGCTAAGCGGCCGGGGCGGTACATGTCCTCTACCTGCGCGGCAGGACGTGCGTAGCTGCCGGTCGTCACCGCCCGCACCAGATAGCCGAAGGTGGCGTTGCGCGGGCCCGAACCGCTGCGATCGAACGTCACCACGAAACGATCATCACAGAATTCGATATGCGTTGCGTCGTCATTCAGCGCCAGCCAGTCGAGCCCACCCAGATCGCCGCTCTTGACCAGGTTCAGGTTGTCGATCTCGAAACCTGCCGGCAGCGGATCGACCAGCATCAGACGGGCGGATTGATCATCAAGCGCCTGAACGCGCAACACCACGACCATCCGTTCGTTCTAGGCAACGGCTGCGGCATCGACCGGCTTGCTGTTCAGGTCGTAGGTCTCGCGCGTCAGGGTGAAGCCCCGGCCCGCCGCGACACCACGGGGACAAGCGCAGGCCCGGTGACCGTGGTGGCCAGTTCCACCGGGTCTTTGCCCGTGTTGGAGACCTGCAGCACGGCGTTCATTAGCGTCGTCCCCTCCACAAGGGCGGAGGCGGGCGTGGTGAGAGGATTGCCGTCGAGCGTCAGCCCGCTGATCTTGTCGCCCTTGAGAAGCGCATCGGCGGCCAGCAGCATCCAGACCTTGTCCTGGGTGGAAAGCCGGGCCCGCGATGAAGCTGCCTCCGCAACGCGGCTTCGCAGCGCATCGAGATCGACGCCGACCTTGCCGAAATCGGTGGCAAGGGCCAACACACCGGCCACATCGCGCAGGTGGGAGCCGTAATCGGAGCGGTAGAGCACCGACTTGCCCGACTGCGTCGCCAGTGCGGAGATAGCGGCGGCGAAGGCCGTGCGTGCCCCGCGCTGTTCGCCGTAAAGCGCAGCGGCGGCCCCGAGCTGGGTCTTGGCGAAGGGCGTTGCGAAATTGCCGAGCTTGGTATCGATGAAGTAGCGGATATCGCCGATGGAAGCGCGCCCGGCCCGCGTCAGAACGTAGAGCGCATAGGCCACGTCCTCACCTCCGTCATCGAAGTCGGATGCGTAGGGCAGGCTGTTGGCGAGGTTGTCGAGCGCCTGGGTATAGGCAAGATCCGGCACGTCGTAATCCGCCTCACATGCCCGCGTCAAGAAATCGGTGACATAGGCGTCGAGCCACAGACTGCGGCCGTCGTCGTTGGGCCGCCACACGCCGAAAGCGCCGTTCGACGCCTGGTTGGAGAGGATGCCGATGAGCGCCTTGTTCACCCGTCCGCGCAGGGCGTCGTCGCTCGCAAGCCCCGCGGCAACCGCCACCTCGTTCAGATAGACGAGCGACAGCGCGACGCTGGTGAGCTGTTCGGTACACCCGTACGGATAGTGATTGAGCGAGGAGAGCAGCCCGACCACGTTGAGCCCGGCCAGAGAACCGGCAGAGAAGCTGACCTGCGAAGCCTCCGGGCGCAGCCCGTCCAGCATGCTCGATCCCATATAGATGGACTGACCCGAAACCAGCGACACCTTGGAGCGCCGCGTCACGGTCGGGCTGAGATCGCGCACGCCGAGCGCCAGCGCCTTGGACGCCACCGGTCTATTCGGACCGTTGACGACGAGCGCCAGTTCCGCATCCCCGCACGATGCGGCCCTCGATCGGCACGCGGATCGTTTTGCGTTCATTTTCAGCCAGATCGACGGTCAGCTCAGAATCGGAGGCCGCGATGGCGATTTCCGGCGTCTCCGTGAAGGACAGTGTGTATTGCCCCGCCGGCCCTTCCACATTGTCGAGTTCTACCAGCATGCGGGAATCGTCGCCAGGATTGAGGAACCGCGGCAGGCTGACGGTCGCCACCACCGGATCGCGGACGATGACATCGGCGCTCGCGTGGCCGACACCGGTCGTGCTCCATGCGACCGCCATCACTTTTACCGTGCCGTTGAAGTCGGGAATGTCGAAATCGACCGTCGCGATCCCGTCCGCATTGACCTTCACGATGCCGGAAAAGAGCGCGAGCGGCTTCTGGGTCGGCGGCGAGCCTTCCGCACGCAGTCCCACGCCGTCGCCACCGGATCGCACCGAGCCGCGCGTGCCCACCATCCGGTCAATGAGCTGCCCGTAGAGATCGCGCATCTCCATGCCGAGCTTGCGCTGGCCGAAGTACCAGTCGTCGGGTGCGGGCGGTTCGTAGCGGGTCAGATTGAGGATGCCGACATCGACGGCCGCGACCGTCACATAGCCTCCTCGCCCGCCGTGACGTTTGCCAACCTGACCGGCACCGACAGCGTTCCGTTCGGCCGCATCATGTCGTGCGGCGACAGTTCGACAGAAATGTCCCGGTTGCCGGGATCGACATCGAGCCAGGTCAGCCCGATCGCACGCGAAGGCATGCGCTTTGCCGCGATATCCATCGGCCGGTAGAGCGTGGCGATGACATAGGCGCCGGGGCCCCAGGCTTCAGTAACCGGCAGGTCGACGCTCGTCTCGTGCCCGCCTTCGACCTGCACCACCTTGGTGTAGATCAGCCCGTCGACCATCACCGCGATCAGCGCGGTTCCGGAAAAGTGCGGCTCAAGCCGCAGCTTGGCGGTCTCGTCGGCGCGATAGTGCTCCTTGTCGAGGCCAACCTCCAGCACGTCCGGTGTATCGGCACTCGCCTTGGCGACATACCAGCCTGCGGTGAATTCGACGCTGGTCGCCGTCTGGTTCGGTCCGCCGACGATCTCCAGCCGGTAGCGGCCCCAATCGACAGGCAGCGACAACGCACCCGCCTGGCTGTCGGTGAGATCGAGTGTACCGTTGGACACGCGCCGCGTGCTCTTGACCGCATCGAACTGCCAGGATCCGTTCGCGCGGAACCACTGGTAACGGGTCTCGGATCCGGCTCAGCGTCCAGGCAAGTCCCTTGCCCACCATCTGCGTGCCCGCACGATCAACCAGGATGACTCGGAACTCGGCCGGGCCGCCCTCCTCCACGCCGTCCTCGAAGAGCGGACGGATACCGATGCGCGCACCGTCCGGCGCGACCTCGCGTTCCAGCGTGCGCTCCACATAGCGCCAGCCCGCATCGACGAGCCGGGCGACGACCTCGGCCTTGGCAAGTTGGGTATCGACCGGGCTATCGAGCAGCGTGAGCTGGAAGGAGAGCTTTCCTTCCGCATCAGTCTTGAGACCGGAGGGTAGCGGACCAGAATTCGGATAGGCTTCCTCGTCCTGCAAACCGAACACATATCCCTTGAAGGCCGACCATTCGCGCGTTGGCATGAGCGAAACCTGGCCCTCAAGTTTCATGTCGGCGGCGGGTGCTCCGTAAAGATAATCGGCCTTGAGGGAAATCTCGGCCGGATTGTCTGGATCGAAGCGCTCCGCATCGCTCTCAAGCTCGAAGGCGACCCGCTCCGGCTCGAAATCCTCCACCAGGAAGGAAAGGTTGGCCAGTGCGGAGGCCTTGGGATCGGCATAAACAGAGAGCGACCAGGTCCCGCGCATGGCGCCATCAGGAAACCTGAGATCGATCGCGTGCCCGCCGACCCCACCATCGGCCACGACGAAGCGGCGCTGTTCGACACCATCAGGACGCGAGAAGACGAAGGTCATGGGCACGTCGGGCTGCGCCATGGCCTTGCCGTCGCACACCAGCGCTACGGCTTGAACGGTCGCGCCGGGACGATAGACGCCGCGTTCGGTATAGGCGAAGACATCAAGCGGCCCCGGCGCCAGACGGCCGTCCACACCGCCATCGCTCAGATCGAAGGGGGCCTTGGTGAGATCGAGGAACACATAATCCTCGTTCCTGAGGCCGCCACGGTCCCGGTCTCGGCCGGTTTCCTTTGCCTTCAGCCTAGCGTTCAGAACCGCGGGCCGATCTCCGCCCGTGCCGCGCACGAGGCCGGGATCGAAGGTCTCCTGCCCGCCTTCATCGGTAACCGCCTCGCCCAGCACGTCATTATTGGCCGCCACAGGCGTCACGGAGACGCCCGATACCGCCTTCGCGCTCGTCAGCGAACGGACGAAGACATGCATCCCGGCCCGCCCCGTGTAAGCGGTCAGGCCCAGATCGGACACGATGAATCACTGGGTCGCAAAGGGGCCCCACTGGTTCTCCTTGTCATCGGGCACCCGGGCGATCATGGCATAGGCGCCGGGCTTCAGCGTCAGACCGATATCTTTGAGCGGAATGGCCGTGGTGACGTCCTGATTGAGTTTCGAGCCGACCTCGACGGTGCCTTCCCAGACCTTCGATCCGACCTCTTCTTCCATCTAGTCGACGCGCCAGGAATTGAGCTGATCGAGGAAGTTGTCTCCGCGCACGAGTTCGGCCAGAGCCCAGTCGTTCACCCGGTATATCTCGACGGAAAGCTCCTTGGTGTTAACGGTCACGACGGGAATGGTCGGATCATCTCCGCCGGGCAAAACATAGGCGCGGCCCATGAAGCGCACCGAGGGGGCGCGGTCGCGCACATAGACGGTCAGGTTCGCACCCTTTTCCAGCGTCTCGCCGTCGGCAGCGGGGACGCCCGGGCGCACCGCAATCTGATAGCGCGCGCCGTGGTGGACGCAGTCGACGCAGATCTGCGCCTCTTCCACGTTCACCGATGTTCCCGGCGCACCGGAAACGGTGACGAAGTCGGCGAGATTGGGCCGCAGCGTCTGCAGCTTGTCGGAGAAGATCAGGCAGATACGGGGCTCGGCCGCATCGGAATCGACCTGATGCTCGACGATGCGAAAGCCGTGTTCGTTGACGAGACGGTCGTAGTCGGCGCGAGGCGCGCATCCTCGCGGATGGCGAGGGCGGCGCGATAGCTGCGGATCGTCGGCTTCCAGAGACTGCGCGCCTGCAGGGAAAGGGCGAGCGCTTCGAGCGCCTGAATGCGGGCGTCATCGCCGGATGAGCGCAGATAGGCGTTGACGGCGAGCGAGGTGGCGTTTTCGCGCATCAACTGCGACTCTCACCAATCCTTCAACCGCGCGGCATTCACCGTCTTGGCCGCCGCCAGCCAGAGATCGGAGTGCTCGCCCGCCAGAATGAGCGCACGGCCGAAATAGGTCACCGCCTGCACGGGGCGACCGGAGGACACGGAGCGCTCCGCATTGTCGATCAAGGCGTCGAGATCGACGGATCCGGGATTGTAGCGGGTGGCGAGACTTGCGGCGAAACTCCGGGCCTCCTGCCGGATCGAGGACGGCAGATAGTCGAGCTCCTTCTGTCGCGTCTCGGTGTCATGTGCGGTGGCCTGCGCCTTCACCTCCACCACGCGGCCCGCGACTGCGCCTGCGAAACTCTGCAGGTCGCCGAAATCGCTCTTCATGAAGCACCAGCGGGCGCTGGTATTGTAGGTGAAGCCTTGCATTGGGGATCGCCGAGACAGACCGCCTTGCACGTTCCCAGCGAAACATCCTTCACGGTGCAATAATCCGCTCCGAAATAGTCCGCATCGGGCACGGTAACGATCCGCCGCTCCACCGCCTCAGCCGAAACAGGCGCGGCAAACACGGCGCAGATGGCCGCAATTGCCGCTGAAACCGTCGCCACGGCCCCGATCCGTCGCACCAGTCAGCCACGCATAAGGCTTACTTCCGGTAGTCTTGGCCATTTTCACACGATCAACCGCCAGAGGGACAGGCCAAAACGCCCACCGCGTCAGCATGCGAGTGAAGTGAAGACGCCTACAGGAGAAAAAGCAAGACAAGGGCAGAAACCAGATCGCAGAAAAATGGACGAGCCGCAGCGCGCCTTACCCACGGAAAAGCGGGCTAGGCCTCCTCCGACCAGCTTTCACGCTTGCGATACAAAGTGGACGGGTTGACCTCCAGCATGCGTGCCGCACGTGGCAAGGATCCATCGCAGGACTCAATCGTCGCCTCGATAAAGCGACGCTCCATCTCGGCAAGCGTCTCGCCGACGGCTATCCGCAATGTTTCGTCGTCTCCGACGCCCGTCGATGCCGTCGTGCCGGACGGCGCGCCGTCGGCCACATCAGCATTGTCTTCGGACGCGGCTTCGCTATCCGCGACATCCGCCTCGGAGTTTGCGGCGGCGACGTCTTCCTCGCGCGCGCCCTCCCCATCCGTTGTCTCTTCCGCGCTTTCGCCGGAGATCTTTCCGGGCAACATGTCGGACGTCAACAATTCGCCCTCGTGATCTGCGACGGCCTGATGGATGACGAACTGAAGCTCGCGCACGTTGCCCGGCCAGTCGTAGGAGGCGATCAGCATGTGGACCTCGTGCGAGAGATTACAAAATCCATTGCCCGCTTCCGCCGCCGCTTCGCGCAACATGCGCGCGGCGATCTCGACGGCATCGCCTTCCCGGTCGCGCAAGAGCAGCAGGTGGATCGGCAGGACATGCAGGCGGTAGAATAGGTCTTCGCGGAACCGCCCGGCTGCCACTTCCTGCATCGGATGTGATCGGTGGCGCAGATGACCCGGACCTTCACGACCTCCTCGCCCTTGCCGTCGGGACGCTAGATCTTGCCGATCTGCAGGAATTTCAGGAATTTCTCCTGCAGATCGATGGAGAGCGCGCTGATCTCGCGAATCAAAGAGCGTGCCGCCGTTGGCGCTGGCCGCAGTCCCGCGCGGGCCGAAAGAGCCTTCATATCCACTATCGCCCGCAGAGCCGAAGATCTCCTCGTCCAGCCGGTCGGAAGGCAAGGCGCACAATCGACGCGGACAAGCGGGCCGCTGGCACGCGGACCGGCCTTGTGGATCGCCTCCGCGCAGACTTCCTTGCTGGTTCCGCTTTCTCCGGTGATGAAGACGATCGCGCCGAAGCGCGCGACGCTTTCCACCATCCGGTAGACCGAACGCATGGCAACAGAACACCCGATCAAGCCGAAATAACCCGCAGGCCCCATATCGAGGCTCAGATCCTCCACCGCGGCATGCAGGACTGCCCGCTCGCGCGCATTGCGCAGCGCCGTGACCAGTTTCAGGTCCGCAACCGGTTCGACCAGGAAATCGTAGGCGCCGCGCACGCGGTTGGCATCGAGCGCGCCCTCACCGCTCACCACCAGGACGCTCGTACGCGACACCTTGCGTGCCGCCAGCGTCTGCAGCAGGGCGACGCCGCTCATGTCGGCAAGCTCTTCGCCCAGCAGCAGGATGCGCGGGCGCCTGTCGGCCAGAACGGCAAGCGCGGCGTTTCCATCCGAAGCCGTCTCCAGCGCGATCCCGGCATCCCGGATTGCCGTCGTTCGCGACCCATCGGCGAGCACGTTGCCCACGGCCAACACGGGCGGCTTGCCGAATTCAACATCTGTCATCGCTTATCTCCTGGCGACCCCGATTCGCCTCGCACCGCCGATACGGCCTGCCTTGTCCCCCTTCAATAAGCGAAGCCCATTTTGCGAAGCTTAATTGCCGCGGCGAAATTGACGAAATTCGCAGGTTCGTACTGTTCCTGCCCGGATCCTGCTGCAGCCGCACAGTTCATGACGTTACGTCACTTCAATTTATTGTAATATAACGACTATTATTGAAGTGCATTGCATAAAAGTTGTGCTTGATCCGGCCGCCCGCTCGTCCGAAATTCGCACCAACGGCTACTTCAAATTAGACTACTTAAAAACAAAGAGCCCCATCCCATGTATGACAAGTCTCTTCCCGATGTGACGTTCCACACCCGCGTGCGCGACGAATCCATCGGCGGCACGAACCCGTTCCGTTGGGAAGACAAGACCACTGCCGACTTTTTCGCCGGCAAGCGCGTCGTCCTGTTCTCCCTGCCCGGCGCTTTCACGCCGACCTGCTCCACCTACCAGCTTCCCGACTTCGAGAAGCTCTATCCCGAATTCAAGGCTGAGGGCATCGACGAGATCTATTGTGTCGCCGTCAACGACACCTTCGTGATGAACGCCTAGAAGTAAGGCGAAGAACATCGAGCACGTCGAGGTGATCCCGGACGGCTCCGGCGAGTTCACCCGCAAGATGGGCATGCTCGTGTGCAAGGATAATCTCGGCTTCGGCATGCGCTCCTGGCGCTATGCGGCCATCGTCAATGACGGCAAGGTCGAGCAGTGGTTCGTCGAGGAAGGCTTCTCCGACAACTGCGAGACCGACCCCTATGGCGTCTCCTCCCCGCAGAACATCCTCGAGAAGCTGCGCTCTGCCAACAAGACGAAAGCTGCGTGAGCCATCGCACGCACGGCCGGTCATATTCCTGACCGGCCGACGACGCCGTGACCGACACAAGAAAAGCCCCGGGCCTTCTGGTCCGGGGCTTTTTGTTTTCAATCACCGACATGCGACATGGAAGGTCGGGCGACCGCCTCAGTTACGGCGCGAGGCGTAGCCTTCGGGAAGCTCGGAGGGGGCAGCCGCGACGATGGTCTCGTCATTGGCGGCACAATCTTCCCAGAAGGTGATGGTGCGAATTCGTCGATCACCAGCTTGGGATAGGTCGGGCCGGCATCGCACAGCGCCAGCATCTCGTCGATGTGCTCGTTCTGGAAGCAGGATGTGCTCGTTCTGGAAGCAGACCGTCTTCTTCGAATTCTGGGCGATCCACTGCGGGAAGAAGATCACGCCGTGCAGCTTGCGCTCACGCAGGTCGAAGGCAACCGAGACGGTGGTGCCGGTCGGCTCGTCCCAGGAGATCTTGAAGACGCCGTCGCCCAGCCACACGATGTGGGCGATCTGATCGCGCACCCAGCGGCCGCCGACTATGCCCGTATGGATGCAATAGTCGATCATGCGATCGTTCTTGACGTACAGCTCGTACTGCCAACTCTTGTCATAAGTATATATGAAATTATTACATACAAACCCGGTCAGTTCTTCGGGTTTCGTGGATTCAAATTCGTCAGACATTGAAATAATTTCTCAATTGATCTGGTGAAACCTTATTATTCAAATATCCGAATTAAAAGTTCTATTATCAATTCTAATTCATCGGATATTTCGATATATTCTCAAGACCGCCAACGGAGCCCGTCCCACATGAGCCGCCTGCCCTTGTCGACCGTCGAGTAATGGGGCGTGTTGCGCGCCGTGGTGGAGGAAGGCGGCTTTGCGCAAGCAGCCGAAGCGCTCAACCGCAGCCAGTCATCGGTCAGCTACATGGTTGCCCGCCTGAAGGGGACGCTCGGCGTGGAGCTTCTGGAACAGCGCGGCCGACGAGTGGTGTTTACAGAAGCGGGAACGACTCTGCTGGCGGAAGCGATGCCGCTCATCGACGGGTTTGCGCGGCTGGAGCGTCGGTCCCGCGCCATCACGGAGGGCGAGACGATACAGAGGTCCGGTTGATCGTCGATGCGATCTTTCCGAAAGATAGGTTGTTTGCGGCGCTGGCCCGCTTTGCCGAGTTGCACCCGTATGTGGAGGTGCATCTGCTGGAAACCGTCCGGCAGACCATGGTCGACGTTCGTGCCGACGATTTCGACCTGGCGGTGCTGATGGCAGAGCCCGGGGCGAAATGGAGCGAGCCGATTGCGGAAATGAGCCTCGTTGCGATGGCAAGCACCGAACACCCACTGCTGTGCGACGGTCGCGCGCCCGGCGATGCGGCGCTGGCCCATCACACGCGGGCGGAAATCCGCGGCATGGAAGGCGCGCAGACGGAGCACGGCGGCGAGGGCCGCATCTGGCGCATGAACATGGTGGAAACGGCCATCGAGGCCGTGCGGCGGGCCCTGTGCTATAGCTGACTGCCGAGCCACATAATCGAGCAGGATCTGGAGGCCGCCGCCTGGTGCGCCTTGATCTTGGCACGGGCAGCGTGCGCCGGTTCCCGCTCGGCCTGCGTTTCCGCGACCGCCGCGACCACCGGGAACGCCGGTTTCCAGGCTGGCCGACCTGCTCGCCGAACGGCCCGTGGAGGAACCGGCAGCCTAGGGCTTGCACCTTTTCCGAAATGGTCGCGGCGATCACCTCTCCCATGGGGAGAGGTCGGCGCGAATGCGCCGGGTGAGGGGTGTCGGGCTATCCGTATCCCCGAGACATCCCATCCCCTCACCCCTGCCCTATCCCCATGGGAGAGGGGGCGGAGACGGCTACTTTTGTGAAGGGGAGCAACGAACGACGCCTCGACCTCCTATGCCATTTCAGGTGCTTCCAGAACGCAGGCTACCTTGTGCCCACCGCCGAGATCCGCAGCCGGCGGCAGTGCCTTGCGGCATTCGGACCGGGTAAAGGCGCAACGTGGGGCAAGCGAACAGGAGGTCGGCGCCTCGTGCAGTGCGGGCGGACTTCCGGGAATGGCATCGAACCGCTCGCCCTTGACCGCACCGTGCAGATTGGCCGCCAGCAGGTCGCGCGTATAGGGATGACGCGGGTTCTTGATCACGTCGCGCGCGGTTCCCGTTTCCACGATATTGCCCACATACATGACCGCGATGCGGTCGGAGCCCTCCACCGCCACGCCAATATCGTGGGTGACGAAAATCACCCCCATGCCGAACTCGCGTTGCAGCTCGCGCAGGAGCAGCAGGATCTGGACCGTGGCATCGAGCGCCGTGGTCGGCTCGTCGGCCAGCAGCAGACGCGGACGGCAGGCAAACGCCAGGGCAATCATCACGCGTTGCCGCATGCCGCGGAAAAGCTCGTGCAGATAGGCCTTCATGCGGCGTTCTGGCGACGGGATGCGGACGTGCGTGAGCATGTCGAGCGCCACGTCGCGCGCCGCCTCCCGGCTCACCTTCTTGTGCCTCATTACCGTTTCCGCGATCTGATCGCCGATCGTGTAGACGGGATCGAGCGCCAGTGCCGGTTCCTGAAAGACCATCGACACCGCATTGCCTCGAAACGCCGACAAGGCCCGGCCCGACAGGCGCATCACGTCGACGCCGTCGACCAGAACGTCGCCGTCGATCTCGGTACGTTTCGGCGGCAGAAGGCGCAGCAACGTTTTCAACGTCACGCTCTTGCCGGATCTAGATTCGCCCAAAAGCTCGAGCATTTCGCCTTGCTGCATCGACAGCGATATTTCGTTGATCGCATGGACGGTCTTCTCGCCCTTGAAGCGGACGGCGAGGTCGCGAAATTCCACCAGCGCGTTCACGCTCCCCCCTCCTCGTCGGCGAGAGAATGCCCGGAAGCGGGATCGCGCATGTGGCAGGCGGCGAGATGGTCCTTGTCGCCGTCTATGAACGCGAGCGCCAGCTTCTTTGCCGAACACACGCCCTCGGAAAAGCGGCAGCGCGTGTGGAAGCGGCAACCCAAGGGCGGATCGACCGGGTTCGGCGGATCGCCCGCAAGCGGCGGCTCCTCGGTGCGATTATCCGGGTCCATGGACGGTATAGCGGCAAAGAGCGAGGCCGTATAGGGGTGGGCCTGACGGTGATAGATCGTCTCCGCCGGGCCGACCTCTACCACCTCGCACAGATACATCACCAGCACCCGGTCGGAGATGTAGCGCACCAGGGAGATGAAGACGTAGGTGAGCCCCAGCTCGCGCCGCAGGTCGTTCAGGAGGATCAACACCTGCGCCTCGACGGACTGTCGAGGGCGGAGATGGCCTCATCCAGAATGACGAAACGCGGTGACATGGCGAGCGCGCGGGCGATGTTGACGCGCTGGCGCTGGTCGCCGGAGAGCTCATGCGGATAGCGGTTGGCGAAGCGTTCCGGCTCCAGCCCCACGCGGCGCATGAGATCGCGCGCCTTGCCGTGCGGATCGGCAATGCCCTGAATGCGCGGACCGAAGGCGATGGACTCCACGATGGTGAGGCGCGGGTTGAGCGAGGCGTAGCTGTCCTGAAAAACCATCTGCACGCCGCGGCGCAGTTCCTTCAGCTTGATGTCCGCGCCGAGCTTGTCCCCGTCAAAGATGATGCCGCCTTCGTCGAGTTCGATCAGCCCGATGAGAAGCTGCGCGATGGTGGACTTGCCACATCCGCTTTCGCCTACGATGCTCAGCGTTTTACCCTTGCGCACCTCGAATGAAACGCCGTCGACGGCATGGACCGTCGCCGTCTGCCGGTTCAGTAAGTCGGAGCGGATGGGGAAGTGCCTCTTCAGGTTGTCCGCGATGATCAGCGGCTGTTGCAGGTCGCCGCAATCCTCGACCATTGCGGCTTCATCAGTCCTTGACATTCATGGCACTCCGCAGACCGTCGCTGAGAAGATTGAGGCAGAGCGAGGCGATGAAGATCATCGCGCCGGGCAGCACCGCCACCCACGGATTGATGTAGATCGCCGTCCTCAGCGTATTGAGCATCAAGCCCCATTCCGACTCCGGCGGCTTGACGCCAATGCCGAGGAAGGAGAGCCCGGCGGCGAGGATCATGCAGACGCTGGTGAGGCTCGTCGCATAGACGAAGATCGGCCCGAGCACGTTGCCGCCCGACGCCCGCGCCACCTCGATATAGTCGAGCGAGCGCACGCTGGCAGTGGCACTCTCCGCCACCCGGCAGATCGACGGGATGAAGACGATGGTCAGTGACACGAGCGAGTTGATCATGCCCGCTCCCAGCGCACTTGAGATCGCAATCGCAAGCAGCACGGAGGGAAAGGCGAAGAACACGTCGACCGTGCGCATGATCGCGGTGTTGAGCCAGCCGCCCGCATAGCCCGCGACCAGCCCCAGCAAGCTGCCGATGAAGAAGGCCAAGACGATGGGGAGCAATCTGACGAAGAGCGTCAGCCGTCCGCCGTAGACGAGGCGGGCCAGCATGTCGCGGCCCTGTTCGCCCGTACCCAGCAGGTACCTGGGATGGCCGATCGACTTCAGCCGGTGGATCATGCTGGCCTTGTAGGGATCGGCGAGCCCCAGATAGGGCGCCAGGATCGCCGCGAGGATCAGCACAACGAGGACCGAGGCGCAGGCCATCGCGACCGGATCGCGCGACACGCGCTTGAAAACGCCCGATCAGTATCCGGGAGCCTTTTCGCGCGGCGCGGGAAGTTCCGCCTCCAGATCGGTTGCGACCATGGCTCAGTTCCTCTTGATACGCGGATCGATGGCGGCTTGCGCGACGTCGACGATCAGGTTCATGAGCACGAAAAACAGCGCCAGGATCAGGATCGTGTCCTGCAACAACGGCAAATCGCGCTGGAAGATCGCGTTGGAGAGCAGGAAGCCCGAGTCCGGCCAATTGAACACGGTCTCGATCAGGATCGAGCCGCCAAGCAGATAGCCGAGCTGAAGACCCATCACCGACAGGGCCGTGGGCGCGGCATTCTTGATGGCGTGGCGCAGCACGCCGCGCGGTCTCAGGCCCTTGGCGTAGAGAGCTTGGACGAAATCCATCGAGACGAAATTCATCGAATAGATGTCTCCAATGAGCGCGCGCACGGTGCGCGCCACCAGCCCGATCGGCACCACTGCCAGCGTGATCGAGGGCAGGATCAGGAAGCGGAGATGGGCGAGATCCCAGCTCCATTGCGTCGAGCCACCCGGCCCCGCGCCCATGGAGGGCAACCAGCCCAGCGTGACGGAAAAGATGATCACCAGCACGATGCCGAGCCAGTAGTTTGGCACGGAGACGCCCGTCACCGCGATGGCGGTCACCAGCCGGTCGAAGATCGTATCGCGGAAGTAGCCTGCGACGAAGCCGAGCACGAGCCCGATGGGAAAGGCGATGGCGCTCGCGGTGAAGGCCAGAAGCAGCAACTTCTTGACCGCCCGGAAGACCTCGTCGGCCATGGGGCGGCCGGTGGCGATGGACTTGCCGAGATCGCCGTGAAGAGCCTTGCCGATCCAGATCGCGTATTGGACGGGCAACGGCTTGTCGAGCCCGTAGGCCGTGCGCATCGCCGCCTGCTGCTCGGCGGAAGCATCGACCGGCATGATCGAGGCCAGCGGATCGCCGGGCGCGATATGGACCAGTAGAAAGCAGAACAGACTGACGCCGAAGCAGACCGGCAAGACATAGATCAGGCGTCGAACCAGATGTACGAGCATCGGCTGTGCCTTTGACCACAGTAGCTCCACCGGGGCCGCCTTGAGAAGAAAACGCGAAAGAGAAAGTCGCCTGCGGAAAGCCTTCCCCGCAGGCGATTGTCGGGGGTTCCGATTACTCGGCCATCTCGATGCCGGAGAAGTTCTGGAACCAGTTCTGCGCCTGCACGAAGCCCTTGACCTTCGGGCTCATGGTGCGCGGCGCCACGTCGTGCGTGATCATCAGGAACAGGGCGTCGTTAACGTTCTTCTCGTGGATCGACTGGAGGACGGCGTCCTGCTTTTCCGGGTCGAAGGTGGTCTTCGCCTTGGCGATCAGGTTTTCCATCTCCTCGTCGCAATAGTGGCCCCAGTTTGTGCCGTTAGGCGCGATCAGGCTGCAGGCGACGTGGCGGATGAGGCCGGTGAACGGATCCTGGATGAAGTAGCTGAAGTTGATCGACTGAGAACCTTCAACGCTCGTATCGGCGGCGTCGGCGCGCCACAGATTGATCATCTGGTTCCACTCGACGACCATGAACTCCACATCGATGCCGACCTCGGCGAGGTTCTGCTGGACGTATTCGTTCATCGGCAGCGGCAGCATCTGGCCGGAGCCCGAGGGCGAGATCAGCGCCTTCACATGCAGAGGTTTGTCCGGACCGTAACCGGCTCCGGCCAGCAGCTTCTTGGCGGCTTCAGGATCGTAGTGAACATCGAAGGTCGGCTTTTGCCGAACCGCTGGATCGACGACGGCAGGAAGCCCTTGGCGGGAATGGCGAGACCGCCGAGCAGCGCCTTCAGGCCCTCGCGATCGATGGCGAGATTGGCGGCCTTGCGGATGCGGATGCCGTTCCACAGCGAACCTTCGAGCCGCGAGAGATGCCACGTCCAGTTATGCGGATAAGCGTTGGAGACGATGTTGAAGCCGTTGCCCTTCAGCGCGGGGATGGTGTCGGGCACGGGCACCTCGATCCAGTCCACCTGGCCGGACATCAGCGCTGCGGTACAGGCATTGGGCTCAGGAAGCGGCATCAGCACGAGCTTGTCGAGCTTCGGGATGCGGGTCTTGTCCCAGTAATTCTTGTTGGGCACCATTTCCGCACGTTCGCGCGGCACGAAGCTGGTCAGCTTCCACGGACCGGTGCCGGAAAGCTCCTTGGCCACCTCTTCCCAGTTCTTGCCGTGCGCTTCCCAGTTGGCCTTCGATGACATCAGGATCCAGGCAAGCTGGTAGGGCAGCGTCGCGTCCGGCTCCTTGGTGACGATTTCCAGCGTGTAGTCGTGGATCGCCTTGTAGGAGGCGACGGCGGGAATGCACGACTTGCCCTGCGCGACCTGGCGCGGATCGTACTGCTCGCTGTCCTCTTTCAGGAGCTTGTCAAAGTTCCACACCACGTCACGCGCGGTGAAGGGGCTGCCATCATGGAAGGTCACGCCCTCGCGGATCTTGAAGGTCCACTTGGTCGTGTCCGCGCTGTCCACGCTCCACTCGATTGCAAGACCCGAGATCAGGGTGGAAGGCTTGTCTGCGCTGGTCAGGTCCCATTCGACGAGCGTGTCATAGACGGTCATGCCCATAAAGCGCATGCCCTCGCCGCCCTGGTCCGTCTGACCGGTGGTGAGCGGAATGTCGGCCGCGGTCATGCCGATGCGCAGCGTTCCGGCCGCCCATGCTGCCGGCGCGGTGCTGCACAGCACGGCGACGGACAGGGTCGCCAGCGCCGTTTTCTTCAATCTTCCAAGCGACATGCTCGATATCCTTTCCTCATTGAAGGTGTCGCTGGGGACGAGCGGTGCTCGACACGGTGGGGCCCCGACCGGACATCAAGAGCGTGCCTCCCTGAACCAGGCCGCTTGGGCGACTCTTGCTTCAACAACGTCCTCATTGCAGCCCGGAGATTGGAAGCACCGGTCAATGGTCCGCACGGCATTCGGGTGACGTCGTCCCGTCTCGCAGATGACGCAATATCCGCAACCTGCGTGCGCTAGTCATCCCTCTCGGGCGCACGTTTACCGCGGTACTTCCCCCGAACCGCCTCCACTTTTCGCCTATTACTGCGAGCCTTGCCGCAGGGTATCGGCTATCTGGTCTGACCAGATTAGCGTATGGTCGAATAAAAATAGTGCAAATCCATTATTTGTGCGCAAATGACCAAAAACTTTCCAAAAGTCACCTCCTCCCAAACGCCTCCTACCTCAGTCCCCGCAAGAGTTGCCGAAGCGGTTCAGGCGATGATCCGCGAGCGTGGATTGAGACCGGAAGATCCCCTGCCCTTGCAGCGTGAACTGACCTCTCTGCTCGGTGCGTCCCGGCCGTCGGTTCGCGAAGGATTATCGATGTTGGAAACGCTGGGGCACTTGCGCGTGGAGGACCGTTGCGGCCTATTCGTCGCCGACCCCGACGCGATGCCCGCCGCCTCGCACCGGCGCTTTCCGGACGGATATTCGCTGCGTGAGATCTATCAGTTCCGGCTTATGCTGGAGCTCGCCACCCTGACGCTGGCACTGCCGCGAATAGCGGCAGAGGACATGGGAGAACTCAAGCACCTCACCGAGACCATGCTCACCGGCGCGCGACAGGGGCAACCGGTGCGGGCGGCAGAATGCGACACGCTCTTCCACGGCCTGATTTTCCTGCGCTGCCCGAACCGCATCTATCAGGATGTCCGCAAGCAATTGAGCCGGGAGATGCAGGAAAGCCAATGGATGCCGATGACGCTTCCGGACTGGGTCAAGGAAACCGCGCAGGAGCACTTCCGCATCGTCGAGGCGCTGGAAGCCGACAGACGGGAAGAAGCCTGCACCCTGCTGGAAAGCCACATCCGAGCCGCAGCGGTCCGCGCCAACGTCGAGATGTGAAGCCTTTGGGCCGCCACCTTTGTCACGCACGACGCCTCTGCAAATGATCAAGACAGCCAATGCTGTGAGGCATGCAACACCGCCAGCGCCGCTGCCATCCGAAATCCGCACCGAGAAGACAATCCCCCCAGGGAAGCCAAAGTGATAAAGGAACGAAAGACCCGACTGACGATGAATGTCGAAAGAAGCACGCAGGAATCGGGACTCAGACAGCCCACAGCGAAACCAAAGAACTACCGCCCTCGCCCTCACGAGCAACGCCTCGCAGGACGCCCAGCAGGCGGGAATTTGCAATTGGAAACAGAAATGATGGCGGAGAGAAAGGGATTCGAACCCTCGAAGCGGTTGCCCGCTTACTCCCTTAGCAGGGGAGCGCCTTCGACCGCTCGGCCACCTCTCCGATCCCGCGTTGGTATCGGCAAATACCCTTGGTTTCAAGCGTTTTCTCCGCACAAAACGAATGTTCTCACGGAAATCCAAGGGACTTTTCGCCGCTCGCTACAGCGAGCCGGAACACGCGGGGACTCCGGCAGGAAGATAATGGCGCCAAGGGGATGGACTGGCCCGGATCGGTGAAGATCCGGGTCAATCTCTCCGTGACAATTCCCGTCTGTCCACGAGACGCGGAATTGACGGAGACGCCCCCTATTCGTTGGCGAGGCTGAGCTTTTCCATCTCGGCGGCGCGGCGCATGCGCGAGGACTTGCGCCCGTGCAGCACGTAGTAGAGGCCCAGGCAGATCACCACGACAATCGCCATCATCGCGTACATGCTGGAGAAGCCAAGCGAAAGAATAACCTGGCCGAGCAGCAGCGGACCGAGGCCGACGCCGAGATCCATGAAGATGAAGAACGTCGAGTTGGCGAGCCCCATGTGATTGACCGGCGAGACCTTGATGACGATGGCCTGCGAGCAGGACATGTAGGTTCCGAAGCCCAACCCGATGAGAGCACCGGCGAGCAGAACGCAGAGGCTATTGGGAGCCCAGGCCAGCAGAACCAGGCCGAGCGCGTAGAAAATGAACGCCGGCACCATGACGAAATTGGCGCCCTTGAGATCGAACAGCTTTCCGGTCACCGGCCGGGAGATGACGGTAAACACCGCATAGGACAGGAAGAAGAACTGCCCGCCGATCGCGAGCCCGCGACCCGACGTATAGGACGAGATGAAGCTCAGTAGCGATGCAAAGCCGACGGCAGCGAAGAAGGTGATGAAGGCGATCGGCAGCGTTTTCACCTCCAGATAGGCCAGAGGCGAGAACCGGTTTCTTTCAGGCTCTTCGTTCTTCACGGATGCCGGAATTCCGGTTGCGTCAGAAAGGGCGTCAGGACACAGCTACACGGCGAGCATGATCGAGCCGACCAGCAGGTTCGCGAACAGATCTCCGTCGGAATAGAGATACAGGCCCGCAAACGGCCCGATGGCGGTGGCCATGGTCACGAACATGGCGAAGTAATTGGCCCCCTCCCCGCGGCGCTGGTCGGGCACGAGGTGCGCCATGATGGTCGCGGTCGAAGCGGCGCCAAACCCGATGCCCTGAATGCAGCAGATCACACACAGCGAGGTGAGATCCGAAATCCAGAGATTGGCGACAGAGGCCACGAGAAAGATGATGTTGCCGGCGTGAAGGCACTTCTTCAGATCGATCCTTTCAATCGAATGGCCGATGAAGAGCAGCGCGGCGAGCACGTCCAGAATGGTGACCCCGCAGGCAAATCCGGCGAAACTCAGGGAGGCGTGCAGTCGCTTGAAGGCATAGTCCGTCACGACGACCATGGTCAGGTAGTAGGCCAGGTTGATCAGAAAGCAGATTATGCAATCGACAATAAAATCCTTTGTCCAAAGAGGACGACTTGCGTTTTCCACTTTAGGAAATTTTATTTACTTGATGACCAGAACCGGGACCAGTGCGTGCTGGATGACGGCATGGCTGACGCTTCCGAGCATCTCGCGCACGCCGGTAAGTCCGCGGCTTCCGATAATGATGAGATCGCTCTGCTCTTCCTCGGCAAAGCGCAGGATCACATAGGACGCACCTTGCCCGCGCAGGCGATGGAAGGTGACCGGCTCCGAGCGGGACGCCAGTCGCTTCTTCAGATCTTCACACAGCCGATCGTTCCTGGACTGGATGTCGGCATCGACAGCCTCGGCACCAGTGCGCAACGGCTTGACCTCTTCGACGAAGAGCACGTCGATTTTCGCCTGCGACAGTAAATGCGACATCGACAGCGCCTCGGAGAGGGTCTTTTCGGCCAGTTCAGAGCCGTCATAGGCTACGAGGATATTGGGTCCCAGCATCTATATTCCGTTTCATTCCTGGCAAGGAAAGCGGCGACGGATGCCGGAACGCCGCGGACGCGAACGGGGCAGCGCGCCCCGGTCACACCGCGAGGCGGACGACGCGACGGTTCATTCTTGATCGGTGGGTTGAAGGAGATCCCTGGTGGAGATCTCGAAGAGAAAGCCAACAGATATCATTGATATCATATGAAATAAAATATATATCTCATAATCTCTTTATGCCTTGAAGGAATGAGCAGACGATGTGGCTGTTGCAGTTGAAGTCGTTTCAGGTTATCATCACGCGGGCTGCGGAAGTGCTGCATATCGCCCAGCCTTCCTTGAGCAAGACGATCGCCGAGCTTGAGCAGAACCTCGGCGTGCCGCTGTTCGATCGCAACGGCAGACGGATCAAGCTCAACCGGTTCGGACACGCATTCCTGCGCAGGGTTCGCAGCGTTTTCGGTGAGATCGATCAGGCACGGCAGGAACTGAAGGACATGGCCAACGAGAATTCCGGCCATGTGACCGTGGGCGTGACGAAGTCCCAGATCCTGCCCAATCTGTTCGAGGACTATCTGGCGAAGTATCGGGACATCAAGTTCAAGCTGTTTCAGGTGTTCGGCCTGCACAAGATCGCCCATCAGCTGCGCGACGGGGAATTCGATTTCTGCATCTCGTCCCTGCCCATCCGGATCTCACCGGGGGAAAGGAGGTCGCCTTACAGGAACTTTTGAAGGAGGAGATCTTTCTGTCGGTCGGACGAAACCACCCCTGGGCGGAGCGGGATATCATCGACCTTCGCGAACTCGCACCGGAGAAGTTCGTCAGCTACACCCGCGAGGACGGACTGAGAAACATGCTCGACCATCTGTGCGAGACGTCAGGCTTCACGCCCAATGTGGTGTTTGAAAGCGCGGATGTGGAGGTTATCGGCAATCTGGTGGATGCGGGCGTCGGCATTGCCCTGTTGCCCGCCTTCTGGTGGAGCAGCGGCAGAGCGGAGCGGTTGGCCAGACTACGAATCGCCACGCCCGAGATGAAGCGCAGCATCCTACTTTCCTGGATGAAGGACAGATACCTCTCACCGGCGGCCCAACATTTCCGCCAGTTCATAACCGAATATCTGAAATAGGGAGATTGCACGCCCCCTCCGGGGCGCATGGCCGGACCTTCCGGCAGTTCGCGAAGCGCAGTCCCCTCGCCCGCCTCAACGGCCGACGAGACTGCGCTCCGGATTCATTCGCGTTTCCGCGTCCTGACGGAAGCTAACCGCATCTTGCCGCGCCCGCTCGTTCGTCTCGCAGAGGCGGGCACCGGGTCGTCGACAAAAGTCACGCCGCCCGGCGGCGTACATTTGCGCGACGCGGCTCAATGCATGCTCAGCCACTCACGGGCCGCGCGCTGGGCCTCGGCGATATCGGCAGAGCTCATCACTTCCGCGATTTCCTTGCGATAGCGCGCAGCATCGCCACAGCCCTTCATCGCCGCCAGATTGAACTACTTGTGGGCCAGCACCAGATCTTCCGGCACATCGCGGCCCGATGCGTAGCTGACGCCCAGTTCATAGAGCATCTCGCCATTCATCTGCTGCGATCCCATCGCGGCCATGTCTTCACTCAGAACCTCAAAGCAAGCCATTGTCTTCACCCCTTGCAATAAGCCTGTCCCTGTTGCCAGAACCGTCTTTGCGGTTTGCGTTCTGACAGGGGAAAGTCTCGGCCAATGGCTTCAAGCTTGAGTAAATTTTCTCAGTTAACAGAGAGAATACAATTTAAAAACAGAGTGTAAACGTAAGACTCTTATAAAAAAACACTGGAGATTTATCCATTTGAATCAGGATTCGACCGATGAATACGTTTGATTAACGAACACCATTCACTAACCATCGCGCCAGATCGTGTCGAAAACTCCGATCCAGATAACAACGGGGAAAACTCCCGATCGCTCTCCCGCCCCGTATCGATCCCGCCTCAACGCCCCCCGCATGCGCGGCGAAGAACAAAAGAAATGCCGATATCGCCTGGATCGTAGGCCGTGAACCAACAAGCAAAAGAATAATGAGTTCGTGGAGGAGAAGATCATGAAGACAACGAAGAAAGCCCTGCATCTTGCAGCCGCCGTCGTGCTCAGCGGCATGATGATGATCGGCACCGCCGCCGCAGGAGACGCAAAGGGCACGTGGGAACGCCCTTCGGGAAGCTCCCGCATCCGCATTACCGACTGTGTGCACCGCCTTGTGCGGAAAGCTCGTCTGGCTGCGTGACAAGGGCAAAAAGGGCGTTCACAACCCGGATGCGGCCAAGCGCAGTCGCCCGCTTCTGGGCGTGCTCACCATCTACGGCATGAAGCCCAAGGGCGACGATGCCTGGCGCGGCAAGGTCTACAATGCCGAGGACGGCAAGACCTATACCGGCAAGATGGAGCTTGTGACGAACACCAAGCTCAAGCTGTCCGGTTGCGTTCTGGGCGGATTGATCTGCAAGGGCGAAACTTGGCGCCGGGTACAGCGATGGGCGCCAGGTGAAGTGACGGGGTCCGGCTAGCGCAACAGCCGGCCGATCACGCGGATTGAAGGAGGCGGGAGCGTGCCCGGGTCGGGCAGCTCCGCCTCTTTTGTTATGGAAAACGGGTTTCAGGCCGCCTGCGGAAAGGGCTCTTCTTCCGTTGCCGCGTAGTAGTCGAGCGCACGGGCCACAGAAGAGATCACCGGGACCTCGAGCCATTCCTGAGGCGTGAGGAAGACACCGCGGCGGCGCGCACTGCCGCCCGCATCGGGCGAGGCCGTCCACCAGATTACGACGGGCGCAAAGACCAGCGGCAAGGCCACGGGCCACAGCCAGACGAGAAGCGAAGGCGCGAACTCGTAGGCAAAGCCCATCGTGCCGACACCGAAAGCGACCATCCACCAGCTTGCCTGCCAGGCGGTAAGGAAGCCGAGGGAGCCGTCCTCACGGTCGCTCGACGGCCAGCCGAAATCTGCCCCCGACAGAACCTGATAGACAGACCGGCTCTGGAACATCATGTGGATCGGCGCCAGCAGCGAGGCGAGCAGCAGTTCGAGCAGAGCGGACAGCGAAGCGCGCATGCTGCCGCCGTAGACGCCCGCCTCCCCCGTCGCAACGGACCGGATGAGCAGCAACGCCTTGGGCAGGATCAGCAGGGCGACGACGCCGAACAGCAGAGCCAGTCCCTTTTCGGTTTCCGGATGCGGGAACCGGGGAAAGAGCGAGTCCGACATGAAGTAGACGGGCGGCGGCGCAAACAGCGGCGCGGCCACGCTGGCGACCAGGAACAGCAGCCAGATCGGCGAGGCGACATAGCCGAAGATGCCCTGAATGATGCTGAGGCGGCTCCAGAACTTCAGTTTCGGGGCCCCGAGCACGCGCGCGTGCTGCAGGTTGCCCTGGCACCAGCGGCGGTCGCGCTTGGCGTATTCGATAAGATTAGCGGGCGCTTCCTCGTAGGAGCCACCAAGATCGGGATCGAGACGGACGCGCCAGCCGGCGCGCGCCAGCATGGCGGCCTCGACCGTGTCGTGACTGAGGATATCACCGCCAAAAGGAGGCTTGCCGACGAGCGCAGGCAGGCCGCAGCTTTCGGCAAAGGCCCGCATGCGGATCAGCGCGTTATGCCCCCAGAAGGGCCCCTGCCGCCCCTGCAAAGCGGTAACGCCGCGAGAGAAGAACGGGGAATAGAAGTTGGCGGAGAACTGGATCATGCGGCCGAACAGCGTGCGACGACCAATGATGAGCGGCACCGTCTGCAACAGACCGAGATCGGGGACAGCCTCCATCCGGCACACCATCTCCACGATGGTCTCCGGCATCATCAGGCTGTCGGCGTCCAGCACCAGCATATAGTCATAGGCGCCGCCGTTGGCGCGGATGAATTCGCCGATATTGCCGACTTTGCTCCCGGTATTGGGCGAGCGGTGGCGATAGAAAAGCCGTCCGCCCGCGCCAAGCGCGGCCACGGCCCGGCGATGGAGCCGCTTTTCGTCGGCGACCGCTTCTTCCTCGGTGGAATCGGACAAGACGTGGAAATCGAACGTGTCGAGCACGCCCTTGTCCTTGAGCCCGCGATACATCGCATCGATACGGGCGAAAACGGCGTCGGCCGCCTCGTTGTAGATGGGAACGACGATCGCCGTGCGCCCGCTGGGGGCGCCTTCGATCCGCAGAACCTTTTCCGACGCAAACAACAATCCCAGAACGGCGATACACGCGCCCCAGGACAGCCACAGGGCGCAGAACGCGACCAGCGTCACCCGCACCACGTCCATCCAGTCGAAGCCATCCGCAACCGCGATAGAAACGAACATGGCCGCCGCTGCCATCGTCAACACGAGGGTCAGAATCATAGCGCCGGACCGACGCAGTCCGACCGTCAACGTCTCAAGAAGACCGGGCTTACCGGGACCAGACTCCATGGGATGGCACTCCGAATGGCGCTCATCGCGGTCAGGGACGGGCGATGAGCGGACCTCCGTTCAAGTTCGGCGGGATGACGGGATCAGCCCCGCACCCTTTGCCGAACACGGACACGGCTGGAATTACGCGTGAATGCGAAAAGCCGCGCGAGCAGCGGCACGTGCGGCACTTCCAGCACCTGCAGCGGCATGAGAAGCGGCGCCCTGGACGCGGGGATGCACAGGCAGGAGACGACGGCGCGCGCGCGATCGTCATCGAGCTCGCCGCGGCTAACCCGCGCGATCAGATCATCCTTGCCATCCAGCGATCGAAAACGCGTCAATCCCATGACGACATCGCGCACGGCGTCGCGCAACGTTTCGTCATCGAGATCCGGACGCCCGAGCGCCTGGCGCAAACCGTCGCACGACATGCTTTCCGCACCGCTCATTTCCGGGTTGAAGCTGTGTTCGCGCTGAGACATTTCGGCTCTCATACTGCTTGACCCCATTGGTATGTCCAGGTTTCCGTGAGGCGTTTTTCATCGAGGAACAGCGCTGCATTGAGTTCAATGGGCTTATCCGTATCTTTGCGCCTTATGTCCACGATCAATCGCCAAACGTCCTTACCCGGCAATTTGTTCAGGATTTGATGTTTTATCTTTCCGTTGTCCGCATGGAGTTTCACCTCCATGGCGGCATCCTCCCCAAGACCGGCGAACGGCTCACCGGCAAAGTCGACCAGGAACTTGCGGAAGTCCGGATCCTCGTCCGAGGACCCCGTACCGCCGCGCCCGGTTCGAGTTCGGATCACGCGGGCGACGGGCACATCGCCTTCCACTTCCATCGCCCACAGCATCCGATAATGCAGCCAGTGTTCCGACCCGGCTTCCAGGCCGTCTTCCGGCATCCAGAAGGCGACGACATTGTCGTGCACTTCTTCCTTGGAGGGGATTTCCGCCAGGAATACCGATCCCTTGCCCCATGCCCCAACCGGCTCGATCCAGACCGAGGGACGGCGCTCGTAGCACGCCTCGGTATCGAGATAGTGGTCGGGCGAGCGGTCGCGCTGCAGAAGACCGAAGCCGCCGGGATTGTCTTCGCTGAAGACGGAGAGCTGAAGCTCGCCCGGATTGGTCAGTGGCCGCCACACGCGTTCGCCGCTGGCGCGCAGGATGACCAGCCCGTCGCTGTCATGCACCTCGGGGCGAAAATCGTCGAAGCCGGTGTGATCGTTCTCACCGAACAGATACATCGAGCTCAACGGCGCAAGGCCGAGACGAGACACGGCATCGCGCAGGAAGATGGCGGCCTGAACGTCGACAACCGTTTCCACGCCGGGCGTGATGGTGAAGGCATAGACGCCCACCACGCGCTCGCTTTCCAACTCCGCAAAGAGGCGGATGTCGCGCGCTCCCTGTTCCGGCCGCTGGATATAGAAGCGGGTGAAGCGCGGGAATTCTTCCGCGGTACCGGCCGCGGTATCCACCGCCAAGCCGCGGGCGGACAGACCATAGACATTGCCGCGCCCGAGCACCCGGAAATAGCTTGAGCCCAGAAAGGAAACCAGCTCGTCGCGATAGTCGGAGTGGTTGAGCGGGTAATGCAGCCGGAAACCGGCAACACCGGGAAGATCCACCTTCTCGAAGGCTTCCGCATCCAGCGGCTCGCGATATTCGAAGTCGTCCGCCTGGAACGCCATCGGATGAAGCTTGCCGTCCACGACCTCGAACAAGTGTACGGGCTTGTCGAACAGCCACCCGGGATAGAAGGCCTGAAGCTCGAAATTGCGGTTGCTGTCGCGCCAGCGCGCATGATCCGGCTTGAAGCGGATCCGGCGATGCTTATCGTAATCGAGAGCGGCCACCATGTCCGGCAGCGTGCCCTGATCGTCCTGATAGGGCGCATCAGCGCGCGCCTTCATGCGAGCGACCAGCCAGTCCCAGTTGAACGGGGCGGAATCGGCACCGTCGGCCTGCTTGTCGCCGACGACGTCACGGGTTGCGTCGGAGTTCTTGTCCGGCTGCGTTGCGTCCTCCGCGAAAGCGGGAAGTGCTCCGCTGCCAACCAAAGCGGCGATGAAACCGGCTCCGACCTTGAGACAAAAACGTCGATCAATGTTGAGTAGTGACTTATCTCGCACGTGTAGACCTGACCGTCGGGCTTAACATTGACGTTTCGGGAACGCGCCTTTCAGCACAAGCATTGTCCCATCGATCGCCTGCCGTTCCCTTCGTTGCCTTCATTTCTCTTTGAGCGAACATTTGACCTGCAACGCCAACGCGGCGATTGCGAGTTGGTTCCACCCGTTACCGACATACGGTCGGATTAGGCTCTTATCCGCTTATGTCTCGCTTTAGACGAGGAAAATCGGAAACGAACACGGCAAAGGCATGGCAAGATTCAGGAATTCCAATGCGCGTTCGGCCCTGCCGTAGCGCAAGTTTGACGACATTCTGCCTCATTTGAGGCATGCACAGCACCTGGGCATGCGAAAATGGTCGCGTCAGAACCCGGACGCGAATCGATCGCCTCATTTCCATTTCTCAAAAGGTCCCTCCCCTCAATTGGGGGAGGGGTAATCTTGCGGAATGGAGGGACGGGCGACTAGCGCCTGTTGCCTATTCGATCCCGATCTTCTTGTGCAGCAGCTCGTTGACCGCCTGCGGATTGGCCTTGCCTTTCGACGCCTTCATGACCTGGCCAACGAACCAGCCGAGCAGACCGGGCTTTTCCTTGACCTGTTCGGCCTTGTCGGGATTGGCGGAGATGATCTCGTCCACCATCGCCTCGATCGCGCCGAGGTCGGTGACCTGCTTCATGCCGCGTTCTTCGACGATCTTCTTCGGATCGTCGCCTTCCGCGCACACGATCTCGAAGAGATCCTTGGCGATCTTGCCGGAGATGTCGCCAGCCTTGATCAGGTCGATGATGCCACCGAGCTGTTCTGCGGAGATCGGACTTGTCGCAACGTCGAGGCCCGCCTTGTGCAGATAGGCGAAAAGCTCGTTGATCACCCAGTTGGCGGCAAGCTTTGCGTCACGGCCCTTCGCGACTTCCTCGAAGAAGTCGGCAGATGCCTTCTCCTGCACGATAATGTCGGAATCATAGGCCGACAGGCCGTAATCGGCGATGAAGCGGCTCTTCTTCTCGTCCGGCAGCTCCGGCAACCCAACGCGCAGCGCATCGACATAGGCGTCATCGAATTCCAGCGACAGCAGGTCGGGATCGGGGAAGTAGCGGTAATCGTGCGCCTCTTCCTTGGAGCGCATGGAGCGCGTCTCGCCCTTGCCCGGATCGAACAGGCAGGTTTCCTGATCGATGGAGCCGCCGTCCTCCAAAATGCCGATCTGGCGACGCGCCTCGTATTCGATCGCTTGTCCGGCGAAGCGGATGGAGTTGACGTTCTTGATCTCGCAGCGCGTGCCGAACTCGCCGCCCGGCTTGCGAACCGAGACGTTGACGTCGGCGCGCATCGAGCCCTGCTCCATGTTGCCGTCGCAGGTGCCGAGATAGCGCAGGATGGTCCGGAGCTTGGTGAGATAGGCCTTGGCCTCGTCGGAGGAGCGCAGATCCGGCTTGGAGACGATCTCCATCAGCGCCACGCCCGAGCGGTTCAGGTCGACGAAGGACATGGAGGGGTGCTGGTCGTGCAGCGACTTGCCCGCATCCTGTTCCAGATGCAGGCGCTCCACGCCGATTTCCACCTGCTCGTCTTCCGACATGTCGAGCAGGATCTTACCCTCGCCGACGATCGGCTGCTTGAACTGCGAGATCTGATAGCCCTGCGGCAGATCCGGATAGAAGTAGTTCTTGCGATCGAACACGCTCTTGTTGTTGATCGCCGCCTTCAGGCCGAGACCGGTACGGATCGCCTGCCTGACACATTCCTCGTTTATCACGGGCAGCATGCCGGGCATGGCCGCGTCGACCAGCGAGACGTTGGAATTGGGCTCATGACCGAACTCGGTGGAAGCCCCGGAGAAAAGCTTCGACTTGGAGGTGACTTGCGCGTGCACCTCCATGCCGATGACGATTTCCCAATCGCCCGTGTCGCCCTTGATGAACTTCTTCGGGTCGGGGGTGCGGGTATCGACTATCGTCATGGCTGCAAAGGATCCTGTCTGCGGCAAAGCGTTGGGCCTGCGCGGCGATGGGTTCGTCGCGCGCGGGCTTTGCTGTTGCCTAGTGCGTCTTTCGTCAAGCTGCAAGAGGTTCTTGAAACACGCCCCACAACGGGTTGCCAAAATACGGTGGAAGCCCGCAATTCATTCCCTATTTGGGCTGTTTGCCGCCCCTGCGCAGAATGAAGCCGATGATCACCGCCACGGCCTTGTAGAGCTCCTCCGGGATATCCTCGTCGAGGTTCAATTGCGCCAGTGCCTGGGCAAGGATCGCGTCCTCCTCCACCGGCACGCCGCTCTCGCGCGCAAGCTTCAGGATGTTGTCCGCTACATGACCGGCACCCTTGGCTGTCGTCACGCGCTGGGCGCCGACATGGTCGTCTCTGAGAGCCACCGCGACCCAGTTCGGATCGCCCTTTTTCATCTCGTCGCTCATGTACGCCGGTCCAGAAAGCGACCAGAGGTCGCCGTCTCCGCCTTGCGTTTGGGCAGACCCTGGCGCACCCGCACGCTGGCGACATCGATCTCGGAGAGTTCCAGAACGCCCGCAAGCTCGTCCGCCCCCGCGCGCAAGGTCGCCGCGACATCGGGCCGCTCCGCCCACACCGTCACCGCCGTTCCCGCACCGCCCAGCGCAACGAGGCTTTCGACCGGCCCTGTATCTTCCAGATCGAGCGCGAAATGCAGTCATCACCCAGCCGCCTCAGGCTGATCGTAGGCGCCGCCGTTCTGATCCTCATGGGTGATCTGGAATTGCGCCATCGTCGTTCCCGTCTCCATGGTGAGCGGGATTTCGAAGATCCATTGGGCAGGCTGCACCGCGCGTCCGTGGGCGGCATCTGCCCCGGTTGCGGAGCCGTGCGAGGCAAATTGCGACAGGCCAATGCGCGACAGCGCGGCCTCCGTATCCGACAGAAGCGCGCGCGGCCTGCTTGGGAGAGGCATCGTCGGCGAGACTCACCTGGGCAGGCGGCTGTCCCTGCAACTGGCCTCCGGCGCGCGGCAGCGGCGGCGGCGTGCCTGCGCGCCGGCGGCCTTGTTCTGCACCTTGGCGGCGGCGGCTTCGGCCTCGTTAAAAATCCCAGATTGTCCGGCGGCGGTGCGTAACTGGTCTCCGCTCAGGCCGTCCGTCGGCACCCGGAACCTCAGAAGATCGCGCACCACCTGCTGCAAGACTGGCGGCAAGGGATTGTTGCGCCCGGTGGCAGCGTTGGCGAAAAGCGGAGCCATCGAATCCTGTGGCGCGGCAACCTGCGGACGCGCATCATCGACCGCCTTTTGCAGGACTTCGGGACGCAGCTCAGTGCGCCCTTCGGTGGACGCAGCATTGCGGGTGATTGTCGCCTCCCCCGAAGGCGTGCCCGAGACTGCGCAATCGCTTTTGCGGTCTCATCGGAAATCGGTTGGCCCTGATGATCGGTGAGAAGAGCGATCTGCGGACGGCCTGCGCCCCCCTGTCGCAGCCGAAGCTTCGGACCGGGCGCCAACTGCCGTCGACGCTGCCGCGGTCCCCGTCCCTTCGATCTTCACCAGAACCGTCGAGCCCGGTTCCGGCGGCGTTGCCAGCGGGACCTTGACGACCGTCTTGCCGATGGAAAGCTGCGTCATGCCGTCTGCGGCGGGCGACAGGAAGCGGGCGGTCACGACCGAACCGGATGCGGGCAAGGTGCGTGATCCAGAAACGACGGTTGCCTCCACGCCCGGCTGGACCCGGACAGCATTGACGGTGCGCGTCACATCGCCGGAAAGCGGGCGGCTCTGCGGATCGACGAGAACGGAGAGACGTGGCGCAGCCTGCCCCGCCGTCGCAGTCCCGGTGCCCACACTGCCTGCGGTCGCAACCCCTGTTCCGGCATTGCCGAACGAGATTTTCCCGGCCTCGACCTTCCCAGCCTCAACTTTCAGGGTCACGGCAGCTCCCAGTTCCAGTGCGACCGGCAGGCGCGCTTCGACCTGCACTCGACCTATCGACAGCCGGGCCGTGCCGTCGCTCGTCTGGGAGAGGACGCGGGCGCGTACCAGATCGCCCGTCGAGGCATTCAGGGACGGTTACTGTGCAGTCTGCGTCGAGGCGGCTGTTTGCGAGGAGCTTATCTGTGCGGGAAAACTGGAACCCGTGCGCACCTGTCCGGAGGCGACCTGCGCGCGCACGGTGTCGGGTGTCGCGGGGCGACCCTCGGCATCGACCACGATGGAAAGCCGCGGGGTGTTGGTACCGCCCGCCTCAACCTTCAATGCAAGAACGCGTGTGCCTAGATCGAGCGGCGTGGGAAGGCAGGCCGTCACCTCCGATTGCCCGGGTGCGAACCGGGCCGTCCCGTTTGCCCCCTCGCCCGCACGGTGAAGACGTCCCCGGATGTCAACACGGGTGGGAGAACAGCCGGTTGCGGTGCCGATTGCGGCGCAACCGTCGCCTGTCCCGTTCCGGCCGCACCGGATGCCTGCCCGGCGGAGGGCGGGATCGCGGCCCGTGCCGCCTGCGGGGTGACAGACTGGCCCTTGCCGTCGACCATCAGGGCAAGCTGAGGCTGCGGCCATCCAGTCTCGACCTTCAGCGCGATTGCCGATCCTGCGGGCACCTGTACCGGCAGACGCACATCAATCTGCCGTCCCTGCCCCAATGAGAGCTGCGCCGTGCCGTCCGATCATTACGAAACCAAGCGTGCGTACAGCACGTCTCCGGAGGAGAGCGTGGGCAGCCCCTTTCCGGAAGATGCCGGAACGGGCAACGCGATGGTGGACACGGCGGACAATGGCTTGCTCCGTGGTTGGAACATCTCGTCTTCAACACAAGACCACACCGATTAATTCGCGGTATCCCCAATCTTCTTTACCGCCTCTCAGCGGGGCTCATGCCGGATTGATATCAATCAACGCCGAGAACCTGCTCTTACGTCACTCTCCCCGTTCGATACCGGTCGCGCGCGGCCGGCCACCGCACATGGAGGGGACTCCCATGGGAATTTTAAAACACGCCGGCGATCACATGCACATGATGGGCGAGATGATGCGCCAGACCGACACCGACGTTACCCTGACCGGCGGCCCGAGCGGCGACGCCTTCCTGCGCGGCGCGGTTGTGCACTGCCTGTTCTGCAAGCATGGCGAGGGATGCCGCTCCTGGCTGGAAGAGGGCCACGAACACAGCGAACCGCCCGCTTTCTGCCGCAACGCCACGCGTTTCGCGACCTGCCACAAGAGCGCCTGAAACAGGATCTGGGTCACAAGATAGATCATTCGAGGCGGCCGTTCCAGCGGCCGCTTTTTTTGTTTTTCGGCAGGAGCCGCGGAACTGGCACTTTCGCAACACTTGCGGCTTTCCTGCACGGACCAACGCGCCTGAATTTCGGGAAAGTCGGCAATGCCGACATTTCAAATCAACATATGATCTTTCTTGTCCGTTAAATCCAAATACGCAATTCCCCTCACGAAATTTAAATACTGATATTTTTTTGTAATGTGGATTACCTAACGGATTTCATTGTTATACTTTTTTTTAGCGGACGCGATATGCACATCATTCCCTAGCGATATCAAGCGAGCGCACAAACTCGCCGGATTTTTACGAGTGGACAGCCCCCCGACCCGCGGGTGGAGGGGAAGTGTTTTGTTTTCGCATCGTGAATCCGGATGCATCCCACAACCTTTGCGTTTGCGGAAACGAGTGCGCAGCGATTAGCCAAGGCGGAGTAGACAGTGAGCCGGCCTTTCCTGTTTCGCGCTCTCGTATTTGCGTGTGCGGCGCTGGTTCCCGGCTGCCTGACAGGCGCTCTCGCCGAAATGCCCTCCCCGCCGGTGAAGCCCGGCTTCCATGGCGCCGGATTTTACGGGGCCGCTCCGCTTACAGCGCGTCTTGAGGGCTATCTCGCGAAAACTGCAGGCCGTAAAGCCGCGCGCCCTCCCGTTCGGATGGCCGCCGATGACGATCTGCTGGCGCAAGATCCGACACCGGAAGCGCCCGAGAGCGACCTGCTCGGCCAATCCGATGACGGCGGCGATCTGCTCAGCCCCTCTTCCAACGACAGCCTGCTCGCCCCTTCCGGCGACGAGGATCTCTTGTCGAGTGAAAGCTCTCCGCCCAGCGAAGATGATCTTCTCGGGGCGGATGTCGCCCCGTCGGGGGACGACCTCTTGAGCGGAACGGATGACGGCGACCTGCTCCTACAGCTCGGAGGCGCGGATAGTGACCTTCTTTCCGGCGACGACGATCTGCTGCTGAACGACGACACGGCCGGAGAGACGGCGGAAGGCCGCAAGAAGGAAGAAAAGCCGCAGACGAAGGTCAGCGCCAACGCGGAACACGAGAAGCTGTTTCTGGAGAGCAAGTACACCCCTCCGCCAACACCTGCGCGACGTGTCATCCGCACCAGTACGAGCAGTGGTCGGCCTCCCAGTACGCCCATGCGCAGCTTTCGCCCGTCTACAGCCCGACCGGCGGCAAGGAACTGAAACGCGTCCTCAACAACCCGCAGGATTATCGCGTCTCTACCTCGAAGGACGATCCGAGCCGCTCCATCCACACCAAGGCCAACAAGTTCTTCGCGCTGACGAAGCCCGGATTTTGCGGCACGTGCCACGACGTAACGCTCTATCAACGGTTTCCGGCTGGAAGAAGCCTTTGCCGAATACAAGCAGTCGCCTGCCGCCAAGCGCGGCGAGACCTACCAGGACTGCCACATGGGCAAGATCCAGGGGGTGGCCTCAGGCTACGACTGGGGCCCGGCGGCGATGGTGAGGGACGAGCCGACAAAGCCGCGCAAGCTTTCCAACCACATCTTCGCAGGCCCCGATTATTCGATCATCCATCCCGGCATCTTCCCGCATAACGTGGAAGCCGCTCAGTTCAAGACGCTTGCCGAATGGCTGCAATTCGACGTCAAAGGCGGATGGGGCACGGATGCCTTCGAGAACCGCATCTCGCGCGATTATCCCTTCCCCAAGGCCTGGGCCTCGATCGATGACCGTTATGACGGGCGTAAGATCATCGACGAGCGACTGGAGCGGCTGAAGAAGGCCCGGCGCTTGCGCGAACAGGTGCTGCGCAACGGTTTCAAACTCTCCGATGTTCGCGTGAAGCGCGCGGACGGGCGCGGGCTCGATTTCGAGATCGACGTGATCAACGGGACGGACGGGCACTCCGTACCGACTGCTTTCGACGCCGAGCGCATGATCTTCTTGCAAGTGACGGTGAAGGACCGGCACGGGCGGACGGTCTATGTCTCCGGCGACCGCGATCCCAACGGCGACGTGCGCGATCTCCATTCGCTCTACGTCCATAACGGCGAATTGCCGCTCGATCCCGATCTTTTCACGCTGCAATCGAAGTTCGTCATCCGGATGCTGCGCGGCGGCGAGCGCGAGCAGGTGCTGGCGGTCAACACCTCCACCGACGTGCTGCCCTTCGTCAGGCCCGAGCCTCGACCGACGACGCTTTACGGGCGACCGCGCGGGGCGCGCAAGCACAAGAAGACCATCGACCCGCTGATGCATCGTACCGCCACCCATGGCGTACCTGCGGACAAGCTGAAGCGCGGCGAGACCTATTCCATCGATATCAAGCTCATTTCCCAGATGGTGCCGGTCAACCTGATCGCCGCCATTCAGGACGCAGGGTTCGATTTCGGCATGAGCCCCGCCCAGATCGCCCGCGAGGTGGTGCGCGGCAGTTCGGTTCTGTGGACGAAGCGTACAAAAGTCAGAGTGAGATAGGGCGGCGGATGTTCAGGGGCTGGAGGGGAAAAACGGGACTGTTTGTCGGGCTGTTGGCGCTCGGCGGGGTCGATCTTGCCGCCGCTCAAAGCTCCAGCGCGCTCAGCGACAAACCGATCCCGATGCTGACCCGCGAGGAAATCTTGCGCCACAAGAAAGCCGAGCCCAGACACAAGCCGCACTAGGTGGAGGCACGCGGCGGGCATGGCAATGAACTCAGCAAAAAGGCGATCCCTCTTCTGACAAAAGAAAAGCAGCCGAAGGAAACGCCGCCGATCTTCCAGCTCGGCGAGAAGTTTCTGGCGACCGGCAATCTTTCCCCCGGCATCGAACTTCCCACGGGCGCGATCTGGCAGCCTTCGCTCTGGGGCTTCGGCGATGCGCGCACCTCCATCGGCCATTACGACGACGGCGTAGGATCGGGGCGCCAATACTGGTCGAACCAGCTCAACCTGTTCTTCAATCTGAAACTGACGCCGACCGAGCGGGTATTCCTGGGCGTTTCGCCGCTTTCGGAGAACGGCCGCACGTGCGACGCAATGGAACGGGGTTCAACGAGGTCAACGGCGTCAACGCGAACATCACCCAGCTCTTCTTCGAGGGCGAGTTCGGGGAGATCTTTCCCAATCTCGACCCGGACGACAACAAGGGCCTCGATTTCAGCTTTTCCATCGGCCGCCAGCAGTTGCTCTTCCAGGAAGGCATGATGATCAACGCGCGAATCGATTCCATCGGCATCACGCGCGACACCGTCGTCATTCCCGGCATCACGCCGGATATGCGCATCACCGGGCTGTTCGGCTTCAACAACATTCACCGCGACGACAACGTGCTCGACCACAACACGCTGCTTTTCGGCCTGTTCACGGAAACGGACCTGCGCAAATCCACCGTCAATCTGGATGCCGCCTATGTGGTAGGCGACAGCCCGGACGGGGGCGACGGCGTCTATCTCGGGGCCTCGGCCGTCCAGCGCATCGGACACTGGAATACGGCCTTCCGCGTCAACGCGTCGGCTACCCTCGATGCCAAAGGTGCGAAGGTCGATAACGGCGTGCTGCTGTTCTCGGAAGTCTCGCGCACCCTACCGCGTTCCGAAAACCTTCTTTACACCAACGTCTTCTGGGGCATCGGCTATTATTCCTCGGCCACACGCGATCCGACCACCGGCGGGCCGCTCGGCCGAGTCGGCGTGCTGTTCGCCTCCCCTATTCCCAGTGCCGCCTCATCCGCGCTGTCGAACCGGGCGGACGAGGCCTTCGGAGGAGCGCTCGGCTACCAGATGTTTTTCAACGAGGACAAGACGCAGCTCACGCTGGAAATCGGAGGACGCAAGGATACGGACGGCTGGAATGAGGGAGCAGTCAGTCGCCGTCGACGGACAGTTTCTACATGCGCTCAGCGATCGGTCCAGCGTGGAGGTCGATGCCTTTCTCTCCGAAGGCCAGAACCGGGATCTCGGCTCCAGCTTTCGCATGGAATTGAGGACGCGGTTTTGATCGGGAAGACAGTTCTAATGCATGAACGACGGCACTCCGTCCCGTGCGCCGCGCGTCCCGGACAGGGAGGCGCGTGATGGTGTTCGCTCTTGAGATCGGCGGAGGTGCGATCGTCCTGCTGGCGCTTTTGCAGGCGGCGACGGGGCTTGCCGGTCAGATCGGCAGCGCCATCCGCAACCGCCGGATGGACGAGCGCCGCCTTGCCGCTTTCAAGCGCCAGACGGATATCCTGATCAGCCGGGCGGAGACCGACCGCGTGCGCACCCAGCTCACCTGGGCGGGAAAGCACAAGTTCCGCATTGTCGAGCGGCGGGTTGAGAACGAGGCGGGCGATATCCTCCCTCTGTCTCGAGCCCCATCACGGCGGCGCGCTGCCGCCCTTCCTGCCCGGCCAGTTCCTCACGTTCGAGCTGCAGATCCCCGATCGGCCGCAGCCTGTCGTGCGCTGTTATTCGCTGTCGGACACGCCGACAGTGCGCGATCGCTATCGCGTCACCATCAAGCGGCTCGATCCGCCGCCCGGCAAAGAGGATACGCCCGGAGAGCTTTCCTCCTGCTATTTCCGCGACGTTTTGAAGGTCGGCGACGTTCTCGACGTACAAGCCCCCAATGGCGGTTTTCATCTCGACATCCAGTCCGAGCGACCGGTGGTGCTGATCGCCGGGGGCGTCGAAGTGACGCCAGTTCTTTCCATGTTGAAATGGTTGGCGACGAACGAAACCCACCGCGAAGTCTGGTTCTTTTATGCGGTGCGCAGCGGCCGCGATATCGCGCTGAGGGCGGAGATCAACAGGATCATCGCCGGCAACAGCCATTTTCATTCGGTGACGCTGTTCAGCGCGCCGACGCCGGAATGCGAAGCAGCCCGGGCCTTCGACCGAAAGGGCAAGCTGTCGCTCGACGTGCTGAAGGAGACGCTCGGCTCCTCCAACTACGAATTCTATGTCTGCGGACCGCCGCCGATGATGGAGGCGATCACGACCGCGCTGGAAGACTGGGGCGTGCCGGAGGAGGACATCCGGTTCGAGGAGTTCGGCCCGACCTCGGTGAAAACCGTGACGCACGGCGAACCGGCCGCAGGCGCGCGTTCCGGTGTCAGCGTGCGGTTTGCGCGTTCGGGCAAGACGCTGACCTGGAACGAGGCGGACGGCACGCTGCTGGAACTGGCGGATGCGAACGGCGTCCGCGTCAATGCCGGATGCCGGGCGGGTAATTGCGGCACCTGCACCACGGCCTTGAGAGAAGGCCGGGTGAGCTACGTCACCAAACCAGCCGAAGGCACCGCACTTTTGTGCATCGCCTGTCCCGAGGGAGATCTGGTTCTGGATGCCTGACGCGCGAGGGGATCGATTGCGCCGGGCGGACCCGAAGAGGTGGGGAATTGAAATGAGAAACTTGAGCTTTTTGCGCGGCCAGGCCGATTGGCTCGCTGCTCTGGTTTTTGCTGTTGCGGCACTTTGCTTCAGCGCCGGGCTCGTGCGTGCCGAAGACCCGGCGCTCGTCGTAGGGCCGAACGAATGCGCGGAGTGCCACAAGAAGGAAGCTGCCATCTGACAGAAGACCCACCACTTCACCACCTTCCGCGATCTTCCGCGCTCCAAGGAGGCCGAAGAGATCGCCACCAAGATGGGCATTCGCCGGTTGAAGGCCGACAGCGCGTGCCTGGGGTGTCATTTCACCGAAAAGCTTGAGGGCGGCAAGCCGGAGGCGATCGCCGGGATTTCGTGCGAGTCCTGTCACGGCTCGGCGAAGAACTGATACAAGCTTCATTCCGGCTTTTCCGGCAAGAAGGAAGGGCAGGAAACGGCCGAGGAGGAGAAGGTTAGCTGGGAGAAGGCGGAGGCCGCGAGCATGATCCGCCCCTCGATGACCTACACGCTCGCCAAGAACTGTTTCTCCTGCCATCTGGCACCGAACGAAAAGCTCGTCAACGTGGGCGGACACGCGGCGGGAAGCGCGTTCGAACTCGTCGCCTGGTCGCAGGGCGAGGTGCGCCACAACACCTGGTACAACAAGGGCGCCTCCAATCCCGCAGCCTCCACCGAACGCCAGCGCATGCTGTTCATCATCGGGCGTATCGCGGAGCTTGAGACCGCGCTGATCGGCGTCTCAAAGGCGACGCAGAAGGCCGATTACGCGGTGAAGATGGGGCCAAGCGCGCGGACCGGGCGCGCAAGATCATGGCGCAGCTCGCCAAGCTCCTGCCGGAAGCGCCGGAGCTTCTGGAAATCACCAAGATCGGATTGGCGCCGGGCCTCAAGCTCAACAACGAGGTGGAACTGAGCGAGGCGGTGGGCAAGATTCCCGTGCTCGGCCTGAAATTCGCCAATGCCTATGACGGCTCGAAATTCGCGGCGGTCGACAAGTACCTGCCTACCCCCGACAAGTACAAGGGCACGGCGTCGAACTGATCGGTGCCGGTAGTGGCCATGACTCCCCCCTCCTCCGCACCCTTAACCTCCCCGGCTCCCGACACCCGCAACAGGCGTTGGAACGAACCTTTCGGTGAGGCCGCGCTCGAAGCAGAGACGGTGGCGCGCATTCTCGAGCTGCCCGCCTTTGCCCATGTGAGCGCGCGCGATTTTCCCGCCTGGCTGCCGTTAGAGGCGATCATCGCCAATGACGGCCGGTTGCGACGGTTCAAGCGCGGACAAACGATCATCCGCAAGGGCGATTACGGCAATTCGCTGTTCGTCATTTTGGAGGGCTCGATCGTCGGTCTGGCGGCCGCGCCGAAGAACACGCGGGCTGCGCGGCCGCGTCGACGTCCCTCTTGGCTGCGTGCCTTGCGTCTCCTGAGCGAACGCCGAAAGCCGCCGGAATATCGCCCGCCGCGCTGCACCCGCGCAGGCTATCAGTACGCCCCTTACCACGGCCACGATCCACGCACGGTGGAGGATATTGACGCTTTGGAGGCGGAGGGCTCAAGCTTCCGTCTGGATGCGCCGCAGATGTTCGGCGAGTTGGCAGCGCTGACCCGCAGCCCAAGGAGCGCCAGCGTCTTCGTGGCTGAGGACGAGACGCTTCTATTCGAGCTGCGTTGGCAGGGCCTGCGGGAAATCCACGACTGGTCGCCAGTCTTCCGCCAGCAGATCGACGGTCTTTACCACGAACGCGGGCTTGTCACCCGGTTGCAGGAATACCCGCTCTTCGACCATCTCGATACGGCCGCGCTCGACGAGATCGCCGCTCATTCCCTGTTCGAGACCTACAGCAATTTCGATTGGACCCAACGCTTCAAGCGCGCCCGCGCCACGCACGGGGCCGATTCCGGCGGGATCATCGACGAGGAACCGCAGATCTGCGCCCAAGGCAATCATGTCGACGGCCTGCTGCTGATCAACAGCGGCTTTGCGCGGGTTTCCGAACGGGTGGATCACGGCGCACGCACGGTACGCCACCTGTCGCGCAACGACACGTTCGGGCTGGAGGGGATCGCCGCGGCACAAGAGGAGCGCGGGCCAGAACATCGCGCCAGCCTTCACGCCATCGGCTATGTCGACATCATCCGCATACCCACCCATCTGGTCAGGCGGCTGGTTCTGCCGAACCTGCCCGGCCGGTTGCTGAAACCGGAAACCCTACCTGCGCTATCGGCCGAAACCGAAACCATGCGCCAGGGCATGATGGATTTCTTCGTCGATCACCGCTTCATCAACGGCGAGAACGCCATGGTGATCAATATCGACCGCTGTTTCGGTTGCGACGATTTCGTACGCGCCTGTGCGACCGCGCACCACAACAATCCGCGTTTCGTGCGCCACGGCTACACGTTCGAGAATGCGATGGTCGTCAATGCCTGCATGCATTGCACCGATCCGATCTGCCTGATCGGCTACCCGACAGGCGCCATAGACGGCACCGTCGTCATCCAGGACCGGATCTGCATCGGCTGCGCGACCTGCGCCAATTACTGCCCTTACAACAACATCCGCATGATCGATATCCGTGATCGGGACGGTGAGCGGATCGCAGATTGGGAGGGCCAGACGATCGCGCGGGCGACCAAGTGCGATCTGTGTTTCGATCAGCTCACCGGCCCGGCCTGCGCCCAGGCCTGCCCACACGATGCGCTGACACGGATCAACATCCGCGACACCAAATTCTTGATGAAGTGGCTGGCATGAGCGGATTGTTCAACAGGCGGGTGGGCATCGGGCTGGCGCTGGCGGCCATCGTCTTCGCCGTGTTCTGGTTTCTCGACCGGGGCTGGGACATTGCCCTTCGCGACCCGCAATATTTCAACGGCTGGGTGCTGACGGGCTCCATCGCCGGGCTGATGCTGCTGACACTCAGAAAACGCGTCATACTGCTGCCGCTCGGCCGGGTGCACGGCTGGATATGCTGCACACCTACCTGGGGCTCGCCTGTTTCAGCGCCTTTCTCGTCCACACCGGCTACGGGCTGTCCGATGCGCCGATGGAATGGCTGTTGTGGACGCTGTTCATGCTGGTGGCGGCAAGCGGATGCGTGGGGGCGCTTCTCGGCAAGCCCATACCGTTGCACCTTGAGGAGCACGGCGAACGGATCATCTTCGAGCGCATTCCGGTCTTCCGGCGACAACTGGCGGAAGAGGCGGGAGCGATCGCGCTCGATTCCGTTCGCGACGGGAACACCGTCTCCATCGTTGAGCTTTATGCCGACCGGCTCGCCGCCTATTTCGCGTGCCCGCGCAACATCGCCGCGCATCTCCTTTCCTCCAACCTGCCCGCCTCCCACATGCTGGGCGAGCTTTCCTCCATCGAGCGTTATCTCGATGAGGACGGCAAAGCGCGGCTGATACGGCTTCGCGAGCTTGTCGAGGCCAAGGACAATCTCGATTTCCAGTACGCGAATGGCGAACTGCTGAAGCTCTGGCTGTTCCTGCATATTCCGGCAAGCTGGGCAATGCTGCTGGTGATCGTCGCACATATCGTCATCGCCTATGCCTTTTCCTCGGGGGTGGCGTGACATGCGGCTCCTGCAGAAATTCGGCTTTCGCGAGAGCCGCTACCAGCGCCCGCAGGAAAGGTGGGTCTGCGGCCATCTTGGCGAAGGTCATCCCTGCACGCTCGGCCCCGATGCGCATGGCCTCTGCCGGGCCTCAGGCGTCTGCCGTCCCCACATGGAGGACGGCCGCTGGAACTGCCGCCGCTCACAACAGGACGGAGATCCCTGCGAACACGGTCCGTTGCCGGACGACACCTGCGCGATCCGCATTGAACCGTGCCGCCCACAGCTTTCCTTGCGCGCCAGACGCGGCCGCATCGCGCGCTGGGCGGCGGCGCTGGCCGTCGGGCTGGTCGTGGTATTCATCGGCGGCGGGCACGCCAGCCAATGGCTGATGCCCGGGCCGCTTTCCGACCCGCATGCGAGCCAGAGCGAGTGTGCGAGCTGTCATGCGGGGGGCTTGGGCCGGGAGCGTTCGGTTTCCTGCACAGTTTCGTGGCCGAAACCGGGCCACAAGCGAATTCGAAGCTCTGCCTCACCTGTCACGATGTGGACTCCGATCCGTTCACGCCACACACGCAACCGGTCGCGCAACTTGCCCGGCTCACGGAAGCCGCAAGGGCCGACGACGGCATCGGTGAAAGCTGGATCCATCGCCCTTTGGTTTGCGACGCCCTCCCCAACAGAGGCGACGGGGCAGCCGGAAATCTTCTGCGCGACCTGTCACGCGGACCATCAGGGCGCGGATCACGACCTCACCACGATTTCCGATGTACGCTGCCAGTCGTGCCATGTGAAGCAGTTCACGTCCTTTTCCGGCTCGCATCCGCCCTTCGACGGCTATCCGTTCAACCGGCGCACGCGCATCATCTTTGGCCACGAATCCCACATCTCGAAGCATTTCCCCGATGTGACGGCCAGGGACGGGGCATCCGGCGCACCGGAGTCCTGCGCAAGCTGCCACGAGTCGGGACCCGACCGCCGCTACATGGAAACGCGCTCCTACGAGGTAATGTGCCAGAGCTGCCATGACGGCGACATTCTCGGCACGACGCGGGCGGCCGGCCCGAAGGGTATCGATTTTCTTGCCGTTCCGAGGCTCGATCTGCTGACGCTTGAAGAACGCGGGATCGATATCGGCAGCTGGCCCCGTCAATCAGATGCCGGGATCACGCCCTTCCTACTGCTTCTTCTCTCAAGCGGACAGGCAGCATGGACCCGACGGCGGGGGTGGCCGATCTTGATCTTCTCGACCTGCGCACCGCGAGCGAGGACGACATGGAGTGCGTCGCGGCGTTTGCCAGGGCCGTCAAGGCGCTGTTTGCGCGGCTGGAGGACCGGCAGCTTTCCGACACGATGGCGCTCAGCGACACGACGAGCGAGGCCGCGCCGATGGGACATGAGGAAATGGCCCGTCTTTCCGGCGTGATCGCGCATAACGTCATCCGCAGCGCCAATCGCGACTGATTCCCGGATCTCCGTGACGACCTTGCCCACCACGCCATGGACGAGCCGACAAAGGGGTTCATTCCGCCAGCCCCCGAGGAGCCCTCCCCTTCCGCTCCGGAGAAGGCCGCGGAAGAAGCCCCGCAAGACGACATTCTGTCTGGCGACGGAGCGGAGATATCCATTCTCGATGCTCCCGCCGACGCCGGAATTCTCAATGAAGGCGGCGGCGATATTCTCGGCGGAGATGACGCAAACATTCCGGGCGGAGAACCCGGGGCCGATATTCTCTCCACTCCGACTTCCGACGAGAACGAGACCACAGAGGCGACACCGCAGTACAAGACCGAACCGTTCAATCCGGAAGCCTGGGCAGAATTCGGCGGCTGGTATCGGCAGGATTTCACGATCCGCTATCGTCCGACGGGGCACGCCGACCGTTTTCTGCGCACCTGGCTCGATTATTTGGGACACGCCTTCGCCACACCGCAGGAAACATTGCTGGCTCCCATTTTCAACGAGCTCTCGCCCGACAGAGCGGTGGGCCGATGCACCCGATGTCACAGCATCGATGACGATAACGGCGCGCGTCATCTGAAATGGCACGGATTTTCCAGCGACCGGGTGCGGGGACGGTTCACGGTCTTCTCGCACGAACCGCATCTCTCCGCCGTCGGTGACAAGGGGCTGCCTTGCCTGTCATGCACTGGCACCCGGCGGCAGCGGAGAATTCACCGAAACCTATGAGGCGTTCGATCCCAAGGTCTTTGTGTGCATCTTCAAGCCGTCGACAAAACGCTTTGCGCCACCTGTCACACGCCGGAGGGCGCGGGGCAGTCCTGCACGCTCTGCCATGCCTATCATGCAAGCGAGATCGAACGGCCGATGATCGAGACGAAGCTGCCGTGACGCGCGGGATGGTGGTTGTGGCCCATCCTTCGAGATGCGCTCTTGCGAGCGCTCCTCAGGATGACGTTACCGTGTGGGGCGCGCTTCTTCTGAGATAAGAACACGATAACGTCATCCTGAGCGTTCGGCGTGTAAATGGTGTTGCATTACTCCAGCCACATTTCTTTCGTCATTGCCGGCTCCGACCGGCAATCCATGCCGTGATCCTTCATCTCGGTAACATTTTGATATTGTGGGATAATCCAACCACATTCCATGGCGCTAAATCACGGAATAGATCCCGGCTCGGGGCCGGGATGACGAATGGAGAGTATTGCGGATGAACCGATATTGTTTTCGTGCTGGACACTCAGGAAGCGCGCGAGCGCCGTCTCGAAGGATGGGCACCCGCAACGCCTTCCCCTCCCCGCCTATTCGAACAGCCGGGCGAAGCGTGCTGCGGCGTAGTTCTCTTTCAGCGCGACGACCTTGCGGTAGTCGGCCTGGGCTGCCTTCTCCCGTCCCAATTTCCTCAGCACGAGCGCGCGGCGGAGATAGGCCTTGGCCAGATCCGGTTGCAGCGCGATGACACGGTCGAGATCCGCGCGCGCGGCCTCCAGCTTGCCGATCTTCACCCGCGAGGCCGCCCGGTTGTAGAGCGCAAGTACATCATCTGGAGCGATCTTCAGCACGCGCGAATAATCCGCGATCGCCTCGATATCCTGCCCAAGCCGCGCCCTGGCATAGCCGCGGTTGAACAACGCGGTCACATAGCCCGGCTTCAGGCGGATCGCCGCGTCGTAATCCGCAATCGCCTCCGCATAGCGGCCGAGCTTGCGCCGGACGTAACCCCGGTTGTTGTAAACATTGGCGTAATCGGACTTCAGCCGGATCGCGGCGTCATAGTCGGCAAGCGCATGCTCATAGTCCCCCATCCGGCGATAGGCAATGCCGCGATTGTTGTAGGCGTGCGGGAAATCCGACTTCAGCCGGATGGCGACCGAATAGCAATCGATCGCCTCGGCAAACGACCCCCTTGGCCGTCAGCGCCAAACCGCGATTGAAGTAGGTGTTGGCGAAGGCCTTCTTCAGCGACGCCTTCAGGACGGGAAATTCCACGCAGGCCTCACCAAACGGGCGCGCGGCATCGAGTTTGAAGTCGATGACCTTGTGGCGCTCCTCCTTCCATGCACGCGCCGACACTCCGGTGATGGAGGCAACGTAGTCCCGCGTCTCGAAAGGCAAGCCGGACCGTCCCGCCAGATAGGCCTCGACCCGGCGCTCCCCGGCATTATAGGCCGCCGCCAGCCCCAGATTGCCGAACGCCCGCGCCAGGTGTCCCAGCAACGTGGCGGAGGCCGCAATCGCCTCCATCGGCTCAAACGAATTGCTCAAGCCCCAGCGCGCCGCCGTTTCCGGCATGAACTGGGCGATCCCTTCCGCCCCCTTTGGGCTGATGGCGTGGGGGGCGAATCAGCTTTCCTTCCAGATGAGCTTGGCGAGAAAGGCCGGCGGCAGATAGTTTGCGCGGACCTGACGCTCGATCTGGGAACAGATGCGGGATGCAAAGGCAGAGGTTTCACCGTTATCGACGGACAAACACAGATCTTCGACTTGCGGGAAGGAAACGGACTTGGGCAACGGCGCGATCCGCACCTCGTCGAGCACCGCCGTCTCGGGTTTTGCAGCCGCGGCATCGAGGGTACGAAACGCATCCGGATCCTGTGCCCGGCCCTCAGGAGCAAGGCCCGTCAATCCGAGTGCGAGCACGAGCGCGGTCGCGAAATGCCCTTGTCACGCCGCCTTCACCCGCCGATGCCTCCACATAAGACGCAAGGAACACCAGTTGCGGCGAAGCTTAGAAAAGGGGGCCGATCCATTCGATCGCAACAAGGTCACAGCCGATTGAAAACGCAAGGTGTGTGGACAGGAGAAGAAACGGCGGACAAAGAAAGAGATTCGATGGTAGCCGCCTCCGGGCCGTCCCCTCGGAGACGCTGTCACGGTTGACAGAACCGCTACCCGGAATGGATACCCCGTCTTTCCCATCATCTCCCAAATACAACCCGGCCCCTGCGCTCAGGCGCCGAAGATGGGGGAGAACCAGCTCGTCGTGAGTTCGGTGGAAGGTGCGTGCTTCCCGAATCACAGCCGCCGTCTCCTGCCCTGTCGGGGTGCGGGAGCGCGTTGCCAACGCATTCGTCAATGTCACCCTGCTATGTCGATCCGATTTTCTCGGATCGGGAAAAATAACATATAAAAAGAACCAAGGCGCATGAACTTTGCTCTCATTAAGCAAAATGCAAAAGCATCGCCCGTCAAAAGCAATGCTCGGAGCGTACCAAATTTTACGTAGCGTTACTACGACAAAGCGGCGGGAATGAAATCATGGGGGGAACCGGGGCGGATCTTCGAGGCCGAGAACTGGGCCCATCCGCGTCTCAGCTGACATGGGGCAGATAGAGCAGGCTGTCGAAGACGGCGCTAAAATGGCAGGCGGCCCCGGCCAGAACGAAGACGTGCCAGATCGCCTTGGAAAAGCGCAGCTACTCCCAGGCATAGAAGACCACGCCGAAGGAATAGAGCCCGCCGCCGATCCCGATGAGCCACAATGTGGAGACGGGCAGCGCCGCGCTGAGGGTCGGGTAGACGACCACCCCGCACCAGCCGAGCGCCAGATAGTTGACGACGGCGATCCGGTTGGACCGGCCGGGCAACGCCAACTTGAGTATGATCCCGACCACGGCAAGCTCCCAGACGGTCACCGTCAGAGCGATGGTCAGCGCGCCGGTCGGCATCTGTGCGAGAAAGGGCGTGTAGGTCGCCGCGATGAACAGAAAGATCGCGGAATGGTCGAAGCGGCGCAAGATCCATTTCGCCCGCGAGACCGGCCAGATGTTATAGAGCGAGGAGGCCGTCAGCGCCGCGATCAGCCCGACGACATAGATGCAGACGGCTGCCAGTTCGGCAACGCCGAAGGCATGAACCAGCAACACCGCAGCACCGCCTGCCGCCAGCGCCAGACCGATGAAATGCACCACAGCATCGGCGATGCGTCCCAGCCGATCCTCATGCCAGGAGACAATATGCGCCCAATCATACGTCATTTTCCCGCTCCGAATTCCGCCTGTTACCCTCGCGGTTCCCGTTGATGAGAATAGTGGAGAGCCACGACATTTCCGTTAAGAACGAAGCCTTGCAATCAAGGCTTGCGCCGGGATGGCGCTCGGCATTTATATAATATCGCATATAAATTCGACACCTTCGCGTCGTCGGCGATGACCTCGCGGAGAAAGAACAGGCCGCATCAAGGGTTCCGACCGCACGATCGCATCCCCATTCCAGCCTCATTTATGGGGACACGCCGTTAGGGCGAAACAAAGATGTAACATAGCGAAGGCGTAACAGGTTCGCTCTCCTTCTGCCCGCGCCTGCGGAAACCATCAGAACACCCAATGACCAGTTCTCCGATCACCGTTTTCGACGGCCATAACACCACTCTTTTGCGGCTCGAACTCGATACGGAGACGGACAAGGAGCGCTCTCTCTTCGAGCGCAGCGCCAACAGGCATATCGATCTGCCGCGCGCCAATGCGGAATGATTTGCAGGCGGGTTCTTCGCGATGTTCGTGCCTTCGCAGATAACCTCGAGCGAAAAGTACCGGCCGAACGACCCGGCCAATTTCGACCGCCTCAGCCAGTCGTCCGCCCTCGACATGACACATCGCCTGATCACCCGGGCAAAGGCGATCGAGGCGGAGCGGCCGAACGCGGTGTCGATCTGCCGCTCAAGCGCCGAGATCCGCGAAGCAATGGCGGCCGGACGCATCGCCATGCTGCTGCATATCGAGGGCGCGGAGGCGATCGACAGCGAATTCAAGGCGTTGGAAGAGCTCTACGCGGAAGGCCTGCGTTCGCTCGGCATCGTCTGGAGCCGAGCCAATATCTTCGGCGAAGGCGCGCCCATGTGCTGCCCCTCTTCGCCCGATACGGGACCGGAACTGACGGACGCCGGCAAAGAGTTGGTGCGCGCCTGCAAGAAGCTGGGCGTACTGGTCGATCTCTAGCATCTCAACGAAAAGGGCTTCTGGGATGCGGCGAGCATGGCAACGAAACCGCTTATCGCCACCCACTCCAACGCCCATGCCGTGTGCCCCTCCGCACGCAATCTCACCGACCGCCAGCTTGAGGCCATCGCGGAAACCGGTGGCGTGGTCGGGCTCAATTTCCATGTGGCGTTTCTGCGCGACGACGGCGCCTTCAATCCGGATACGCCGCTGGAGACGATGGTGCGCCATGTCGATCATCTGGTGGAAAAGCTCGGGCCGGAGGACGTCGCCATCGGCCCCGATTTCGACGGCTGCATGGTGCCGAACGAAATCCGCCCCCTTCGTGAGATAAGGGGCATAGTTGGCGAATGTCGGGGTGCCGCGGCGCAGCGTCTCCGGGATCCAGGCCGGGCGGCGGAGAAAGTCGGCCACATTGGCAAAAGACGGCCTCAACGGCAGTGAAAAGCCGTTGCGCATATCGCGGTAGCGACACCCCGGCAACGGCACGTCGACCGTCAGAGCGACGACCTTGATCCCGACGTGCCGAGCGCTCGCCAGCATGTCGAGGGCGATCTTGTCGCTGTCGGACACATAAAGCTGAGACCAGGCATCGGGGGCGACCTTGACAATATCCTCGATGCTGGTGGAGGCCGCGGTGGAGAGTTATGTAGGGGATGCTGGTTTCCTGCGCCATGCGGGCCAGGATCGTGTCCGTGTGCGGCCAGATCACGTTGGCAAAGCCGATCGGCGCGATACCGAGGGGACCTGAGCGCCTGCGGTCGAACAGATCCACCGCCTGCGTGCGCACGGAGACGTCCCGCAAGGTGCGCGGCTGGAGCTTCAGGCGCGCCAGAGCCGTCTCGTTCTCTTCAACCGCCAACCCCTTCTCCGCCGCCGCCGTCCAGAAAATCGAACGCCATGCGCGGAACGCGACGTCGCGCGCGCAGGTGCAGATCGGCAATGGTGTGTATGCGATCCAGCCCCATTCGTTTCCAGTCTGCCACAAGACGGCAGCAGCCCCCGCTTGTTCTTGTCGATGCGCCGATGCGCTTCGGCCCGCAGATCTCGAATCGTCGCGCGCCCCGCGATCATGCCCCTTCCCGCCACGCGCTGCGAGCCACGAGCCGGGAGCCACGCGGGACGATCGTTCCCCTTGCTGGGGGGATGCTCCAATGCGTATTTCATATTTTGCAATATTACGCAGAGACTATTTCGGCAGATAAGAAATTATTCCCAACACAACGATATATTTCTCCTATTTCACAAACTTTTTTTAAATATTAAATCATTTAAAACACGAATTACAAAACAAATAAATTGACGTGGTATTGCTCGAATGCAAGAGTACTTCTCGTATTCGGCACTCGGAGGAAACGGTCACTTCACGCCATCGTCGCGGAGGGGAGTGCAAAATCGCCGCTTACAACTGATTATTCTGGGAGGAAAACATGAAATTCCGTATACTCATTGCGATGGCTGCAGCCGTCGGCATGGCGTTCGGCGTCGCGGGCAGCGCAAGCGTTGCAGACGTGACGCTGAAACTGCATCATCTGCTCGGCCCGAAATCGCCGGCTCACGCGAAGATGCTCGTGCCGTGGGCCGAGCGCATGGAGGCATGCGTCGGGCAGCAAGATCAAGATCGACACCTATCCCTCCATGTCGCTGGGCGGCAAGCCGCCGCGGCTCGTGGGTCAGGTGCGCAATGGCGTGGTGGACATCATCTGGACCGTGCTCGGCTACACCACCGGTCAGTTCCCGCGCTCAGAAGTGTTCGAGCTGCCCTTCATCCACACCAACAACCTGGTCGCCACCAATCTCGCCATGCGCGAGATGCTTGAGAACGGCATGCTGGCCGAGGAATTCAAGGACATGCACGTAATCACGCTGCACGTCCATGCAGGTCAGGCGTTCCATATGGTGGATACGCCGGTCAGAACGCCGGACGATCTGAAGGGCAAGAAGATGCGCATCCCCTCGCGCACCGGCGCCTGGATCTTGGAAGCGCTGGGGGCGAACCCCGTCGGCATGCCGTTTCCGGATCTTCCCCAGGCCCTTTCCAGGGAGGTGGTCGACAGGACTCTGATCCCCTTCGAAATCGTCCGTCCGCTCAAGATCCAGGAACTCACCAAGTACCAGACCGAAGGTCAGGGCTGCATCCGTTTCGGCACCACGACCTTTGTCATCGCCATGAACAAGGCGAAATACGAGTCCCTGCCCGACGCTCTGAAGAAGACCATCGACGACAATTCCGGTGTGGAATTCACCAGGGAAGTCGGACGGATCTGGACGCAGTCGGAAGTCGGCTGCGAAGAGACTCTGAAGGAAGCCGGCAACGAGGTGATCGAGCTTTCGCCCGAGGAAATTGCGGCTTTCAAGAAAAAGCTGGAACCGGTGGTCGAACACTGGATCGCGGATGTGGAGAGCAAGGGCATCGACGGGCGCAAGCTGGTTGAGACCGCGCGCGCCACGATCACCAAATACGCCGACGAAGAATAACGATGCAAAAAGAAAAACGACAATGAAAGATCCGGATACCAAGGGGACAACCGGTTCCGGCACTAGAGGGGCGAGCCTTGTCGGGCTCGCCCGCACCGGCATCCGATACTGGTCCATCTTGGGGGGATTCTTGATCATCGCCCTCGTTCTCATGACCACGGCGAGCGTCATTTCGGGCTTTGTCTTCGACAAGCCCTTTCCCGGCGACTTCGAACTCGTGGAACTGAGCGTGGCGGTAACCGCCTTTGCCTTCCTGCCCTTCTGCCAGCTCACCGGCGCGAACGTGACGGTGGACATCTTCACCGCTTGGGCCTCGCCCCGGCTGGTCGACGTCTTCAAGTTCATCTCGTCACTGATCGCAGGCGCCTTCGCGGTGCTGCTCGTCACCACCATGTATGACGGCATGGCTTACTACCGGCAGTACAACGAGGTAACGCCGATCCTCGAAGTGCCGATCTGGTCCGTCTTCCCGCCGATCCTGTTCTCGCTAGTCCTGCTGGCGATCGCGTCCGCGATCACCCTCGCGGAGGCCGTCAGGGACATCGCCCGCCCCGCCTCGTCGTCGCTCTAGTTCGACGCGCTTTCCAACTCTCAGCCCAAAGAAGGCTCTTGCAACACGATGGATAACAGTCTCTTCATCGGATTGGGCGGTCTGGGCGTCCTTCTGACGCTTATCGTCATCCGCGTTTCCATCGCCTATTCCATGATCGTCGTCGGTCTCGGCGCCGCCGCAATCCTGTCCGGTCCGCAGATCGTGCTCTACCAACTCAAGGACCTCGCTTACGCACAGTTCTCCATCTACGACGTCTCGGTCGTGCCGATGTTCGTGCTGATGGGCAATTTCGCCTCGCGGATCGGCCTGTCGCGCGATTTCTTCAACGCCGCGAATGCCTGGCTTGAACGGTTCAGAGGCGGCGTCGCCATGGCGGCGGTGGCCACGTGCGCCGGGTTCGGCGCGATCTGCGACTCCTCGTTCGCCACCGCCTCCACCATGGGACAGGCGGCGCTGCCGGAACTCAGACGCCTCAACTACGCGCCCTCGCTTGCCACCGGCACGCTGGCGGCGGGCGGCACGCTCGGCATCCTCATTCCTCCCTCGGTGGTGCTGGTCATCTACGCCATCATCGTGGAGGCGAATATCGTCACCATGTTCATGGCCTCGCTGGTGCCGGACCTACTGGCCATGGTGATGTTCATGATCGCCATCTCCATCTACTGCTGGCTCCGCCCCTCAGCCGGACCGGTGGGCGATACGCTGACGGCACAGCAGCGACGAAGTGCGACCATCGCAGTCGTCCCCGTCCTGACGATCTTCGTGCTGGTCATCGGCGGCATCTATGCCGGTGCGTTCAACCCGACGCCGGCTGCGGCCGTCGGGGCATTACTCGTCGCGCTTTACGGACTGGCGCACGGACGGATGAACGGGGCGAGCTTAATCGCCGCCATTCTCGACACCGCCAAGACCACCGGCATGATCTATCTGATCCTGCTGGGCGCGGAACTCTTGAAGATCTTCCTAGCACGCGGCGGGGTGCCCCAGGCGGCGGCTGATGCCATGCTCGCCAGCGGGCTCCATCCTTACGTCATCCTGCTGCTTCTGCTCTTCGCGCTCATCATTCTGGGCTGCCTGATGGACGGTCTGTCGATGATCCTGCTGGCCATCCCGTTCTTCTGGCCGGTGCTGACCGGACTCGATTTCGGCATGGACGAGGAGTCGCTGAAGATCTGGTTCGGGGTGATCGCGCTGGTGGTGGTGGAACTGGGACTGATCACGCCACCGGTGGGGCTCAACGTGTTCATCATCAACGCGCTGGCCCGAGATGTTCCGATGATCCAGACGTTCCGGGGTGTGTTCCCGTTCTTCCTGACGGAACTCGTGCGCGTGGCCCTCTTGATCTGCTTTCCAACGATCATCCTGTTCCTGCCGCATCTTCTGAGCTGATCGACAAGGGGCCCGCGACATCTCGCGAGCTGGCGCCTGCCCTTTGCCAAGGGCACACAGCTTCGCGAAGTTCTCAAGCGCCAATATCGAGCTTTTCCGACAGAGTAACTGCAATGGAAACAAGTGTTTTAACATCGCTATTTCATATATTGAAATTTGTACTTCACTAAAAGTTTGACAATGATTTTCCGCAACGGCACTGTTCAGAACAACAAGAGGCCTGTCGCCAAAAACCAAAGGCAGGCAACGCATACGCGGCGCTGAGGGGAAATGGCTGTTCAACACAACAACTCGGTCGCGCGCGCCTTCGCGATTCTCGACCTCTTTACCGAAACGCGTCCGCATCTGACGGCGGGTGAGGTTGCGCGGGAGTTGTCGCTCAACAACGCGACCGCCCATCGCTTTCTGCATTCACTGGCGGCGACCGGCGCGCTGGTGCCGGTTTCGCGCGGCATGTACCGATTGGGTTATCTTTTCATCGATCTGGCGCGGTGGGTGACCTCGCACAAGATGCTGGCCGATATCGTGCAGCCGGTGCTGGACCGGGTAGCGGAGACCGTCAATGAAAGCGCCATGGCCTCCGTGTTCGAGAGCGGCGTGGTGGTCTGTCTCGCCACGACCGTGCCCAAGCGCCACCTCTTCGTGGATCTGCGCCCCGGCATGCGGCTGGAGGCCCATCGCACCTCGCAGGGCAAGATCTGGCTTACCCACCTCAACGAACGCGAGTTCACGCGGGCGCTGGACGGGATGCCGCTCGTTGGGCTGACGGAGCGCACCATCACCGATCGGACAGCGCTCGAACGCGAAATCGCGACCGCGCGCGAACAGGGCTACGCCATCAATGACGGCAAGCGCGAAGAGGGCTTGCGCACCATCGCCGTTCCCGTGATCGGGCCGGACGGGCGAATGGTCACCGGCCTGTCGGTCTACGGCCCCGCCGCGCGCATCAAGAACGAGGCGCTGCAACAGGCTCATGCGGCGCTGAAGCAAGGCGCTCGGGATCTCATCGACATTCTCTACGGAACGGATATCGCGCGAACGGGCTGACGTCCCCTTTTCGTCGGCACGCGGGAGGGCCGCAATGGAACGCACTTTTGAGAGTGAGATCGAGCTTTTGCGCCTTGGCGCGGGCGACACGTTTCGCGGCGAGGGCATTCTCGCCATCACCAAGGGACTGCTGCAATCGGGCGTCTCTTATGTCGGCGGTTATCAGGGCGCGCCGGTTTCGCATCTTCTCGACGTACTGGTATCGGCCAAGGACCTCATGGGCGAGATGGAGATTCATGCGGAATCGTGTGCCAACGAGCCCTCGGCCGCGGCCATGCTGGCGGCCTCCATCAACTATCCGGTACGCGGGACGGTGACGTGGAAATCCATCGTCGGCACTAACGTCGCCTCCGATGCCCTATCGAACCTGGCTTCCACCGGCGTCACCGGCGGTGCGCTGGTCGTCATCGGCGAGGATTTCAGTGAAGGGGCGAGCGTCATTCAGGAGCGCACCTACGCCTACGCCATGAAATCGGCGCTGCTGCCGGTCGATCCCCGCCCCCCCAACCTGACCTCGATGGTCGACATGGTGGAGCATGCGTTTGCGCTCTCGGAAGCCTCGCACATGCCCGCAATGATGCAGTTGCGCATCCGCGCCTGCCATGTTCAGGGGGAATTTGCGGCACGCGACAACACGGTGCCCGACCACGGCACCAACACGAAGTTCAAGGATCCGGCGGAGTTCTTCTATCCGCGCCTCGCCCACCCTCCGGTCATCTATTCGCAGGAGGCCGACAAGGTCGCCGACCGCATTCCCGCCGCACGGACCTATATCCGCGACACGTCCTGAACGAGCGGATCGCGGGCACGAAGACCAGCCGCTTCGGCCTCGTTCTGCAAGGCGGGCTCTACAACACCGTTTTGCGCCAGCTTCGCGAGATGGGACTGGCCGACGATGACGGGCGCTCAGATATCGACATTCTCTGTCTGAACATGACCTATCCGCTGGTGCCCGACGAGATCGTCGAGTTTGCGCGCGACAAGGACCGGGTGCTCATCCTCGAGGAGGGAAACCCCGCCTACATGGAGCAGCAGGCACTGTGCTTCATCGTCGATGCCGGGCTTTCCACGCGCATCGATGGCAAGAACTATCTGCCCGAGGTGAGCGAATATACGGGCGAGGTTCTGGCTTCGGGACTCGGCCGCTATTTCACCGAAAACGGCGGTAATATCCTCGATCTGGAGACCGTGCGAGAACGCATGGAGCGGATGGAACGTGTGCGCGCAGCAGCCGGAGCACTGATGGAAGCCCCCCTGCCCCCGCGCCAGCCGATCTTCTGCACCGGCTGCCCGGAACGCCCGGTCTTCGGCGCGATCAAGCTGGCGGAGCGCGAGGTCGGCAAGGTGCATGTATCCGCCGATATCGGCTGCCACGCATTCGCAACCTTTGCGCCCTTCAACCAGGGGAATTCCATCCTCGGTTACGGCCTGTCGCTCGCCTCCATGGCGGCGGTGACGCCGATGCAGGAGCGGCGCTCGCTCGCCATCATGGGCGATGGCAGCTTCTGGCATAACGGCTTGCAGACGGGTGTCGCCTCCAATCTCTACAACAAGGGCGATGGCGTTCTGATCATCATGAACAACGGCTACACCTCGACCACCGGCCAGCAGGTGATCCCGTCGTCAAAACATTCCGAGATCTTCGGCACCGGCGCAAAGATAGCAACAAAGCTGGAGGCGCTCGGCGTCAAACGGCTCAAGACCGTGCGCACCTATTCGGTGGAGATGATGGTGAAGACCCTCAAGGAGGCTTTCACCACCACACAGAAGGGGTTGAAGGTTATCATCGCCGACGGCGAATTCATGCTGGCCCGCCAGCGGCGGGAATGGTCCGAAAAGGCCAAGGTCCTGAAGGAAGGCCGCCGGGTGGAACAGGCGAAATTCGGCGTCGATGCGGAGGTGTGCACCGGCGATCATTCCTGCATCCGGCTTTCCGGCTGCCCGAGCCTGGGCGTGCGCGCCAATCCCGATCCCTTGCGCAAGGACCCGATCGCGGAAGTGAAGCAGGACTGCATGGCCTGTGGGCTTTGCGGAGAGATGGCGCACGCGGCGGTATTGTACCCTTCCTTCTACCGGGCGGCGCGCATTCATAATGCGGGCTGGTTCGAGCGCAGGCTGCACGGGTTGCGCAGCCGTGTCATCGCGGCCATGGCGGGGGTGTGACGGATGGCGACCACTCGACTTCTGATCGCAGCGCTCGGCGGCGAAGGCGGCGGCGTGCTCACCAACTGGCTGGTTGCGGCAGCTTCCGCGCAAGGGCTGAAGGCGCAGGCGACCTCCGTGCCCAGCGTCGCCCAGCGCACGGGCGCACGACCTACTATCTCTATCTCGAAATCGCCGATGAGGCCGACAGCGCCGGCAAGCCCGTCTTCGCGCTGATGCCGGTTGCCGGCGACGGCGACGTGGTGGTCGCCAGCGAATTGCTGGAGGCCGTGCGCATGGCGGAACGCGGGTTCGTCGTGCCGGATCGCACCTTCCTGCTCGCCTCCACCCATCGCGTCCTGACCATGCACGAACGCATTGCGCGCGGCGACGAAGAGCGGGATACGGACAGCCTGATGCAGGCAGCCGAGAGCGCGAGCCGCAAACGTTTTCTGGCCGATCTCGCCGCGATTGCTCGAGCACAAGGCGCGCCGCTCAACGCGGTTTTGCTGGGAGCTATCGCGGCACTGGGACTGACGCTTATCCGCGCGGAGCATTTGCGCGACGCGATCGAGGCCGGAGGCATTGCGGTTACCCGCAATCTCTCAGGTTTCGATGCGGGCTTTGCCGCGACATGCTCTGCCGAGATCGGATCGGAGAGCGTGGAGGACACGCCCTCGCCCGTGCCTGCCCCGGCCCACGCATCGCTCGCCGCGCGCATTGATGCCCTGCCGGAGGAGGCACGCGAGGTCACGCGTATCGGCGTTGCCCGGCTCGTCGACTATCAGAATGAGGCCTATGCCGGGCGCTATCTCGAGCGTCTTGCCCTCTTTGCCGATGACGGGATCCTGGCGCGTGAAGTGGCGCGTCATCTGGCGGTGCGCATGTCGTTTGAGGACATCATCCGCGTAGCGCAACTGAAGACGCGGGCCCGTCGACTGGAGAACGTGCTTCAGGAAATCGGTATCCCGGCGGATGAACCGTTCCAGCTCGTCGATTTCTTCAAGCCGGGCATTCCGGAGCTCGCCGACATGTTGCCGCCGGGGCTCGGACACAGGCTCAATGCCCGGGCAGAAAAGAAAGGCATCCGCGAGACGGCCAATTTCGGCATGCGGGTGAGGACCAACACCATCCTCGGCTTCGCGCGTCTCAGGCCACTGGCAAAGCTCAAGGTTTGGCGGCCGCACTCCTTGCGCTTTGCCGAGGAGCAGACGGCGATCGACGCCTGGCTGGCACTGGTTTCTGATGCGCGCGGGGTATCGCGCGATTTCGCATTGCAGACGGCGGACCTCGCCCGCCTCGTCAAAGGCTACAGCGACACCTACCGGCGCGGGCAGGAAACCTACGAGCGGCTGGTTACAGAGATGGTTCGCCCGGTTCTGCACAAAGGCAGCGCGGTGGAGGCACCGGAAGCGCAGTTCAAGGGCGCAATTGAAGGGGTTCTGGCGGCGCCTGCGTGAAAGCGTGGCGGGGCGATGGGCTTGCGCCCGTCTCTCCGCCGTCATCCCCCGGCAAAGTCCGGGGAATCCATCCCCCTCAGCATATGCCGCAGCCTGCTGGATCACCCGGACTACGCCGGGTGATGACGGTGTAGGGGTGAGGGGGAAACATAAATGGAGAACCCAAGCCTTACGCATTCAGCATCTCATAGAGATCGCTCCAATCAGGGTTCATCTGTTCGATGACCCGGATCTTCATGGCGCGAGACCACTTTTTTATTCGTTTCTCGCGATGGATCGCGTCAGCCGTAAGAGGATATTCTTCATAAAAAAACAAGCCGCTTCACATCGTAGCGACTTGTGAATCCGGGCGTCAGTTCTTCCCGATGTTCAAAAAGCCGACGAGAAAGATCGGTGGTTACGCCCGTATAGAGCGTTCCCTTCTTCCGACTGGCAAGAATGTAGACAAAAGCCACTCAAAATACCGCCCCACTTAGAAATAACGCTCCTCATAATACCATACACCTCTCCACCGTCATCACCCGGCGAAGTCCGAGTGATCCAGCAATATCGACACGCACCGACACTAAAGCATCGCGACAAGTCGAAAGCGTTGGATTGCCCGGACTTCGCCGGGCAATGACGACCTTGAGAGCCGAGTGATCTTTACCACTCAACCGAAACGTATTGCGTCTCCTGAAACTCCTTCAGGCCCTCGTGCGAGCCTTCGCGGCCGATGCCGGATTGCTTGACGTCGCCGAAGGGAGCCGCCGGGTCGCTAACGAGACCGGGATTGCGCCCGACCATGCCCGCCTCCAGACGCTCGCAAAGCGCCATGCCGCGTTTCATCTCGCCGAAGAACAGGTAGGAGATGAGACCGTATTCGGTGTCGTTCGCACGGCTGATCATCTCCTCCTCATCGGAGAACCGCTGAAGCGCCGCGACGGGCCCGAAAATCTCCTCCGCGACGCAGCGGCTGTCGGGGGACACGTCGCCCAGCACCGTGGCGGGGTAGAAATAGCCCGGCCCCTCCGGCACCGCGCCGCCGCACAGGACCTTCACCCCGCGCTCGACCGCGTCGTTTACCAGCTCGATCACCTTGTTGCGGGTCGCAGCGTTGACCAGAGAGCCGACCTCGACGCCCTCCTCCAGGCCATTCCCCATCTTCATCGAGCCCATGCGCCACGTGAGCTTTTCGGCGAAGGTGTCGTAGATCTTGTCATACACGAAGAAGCGGTTGGCCGCCGTGCAGGCCTCGCCGATATTGCACATCTTGGCGAGGATCGCGCCTTCCACCGCCTTGTCGATATCCGCATCCTCGCACACGATGGAGGGGGCGTTGCCGCCAAGCTCCATCGCCGGGGTGACGATGTTGTCGGCCGCGCCTTTCAAAAGCGTGCGGCCCACTTCCGTCGAGTCGGTGAAGGAGACGACACGGACGCGGGGATCATGCAGAATGGCGTCGACGATCTTGCCCGAGGATTTCGACGGCGCGACGTTGACGACACCCGCAGGCACGCCCGCCTCTTCCAGAACCGGCATGGTCAGCGGGGTGGCAAATGCGGGTTTGACGACCACCGGGCAGCCGGCGGCCAGGGCCGAGCTGATCTTGCGGGTGCCCATGGCGGCCGGGAAATTCCACGGCGTGACCAGAACGGCGATGCCGGCGGGATTGTGCCGGACCAGAATGCGCGCCCGATGCGGGAGAGACCATCACCTCGCCGCGATTACGCACCGCCTCTTCCGCATACCAACGGAAGAATTCCGCCGCATAGGCGACCTAGCCGCGCGCATCCGACAGCGGCTTACCGTTTTCAAGCGTGATGAGGCGGGCGAAACGCTCTTGATCGGCCATGATCAGCTCCCACGCCTTACGCAGGATTTCCGCGCGCGCGGAGAGCGGGCCGCCCAGTCGGCAAAGGCGCCCCCTCGGCCGCATCGATCACCCGGATCGCATCGACCTCGGTACCGCTGGCGACCGATGCCAGCACGGCCTGGTCGGCCGGATTGAGCACATCGAAGCACTCGCCGCCCGAGCCGTCCACCCATTCGCCAGCGATATAAAGATCACGCGGAGCCGTCTTGCCGATCTGCTCGTTCATTGTCGCTCACTCCCTGACTGTTCGTTGTGCCCACGATACACGATCGAACCGGCGTTTCGAGACCTTTCATGCCTCTCAAGGCGTACAAAATCCCTGGCACCCTCATGCCACGCGCGCACCCGGTGCAACCTCACCTCTTCAACGCCGCGAGGGCGGCCCTCGTTCCGAAGTCGTGGTGCGGCCACGACACCGCGACTTCAGAGAAACGGGAAGTCGAAAAATCCGTATTTTTACCTGAAATCAAATGACAAGGTCATTTTAATCTATGATTTCTTGCGTGAAATAGTGCGTTTTCTACATCCTCAGATATATTAGACATTTTCCATTTGTTTGCTACGATTTTTACCAAAGGGGAGGAGAACTCTTGCAGGATTTCTTAGGCGCATTTTTCGATGCGTTCCGGCTTGTGGCCGCGTTTGACGACGACTTGCTGTAGGTCGTCGGGCTCTCCCTGCGTGTCAGCCTGGGCGCGGTGCTGGTTGCCGCCGTCATCGAACTACCGCTCGAAGCGCTGCTCGCCGTCTCCAAATTTCCCGGACGCGACGTGCTCGTCATCCTGCTCAATTCGTTGATGGGCCCGCCGCCGATCGTGGTCGGCCTCGGCGTCTATCTGCTCCAGTCGAATGCGGGACCGCTCGGCGTTCTGCAGCTTCTCTACACCCCCGCCGCGATGGTCTTCGCGCAGGCGATCCTGGTCACGCCGATCATCGCCGCCCTCATCCGGCAGACAGTGGAGGACATGCGTGGGGAATATGCGGAATATCTCACCATGCTCGGCACAGGGCCGTTCGAGACGATCATCATGCTGCTGATCGATGCCCGTTACAGCCTGCTGACCGCCCTTCTTGCAGGCTTCGGCCGCGCGATTGCCGAGGTCGGTGCCGTCATCATCGTCGGCGGCAACATCAATCACGTCACCCGCGTCATGACCACGACCATCGCGTTGGAGACCTCCAAGGGCAATCTGGCTCTGGCCATGGGGCTCGGCATGGTGCTCATCGCCATCGCCGTTTCGATCAACGCCGCCCTCATGGGTTTGCGCTCGACAGCAACGAGCACCGCCTATGGCTGAGGGGATCGTCATGTTCGACCGACCGCGTGCCCATCGCGACGGCCTGCCCGAGGCCCGGATCGACGCATCGCTGCGCAAGCTCCTGCCCGATCTAGATGCCCCCGAAGATGCTGTTCTGCCGCTCGTTGCGCGCGATCTTGTTTTCGCCTGAGGCGGGCGCACGCTCGTCGATGGCATCGACTTCACACTGGAGGGCGATGGCATCACACTGGTGATGGGGCCGAACGGCGCGCGCAAGAGCCTTTTCCTGCGCCTTCTGGCCGGGCTCGTTGCGCCCGATGCCGGGACGGTGACATGGAACGGCCGGGCGCCGGACCGGGAACGCGCGACACGGATCGGGTTCGTCTTTCAAAAGCCGGTGCTGTTGAGACGGTCGGTGCTCGGCAACACGCTGCATGCGCTACGCGGCGCCGGGATCAAGCGGAGCGAGCGCAAGGCGCGCGCCTGATCCAGCTTGCCGACGCCTCATGTCGGGCGGAGAACAGCAGCGACCGGCGCTTGCGCGCGCGCTGGCCCTCTGCACCCCCGTCTGCTCATTTTGGACGAGCCGACCTCCAATCTCGATCCGGCCTCCGCCGCCCATATCGAAACGCTGGTTCAGGAATACGCCCACGCCGGAACACGGATCCTGTTCGTCGGTCACGACATGGGGCAGGCCCGCCGGCTTGCCGACGATTTGGTGTTCATGCATTGCGGCCGCATCGTCGCGCACGAGCCCGCCGTCCCCTTTTTCGACAACCCGAGGAATCCCTTGGCCGCACGCTTTCTCGCGGGCGAGCTTCTGGTTGAAGGCTTTCAGGAATTGAATCGGGAGGAGGATAGAACCCCATGAAACGACGTTATTTTCTGGCCGCACTCGGCGCGGCTCTGGGTCTGGTGGGCACGGCACTTCACGGCCCCGCTCAAGCCGCGGATCAATTCATCATCGTCCAGTCGACGACCTCGACGCAGAACTCCGGACTGCTCGATTACATTCTGCCAAAATTTACCTAGAAGAACGGGATCGAGGTTCGCGTCGTGGCGGTGTGCACCGGACAGGCCATCAAGAACGCCGCCAATGGCGACGGCGACGTTCTGCTCGTCCACGCCAAACCGGCGGAAGAAAAGTTCGTTGCCGACGGTGACGGGGTGAAGCGCTACGACCTGATGTACAACGATTTCGTCATCGTCGGGCCCGAGGCCGATCCTGCCAAGGTGGCCGGATCGCACAACGTCGTGGACGCCATGAAGAAGATCGCCTCTCGCGGCGACGATTCCGGCACCCACAAGAAGGAAAAGGCGCTGTGGAAGGAGGCCGGGATCGATCCGATCTCGGCCAGCGACGGCTGGTATCGCGAAACAGGGTCCGGCATGGGGGGCGACACTGAACGCCGCCGTCGGCATGAACGCCTACGCCCTCACGGACCGCACGACCTGGATTTTCTTCAAGAACAAGGGCAGTTTCGAAATCGCGGTGGAAGGCGACGACAAGCTGTTCAACCAGTATGGCATCATTCTGGTGAACCCGAAAAAGCATGAAAACGTGAAGGCGGAAGCCGGACAGGCCTTCATCGATTGGCTTCTCTCAAAAGAAGGCCAGGAGCTGATCGCCTTCTACAAGGTCGCCGGCCAGCAGCTCTTCTTTCCCAATGCGAAGGCAAGCGCGCAATAGACACTTTCTGGACCGTGCGAACGATCAAGGCCGCCGGGTAGAATACCGGCGGCCTTTTGCATTTCTCGTCCCCCTTCCCGCTTCTTGGAAGTCTCGCGGGGGACTTCCGATTCGGTGATCTGAGCCTCTCACAGCGCTGCGGACCGGGATGATGTAACAAGATACCGTGAAAAAACGTCCTCAAGAAACAAATATAACAAAAATCTGCGAATTTCGATATATTTGTATTGACCGAGTGACTTTCCTGACGTTCGATAATTGAAATTAGAAATATCGGGAAACAATGAGTGCCGGGGTATTTCTACCGATGATCTTGGAAGGGGCCTATGAAAGCCTTCATCCTCATGGTGGCCGTCAGCATTCTGGCCGTGACGCAAGTCAAGGCGCATGACGGCACTCATCTGCATTTCGCAAGCGGGCATCATTCGCCGTTCTCGACTGACCAGCACACCGGTTTCAACGACATCATCCTGACCGAAGCGCTTCGGCACGCAGGTATCGTGGTTCATCTGCGCCGGGTCCCGACGGCGCGCGCCGAGCAGCTTGCAAATGCCGGGACAGAGGACGGATGCGGTCCCCGTATCGCGCAGTATGTCCCCGTATCGCGCAGTATTCGGAGATATATCCGGATCTGCTGCCGATCCGCGAACCGGCGATCGTCTTCGAATTCGTGGCATTCACCCGTGACGGGGACATCCGGATCCACGACTGGGAAGAGCTCGGCGACTATTCCGTCGGCCACCTTACCGGCTCAGTCATCCTCACGAGAAACGCCCAGCAATATGCGGGGTCGGTCACGGTGGTAAAAAACGTGAACCAGCTTTTCCGGCTTCTCGATCTCGAGCTCGGTCGCATTGACGTGGTGCTCATCGAGCGCTGGACAGGGCTCTATATGCTCAAGACCCTTGGCTGCAAGGGAATCCACATGCAGCAGCCGGCGCTGGAACGCCAACCGCTGTATTTCTCCGTCAATCGCCAGCATGCCACCCTCGTTCCCCGTATCGAGGCGGCATTGCGCGAGATGAAGAGCGACGGAACATATGACCGCACGATGGTCCGCATCCTGAATCCTCTGCCGGTCGGATTCTGAACCGTCATCTTTTCACCCGAAAGCGCTGAGAACATTTACGTCGATCGAGACACGACGCCATCGATTCGGTGACGCATGTCCGCTTGTCGGGGCAGGCGAACATGGAAGCGGACGACAGGACCGTTCGAATCGAAACAACGAAGGCCACAAGAGCGATGCAAGGAACACGCCCGATACTGTCATGTCGGTAACAACCATGAAAACGGGCGGTTGACCGGACGACGGCACATATCGGGGATTTATCGTGCCGTGGCTGATACTGCAAGATGCTGTAAGAAACCGGAGACCGAGAGGTCGAAGGCGGTGGGGCTGCGGTTTCGGGCAACGGATCTCCCGAGGTGAGCTCATATTTCCAAGCGTGAACAACTGGACGCAAATATGGACCGGACTTCGCGATATTACCTCTGCCTTTCGGCCGAGCAGAACCGACCGATTGCACGTCAAGACACGGATTGTCATGTCCTCGCCTGATATTTCCATCATCGGCTACGCGGCCCGCCTTCCGTCCGCGCCCACGATCCTGATTATTGGTCTCTGCTGGACGAGGGCCGCAACGCAATCACGCAGATTTCTCCCGAACGCTGGTCTCTGGAGCGTTTCGGCCATCCGCGAACGGGCACGCCCGACCACTCGATCACCTGGACCGCCGGGCAGATCGATCGCCCGTTGGATTTCGATCCGGACTTTTTCAGGATTTCTCCGCGCGAAGCTCTGCAGATCGATCCGCAACAGCGTCTGCTGCTTGAGGTAACCTGGGAAGCGCTGGAACAGGGCGCCATCCGGCTCAGCGAACTGGCGGGCAGCCGGACAAGCGTGTTCGTCGGCGCCTCCGCGCTTGATTACAGTCACCGTTTCCTGCTCGATCCGGCCTCAGCCGACGTGCGGTTCATGACCGGCAACACCCTGTCGATCATCTCCAACCGGATTTCCTACATCTACGACCTGCACGGCCCGAGCTTCACGATCGACACGGCGGTCGTGGCAGGCGTGAACCTGCTGTTCAGCCCCTTCACCTTCATCGGTTTTTCGCGCACCTCCATGCTCTCACCGCATGGAATGCGCCGCGCGTTCGATGCCGACGGCGACGGGTACGTTCGATCGGACGGTGCAGCCGTCATCGTGCTGCGCACGGCTTCGGCGGCGCGCAACGCGGGCAACCGCGAACATGCCCGCCTTGTTGCGACCAGGGTCAATTCCGACGGACGCACCGTCGGCATGTCCCTGCCCTCCTCCGAATCGCAGGCAGATCTGCTTGAGGCCGTCTACCGCGATTTCGAACTCGATCCGAACGATCTTGCCTTCATCTAGGCACACGGCACGGGAACCCGCGTCGGCGACTCGGCGGAGGCCTTCGCGCTCGGCAACAAGCTTGGCAAACGCCGCACCTCGCCGTTGCCCATCGGATCGGTCAAGACCAATATCGGCCATCTGGAACCGGCGTCCGGGCTTGCCGGGCTGATCAAGTCGATCCTGGCGCTGGAGCACAACCGCTTCCCCGCCTCCCTGCACTTCGATACACCGAACCAGGATATTCCCTTCGATGACCTGAACATCAAGGTTGCGGGCAAGGCGGTGGATCTCGTCAGGGGGCGCTCGAGCAGGCTTGCCGGCATCAATTCCTTCGGCTTCGGCGGTACCAATGCCCATGCGGTCATCGCCGATGCCCCGCGCGTTTGCGCGCCTTTGGAAGCGCCCAAGGACGGCCCGCTCGTCATTTCCGCGCGCAGCGAAGTCGCGCTCAAGGAACTGGCGGGGCGCTAAGGCGATCATCTGGAGACGCTCTCCCCTGAGGACCATCCGGCCATTGCCACGGCCGCCGCGCATGGTCGCGACGGGCTCGAGCATCGTCTAGTTGTTCTCGAAGAAAAGCCGGAGGCCCGCATCGCAGCGCTTCGGGCATTCGCCAAGGGCCATACGGATATCGATCCCGCCACGCTCGTCACGGGTTCGGGGGATGAGGGTAGCGCACCCGTCGTCTTTGCCTATTCAGGCAACGGCGCTCAGTGGGCGGGCATGGGCGTGGAAGCCTATCAGGGCAACGCGGTCTTCCGTGCAACCTTCGACAAGCTCGACCGCAAGTTCATGAGCCTGTCGGGCTGATCGCTCGTAACCATGCTCTATTCGAGCAAGCTGGAAAGCGAGATCGAGCGCACCGAGATCGCCCAGCCGCTGCTGCTCGCCGCGCAGATCGCATTGACCGAAGCGCTTGCCGCAGAGGGTGTCGTTCCCGATGCCGTTCTCGATCATTCCGTCGGCGAAGTGGCGGCTGTATGAGCGGCATGAATGATCGATCTAGATCAGGCCGCGCGCATCATCCATGCCCGCTCCACTCATCAGGAGATGGTTCGCCATCTGGGCAGCATGGCCACCCTGCTGTTGTCTGCCGAGGATGTTCGCGCCGCCCTTGCGGAGGCCGGGTTCACCGACATCGAGATCGCCGCGATCAACAGCCCGCGTTCGGTCACCATTTCCGGGCCTGTCGAAAATCTCGATGCGTTCGGCAAATTCGCCCGCAAGAAACGCCTGGCGATGCGCCGTCTGGCGCTCGACTATCCCTTCCATTGCCATCTGGTCGATCCGATCCGCGAACCGCTCATGGCAAGCCTTGAGGGAGTGCACTCCCAGGCGCCGAAATGCCGGTTCGTCTCCACGGTTCATCCCGAGTTGGATGAATGGTATCTGGACGCCGAATATTGGTGGGATAACGTGCGCCAACCGGTGCAATTTGCCGATGCGCTCGCCCATCTGATCGATGACGGGTACCGGGTCGTCCTGGAAATCGGGCCCATGCCGCTTCTGGGCGCCTATGCCCGCGATGTTCTGCGTGAGGCCGGTCAGATGGCGATCGTCATTCCCAGCCTCGAAAAGCCGCACAAATCCAAGAAGACGGACGCCGCCAGGACGGCGCAGTCGGAACGCGCAGACAAGGCAATCGGCCCCGTCCCGGCGCCACCGGCCGACCCGATTGCGCCGATTGCCGCGCGCACGCTCGCCCATGGCGGCAAGGTCGATCTGGATCGTTTCGTCGGACCTGCCCCGGCACGTCCGCTGCCGCAATACCCGTGGCAGAACAAGCCGTTCTGCACCGACACGACGACCGAGGGCATTCATTCCTTCTCAGGCCGGCACTGGCCGCTGCTGGGCTTCCGGCTGAGGTCGGAGGCGAGCGAGTGGTACTCGGTCCTTGATGCGGACGCCCTTCCCTACCTCGCCGATCACAAGGTCGAGGAAACGATCGTCTTCCCCGCGGCGGGCTATGTGGAAATGGCCCTCAGAGCTGCACGCCTCTGGTTTGAAACGGAGGCGGTGGAGCTTCGCGACCTCGATATCCTGCGGCCGCTCGTATTCGAAGAAGGGCGCAGCCAGCAGGTGCGGGTGCGGATCTCGCCCGATGACCGGGTGATCGAAATCGAAAGCCGCGCACGGCTGGAAGATGCCGAATGGTCACTTCATGCCAGGGGCACGATGGCCCGTCCACCGAAGACCGGCGGCGCACCGCGCCTCGATGAGGCCGCAGCCGAGAGGACAGCCTCTATGAGCTGACGCGACGCTTCGGTCTTGAATACGGTCCCACCTTCCGGCGCGCCGATCACGTCGACATCGCCGATAAACGCCACGCCGTCACGTATCTGACGCCCAGCGCCGACACGGAAAGCAATTTCACGCTCGATCCGACGCTGCTCGATGCCGGATTCCACGGCCTGTTTGCCCTGCTTGAGGAAAGCGGCCAGAAGCCCGGCACCGTCAGCTTCCTGCCCGTCCGCATCGGCCGCTTGCGGTTGACGGATGTAGGAGAGCCGGTCAAGGTGCGTATCCACGTGACTAAGGCGCCTCCGCGTTCCGTCGAGACGACGTTCGAGTTCCTCGATCGCGACGATGCCCTTGTGGCCCGATTGACGGGTACGCGCTTCCGGGCGGTGCCCCTGGGGCGGGCCGACCGTCCCGACGATCTCGTCTATCGAACCGAGAGCGTGCCGTTGCCACTCACCGATGCGCCGTCGGCAGCGCTGACGGCCGTGCCTCATCTGCGCGACATCGCAAATCCGGAAACGATCGCGGAGGAAAGCGAACTGGAGGAGACGCTCCTGCTCGTGGAAGCGCTGGTCCGCGCGATCGCGCTGGAAAGCCTGCGGGGCTTCGCTGATGCCGACGGGACCATCTCTCCGACGAGACTTGTTGCCGCCGGACGTTTGGCCGAAAACGCCCTGCCGCTCGCCATGCGGCTGCTGCAGGGACTGGCCGATGCGGAACTGGCGAGCGCACCGGGCGAGGATGCGACGGCAGAGACCGGAACGGCCCCACGCGACTGGCATCTGGCTGCACCCGACGACCATCCGGCCGCGGCAGATCTGCTGCGCACCATCGCACTCGAGGCGCCCGACCATATTGCCGAAATCGTACTGCTTGCGCGGCTCCACACGGATCTTGCGATGCATCTCGGCAATGGGCTCCCGGAATCGGCCGACGCCACCTTCGCCGCCCCACTGATGGAGCACCTCCTCACCGCTTCGCCCTCCCATGCTCCGTTGAGCGATGCAGTCCATACCGCGGTCGAACGACTGGCAGTGAGCTGGCCTGCGCGTGAGCCGATGCGGGTTCTGCTGATCGGCGCATTGGACGCCACCTTGGCGGAACGCCTTGCACGGCTTCTGGACAGCTTCGTCGGCGCGACGCTTGTCATCACCGACCCCGATGACGCCATTCTTTCGCGTGCGGCGCGGCGCTGGTCGGGCAAGGGACACGTCTCCACCATCCGTTGTCGGACATTCTCGATGCACAGGACCTGGAGCACCGCTTCGATGCGGTGGTGAGTGCCGAACGCCTCAACCTGTTGCGGGAAAGCGAATTGGCGGAGCTTTCCGCCCGCTTTGCACCCGGCGCCGTTCTGGTTGCCGCGGAACCCGCCCCCTCGCTCGTGCTCGACATGATTTTCGGCATTGGCGAGGAGTGGTGGTCGCAGACCGCCTCCCCCGTTTTCCCCATCTCACGCCTGCGCCTTCTCGACGAGTGGCGCGAGACGTTGAAGAGCATCGGCTTTGCCAAGACTGACGGCGCGGCTCTTTCGAGCGGCGACACGGATGCGTTCCTGCTGCTCGCCCAGACCCGCAGTGCGCCCACGCAGACGCAGGACGCGAGGACTACCGCCGATCCGGACAAGACGACGGCCAAGACGGTTCTCATCGTCCATGACAGCGAAGATCCGTCCCACGACATCGCCTGCGCCCTTGCCGGCACGATGGAACGCACGGGCCACACTGTTTCGCTGATCGCCGACAGCGCCGAGGTGCCGCAGACGCTTGCGGAAATAGCGAATGCCGACACCGAGGTCGTCCATCTGGCAGGCGCCTTTTCGCGCTCGGCCTGCGACAATTCCCGTGTGCGTGCTCGGATGGACGGGTTCGTCGATCTCTTGAAGGCCCTGCACGGGCGCGAGACGGGCTTGTGGATCGTTTCACCCGACGCGATGCAATCCGTGACCGGTCACAGACAGCATGACCCTGCTCAGGCCGCCATCTGAACCTTCGGCCGTGTCGCTCTCAACGAATTTCCCGACATGTCGCTGCGGCTGGTCGATATTTCCGCCATTCTGGCGCCGGGAGAATTCGCCGTCAGGCTCGCCGACGAGATCCTTCATCCCGGCGACGAACGCGAGATCGTGCGCGATATGGACCATCGCGCCGGGCTTCGGCTGCTCCACGGGGGCCCGCTCAACGACGACGGCACCATCAAGCCAGGGTCAGATTTAGCCGCCCGGCTCGATATTCCCCGCCAGGGCGCACTCGATGAACTGGTGTGGCAGACGGTGTAACGCACAGCGCCGCAGGGCGACGAGGTGGAAATCTCGGTGCAGGCCAGCGGCCTCAATTTCCGCGATGTGATGTGGGCACTGGGACTGCTGCCGGAAGAGGAGCTGGAAGACGGCTTCGCAGGCCCCACGCTCGGCATGGAATGCGCGGGCGAGATCACGCGCGTAGGACAGGCGATTACCCGCTTCAGGCCCGGCGACCGCGTCATCACCTTCGCATCCGTCTGTTTTACCAGCCATGTTTGCGTCGCGGAAACGGCACTTGCGCCGATGCCGCAGACGGTGACCTTCGAAGAAGCGGCCACAATCCCCGTCACCTTCCTCACCGCCTATTACGCGCTGATCGAACTGGCGCGACTCAGCGAGGGCGAGACGGTTCTCATTCACGGCGGCGCGGGCGGCGTCGGCCTGGCGGCATTGCAGCTTGCCAAATGGCGCGGGGCGACCGTCATCGCAACAGCCGGCACGCCGGAGAAGCGCAACTTCCTGACGCTCATGGGCGCCGATCACGTCTTCGATTCCAGATCGCTCGATTTCGCCGAGGAGATCATGGAACTCACTGGCGACGAAGGCGTCGACGTGGTTCTGAACTCGCTCTTCGGAGAGGCGATGGAACGCTCCGTGGAGATTCTGAAGCCCTTCGGCCGGTTCCTGGAACTCGGAAAACGCGACTATTACGGCAATACCCGCCTTGGACTGCGCCCCTTCCGTCAGAACCTTTCCTATTTCGGCATCGATGCCGACCAGCTTCTGACCCGTCAGCCGGAGCTTGCAAAGTGGCTGTTTGCCGATCTCGTCGGGCTCTTCGATGCCGGTTCGGTAGTGGAAGCCTTCCGCGTAATGCAGCAGTCCAGCCATATCGGCAAGATCGTCCTGAGCCCGCCGGCTACACCGGAGCCCCGCGCCCTGCCGGTGCCGATCGATTTCTCCGGAGAGCGGGCGCAAGTCATCGTCGACGGCTTCGGAAGCGCGCTTCTCGACTGGCTGGCCGATCACGGAGTGAGCCATCTCGCCGTCATCGGACGATCTGGAGCGGCACGCGAAGAGGCGCAGCAGACGATTGCGCGGCTTGAGGCGCGCGGCGTCACCGTCAAGGTGATTGCCTGCGATGCCACGGATCGCGAGGCCCTGTCCCGCGCACTCGGCGACATCCGCGCGGACCTGCCGCCGATTTCCGGCGTCTTCCACACCGCGATGATGCTGCACGATACGCTGATCGCCAATCTCGATCATGACGGCATCGCCCGCGTGATCGCGCCGAAGGTCGCGGCAGCGGATCATCTGGACGCCCTGACCTCGGACGATCAGATGGAGATTTTTGTCGTGTTCTCCTCCGCGACAACACTTGTCGGCAATCCCGACCAGACGAACTACGTTGCCGCCAACGGCTATCTGGAAGCGCTTGCGCGGCGGCGCAGAGCCCAGGGCAAAACCGTGCTTGCGGTTGCCTGGGGCGCGATTTCGGATGCCGGTTATCTGGCGCGCAACACCGAGGTCAACGAATTTCTGTCGCGCAAGCTCGGCCGACACGCCCTGAGCGCGGCAGACGCTCTGGCGGAGCTTGAACGCCTTCTCTCACTCAGCAAAGAGGACCCGGGCGGACGTCAACCTCGCCGCCCTTGCCTATGCGCGCATCGATTAGGCGCAGGCCCAGCGCGATCTGGCGCTTTTGTCCACTCCGCTCGTTTCCCTGCTCGGCCATGGCTCGGGCGGCGAAGGAATGGAGGAAGGGTCGATCGATCTCGCGGCCATGCTCGACGGGCTCGACACGAATGCCGCGATGGCGACGGTCGGTCGCCTGTTGTCGGGCGAAATCGGTCGTATCCTGCGCATCGCACCGGAGAAGATCGTTCCACATAAGCCGCTCTCGGATATCGGCATGGATTCGCGGATGGCACTGGAGCTGCGCATGGCGGCGAAACGTCAGCTCGGCGTCGATATTCCGTTGATGTCGCTGGCCAATGGCGCAACCCTCAACGACCTGTCGATGCGGATCGCGCGGCGGGTGCGCGGTGAGGACACGTCTCTTACCGGTGACGCACAATCGCTCGCCAGTCACCATCTGGGCGATACGAGCGAAATGGACGGCGAGGTCGACCTGGAAGGGCTGGCCACGCGGATGGAGGAATCGAGCCGGAACGTCGGCAAGCTCCTGAGTTAGGGGCCGGCGCACCATTTCACGATGACGAGGACGCAGTCGGGAGGGCGCGCCCCAATCCAAACGGACCGGACCGGTCGGGCATGATGGACCGCCCGACCGTCCAGCAAGGACGACAGCATGAGTGCCAAGCGCGGGATAGGCGGGCTTTCAGGCGGCGAACGAGACAAGCTGATGCAATCGCTGAGCACCGAGCGCAAGAACGCCAAGGACACGCGCGTTGCGGTGCCGAAACGGCCGCAGACAGCTCCCTCCTTCGATTTCTCCACCCTGCCTGACGTCAAGCAATTGAAAATGCAGCGGGCGGCAGCCGACATGATCGACATCGCGAACCCGTTCTTTCGCCCGCACGACGCCACCGCAGGTGCGCATACCGAGATCGACGGGCGGAAGTTCGATAATTTCGCCTCCTACAACTATCTCGGCCTCAGCGGCACCCCGACGTGAACGAGGCCGCCAAGGCCGCGATCGAGAAATACGGCACGTCCGTATCGGCAAGCCGCGTGGTGGCCGGTGAACGGCCGATTCACCGCGAACTGGAAGCCACTCTGGCGCGTTTCTACGGGGTCGAGGATGCGATGACCTACGTTTCGGGTCACGCCACACTAACGTCTCGACCATCGGACATCTGCTGGGGGCAGAAGATCTGATCCTCACGAACATTCTGATCCACAACTCGATTGCCGAAGGCGCGCGGCTGGCGGGGGCCAAGCGGCTCAATTTCCCGCACGGCGACCTGGATACGCTGGAACGGCAGCTTGTCTCCAACCGCCACATGCACGGCCGCGTGCTGATTGCAGTGGAAGGGCTCTATTCGATGGATCGGGATTTCCCCGATCTCAAGCACCTGATCGCCCTCAAGAACCGCTACGACGCCTGATTGCTGGTCGACGAGGCGCATTCGATGGGCGTTCTTGGGGCCCATGGCCGAGGGATTGTGGAAGAGTTCGGTGTCGATCCGACTTCGGTCGAGATCTGGATGGGCACACTGTCGAAGACATTGGCTTCTTGGACCTCTTGCGGCGGCTACATCGCCGGTTCCAGCGCCTTGTGCGAGTATCTCAAGGCGACATCGCCCGGCTTCGTCTATTCGGTCGGCACGCCGCCGCCGCTGGCCGCTGCCGCCCTGACCTGCCTCTCCATTCTGGAACGCGAGCCGGAGCGCGTCACGCGGCTCAAGACCAACAGGCATCGCTTCCTGAAAGCCGCGGCCGAGGTCGGGCTCGATACGGGGCCGTCGGCCGGATATTCGGTCATTCCCGTCATCGTCGGCGACAGCGTGCAGGCGGCGATGCTCGCCAATGCGATTCTTGAGGACGGTATCAACGCCCTGCCGATCATCTTCCCCGCCGTGGCAGAGAACGCCGCGCAGTTGCGCTTCTTCATGACCAGCGAAACACACGCAAGAACAGATCGAGCACGCCGTTGCCTGCACCGCCTCCCGCCTCGCCCAGATCCAAGCCGGAGGCTCCGGCCTGAAGGCACTGCTCGAAGGCTCGCGCTGAGCACTACGACGTTCAGGCGATATAGCGCTCGTGACCCATCCTTCGAGACGGCTCTTCGAGCCTTCTTAAGATGACGCTATCGGGTGGTCAATTTCGAAGAAACGAGCAACCTCCACACCGTCATCCTGAGGAAGCGCGTTAGCGCAGTCTCGAAAGATGGGGCCTTGATCCGGCGTCCCCGCCCCTCTTAAGAAACTGATTCAACGCGCTGGAGGGGCACTATGCCCGCAAATAACGCGAAATAGCTCCATATTCTCCGATCACAGATCGCTGCGAGGATCACGCGCCACATCCGCAGACATCGGGGCGTAGCAAAGATCCGAGGCCCAGGCGGGCAGGAATTTCGAAAGCCGGATCCCCAGCGCCAGGGGTAATGGAAACGCGCGGAACGGTTTTCCCTTCTCCGCCGCCTGCTTGATGATCTGCGCCGCCTTGGCCGCCGAGATCTCGAACGGCTTGGCGCCCATATACCGGGCGGACATAGGAGATGTCACAAAGCCCGGACAGATGACCGTCACGCCGACACGGTCGCGCCTCAGCCAGCCCCCCAAGGACTCGCCATAGGCAATCAACGCAGCCTTCGTGGCGGAATAGGACGGCATGTCGGGGAACCCGCGCATGCCCGCCAGCGACGACATCAAGACGATGCGCCCCGCCCTGCGCGCCCGCATGCGCTCCACCAGCGCGGAGACCGTGTGAACAGCTCCCTTGTAGTTTACCTCCGCCAGCCACTCTGCATCCTCATCCGTCTCCCGGCTACGCCCCGCTCCAAGCCCGCAGGTCACGCCCGCATTGGAGATCAGGAGATCGACCGGATGGTCAGTATCGTGGGCCTGAAGAAAGGCGTGGAGCCCTGCCCTGTCCCGCACGTCGATGCCCGCCAAGGCCACCGTTGCGCCTGCCGCCTCGCATTCGCGCGCCAACGGTTCAAGGCGCTGCGCGTCGCGGGCAATGAGAGCAAGCGACACCCCCGGCCCCGCAAAGGCACGGGCAAGCTCGCTACCGATGCCACCGCTCGCCCCGGTGATCACAATGCTTCGAAAATTCGTCATAACCCCTCGTCCATCCCGCGCGTCTGCCGCGTCACTTGAGAAACTGATTCAAGCCACCATTGAGGGAATGATTCTACGCGCGCTCAGAATGTGATTCAACCAATGGTGAAAATGATTCCGATTTTTTCGTTAAATACTTGTATTTATTTCATTTTCTTCGTTTTCAAGAAACTGATTCAAGACAAGTGAGCTATGGGCCCTCAAAGAGGGGCGTCTTGTTCTCTGGCACGGGCGAGCCCCGCGGCGGCGGATCGACGAAGGCGCCGTGTTTGTTCAGCCAGTTTTCCAGGATCCAAGCGCTCATGGTGGCGACGGCCTCATCAAACCCGGCGCGGTTATGGATCGTTCCGCGCGCCTGAACGGATCCTGCAAGCGCCGTCACGAAAGCCTCTACCAGAGCAGGATCCGGCGGCGTCGGGTTTGTCCAGAACACATCGAGCGATTGCCGATTCGTTATGCCGACCACGTCGAATATGGCCGGGCACAGTGTCTTGACGGGGAAGCCCGCCCGTAACACCTCGAGGCCGGCGGAACTGTTCACCGTCACCATGCCGGAGGCTCCGTCCAGCAATTCGTTCAGCCCGCCGCCGTCGGCAAAGTCCACACGGGTCTCGATCCCGGCGGCGCGGGCAAGGCGCGGCACGACCCGCGTCCAGTGCTCGAACCCGACATCGAGCGGATGAGCCTTGATCACCAGTCGAGCGTCTTGCGGAGCATGAGAGGCGAAGGACTGCAGGACGCTCTCAAGAGCCGGAACCATTCCTCCAAAAGGGGAATGGATCGCGAAGCTGGAAATCTCCTTCCAACTGCATGGGAAACACGAACCACGGCGCCCTGCCCGCCTTGAGCCTCGCGGCGAGAGCCCTCCCCTCCCGCGCACGACGGCCCTCCCACAAGAGCCTCCACCCTGGCGCAATATTCGATCACGGGGTGGTAGATCGTATGACGCCGGTAGTGGGGATAGAGGAACCACAACACCACATTGGCAAGGTTGTAGGTGACATCCGGGGCTGCCACGAGCCAGAAGCTGTTTGCAAATTTCGGCGTGAGAACGACAGGGCCGACGGCAGCAGCAATGGCGCGGATGGCATAGAGATCATCAGGAAAATGTGAGCCGGTGGATGTCCCGTCGCGCTCGATCGTCATCCAGTCGGGACGGAGATATCCCAGCTCTGTCGCAATAACGTGGATGCCGCGCGCACGGGTTAGCTCTCCGGCCATCCGGTGATAGATGCGGCGATCGCCGTGGAGGATCAGATCGGCCACGCCCTCACGCGCCATCAGAGCATCGATGAAGGCGGGCCAGGAGTGCACCGTGCCGCGATAGTCCACAGCGCCTCCCCTGCGCCAGTGGAGGCGGTCGCCGATGCACAGGTTGACCCGCAGAACCCGATGATCGGCGGCAGCGAACCTGTCTGCGATACGCGAGAAGAGCGGAGACAGCGGACCTTGCAGAAACAGAAATGTCCGGCATCCGCCCATTGCGCCGCCTGCCCTTGTCATGTGGATCATCGTTGCAGCGTAGCCTCGTCGATCAGACGCTTCCAGCCGGATGAACCGTGCTGCTGCCCTCAGGCTCCTTCAGCCCGTTCTGCCGGATCTGGCGACCGAGATCGTCGGCGGGCTGGAGGCCACGGCGCATCGCCTGTTCAAGTCTCGGGGGTTCCGGCACGAAAGCGCCGGGTTCGTTGACGCATCCTTTGGCGATCCGCTCCGCAGCCGCCCGGGCGCCCGCATTGCGGCCTTCGTGCGAATAGAAGTTACCGCGCACCTGGATCGTATTGGCCATCACCGCAACGAGGACATGGCACAGCTCCTTGTCGGGTTCTCAGCCTTCGTCCAGAAATCGTCGAGCGGGCCCTGAAAGGTCAGCCCCGGTATATCGTAGACCGCGACGCCCGGCGTCTTGACCGGGCAACCGTGCTTCAGCACATGCATGCCGACGGTCGAGTTGATCAGTACCGTTCCAAGCGTGTGGGTAAGCTGCTCATACAGATTACCCGCACGAACGAAATGAACCCGGTCGGGCACCTTGTAGCGCCGTGCCAATCGCTGGATGCGCGATTTCCAGTACATCAGAACGTTGTTGAGCGGATGCTGCTTGAACAGCAGCACCGTGTCTTTCGAGGCGTGGGACGCAAACGACTTGATCGCAAGCTTGACCGCGTCAGCCTGTCTGGGAAACGGCGCATTGGCCCGTAACTGGTAATCCGCATCGATCTGAAGCGGAAAAATAATACTTCGTTCCCGATGAGATCAGCTCGTGCAACACCTCATGCGAACGACGCCAATTGTGCTTCGTGCGCACGATGCGAGGAATGTGGCTGATATACTCGATAACCGGATTATAGAGCCTGTCGGCATAGTAATAGGGAAAGAACAGCCGACCGAAATAGGCGGAGAGATTTTAGAAGATCTCGCAAAACGCTTCCTTGGCATGCGAGAAGGCATAGAGCGAAGCTCCCGAGGGCTCGACCAATCCCTTTCCCAGGTCTCGAATGACATCCGGATCGTTTGGAAAATGCGAATAGGCCGACATGCCGTTTCGCTCCAGGGTGATCCAGTCGGGTCTCAGATACCCGAATTCAACCGCCGAAACATTGATTCCCCACTGCGCGCGCCACCTCACCTGCGATCACATGATAGGGCAACCGGTCCGCGTAGTAGACGATGTCCGTCACTTTATTGCGGGCGACATAGTCCGTCAGAAAGGACCGCCAATTCCGCAACCGACCGCGATAGTTGTGGGCCTCGCGGCGGAACCAGAACAACCACTCCCCGAGATTGAGATTGATACGGAGAACGCAGTGGCCTTTGCGACCCAGTTCATCCCCCAGATCGCGCATAAAAAACGAAGGAGGGCCTTGAAGAATAAGAACGGTACGAACCGTCGGACGCCGACCATCCATGAGCTAGCTATTATCCATTCCGCCGAATGTCGCTTATTGCGACAAGCAAATACCTCCCCCTCACGCTTGCGCGAGGGGGAGCGTTCAAACCAAACCTGATGACATTCGGCTAGTCTTCGAGGTCGTTCGAGATCAACACGCCGTACCGAGCCGACGTAACGAGAAGTTGGACGATCCGGAAGAATTTCGCGAACTCAGCCACCGAATGTGTCGCAACATAGATTATGTCTTTGTCATGCATCTGAATGTAGCGCGCAACGAACCAGGCCTTCGGATACCGCAGGTTCAGACGGTAGATCACAGGAACCTGATAGTCGCCGAGCTTCTCACGCAAATCAGGTCGCAACTTGGCGACCACTTCCGGATCCTCGAAGCGGAACAGATAGACGGCGCTGGCATCCGCGGTGTTATCGTTCAAGCCACCGACCATGGCCAAGGCTTCCGTCATCGTCACCGTCTTGGACGGGAAATGCTGGATGGTCGTCTTTCTGACGGCGCCAAAGGCAGTGAAGCTGCGCGGCTTGACGGACAACAGGATGTTGTCGCCCTTCACCAGCCGGACATTGTTTTTGGGGAAGATCAATCAGGTCTTCCAGACGTGTCGAGGCCTTCCGATTACCGCATTTCAGCGTTACGGTCGTCTCATAGATCTTGCCGCGTTAGCCACCTGCCTGCGCGACCAGATCCAGCAACCACGTTCCCGCCACCGAAATGGGGTATTTGCCGGCCTTGCCCACATCGCCGACGATCACGGCGCTGTTGGTCTGGTTACCCTTGACGATGATCTGGACCTGAGGCTGATCGGCCTTGCCGACCAGAGATTGTTCGACGGTCTCACGGACCGCCCGGCGGCCCAGATGCGCCCGGCATAGGGCAAGAAAATACAGCCGGAATCATCGACAACACTCTCAACCGTGGTCTTCTTGCCGTAGGCTGTGGAGAAGATGCCTTTCTCGTCGGCTTTCCCAGATATTGACAGCGAGAACGTCGCCGACACCAATGCGCTGGCGCGGTTCCGTCCCCTTGATGCCGAAATAGTCGGCAAAGCGAGACGGGACGTACTGACCGATGATCTGGGCATTTTCGGGCGTCAGGCGGAAAGTGAAGTAATCTTCCTGGCGAGCGATATCTTCAATATCGTTTGCGCTCAATGCCGCGCACCCCGCAACCATCACCGCTACGAAGACAAGGCCGATTGTTTTCATTGCACTCAAGTTATCGCCTTTCCGCCTGCCGCGACTCTCAATAGCAGGTAGCTCTGTCCTTTTACATCGGCGAACCGATGCACAACACTCTCGACCACACACTGTTGCAGCCTCGCAACAAGGCCGGATACAATTCAGATACAAACCTGATACGGCCACTCATCAGAATACCGCAGGAAGCTTGGCCTAAAGCCATCCGGCACGGTCTAGAGAGTGACTCGCATATTAAACTTCGATTAAATTTGTCGAAGCTATCCCATGGCATCGACGACTTGCAGGCAGGACCGGACCGTTTCGAGGCCCAGAAGGATGAAGCGCGTCTTACCGGTCAGGCGACGTGGTCGCGAACTTCGGCGATGATCAGCCCGACGATTCCCCAGAGCAGGAAAACGCCGATAAAGATGATGAAAGTCCAACGCAGCCCTTCCGGATAAAGCGCGATATCGGTAAGGCGCGGTTCCACGAAAACCGACAGATACCGGGTTTAACTGGCGGCTTCCACGCGGGCCTTTTCCAAGGAAGTTAGCGAGGAGACATAGTCTCTTTGAACGAACTCCCGCTCGGTCTGCAACTCTTCGTGTTCCGAAAGCTGTTGGTTGAGCGACTCTTCCTTTCCAGAATCATCCGTTTCGTTGGTTTGCAGACGCACGCTGTCGATCTGTTTGGTCAGCGCAGATATTTGCGAGTCGAGAGAGTTCAGACGCGGTGAATTCGGGCTAACCGCGGCTGCTGTAGCGCGCTCAGTCTCGAGCTTGGCTTTCTCTCCTTCGAGTTCGGCGATGATCTTTTCGCGAGCTTCGGCCGTCACCACCGGGTTCAGGCGCCGTTCCGATCGGCGGAAATGGGCAACGGCGCGACGCGCCAGCCGCAAGCGGTTTTCCGCACGGGCCACTTCACTTCCCGATTCGGCGACGGCATCTTCCCGGGCTCGGCGGGACAGATCATTCACCGGGGCTTCGCTGTATCCGATCACCTTCTGCGCGATGAGGACCGCGTCCTTGGGACGGAAAGCTTTCACCTGGAGGGTCACGATTCCCGAATATTTATCGTATTCAGTTGTAACCATCCCTCGCCAGTATTCCACAAGATCCTCTATCGGAGCTTCATCGTCGACCGACGACAAAAAATCGGCCTCGGACCGTGAGTAGATCTTGCGCAGGTCCAGATCCTTGTCGATCTTGTCCACCAGATCGCGAGACTCGACAAACTTGGCAACGATGTAGCTGTCAGACGAGTTTGGTTGGGATCCGGTGATTCCGCTCAGAATGGTCAGCCCGTCGATATAGGCTCCAGAGCTCTCCTTGCTGCGCACCGCGAACTGCGCCTCGACCGAATATTGATCGGCAGCGAAGAAGGCAAAATAGATACCTGCGATAATTGTCAGCAGGACAACGCAAAGAACGAACGACCAACATTGAGCTTGGGCTTGCCCACGACATCAAACGCAGACGCCCCCTGCCTACCCCGCGCACCAGGTCTGGCGCCAGGCGATGTGACCGGTTTGCCTTCCGGCAAACGCACGATCGTCGGATCGGGAGTTTCTGCGGGATGTTGTTGCGGAACGTGGCCTACCTGGCGGGACACAGCACTCATTCCGCCCCTCGCCATCTGCCGAAGGCGGCTGGCAGCCTTGGGAATGTCCAGCATCACGCAAGCCCCTGATAGATCTCTCTCGCTTGCTCCAGCGAATCATAGAAGCGGATCTTACCGTCTTTGAGGATAGCTGCCATATCGCAGTAGGACTTAACGGTGTTCGTCTGGTGAGAAACCATGATTACGTCAGCATTCGACAGGCGTTCACTGAAAGCCTCGCGGCACTTTTCCTGAAACTTGCGGTCACCCACGGCAGTCAATTCGTCGATCAGATAGCAGTCGAACTGGATTGCGAGGCTCAGGCCGAAATTCACGCGGGCACGCATGCCGGATGACAACGTGCGCACCGGCATATGGAAATAGGCGCCGATATCCGCGAACTCCTCGACCAGATCGATGACCTCGCGCGGATCGGCATTGTAGATGCGGGCAACGAACCGGCTGTTTTCCAACGCACTGAGCTCGGAATGGACACCGACGCCCAGCCCCAACGGCCAGGAAATCCGAGATTTCCGCAAGATACGTCCGGATGTCGGGGCTTCCGACCCGACGATCAGACGCACGAGTGTCGAATTTCCGGCGCCGTTCTTGCCGAGAATCGCGATGTTACGGCCGCGCGGGAAATCCAGCGAAATATGGTCGAGAACGCAACGCTGCCCTTTCTTGGTATCGTAGAACTTGGACACGTTGTTGAAGCGCAGGTGGCGCAACGGTTCAGCCGGTTGCGCGCTCTTGTTGCTGCGAACGTCGATCAGGGTACTGGTGACACGACGCAAGAACGACCCGCGCGATCTGCGCTGTCGAACCGATCCGTCCCCGAGATAATCGTCGTGGGTCGCCTGACTTCTGCTCACTTCACTCTCCGCCGCATATGCGGGTGATCCTGCCTCATTTCAAACCAATCATCAAACACTTGCCGCAAGCTGATCTTTTGAAACCGAATCCGGAAACAAACGCACCCGCGCTATGCATGCGCATTCTCCCAATGCTCGTATATTACGCCCATTTGATGAAGAATATCCGACTGAATGTAACTTGCCGTTACGACTTCCGGGGAAGTGATTAACATGAAATATCATCGTTCAAACAGAAACGCCTGCCGGAAGAACCCCGGCAGGCGTCTGTTGTACGGTGTTCTGTTCCGCTCTAACCGAGCCTGAACATTGTTTCCCAATCTCCACAACCACAGCACCGCGAGTATGATTGCGGGGAACGCCGCGAGAATCGCCACGCGGATCAAATCAAACAGGACGAAGAAGATGACGCCCTTGTAGGTCTGGGTGAGTGAGACGTCCGGCGCCATCGAATTGGTGATGAACAGGTTCATCCCCACCGGTGGCGTTATCAATCCGACCTCAACCACAATCAGGACCAGAACGCCGAACCAGATGGCGGTCTCTTCCGGCGTCAACCCGAAATCGAGGGTCATGATGATCGGGAAGAAGATCGGCACGGTCAGCAGGATCATCGACACCGAATCCATCACGCAGCCGAAGACCAGATAGGTCAGCAGGATGCCTGCCAGCACCAACCAGGGGTTGAACCCGGCACCGCCGACCCAGGCAGCCATCGTCTGCGACATCTGGGTGAAGGCCAGGAAGGAGTTGAACACGCCGGCACCGAACACGATGAAGAAGATCATGCCGGAGGAAACGGCGGTGGCCAGGATGCACTCGCCAAGCACCTTCCAGCCGAGTTGACGACGGAACAGAGCCACCAGTCCGGTACCGGCGGTACCAACCGCCGCACCTTCGGTCGGCGTGAACCAGCCGGCATAGATGCCGCCGACCACCAAAAGGAAGATAAGCACCACCGACCACACTTCAATCATGGCCTCCAGACGTTCGCGCGGGCTCGCTTTTTCGGCAAACTGCGCAGCGGAAGGGTCCAACCGCATGAACAGCGAGATGGTGATGACATAGCCCACCGCCGCCAGAATGCCCGGAATGAAAGCCGCGGCGAAAAGCTTGGCGATGTTCTGTTCGGCCAGGATCGCATAGATCACCAGCACGAAAGAGGGCGGGATCAGAATGCCGAGCGTACCGCCCGCGGCAAGGCAGGCGGTCGAAAGCGCACCGTTGTAGCCGTAGCGGCGCATTTCAGGCACCGCCACCTGGGCCATGGTGGCCGCGGTCGCCAGCGAGGAACCGCAGATCGTGCCGAAGCCTGCACATCCGACCACTGACGCCATCGTGATACCGCCGCGCTTGTGGCCGATCATGGCGGCGGCGGCGCGGAACAGACCGCGCGACATGCCGCTTCTGGTCGCGAACTGGCCCATCAGCAGGAACAGCGGCACGATGGACAGCGAGTAGCTGGAGAAGGTCTCGTAGGTGAGCGATTTCATCTGCGCCAGGATCGGCACCCAGCTTCCCGTGACTATCACGGTGCCGCCGATACCCACGGCGAGCATGGAAAGCCCGATCGGAATGTGCAGGAAGATGAGCCCCAGCAACACGACAAAGCTGAGACCGGCGAGTTCCATGTTGCCCATTACGCGCTCTCCCCCTAGCCCAACATCTCGTTGAGATTGCGCCACACGGTGTAGACGGCCGTGAGCGTGAACACCCACGCACCCACAAGCGACACCGCATAGCCCCACCAGACCGGCATCTGCAGGATGAAGGTTATCTCTCGGAATAGGCGCGCTTGTCCATGAGCCCCTCCCCGAGCTTTACGGCGATGAGAGCGGCACAAGCGGTCAGCAGGATGTTGCCGGCCAGGGACAAGCCGGCATTGACGCGGGGACCGAGTGGCTGGACGAAGATGTCCACCGTGACATGGCCGCGCTGCATCTGACACCATGGCAGGAAGTAGAAGATCGCGAAGGGGCGCACCCGGCCTCCACGAATTCGAAGTCGCCCGGAATGGGATCGAAAACGTCGAACGGCGCCACCGCGACGCTGGCAAGCTCGCGACCGAAGACGCTGATACAGGTGACCGCGGTGATCGCGACGAGTGCAGCACCGCCGGCGAGCGCCAGCCAGCGGGTGATGAAGTCGATGACATGGCCGACGCGCCGTTCGAGCCGGGGCGCGAGCCCCTTAGCCTGGCTGACCATCCCTATCCCCCCGAATTGATGGAAGATTCAAGCCGTATCGCGTAGCCGCATATGCGACGGAGCCCAGATTGGACCCGCGCATTGCCCGGTTGCACAAGGCTTGTGACGTTCCAAACGCGGCGGCGCCCCTGTGGCATCTATGCGCTTCGATGAAGTTTTCTTGTGATTGAAGTGAGCCGGCCACGGCATGCGCGGCCGGCTCCGGCTTTCGAAGAAAGCGGATCAGTACTGGTAGGCAGGCTGCTCGTCGTCGACATAGGCGTCGATCGCGGCCTTGGCATCCTCGACCAGCTTGGCTCCGTCGAAGCCCTTGCCGTCCATTTCCTCGATCCAGGCGGCCTCGATCTCCTTGGCGGCATATCCTTCCAGCGCTGGGTCTCGGCTTCATCGAGAATGGTCTGCTTGTCGCCGATCTTCGCCAGGGCAGGAGGACCGGCCTCGTCGCCCTTGTCCATCGCAAGGCCGGCAAGACGCGAGGCTTCACGACCGGAATTGTCGTCGATCACCTTCTTCAGGTCATTCGGCAGGCTGTCGTACTTGGCCTTGTTCATGGCAAAGACCATGAAGAACGTGTAGAGGCCGCGCGAGCCGGAGAAACCGGTGTGGTGATGGACGAGTTCGGGGATGCACAGCGGAACGGAGACCTCCCAGGGCACCACCGCACCGTCGATAGCATGCTTGGACAGGGCTTCCGGCACCGCGGGCACAGGCATGCCGACCGGGATCGCGCCCAGCTTCTCCAGAAGCTTGTTGGTCATGCGGGTGGGACCGCGCAGCTTCAGGCCCTTCATGTCCTCAAGCTTTTCGACCGGCTTGTTGGCATGGACGAGGCCGGGGCCGTGGGTAAACGCAGCGATCACCTTCACGTCCTTGAATTCGTCCTGAAGGCCCTTCTCGTAGTAGTCCCAGGCAGCTTCCGAGGTCGCCGAGCCCTTGCCCGCTATGAAGGGAAACTCGAAGGCTTAGGACTTGGGGAAGCGACCCGGCGTGTAGCCGGTCAGCGTCCAGATGGTGTCAACCACGCCATCCTTGGCCTGATCGTAGAGCGAAGGCGGCTTGCCGCCGAGCTGCATCGTGGGGAAGATCTGGATAGCGATGCGACCGTCCGAATCCTTTTCCACCTTCTCCGCCCAGGACCCGATGAAGTATTTCGGAACCGAGGATTGCGGAGACAGGAAATGATGGATCTTCAGGGTCACTTCCTGCGCCTGCGCAGTTCCGGTCAGAGCAAGTGCGCTGACGGCAAGACACCCTGCAATCGCAAGATTATTTAACATATTTTTCCTCGAATTTTTCCGCCTGTGACGGAGCTCTCCCCAACCGAGTCCGTAAAGGATCCGGCTGCAATGCGGCGAATTTTCTGCAAATCCCTCCTTAATTCAAGTATAAAATAAATAATTTAAGTAAAAGTTCTCTATTCAAACAATTCACTGAAATTTTTTCACTTATCGGTCGTTTGGGAAAGCGGTTGTAGAAGGAACCTATCACTGCGGGAAAATTTCGAATGACCTGCTCAAGTCCGAAATCGCGAAGCAGGCATATCTCTCGCTACGTTTTCAACAGGTTGCCAGCATCTCCCAACCCGGTGCCCCGACCAACCGGCGCTTGCCGTAGTGAGCCCTCGTCGTTTTACGAAGGAGAGAAAAACGAATAACCAATTACCGCGAATGTAGGCACGGGCCGACGCCGGCTCCGTTCAGCAGGCGTCGGCCGGATCTCGAGAGGACCTTCAGGCCGGCTTGTGATGCTCGTGCCAGTGGCAAGCAATGTCGATACGGCGGGCAGCCAGACCTTGTCATGCCCCTTCACGTAATCGATGAACCAGGCGAGGGCTGCGGCGCGTCCCGGACGACCGACGAGACGGCAATGCAGGCCAACATTCATCATCTTGGCCTGACCGGCGACATCTTCGACATAGAGGGTGTCGAAGCTGTCCTTGAGATAGGTGAAGAACTGGTCGCCACAGTTGAAGCCCTGAGCGGTGGCAAAGCGCATGTCGTTGGCATCGAGCGTATAGGGAATGATCAGATGCTGCCCGCCGAGGCCTTCCATCCAGTAGGGCAGATCGTCGGCATAAGTATCTGAGAGATAGACGAAACCATCCTCCTCCATCGCCAGCAGAATGGTTTTTTCCGAACTGCGGCCCTGGTAGAAGCCGAGCGGGCGCTCGCCGGTCACTTCCGTGTAGATGCGCACGGCCTCGGCAATCGCCACGCGCTCCTCCTCGATCGGCATATCCTTGAACTAGACCCACTTGAGCCCGTGGGAAGCGATTTCCCAGCCCGCTTCCTTCATCGCGGCAACCGCTTCCGGGTTGCGCTGCAAGGCGGTGGCCACACCGTAGACGGTGACGGGCACGTTGACCCCGGTGAACATGCGCCACAGCCGCCAGAAGTCGGCCCGGGAACCGTACTCGTAGATCGATTCCATGTTCATGTGGCGCTTGCCGGGACAAGACACAGCGCCGACGATCTCCGACAGAAAGGCCTCTGATGCCGCATCCCCGTGCAGGATATTGTTCTCGCCGCCCTCTTCGTAATTGATCACGAACTGGACGGCGATGCGTGCCTTGTCCGGCCAGCGCCGGTCCGGCGCGTTGCGCCCGTAGCCGATCATGTCACGCGGATAGTCAGTCATGGAAGGAAGCTCCGTATATTGTCGTTATTACCTATACTTCATGTTCGCAGAGAAGCTCAAACAGCCGGATTTTTCAACAGTCGAAACCTTTTTCGCATTTCCTCCCGCAGCGCCTTTACATCCGCGAGAATCAGTTTCCAGTTGTCATCAAGTCATCTTTTTCTCACTAAGCAGTAAAACAGATCCGAAACTGGCCCGAAACTAGCAAGGGTGTCGCCTATTCCGTTCTGAGGTCGAAACTTTGAGGCCCGATGCGAGTTTTTGCCCGACAAATAGGCCGGGAACTGCATCAGATACGGACAAACGAGAAGGCAAGGAGACAGTGATGGCGACGATGAAACCCTCGCTTACCCTGGTCGACCATGGTGCGGCGGAACCGGGCATGAGGGGCCCGGATCATTTCACGACAGGGGGGACAGACTCCATTGCACAGTCGATTGCAGGCAATGCGGCAAATGCTGCAAAACACACCACACGCGTCAGCGGCGGAAGCGCTTGCGATGCTGCGGCAGGCATTCCCCGATGCCAATCTGAGCGACCTCGTGCACGCTCTGGGATATCGCGAGGAAGCCTGAGGACGACGACGGCATGTGAACCAGCCCCTCACAGGGGCCCGGATCCATATTCCGCGTCCTCGTCCTCTTTATCGAGCTCCGGCTGTTCGGCGCCAGAGGACTGTGCGGACGTCTGGGATCGGCCTTCGGCCTTCGCCGCGTCTTCTTTCACGTGCCGACACCATGCCCGACCGGCGATCGGAATGGAGATCAGGTAGGCGATCGTCGCCAAGGTCAGCATTTCGAAGGGATAGCTCACGGCGAGCGCGACCAGCAGCACGGCTGCCACGAAAATCGCCAGGACCAGATCCTTGCGCACCCGCATCGCCACCCGCTTGCCGGAAAAGGTCGGCAGGCGCGAGACCATGAAGAAGGCGATCAGGAAGGTGTAGGCGACAACGAAGGGCGCAACTTCCACCCAACGATCCAGCAGACCGAGCTGGTGCAGATAGACCGGCAGCAGCACCGACAGCGCCCCCGCAGGCGCGGGCGTGCCGGTGAAATAGTTTGCCTGCCAGGCGGGCTTGTCGGGCTCATCCAGCGCAACGTTGAAACGGGCAAGCCGGAGTGCGGCCGAAATGGCGAAGACGAGCACGGTGATCCAGCCGAAGGAATGCAGCTCGTTCAACACCCACGTATAGAGAATGATCGCGGGCGCGACGCCGAAATTGACGAAATCGGCGAGGCTGTCGAATTCCGCCCCGAAACGCGAGGTGGAGCGCAGGAACCGCGCCACCCGACCGTCGATCGCATCGAGCACCGCAGCCAGAACGATCGCCCCGATCGCCCAGTCCCACCGCGTCTCCAACGCCATTCGGATGGCGGTCAGCCCCGAACACAGAGCCAGCAACGTCACCAGATTGGGCAGGATCATCTTCAGCGGCACGCGCTGGAAACGGCGGATCCGGCCGCCGGAGCGCTTGGAACGCTCGCTGGGGCCCGGCTCGAAGGGGGCGAAAGGTGTACTCATGACCCTAACTTACCCGCGTCAGCGGTGCGTTGCCTTTGGGCGCGGTCAAATCCGCCAGAACGGTCTCGCCGGCCACCATGGTCTGACCGATGGCGACCTTCGGCGCGGTTCCGGCGGGCAGGTAGACGTCAAGCCGCGAGCCGAAACGGATGAGGCCGAAGCGCTCGCCCGCCTGCACGCTCTCGCCCTCGCGCATGAAACACACGATGCGGCGCGCCACCAGGCCCGCGATCTGCACCACGGCAATGCGCCCTTCGGCAGCGTCGATCACCAGATCGTTGCGTTCATTGTCGTCGGAGACCTTTTCCAGTTCCGCGTTCAGGAACTTGCCCGCCCGATAGGCAATCTTGGTGACAGGGCCGGAGAGCGGCGCACGATTCACGTGACAATTGAAGACATTCATGAAGGTGCAGATACGCACCATCGGTTCGTTGCCGAGGCCCAGCTCTTCCGGCGGCGTGGCCGGTCCGATCATGCACACGGTGCCATCGGCCGGTGCGATCACCAGTCCGGCACCCAAGGGGGTCACCCGTCGTGGATCGCGGAAGAAATAGATTACCCAGCCGGTCAGGATGAGACCGATCCAGAAGATAATTGGCACGAACCATCCGACGACGACGGTAATCGCCGCCGCGATGGCGATGAAGTGCCAGCCCTCCCGGTGGATCGGGACGGCCGTACGCTTGATGGTGTCGATCAGGGACATGGGGCTTTCATAGAACCTCTCGCTCGGCAAGATCATGCCGAAGCTATGCGACGCAATCAATGCACCATGTGACAAGGGGGATCAATGGGGAGGGGATATGGAGCGCGCATTCGCGCGCTCTTGTTACGCTGGATTCCGGATCAGCGCTCGGCTTTACCTCACTTGGCCGGAATGAGGAGCAAGTGGAGAGGTGTAACCACACGCAAACGAAGGACGAGCAGCATGCGGTTTTGGCGTCTGCTTACAAGTCCAACCCCAAACGCCCTCATTCCGGGCGGGTCTGCGGCGAAGCCGCATGACCAAACCCGGAATCCAGCGCAACAAGCGATGCGAAGCACCTCCGCTTTCTCTTCCCATCCTCCCCTACTCGACCTCCACTACCTCTTCCGCAGTCGGGCCACGGCGCACGATGTAATCGTCGTCGGCATCCTGCATGGCGCGCAGGCGTTCCTCTACTTCCGTCACCTCGCGCTGGCGGGCCCACATGGAGGCATAGAGGCCGTTCTGCTTCAGAAGCTCGGCATGGGTGCCGCGCTCCACGATTCGGCCTGCTTCCAGAACCAGAATCATGTCCGCGCCCACCACCGTCGACAGACGGTGCGCGATCATCAGCGTGGTGCGGTTCTTCGACACCACGTCGAGTGCCGACTGGATCTCCCGCTCAGTCTGGGTTTCGAGCACGGAGGTCGCCTCGTCGAGGATCAGGATCGGCGGGGCCTTCAGGAGTGTGTGCGCGATTGCCACGCGCTGCTTCTCACCGCCCGACAGCTTCAATCCGCGCTCGCCCACCTCCGTATTGAAGCCCTGCGGCAGGGTTTCGATGAAATCGGCGATCTGCGCCATGCGGGCGGCCTCCTCCACCTCCTCGTCAATGGCGGAAGGGCGGCCGTAGCGGATGTTGTAGCGGATGGTGTCGTTGAACAGCACCGTATCCTGCGGAACCATGCCGATCTTCGCCCGCACGCTTTCCTGCTGAACCTCGCGCAGATCCTGTCCGTCGATGCTGATTGCGCCGGAGGTGACGTCGTAGAAACGGAAGATCAGCCACGAGATGGTCGACTTGCCCACCCCCGACGGCCCGACGATCGCCACCGTGTTGCCGCTCGGCACCTCGAAGGAGACGCCCTTCAGAATTGCGCGTTCCGTATCATACGAAAAGCGCACGTCGTCGAAGCGGATCGTGCCGCCCTCGACCACCAGAGGGGCCGCGTCCGGCCGGTCGACGATCTCCGCATCCACCGCCAGCAGGTCGAACATGTCGGCGATGTCGATCAGTCCCTGACGCACTTCGCGGTAGATAAAGCCGATCATGTTGAGCGGGATGGAGAGCTGCATCAGCAGCGCATTGATCATGACAAAATCGCCGACCGTCTGCGTGCCGTTCATCACCGCGCGCGACGACATCGCCATGCAGGCACCCATGCCCAGGGTGAAAATCACCGTCTGGCCGAGGTTCAGCCAGGCAAGCGACGTCCAGATCTGGATCGCCGCGCCCTCACCCGCAGGCTCGTCGGTCGCCGCGACACTGCGGGACGTGGACGCCGTCTCTTCGGCCTTGTCCGACGTTGCCTCGTTTGATGAGGCCTCATCTTCCGGCTCGTTGTCCGACAGGGCTGCGGTTTTGGTCTCCGCTGCGGCTTCCAGCGTTTCCGAGGTGTCTGCCGTCTCGGCCGCGTCGGCTGCCTGTTCGCCCTGCCTCCGATACAGCGGCTTCAGGCTGCGCCTCGGCCTTGCCCCCATCGGCAGCTTCGTTGAAGATAACGACCTGAGGTGCGACCTGCTCGCCCGACTTTTGCAGGATGGTGCTGGGCTCGCCCTCGGCGTTCATGACGACGAGCACGTCGCTGTCGTCCTTATCGGTGGGAATGGAAACAGTCACGCGCTGCGTCGATTCAAAGGGCGCTTCGCCCTCCTTCTCGGCAAAGATGGCAATGTCGTAGTCGCCGGGCTTTCAACGGATCGTCGAGAACGATTGCCCATTCACCCGCACCGTTCGCCTTCGTCTTGGCGATGACCTTGCCGTTCGCGACAAGCGCCACCGTGGCATTGCCCTCGGCAAGACCGGCAACAACCGCATCGCCCGAGCGCTCGACACGCACCACATCGAAGGCCGGTACAACCTCCCGCTTTTTCTGCGCACTGGTAGCCGTCTTTTCAGCCGTCGTCTCGCCGCCGAACTGAGCGGCGCTTTCGCCCGCCTTTTCTGCGGCCTGTTCGCGGTTTGCGGCATCCGTCGGCGCGGCCTTGTCCGAAGGCGTTCCGGCATCGGCCGGGGCCTCGGCGATCGATCCCGTTGCCGGGCTCTGCGTCTGCCGGAAGCTGTCGAAATACCCGGCCTGATAGCCAAAGATGGCGAGACCGATCGCGACAACGACACCGGCGAGCCCTACGAGCGATACCTTGAACATCGAACCTTCGCGCTCCTTCAGCCTGGAGAACCGTTCTCAAACACCCGCATCCGGGCCCCGCCGCCGGGTAGCGCCGGTCTCAGGAACAGCCCCATCCGCAAATTCCTCGCATGGTTATACGCCTTTGCCGTCCACGGCAAGCAAACCGCCGCAAGTGCTTCCCTCTGCGTCCCTTTTGGTCGCACCCGCACATGCCTTTGCGGTCGATTCGCACGGTGATTCTCTCAACGACCTTCGCCATGGCGCGCCGATTGCCCCCTCTCCTACGGAGCCTCAGCCGCGCCGATCGCTTTCCAGCCGCCGGCTCCGTCCGGATGAATGCGGAGCCATGCAAGGCCGCTTGACCGGATGTCGCAGGGGGTGCCAATTTGGCGGTATAACAGACATTCGAAGCATTTGCGTCTATTGCGGATATGGTCCGGGCAACGACCCGGCCTATCGAGAAGCAGCCGTAGAACTCGGCCGCGCGGTGGCTCAGGCCGGCATTCGCCTCGTCTATGGCGGCGGCTCCGTCGGGCTGATGGGCATCGTCGCGCGTTCGGTCCTCGACAATGGCGGCAAAGTGACCGGGATCATCCCGCAGTTCCTGAAAGACCGCGAGGAAATGCTGGAGACCGAGTGCAAACTCATCGTCATAGACGACATGCACCAGCGCAAGCGGCTGATGTTCGAGAAGGCGGATGCCTTCGTGGCGCTGCCCGACGGCATCGGCACGCTTGAGGAAACCGTCGAGATGATGACTTGGGCGCAGCTCGGGTGGCATCACAAGCCGGTTCTTCTGTCCAATATCAAGGGGCTCTGGAAACCTTTGCACCAATTTCTCGAGCATATGGCGAAAGACGGCTTCATCCGTGAGGACCTCGACGTGACCTATCACGTGGTCGACGAGGCCGCCGATATCGCCCCCCACCAGCAGAACATCGCCAACGGCAAGCGCGATGCGTATGCCAAGGATGCCGTGTCCATCTCGCAGCTTTGAGCGTGTGGGGGAAGGAAGAAACAAGCCCTTCCAACAGTCGGCCAACCCTCTTGATTGTGAGGAGAAAAGGGCACGCCCTACCCGAGACTGTCATCCCCGCGCAGGCGGGGATGACAGTCGTGCGTGGATTGTTCACATCGGCAAACGCACATTACGCAGCAATTGTAAAGTGCACGCACACACGCCACACACTCGCAAATCCCCCTCCCTTCCCACTACTCAAGCATGCGCGCGGCGGCGGAGCAGGTCTCGGGTGAACACGATCAGCGATGCCCAGATCAGAGCGAAACTCACCAGCCGCATCGGATCCAGCGGCTCGTTGAAGACGAAGATCGCCAGCGCAAAGTGCAGCGACGGGGCGAGATATTGCAGGATGCCGATCGTGGAAAGCGGCAATCCCTGACCCCCCAGCGCAAACAGGATCAGCGGCACCGCCGTCACCACGCCGAACGCTGCAATGAGGACCGTCATCTCGAAATTGTCGCCGAGCTCCAGCGTACCGTTCAACCCGCACCAGCCGAGATAGGCCACAGCCACCGGCAGCAGCACGGCGGCCTCCACCAGCAGGCCGGTCGCGGCGCCTACGATCACCGTCTTGCGCAGGAAACCGTAGTCCCGAAGGTGAAGGCGAGCGCCAGCGACACCCACGGGAAGTTGCCGAACCCCCAGGCCAGGATGGCAATGGCGACCAGTGCGATGCCGACGGCGAGACGCTGTCCCCGACTCAGAGTTTCGCCGAGGAGCACCGTTCCCAGCACCACGGAGACGAGCGGGTTGATGAAATAGCCGAAGGAAACCTCCAGCACCCGCGACGCATCGATGGCGTAGATGAAGATCAGCCAGTTCGCGGCCAGGATCGTGGCGCTCATGGTGAGGCGGATCACGATGCGCCGGTCGCGCAAGACGCCCCTCACCATGTCCATGCGGCGCACGAACATGAAAGCCGCCCGACGATCACCACCGACCAAACGATACGCTGGGCGACCAGCTGGATGGAGGGCACGGCGCTCACCAGCATGAAGTAGAGCGGCAGAAATCCCCACAGACCATAGGCCCTGACCGCGCTGACATAGGCGGTGGTTTCCGCGTCTGCGGGACGCGGGGCAAGCGGTTTTCTTTCCATGTGAAACGAGGCGTCGATCAGGCGGCCGGCGCGCTCCCCTTCATCAAACGGTAGGTAATGGAATCGGTAAGGGCCTGGAACGAGGCATCGACGATATTGGGAGAGACGCCGACGGTAAACCACCTCTCGCCCGTGCCCTCATCCATGCTCTCGATCAGAACACGCGTGATGGCCTCCGTGCCGCCATTTGAGGATACGGACCTTGAAGTCCATCAGCACGAGGTTCTCGATCTCGCTCTGGTATTTGCCGAGATCCTTGCGCAGCGCGATGTCGAGCGCGTTGACGGGGCCGTTGCCTTCCGCCACCGACATGTGCTCTTCGCCGTCGATGACGATCTTCACCACCGCCTCGAAGATGGTGACGAGTTCGTCGACTGCGTTGTAACGCCTCTCCACCATGACGCGGAAGCTTTTGACGTCGAAGAACTTCGGTACCTTGCCGAGGAGCCGCGTGGCGAGCAGCGAGAAGAACGCATCCGCCGCCTCATAGGCATAGCCCAGCGCTTCCCGTTCCTTCACCTCGCGCAGCAGGCCGTCGAGCCGCCGGTCGGAAGGATCGGCCTCGATGCCCAGCATCTTGAGCTGGCTAACAAGGTTCGACTTGCCCACCTGATCGGAGACCAGAACGTACCGCCGGTTGCCGACGAGATCCGGAGAGACATGCTCATAGGTCTTCGGGTCCTTCAGGATGGCGGAAGCGTGGATGCCCGCCTTGGTGGCAAACGCCGCCGCACCGACATAGGGCGCATGCCGGTCGGGCGCGCGATTGAGCAACTCGTCGAAGGAACGGGAGAACTGCGTTAGCTTCGCCAACGCCTCCTTGCTCACCCCTACTTCAAAGCGATCCGCATAATCCTTCTTGAACATCAGGGTCGGGATCAGGGTGATGAGATTGGCATTGCCGCAGCGCTCGCCCACGCCGTTGAGCGTGCCCTGGATCTGGCGCACGCCCATCTTGACGGCGGCCAGAGAATTGGCGACCGCCCGCTCGGTGTCGTTATGGGCGTGGATGCCCAGATGATCGCCCAGCACGACGCTCATCACGTCGGTGACGATGGCCTCGATCTCGTCGGGCAGCGTGCCGCCATTGGTGTCGCACAACACCACTCAGCGCGCGCGCATCATAGGCGGCCTTGGCGCAGGCCAGCGCATAGTCGGGATTGGCCTTGTAGCCGTCGAAAAAGTGCTCGCAATCGACCATCGCCTCCTTGCCGGAAGCCACCGCGGCGGCGACCGACTGACGGATGCCGTCGAGGTTTTCCTCGTTGGTGGTGCCGAGCACCACCGTTACATGGAAATCCCAGATTTTGGCGACGAAGCAGATCGCATCGGACTGCGCCGACAAGAGGCCTTGCAGGCCGGGATCGTTGTCCACCGCAAGCCCGGCCCACTTGGTCATGCCGAAGGCGGTAAAGGCCGCCTTCTGCGTGCGCTTTTTCTCGAAGAAGGCGGTATCGGTCGGATTGGCACCGGGATAGCCGCCCTCCACGTAATCGATACCGATCTTGTCCAGCATGCCCGCAATCGCAATATTGTCCTCCAGCGAGAAGTCGATGCCGTTGGTCTAGGCACCGTCACGCAAGGTGGTATCGAAGAGATAGAGTTGTTCCCTGGCGGGCATCTCCACAGCGTCAGCGTTTCCGAACATGGGGGTTAGCCTTTGTTGTCTTTCGTTCATTTCAGGATCGTTGGGCAAATCGGTCGGTAGCACGGATCAATTGATCCAGGTTGCCGGGTTCGGAATAGGCGTGACCGGCATCCTCGATGAGGTGGAATTCGGCGTCGGGCCAGGCCTTGTGCAGGTCCCAGGCGGTGCGCGCCGGGGTGGCCATGTCGTAGCGGCCCTGCACGATGACGCCAGGAATGCCCTTCAGCTTGTAGGCATCGCGCAGAAGCTGGCCTTCATTCATCCAGCCCCCGTGGACGAAATAGTAGTTCTCGATGCGCGCAAAGGCGAGCGCGAAGTGGCCGTCCTTGAACTTCTCGAAAGTGCCGGGATCGGGCGCGAGCGTCAGGGTCTCGCCTTCCCAGATCGCCCAAGCCTTGGCGACCTCAAGCTTGACCTCCTCGTTGTCGCCGACCAGACGGCGGCGATAGGCAGCCATCATGTCGTCGCGCTCATCCTCGGGGATAGGCGCCTGGAACCGCTCCCACTTGTCGGGATGGAGCATGGAGGCGCCCGACTGGTAGTACCATTCCAGCTCGAAGCGGCGCAGGGTGAAGATCCCGCGCAGGATCAGCTCGCTCACGTGTTCAGGATGGGTCTCGGCATAGGCGAGCGCCAGCGCGGAGCCCCAGGAGCCGCCGAAGACCTGCCACTTCTCCACGCCCACCATTTCGCGCAACCGCTCGATATCGGCGACCAAATGCCAGGTGGTGTTGGCCTCCAGTTCCGCATGCGGGCGAGAATGGCCGCAGCCGCGCTGATCGAACAGCAGGATGTCGTAGGCCTCGGGATTGAACTGGCGACGATGGACAGGAGAGAACCCGCCGCCCGGTCCGCCGTGCAGAAACACCACCGGCTTGGCGCCCTTGGTGCCGCAACGCTCCCAATAGATCTCATGGCCGTCGCCGACATCGAGATAGCCCGTCTCATAGGGCTCGATCGGCGGGTAGAGGGTGGCGAGCTCGCTCATTTCGTCTCCTTTGCGGCCTGGCCCCAACCTTCGGTGGCGGGCGGCCAGTCGCGCGTGTCGTGATCCGGGTGCTGATAGGACACCAGGTTATCGATGATGTTGGCAATATCCGGATCTTCTTCCGTCGTCATGCCGGGCAGACAATGCAGCCGATCCACATAAGGCAGCTTTGACTCCATCCCGAACTGGATGGTCGGCACGATGGTTTTCGGGTCGTCGAAGGTGCCGATGGCGATCGCGACGCCTTCGGATACCTCGTAGGTCAGCGGCGTGCCACAGTTTTCGCAAAAGCCGCGGCGCATATCGTTGGAGGACTGGAAATGGCGAGGTTGCCCGCGCGTCCAGGTCAGTTGATCGTCGGCTACGGAGACGAAGGGCGCAAAGAAATTGCCGAGCGCCTTCTGACACATGCGGCAATGGCAGATCGAGGCCTGTCCAAGCGGACCGGCGACGGCAAACCAGACGGCGCCGCACTGGCACCCACCGGTACGACGGGAATTCTCACTCATCGCCATGTCGTCCACTCCCCTTCCAATGTCTGCAGCCTCTCCAAGGCCCACATATGCAGCCCATCCTTCGAGACGGGCCGTCGGCCCTGCTCAGGATGACGTTATCGTGCGGTTGTTTTCGAAAGAACGAGCAACATGCACAACGTCATCCTGAGGAGTCGTCACAAGACGGCGTCTCGAAGGATCGGCCAAGCATTCCGCGTTCCCGTCCTACCTCTTCAACTCCCACGTCGTTTCCATCTCGCCCGTTTCCGGGTTCTTGCCGTCCTTCAGCACGATGCCCTCGGCGGCGAGTTCGTCGCGGATGCGGTCGGATTCGGTCCAGTTCTTGGCCGCACGCGCCGCAAGGCGATCCGCGATCAAACCTTCCACGCGCACGGCAAGTTCCGGATCGGCCGTGGCGGCTTCTGCCGTCTGCGCTTCCACGTCCTGCCAGCTCTCCGGCATCAGCCCGAGGAAGGCGGCCGCATCGGCGAGCTTTTGTACCGCACCGATATCGCCGGAACGCGCCGCACGCGCAAAGCCGTGCAAGGCCGCAATCGCACGCGGGGTGTTGAGATCCTCGCACAGGGCCTCCACCACCTCGACCGGCGGCTCAGCATCGCTCGATGTCTCGACACCGTCGATCAGCTTCGCCCAGCGCTCGATAAGCTTTTCAGACTCTTCCAGCCCCTTCTGCGTGAAGTCGAGCGGCTGGCGGTAATGGGCCGACATCAGCGTCAGCCGCACCGCAGCCCCCGGCCAGGTGCGCCCGCCCACCTTATCGCTCTCCAGAAGCTCGTGGACGGTGATGAAGTTGCCGAGAGACTTCGACACCTTCTCGCCCTCGACCTGCAGGAAGCCGTTGTGGAGCCAATAGTTCGCCATTTTCTGCGTACCGTGGGCACAGCAGGACTGGGCGATCTCGTTCTCGTGGTGCGGAAAGGTCAGATCGATGCCGCCGCCATGGATGTCAAAGACCTCGCCCAGGTGCTTGCCCGCCATGGCGGAGCATTCGATATGCCAGCCGGGACGTCCGTCTTCCACAATCCCGCAGGGGCTCGGCCAGGACGGCTCGCCGGGCTTCGACGGCTTCCACAGCACGAAATCCATCGCATCGCGCTTGTAGGGCGCCACTTCCACGCGGGCACCGGCCACCATGTCCTCCAGCGAACGACCGGAAAGCTTGCCGTAGCCCGGCATCTTGCCGACCTCGAACAGCACATGGCCTTCCGCCACATAGGCGAAGCCCTTGGCGACGAGGTTCTCGATCATCGCCTTCATGTCGTTGATGTGCTCGGTGGCGCGCGGCTCCATTGTCGGCAGCAACGCGCTCAGCGCGGCCATGTCGGAGTGATACTGGGAGGCGGTTGTTTCCGTCACTTCGCGGATGGTGCGCTTCTCCACCTCCGCACGCGCGTTGATCTTGTCATCGACGTCGGTGATGTTGCGCGCATAGGTGACGTAATCAGCCCCGTAGAAATGGCGCAGCAGGCGGAACAGAAGGTCGAAGACGACCACCGGTCGCGCGTTGCCGATATGCGCATAGTCGTAGACGGTCGGGCCACAGACATACATGCGCACGTTCACGGGATCGATCGGCGTGAAGGCTTCCTTAACGCGCGTGAGCGTATTGTAAATAACAAGATCCATAGGCACCCCGTCCCACGTTGCCAGCGAGGCGCTAGCCGGGGCGTTCGTCATGCAATTTCGGGCAGGAGGAAACGGCCACAGCCAGCGATTTCGCTAGCCGCAAATAATCTCGTCGCTAATGCGAATGATGATGACCGTATTCACGCTTTAGCGGTGTAAGGCACATCGGTGCAGGGGTCAAGTTGAACGATTGCGATGAAATAGCGATGAACGGGCGCTGAACGGCGTTCCAAAGACACATTCAGACCAATACGGCCATTGTCGATACGTTCGGAAACAGTTGCGAGTACCGAAGATGTCGAAAATCATATTCCTGGGCGGGATGAGAGGAAAAGCGAGCGGTGTAGATGCTCCGGCCCTTCCGCGCCCCAAAATACGGCCGCGCCTGAAGGCCCGGCTCCGCCCGCATCCCGAATATCGCCCCTACACGCGGTTCGGCCGCGGCGAAATGACCACCCCCGAGAAGGTGAAGGCCATCCTCGCCGGTATCATCATCGGGCTGATGCTTGCCGCGCCCGTCGCAGCTCTCGTGGCAGTTGCGGGCAACAGGGATCCCACGGCCTTCCACGATCTGTCGCCCTGGTCCTTCGGCGTGGACCGTTAAGCGGAGGGGACGCGCACCGTCAGTCCTTGAGGTAGTCGCCGCATTTGGCGGGTGTTTGGTCGCCCCAAGGCATGATCGGCACGGTGGAGGTGGAATTCTTCGGCGATCCCTCCACCAGCTTGTCCGAATAGATCACGTAGACCAGCACGTTGCGCTTGGCGTCGCAACCACGCACGATCCGCATCTTCTTGAAGAACAGCGAACGGCGCTGACGGAACATCTCCTCGCCCTGCTCGAACTCGCCCTTGAAGGAAATCGGCCCCACCTGCCGACAGGCGAGCGAAATGTCGGAGACTTCCTCCGCCACGCCGAGCCAGCCGGGAATCCCACCCTTTTCCGGAACGGCGAAATGACAGGCGACGCCGTCGATCAACGGGTCGTCGACCGCATAGGTGGCGAGCTTGTGATCGGGAGTCAGAAACTTCCAGACGGTCGAGCGCTTGAAGATCAGTTCCGGCTCGTCCGCGGCCCCGGCCGGTGCGTTCACCGTCACCACCGCCATCGCGGCCATGTCGCGGCAAGCATCGCGCGAATACCCTTGCACATTGTCTTTCCTCTCACTGACAAATTCTCCGCCCACGTAGTGTAGCAGATGCGGACTTGCCAGACCTTGCGACGTTTACCGTCCGCGCCGCAAAGCAAAGCCGAGCATCAAGAAGCAGAACACAACGCCGGTCAGCGCCAAAAAGGCCCATTTGTAGCCCGAGGTGCGGTTGAACTCCTCCATCAGGCGGATGGAAACACCCTCCCCCTGCCCCAGCATGCGGAAAATCAGCACGTTCTCCCAGGCATCGAAGGCGACGGCGAGAAAGGGCGCGACGAGGAAAATGAACCCGACGGCGGAGCGGATGCGTTGGCCCGCGGGCTGCCGGCGACGATTGTCATAGGGAGAGCGGTGGTGCGCCCGGTTGTCCGGGATACCGCGCAACCATAAGATCCGCAACCGACGCCCGCACCATAGGCGACGACCAGCACCATGTCGAGCGGCACCATCACGAAACGATAAAGCCGGCGCCCGTCCTCGCCGAGCACCATCATCAGGTCGCGCACCTGATCGAAGGTCATCGACCCGCGATAGAGATCGAACGGCAACCCGCCGTCCGGCAAAAGCCGCGGCAACATCACGAACCCAATGAACGCGACGATCGCCGCTGCAAGGCCGAGGCCGACAAGCGCGATGAGAGCCGGTGATGCGTCTGGTCATGACACATGATGTGCCAAGCAAACGGGGTGGTTTCAACGAGAAAAGGAAATATCTGGGCGGATGCTCATCCTTCGAGACGACCCTTACGGGCCTCCTCAGGATGACGTTATCGTTGTATTGACCTCGAAGACACCGTCAACACGCACAACGTCATCCTGAGGAGCGGTCACAGACCGCATCTCGAAGGATGGACCGCGTGCTCCAAGCCTACCGCCCGACCTCAAAGTTCCTCTTTCGCCAGCGCGATCGCCTGTTCCAGCACGCTCAATTCGCCGATGTGATTGGCAAGCAGAAACACCAGCCGCGCGTTGAGGACCGCGCTGTCCTTTTCATCGAGACCGCGATGGGCATCGACGATCATGTTGTAGGCCGCATCGGGCGCGGCCAACTGGCTCGTGGTGATGAGATCCATCATGGCGCTTTTTCCTTCTTATGCGGACGCAACAGGTCGACCCTTGGCGCGAGCGATCGCCTCAGCGACCTTGCGCGCCTCGAAATGACGGAACCGGGCGGCAAGGTGTTGATCGGGCCGGACCACATGGGTCGCGCCGGGCGTTGCATCGAAGCGGCGGTGGAACTGGCCCGTCTCGTCGATAATCTCCCCGCCCACGATACGAAGGTCCGCCCCCTCCACCGCGTTGGGTACGCTGCCATTGGCCACGTGGAGCACGGTGAAGCCCGCGCCCAGTTCATCGTGCAGCTACGTTTCCCTGCCCTCGGCGGTTCTGAGTGTCGCATCGGGCACCGGCGCGCCGAGCTTCGCGGAGCCGGAAAAGGCCTCCGTATCGGGCGTTGAGAAATCGGTTGCGTAGGTCACGGACTGCGACAGACGGCCGGAATTCACCATCGCGCGGGCAAATTCCGTGCGCGCGGCCAGATGCAGCACGGCGTTGCGCAGCGTACGTTCCATCTCCGTTTTCGGGGCGATGAAGTCGGTGGAGCGGGTAGAATGGCCGATATTCTCGTCCGCCGCATCCGAGCGCTCGGCGTCATACGTCGCCATCAGCGACGTATCCGCCTCGCCCTTGAGGATAAAATCGAGCTTCCAGGCGAGGTTTTCCGCATCCTGCACGCCGGAATTGGCGCCGCGCGCACCGAACGGCGAGATCTCGTGGGCGCTGTCGCCGCAAAAGACCACGCGGTCATGGACGAATCGATCGATCCGGCGGCACTGGAAGGAATAGAGCGACACCCATTTCAGCTCGAAATTGGAATGACCCAGCATCCATTCGATGCGCGGAACGACGTTTTCCAGCTTCTGCTCGGTCTCCGGATCAGCCTCCGGCCCGAGTTGCAGGTCAATACGCCAGATGTCATCGGGCTGCTTTTGGAGCAGCGCCGATTGTCCGGCATGGAAAGGCGGATCGAACCAGAACCAGCGCTCGACCGGAAAATCCGCGGTCATCTTCACGTCCGCGATCAGGAAGCGGTCGTCGAAAACCTCACCCTTGAATTCCAGGTCCATCATGGCGCGCAACGGCGATTTCGCGCCATCGCAGGCAATCAACCAATCGGCTTCGATCTCGTAAGGACCATCCGGCGTCTCGATTGTCAGGCGGACGCCGTCGGCGTGGCTGTCGATCGCTGAGACCTTGTTGCGCCAGCGCAGATCGATCCGAGGCAATTCAACGATACGTTCGACCAGATAAAGCTCGGCGTAATATTGCTGCAGGTTGATGAAGGCGGGCATCTTGTGGCCGTCTTCGGGCAGCAGGTCGAACTGATAGACGAGATCGTCACGCAGAAAGTCCTTGCCGACCTGCCAGGTGATGCCCTTGTCGACCATCGGCTTGCCGACGCCGAGGCGATCCCAGATTTCCAGCGTGCGCTGGAAAAAGCAGATGGCGCGCGAGCCCTCGCCGATGCGGTCGGCATCGTCGAGGATCACCACCTCATTGCCGCGCATGGCCAGATCGATGGCAACCGTCATGCCCACCGGTCCGGCGCCGACTACCACGATCGGATGACGGGGCGGTTTTCCGGTTGCTGCGAAGGCATCCTGATCCGCCGCGCGGGCGTAGCCGAACTGATAGAACGCCTTGCGTGACCCGGTTCCCATACCGGGGCCCGCATTTGCGGACGCGTTGACGGGCGCAGCCCGGCCTCCGGCCTCGGTTGCTGCCATACTCTACTCCCAAGATATCGCACCGCCCCGGTTATACCGCTACGGCACCCTCCCAACTTTGCGCTGGATCACGCGCCGCCTCCCAACGGCTTGATGCGTGATGCGTGGCGCTGCCTTCTTGCGGAGGCCGTCGCGAAGGATCGGCCTCCGCACTGAACTCCCTACTCGGCGTCCTGAAGCGCTGCCCACATCTCGCGGTCACGTTCCGCCGTCCAGATCTGCGGATGGTCGAGGCCCTTAACCTCATCATAGGCGCGCGCCACGTTGAAGGGCAGGCAATGCTCGTGAATGGCGAAGCTGCCGAATTTCGGATCCATCGCCTCGCGTGCAGCGTCGAACGCCTCCTCCAGCGAGCGGCCTTCCTCAACCGACTGCGCAACGGAGGTATAGAGCGTCGTCAGGAAATCCCGCGTCAGCGCGATGCCGTCGGCAACCATCTTCGGCGAGGTCAGCGCATCGCCGCGCCCCGGCACCACGGCCTTGGGCTCGAAGGCGGCGACCCGGCCCAGCGTCTCCGACCAGTCGGCGAAATGCGCGTCACCGCAGTAGCAGGCGGAATGGTATTCCACCAGATCGCCGGAGAACATCACGCCCGCATCCGGCACCCAGACGACGATATCGCCCATCGTGTGCCCGCGGCCCAGATGCGTGATCTTCACTTCGCGCTTGCCCAGCCACACGGTCATGGAGGAGCCGAAAGTGAGGGTCGGCCAGGCCAGGCCGGGGACGGTGTCGGCCCCCTGGAAAAGGAGCGGGAAACATCCCTGCTCGCTGTCCCATTCCTGCTGGCCGCGTTCCACGATCATGCGGTAGGTGAGATCGGAGGAAATGATCTCGCTCGCCCCGTAAGCAGACGCGCCCAGCACGCGCACGGCGTGATAATGCGACAGCACCACGTGCTTGATCAGCTTGTCGGTGACGGTGCGGATGTACTCGATCACCTTTTCCGCCATGGCGGGCGTCGCCTGGGTGTCGATCACCATGACGCTCTCGTCGCCGACGATGATCCCTGTGTTCAGATCGCCCTGCGCGGTGAAGGCATAGCAACCGGGACCGATCTCGAAAAACGAAATCTCCTTTTCTTCCATGTCACCGGCGGATGCGAATTGTTTGCTCATGGCTTACTCCCCAAGTGGCCAAATGCGCGTTTCACGCTTCTGATCGACCGTTAATTTGTAACCGTCAACGATCGCGCGCGGCGGACGGTCTCGTCGAAATGCCCGTGTTGCACCGAAACCGAATGATTGTCATCCCCGCGAAGGCGGGGATCCAGTACCCACAGGATCAGGCATTCCAGCACCGCCGAGGCGTCTCTGTGATGCTGGATTCCCGCCTTCGCGGGAATGACAGGTTCCGAGCGAACGGGTCAATCGTGCCCCCGGGCATGCAACGCCCGGAAGATAACGAAATACCCCCACCCTTTACCCCACATACTGCTCCACGACCTGATCGATCGCACCGAAGACTGACAGCCCCTCGTCGTCCTTCATCTCGATGCGCACGCGATCGTCGAAGCTCATGAAGGGGGGGTCTGGCCGCGCCTTGCGTGATCGTCTCCACCATGCGCTGCATCGGCGATGCAAGCATAACCGACACCGCCCTCGCCGATCGGCTTGCCGGGCCCGCCGTTGAGCTTGTTGGAGATCGTGCCCGATCCGACGATGGCGGCCGGGTCAGCGCGGCATGCGAGACGAGCCACGTCAGATCGAAGGTCATGTCGACATCGCAACGCGCCTTGCCGAAGAGCTTGCCGTTGTACTCCACCAGCATGGGCAGCGCGATGGTGCCGCCGGTCCATGCCTCGCCCAGTTCGTCCGGCGTCACCGCGACAGGGCCAAAAGCCGAGGAGGGCTTTGCCTGGAAAAAGCCGAAGCCCTTGGCAAGCTCGCCGGGGATCAGATTGCGCAGCGAGACGTCGTTGACCAACATCAGGAGCTTGATGTGATGAGCGGTGGATTCCGGCGTGATGCCCATCGGCACATCGTCGGTGACGACGGCGATCTCGGCCTCGAAATCGGTTCCCCAGGCATCGTCCGCCATCCGGATCGCGCTTCGCAGCGCCAGGAACGCGTCCAAGCCGCCCTGATACATCAGTGAGTTGTTCCAGAAGCTTACCGGCATCTCCACCCCGCGCGCCTTGCGCACCAGCTCCACGTGATTGACGTAGGCAGATCCGTCCGCCCACTGGTAGGCGCGCGGCAACGGCGACAGGCACAGCGTCTCGTCGAAGGGTTTGCCGGGGATCTGGCCGATGTCGAGCCGCGTTGACAGATCCCGCAGATCGGGCTCGGCCTTGCTCCAGTTGTCGAGCGCCTGCTGCATGGTTCCGGCGACCGCTCCGGCCGGGGTGTAACGGGTGAGATCGCGGGAGACGACGACCAACTGTCCGTCACGAGTGCCGTCGCGCAACGTCGCGAGCTTCATGTATTTCTCCTCACCAGATATCGGCACGCTCTTCCCAAAGCGGTCAAGGATGGGTGAGTCTAGACGGTGAAAATGCGACCGTCTCGCCTCCGGTTGCACGCAGCGTCAATGGGCCTCGGCGGAGGAGAAGAGGAAGCGGAGCAGCGGAGGTGCAGCTTGTTGTACTGGATTCCGGATCTGGCCATGCAGCTTCGCTGCAGACTGTCCGGAATGACGAGCAAGGGGAGAGTTGTAACCACCCCCCGAATGATGTGCGAGCAGTACCCGGTGTTAGCGTTTGCTTACAACTCAGCCCCCTCCCTCATTCCGGACAAGTGAGGCAAAGCCGAACGCCGATCCGGAATCCAGCGCAACAAGCCGCGCTGCAGGCGCTCCGCATCTCCCCCGCAGCGCCCGGTTTCCCCCTACCTCAACGTCCGCTAGATTACCCGCATTGTTCGTCTCACCATTTTCGGGACCCCGGCGACAAAACGGCCGGTGGAAGCGTATGCGTCTTGGATCCGGATCACTGTCTGCCGTCTTGAGCCTCGCCGTCCTTCTGGCTGCCGGGGTAACCGGCGATGCGCAGGCGCGCGACGGGCGCTGCTATGCGCTTGAGGACGAACTGGCGCGGCTTTCCAGCATTACCGACGACCGGTGCGGCGGGAAGAAAGTGCACCAATGGGACAGGGCGCTGCAAGAGGCGGCCGACCGGCTCGACATGCTGGATCAGCGTGCCCGGCGGGCCCATTGCGGCGGCGGGTTTCTGTTCTCCTCGCCCGATCCGCGCGTATGCGCCGGGATCGACCACGATATCGCAGACATGCACGCCCGCATGGCGCGGCTGTCGCGCAATCTCCATGCAGCGCTCCGGCACGAGCAAGACCGCCCAGCGCATGGCCAAGGTGCGCGAGCAGCTTTCCGCCCTGCGCTGTAATGCTCCAGATTATCGAGCAGGATCGCGCGAGCCCGATTCCCGCTATCCGCAAGCCGCGAATACCAACGGCCGGGATTCCGGCGCCTGGAGACTCGCAAGCCCCAACCGCAACGGCGTCATCGACAATCGCCCGCCGCAAGCACAGCACGAGAGCGGACTGTTCGGAATGTTGTTCGGCGGAGGAGAGCGCAATCGCGGCGAACGCGACTACTACACGCCCTATGAGGACCGGAACAATTACGGCGGCGCACCTATCGAACGCTGTGCGTCAGGCGCTGCGACGGGTTCTATTTCCCGATCTCGTTTTCCACGACGGAAAACCAGTTCTTGCAGGATGCCGACCAGTGTCACGCCATGTGTCCGGGCACGGATGCGGAGTGTTCCTGCAAGTCGTCGAACATGTCCGTGGCGGGGCTCGGCAACCGGTACAATGGGGACATCACGCCGCTGACGAGCACGGAACGAGGCACCGCGCTCAATGCCAGCGGTTCCGACCCGGCTTCCGAGTGGACCGAGGACGACTGGAATTCGGAAAGGGTGTGGAATCCCGACGAGCCGTGGGACACGAATGAACCCTGGGATTCAAACGACCCGTGGGACGGCTATCGCGCCGATCACAACGGGGATCTCGTCACCGAGACCCGGCCGCTCGCCAAGTTGCCCGCCGATGAAGATCCGGACACGGTCCTGAACCGGCGCGGGGCCTATGTTCCGAAGCCTGCGGAAGCCGCACCGCCGAAGACGGCCGCAGCAGAGACTTCCCAAAAGGGCGAAACAGCCAAGACTGCGTCCGTGCCGACCCGTGTCAGGCGAGTCGGTCCAAAGTATTTTGTCGCCCAATAAGGGGCAGCAGACGCGCCAGTTCGGGGCCATGCTCGCGCCCGGTCAGAGCCTTTCGGAGAGGCATGAAAAGCCCTTTGCCCCTGCGCCCGGTGGCCGTCTTCACGGCATTCGTCCAGGTCTTCCAGGTTTCGCCGTCCCAGGGCTCCTCGGGTAACAGCCCGGCCGCCTTGCTCAGAAACTCGCGGTCTTCCTCCGCGATGACCGGCTGCATCTGACCCGAAATGATCCGCCACCAACCGACCGCATCGGCCAGCTTCTCCAGGTTTCCCGAAACCGCTTCCCAGAATTCGCTGACCTTGTCGGACGCAACCCCCATCGTCACCAGACGGTCGGCCACGCTTTCCACCGGAAGGTGATGCAGAAGCCGGGCATTCAGGTTTGAGAGATCCGACGGGTCGAACCGGGCCGGTGCGCGCGAGACGTGGGAGAGATCGAAGTGCTCCGTCAACGCATCGAGATCGACCATCGGCTCCACCGCATCCGATGTGCCGATCAGCACGGCAAGGCTCGCGACCGACATCGGTTCGTAGCCAACCTCGCGCAGCGCGGTGATGGACAGTGCGCCGGAGCGCTTCGACAGCCCCTCCCCGCTTGCCGTCGTCAGCAGGTTGTGATGGCCGAAGATCGGCGGCGTCGCGTTCAGCGCATGGAAGATCGCGATCTGCACGGCGGTGTTGGCGACATGCTCCTCGCCGCGAATGACATGGGTCATGCCAAAGTCGATGTCATCGACGATGGAGGGCAACGTGTAGAGGTAGGTGCCGTCCTCGCGCAGCAGGACCGGGTCGGACAGCGAGGTGAGATCGACGCTCTGGTCTCCCCGACACAGATCGGGCCAGGTGATTTCGGACCGGCGCGTCTCGAACGGGTCCGTCTCGTAGTTCGGCAGCAGAAAACGCCAATGGGGCTTGCGGCCTTCCGCTTCCAGGGCGGCGCGCTCCTCGTCGGACAGTTTGAGCGCGGCGCGGTCATAGGCCGGCGGCAGCCCGCGCGCACGGCGACGCTTGCGCCGTCGTTCGAGTTCGTCCGGCGTCTCGTAACAAGGATAGAGCAGGCCTGCGGCCTTCAGCTTCTCGGCTGCGGCATCGTAGAGCGCAAAGCACTTTGATTGGCGTTCGATGCGATCGGGCGTGATGCCGAGCCATTCGAGATCGCGAATGATCGCTTCGGCATATTCCTCGCGGGAGCGTGCAACATCCGTGTCATCCAACCGCAGCACGAAGGATCCGCCCCGTTGCCGGGCAAACAGCGCGTTGAACAGCGCAGTGCGCGCGTTGCCGATATGGATCATACCCGTGGGCGAAGGGGCGAAACGGACGGTTGCAGTCATGTTTTTCGCTGGTTGCCTTTGTTTGCAGATCCCCGTCACCACGGCACGGCGGCGCGGGGGATGTCGTATTTGGGTTGAGCTTCTACTCTGGATTGCCGCCCGCGCCAACGCCGGGAAGTGGATTACTTGCATCGGAGCGCGAAGACCGATTGCGGAGCAAGCGGCCCATCCTTCGAGACGGCCTTCGGCCTCCTCAGGATGACGTT
>NZ_JASJAV010000016.1 GCF_030066895.1 Breoghania sp. | reverse complement strand
CCACATCGCCACCGTGATGGGTGATGGTGCAGATGATGTTCTCGCCGGTCGCCTGCATGTTCTCGTCGAGGGTCGTGACCTTCTCGTCGATGCTGTCGATGAGGGTGCGGCCCGTCGTGTCGAGGCGTGAGGTGAGTTCCTCGGAGTGGCGTGCAAACGCTTCGGTGATCGTCGAACCCGCCATGGTGAGCGTGTCGTTCACTTCCGCAGAGCGCAGGCCGATCGTTTCCGAAACGTTCTCGCCGGTCTTGCTGAGCAGCTTGGAAATCGCGTTGCCGCGATCCATCAGCGTGGTCACCAGGCTGTGGGCGGTTTCCGACAGGTGGACGTTGATCTCGCTGCCGCGCTTGCTCAGCACGTCGGACAGCTCCGTGGAGGAGCGGGTCAGATGCTCGACGTAATCCTCGCCGCGCGAGGACAGGGAATCGACCAGGCTGCGTCCGGCCTCGTCGAGCGAGGCGTTCATGTCCTCGATGCGCTGATCGACCGCGTTGGTAAAGTTCATCGCGCGGGAATCGAAAGTCTCGGTTAGGCGGCTGTTGGCGGAGCCCACCGCTTCGTCGATCTGATCGGCGGTGGTGGACAGCTGCGTGGCCAGGCTTTCGTGTGCGCCGGAGATGGACGTGCGCACGCGGTCGGCATTGGCGGTGATTGCCTCGCGCTGGCTGACCAGATCATCTATCAGCGCACGGATCTTCAGCTCGTTGTCGTTGTAGGAGCGCTCAAGTGAGGCGACCTCGTTGTGCACCAGCACTTCCAGTTCGCTGGCGCGTGCGATGGCGCGCTCGATGCCGTCGCCCATGGCCGCGACTTCGCGGCGGATGACCTGCCCGACGTTGAGCACCGATTTCCTGGCGATGTCTTCCGGCTCGGCCAGCCGCAGGGCGACCTCGGTCATGCCGTGCGCGACGATGCGCATTTCCTGCGCGCGGCGGATCATGATCGCCAGCACCAGGAAGAACAGGACGGGAAGAATCAGCGCGATGCCGGATGCGATCAGCGCAGGGAACTGGGTGATCTGGCTCAGCGTGGTGATGGAATCGATTTCTGCGTTGAAGGCCGACCAGACGACCCCGCTGCCGATGCCGACCCAGGCGATGGACAGCAGGAAAGCGGTCCAGACCGGTGCGGTGGAAGGCTGGCGCTGCAGCGCGTAGATCAGGTTGCCGATCGAGCGACGATCGTCATTGGCCGCACTCTGGCGCGTGGAGCGCGCAGAGCGTGCCCGGCGTCCTCGTCGCGACGTGCTCTTTTCGTCGTGCTCGCGCGCGCTCACGGCCGCCGCGATTGCATCGACCGCGTCGCCTTCTCTCGAAGCTCCCCCCGAGGCTCCGTTGCCTCCATTGTTCACATCCGTATCAGTGGAAGGCCGCTTGTCGCTCTCGAACTCGAGCTTCAGCGCCTCCTCGACGGCCGAAAGGGCCGCCTCCACCGGATCTGTGGACTTATGCGATTTTCCCGCCATGTCAGATCGCCTCTGTCGGTACTCTGTACTTATCGGCGACAGATTGCCTTTCGCCGTTGTCGCACTCGTGATGCATGTCGAATAGCCCGGCGGCCGCCACCGCCGAACCGATCGCAAATGCGGCCATTTCAGACTCGCCCGCCATGAACCTTGTCATCATGGTCAATGTTGGGCACGACCCCGCGGTCCGAAGATAGAATTGTGCCCCGTCCCGGAATACCTTCCCCCGCCATCACAACGGCCCTTAATAACGCCTTGTGCTGAAAGCAGGTTCTCCGCATTAAGCCAGACCTCTAATGGTAATGGCACAAACAGGGTAAATGGACAAGGAATCTCAGCTTGTCTAAGGCGGTACGCCATTGCTCAAAAGGCCTTTTCAAGCTCGCCGTTCGTGCCGAAACCGACGTCTCGCGGAACGCTTTCACGGATCCTGGTTGGGCGCGCCGTGGCCGGAATTTGCGGTGTCATCGTACCGCTGTTGCAAGTGCTTATCCTGCGGATGTAGCGGCCCATGCATACGCCTGGAAGGTTACTGTTTCCATATAAACATATGTAATTTTTGAGTCAAAATTTAGTCAGTCGCAAATTGCATCGAGGCGCGCGTGATGGCACGCGATGATGATATATTAAAGAATGAGATGAGCAGGACAGGGGCGGATGTGAGGGGCATATCTAGGAGGCGAATGCGGCGTGCCGTTGCGTCCGTTCAACGGTGACGGGAGGTGCAACCGGTGCCGTTAACCAAAGATTCACTTTGTTGGTGCTCAGGGGCATCACTACGGGGAAAACCGGAGGTAATCTTAACCCCGTTTTCGCCGGGACGTCTCATGCTGGCGGGCGTTCAACCATCCTGCCGTCGTCGTGATGTCATCCCGGGCGCTGTTGAGGAGAGGATCATGGCTTCTTCCGGTCTGGCTTCAAAAGACATGCGCGAAAAGGAAAAGGGGGAAGGTCCCGTCGATCTCGCGCATCTTGAGCGGTTCACCTTCGGGGATCGTGCGCTCGAGCAGGAAGTTCTGGGACTTTTCGCGCATCAGTCGCAGGCCTGGATAGAGCGCTTGAAGTAGGCGCCGGATGCGGGTGAGCGCAGCGAGGCGACCCATTCCATCCGGGGATCCGCGCGTGGTATTGGCGCCTGGCAGGTGGCCGAGCTGGCCGAGCAGCTGGAAAACAGCGCGCAGACGGGCACCGAAGACCTGTCGGGCGATCTGGAAGCGGCGATCGGTGCAACCAACGCGTTTACCCGCGCTTTGCTCAGTCGGGAAAAATAACGACCTTCCGAAGCGTCTTCTGCGATTTTAAACCGTTACTTGACTTGACTGTGGCTGCGGATTGGTTATGTCGGAATGTCTTCCGACTATCCCCAGCAATCCAGCCAGCGAAGCTTCATGCCCAAGATCACTTATGTCAGCGTGGACGGTAACGAGCGGAAAACCGTGGAGGCCGCCGTCGGCACCACAGTCATGGAAAACGCCATCAAGAACATGGTTCCCGGCATCGAGGCGGAGTGCGGCGGCGCCTGTGCCTGCGCGACCTGCCATGTCTATGTCGATGCGGAGTGGAGCAAGGCCACCAGTTCTCCGCAGTCGATGGAAGAGGACATGCTGAATTTCGCCTACGACGTGCGTCCGAATTCGCGGCTGTCGTGCCAGATCAAGGTGACGGACGAGCTGGACGGCCTCGTGGTGCACATCCCGGAGCGGCAGGCCTGAGCCTGTTCGGGGCTGTCAGACCATCGATTTTCCCGTCGTCATCCCCCGGCGAAGTCCGGGGGGATCCGGCACTCTTCGTGTATGCCGCTGCCTGATGGATTGCCCGGACTTTGCCAGGCAATGACGGTGGAGAGACAGGTGGTTGGAGGCACGAGTGCATCCCTCCGCTCACCTTGCCCCTAACGCCTCTTACACGTTCAGCAGCAGATACTCGCGCTCCCACGACGAGATGACCTTGTTGTAGAGCTGCCATTCGAGCTGCTTCACGTCGACGAAGGCGTCCACGAAGCGCGGTCCCAGAATGCGGCGCAGCGGCTCCGATTCCTGCAAGACCGACAGCGCTTGATGGATGTGCCAGGCCAGCGAGACGCCGAGCGTATGGGCGTCGACCTCCACCATCAGTTCCGGCTGACGTTCTTTCTCCAGTCCCAGAAGTCCGCACGCAAGCGTTGCCGCCATGGCGAGATAGGGGTTTCTGTCGGCGCCGATTACGCGATTTTCCACGCGCCGCGAGACGGGCCTGGAATCCGGCACGCGCAGGCCGCAGGTGTGGTTGTCGCGTCCCCAGTGAATGTTGATCGGGGCATCCGATTCCATGCGGATGCGGCGGTAGGAATTCACGTTCGGACAGAACACCGACATTGCGGCCGGAACGTAGGTCTGCAGCCCGCCGATATAGTGCAGGAGCGCGGGCGAATCCGTGTCGTCGGCATTGACGAAGATGATTGGAGCCGTGCTCCAGACGCACGATCGACTGATGGATATGGGTGGCGGAGCCCGGCATGTTCTGATAGGGCATGGCCATGAAGGTGGCGACCATGTTGTGCTTGCGCGCGGCAAGGCGTGCGGTGCGCTTGAACAGGAAGGTCTGGTCGGCCAGTTCGATCGGATCGCCGTGGCGGAAGTTCATTTCCAATTGGGCCAGGCCTGCCTCGTGCGCCACGGTGGCAATCTCGATGCGGCTCAACTCGCAATAGTCGTAGATCAGGTTGACGACGTGGTCGTAGTCGTTTGCATGTTCGATGCCGTAGGCCTGGTGGCCGAATTCCTTGTGTCCCGACAATCCCACCGGCACGCTCAGCGGCATGTCCGGGTCGTTGTTCTGGCCGGTGAGGTAGAACTCGAGTTCCGGGGCGACAACCGGCTTCAATCCCCGCTCGGCATAAAGCCCGAGGACCTTGCGCAGGATCTGGCGCGGGGCGAAATCGACCGGGGATCCGTCCATGAAGACGCAGTCGCAAATGACCTGGGCGGGTCAGTTCCTCGTACCAGGGCACCAGCCGCATCGTGCTGAGATCGGGAATGGCGCGGACGTCGCGATCGAGCGGATTGACGATGCTGCTCTCATCCGCCGTGTCGCCTGTCACCGCCTGGAAGAACAGGAATTCCGGCAGGCGGACGCCGTCCTCGATCAGGCGGATGAAATCCTCGCGCGGGATGATCTTGCCGCGCATGATCGCGTTCATGTCGGGGACGATGCACTCCACCTCGCCGATGCGCGCCTCGCGCAGCCAACGGATCGCGTCGGCGGGACTTGAGGGGATGTGGGTGGCGAGGTCTTCGACCGGCACGCGGGGTCTCCATCGGATTGAACGACATGGACAAAACGCTCCGGATGCGCTTGCGTCAAGCGGGAACAGTCGGCATATGGTGGGGGAGGTGCGTGATTCGTATTATTACTCACTAAAAATTTTTTAAAATTATCAATGTGATGGTAGCACCTTGGATTGACCATGAGACGTCAATCGGGGCTGTTGTTCGGGTAATGGGCTAGCAATGTACGACGCAATTCTCGTGCCGGTAGACCCGGCTGAAAGCGACTTCGCTGATCGCGCGCTTGAGAAGATTGTCAAGTTCGTCAAGCAGTACGGCGCCGTTCTCAGGCTCGTTTCGGTCATTTCGCCGATACAGGGATTCGTGACCGAAGCGCTGGACGCCGATTACGATGCCCGCATCGCGGCCGATGCGCGCGAAGAGCTCGAGCGCATTTCCGCGAAGACCGGGCTGTCAGAAGAGCAGGTGAGCGTTTCGGTCTGCTCAGGCGCCATCTACCACGAGGTTCTGGAGGAGGCGGCCGTATACAACGCGGATCTGATCATCCTCGCCTCGCACAGTCCGAGTTTCGCGTCCTACCTGCTGGATTCCAACGCAGCCAAGATCGTGCGCCATCCCGAATGCTCGGTGCTGGTGGTGCGGGACTGAGGGACGCTCCGGTTTCCGGACGAGAAACCGGTCCCGAGGGGCCGATCCGGAAACAACGCTTCGTCGTTCCCTCGTTGCGATGCCGACGTCTGCGTCTACAAAAAGCCACAGACACATCTGTCATCCCCGTGCAGGCGGGGATCCAGTAACCACAGGGTTTTGCTCATCGGCTAGAATGCCGGTTCACGGAGTGCTGGATCCCCGCTTGCGCGGGGATGACAGTCAGGGGCGAAACGTGCCGATTACGGACGAGACGTTTAGTGCGCCTGATGATGCTATCTCTAAGGCTTTGCCTCTGCCATCCAAATTCGTCTCCGGGCTCTACCGCACCAATTCCTTCATCGCCGCATCGAGGCCTTCCAGCGCCAGCGGGTACATGCGGCCGTCCATCAGTTGGTGGATCATCTCGATCGACTGGATATAGTTCCAGTGCTGCTGCGGGACGGGGTTGAGCCAGACCGCTCGGGCATAGAGATCGGTGACGCGCTTCATCCAGACCTCGCCCGTTTCCGCGTTCCAGTGTTCCACCGCGCCGCTGGCATAGGAGATCTCGTAGGGGCTCATGGAGGCATCGTCGACGAAGATGACCTTGTAGTCGGCCGGATAGGTGTGCAGCACGTCCCAGGTCGGCGTGACGTCGGAATGTCGGCGGCGGTTGTCCTTCCACACGCCCTCGTAAAGGCAATTGTGGAAGTAGAAATACTTCATCACCTTGAACTCGGTGCGGGCGGCGGAGAACAGCTCCTCGCAGATGCGGATATGGTCGTCCATCGAACCGCCGATATCGAAGAACAGCAGCACCTTGACCGAGTTGCGCCGTTCGGGCCGCATCTTCAGGTCCAGATAGCCCTTGTGCGCGGTGGCGTTGATGGTGTCGTCGAGGTCGAGTTCCTCGTTGGCGCCGGTGCGGGCGAATTTGCGCAGACGCTTCAACGCCACCTTGATGTTGCGCGTGCCGAGCTCGATTGTGTCGTCGAGGTCCTTGAACTCGCGCTTGTCCCAGACCTTCACCGCCCGGTGATGACGGCTCTCGTCCTGACCGATGCGGACGCCTTCCGGGTTGTAACCGTAGGCGCTGAAGGGCGAAGTTCCGGCGGTGCTGATCCACTTGTTGCCGCCCTGGTGACGACCTTTCTGTTCCTCAAGACGCTTTTTCAGTGTCTCCATCAGCTTGTTCCAGCCGCCGAGCGCCTCGATCTGGGCCTTCTCCTCCTCCGAGAGATGCTTTCTCCGAGAGATGCTTTTCGGCGAGCTTCTTCAGCCAGTCCTCGGAGATTTCGGCGGTCTCCACCGCCTCGCTCATCAGATCGAGGCCCTTGAATACATGACCGAAGACCCGGTCGAAACGGTCGAGATCGGCCTCGTCCTTCACCAGAGAGGCGCGGGCGAGATAATAGAAGTCCTTGACGCGCCGCTCGGCCAGATCCGCCTTCAGCGCCTCCATCAGCATGAGATATTTGCGCAAGGAGACCGGCAGTCCCGCCGATTTCAGTTCCTGGAAGAAGTGGACGAACATCGCTGATCCCTGTTCGAGGCGGGGAGGGTGGCTGTTGCCTCCCGTCCGCCTGAGAACGTTTGGCGGATCAGACTTCCTTGCCCCGTCCCTTAGGTCAAGGCCGGGTTGTTTCGTTGTGGGCGGTTTGTCGGTTCGTCCGTGCCTTCAGGGCGTAACAGGCCACCTTGCCGGGTGCGAAGGCGTTGCGGCCGCTGCGCGTCCATAGCGGGGGCGTGTGGTCGCCGACAATGACGATGTCGGTGGGCGGCAAGTCCGGATCGTTGGCGATGGCGGCGATGTCGTCCATCACGTCCATCCACATCTCCGTCATGTCGCAGACCATGTGATCGGCAAACGGATTGTCAGTGTCGCAGGCAAGGCGCGGGGTGCCTGTGTCGGGAGCAATCGGCATGTGGGTGTTGAGCGTCAGCCAGTAGGCAAAGCGTGGCTTGCCGTTCGCCCCGTCGAGATAGGAGCGGACCTTTGTACGACATCGCCATCGCACAGGCCCCTGAAGGTCAGACCGCAAAAGGAGGGATTTGGATCGGTGCCGTCGGTGACCAGATCTTCCAGGAAGTGTTGGTGCTGGAAGCCGACATGCGGATACCACGCGTTGCGCTGGAAGAAGTTTCCGGTGAAGGCGTGCAAGGCGGTCGTCTCGTAACCGGCCTTCGCCATGCGTGCGGGCAGACAATCGTAGTGGGGCTTGCCGAGATAATCGCGGAAATCGCCCCATGTAACGCACAACTCGCGCGATTCCGCGCCGGTCGTGGAACCCACATAGGATGAAGTGCCGGACGTGACAGTGTAACGGCTCTTCAGCTCTCGCGTCTCAAGGAGATTGGTGAGCAACGCCTGATGCTCGGGTGTCTCGAAAGCGCCCATGCCCTCCACGACGACCATCAGCAGGTTGTGCCCGTCGGCAACCGCCGATTGCTCGAGCCCGATCTCCTCCATCGCAGAGGTGAAGGGAACCCGCGAGGAATAAAGGGAGCCGAACAGGCCTTCGAAGTTCTTGGTCGGCATATTGACCGAAACGTCGACGGCGAAAATGGCAACCGTGGTGAGGATTGCCGGCAACAGCCTCGCCATCTGCATCTGCTTGCGGAAATGGATCAGCATCCACGCGGTCGCCGCGGTGCTGGCGACCAGAACGCCGACTGCCACCAGATAGGCAGTGGAGCTGAAAAAATCGAAGGCAACGGCGTAGCGGATCGATTCCAGCAAAAGGCTCGGCGCGAGATCGAAGATCCCGGCGATCACCATGAACGTGTCGATGCAGACTGCGAGAACGAGCAGCGCAACGGCCAGCCATCCCGGCACCTTGCGGGAAGCGATTGCCACCAGCAGGTAGAGGAGAACGGCGCCCGACCGGTTCGGGCAGGCGAATGTCATCAGCGCCAGAAACGGGAGATTGGGGAGCAGAACGCCCTAGAAGGCCAGAAGTCAGGCATATTTATCTGAAAATGAAGAAGAAAAGCCATCGGTTTCAAGATGTCCGGTATCGGAAATCGCCATTTGTTTCTCGCTGATTCCGTAAAACTCGCAAAATGCAATCGCTGAACGAAAGCAGATCTACGGCATGACGCTGACTATTTTGTTGACGCCTCGGTTAAAATGACACACCCTAATCGGTCCGAACTTCTTTCTCTTCCACCGTATCGGCAGCCTTGCGCAGGGAGCTGACGAAGTCCGTTACCCGAGGGGCCTGCGTGCCGATGAAGGGAACCGGGCGGCAGACGTCGATGGCGGCAGCGCCGATGCGGGCCGTCAGGAGGCCGTTGATCACACCTTCGCCGAGGCGGGCGGAAACGCGGGCGGCGAGGCCTTGACCCAGGACCTGCTGGAGCAGGCTGTCGCCCGCCGCCATGCCGCCGGTCACCGCGAGGTGGGCAAAGACATGGCGCACCAGCCGGAAGATGCCGAGCGTGCCCGGCCGTCCGCCGTAAAGCTGCGACAGGGCCCGGATGAGCTGCAGGTTCTCGATGCCGACGACCAGCAGGTCGACGATGGCGCGCGGGCTGATGGCGGTGACCACGGAGACCCGCTTTGAGGCGTTGCCGACGAGGTTTCGCGCCTGCGCGTCGAGCGGGCTCAACAGTTCTCGTTCGGTCAGGATGACGAGATCGCGCCCGTCGATGATTTCGCGGGTATGGGCTGTCATGGCGCTGCGGCCGCGCGCGGTCTCTGGACGGGCAGGGTAAAGCGCCGTGAGTTCCTTCAGCGCGGCTCCGGCCGTTTTGCGGTCGTCGGCTTCGGCTGCTGCGGCGAATTTCTGTCTCAGGCGATCAATCTGCTTTAGCCGCGAGAGCCCGGCGATTTCGCGCAAGATGATCGCCAGCACGGCGAGAACGGCCAATGCGGCGAGCGCGATGCCGGTCCAGCCGAGCCAGTCGGTGCGGGTGAAGAGATCGCGGATCAGGTTGTCGACGGCCAGTCCGACCGCCAGTGAGATCAGACCACCGAGCCCGACCGCCAGCCACCGGCCCCAATGCGTCGCGCGACGCTTCGGCATCGGGGCGGGGAGGATCTCCTCCTCCGGCAGCGCTGGTTCGGGAACGATTTCGGCCGCTACCCTGCGCCGGGCGTGGCTTGTCTGGGCGTGGCCGGGTTCCTCGCGCGGGGCTTCGTCCTCGACGATGCGGTTGCCGTCGACATGAAAGGCGCGCGGGGCGCGGCGCGTTGGTTCGTCCCTCATGCGAGCTTGTCTCCAACGAGGAATTGCAGGGCCCGGTCCAGCCGGATATGCGGCAGCGACAGGGTCAGTCCCTCTGCCGTGCGCTCCAGCTTGGGCGGGCGGAAACGGATGAAACGCAGATCGGGCGCGGGGCCTTGCGCGGGCTCGTAGATCGCGGCCGGATCGTCCGGCAGGTCGCCGGGAAAGAGCGCGATCTCGCTGTTCCCGTCATAGGTTTCCGCCTCCAGCCGTTCGCCGGGCAGCGGCGTGCCGAGAATGGTGGGAAGGGTCACGCCCGCCTCGCGTACCTGCGCCTCGCGGGTGGCGCGTATTGCGGCCAGCGCCGATACCTCGACTTCGGCTCCGGCGAATTCGGCCCGCGCGACGGCCTTTTCCACCAGCTTGGCCAGAATGGCTTCCAGCCGGTCGTGGTCGGTGTGGTGGAGGTGATCGGCCTTGGTGGCGGCAAACAGGATGCGGTCGATGCGGTGAACCAGAATGTGCGACAGCCAGGAATTGCGACCCGGCCGGAAGCAGGAGAGGATCCCTGCCAGCGCCGCCTCCAGGTCGCGCACCGCCGCCGGGCCCGCGTTCAGTGCGGACAGCGCATCGACCAGCACGATCTGCCGGTCAAGCCGGGCGAAATGCTCGCGGAAGAACGGGCGCACCACATGCTTCTTGTAGGCTTCGAACCGCCGCTCCATCATCGCCGCCAGACTGCCGCGTTTTGCGGACGTGCCGTCTGCCAGATCAAGCGGGCAGAAGGTCAGCGCAGGCGAGCCTTCCATGTCGCCGGGCATCAGGAAACGGCCGGGGGGCAGCAGCGAAAGGGCGTAGTCGTCATCGCGGCAGGCGCCGAGATAGGCGGTGAACCGGGCCGCCAGGTCGCGTGCCTGGGTCTCGTCTGCCTCCGTCTGAGGATCGGTCTTTGCCAAAGCATCCAGCCAGGGGGCGGCGAGCCCCTTGCGTGCGGGCTCGGAGGCAAGCGCCAACGCCTCGCGCGACCAGGTGCGGAAATTCTTGTTGAGCAAGGGTAGATCGAGCAGCCATTCGCCGGGATAGTCGACGATATCGAGATTGAGTGTGCCGCGCCCCAGCATGATCTTCATGAAGGTGGCGGATTCGTATTCCACGGTCAGCCGTAATTCGGACACCTGCCGGGTCGACTGCGGCCAGATACGTTCGTCTAGCAGTGTGTTGACATGGGCTTCATAGTCGAAGCGCGGCACCGTGTCGTCGGGCTGGGGCTGGAGAAAGGCACGCGCGATGCGGCCTTCGGCTGCGATCTGAAACAGGGGCAGGCGGCCGCCGTGAACGAGGTTGTGAACCAGTGCCGTGATGAAGACGGTCTTGCCCGCGCGCGACAGGCCGGTCACGCCGAGGCGCAGATTGGGCATGGCAAGCGCCTGAGCTCCGTCCACGATATTATCGAAGGCGTTCAGTGTCCCGTCGGCGATTGAGGTCAGCTTGATCAACGGCCGGATCACTCCACGATCGGGTTGCATCGGTCGCCCAGCCGGTGTTTCGAAAGGGGCTTCCTCGCGTCGTTGAGGCCGGAACCGATGGTTCCAGTTTATCTGAAGTCCCCGATGGTTCGCTCGAGGGTTGTTGCGCTGATGTAGGAATTTGCAAGGCCCACTGCAAATGGAAGCTGCCCGACTGGCTTCGACGGAGGCGAAGTTTGCCGTGCGTCGACTTCTCTATCGTGGTCATTGCCCGGCTTTGTCCGGGCAATCCAGCAGGTAGCGGCATGTGCGGTGAGTGCTGGATCCCCCGGACTTTGCCGGGGGATGATGGCGGAGAGGGCGTCGCCATTCGATTAGCCCCAATCCCGCCCCCGATCCTAGCTGACGACCATTACCTCCAGATCGCGCGGTTTGATGAGGGCGACCAGCCGTCCCGATTGCGGTTCGAGCGAGTCCCAGTCCTCGCAATCGAAGTCGATCACCGCGAGGGTGGCGGTGGGAAAGCCCTCCTCCAGACGTTTGATGTCCTCCGGCGTGCCGTTCTGGACGAGGGCGAGGGCCGTCTCGTGGATCGCCGCCGGATTGTGGTCGATTAGCATGAGCGACTGTGCATTGCCGCCGTGATGCCGGATCAGCGGCATGTAGTCGTCATCAAGCGTGTCGTAGATGTCTCGCAGGAAGAGGGTGTCGAAATCGATGTCGAAGAAGGGGAGGAGGCCGGAGAAGGTCAGGCGGGCTCTGAGTGCGGAGGAACACAGAACCCGGTCCGGCAGGAGTGCGTTGGTTTCCATGTAGCGGCCCATCAGGGGCGCGTTTCTCTGCCCGCGAGAGGCGAGCGGTCGTTCGAAGTCCGAAGTCGTCATCTCCGCCCAGGAGGATTTGGCATGGCGCAGGAGCATCAGACGCGGCATAGGCTGTCTCTCTTCGGGCATGCCGTCATTTCATGGTGCGCAGCAGATCCACCATGTCAGTATAGGCCATCATTATCGTCTCGTTGTCGACGGGATGGGCATAGTTCATCCACAAGATCAGGCCGCGCTGACCGATGGACAGCGGCCAGATCGTCTCGCGACGCTGCATCTTGCCGTCATGGCCGACGACGAATGTCAGCCCGCGTGAGGTGACGCTCGTGCCTGCGACCTGCTTGAAGCCGATCCGCTTGAACCGGTTGCGGTAATCCTCCAGCACGTGCTTGAGGTGTCCCTGCTCCCAAAGCTGCACCACGACGTAGATTTCGCCGGCGCGGTAGGTACAGCTCGCCAGCATGGTGGCGGTCGTGCCCGCGACCTCGAAACGCTCCAGCGCGCCGATGCGGTCGGGGCAGGTGAGGCCGGTATAGTGGGACAGGCTGCCGAAATCCTGACGCCAGCCTTCGTCGGCCGCCGCCGGGCGGGTGCCGCTCACGAGTGCCACCGCGGGAAGTGCGAGCGTGCAGAGGAGTGCGGCAATGAGCGACAGGGGGCTTCGGCGCATTGCTTAGCGTCCCTGACGGCGCGCTATGAAGGCGAGGCGCTCGAACAGATGAACGTCCTGCTCGTTCTTTAGCAGGGCGCCGTGCAGCAGCGGGATCAGCTTTGAGGCGTCGCGCTGTTTCAGCGTCTCGGGGTCGATGTCCTCGTTGACCAGAAGCTTGATCCAGTCGAGCAGCTCCGAGGTCGACGGCTTCTTCTTTAGCCCCGGCACCTCGCGCACCTCATAGAAGAGCGACAATAGAAGAGCGACAGTGCCTCGCGCAGCAGCATGCCCTTCAGGCCCGGAAAATGAATCTCGACGATCTCGCGCATGGTCTCGTCGTCGGGGAACTTGATGTAGTGGAAGAAGCAGCGGCGCAGGAAGGCGTCCGGCAGGTCCTTCTCGTTGTTGGAGGTGATGATCACCAGCGGACGGACTTCTGCGCGGATCGTCTCGCCCGTCTCGTAGACGTGGAGCTCCATGCGGTCGAGTTCGAGCAGCAGATCGTTGGGGAATTCGATGTCGGCCTTGCCGATCTCGTCGATGAGGAGGACGGGGCGGCGCTCGGAGACGAAGGCGTTCCACAGCTTGCCGCGCCTGATGTAATCCTTGATGTCGTGGACGCGCTTGTCGCCGAGCTGGCTGTCGCGCAGGCGCGAGACCGCGTCATATTCATAAAGACCCTGTTGCGTCTTGGTGGTCGACTTGACGTGCTATTCGATCAGCGGTGCATCGAGAGCTGCGGCAACTTCCTTGGCTAGAACGATCTTGTCCGTTCCCGGCTCGCCCTTGACCAGCAACGGTCGTTCCAGGGCGATGGCCGCATTCACGGCAATGCGCAAGATCCTCGGTCGCGACGTAGTTGGCAGTGCCTTCGAAACGCATTCGGGTGTTCTGATGTTGAGGGTGGCTGTTCTGACATTGGAAGGGTCGGCGGAGCACAAGCCGCAACCGGCGGCGTCGCCAAGCCGCAGGGTCATTTTCGACGTCAAAACTTACCGCCCGCCCGGCAACGTTTGCCTGAAGGCGGCACGTTTGTCCCGGTTGAAGCCAGGATAAAAAAACCACTGAACACGCCTAATACGTTGAGATTGCGGGAACCAGGCGCACTTTTTTCGACTTGGCACGGGCGTTGCGATGAAGGGTTCGAGTTTTTGTACCCCTCGCTGACTAGCGATCACTCGTGAGGAGAAGTCGATGGGCATCTACGGTGCCATCAATGCTGCAATCTCGGGGCTGCAAGCGCAGTCCTATGCGCTTGAGAATATCTCGGGCAACATCGCCAACTCCCAGACCGTCGGCTACAAGCGCCTGGACAGCAGCTTCGCTGATCTCGTCGCCAGCGGCGGCAACGATCAGACCACGCAGATTGCGGGTACGGTGACGTCGAATTCGCGGGCGACGAACGAAATTGTCGGTGACATTCAGCGTTCCGATATCGACACCTTCATGGCGATCAACGGCGACGGCTATTTCGTCGTGCAGTCGAAGGTGGGCGAGACCGACGGGCGTTCGATCTTCTCCGGCGACAACGTCTATACGCGTCGCGGCGATTTCGAGATCAACGAGTAAGGTTATCTCGTCAACGGTGCCGGCTACTATCTGTTCGGCAGTTCGATCGACGAGACGACCGGCAACGTGACAGGTACCGTGCCGGAGCTGATTCAGATCAGCAACGACTTCCTGGCAGCGAATGCGACGACTGAGATTGAATATCGCGCGAACCTGCCGACGTATCCGTTGACCGCGAATGCCGATACGACCGTGACGGGCTCCGAGCTGCTGGACAGCTAGATCACGCCGGGCGATGACATTACTGCGGCCGATGAAACGGCCTTCTTGCAGACGTCTCTGGCCGGTGAGGCCATCACGATCTACGACGACAACGGCTCGCCCGTGAACGTGCAGATGCGCTGGGCGAAGTCGCAGAACGCGGATTCCTCCGTGCCGCAGGACGCTCAGTGGGAGCTCTATTATCTGACCGATGCGGATGCCACCGGCACCGATCCCGTCTGGACGCACGTGCAGCAGTTCACGTTCGACTCCGACGGATCGTTCCTCTCTCCGGCGGCCAGCAACATCACCATCTCCAACCTGAAGGTGGACGGCAATGACGCTGGAGACGTGCTGTTCACCTACGGTTCCAACAGTCTGACCCAGTACGCCGATCCCAACGGCTCGGTGAAGGTCAAGACGCTGTCGCAGGACGGTTATGCCTCCGGCGAGCAGACTGGCGTACAGATCTCCTCGGCCGGCCGGATCGTGACCACCTACAATAACGGCCAGACGCGCGATCTCTACGAGATCTCGATCGCCTCGTTCGAGGCCGACAACCGGCTTGAGCGCCTGGACGGCGGTGCCTTCGCCTGGACCACGGATTCCGGCGAGCCTCTCTACAGCGCGACCGGCTCCGTCGTGGGTAATGCCCTGGAGGCGTCGAACACCGATATCGCCGACGAGTTCTCCAAGCTGATCATCACCCACCAGGCCTATTCGGCGAATACCCGCATTGTCACCTCCGGCGAGGAGATGCTGCAGGAAGCCCTCAACATGGTCCGGTAATTGGGACCTATGACCGGCGGCTCCATATAACCCTTTCGTCAGGACGGTTGTACCATGGGTCTGAGTTCGGCGCTCAATACCGCTCTTTACGATCTCAGTTACAGCCAGCGGCAGCTGGATGTGACGTTGGCCAATATCGCCAGTGCGGATACTGGTCGGCTACACCAAGAAGAGTGTCCAGGCCTCGGTTGGCCTATGGCAGCAACGGCCAGGTTATCGACGTGGTGTCCGATGAGATCACGCGCAGTCTTGATGAGAACGTTCAGCGGCAATAACGCGACGCCAATGCGGACATGTCCTATGCGGACATGATGGCGACCTATTCCTCGCGCGTCGACGAGTTGCTCGGCTCGCTCGAGGATTCGGGCTCGCTCAGTGAACTGATGAACCCAGTTCGTCTCCGATCTGTCGGCGCTGACTACCTCGCCCGAGGACTACACGACTCGCTTGCAGGTGGTGCAGAGCGCGCAGGCGCTGGCGTCTGAACTGAACAGCGCCACATCCTCCGTCCAGGAGCTGCGGCAGCAGGTGGGAACCTCGATCGGCGACACGGTCGACTGGATCAATCAGCTCATCATCTACGATCGACGATCCCAACGACCAGATCGTGTCGTAGCAGTCGGGCGGCAAGTCGGTCGCTGATCTGGAGGATGAGCGCGATCGCAATCTGGATGAGCTGTCGGGTTTTATCGATCTGAACATCCGCAACGACGAGAACGGTTCGGTCCGGCTCTATACCCAGAACGGCCTGCCGTTGCTGGATGTCTACGCCTCCGAACTGTGTTTCGACGGGCGCTCGACGATTTCGGCCGAAGCCCAGTGGGACGAGGATCCCGCACTAAGCAGTGCCGGCACGCTGACGCTGGTGATGCCGGGCGGCTCCGCCATCGACATGATCGCCACCAATGGCGTCACGTTCGGCACGCTGGGCGCGCTGGTGGATCTGCGCGACGACTATCTGGTGGAAGATTCAGGACCAGCTCGACGAGTTTGCCAGCCAGATGTCGCTGGCATTGTCCAGCTACACGGTGGAAAGCACGGACGCGGGCGCGATCTTGCCCCAGCAGGGACTTGAGGTCGATCTGGCCGCGCTGCAGTCGGGCAACAAGGTCACGCTGACCTTATACGGATGCGGGGTCGGGCGACGAGCAGACCATCAGCTTTCTGCGCGTCGATGACGCCACGCAACTTCCTCTGGACGACACCGCCACCGCCGATCCGAACGACACCGTCTACGGCATCGATTTCTCCGGCGGCAACGCGGCGGCTGCGACCCAGATGCAGGCGGCTCTGACCGCGGCGGGTTTCACCGTCTCCAATACCGTGTCGGTGTTCAGCTTTGTCGATGACGGAGGCACCACCTCCACCATTATAGGGCTCGATGCAATCGTCACGGCGACGGGGCTGACGGGGGAGGGCGAGGCATTACCCTTCTTCATCGACGGCTTGTCCGGCGAGATCTATACGGATGTGCTTGAAGGGCGCGACCAGAAGGTCGGCTATGCGGGGCGGATCTCGGTCAATCCCGATCTTCTCAGCGACATCTCGCGGCTGGTGATCTTCGATACCGCGACGCCGACGGAAGACGGCGATTCGACCCGGCCGCTGGCGATGCTGAACGCGCTGACGCAGAGCTCCTTTGACTTCGACAGTGCGGCCGGGGTGGAAACCTCGACTGCGCCCTTCAGCGGAACGATCACAGACTATCTGTCGGAGGTGATCGGGCGGCAGTCGGCCAAGGCGGCGAACCTTGAGAGTGCGCGGTCGGGCCAGGAGGTCGTCACCAACAATCTGAAGGACCGGCTCGACGACTCCTCCGCCGTCAACATGGATGAGGAACTCGCCCGGCTCATACAGTTGCAGAACGCCTACACATCCAATGCCCGGGTGATGACCGCCGTTCGCGAACTGTTCGATGTTCTGATGAATGCGTGAGGCGCATCATGGCCGTTAACACCGTTTTCTTCAAAAATTCCTCGCTGATCGACCAGCTCACTCAGATGCGGTCGACCTTCGACGATCTGCAGCGTCAGCTTTCCACGCAGAAGAATTCCACGACCTATGCGGGGCTCGGTCTGAACCGCAGCCTGGATCTGTCGTTGAAGCAGCGGATGGGCGAGGTAGAGTCCTATCAGTCGACGATCGATTTCGTCGATCTGCGGATGAACGTGCTCGACCAGACCATCGCACGCATGGACGAGATCCGGTCGGAAGCGCGCACCGCCATCGATCCCAACAATTTCGTGCAGCAGGCCGACGGGGGGACGAACAGTCAGACTTCCGCCAAGGTCTCGCTGGTGGAATGCTCGGGCTGCTCAACAGCGATGTCGGCGGCCGTCAGCTCTATGGCGGCGCCAAGGTCGATAGTGCGCCCGTGGCCGACTACGACCTGATCATGGACGGCGATCTGATCCATGCGGGGCTCACGCAGGTGATCGTCGAATATGTCCAGGCCGATGCCGGTTGGCTCGACAACGGGCGGCTGACCAATACACTCGCCGGCACGACCGTGACGCTGGCGGAGGACGGGACGCACGATTTCGGCTTCAAGATCGCCGACGTCACCTCCGATCTTACAAACGTCACGACGACCTACACGGCCGGTCCGCCAGCCAGCCAGGATATCGATTTTGCCGGTCAGCCGGAGGTGGGGTAGACGATCAAGGTCTATCTGGACCTTCCCGATGGCACGCAGACCACCATCGAATTGCACGTTGCCGAAAGTGCGGGCGAGAATAACGGCTTCGAATTGAGGGCAACCTCCGCCGATACGGACGCGAACTTCCAGATCGCGCTCGACGAGGCGTTGGCGGAAAAGGCCGGCAGCGAGTTGAAAGCCGCCTCGCATATGCGGGCTTCGGAGACCTTCTTCGATACCTATCAAGGCAAGGTGGTCGACCGTGTCGACGGGCCTCCCTACAACACGGCCACGGCGACGCGCGACGGCAGTGCCGACACGGTCGCCTGGTATGTGGGCGATCAGACGGTTGCCGACCCGCGATCCGGGTCGAGCGCGGTGATCGATGACAATTTCACCGTGAATTACGTTCACCGTGAATTACGGCGTGCGCGCCAACGAGGACGGCATTCGCGAGGTGGTGCAGTCGATCGCAGCCTTTGTGGCGGCCGACTTCTCTGACGAGAGCGAGGAGGACCATGCCTTCTATACGGCCATGGCCGAACGCTCGCGCACTCAGCTGCAAAATACGGGCGGGCAAACTTCCGGGATCGAGAAGATCGAGATGGAGCTGGCCACCACCCATCTCGCCGTCCAGCGGGTGGATGAGCGCCATACGACCACGCAGAACTCGTTGGTGACCGCCGTGGAGGACATCGAAGGCATCGATGCCAACGAGGTCGCCGCGCAGGTGCTGCAACTCCAGTCGATGATGGAGATCAGTTACCAGACGACAGCCATTACCTTTCAGCTCTTGCTGTCGAACTGCCTGTAGCAAGGCTCTGTACGGGTGTCGCAAGCGAAGCGGCGCCCCTGAACCATATGCCGTGCCGATCCGACGGGCATGCCTGGGAGAGGTTTCCTCCCCGGCGCGCCCGTTTCTCTGTCTGTAGCTGCCCGCCAAGCCTTACGAGCGCGCTCGTCGCACGATGAGTCGGAGGAGGGCGCTGCGTCTTTTCCGCTTTTCCTGCGATACCGACCTTTCCACGTGGTCAATTGAGCCGCCTCGACCGCGTTCGTGCGGGAGGTGAGGGCGAAGCTTTGCGCGAAGGTGTCGCGTGCGGGAGGGGGAACTACCCCGGGATATACCTCCTTTTATGGGCTATGGAAGTATTATGAATCAATTTATTTTAATAAATAAACAAATTGTAAGAAATCAAAGAACCGTAAATAGTGAAAAATAAAAAATTATTAGCCGATTCAGGTCCTAATAAAAAGTGTAATAAATGACATTAGTGTTGCATATTACTTAACGTATCGTATGATTTTTTACTTTTCGTTAAGATCTAAAACTTAAGTTCCTCGCGTTCACCCAGAACGGGTGCTCTGTTTCCAGAACAAGGAAAACTGTAATATCTGACATCATTCTCTCCTCCGGCGTCCGTCAAAACCTGCTCTCCCTGCAGAACACTGCTGACCTGATGGCTACGACCCAGAACCGTCTTGCCACCGGCAAGAAGGTCAACTCGGCGCTCGGCAATCCGACCAACTTCTTCACCTCTTTCTCGCTACAATCGCGTGCGGGCGATCTCGATTCGCTGATGGACTCCATGTCCAGCGGCATCAAGACGCTTGAGGCTGCGGATAACGGTCTGACGTCGATCACCAACACGCTCGAGTCGATGCAATCCACCCTGCGTCAGGCCCGTCAGGACAAGTCCTTCGAGACCGCGTCCTACACGGTTGACGTGGGTTCCAGCCCGGCCGGCACCGAGACCCTGTCTCTGTCCGGTGGTTCCGTCGGCACCACGGCCGTCGATACGGCCCTGACCAAGGCGACCGGTACCTTCACGGGTTCGGGCTTCGCAGCCCTCGACTTCGACAGCGCGGCCGAAGACTCTTACGCCGGTACGCTGAACTTCGACGTCTCGCTCGATGGCGGCACGGCGCAGACCGTCGCGATCACCGCTTCGGATGCCGATACTCTGTCGTTGACGCTTGATGGCGGCACTGCCGTGACCTTTGACGTCGCCGACGTGGAAGCGATTACGTCTACCGAGCTGGCCGATGCATTGAACACGCTCTTCGATGCGGAAAGCCTGGGCATCGCGGCCTCCACCAGCGGTGGTGAACTCGTACTGACGGCCGATACGGCGTCTTCGAGCAACACCGCTTCGGTTGCCGTCTCGAACGTTGCCGAAACCCTGGCGGGCTCTTCCGACTCTGTGGCCTGTCCGGCGGCGCGGAATCGCTCACCAACGTCGAAGCCAAGACCGTCGACGAACTGGTTACCGAGATCAACGCCAACACCCCGCTTGACGACAAGGTTCGTGCGTCGAACGATGATGGCACGCTTCGTCTGGAAAACCAGTCGACGCAGGATCTGATCGTGACCGGCGTCAACTCCTTCGGTACGACCATTGACGGGTCCACCGGCACCACGACCATCGACGGCGACGATGTGCGCGCCGACCCTGGCCGATCAGTTCAACGAACTGCGTGACCAGCTCGACAAGCTCTCGGATGATGCTTCCTACAACGGCATCAATCTGCTGCGCGGTGACGACCTGACGATCACCTTCAACGAGATCGGCACTTCCACCATCGACATCCAGACCAAGGACGGCGAGACGATCAACGCCGGCACTCTGGGTCTGGCCGATATCGAGGCGGAAGATCTGGATAGCGACACCAATATCGATGCGTTGCTGACCTCGGTGAAGGATGCGATCAACACGGTCCGTTCGCAATCGTCCACCTTTGGTTCGAACCTCTCCGTCGTGGAAAATCGTCAGGACTTCACGACGGCGATGATGAATACGCTGGAGACCGGCGCCGACAACCTGGTGCTGGCCGATGGCAACGAGGAAACGGCGAACATGCTGGCCCTGCAGACCCGTCAGCAGCTGTCTTAGACCGCTCTTTCGCTGGCCTCGCAGGCCGATCAGGCTCCGCTCAGCCTGTTCTAAGACGATCCCACGCGGAATACTCGCGAGAGAATTCGCGATAGCACTTGAACGGCGGGGCTCAGCTCTGCCATTTTTCGTTGTCGACTTTCCTGCTGTCCCTGGTATCCGGTGTTTGCCTTACAGGAGAAGTCTCGCCCGTTACGTTGATAAAAAAGATGCTCGCATTCTGCTTTTCTACGAATAAATGAGCCCGGTTAGATTTTTTTTACGTATAACGGGGTGAATGTTGCGTTTTTCAGCCAGGTGTTTACAAACCGTTAACCATTTCTGTGTCATCAATTAACATGTCTTAACGAACTCCTGCGTTTTCAGGATTGGATGGCGACCGTGTCTGACATCACCCTCTCCTCTAGCGTGCGGCAGAATCTCCTCTCTCTGCAGAACACTGCGGATCTGATGGCGACGACCCAGAACCGACTTGCCACCGGCAAGAAGGTTAATTCCGCGCTCGACAATCCGACGAACTTCTTTACCTCCTCATCTCTCCAGTCGCGTGCGAACGACCTTTCGCAGCTCATGATCCGATGACCAACGGCGTGAAGACGCTGGAGGCGGCGGATAACGGCCTGACCGCGATTACCAACGCGCTTGAATCGATGCAGTCGACATTGCGTCAGGCGCGCCAGGACAAGATCTACGAAACCGCGGCCTGTACGCTTGATGTGGGCGATACGCCGGCCGGAACGGAGTTGCTCTCCCTGTCCGACGGTGCCATCGGCACCACGCCGGTCGATATCGATCTGACGGAAGCGCAGGGCGTTTCGACCGGCAGCGGCTTCTCCGCGCTCGACTTCGACAGCGCGGCCGACGACTTTTACGCCGGTACGCTCGATTTCGACGTCGCCCTGAACGGCGGTACGGCTCAGTCCGTCGCCATTACGGCGAGCGATGCCGATACTCTCTCGCTGACGCTCGATGGCGGTACGGTCGTCACCTTCGGCGTCGCGGACGTCGAGGCGGTGACCGCCGGGGAGTTGTCCAGTGCGCTGAACTCGCTTTTCGATGCCGAAAGGCTTGGCATCACGGCCTCCACGAGCGGTGGCGAGCTTGTGCTGACGGCGGATGTGGTCGCCAACAGTTCCGTCGCTGCGGTGAGCGTGATGAACGTGGCCGAAACGCTGGCGGGCGCCTCGGACTCCGGTCTTGCAGCGGCTGCCGACAGTATTTCCAATATCACTCAGCGCACCGTTGCTTCGATTGTTAACGAGATCAACAACACGACAACACGACCGCGCTTGAAGACAAGGTTTGCGTTTCCAACGATGACGGCAAGCTGCGCATCGAGAATTAGTCGACAGGGGATCTGACCGTTACCGGCACGACCTCCGCGGGCGTTGCGGACGGCTCGACCCCGGCACAACGTCGATCGACGGCAACGGGGTGTGTTCGGATCTCGCGGAGCAGTTCGACGAGTTGCGCGGCCAGTTCGACAAGTTGTCCGACGACAGTTCCTATAACGGTATCAATCTGTTGCGTGGCGATAATCTGAAGCTAACCTTCAACGAGACCGGCACGTCGACGATCAATATCCAGACCAAGGACGGCGAGATCATCAACGCCGCCTATCTCGGTTTGAGCGATCTGGAAGCTTCCGATCTGGATTTCGACGACGACATCGACACGTTGCTGGCCAAGGTGAAGGAAGTGCTCAACACGGTGCGCTCGCAGGCCTCCACCTTCGGCTCCAATCTGCCTATCGTGGAGAACCGCACCGAATTTACCAAGATGATGATGAACACGCTGGAGACCGGGGCCGACAACCTGGTTCTGGCCAACGGCAACGAGGAAGCGGCGAACATGCTGGCTCTGCAAGACGACCGTCAGCACTGTCCACCACGGCGCTGTCGCTGGCCTCGCAGGCCGACCAGGCGCCGCTCAGCCTGTTCTAGCAGGAACGTGCTTTTCGCCCGTCATTCAAAGCGGGCGGAAAGCGGATTGAATGCAATGGGTTGCGCCCGGTCCGGCCGGTCGGACCGGTTCAATTGAAACGGAAGGTCTACAGGCGTATCGCGCGGCGCTCTTTCGCGCTAACGTGCAGAGCGGCGATTCAAATCGCATGACTGTCCCTGCTCGGCACAGTTGGTAAACATCCTTCAACCAAAAGCAGTGAAACTCTTCGTCATGGTGTTGAAAATCGAGCTAAAACCCGGCGAAAAGTTCATACTGGGCCCCAGCGTTATAACGAATGGGGGCCACCGGACCAGGCTGTTTATTTCCGGAAAAGCACCCATTCTGCGCGAAAAAGATATACTTACAAAGGAAACTGCGGACACCCCGGCCAAGCGTATATATCTGGTCATCCAGCTCATGTATCTCGACCAGGGTTCCGGGGCGCATCAGGATATATATTTTGACCTTGTAAAATATGTACTTGATACAGAGCCTAGTATGTTTCAGGTCATCGACCGAATTAATAATAATATCTTAATCGGATCTTTGTACCACGCTCTCAAAGAAGCGAGAGCGATTATCGACTACGAGCAGGAGCTGATCGGGCATGTACAATCAGGCAACGACGGCCTATCAGAAAATGAGCCAGACGGGGGTGAACCCTCGCGATCTGGAAGCGACGTTGTTGATGAAGGCGGCAGGTAAGCTGCAAAACGTCATGGACAACTGGGATGACGTGTCCCGCGCCGATCTGAACGAACAGCTGACCTACAACCGACGGCTGTGGACCTTTCTGCTTGCGGCAATCAGTGAAGCCGACAATCAGTTGCCCGATCCGATCAAGGTCAACATCACCAATCTCGGCGTGTTCATCATGAACCGGATGCTGGACGTGATGTATCAGCCCGATCGGCAACGCCTGGCCTCGCTCGCTGATTTCCATCAACCGCAATATCGCGGAAGGGCTGCGCGGGCGCGCCTGACCTCTTGCTGCCTTGATCTGATCTGATTTTCCAAAGCGCGTGCCGGTCTCCGGCGCGCACTTTGTCTTTTGCAGCCGGTCGATCTCATTCGGCGTTAGGGATGCAATATGTCTCGCCCGCAGTCAGGTCGCTGCGCGCCTCCGCCTGCATTTCCGGGCAGAACGCATCCTGGAACGCCCGCTTCGTATCGCGAGGCGACGTTGGTGCGTGGCGCGGCTTTCGGAAGATGGCGGAGGATTGAAGGGGGAGGATTGAAGGGGGAGGGATGCGGGAGGTTTTTGAAAAAATAGGCAATAACGAGCCTGGGGGGCGGATCTCCGCGCCGCCGGGCATCACTAAGGTGCGGTCCACGCTCGACTGGCTGGCGCTTTCCATCTCGAGGCCGGTCGTCGAGGAGCTGGCGGCAATCTGTTCGGCCAGGGCCTGATGGAGGCGCAGGAGCGCTTCTTCCGGAAGTCTGGCGCACGACTTCCCCGATCTCGGGACCGGTCGCCTGGAAGATCAGCGAGTCCGTTTCCTGATCGAAGAAGTTCTCGCGCTTGAGCGGCGGGGCAGCCCGGCGTTCCTCCTCCTGGCGTGAGCGCGCGCTCTCATCGCTGTCAGCGACCTGCGTCACGACGCTTCCCGTCGGCAACTCCGTTTCCGCTATTGCTTCCGTTCGCAATGCATACTGTGCTTGCGATGTGACGGGTTGAGTGAATGCCGAAACGGGCTTTGCCAATCCCGTGTCCATGGCAACCTCCTTAGGGCTCAATACTCATGATGCCCAATATTACTGTGGCCAAGTATATAGCGTGTTTCTGATTGGATTGGAAAGAGGTAAACATTTAGCAAAATTTAAGAGGTCCAGCCTCCGAAATTCGACCAATTCAATTCGAAAGACCGTCATTGAGAAAAATGACAATAATAACGCTTATAAATCAGAGGCTTCCCAAAAGCCGAGGGGGCAGGGTGAAGGCAGGTTGTCGGTCAAGCGGTAAAATGTGCTTCGCGACAAGGCTTTGGAATCTTTGTTTTTTGCAAAAATGCCGGTATCGGGCTGCGCTGCAGGGGAAAAGGGGGCTTCGAGGCCTTCCTCGTTCCATTGCACAATAGTGGAACGGCGCTACGACAGGCGCCGTCCCGTCTCTACGACACGTGACCGCGTTGAAAGGTCACAGATTGCGGTTGACCGCGATCCCGCGCGTGGAGTTGGCCGGCGGGCGCACGCCTCCGCGATCGTAGGTCTTGGGCGTCTCGGCAACGCTGACGCTCTCTGCGACGGAGCGCACGAGCTTCTCGGCAACTTCGCGCGCCGTGGACAGGATCGTGAGATTGATCTTCAGTACCGCCTGGAATTCGGCATGATCGCAGCGCAGGTCCGCCACCGCGACGGGGGCGAGATTGCCGAGCGCCACGGAATTGTCGCGGGTGCGGTTCAGGCACTGGATGTAGTGCTGCATCAGCTCGGCCTTGCGCGGCTGCATTTCGCCCGCCTCGCGCAGCTTGCCGGCGCGCAGCAGCGCCGTTTCCTGCTCGATGACGGCCAGCAGGCTATCCATGGTGCGCCGCAGTTCGGCGCATTCGTGTTCCGCTTCCGCGCGTGGCGATCGGGTGGCGGTCGTTGTCTTGTCTCGTTCCGAAGCCGGAACCCTGGCCACCGGTTCCCCGGTTCAATGTCGCGGTCATAGCGATGAACCTTCCTGCATGGCAATGAGTTCGCGCTGGACGGTGTCGGCAATGCCGATGCCGCCCGCGTCGACTATGGCTGAGGCGTATTGCTCGGAGAGCATGCCCCGCCAGGTTTCAGAAGCGTTTGAATCGCCGAAAGTTCCGCCGCCCTCGATGGTTTCGAACATGGCGTCGCTCATCTGGTGCAGGAACACGGCTTCGAACTCCTCGGAGGCCTCTCGGGTCTTGGAGGTGTTCTTGTTGCTCAGCGCGCTGGCCCTGGAGGCGTTCAGGTTGCTGAGCGTCGATTGGGGGAGGAGGGATGCGGCGCTGTCGCTCATCAGATCACCTCGATTTCCGCCTGGAGGGCGCCGGCCGCCTTGATCGCCTGAAGTATGGAGATCAGGTCGCGCGGGCCGATCCCCAGCGCATTCAGTCCGTCCACGAGTTCCTGAAGCGTGACGCTCTCGCGGACCAAGGCGACCTTCTTGTCGGAGCCGTCGCTGACGGTCACGTCGGTGCGCGGTACGACGGTGGCTGGTCTTCGCCGAAGGGCTGCGGCTGGGAAACGATCGGGCTTTCCGCGATCGTCACCGTGAGGTTGCCCTGGGCAACCGCGACGGTGGAGACCTTCACGTTCTGCCCCATGACGATGATGCCGGACTTCTCGTCGATGACGATCTTGGCCGGCAGATCCAGTTCGATGCGCAATTGCTCGATGTCGGTCATGAGGTCGACGATGTTGCCGTCGAAGTCGCGCGGCAGGGTCAGGCGCACGGTGGCCGGGTCGGTGGGCTCGGCCGTCGGCAGGCCGATCAGTTTGTTGACGGCCAGCGCGATTCGGCGCGCGGTGGTCAGATCCGGATTGCGAAGCTGCAGGCGCAGGGAGGTCATGGAAGCCAGGCGGAACTTCAGTTCGCGTTCAACCACCGCGCCGTTGGAAATGCGACCCAAGGTCGGCACGCCTTGCGTGATCGAAGCGGCTGCGCCTTGTGCGGAGAAACCGCCGATGGCCAGCGGCCCTTGCGCGATGGCGTAGACCTCGCCGTCGGCGCCGATCAGCGGGGTGACCAGCAGCGTTCCGCCCTGCAGGCTGTCGGCATCGCCCATGGCGCTCACCGTCACGTCGATGCGGGTGCCCTGGGTGGTGAAGGCGGGCAGGTTGGCGGTGACCATCACGGCGGCGACGTTCTGGGTCTTGAGATCGGTGCCGCGGATGTTGACGTCGAGACGCTCCAGCATGGCCTGCAGGCTCTGCTTGGTGAAAGGCGAGTTGTTCAGCGTGTCGCCGGTTCCCTGGAGGTCGACGACGAGGCCGTAACCGATGAGCTGGTTCTCGCGGATGCCTTCGAAGTCGTCAATGTCCTTGATGCGCGAGGCGGGCCAGGCCGCGGTGGCGGCGAGCGTCGCGGTCATCAGGACGAAGAGGCGAAGACTGGAAACCAGGGACATTGTGAAGGCAATCCGTAAAGGTGTTTCGTGTACCCGCTTCCTGTAGCGAGGAACGTGCCAACCGCGCATTCATGTGCGTCCCGTCTTTAACAGATTGAAATTGAAAGCGATTTGGAGTGATATGTTTCCACTGATAAGATTCGAAACACGGTGGAAACCGGGCAAAATCTGCCTAGTGCTCCGAAACACCTTAAGTTTTCGGTAATTTCTGCCCTCCGAGTCGCTTCCGGGCGACTTGTTGAGAGATCAGGCTGCCGATGGGCAAGACCAAGACGGGGCAAACGTTATGCGGATTGGCGGACCGACGTCTGGCTCAAAGGTTCAGAAACGATCGAGCGCGAAGGAACCGGCTAAATCCGGTTCCACGTTCACACCTGCCTCTGCGGAGGAAACGGAGCAGGCGAGCGTTTCGAGTGGTGCTGGCGCCGTCTACGGGGTCGATGCGCTTTTGTCGCTACAGGAGGTCGAGGATCCGCTTACCGGCAAGAGGAAGGGCGCGACGAAGCGCGGCCACGATCTCCTCTATGCGCTGGAAAAGATGAAGGCGGATCTCTTGGCCGGGGTCATTCCCGAAGCCCGTCTTGAGCGGATCCTGAAACCTGGTCCAGTCGCGCTTTCCTTCCGGCGATCCGCAGCTTGAGGCGGTGATCGACGAGATCAACCTCGGGGCGCGGGTGGAGTTGGCCAAGCTCGGACGGTTCCTCGATTGAGGCGATGCACGCCTGGGGCGAGGGGCTTGAAATGGGCAATCGGGAATCGGTAGGGCCCGGCAAGGTGCACGAAACGCGGCGTCGGATGATGCTGAGCGGCTCTTCGTATACCCATAACTACCTAATATCACGAAAGGGTTAGATTTTTCCCGACATCGTCGTTGCGGGGAGGGGGTGTGATCGCTATATTCCGCGCGGCCTCGTTAGGTTTTTAGGAGTGATCCATGACGGTTGAAGTCGAAGTTGATTATCGTCCTCATGAGGACGAACCGTTCATGAATGAGAGGCAGCGCGAGTATTTCCGCTCGAAGCTGCTCGCTTGGAGGGAAGATATTCTGCGTGAGAGCAAAGAAACTCTCACTCATTTACAGGAAGAAAGTCAAAACCACCCAGATCTTGCCGATCGTGCGTCGTCGGAATCCGACCGTTCGATTGAGCTTCGAGCTCGGGACCGGCAGCGTAAACTCATCTCCAAGATCGATGCTGCATTGCAGCGGATCGAGGACGGTAGTTACGGCTATTGTGAGGAAACGGGTGAGCCGATCTCGGTGAAGCGCCTCGACGCCCGGCCGATCGCGACCCTGTCGCTGGAAGCTCAGGAACGTCACGAGCGGCGTGAACGCGTTTATCGGGACGATTGATCCGGGCAAAGGACGGGCGCTTGCACAAGCCCGCCGATCGATAGACAACCTTCATCGACAGACTGAATTAAAAGCCGCCTTCGGGCGGCCTTTTCTTTTTGTGCTCCGGAGAAAACACCGGATCGGGGCTGCCAATGAGCCCTTGAGCAGCTTTCTCCCCACACGGAGAGAGAAAGGTGTCCGTTGGTCTCTCACCGTTTCGCAACACGTCATACAAAAAGAAAATGGGCGCGGTGCGCTTGGGGAGCATGGCACCGCGCCCTTGTAAAGCTGTCCTGCCTGGGGAGCGGGAGGGAACAGCTTGGGGAGCCTGGGAAAAGGTGCTGCCTGACGGATCGGCGGCACCTCTTGATCTGAAGGGCTGTCGCTAGAAGGGCAGCAGGATATTGAGCACTTGCGCGCCGTAGCGCGGCTGCTGGACATCGGTGATCTGGTCGTGTCCGCCGTAGGCGATGCGGGCTTCGGCGATCTTGGAGTTGTCGATGGTGTTTCTCCGCCCCGATATCCTCAGGCCGGATCACGCCCGCCACGATCAGTTCGCGAACCTCGAAATTCACCCGGACCTCCTGACGGCCCTCGATGACGAGGTTGCCGTTGGGCAGGACCTGGGTGACCACGGCGGCGACCGTGGTTTCCAGGGTTTCGCTGCGGTCGACCGTGCCGGAGCCGGACTGGTTCGACGAACTGGAGACGTAGGCGAGATCGGAGACGCTCGAGCCCGACGGCTGCAGGTACTTGTCGATGACCGAGCCGACCGCACCGCCCGCGCCGACGGAATCCGAGCCGGAGCGTTCGCGGGTCGTGGCGTTGTCGATTTCCACCTTGTCGGTGATGGTGACGACCACGGTCAGAAGGTCGCCGACCTGGCGGGCGCGCTGATCCTTGAAGAAGGAGCGCGATCCGGACTGCCAGAGCGAGTTGGCGGCGTAGTGGACGGGTTCGGGATGCGGCATCGGCATCTTCACCGGCCGGTAGTCCGGCGTGGTGATCGGATCCTTGATGGCGCTCAGCTCCGGTTCTTTGCCGATGTTCTTCAGCTTGTCGATGGTGCCGTACCCGGCAACCATCATGGCCGCGAAGCATGCGAGGAGAATGCGGAAGGAGGTCACTGGAGGGGCTCCTCAAGACGTACGAAGCGCGCCCGTGCGCGGCTGGACGGAAACGCGGCCCGGACCTGTCACGACGGTCTGGATGGTGCGCTGAGATTGAATGTTGAGAACGTCAATCACGTCACTCGTCACGGCATCGGCCATGGCCTGTCCCTGGACGGTCAGGGTGAGGCCGGAGACCTTGTAGGTGATGATCATCTTGCCCCGCCGCTCGACCGCCAGCGGTTCTTCGAAGTCATCGGCCATCAGAAAGCTGCAGGACGTCCGCGAGCGGCGCAGCGCCATGCCGACGATCCTGTCGGGATCGGTGACCGTGTCGTCGCGCAGGCTGGTGCGGGGCACGCGGAAGATCTGCAGATCGTGGGCGGTGGCCGTGGCACCGCGGGCGACGCGGTGGGCCAGCGTCATGATCTCAACCGTACGCACGGCCGTGCCGGAGACGGAGAAGACGAGGTCCAGGCCCTGGATCGGCATGGTGAAGAGAGCGTCGAACCGGCCGATCGGCGCAGAATAGGCGAGGCGGGCGAGCTTGACGGGTTCGCGGGCCGAAGGATCGGCTGTCACGGTCGGCAGTTGGCCGTCATAGCTGATCTTCAGATCCTGCGGCTCGTCGACGCCCGCGCGCTCAAGCAGAGGCGCGCGGATCATCTCTTTCAGCTTGTCGGGCCCGACGGTCAGGGTCGCGCGATGCACGATGACCTGGCGCAGCCCGGCAATATCGGCATGGACGAGACCGGCGGCGCGGGCGCGGTTCAGGACGTCGATGGCGGGAACGGTGCCGGTGCGCCCGAGGTCGGGGGTCCGGAACAGGACCCGCTCGGCATGGGAACCGGCGTGGTCGAAGAAGTCCCCGATGGTGACGACGTCGTGGGTCGCGGTAACGTTACCGCGCAAGGTGGGTCGTTCGCCGGCATGCATGCCGGCCAGCGGCAGGGCCGCGACGAGGGCGGTGAGGATGAGAGTGCGCATCATGGATCCGGCTCCCGTTCGTTAACGCAGCTGAGTATTGGTCTGCATCATTTCGGCGGTGGCCTGGATCATCTTGGAGTTCATCTCGTAGGCGCGCTGGGCGGAGATCAGGTCGGTGATTTCGGTCATGGCTTCCACGTTGGCCGCTTCCAGGTAGTTCTGAAGCAGGGTGCCGTTGCTGTCGTCGGCCGGGATTGCCGGTGATCGGCGCGCCGCTGGCTTCCGTTTCCAGAAACAGGTTGTCGCCGATTGCCTGCAGACCGCCCTTGTTGGTGAAGCGGGCAAGCTGGATCTGGCCGAAATCCTGGACGACGTCGTTGACGGTGCCCTCGGTGTTGATGGTGATGTCGAGCGCATCGTCGGGGATGGTAATACCCGGCTGCACGGCGTAGCCGTCGACGGTGACGAGTTGGCCGTCAGCATCGCGTTCGAACGAGCCGTCGCGGGTATACGCGGTGGAGCCGTCCGGCAGGTCGATCTGGAAGAACCCTTCGCCCTTGATGGCGATGTCGATTTCTTTTTCCTTCTGTTCCACGGCACCCTGGGACATGATGCGGCTGGTGGCGGCGGTACGCACACCGGAACCGAGCTGGACGCCGGTCGGCACCAGGGTGCCTGCATTGGAGGTGTTCGTCCCGACCCGACGCAGGTTCTGGTAGAGCAGATCCTGGAACTCCGCACGCTGGCGCTTGTAGCCGGTGGTGCGCGTGTTCGCGAGGTTGTTCGAAACGACTTCGACGTTGAGTTCCTGGGCCTTCATGCCCGTAGCTGCGATATGGAGCGCCCTCATTGGCTCATCTCCTCAAAACTGGTGGTGGGCCGGGCTCTAGCTTTCGGTGTCGCCGACATGTCGCGGAAGGACGAGAAGTCGTGAACGTAGGATAGAGGTCGGTCGAGCCGCGGAAACTCGCTCATTTTCGCGACCGGCATCGTGTATTCCTCAAACAGCAGATTCTCGTTCATGAACCCGCTCGTGTTGAGGTTTGCGAGATTGTTGGCGACGACGGCCAGTTGCCGCTTGAGTTCGGTCTGACGCGACAGCCCGATGAGCTCCGCATTCTACATCGTTAATTTTACTTATGCTCCCCAGTACCGCGTCAATCTCCCCAGACGACGCGGTCGCCCTGTTAACTGCACGAGCCGTGCCAGTTTTTGGACCATTGAAAACAAAGGAAAAATCGGAACGATAGGGTTAATACGCGGCAAAAATTTCTCTCTTTTTCTGCCTTGAGGAAAACGCTCCCGAGACCCCATACGGGACACTACAGCAATGATTTAGAAACCATTCGTTAACCATTGTGGCCTTGAATGGGAACGCGGACGCACGAGGAGCAATGCGCGTCGACAACACGGCGGGGAACCATTAATGTCTGGTGCGGGACAGGGCGCGACCGAACAAGAGGTCGCTGCCGACGGCGGAGCGCCGTCCAAAAAGAAGAAGATCATCCTCATCGCTGCCGTAGTGGTGGTGCTGTTGGCGATCGGCGGTGGCGAGACCACGACGGCCGAGCGGCCGGCAGGCAGCGACGGCGATTCCGAATTCGTTCCGCAAAAGGAAATCTATTTCTACGATTTGCCGGAAGTGACGGTGAATCTCGCCACGCAGGGGCAGGCAGCCTACCTCAAGGTTCGCGTGTCGCTCGAAGTGGCCGACAGGGAAGTGGCTAACCAGATCGAGCCTTTCCTGCCGCGCGTTATGGATGTCTTTCAGGTGTACCTGCGCGAGTTGCGTCCGACCGATCTGGAAGGTTCCGCCGGTCTGTGCCGGCTCAAGGAAGAATTGTTGAGACGCATCAACGTGGCCGTCTATCCGGCGCGCGTCGACGGCGTTCTCTTCAAGGAAATCCTGGTCCAGTAGGAACGAATATCATGGCCGACGAAGACGACGACGGCCTGATGACCGAAGACCTGGACGCGGCCTGGGGCGATGCGCTCGCCGAACAGGGCGGAGGGGATTCGGAAGACGATGATCTGGCGGCTGCATGGGGGGCGGCCCTTGAGGAACAGGGCGCCAGCAGCGCCGACGACATGGCGGCGCACTGGGCCTCCATGGTCGATCAGAGCGAGCCGGAACTCGAAACCGCCTCGCGCGGCGCCGACCGAATCCTGAACCAGGAAGAAATCGACAACCTCCTCGGCTTCAACATCGAGGACACGATTTCGGGCGAGACCAGCGGCATCCGCGCGCTGATCAACTCGTCGATGGTGTCCTACGAACGCTTGCCGATGCTGGAAATCGTGTTCGACCGCCTAGTGCGGCTGACCACGACCTCCTTGTGCAACTTCACTTCCGACAACGTCGAGGTATCGCTCGATTACATCACTTCGGTGCGTTTCGGCGATTATCTGAACTCCATCCCGCTGCCGGCCATCCTCACCGTTTTCAAGACGGAGGAATGGGACGGCTTCTGGGCGGCGGGCGCGGCGGTGCGTCAGTGCGGGTGGAAGGGCGGCCCTACACCACCATCGAGATCAATCTGGTCCGGCGGATGATGGAAATCATTCTGGTGGATGCCTAGCTTGCCTTCGCGCCGCTGTCGCCGGTTCATTTCAATCTGGAGCGGCTGGAGACCAATCCCCGCTTCGCAGCCATTTCGCGTCCTGCCAACGCGGCCATCCTCGTCGAGCTACGTATCGACATGGAGGATCGTGGCGACAAGATCGAGATAATGATCCCGTACGCGACGGTGGAGCCGATCCGCGATCTGCTGTTGCAGCAGTTCATGGGCGAAAAGTTTGGCCGCGATGCGACGTGGGAAGGCCATCTGGCAACGGAGATCCACGCCGCGGAGATCGAGGTCGATGCGGTGCTCTACGAGACGGAAGGGCCGATCAGCCGGATCATGAAGCTGGAACTCGGCGACACGCTGATGTTCGACCTCAGCCCGCAGGATCTGGTGACCATCAAGGCCGGTAACGTGCCGCTATCTGAAGGCCATCTCGGCCGAGTGGAAGACAACATCGCGATCGCGGTCAGCCGCGGTCTGCGCAAGCCGAAAATGACACTTTCCGCCTTCGAGAAGGCGATGCAGAAGGACATGGAGTCGTCGTGAGCCATCTTCCCCTCGGCCTGGTCATCGAAAGCTTCGTTGCCGTCCTCTTCGTGCTGACCATCGCCTATTGCGCGGTTCTGAACCGCCGGTTGAAGCGTTTGTGCTCCGATGAGCAGGCGTTGCGGGCGACGATTTCGGAACTGATCACCACCACGGAAATCGCCAAGCGGGCGATCCTCGGTCTCAAGACGACGGCTGCAGAGTGCGACAGCACGCTCGCGGAGCGTCTCAGCCAGGCCGAGCGGCTTTCCGCCGAACTGGAGCGTCAGCTCGATACCGGCGAGTCCGTGCTGTCTCGCATTACGCAGATCGCCGAAGCCGCCGGGCAGGCGGGGGCGGTGAGTGCCGCGAGTGCGCATCGCGCCCCGGCCCAGGGAACCCCGGCCCACGGCGCTCGCGAGGCGCGCGCCCCGGGCGATGCGACGGCCACGGCTTCGCAGCTGCCGAAATCCATCTCCGCCCAGGATCCGCGGGCTGCGGCTGCGGAAGCTGCGGCGCGGCTGGAGCGTTTCCGTCAGCGTAACGGGGAGCGGGCGGCTTGAGCAGACTGCGTCTCCTTCATCTGGTCTTCCTGGCGACGGGTGCGCTGCTGGTGTTCAAGGGTATCGGCATCGTCACCATGTCCGGTTTCGCGCTGAGCCCGGTGCTGGAAGCATCGGCGCAGGGTGCCGGGAGCGGATCCGGCGTCGGCTGGTGATGGAGAGACGCAACCGCTCCCGGATGATGCGGCGGGTGCCGATGGCGCAATGCCGGATGCGCCTGCGGATATGCCGGCAGCGGACGGCACGCTTCCCGACAGCGGCGATGTGGCGGGCATGGGTAATGGACAATTGCCGGTCGATGGCACGGTCATTCAGGGATCTGATCTCGGACGGTCGCGCTCGGAACGCGTGGTGCTCGAACGCCTTCACGCCCGGCGCAAGGAACTGGATGAACGCGAAGCACACCAGCAGCTGCGCGAGGATTTTCTGAAAGCGGCGGAGGAAAGTATCGAAAAGCGCGTCAGCGAACTGAAGGAGCTGGAAGAGCGCATCGGTGCTGCCGTCGACGAAAAAGAGGAGAAAAAGGAAGAAGAGTTCAAGACCCTGGCGCGTATGTACGAATCCATGCGGGCCAAGGATGTGGCACGCATCTTCGACCGGCTGGATCTGACCATGCTCGTCAAGGTTGCACGCGCGATGAAGCCGGCCAAGGTGGCCGACATCATGGCGAAGATGAAACCCGAAGTGGCGGAACGGCTCACGATCCAGCTGGCCGTCGGCCAGCCTGAAGGCTCTACCACCTCGATGGAAAGCCTGCCCAAAATCCGCGGCAACTAGCCGGTTGTCGCAACTTTGGATGGTTGTTGTAACGGCATGTTAAGCCCGCTTGCATAAGATGACGGATCGAGGCGGGGTTCCGGGCTATGGATTGAGTGTGCATGACGGAGCGTTCACCCGTGTTGCGAAGCCATGATGGAGCGCCGAATTCCGGCGACCGTCGCGCGCGTGGAGTTTCGCTTTCGCTGATGTCGGCAATGGATGCGGGCCATCGCCGCCTGCTAGGCCTCGTTGCCTCCTTCCTCCTCCTTCTGGCAGAACCGTTCTGATCTTCGGCCTGACGTTCGGTCTGGCCTTAAGCTCGGGCGCACATGCCGCCGACCGCCCGGTCGCGGACATTCGGGCAAGTCAGGAAAACGGCTACGGCCGGATCGTCATCACCTTCCACGACCGCACGCTGCTGCCCACCTATGACGCGCGCATTGCCAGCGGCGTGCTGCGCATAACGTCCCCCGACCCCGTCGATCTGCGCGTGCAGGGTTCGATCAACAGCGCCCTGTCGACCTATGTGTCCGTCGCCCGGCTCGATCCGGACGGCTCCGGCCTGCGGCTGGCACTGTCGAGCGATGCGCGCATCAACACGATGGAAGCGGGGGAGAAGCTTTTCGTCGACGTGCTGCCCTCGAACTGGACGGGCATGCCGCCGAGCCTGCCGGACGATGCGGTCAGGGAACTGGCCAGCCGTGCGGAAGAGGCGATGAAGAAACTGCGCGAACTGGAGCAGACCGCGCTCGACAATCGCACGCTGCCGCGCGTCGACCTGCGCGTGGGCGAACATCCGATCTTCACGCGCCTCGTCTTCGAGTGGACGGTGTCCTTCGATTCCCAGTTCGTGCGCGAGGGGGATCTGGTCAAGGTCCTGTTCAACCACGCGGTCGATATCGATATTTCTGACCTCAAGGTTCATCTGCCGCCGGGCTTGGTCGATGTCACGGCCTTCACGGCCCAGGATCGGCTGAACTTCCTGCTGCGCGCCGACCCTGCCGTCGATATCCGCGCGTTTCGGGAGGGCAACAATTACGTGCTCGACGTGGTGCGCGGTCAGACCGGGCCGGTCGATCCCGTCAATTCCAAGGTGTCGGCCGTTCTTTCCGACGGTGTGCCCCGCGGGGCGAAGGAAGTGATCTCCGCCTCGGGTATCGACAACGACCCGCCGCCGCCGATCATGGAGACGGCGAGGGACCCCGAGGAACCGGCCATCGCGCGTTTTGCTGACGATGCCGCACTGGCCGTCGACGAGACCGCGCCGTAGCAGCAGCCGGAAACGCCTGCCCAGCCGCAGGCCGCCGAAACGCCTGCTCCTGCTTCCGCACTGGCCCAAGCTCAGGTAACGCCGCCTGCACCGTCTCCTGCTGTTAGCAGCAACGCTGGGCGTGGAATGCTGGAACCCAAGCTGGATCGTGCCGAAGTGGCCGCCGAAACTGCCGTTCCTCAGGCTGCCCCGAGCGAGGTTGCGACCGCACCGGCCGCGCCTGCGCAACCGGCTGAGCAACCGAGCGAAGCGACTGCACAGCAGCCTGAAGCGCCTGCGGCCGAGCCGATGACGCCCACGCCCGAGACCCCGAAGGTACCCGAACCGACCGTCACGGCCGCCAACGAGCCGGCGAGTGCGCCTGCGGCCGCGCCCGATCAGGCAACGGAGACGCCGTCGGGCAACGATATATCCAAGCTTATCGACCAGAACACGTTCCCGCAGGAAAACAAGGCCGCTTCGCCGCCCGTCAACCTGCCTGCCGCGCGGCCCAATCCCGAACTCGTCAATGAGGATCAGTTCGCGGAAATCCGCAATTTCGTCAGCATCGAGGCGCGGCGGATCGGGGATACGGTCCGGGTCGTCTTCCCGTTCCTGGATCCGGTGTCCTCCGCCGTCTTCCGCCGTGGCTGGTCTTCGATACCAAAGTTCCCATCGATCTGGGTGCTGCGCGCACCGCGCTGAAGGGAACGTCGACCTCCATGGAGATCGAGGAGCATGAGGGCTGGCAGGCGCTGCTCATCCAGTTGTCCGACCGGGTTCTGACGACAGTGGGCACGGATGGCGCGGGCTGGGTCCTGACCATCGGCGAAATGATCTTGGAGCCGTCTAAGCCGCTTGAGGTTCAGCGCAACATGCGTGGCAACGGTGGCTCGATCCTGCGCATTCCCTTCGGCCAGCCGGTCGCTCACCATGTGCTCGTCGATCCCGAGACGGCGACAAGATCGAGGTGGTCACCGGGTTCGGTCCGGCACGCGGCTTGCTCAAGGGCCAGTCGATGGTGGAGCTGAAGACGCTGTCCTCGGCGTACGGTCCGGCGATGGTTCCCCATGTCGATGATCTGGAGGTCGTCTTTTCCGGCGATGACGTCATCGTCCAGCGCAAGGACGGCGGGTTGTCCCTTTCGGGCACGAATGCGCGTCGAGGGGCGTATCTGGGCAACGGCGATCAGATGACGGCGCCGAGCTAAGGCGACCTGATGTGGCTGGTGGCGCCGACCACGACCGAATACGTGCACGAGAGTTGCGCCGCCGTGAACCGGCGCTGGCGTCCCTGCCGGAAGGCGAGCGCGATCCCGTCCGGCTCGATCTCGCCCAGTTTCAGGTGGCGAACAATTTCGCGGCCGAAGCGCTCGGCTTGCTCGATCTCGTGAAGAGCGATAACCCGGCCATTGCCAACGACGCAGTGTACAATCTCACCGGCGGGGCGGCGAATGTCATGGCCGCACGGTCCAAGGATGCGTTGGAATATCTCGAGCAGCCCATTCTGGAAGACAGTCCCGACGCCGCGGTGTGGCGGATGATGGCCGATGTCGCGCTGAACAAATGGGCGGATGCGCGCGTTGCCATTCCCTCCGCGCAGACGGTGATCGCCAACTATCCGCCGAAATTCTAAGCCGAGTTCAATCTCGCAGACGCCAAGGTGCTGGTGGAACTGAACGATTTCGGCACCGCTTCGGGTTTCCTGTCCGAACTGGATCCTACTACGCTGAGCAGGTCTCAGGCCGCGCGTTACGACGTGCTGCGCGGGCGGGTGGCGGATGCGGCGGGGTGCTCGGAAGAGGCGCTTCGGGCCTTCGATATCGTTGCCCGCTCCTCCGACCGGCCGCGTGCGGCTGAGGCGACCTACCGCGCGCTGCGGATCCGCTACCGCGACGGGGGCGTCGATGCGGAGGAAGCCAAGAAGCGTCTGGAAGGGCTGATGACGATCCGGCGCGGTGACGAGACCGAACTGAAGGCGCTGTGCTTCCTCGCCCAGCTTCCCGCGCAGAACGGCGATTATCGCGAGGCCTTCGAGGCGATGTGTTCTGCGGTGGAGGCGGCGTCGAACGCCCAGACCACGCGGTTCCTGTAGGAGGAGATGCACGCCGTCTTCTGGTCCCTTTTTCTTGACGGCAAGGCGGACGAACTGGAGCCGATCGATGTGCTGGCGCTCTACTACGATTTCCGCGAACTGACGCCGATCGGCTCAGACGGCGACGAGATGGTGCGCCGTCTTGCCGACCGGCTGATCTCGGTTGATCTGTTCGATCAGGCAGTCGAGCTTCTGCAATATCAGGTCGATCACCGGTTGAAGGGCGTGGCGCGCGCCCAGATTGCCGCCGACCTCGCGCTCGTCTATCTGTTCGATCGTCAGCCCGAACAGGCGCTTGCGGTCCTCAACCGCACCCGGCAGGCGCAACTGCCGGAAACGCTCGACTGTCAGCGCCGTCTGGTGGAAGCGCGGGCGCTGGCAGATGCCGGCCAGGCGGATCTCTCCATGGAGCTGATCTCCAATCTGCGTGGTCCGGAGGTCGACCGGCTGCGGGCCGATACGCTGTGGCAGTCGAAGCAATGGCAGAAGGCGGGCGAGCAGCTTGAGCGCATGCACGGCGTGCGCTGGGCCGACGACATCCCGCTGGAGGATCAGGAGCGGCTGGATATCCTGCGCTCGGCCATTGCCTATTCCTTCGCCGAGGATCAGCTTGGGCTCGATCGGTTGCGGTCCAAATACGTTTCGAAAATGTCGAACAGCCCGAGCGGGGCTGCGTTCGAGGTCGTGACCCGCCCGATCGATGCCAAGGGCGTGGAATTCACGAGCGTGGTGAAGAACATCGCGGCGGTGAACACGATGGAGAGCTTCCTCGCCGAATATCGTCGCCACTACCTGAATTCCGACCGCACCAACGATGCCAATGTCGGCATGGCCCAGGCGGGAGCGAACGCCTCCTGAGGGCGGGGAACTGGCGGTCGCAAGGCCCCGGAAACCGGAAACAAATCAGCAATATTTGCAAGTCTTGCGTGTTTGGACCATAGGTTCAGACAACAAACACGTATGCACGGACACAACGGGGGAGTGGGCGCCGGTTAGACGGGGTCGCGGCGCGTTCGGCTGCGCCCTGTTCGGAATACGATCTCATATCATCTGCCAATCCTGCCGACGCCCCATCTGACGCATCTTCTTCAGACACGACCGGCCCTAGATCCGGCGCGACGCTCAGCGTCGCGCACAGGATTCTCCTTCTTCTCGCGTTCTTCACGCTGGCCGCCAATCTCAGGGGGCCTTTGACGTTGCTCCCGTCGATCATCTCGCAATTGCAGAGCGATCTCGGCATCAATCAGGCGGTGGCGGGCTTTCTCACCACGCTGCCGGTGCTCTGCTTCGGTATCGGAACGCCGCTGGCGGCCTTTGTCCTGCGCCGCATTTCAATCGAACAGGCAATCTTCGTCACCCTGTGGGGCGTCGTTCTCGGATCGATCCTGCGCTCGGTGGACGGGATCTCGATGGCGATGGCGGGTACGTTGGTGATCGGCATGGCGCTGACCTTCGGCAATATCGTCGTCCTTCAGGTCATCGCGCGCGACTTCCAGCGCTTCCACAGCATCATGACGGCGGTTCTCGTCTCCGCGATGAGCCTGGGAGCGACATTGACGTCGGCCCTGACCGTGCCGATGGCCATTTCACCGGATGGCGGTTCTCCATGGCGTTCTGGGCGATCCTGGCGGTCGTGGGCGTGGGGTTGTGGATCGCGAAGAACTGGTTGATCGGCGTGCCGTCAGAGCCCTCCAAGACCGACGCCGACAAGGAAAGCGACAAGTCGGCGGCGACATCCCGGGAGGAAAAGGAACGCCAGGCCGCGCTCTCGCCGGCCCGTCGTCTCGCCGCCTGGCTGCTGGCGGTGGCGTTCGCCTGTCAAACCTTCATGTTCTACGGGTTGACGGCCTGGTTGCCAGTGTTTCTCACCGGAACTGCTGGGGTCAGCACGACCAATGCGGGCATAGCGGAATCGCTCTTCCAGATGCTCGACTTTCTGGGGTGCTTCGGGGTTCCCTGGCTCTCCTCGAAGCTGCACCTGTCCAACAGGTCGCTGTTCGTGGTGGTGGCGGGGAGTTGATTCCTGATGTCGGCGGGAACCTATCTCGCGCCTCATCTGTGGCTCTTGTGGACGATCTTCGGCGACTTCGGCAGCTGTGGCGGGTTTGTCGTGGTCTTCGTGTTCGTCATGGAGCGCGCCGTCTACCTTCAGGACAATCGTCCGCTTTCGTCCTTCGTGCAGGGGCTTGGCTACACGGTGGCCTCGGTCAGTCCGGCGATCGTCGGCTGGCTGCACCAGTGGTCGGGCATGTGGGGGATGGGCTTCGCCATTCTTTCGGGCGCTGCCTTGGTGATGCTGGCAAGCGGCATGATCGCCGTGTCCGTGCCGCATCCGAAGGCGAACTGAGGAGAGGAGGTGGGGGAGCCGAACGGGCGGCTCACCCTCCTATGAACGACCTCACGAGGCTTTCCGCGATCAGGTTGCAGCCGTTGACCAGCACGAAGAAGATCAGCTTGAACGGCAGCGAGATCACCACCGGCGGCAGCATCATCATGCCCATCGACATCAGCACCGAGGCGATGACCAGGTCGATGATCAGGAACGGCAGATAGAGCAGGAAGCCGATTTCGAAGGCGCGGCGTAGTTCGCCGATCATGAAGGCGGGTACCAGAATGAGTAGCGACAGCTCTTCCGGCCGGTCGGGCGGTTCTTGATTGGCCATCTCTATGAAGAGCTCCAGATCCTTCTCGCACACATTGGCGCGCATGAAGGCATGGAAGGGTACGGCGGAGCGCTCGAAAGCTTGCTCGAAATCGATCTCCCCGGCGACAAGCGGTTGCACGCCGGTCTCGTAGGTCGTCTGGAAGGTGGGCGCCATGATGAAGGCGATGAGAAACAGCGCGAGGCTGATCATCACCGAGTTCGGCGGCGCGGTCTGCAGACCGATGGCCGAGCGCAGAAGCGAGAGCACAACGATGATCCGCGTGAAGCTGGTCACCATGACGAGGATCGAGGGAGCAAAGCTCAGGACGGTGAGGAGCGCGACGAGCTGAACCCTGAACCGCGCGTTCCGTGAGCGTCGTGTTGTCGTCGAAGTTGATCGTGACCCCTTGGGCACCGCAATCGCAATCACGGTCGGTCGAGCGATCCGGCCGCCACGCAGTTCGATCATGACTTCGAGTTTCCGCCGATCTCCTTCATGAGCTTGGTCATTTCTTCCTCGATCGTGTCGATGGTGACATCTTCGGACAGACCGGTGTTCTCGTCATCGACCTGAGCTTCCGACGGCGTCTTGTCGGCAGGAGCGGCCTTGACGGGCTTTTCGGCCGGGGCGGCAGATTGCTCCGGCTTGGCCTCTTCCACCTTGGCTTCGGGCGCCTTGACCTCGGGCGTTTCCGCCTTGGCGTCTGCGGCGCTCTCCTTCGCGGCGGCGGCTTCCGGCGCCTCAGGAGCCTTCTGAGGCTGTTCCTGCGGCTCGGCCTTTGCCAGGCTTCCGGTGCTGCCTCAGCCTTCGGCTCTTCCGCCTTTGCGGCCTCTGCCTTCCCGGCCTTTTCCTCAGTCTTGCCGTTCTTCGGCTCCGGCGCCTTCTGTCCGTTCGAAGGCGCGGCTGCCTCTGCCTTTGCAAGGCTCGGGGGCCTTCGCGGGCTCCGGTGCGGGGCCGAGAAGCGCTTCCTCAAGGCTTGCGGTGATATCGAGATCACCGGCCGACGGCGCATGCCTTTCAGCTGGAGCCTACTTCGGGGCCTCGATCTTCGCAGTTTCCACCTTCGGCTCGGCTGCCGACTTTTCGACCGGAGCCTCTTTCGGAGTCTCAGGGGCTGCCTTGGCCTCGGGTGCGGGCTCCTGCGCGTGCAGCGGCTCCTGAACCGGAGCGCTCACCGCGGGCGTGGGAGCCTTGGCGGCGGGCGCGGGGATCGGCACGTCGACCTTTACCGGCCGGGGCATGCTGCGGGGCATCTCCTCTAAGCGCGGTTCCTGACGGTGATCGCGCTTGCCGTTCTCCGCCGTTGTTCCGTGCAATCCGTTGCCGTTGCCGTGCTGGGCGATAGGGCTGGTTTAGCGTCCCGAATGCGGGCACCGGCCGAAGCTCGTGACGAGGTTCCGGGCGAGCCTCATGATGCGGCTCGTGCTTCGGCTCTGCCGGGGCCTCGGCCCGCACATGGGGGCGGGGTTGCGGCGCAGGTGCCGGTTCATGAGCTTGTCGGGGCGCAGGGTTCGGCTGTCCGGTGGGCGCGCGGCCGGTCTGTGCAGGTGCTTCCGGCGTCGACGGCGTTTCAGTTGCGGCACGCTTTTCCGCAAAACCGGTGCGGAAGCGGGCGACGGCCTGTGCGGCTCCGGCAACGGCGGAACCGGCGCGCATCATGCCCACGCCGCGTCCCGTATCTGCTGCGGGCTTGTCGGCGGGCTCTTCGACTGCCGTCTTGTGCTGCTGTGCGTCGAACGGCCACAGGCGCTTGCGCGGCTGGATCTCTTCCTTCTCCGCTGCCAGCGGTGCTTCCGGTTTCGCCGGTTTTGCGTGGTGGACAGCCTCGTGCCGGAGCGGTTCATGCTGTGTCGGCTCATGTCAGGCTGTTTCCGGAGTCGCTGCGCGATGCATCTCCGCACGGCGCCCGACCTCGGGAGCCGCAGGCTGGCGCATCGCGCCCGGATATCCCTGATGAGTCGTGTCGCCCGGATGCGGCGGCATGACCTGGGGCCGGGGCGGTTGCGGCTGTTGCTGCGGGCGCTGGGCGTAATGTGGCGCTTCGGCGGTCGGCGCGCGTGGGGCGCCGGGGTGGCCTGCGGTGGCTCCATGTGCTGCGGCGCCATGTGGGGCTGGTGCTGCGGCTGATGGTCCTGGCCGATGCGGGAATACCCGGCGGTGGGCTGGCCGCGCACGATGTTCTGTTCCACGACCACGTCCGAAGGGCCGCCGACGAGCAGCAGGTGTTCGATGTTGTCGCGCCGGATCAGAATCAGCCGGCGGCGCGCATCCAGCGCGGCATGGTCCATGACGGCGATGCGCGGCTGCCGGTTGCGCGGAGCGCGCCCGATCCCACCGCCGGAAATGCGTCGCATGATCCAGATGAAAATCGCGTTGAGCCCCAGAACGATCAGCAGGGCGATGACGAATTGCACCCCTCGGGCAAAGCTGGGGTCGAGGTTGAATGCCTCCTCCAGCCAGTTGTTCATTAAGTCCTCACTGTCGTTTTTACGCTGCCCGTTGTGCGTCTGTACGCAGCGGCCTGAATCAGCGCCGCATCCTATTCGGAGTTTCTCTTACAATCTTGGCGTCGCTTTGTCCCGTTTTCGAGCAAAATCCTACCTCTGGCGAAATTGTCGGACGAAGCGATCCTTCCTCGCGAATGGACGCGCGGGTGCGCATTTATACCCTGCGAGTCGCTGCCTCCCATCCTGCACGCTCGCCCTGCAGTTGCGAACAGGTGGAATCAGGGTGTGTCGACAGGGCGGTTAGAAATGGGAAATATTGCCGGTTAGAAACATTCTGGATAGACGTCTGCCGTTGGGTGGCTACGTAAAAAGGCGTGGAATTGCGCCAATCCGTGGTTAGCGAAATCTTAACGGCGTTAACATCTCGTTAACCTTAGAGACGGCAATATGTTCCAAGCGTTAACAGCTCTCGCCCAGCGTAAGGAGCAGCCCCGTGGGCATTTCCGATATTTCCGTCTTCCAGGCGCTGAAGACCAAGATGCAGTGGCATCAGGAGCGCCAGGGCATTCTTTCGGAGAATGTCGCGAACGCCGGTGCGCCCGGCTACCTGGGGCAGGATCTCAAGGCTCCGAAGTTCAATGATTCGCTCAACGACACCGGCGTGGAGCCGGTGGTGCAGGCGGTGACCGAGCCGGGGCACATGCGGGCGTTCAGTTCCCGCGGGTTTGGCGACGGCAAGAAGGTCGGGTCCTTCGAGGTCACGCCGGACGACAACTCTGTCGTGCTGGAAGAGCAAATGATGAAGGTCACTGCCAACCAGATGGATTATCAGGCGGCCACGACGCTCTATTCGCGCGGCCTCGGTCTCCTCAAGACCGCAATCGGCAAAAACTAGCGAGGGGAGAGGATCATGGATTTCGTCAAGTCGCTGATGATCGCGGCCTTGGTCCTGAAGGTCCAGAACGGGCGCATGCGGGTCATCCCGGAAAACATCGCTAACGTCGATTCCGTCGGCCGCACGCCGGACGAGGATCCCTACCGGCGCAAGATCGCGACCTTCAAGTCCAAGTTCGATCGCGAGTTGGACGCAGAGACGGTGCAGCTCGGTCGCATCCAGGAAGGCACGTCGGACTTCAAGGTTCGCTACGAGTCGGGCAATCCGGCCGCCGATGAGAACGGCAACGTCCAGCTGCCCAATGTCGACACGCTGATCGAGACCGTGGACATGCGCGAGGCGCAGCGCTCCTACGAGGTGAACCTCAAGGTGATCAAGTCGACGCGGCGCATGCTGCAGCGGAACATCGAGATCCTCAGCGCCTGAGTTTTCGCGCCGGATCCCGACGTCTGATCTTGAATGACTGAATACTGACGCCCGTCGGTCGCAAAAGCGGCCACGCCGGATGCCCTCACCCCGAAAACGGACGACAAGGCCATGACACTCCCTTCGATGGCAGACAATGCCTACCAGAACGCGGCTAAGCTTGCCGGTCAGGGTTCTCAGTTCAAAATGCCGGGCGAGAACGTCACGTCTCCGAATTTCGGCGACATGGTCAAGTTCGCGGTGGAGGGCGTTGTCGAGCAGGGCAACAAGGCCGACCACAAGACGGTGGAGATGCTGAACGGTAAGGCCAACGTGGTCGACGTGGTCACCGCCGTCTCGGAAACGGAGGTTGCCCTGCAGACGATGGTCTCGGTGCGCGACAAGGTGATCTCCGCCTATGAGGAAATCATGCGGATGTCGATCTGACGGCATGACGTCGTCGGAGTAAGGCGCGCGAAGGATTGGGCGCGTGTCCGTCGCCCCATCTTCGGGACGGCACTTGGCGGAGCCGGTCGTATCCTCATCGGAAAGGTGTTTGTTCATCTCTCCGGCGTTCATGTCGCAGCGGCGTACATCTCGCTCCGACTCAGCTAAAGATCTTTGCCGGAGATGGTAAACGGCCGTTAATCTTCGATAGGCAACCGATGGCGCATCTGGCCGGAAGATGGCGTTTCGAACTGGGTAGGTTGATCGTGAACGGACCGGAAGTGCTCGATATCGGCCGGGAAGGCCTCTGGGTCCTGATCAAGATGCTGACCTCTGTGGATGCTGACCTCTGTGATGGTCGTCGGGCTCGGCGTCGGCCTGATCGTAGCGCTGTTCCAGGCACTGACGCAAATCCAGGAAATGACCCTGGTCTTCGTTCCGAAAATTTTCGCGATCTTTCTGACGCTGATGCTGGTGCTGCCGTTCATGGGGCAGGCGCTGGCGGCGTACATGAAACAGATCATGGCGCTGATCATTCAGGGGTGAGGAGGCTTCTGTGAGCGTCGCTGTTCTGCCCCAGATCGCTCTGCTGTTCATGCTTATCTTCGCGCGTCTCGGCACGATGAGGCTGCTGCTTCCGGCTCTCGGCGAATCCAACATTCCCGATCGTATCCGTCTTTCCATGGCGCTGCTTCTGGCCATCCTGCTCTATCAGCTGCTGGCCGGGCGCTATCCGACGGTGGTGCCGGGCAATTTTGGTGCGCTGATGGTGATGTTCGCCAGCGAGTTCGTCGTCGGCCTGTCAGTGCTCCTGATCATGGCCGGCATTCAGATCGCGGGCACGATCATCGCCCAGCAGTCGAGCATGGCTATGGCCATGGCCTTAGATCCCTCGCAGTCGCAACAGGGCGTGCTGTTCGCCAATTTCCTCTCGCTGCTGGCGGTGACGCTGATCTTTGCGGCGAATATGCACTATCTCGTCATCGCCGCGCTCAATGACAGCTTCATCCTGTTTCCGCCCGGCCACTGGATGCCGGTGGGCGATCTGGCGGAAAGTGCGGTGGATACGGTGGCGTCGGCCTTTTCCATCGGCATGCGTGTCTCCGCGCCGTTCATGGTGTTCGATCTCATCTTCTATTTCGGCCTCGGCCTGCTCAACCGACTGAGGCCGCAAATGCATATCTTCTTCATCGCGATGCCCGCCAACATCTTCTTTGGCATCGCGATCCTGATGCTCCTGCTCGCAACCCTGATGACCTGGTACATGGACCATATCGAGCGGGTCCTCGGCCAGTTCATTGTTCGATAGGGGGCGGGGATGGCAGAGAGCGATCAATCAGAAAAAACGGAAGACCCGACACAAAAGAACCTCGACGACGCCCTCAAGCGCGGCGATGTCGCCAAGAACCAGGAAGTGTCGACTTGGTTCTCACTGGTGGGGGCGGCGCTCATCGTCGCCATGTTCGCCCCCTCGATCGCCGAGAAACTCGGCCGCGGCATGGCGGGCATCCTGGCGAACCTGTGGCAGATGCCCGTCGATCTCGGCGGGGTGCGCCAGCTGTTCTACACCTCCGGCATGATGATCATCGGCGCGGTCGGTCTGCCGTTCCTGTTTCTCGTCGTGCTGGCGATCGCGGGAAACATGGTGCAGCACCGCTTCGTCTGGTCGGCGGAGAACATGAAGCCGAAACTGTCGAAGATCTCGCCGTTGTCGGGCGCCAAGCGGATCTTCTCCAAGGACAGTCTCGTCAACTTCGCCAAGGGCGTCATTAAGATCTTTGCCGTGGGTGCGCTGATGTTCGCGGTGCTGTGGCCGATGCGCGACGAACTTGACATGCTGGTGATGCGCGATGCGGTGATGATCCTGCCGGAAACGCGCGAGATCTCGCTGATGCTGCTGGGAGCCATCATCGCGCTGATGGCCGTGGCGGCGGCGGGCGATTATCTCTGACAGCGCCACAAGTGGTACGAGCGCCAGAAGATGACCGTTCAGGAAATCAAGGACGAGTACAAGCAGTCGGAAGGCGACCCGATAGTGAAGGGGCGGCATCCGTCAGATCCGCATGGAGCGGGCGCGCAAGCGCATGATGACCGCCGTTCCGCAGGCCACCGTGGTGATCCCCAACCCGACCCACTTCGCGCCGTCGAGCTCGAATACGAAAACGGCATGCAGGCGCTGCTCTGCGTTGCCAAGGCCGCCGATCAGTTCGCCTTCAAGATCCGCGAGATCGCCAAGGCCTCGAATGTGCCGATCGTCGAAAACCCGCCGCTGGCGCGCACGCTGTTTGCCCAGATGGAAATCGACCAGAAAATCCCGGAAGAGCATTTCCGCGCAGTTGCGGAGGTGATCGGCTATGTTTTGCGCATGCGCAAGAAGAATCCTGGCGGGCCCAGTGACCTTTCGCGGTTCAGGTGATCTTTCGTGGATCAAGTGACCTTTCGGCGCAGTCAGAGGCCAGGCGGGGCTGCTTTTGGGGGACGGAGCATGGATTTGCCGGGAATCGTGGTATCCGTCAGCTTCGCGCCCGCATATCAATACATAAGGCGCGTCAGCGATCCCGCTGTTGCGGATCGGATGTCATGACTTTGAAGGATTGAGCCTGCCGACAGCCGGCCAGCGGAATGCGGGCCAGCAGCAAGCTGAAACGTGGGCTTCAGGAGAACGAGCGGCCATGAGCGAACCCTCCTTGCGACCGTCTGGACCGGTGATCGACCGTTCCGAGCGTTCGGGCAGCATTGGTCTGCTCGTGTTGCTGGCGCTGGGCCTTGTGGTGGCGGCCGGTGCGATTGTGGTGATGAGCCGAGAACAGGCCGAGCCCTACGTGCTGGGGCTTCTGGGACTGCTGGCGGTGGTCGGCGTTTTCTGTCTGTTTGCGGGCACCATCGGGCTGTTGCGCTTCTCCTCCAAGAGCCGCGCCAATTCGATCGCCCAGGCGTTCATCGACACCAACGACATCGGCACGGTCATCACCGACAAGTCCGGCCGGATCATCTACGCCAACGAAGCCTATGCAGATCTCACCGGCACCAACGGGCCGGGGGATGTGCGCACGGTGGAGCGCGTCTTTGCCCGCGATCCGGATGCGGCGGATGCGATCTTCCGCCTGTCGCAGGCGACAAAGAGCGGTGTGCGCGTGCAGGAAGAAGTGCGCCTGCCGCACCCGATCGGTCAGCCGGAGGGCACTGCGCGCTGGTATCGCATCCGCGTTCGGCCGCTGGAAGTGGACGATCAGGGCGGCGCGCGCACTTGTACGATGTGGCTGGTGGCCGACATCACCCGCGACCGGGTGGAGCAGGAATCCTCCTTCCAGGAATTGCAGCGGGTCATCAACTTCCTTGACCATGCGCCTGCGGGCTTCTTTTCTGCGGACGGGCAGGGGCGCATCGTCTATCTGAACGCGACGCTGGCCGACTGGCTGGGGCACGACCTCGCCCAGTTCGAGGCGGGCGCGCTGTCGCTGTCCGATATCGTGCGCGGCGACGGGGCGGAGCTGATCCATTCGATTTCGGGCCAGCCGGGCGACGTCAAATCGGAAACGATCGATCTCGATTTGGTCACGCGCCAGGGCAAGACCGTGCCGGTGCGGCTGTTGCACCGGGTGCCTTTCGGGGCGGACGGGCTTGCCGGGGAAAGCCGCACGCTGGTTCTTAACCGCTCGCCGGGCGAAGAGGCGCAGGAAGCGCTCCGGGCCGCCGAAGTGCGGTTTGCGCGCTTCTTCAACAACACGCCGATTGCCATTGCCTCGGTCGATCGCGACGGCCGGGTGGTGCGCTCGAACGCTCCGTTCCTGCGTTTGCTCGGCAAGCCGGAAGGCGGCGAGGAGAACGGCGGACCGCGTCAGCTCACCGATTTCGTTGCGCCCAGCGGCCGCGAGGCGCTGTCGGCGGCGCTCGAGGCGGCGGCCGAAGGGCGCAGCGAGATCCATCCGATGGATATCGAGCTGTCCCATGACGGCGAACGCTCGGCGACCTTCTATCTCTCCGCGGTCGAGGATGGGGATGGGGACGGCGAGGCGGCCATCGTCTACGCACTGGAGACGACCAAGCAACGCGCGCTTGAGGCCCAGTTCGCTCAGAGCCAGAAGATGCAGGCGATCGGCCATCTGGCCGGTGGTGTGGCGCACGACTTCAACAACGTGCTGACGGCCATTATCGGCTTTTCCGATCTGCTGCTGGCCAATCACCGGCCGACCGATCCGTCCTTCCAGGACATCATGAACATCAAGCAGAACGCCAACCGGGCCGCCGGTCTGGTGCGTCAGTTGCTGGCCTTCTCGCGTCGCCAGACGCTGCGGCCGAAGGAATTGGCGCTCAACGACGTTCTGGCCGATCTCTCCATCCTGCTCGACCGGCTGCTGGGCGAGAAGGTGGAACTGAAGGTGGTGCACGGGCGCGATCTGTGGCCGGTCATGGCCGACCAGAACCAGCTTGAGCAGGTGGTGGTCAACTTGGCGGTCAATGCGCGCGACGCCATGCCTGAAGGCGGACGGCTGACCATCCGCACCAGCAATGTGGATGAGGAAACCTCGCACTCTTTCGACGATACGCGCGGCATGCCGGACGGCAATTACGTGCTGATCGAGGTGACCGATACCGGTACCGGCATTTCGCCCGACATCATGGAAAAGATCTTCGACCCGTTCTTCTCCACCAAGGAGGTGGGCAAGGGCACGGGGCTGGGGCTTTCTACCGTTTACGGCATTATCAAGCAGACGGGTGGCTACATCTATCCCTCCTCGGTTCAGGGCGAGGGCATGACCTTCCGCATCTTCCTGCCGCGCCACATTTCCGAAGAGCCGAAGGTGGCCAAGGAAGTGGTGAGCGAAAGCCCGATGACCGATCTGACCGGTTCCGCCTCCATTCTGCTGGTGGAGGACGAGGAAGCGGTGAGGGCGTTCGCGGCCCGTGCTCTGGCCTCGCGCGGCTACACCGTGCACGAAGCGGGGTCGGGCACCGAGGCGCTGGCCGTGATGGAGGAAACGGAGGGCGGTGTCGATCTGGTGGTGTCCGACGTGGTCATGCCGGAAATGGACGGGCCAAGCCTCCTTCGCGAATTGCGCAAGACGCGGCCCGATCTGAAGATCATCTTCATTTCCGGCTACGCGGAAGGTGCCTTCGAGAAAAACCTGCCGGAGAACGAGAAATTCTCGTTCCTGCCCAAGCCCTTTTCGCTGAAGGAACTGGCGACGGCGGTGAAGGACGCGCTGTCGTTGGATTAGGACGAAACGTGGCAGAGATCCGGACGCGCGCATCGTGCGTCCGGGATGGATATGCGGACTGCGAGGACCTCGTGCTGCCAGATGATGGAGCCGGGGCCTTTGTGCGTCAGGGTTCCCCGTTCCGGTTCGCTCGTCGACAATCTGCCCGCTACGACCATGACTCTCCTTCGTCATTGCCCGGCTCGTCCGGGTAATCCAGCGGGCAGTGGCATGCGCGGAGAGTGCTGGATCCCCCGGACGAAGCCGGGGATGACGACGGAGGGAGCGGAAAGGTGGGGAGGGAACCGTCTTACATTCCAATATGAATTGTTGTCACATCAAGTAAATATAATTTATATATTTCCTATAATTTTCGTATGTACACGGTGCGGTAATCGTAATACATTATGTTCAGTTTTCAGTATTTCCTTGTTAGCCGAATAAAATTTAAATTAACATGTTATTAGATTGGGTATGCCAAGAAATTACCGGTTATCCTCTTTCAATGGCGCAAGGCGGCGTGTTGCCGTCGTGGCTGTTTTCTTCTTTGCCCTCTTTATCGTCCTGCCTGCTGCAGCGCGATCGTCGCTGACCGTCGGGCTCTATCCGTGGGTGCCGCGGCTGGCGCAGTTCGAGGATGCGATCCGGCAGGCTTGGACGCAGGGGGAGCCGAACGTTCAGCTCAACTTCCTCACCTCGTCCGAGTGGGGCGGCGGTTACGACATGGATCCGCCCGCGAGTGCGGACGTGTTTCGGTGCGATGTTCTTCCAGGATTTTCTGGATGGGAACACTGTGGAGGAAATCGCCGCAAGCGAGACCTCCGATCCGAGCGATCTGCTGGGATACGCGCGTGACGGCGTTCAGCGGAACGGCAAGTACTACGCCATTTCGTTGCTAGGCTGTTCCAACGTGCTGTTCTATCAGAAGAATGATCCGTCGCTGGCCAATGCGACGGCCTTCAACGACGTGTCGAACACACTCAGTCAGTGCACCTAATACCAGCCAGATTCCGCCCGACCGGCGCGGTCTGATGACGGATATGTCCGGCCGACACCACCAACGCGGCGATCTATCTCGATATCTCGCATGCGCTGACTGGGGCCTATCCGTTGCCCTTGCCCAACGAGCAGAACCTGAAACAGGCTGCGATCACCGAGCAGCGCACCGTTCTGGCGACCGCGAGCTACTGGAGCGCCACGATCTCCAACGCCAATTCCTATCAGCAGGGCATCTGGTTCTCGGACGGCTATGGCCGCGCGACGATCGGCTATACGGAATCGATGAGCCAGATGAGAGATGCGACGCGCGCCAATATCGCCTTCAAGGTGATGCCGTTCGGTGACGGCAGTCAGCAACCGCTCTTCTATGCCGACGTGATTGCCGTCAACACCACGACCAACAGTCGCGGCACGCGCGCCCTGGCGGTGAAGCTCGCCAACCTGATGGCGTCCAAGGACGTGGTGGTCGACAGTATCGGGGCGGCTGCGACCGAGCTCGTCCCGCAATATCTGATGGCGACCCGCACCAGCGTGTTTCAGGAGCTGTCGCAACAGTTCCCGCTCTATCAGGACATGTTCGACATGGTGGCCAACGCCAATCCGCTGATGTTTGCGCTCGACGGCGATGCGCGGAGCTGGCTCAACAGCATGAAGGGCATCCTCAAGACGTATGTGCGCGAGAACTACCAGTGCGGCTGCGATTACGACGCGACGCCGCCACCCCGCCGATCTGCACCGCCACCTGTCAGGATCATGGCGACTGGAACGGCCAGTGGACCAACGCCTCTCCGGCGGCTCAGAGCGGATCTGTCTGCGGCTGTAATGCCTGTCCGGCTCCGGCAAGCATAACCCAGCTCGCCCCGGCCGCCGCCGCCACTTCCTCCACCCCGGTGCCTGCGGGCAAGAACGACTGAGGAAGCACAACGCATGACAAAGGCGCCGCACCGGTCCGGTTGCGGCGCCTTTTCGTATGGGGCGTCGCTGGTCTTTTCAGCGATCCGAAGTCGCCCGGCCTAGACCTGAAACCCGCTCGCGCAGCGCGCGACCGCGATGCGGGCGTTGTTCAGCATCAGCGCGATATTGGCATCCAGACTGCGCCCATCGCTCAGCTCCAGGATCTTGGAGAGGACGTAGGGCGTGACGTCCTTGCCGTGGATGTCCTCCGCCTCGGCCAGGTGCACCGCCTCGTCGATGTAACCTCCATCTGCTCGGCAGGAATTTCGGCCTCTTCCGGGACCGGATTGGCGATCAGCATGCCACCGTGACTGCCAAAGCGGACGCGGGTGGCGTAAAGCCGGGCGATCTCCTCCGGCGTGTCGAGCCGGTAGGGCGTTTCTAAGCCGGACCGCCGCGTCCAGAAGGCGGGCAGTTCGTTCGTGCCGTATCCGATCACCGGCACGTCCTGGGTTTCCAGAACCTTCAGCGTCTTGGGCAGGTCGAGCAGGGCCTTGGGGGCCTGCCGAGACCACGCAGACGGGCGTGCGGGCCAGTTCCAGAAAGATCGGCGGACACGTCGAAACTGATGTGCGCGCCGCGATGGGCGCCGCCGATCCCGGCCGTTGCGAAGATGGAGATGCCGATCGCATGGGCCAGCATCATGGTGGCCGCGACGGTGGTGGAGCCCGTGCGCCCCATGGCGATCACATAAGCCAGATCGGCACGCGAGAGCTTCATGATGTCCTTGGCTTGCGCCAGAGGGCGCAGCTCGTCCTTGTCGAGCCCGACCCGTAGTGTGCCGCCGAGAACGGCAATGGTAGTGGGAACTGCCTCTTCCTCGCGAATAACGGCCTCTACCGCGAGCGCCGTTTCCACGTTTTTCGGCCAGGGCATGCCGTGCGTGATGATGGCTGATTCCAGCGCGACAAGCGGTTCGCTCGCAGCGCGGGCCTCGGCGATTTCCAGCGAGGGGACGAAATATTCGTTCACGGGCTTGTTCCCCGGTTGTTTCTAGCGGTCTGTCTCCTGTCCGTCGGTTCTCACGGCCTCGGCAGCGTCGAGGCGCAGGTGGAGGGCGGTCAATACCAGTCGTCCGGGCGCGGCGGCGGGCGGTTGCATCGCCGCAAGCCGTCGCTGCCCGGCCGTCTTCGTCAACGGCCTGTTCCAGGTCGAGCCCTGCGGTTGGTCGGCAAGGGGGCGCTGCTCAAGGCGGCATCGGGGCTTGTCTCGTCCACGGGGCGGGCGGGAATGGCCGCATGACTGTGACAGCCCATGCTGCGCTGCGCCATAATACATACCGCCGCACCGGCAGAAATTGCTGGTCTGAAAGAGGTCGCTTTCGCGCAAGGCTGCGACGATGTTTCCCTCCGTTCTCCCTCTTCGTCGGAAAAGATCATTGAGGAGAGCCCCGCCGGACAGAATCCCGGCCCCGGGCGATTCCCGAAGGCGTCGTGACGGAAGCTCTCTGGCGCGATTTGCGAAGATATTGAGAACGTATGAGGAACGTATTGATTATTAAACCGCTTTTTCAGTTGCTTGACATGGGGATAAATATAAGGAACAAACCATGTACACGATTGCCGTTTGAAACCGCCTGACGGGAGTGAAATAAGGAGCCAACGATGTCACAGGCCTCACTTCGCCTCGTCGAGGGCACGGGAATGGATAAGACCAAAGCACTGGACGCAGCACTGGCGCAGATCGAGCGCGCCTTCGGCAAGGGATCGATCATGCGGCTTGGCGAGGGTCAGGTCGTGGAGGTGGAGGCGATCTCCACCGGTTCGATCGGTCTCGATATCGCGCTTGGGATCGGCGGATTGCCGCGCGGGCGCATCATCGAGATCTACGGACCGGAATCCTCGGGCAAGACTACCCTGGCGCTGCACACGATTGCCGAAGCGCAGAAGAAGGGCGGCATTTGCGCCTTCATCGATGCCGAGCATGCGCTCGACCCGGTCTATGCGCGCAAGCTTGGCGTTTCTATCGACGACATGCTGATCTCGCAGCCCGATGCGGGCGAGCAGGCGCTAGAGATTACCGACACGCTGGTGCGCTCCGGCGCGATCGACGTTCTGGTGGTCGACTCGGTCGCCGCTCTGACGCCGCGCGCCGAGCTTGAGGGCGAGATGGGCGATAGCCTGCCGGGCATGCAGGCCCGTCTGATGAGCCAGGCGCTCCGCAAGCTCACCGCCTCGATCTCCAAGTCGAAGACGATGGTGATCTTCATCAACCAGATCCGCATGAAGATCGGCGTCATGTTCGGTTCGCCGGAGACGACGACGGGTGGTAACGCGCTGAAGTTCTATTCGTCCGTGCGCCTCGACATTCGCCGCATCGGATCGATCAAGGATCGCGACGAAATTATCGGCAACCAGACCAAGGTCAAGGTCGTCAAAAACAAGCTGGCCCCGCCGTTCAAGCAGATCGAATTCGACATCATGTATGGCGAAGGTGTGTCCAAGATGGGCGAGCTGATCGATCTCGGCGTCAAGGGCGGTGTGGTCGAGAAGTCGGGAGCCTGGTTCTCCTACAACAGCCAGCGCCTCGGCCAGGGTCGCGAGAACACCAAGAACTTCCTGCGCGAAAATCCGGAAGTCACCAACGAAATCGAACTGGCCATCCGCCAGAGCGCCGGTCTGATCTCCGACAAGATCACCGATCCGGAAGGCGGCGAGGACGGCTCGAGCGGATCCGTCGACGATTGATTTGTCGACGAGCGATCCGGAGGCTTCGGATCCTCGGACTTGATAATTTATGCGGCCGCGCCTCAGAGCGCGGCCGTTTTCGTTTCGGGATTCCATTGGATTTGGCATCCCTCTTCGGGAACTTGGAACTTGGAACTTGGAACTTGGAGCTTGGAGTCGGGGAGGGGAGCGCGGCTGTCATCACGGCCCTCACCATCGTCATCCCCCGGCTTTGTCCGGGGGATCCATCACGTTCCGCATATGCCGCTGTCCGCTGGAGTGCCCGGACGAAGCCGGGCAATGACGACGGAAAAAGGCGTGTTGGGGCAGGTTCGGTGGGGGAACTGCACGCCGAACAGTGAGAACTCTGTCCGCGTGAGTGCATCCTGCCTCGCGCAAACGCACCCGCGATCCATGTGTGCGCTCTTGCCCCGTTCTCTCCTCCGTCATCCCCGGCTTGACCGGGGGTCCATTGCTCTGTCCGCTCGGTGCGTCGTTTGCTCCGGCGCGCGGCACGCGCGCGTCTTCGGCCCGGACGTCGCGCAGGAGGATTGGGGCCGAAGACACGCGCCGCAGGGCACGTCGGGGAGAGGTCAGCGGAAAGTCGCGCCGTCAATGGATTCCCGGTCAAGCCGGGGATGACGGAAGAGAGTGCGGGGCAATGACGCAAGTATGCGCGCTGTCCGCGACACATAACCATCCGCCTCTCCGCGCCACGCCGCTCAACTCCATTCCTCCCGCGCCCATCCCCAATGTCCCCTCAGAATTTCCGTTGAGTATCAACGCCTCTGCGCGATGTTTCATCTTGCGGGCGTCGCGGCGGGGGACGTATGCACGAAAAGGTCGACTATCGAAGGATCCCGCGATGCATCTCATCCCTCTTAACTCTTGCGCTCGCCCTGATCGGTGGCGGCGTCCCCGGCGTTGCCGAGGCCGCGCCCGTGGCGCCCAAGGTGCTGGTCATCACCATGTTCAAGCACGAGGTCGGCAACTGGCTGGAAAAGGAAGCGCTCGAGCACAAGACCGCCATCGACGGTCTTTCGGAAGCCTTTCCCGATCTGTCCTGCAACGACAAGGGCCTGTGCCTGATCACCACCTCGGTGGGCTACGCCAATGCGGCAAGCTCCGTCTCCGTACTCGTGCTGTCGGACGAGGTCGATCTGTCGAAGACCTACATCCTGATCGCGGGTATTGCCGGGATCGACCCGCAGAACGGGACGCTGGGCTCGGCCATGTGGGCGCGCTATGCGGTGGACGGTGGTCTGCAATGGCGCATCGATGATCGCAAGGTGCTCGATGAGTGGACGTCCGGCCAGTTCGGCATGTTTGCCAAGGCGCAAGGGGAGAAGCCCGGCTCGCAATACGGCACCGAGGTCTATCATCTCAACGAGGCGCTGACGGGACGGGCGTTCGAGCTGTCGAAGGATGTCGAACTCGCCGATAGCGACGGGGCCAAGGCCTACCGGCAGAATTATCCGGAAGAGGCGGCCAAGGCGGCGTCCACGGTCGGTATCTGCGACACGGTTTCCGCCGACCAGTGGCGGCACGGGGTGAAGCTCAGCGCCGCGATGAACGACTGGGCGAAGCTCCTGACCAACGGGGCGGCGGATTATTGCACGACCCAGCAGGAGGGCAACGCGACGCTGACGGCGCTCGCCCGCGGGGCGAAGTTCGGCCGGGTCGATATGGACCGCGTCGCGATCCTGCGCACCGCCTCCAATTTCGATCAGCCTTATCCGGGCCAGGTGCCACAGGATTCGATCAATGCCAATTCCGGCGGCTTCGGGCCTGCGCTCACCAATGCCTACCGGGTTGGCAAGGCATTTTCGGATGCGGTGATTGGCGACTGGGATGCGTGGGCGGGCGGAATCCCGGCAAAGTAAGGCCTTGAAAAGGTTCAAGAGGCGGTGAACCTGTCGTATACGAGTGCTGATCCGGCAATCGGTGCGCGCACACCGCTTCCCTTTGCCTTGCGAAGGCTTTAAAACCCGCGCGATAGAAATACATGATGGGTCCGTGACGGCGCGCGAATAAATCGGCCGTCGGGACCTGCGGGACCGATGCAAAAATGCATGGCGGGATCCGAAACACGAAATAACGAGGTCGAACCTCTGATGAGCGGCGTCAACGAAATCCGATCGACGTTCCTGGACTTCTTTCGCCGTAACGGCCATGAGATCGTCTCCTCCGGCCCGCTGGTGCCGCGCAACGATCCCACGCTGATGTTCGCCAACGCGGGCATGAACCAGTTCAAGAACGTGTTCACCGGTCTGGAAAAGCGCGATTACACCCGCACCACCACGGTGCAGAAATGCGTGCGCGCCGGCGGCAAGCACAACGATCTCGACAATGTGGGCTACACCGCGCGCCATCACACCTTCTTCGAGATGCTCGGCAACTTCTCCTTCGGCGACTATTTCAAGGACGTCGCCATCGAGCTTGCCTGGAAGCTGATTACCGAAGAGTTCGGTCTGCCCAAGGACAAGCTGCTGGTCACCGTCTATTCCGAGGACGATCAGGCCTTCGATCTGTGGAAGAAGATCGCCGGTCTTTCGGAAGACAAGATCATCCGCATCCCGACTTCGGACAACTTCTGGACCATGGGTGATACCGGCCCGTGCGGCCCGTGCTCGGAAACCTTCTTTGACCACGGCGATCACATCTGGGGCGGCCCTCCGGGCTCGCCGGAAGAGGACGGCGACCGGTTCATCGAGATCTGGAACCTCGTCTTCATGCAGTACGAGCAGAGGACGAAGGAAGAGCGTGTGGACCTGCCGCATCCCTCCATCGACACCGGCATGGGCCTTGAGCGCATCGCCGCGGTGTTGCAGAGCGTGCACGACAACTACGACATCGATCTCTTCAAGTCGCTGATCGCGGCCTCCGAGTCCGTTATGGGCGCCAAGGCGGAAGGTGAGCAGTGCAATTCGCACCGGGTCATTGCCGATCACCTGCGCGCAACCTCCTTCCTCATTGCCGATGGCGTGCTGCCGTCCAATGAAGGTCGCGGTTATGTCCTGCGCCGGATCATGCGCCGGGCCATGCGCCACGCGCGCCTGCTGGGTACCGAAGGTCCCGTAATCTACAAGCTCGTGCCCGCGCTTCTGACCGAGATGGGCCGCGCCTATCCGGAACTGCAGCGCGCCGAGAGCCTGATCAGCGAGACGATCGAGCTGGAAGAAAAGCGCTTCGGCTGCACGCTGACGCGTGGTCTGTCGCTGCTCGACAAAGCGGCGGTCGGGCTGGAGAAAGGCGACACGCTCGACGGCGAGACGGCCTTCAAGCTCTACGACACCTACGGCTTCCCAGTCGATCTGACCCAGGATGCGCTGCGCCCGCGCGGCGTCGGCGTCGATCTCTCCGGCTTCAACGACGCGATGGAGCGTCAGAAGAAGGAAGCCCGTGCGGCCTGGGCCGGGGCCGGCGAGGCGGCCACCGAAAGCGTGTGGTTCGCGCTCAAGGAGCGGCTCGGCGCGACCGAGTTCCTCGGCTACGAGACGGAGCGCTCGGAAGGCGTGGTCACCGGGCTCGTGCGCAACGGCGAGGAAGTGCGTGAGCTGTCGGGGGGCGAAAGCGGCGCGATGATCGTCAACCAGACGCCGTTCTACGGCGAATCCGGCGGTCAGGTCGGCGATACGGGGCGCGTCATCGCAAGCGGCGCCAATTCGGCGCTGAAGGCGCGGGTCACCTATACGCAGAAGAAGGCGGACGGTGTGTTCGTGCACATGGTAACCGTCGAAGAGGGTTCTCTCCGGGTGGACGATCCTGTCTATCTGGTGGTCGATTCCGCGCGTCGCACGGCGATCTGTTCCAATCACTCCGCCACCCACCTGCTGCACGAGGCGCTGCGCGAGGTGCTGGGCACCCATGTGGCGCAGAAGGGCTCGATAGTCTCTCCCGACCGTCTGCGCTTCGACTTCTCGCATCCCAAGCCGATGGATCCGGACGAGATCACCCGCGTGGAGGATATCGCCAACGCGATCATCTTGCAGAACGCGCCGGTGGAGACGCGCCTGATGGCCGTCGATGACGCCATCGAATCCGGCGCGATGGCGCTGTTTGGCGAAAAATACGGCGACGAGGTGCGCGTGGTTTCGATGGGCACCGCGCAGGACGGCGAGAAGGGTGGCAAGACCTATTCGTTGGAGCTGTGCGGCGGCACCCATGTGCGGCGCACCGGCGATATCGGTCTGGTCAATCTGGTGCATGAGAGCGCGGTTGCGGCGGGCGTGCGCCGTATCGAGGCGTTTACCGGCGAGGCCGCGCGTCGTCACCTGGAAGAGCAGGACCAGCGCCTGCGCGAGGTGGCGGGAATCCTCAGGGTTTCCCAGAACGAGGTTTCCCAGCGCGTCACGAGCCTGATGGATGAGCGCCGCAAGCTGGAGAAGGAACTGGCGGAGGTCCGCAAAAAGCTGGTGCTCGGCGGTGGCGGCGGCGCATCGGCCGATGCGGTCGTGCGCGAGGTCGGATCCGTCAAGCTGATGGCGCGGGCTGTCGAAGGTATCTCGCCGAAGGATCTCAAGGGTCTGGTCGACGAGGCCAAGACGTCGCTCGGCTCCGGCATCGTTGCGATCGCCGGGGTGAGCGAGGACGGCAAGGCCGGTCTGGTTGTCGGTGTGACCAAGGATTTGACGGATCGCTACAATGCGGCCGATCTGGTGCGCGCAGGCTCTGCCGCGCTCGGCGGCAAGGGTGGCGGCGGACGGCCGGACATGGCTCAGGCGGGCGGTCCGGACGGCACCAAGGCCGAAGCCGCACTCGATGCGATCGAGGCAGCGCTGAAGGCTGTCGACTGACGTTTCTGCCGGGTGGCGCGGTTTCTTCGTGCCGCCTGTGCGGGTCCTCGGGAGGAGGGCTTCGCGGCTCGTGTGTCGAGCCGATGTCGCAGTTTTGGGCGGCGAGCTGCCCGTGCGCGGCCGATGATCTGGAGGAGAGGCTGGGATCATGCGCGTTCCCTTGAAGCACCGTGTCTACGAGCTCCTGGAAAAGGGCGCGGTTGCGCTATGCCATGCAGCCCTTCGCGGTGATCGATCTGCTGGCCGTGCTACCTTTCTGGCTGCCGCTTGTTGGCGGTGACCTGCGCGCCTTCGTGGTGTTCCGGCTTCTGCGGTTTCTCAAGCTTGCCCGCTATTCTCCCGCACTTCGCTCGCTGGCCTCCGCACTCGTGTCCGAGTGGCGCGCGCTGGTGGCGAGCTTCGTCATCATCTGCGGCATCGTTCTGCTGGCGGCCAGCGCCTTGCATCTGATCGAGGGCGACGTTCAGCCGGAAGCCTTCGGCTCGATCCCGGTCTCGATCTGGTGGGCGATCGCCACCTTCACCACGGTGGGCTACGGCGACGTGGTGCCGGTCACCGCGGCGGGCAAGGTGGTGGGCGGCATCGTCATGCTGATGGGATACGGATTGCTGGTGCTGCCCATCGGCGTGGTCGCGACCGCCTTTGCGCGCGAGATCCACAGCCGCGAATTCGTCATCACCTGGGGCATGGTGGCCCGCGTGCCGCTGTTTGAAGATCTGAACGCCGCCGATATCGCGGAGGTGACGGGTCTTCTTCATTCGCAGACGGCGGAAGCGGGCGAGTTTATCGCGCGGGAAGGTGATGCGGGAACGAGCATGTTCTTCATCGCCTCCGGTACGGTCGAAATCAGCCTGAACGATCGGACCATCACCATGTGCGAGGGCAATTTCCTCGGCGAGATGGCCGTGCTCCACCGCACGCAACGCTCCGCTACGGTCATGGCGACCTCGCGCTGCCGGCTTCTGGTGCTCGATGGGGACGATCTGCACAGGTTGATGCGGCGCAATACGGCCATTGCCCGGTGGGTTCGGGAGGCGGCGCGGGAACGCCTGGCGGAAACGCAGGCCGGTGACATGGCACGTAAGGAACTTGCGGAAGCCGACGTCGGGTCGGATACGGACGACGGCGACCGGACATAACGTTAGTGTCCGGGCTCGCGTCGTCGCGAGCCGGTGCCCCAGCCGCAATATGGCCGGGATTGCGTATTTCCCTGCGGCAAGGAACCGATTGGCGTTCGATGCGTTAGTCGCACGTAACCAATCGGCGCATGCGGATCGAAAGGTTCCGGTGCTCGAAAAGCCAGCCCGCCGATCTCAACGGCCCGGCCGACCTATCGACGTACGGAGGGTTAAACTCATGTATACGAAATTGCTGATCGCCGGCGCCGCGGCTCTGATGCTCGCTGGCTGCCAGACCTACAGCCAGTCCGATCGCGCGCTTGGAGGCGCGGGCCTTGGGGCCGCGACCGGCGCGGTCATCGGCGTGGCAACAACGGGAACCGGCGGCGGCGCAGCCGTGGGCGCGGTTGCCGGCGGTGCCGCCGGTGCGATGATCGGCTCTGCAACCACTCCGAAGAACTGTTGGGCGCGTGACGCCTAGGGCAACCCCTACCGGGTTGCGTGCCCGTAAGCGGGTAACGGTTTCCTCAATCGGGGAGGCGGGCTTCGGTCCGCCTTTTTCATGTTTGCACCCTGCTTTCTCCTTATCGGGAGAGGCATGCCGGTAAAGCCATCTTGCCGGAACGAGGACCGGGATGAAGGTGAGGGCTGCGAACAGCAGGAACATCGGGTCGTAGCCGGAGACTTCGATGAGAATGCCGCCGAAAGCCGAAAAAGGGGCCGAGCATCGCGCCCAGCGTGAAGATCAGAAACGTGTAGCCGATGCCGATGGAAGGTGCGTGGCGGAAGACGCGCATGGTCCACACGGACAGAATCCGTGATGAAGATGAACGAGGCGCCGAACAGCACCGCGGACAACAGCACGACCGATAGGCCGCATTGTCCACCGTCACGGTGGTGAGGACGAGCGCGATGGCGAGCGTGGTCGCCTTATGAGCAATGGGCAGGCCGAGACGGATGATCTCGTCTCCCGCCATGGCGCCGGCAAAGTCCGCAATCCCGGTGATCAGCCACAGCAGAATTTCCGGACATGAAACGAGCCCGGTAAACGCCGTGTAGGTCGACACCAGGGACACCGCATAGGTCCAGTAGATCGCGGTAACGAGCCCGGCGATGAGCAAGCAGGCGTAAAGCGGCAGCGACCCGGGCACCCGCAAGCTTGTAGGCTTCTGCGGTGCCGAGGTCGCGGCGGAAGCCGATGAAGCCGCGTCCGTTCACCGTGCGCGCGGGGACGAAACGGGCGCACAGCACCGTGAAAAACAGGATGAGCGCGGCGAACATCAGCCAGGCCTGCTGCCAGTCATCGACATTGGCCGCAAGGGCGAAGGGGGAGGCGAGAATGACGCCCGCCCCCGTTCCCAAGTTCATGATCGCGAACATGCGGTCGCGCAGACCGCCGCCGATCATGATCGACCAATCCGACAGAGCCGGAAAGATTAAGCCCGGACTTCCGCCCGCCAGAATGATGCCGAGGGCGAAGATCCATGTGGACCGGCTGAGGCCGACCAGAAGAGTTCCCGAAAGCACACAGCCGAGCCCGAGCAGAACCGGTATTTTCGGGCCTCTGCGATGGGAGAGGAAGGCGGCGAGCATGGTCGCTGCGAGGTATGTCGCATAAGAGCCGCTGGCGATGGCTCCTTGAATGACGGGCGTGAAATCGAAGCTCACCCGCGCTTGCGGCAGGAAGAGGCCGTAGCCGTAACGCGCGATCCCGAACCCCAATCCGACGACCGCAAGACCGAGGGCGCTGTGACCTGCGTAGCGGCTCTTGCGCAGACTTAATTTATAAAAAATACATCAGTGTATAATCATAATTCCGTGAATTATAAAACTCTTTGAAAGACAAGTCACGTCTGCGACCCTCGGGTCGGAGTTCCTGGATCATGACGAGTTCACGTGCGAAAACCATCTCGTCCGGTGACGAGGTTTTTTATGAAACAGTTTCTTGAATTCTTTGGTCGATCAGATTCTCGCAAAATCGGGCGTCTCCCGAGGGACCTTCTACCGTTATTTCGATGGGCGGGACGGTCTGGCGATCGAGGTTCTGGAGGAGCGGGCGGAGCGGTTCGAACGGTGTCTTGAGGAAAGGCTTGAGGTGTCGGGAGGTCTGCGGGACGGGATCGTGGCCGTTTTCGAGTTTCTGGAAAACTGGGCGGATGAGCACGGCGCGCGCGGTTGCCTTTTCCAGACATCGATGGTTGAATTCGCCGGGTGGGAGGAGCTGCACACCGTCAGCCGACAGCACAAGACGCGGGTGAGTGCGGTGTTTGCGGATTTCCTGAAGCGGCACGGCCATCCGGATCCTGTGTTCGGGGCTTTTTCTATGATGCTGTTGGTGGAGGGGGCGGTTGCTCTGGCGACCTACGGTTCGGCGCGGGAAGTCTTTCGTCACTCGGCGCGCTCGGCGCTGGTTTCGTTCAGGGCCAGTGCGTGAGCGTACTGGTCAGGAGAATGTATCAGGAGCGGGAGCGCTCCCGGTTTTTATGTGATCGGCAATGAGCGGGGCCGGAGAATTGGACGAGATGAGCAAAGGTATCTGCCGTTTCGTCTTGCGCGGTTAGGGCGAGACGGATGCTCTCGTTCTTCATTCAAATATTCATTTATATGCTTTCTTTGATTGATGTCTTAATTGTTAAAAAATCATTAATGAATATGTACAAGGGGTATTTGGAATAGTATTTTACCCTAGGTTAGATGATTTTTGACCAATCAATTTATTCCCGTCCGCATGGGGCTGTCAGTGCCTGTGGAGGGGCAGGGCGGCTTATTTGGTCAGATTGCGGCACGTTCTGTGTCTTTTTGTGTGTGCGTCGGCCCTGTCGGGATGCGCGGGGCTAAATTTCCATCGCGCTGACAGGAACGGTCTCGCTTTTCGGCGGAGCGCAGACGAAATCGGTCCTGGCGGGGGTGGATACGGCGCTGAAGGGCGGCGAGAAGGCCTACCGCAAGGATGTTCTCATCGAAAAGACGCTCGATATCCTGACCACCCAGATGCGGGCGGAACGCAAGAAGATCGCGGCGCAGATCTGGCAGGGGCTCAGCAAGCCGGACGCAGCCTATCTGCTGTCGCTGGCGCTCTCACAGCTCAACGACTACGCCTATGCCGGCACGCTCCCAGGGCGGGCTGAAGACGACGTCGGACGCGGCGGCTGAACGCCTGTCAGCGGCGCAGACCTATTTCGACAAGCAGACCCTGCACACGGTGCAGTACAACCCCACGCCGCTGGCCGAACGGATCCTCAACTGGCTGCATGTCGCCAACCCGGAAATCCAGACAAAGCGGGTGACTGAAATGCGGCAATGGTTCACGGACGAGAAGGTCGATCTCGGCGAGGCTGAGACGTTCTACGGCTACATCCTGAGCGGCAACACGGATTCCACTGTCCTGCAGCGGGCGATCGATCATTTCTCCATTCCGTAAATCGTTGAGAGGGGGAGGGCGCCATGTGCGCGGAAAAGGTTAAGGGGATTCCGACCCGCGAAAAGGCGGAACAGATCAAGGGCGTCAACGAGATACTCTATCCCGGCGTGGCCTATGAGATCGTGGAGGAGGCGGGCGGCACCTTCGCGGTGCAGCCGGTCAATGCGGAAACCTCGTCGGTGACGACGAAGCCGCAGGCGCACCCGATGAGCACGCCCGGCAATCTGAAACCGCTTTACGATCTCATCGGCAAGGCGGAATCCAACAACAACTACAATGCCTACTACGCCCATGCGGGTAATCAGAACGATCCCGAACTGACGGCGATGAGCGTCGGATCAGGTGCTTGCTTGGCAGAAGACCTATGTGCAGTCCGGCAGCCCGTCGAGCAAATACCAGATCATCCAGAAGACACTGACCGGGCTGAAGGAGCAGATGGGGCTTTCGGGAACGGAAGCGTTCGACGCCGCCACACAGGACGACATGGCGAAAACGCTGCTGGACCAGCGCGGGTTGGAGGACTTTCTGAGTTCCAAGATGTCGGCGGAGGAATTCGGCAACAACCTCGCGAAGGAATGGGCGTCGTTCCCGGTGATGAACGGCCCCAAAAAAGGATGAGCTACTATTCCGGCGACGGGCTGAACGAGGCACGGGTCAAGGTGGATCAGGTCACTGCTGTGCTGGCCTCGATCAAGGGAGCGTAGGCAAGCGGCGGATCGCAGCCTGTTGTTTGACCCGCATTCTCTCCTCCGTCATCCCCGGCTTGACCGGGGATCCATTGCCCTGTCCGTTCGGCGTGCTGTTTGCTCCGGCGCGCGGCACGCGCGTGTCTTCGGCCCGAGAGGTGCTGCGGAGGATTGGGGCCGAAGAAGCGCGCCGACGGGCGCGCCGGAGTGAGATCGGCGGAAAGTCGCACCGTCAATGGATCCCCGGTCAAGCCGGGGATGACGGAGGAGAGTGCGGGGGGATGCGAAGAGCCGTGCGGCGTGCTGCGTCCACGGTAGGTTCCCGTCTCCCCTCACTTCAGGAAACGGGCCCTCTCCATTCGCCCGCGGATCGACAACCGCCGACCCGCAAATGCGTCCTCGGCCCGTCGCTGGCCCTACTGCTCTTTCATCGCCTTGGCGAGGTTCTCGTCGATCTTGTCGAGGAAGCCAGTGGTCGACAGCCAGCCCTGCTCGGGGCCGACGAGGAGCGCCAGGTCCTTAGTCATGTTAACCGGCCTCCACCGTGTCGATGCACACGCGCTCCAGCGTGGCGGCGAAGCGGGAGCTGGTCGTTGCCGTCGAGCTTGGCGCGGTGGGCAAGGCCGCGGGTCCAGGCGAAGATCGAGGCGATCGAGTTGGTCGAGGTGGCCTCGCCCTTCTGGTGCTGGCGGTAATGGCGGGTCACGGTGCCGTGGGCGACTTCCGCTTCCACCGTCTTGCCGTCCGGGCTCATCAGCACCGAGGTCATCAGCCCCAGCGAACCGAAGCCTTGCGCCACGATGTCGGACTGCACGTCGCCGTCGTAGTTCTTGTAGGCCCAGACATAGCCGCCCGACCATTTCAGCGCGGACGCCACCATATCGTCGATCAGGCGGTGCTCGTACCAGATGCCCGCTTCGGCGAACTTGTGATTGAATTCGGCCTCGTAGATTTCCTGGAACAGATCCTTGAAGCGCCCGGCATAGGCTTCCATGATTGTGTTCTTGATGGAGAGATAACACGGCACCCGGCGCTGGAGCGCGTAGTTGAACGAGGCGTAGGCGAAGTCGCGGATGGACTCGTCGAGGTTGTACATGGCAACCGCAACGCCCGCGCTAGGTGCATCGTAGACCTCGTGCTCGATGGTCTCGCCATCCTCGCCAACGAACTTGATCGTCAGCTTGCCCTTGCCGGGGAACCGGAAATCGGTGGCACGGTACTGATCGCCGAAGGCGTGACGACCGACGATGATGGGTTGCGTCCAACCCGGTACCAGGCGGGGCACGTTCTTGCAGATGATCGGTTCGCGGAAGATCACGCCGCCCAGAATGTTGCGGATCGTGCCGTTGGGCGAGCGCCACATCTTCTTCAGGTCGAATTCCTCCACCCGCGCCTCGTCCGGCGTGATGGTGGCACATTTGACGCCGACCCCGTGCTTCTTGATGGCGTTGGCCGCATCCACGGTGATCTGATCATCCGTGCGATCGCGCTCCTGAACGGAGAGATCGTAATATTCCAGGTCGATATCCAGATAGGGATGGATCAGCTTGTCCTTGATGAACTACCAAATGATGCGCGTCATCTCGTCCCCGTCGAGTCCAACGACAGGGTTCTCAACCTTGATCTTCGCCATGGCTTTGCAGTCCTCGCTTGGTCGGTGGAAACGGCAGTTGACGCGCCGTCCTGTTAAATCGTGTGCTGTTGTATACGATTATTCGCTCCGAACGCGAGCGTTTCTCCCATGCCACTATAGCAGAGCCGCATGACGTAGCGAAAGTGCGGGAAATAGCGCAAGCCGTGCCGCGTTTCGGCGCAGGATGAGGGAAGGAGGGGCGAGATGCCCCTTTGAGCGATCCGTTGCCTTGTGCACGATTGTCATCCCCGCGCAGGCGGGGATCCAGTAACCACAGGATCAGCCTTGAGGCACCCGAGCCGCACACGCCTCTGGAATGCTGGATCCCCGCCTGCGCGGGGATGACAGCCGCGGGCGGGACGCTCGCTCTTCTTGTCGGATCTGGTAGGGGGCGGTCCACCGCGAGAGATCTGCCCTCTATGTCCGCCCGCTTTATTCCTCCCCGCCTGCCTACGAACTCGATTGATACCCCATCTCAACTTTATTACATCATTACATACTAATATTAATATGTAACTTGGAGGGAAAGGCGGATAACCGCACGTTCACGTTCTTTGGGAACAAGGTCGGCTGGGCCGCGGCCGTTCTGGCCGTCGGTATCGCGCTGGGGCTTGCCTTGCTCGTCACTTTTCTGATTTTCGGTCACGGCCTCGGCGCATCCGGGTTTGTCACCCGCTTTGCGGCGAAGGTCAGCGACTGGGCCGTACCGCAGGCGACCGCCGCCAACGCCTATTTCGGGTCGTTCGTGCAGGCCGGCAGCCCGCTGGTTGCGTGGATCACCTGGGAATCGATCGGTGTGCTGATCGGCGCCTATCTCGGCGCGCGCTCGGCCGGGCGTATCTCGGTTCAGACTGAACGCGGGCCGCAGGTCACCCGCACCCAGCGCTTTGTCTATGCCTTCATCGGCGGTGCGCTGACCGGTTTCGGTGCGCGGCTGCACCTCGGGGCTCAGCCTGTCCGGTGGGGTGACGCTGGCGGTGGCCGGGTTCGTGTTTCTGGCCGGGTTCTTCATCGCCGGTTTCGTCGTCTCCATGGCCATGCGGAGGGTCTGGCAATGAGCATTCCGTTTTATGATTCAGGCGTCGCCAGCGGCCTTCTGTCGGGCATTCTGTTCGGCTTTGCACTGTAGGCGGCCGGGTTCGGCTCTCCGCGTAAGCTGACCGGCCAGTTCACGCTGAAGGACTTCGCCGTCTTCAAGGTGATGTTCACCGCCGTCCTCGTTGCGGCCATCGGGCTCTACCTGCTGCGGCTGACGGGCGTCGTCGGCAACAACGCCGTCTATATCCCGACGCTGTTCTTCTGGGCGATGGTGGCCGGCGGCGTGCTGATCGGCGCGGGCTTCGCGCTCGGCGGCTATTGCCCGGGCACCTCGCTCGTCGGTCTCGGCTCCGGCCGTATCGATGCGCTGGTGTTCTTCGCCGGGATGGTTGCCGGAACGATCGTTTTCGCCACCGTTTTCGGGCCGCTGACCGGGTTCTATCTCGCTGCCAAGGGCCCCGATGCCCAGCGCCTGACGGATCTCACCGACCTGCCGGAATGGCTGATCCTGGCCGTGCTTGTGGTCGTGGCCGCCCTTGGTTTCGTGCTCGGCAGAAAGCTGGAGCGCGCGCGGCGGGCCTTTCACGGCCGAACAAGTCTGCACGCCTGCGGAGGATGATCCGCACCCCACCCAACGACAAGGACAGGCCGTAGAAGCCTGAACGCAAAGGCCTGTTTCCAAAGATCTGATTTCAAGAGGAAGGAACGACTTGTTATGATGAAGAAAATCTGTACCAGCCTGCTGACCGCTGCGCTTGTGCCCGTCGCGGCCGTGGTGGTGGGGGCGGCGGGGCCCGCTGCCATCGCCCAGCCGAAGAACCCTTGCGCGCCTGTTCTGCTGAACCCGTGCGCCTCGGTGGTGGCCAAGCCCGTCAATCCGTGCGCTCCGGCCGCAGCCGCGCCTGCAAAGCCTGCCGATGCGGTGGCCTTGCCATCTGCTCCCTATGACACGACCACCAAGGCCACCCAGGCGGCCTACGGCGACAAGATGCCGGGGATCGTCGAGAACTACCTGCGCGCCACGCCCTATATCGGCACCGGCGGCGTGATCAACCCGGCGGGCATGAGCATTCTTTCCGGTCTCGGGTTCAAGACCATCATCAACCTCAACACGGCCGAGGAAGGTGCAACCGCGGAAAAGGCGCTCGTTGAGGCCGCCGGCATGACCTACATTAACGTACCGGTGCCGATCCAAGGCGCCGATGCCAGAGCAGATCAAGGATCTCGCCGGGCTCCTTGAGGATACGGGCAACTATCCACTCTTCGTTCACTGCGAGTTCTCCAACCGGGTTGGCGCCATGTGGGCGCTCTATCGTGCGGCCTCGGGCGTTCCCGCTGAGATCGCGGTTCAGGAGGGCTGGACCGTCGGGATGAGGACCAGCCGCGAAGCTGCGGTGCACGAACAGCTCGGCCTGCCGCCGCTCTGAGTGGCGGGAACAATTGTACGGGGTCGGAAGGTTCTGGTCTCGTACCCTATCGCGAGGAGGTGACGTCATGGGATTTGCGGAAGCGGGCATTCAGACCGGCGATGCGGGTGTCGCCGTGCCGGATTTCTCCGACCTTGCACGGGATCGTCTGGAAGCGATGCACGATGCGGCTTCCACCGTGCTCACCTGCGAGCGTGCGCTTGCCAAATCCGGCACCAGCGTGGTGGCGGAAGTGCTGCGCAATCAGGGCGATTTCCTGATCTGGAAGCGCTATCCGCGCGGCGACGTGCAGGATGAGGCGAGCCAGTATTTCTATCATTCCCACACGCTGGGCGAGATGATGGAGGGCGAGAACGGCCATTTCCATCTGTTCGGCGCCCGGCCCGTTGCATGCCCGGCCTTGAGCCGTGGAAGCTCTCCAGAGCCTTCGTGCCGGAGGCGGAGGACGACCGCTTCGTCCATATCGGCGCGATCAGCGTCGACGGGGTGGGACGGACCTTGCGCATCTTCACCACGAACCGCTGGGTGACCAACGAGACGCTCTATCGGGCCAACGATGCGATCTTCCTGCTGGATCACTTCCACATCGAGCTGGCCCATCCCAACTGGGCGCTGAACGAGTGGCTGAACGCCATGGTGGTGTGCTCTATCGCCCGCAGTTCGAGGAACTTTTGGTCCAGCGTGACCGCGTGCTTCAGGACTGGGCCGCAACCCATCCGGATGCGGAAGTGCTCGAAGATCGCCGGTTGCAGAATACCAGCGAGGCGCGCGTGGACATCCGCGCCCAGATCGCGGCCATCGAGGCGGCGCTGGGCGTTTGAGGTGGAAGGTGCGGGTCTGAGAGCCCGGCGGGCCTCGGCCACCGGCAATCTTTGGTGTTTTCACGTTTCTCGACAATTCCTACCACCCTCATTGCCCGGCTTTGTCCGGGCAATCCAGTGGGTTGCAGCATATGCGGAGAGCGATGGATACCCCGGACGAAGCCGGGGGATGACGGCGGAGAGTTCGATCGTCCCACTGCCGCCGTCGATCCACCCTATAGTAGGGGGGAGCGGCCAAGGCGGCCGCTCCCTTTCTTGTCGGCGGGCTCACGTCTCACGGAAGTCCGGTCCCTTGAAGCAACGCACCGGATTACCGCGTTCCACTCGCTTGTGGAGCCGGTTTTCCGCCGTTTTCCGCTGCGCCTCCTCCGCCTGCTGTGCGAAGAAGAGGCGAGCGGCCAGGTGGTCCAGCGCCACCTGCTTGTTGCGGTGCTGGGAGCGTTCGTTCTTTGCGATCACCGAAACGCCGCTCGGCAGATGCGTCAGACGGACAGCACTGTCGGTGGTGTTCCGGTGCTGCCCGCAGGGGATCCCGGCGCGGAACATCTCGAACCTGAGATCGTTCCGGTCGATCCGGCCAAGCGGGCCCTCTCCCGTTTCCACCGCGAAGACGCCGACGAACCAGTTCTGGCGCTTGTGGTGGGGGCGGAAGGGGTTCGGCGCGGCCCAGCGCACCGTTCTCCGCCAGCGATCCGCAAGGGTGGCCGTGTGCTCACCGTCAATGGTGACCAGCGCGGAGGCGACGTCCTTTGCAGATCCGTCCTCCATCCGCATGTCGTTCGGCAGGGCAACGGAGATCCGCAGCCCCATTTCGGTCACCTCGCGTTCCATTCGGCGAACCACGAGCGTCACCGCCAGGCGGCACTCGCGCGGGCCGTCGCCGCTCGTCACGAGAAGGCGCAGTCTTTGTCGATCGTTCATCGCCGCGCCCTTCCTTTTTCGTGCATCCGCTTTGATCGGGCCGGGCGCTGCTCGACCTCCCGCTCATCTCGGGACGCGGATTTCTTGAAGGTCACGAGCGGCTTCAACGTCGCAATCGTGGTGACGAGACCGTGCCGCTCAATATCCTCGATCACATGGACCGGGTTCTTGTAAGCGGCCGGAGCCTCTTCGATCAGCAGGGCGCGGTCGTCGCAGATAACTAGACTGCCCGAGGCATTGCGGGCGAGCCTGTCACGCTCCGATCGTGTCTGACCGATACGGCCCCGTCATGGAGCTGCGGTTGTATTTGCGACCCGCTCTATGCGCGAGCGAGGAAAGCGCCTCCTCGCGATTAGCCGTCGGCTTCACGAGGAAACTCGGCGTATCGCGCGAGCCGGCGATCGGAACGAGCGCTATGTCGGCCTTGGCCGCGCCATTTCGATGGAGGAAGGCGCCCGCCTGTACCTCGATCAGGTTGTGCGGCACGTTCGCGATCAGACGACACTTGGCACGCAATGCCTCGGCCGCCCGCTCGGCGATCACCTCACGGTTGAGCGCCGCCCAAGCGACCGCGCATCGTCATGCGCCCTGAGATATGCCGTCGAGCGCTCGCAGCTGCCGTCAAGACCGTCGGCCACATCGCGGATCGTGTCGAAGACGGAGATCCCGAGCGACCGGGAGCCGGAGTGAACGAGCAGCAACGTGCTGTCGCGCGTGAGGTCCGCGGCCGCCAGGGCTTCGGGCTCGGTGATGCTTGCCACGCCCTGCAGCTCGCAGAAGTGTTTGCCGCCGCCGATTGTGCCGAGCGCCTCGAGGAAGAGGTCGCGCGGCAGGCCGGTTTCTGCAAGACGGGCCGGAGCGTCACCGTCCCAGCCGCCTTCAAGCTCCTTCAACTTCTCCGCGATCTTGTCGAGCCGCAGCTTTCGGGCGGGGATGTCGAGCACGAAGAGCGACATGCCGCAGTCGATGTCGTTGCCAATCAGGTGCGGATAGAGCTGTCTCGCCAGGATTGCGCTGCCGACCGGGCCGTACTTGCCGGGATGAAGATCGGGAAATGCCACGATCCGTTGAACGCCTTCCAGCCGCGAAACCTGCCGCAACTGATCGACCGCCGCGCCTTCGATCCAGGATGCGTCGGAATAGAATGCATGGATGGACGCCTCGCCGGAGAAGCCCGGAGAGTCGTCCGCAAAAGGATTGCCCATGTGGGATACCTTTGAACACGGGGAGAGGTCGGTACGAGGGGCTTGTGCCCTGTCCCGCATATCCCGGCCGGGCCGCTAACGCGGTCTCTAGCGCAGGGGGGCTGCCCTCGTGGGCAAGCGGCTCGCGATGTGCATTTGCGGCGGCGTCCCGTATTCAAAGTAAAAGCGATTGCCGGCTTTCGGCGGGCCATTCAGATGCGCTTTTGCGCGGCCGATCGCAACCCCCTGTCTTGTCCATCAGGTCATGAGACGGCGGGGTGTTGCCCGCGTGCAACGGGAATGACAGTCAGGAGGAGGCGTGCCCGTTTCTGGCCTGCCTTGGAGAGACACCACAACAACAAAAAGGGGCAGCCTCCGCGGCCGCCCCTTCTTCATTCTTGTCGGATGATCTAAACCCTGATCAGCCGAAGATGCCGTTCAGCGTTGCGCTCGGGCGCATGGCGGCGGTGACCTTGGCCTCGGGCGCGTGGTAGTAGCCGCCGAGATCCACCGGCGCGCCCTGCGCGGCTGTCAGTTCTTCCAGGATCTTCGTCTCGTTATCGGAGAGCACCTTGGCGATGGGCGCGAAATGCGCCTTCAGCTCCGCGTCCTTGTCCTGTGCGGCCAAGGCTTCGGCCCAGAATTTCGCCAGGAAGAAGTGGCTGCCGCGATTGTCGAGTTCGCCGACCTTGCGGCGCGGGGACTTGTCCTCGTCGAGCAGCTTGCCGATCGCCGCATCCAGCGCATCGGCCAGAACCTGCACTTTCTCGTTGCCGTTCTTGTTGGCCAGATGTTCCAGCGAAGCGCCGAGAGCGCAGAACTCGCCCAGCGAATCCCAGCGCAGGTGACCTTCCTCGATGAGCTGCTGTACGTGCTTGGGGGCGGAACCGCCCGCACCCGTCTCAAACAGCCCGCCGCCGGCCATCAGCGGCACGATGGAGAGCATCTTGGCCGAGGTGCCGACTTCCAGGATCGGGAACAGGTCGGTCAGGTAGTCGCGCAGCACGTTGCCGGTGATGGAGATCGTGTCCTCGCCCTTGGCGATGCGTTCTACCGACAGGCGGGCGGCCGCTTCCGGCGCCATGATCTTCAGGTTCAGCCCGTCAATGTCGTGCTCGGGCAGGTACTGATCGATCTTCTTGATGAGTTCGGCATCGTGGGCCCGCTTCTTGTCGAGCCAGAAGATGCCGGGCATGCCGGACAGGCGGGCCCGCGTGACGCCGAGCTTCACCCAGTCGCGGATCGGGGCGTCCTTGGTCCGGCACATGCGCCAGATGTTGCCTTCCTCAACCGCGTGCTCCATCAGCACGTTGCTGGCGGCATCCACCACACGCACCGTGCCGTTGCCGGGTGCCTTGAAGGTCTGCGGGTGGGAGCCGTATTCCTCGGCCTTCTGCGCCGTCAGGCCGACATTCGGCACCGTGCCCATCTTGGCCGGGTCGAGCGCGCCGTTCTCGCGGCAGTAGTCGATCACCGCCTGGTAGACACCGGCATACGAGCTGTCGGGGATCACGCACTTGGTGTCGTGCTTCTCGCCGTCCGGGCCCCAGCCCTTGCCGCCTGCGCGGATCAGCGCGGGCATGGAGGCGTCGACGATCACGTCGGAGGAAACGTGCAGGTTGGTGATGGCCTTGTCGGAGTTCACCATGTACATGTCCGGCCCGGCTTCGAGCGCGGCGGCGATGTCGACCTCGATCTTCGCCTGCACGTCGTTGGGCAGGGTGGCGACCTTGGCGTAGAGATCGGCCAGGCCGTAATCGGGATCGACGCCGATTTCCTTCAGCGTCTCACCGTGCTTGGCGAAAACCGGCTCCAGGAACGCCTTGACCACATGGCCGAAGAGGATCGGGTCGGAGACCTTCATCATCGTGGCCTTGAGGTGGACGGAGAACAGCACGCCCTGTTCCTTGGCGTCCTTGATCTGTTCCTTGAGGAACTTTGACAGCGCCTTGGCCGACATGAAGGTGCCGTCGATGACTTCGCCCTCGTCGAGCGCGAAGTCGCTCTTCAGCACGGTGACCCCGCCGTCCTTGGCGACGAACTCGATCTTAGCCTTGCCGGCGGATGCGGCGGCGACCGTCACCGACTTCTCGTTGGAGAAGAAATCGTCATGGCCCATCGTGGCGACGTGGGTTTTCGAGGAGGTCTTCCAGGCGCCCATCGAGTGCGGGTGCTTCTTGGCGTATTTCTTGACGGCGTTCGGCGCGCGGCGATCGGAATTGCCCTCGCGCAGTACCGGGTTCACGGCCGAGCCCTTGACCGCGTCGAACTTGGCGCGGATCGCCTTTTCCTCGTCCGTCTTGGGATCGTCCGGGTAGGCGGGGATCTTGAAGCCCTGCGCGTTCAGTTCCTTCACGCAGGCGTTCAGCTGCGAGACGGGCGCGGAGATGTTGGGAAGCTTGATGACGTTGGCATCCGGCTCCTTCACCAGCTTGCCCAGTTCCGCCAGATCATCGGACTGCTTCTGCTCGTCGCTCAGGTACTCGGGGAAGGCTGCGAGAATGCGCGCGGCCAGCGAGATGTCCTTCGTTCCGACAGTGACACCTGCCTGACCGGTGAAGGCGCGGATGATCGGCAACAGGGAGCCGCTCGCAAGCTGCGGGGCTTCGTCGACCTTGGTGTAGATGATGTCGGGGCGTGCGGCCATGTCGTGTCTGTTCCTGACGCTTGGATTGAAGGTGTCGGGTCGGGATCGTGGGTGGGGACGCGGGTGGAGCTTACCGCTCACGGTGACCTGAAAATGTGTCGGCAATTGACGGTCGTTCTCGCGCGGACCTCCCGACCGCCCCGGCCGCTCCGCTACCAAGGGGATGGCGGCGGCCGAAATTGAATCGACGCTGTTTTATTCACTGGCGGAGTGCGGTGCAATACTTGCCATGGTCTCCAGGCGATCGGCAGCCAACCATATGCTGCGCTCTACACGTAAAAATACATATAAATGTGTAATACAGCTTTTAATATTGACAATAATTTTTCTTTTTTTGGACAAAATATAACGCTGCAATTCTATTTTGGCAGCGTAAATATGGTTGGAAATCATTATTTCATACATATTTAATTTTATTAATATTTTCGTCCGGAAGGTATACCTTTTGGGCATCAATTGAAAATTGGAGGAAAATACAATGACCAGGATAGTTGGGGGACGGTTGTTGCAGACGGAACGCTGATATCGGGCGAAGGTTGCTCGATCTCTCGCCAGCAGGAGGGCGTCTACGTCCTCGATTTCGAGCCCAGCTTTGCTTCCGTCCCGCCGCTCGTGGGGTCGCAGACCGGCTATGGAACTTTGAACCGGAGTTCGCTCGGTAACGTCGCCTTTCCGTTTCTGAATACGGCCAACGCGATGGCCATCACCGGCAACGGTAGCGACAACAAGCAGGACCAGCAGTTCTCATTTGTAGCAATCGGCAACTGATCTACGCCTGCCATTCTCATGGCGGCAGGTTCTTTCGGTCGAGTGCCGCTCGACGCCTTTCTGGGTGTTCCCGTTGACCGGCGATGCTTTCCGGCGTGCCGGTCATTTTTTGCGAAGGTACGGTTGAACCGTGCTCATGCCTTGGCCTAGGGAATGGATATTGCTTTTCCAGACAGGGCCTGCGCATGACTTATTCCATCATCGGCCGTGACCCGGAAACCGGCGAGATCGGCTGTGCCGTACAATCGAAGTTTCCTGGCGTGGGCTCGATCGTGCTGCACGGCCGGGTCTTTGCCGGCGGGGAAGGGGCGGCCTGCCTCACCACACAGGCGTTTTCCAACCCGCGTCACGGCGATGACGGTCTCACCCTGATGGAGCGCGGCGCAACGCCCGCCGAGGCGCTCGCCATCCTGACCGGCGACGACGATGTGTGCGACGAGCGCCAGATCGCGGCCATGACGCTCACCACCCCGCCCGCCGCCTTCACCGGCGAGACGGCGGTGAGCTGGGAAGGGGCTGTCGGTTCCTGCACGGGGGCGCATTGCGTCACCACGGGCAACGCCCTGGCTTCCGATTGCGTCCTTTCCGACATGGTAACTGCCTTCGGGGCAGTGGAAGGCGAGCTCACCGAGCGCCTCGTCGCAGCACTTCGTGCGGGCTGGGATGCGGGCGGAGAGCTGCGCGGTCAGCAATCGGCGGCGGTCCTCGTCATGAAGGCGGGTGGCGGCTACGACGGATCGGGGGTCGCGCACGTGGACATTTCCGTCTACGACCATGCCGAGCCGATCGAGTAACTGGTGCGCTGCTACCGGTTGCACCGGCTTTCCTATTTCCCGAGCCGTGAGGAGGATCTGATCCCGATCTCGGGCGATCTGGCGCGGGAGCTGAAGACGATCCTGTCGGCGCGCGGTTATTCCAATTTAAGCGAGGGCGGCCTGTGGCTCGCCGACGACATCGCCGCGCTGAAGCGCTTCATGGGCATGGAGAACTACGACAATCGCCTGAGGGATGACGCGATGATCGACTGAGAAGTGTTGGAGGATATGCGCGCGAAGGCGTGAGGGAGCGAGAAGCTTCGCGGAGGCATCTCGGGGAACGCAGCGAGATTACCTCTCCCATGGGAGAGGGGACTTGTGTCTTTTCAATCGCCGCCCAAGCGGATCAGCGCAGTCTTCTCCTGCTTCGGTAACATCTGGAGCACAACGCTCTCTCCCGTCTTCGATTGTTATTCCCGCGAAGGCGAGAATCCAGCATTCCAGAGGCCTCTCGATTTCGAGCAATTCTTGCGTTCTGTGGTTACTGGATCCCCGCCTTCACGGGAATGACAGCGGAGGGGAGGAGAGGGAATGAGAGACGAGGAGGCAGCACCCTAGCGTCGGTGTTTCGTTGCGGGGCGGGATCGGGTGCCTCGGCTTTCCACCAGTGAGCCTTCGCCCCCGTCGGTTCTGACGAGGTCCCCTCCGCACGGCCATTCCTGACGTTCCGTCGCAACCATGCGGTGTGCCCGGAATTTCATTTTTGAGAAACGTCGGGTCGCGTGCGCAAAAAGGAGTAAGATTGCCTTTTGAGGCCTGCGACAAACATCCTACCCCCCCTTGCCCTTTGCCGCGAACCTCTCCACTTTCCCTTATCAATGCCCTCACACAGTTCGAAGGAATGGACACTGTCATGAAGCGCATCGTCATCACCGGAATGGGCGCATTGACGCCTCTCTGCGTCGGCGTGGAGACCTATTGGAAGCGCCTCGTGTCCGGCATGAGCGGCTTGCGCAAACTCACCCGCTTCGACGCCTCCCAGCACGCCTGTCAGGTGGCCGAGGAAGTGCCGACGCGCGAGGAGGACCCGGAAGGCGGGTTCGATCCCAATGATTTCATCGAACCGCGTGAGCAGAAGCGCATGGAGCGCTTCATCCATTTCGCGCTTGCCGCGGCTCAGGAAGCGCTCAATCAGGCCCACTGGAAGCCGGAAACCGATGAGAACCGCGAAAAGACCGCGACCATCATCGCCTCCGGTATCGGCGGTTTCCCGGCCATGACGGTCGCGGCCAAGCTGGTGGCCGAAAAGGGGCCGCGCCGGGTGTCTCCGTTCCTCGTGCCGTCCTCCCTTGCCAATCTTGCCGCCGGGCAGATTTCCATCCGCCACGGCTTGCGCGGGCCGCTCGGCACGCCGGTCACCGCCTGTGCGGCCGGTGTTCAGGCGCTGGGCGATGCCTTCCGCATGCTGCGTACAGGTGAAGCGGAAGTCGCGGTCGCAGGCGGTGCGGAAGCCTGCATCGATCCCGTCTCCTATGCGGGTTTTTCGGCCGCGCGTGCGTGCCCTGTCCACCAAGCGCAACGAAGATCAGCAGGGCGCCTTGCGTCCCTTCGATGCGGGCCGCGACGGTTTCGTGATGGGCGAGGGCGTTCTCGTTCTGGAGACGCTGGGGCACGCCGAAGGGCGCGGTGCGGAGCCGCTCGCCGAAATCACCGGCTACAGCACCACGGCCGATGCGCACCATGTCACCGCGTCGCCGGAAGATGCGCGCGGGCAGAAGGGCGCCATGCGCTGGAAGTGGCCGGGCTGTCGCAATCCGGTATCGGCTACATCAACGCGCACTTGACCTTCACGCCTTTGGGCGATGCGGCGCAGCTGACGGCGATCTACTCCATCTTCGCCAATCGCGGCAAGGATCTCTCCATCTCGTCGAAAGTTGGCCATCGGGCATCTTCTGGGTGCTGCCGGTGCGGCTGAGGCGATTGCGGCGGTCAAGGCGCTGATCACCGGCATCATGCCGCCTTCGCTACCTCTGCGAGCCGGACGAGGCCGCGCGCCTACGACATGCTGAACGAGGGCGCTCGGGAGAAGAAGCTCCGCCACGTGCTCTCCAACGGCTTCGGCTTCGGCGGCGTGAACGCCTCGGTGGTGTTCTCGAAGCTTTGAGGAAAAGGGGGAGGCGAGGCGGACATCCTGGCTGCCGCCTCTCCTTCGTTATTGCCCGGCTTCGTCCGGGCAATTCAGCACGATCGACATGTGTTTGGGGTGATGGATCCCCCGGACTTTGTCGGGGGATGATGGCGGTGAAGCTGAACTTCGGCGATGGAGAGATGGCGCGCACCGGGAAAAGTGGCGCTCTGCCATCTGCCGGTGCGTGACCGCCGTTTCTCCCACTTCCCAACCCTTGCCGCTTGAGCTAAACCCCTCGGCCATGTCCGACATAACTCCAGATACTGGTTCCGATACCGGCGCCGTCCCGGCGCCGCCTTCGCTCATTCTCCCGCCGGTGATCATCCTGTGCGAGCCGCAGCTTGGCGAGAATATCGGCACGACGGCGCGCGCCATGGCCAATTTCGGCCTGAAGGACCTGCGCATCGTCAATCCGCGCGACGGTTGGCCCAATCAGCGCGCCTATGCGGCCGCCAGCCGGGCCAATCACGTGGTCGATGCGGTGAAGGTGTTCGACCGGGTGGAGGACGCGGTCGCCGATCTGCACTTCGCCTTTGCCACCACGGCGCGCTCGCGCGAGATCCCCAAGCCCGTGCGCGGGCCGGACGAGGCGGCAAAGACGCTGGTTACCCACGGCAGCAACGGACTGGCGACGGGCGTTCTGTTTGGGCGCGAGCGCTGGGGGCTGAACAACGAGGAAGTGGCGTTTTCCGACGAAATCGTCACCCTGCCGGTCGATCCCACCTACGCCTCGCTCAATCTCGCCCAGGCCGTGCTAGTGATCGCCTACGAATGGCGCAAGCTCGCCACCGGCGGCGTACTACCCTTCCATGAAGCGCATGGAGAGCCGGCCAGCCGCGAGGAACTGATCCGTCTGTTCGATCATCTGGAAGGTGCGTTGGAGGATGCCAATTACTTCCGCACCGAGGACAAGAAGTCGGCGATGGTGCGCCAGCTTCGCAACATCCTGCACAAGGCAGGCCTGTCAGAGCAGGACGTGAAGACGCTTCGTGGTGTCGTCGCCGCCCTTCAGGGCCGCAAGCCGCGCGCCGCCAAGCTCAAGGGCCCTGCCGTGACACCGAAGGGCTCGCTGCTGGGCGGCGTCAAGCCGACGGCACCCACGGAAGCCGAAAAAGAATGAGCTCCGCCTTCAAATGACCCGCCCGGTCCTCATCTTCGATTCCGGCATTGGCGGGCTGTGGGTGTTGCGCCACGTGCGGCTGCAGATTCTTGATCTCGATCTGGTCTATGCGGCCGATCATGCGGGCTTTTCCTACAGCGACTGGGCGGAGAACAATCTTGTTGCCCATGTGGTCGGCTTGATGGATCGGTTGATCGCCACGCACAATCCGCGCGCGGTGGTGATCGCCTGCAATACCGCCTCCACACTGGTGTTACCCGCGCTTCGCGAACAGTTCCGCGTGCCTTTTGTCGGCACGGTTCCGGCGATCAAGCTGGCGGCGCGGGAAACGCGTTCGGGGCTCGTCTCCGTGCTGGGACGCCCGGCACCGTCAAGCACGACTACACGCTCGAGCTGATTCGCCAGTTTGCGCCCGATGTGGCGGTCAAGCTGGTGGGGGCCAAGGGGCTCTCCCATCTGGCGGAAATCCTGCTGGCTGGCGGCGAGATGCCGGACGGAGCGATCGATGCCGAAATCGCACCGGTCTTCGTGGAACGCGACGGCGCGCGCACCGATACGGTGGTGTTGGCCTGCACGCACTATCCCTTCCTGCAGGGCGTGTTCGAGCGTCTTGCTCCCTGGCTGGTGGCGTGGATCTACCCGGCGCCTGCAATCGCGCGCAGGCTCGCCACGCTGATCCTGGATGCGCCCGCGGGGCAGGGGAGCCTGCGCTACCTGTCGACGCCGCCGCCGCGGAGGTCTTTCCGCGCGCCTTCGATGAAAGCGGGCACTGGGAAGCGTTCTAGGGCAGGTTTCTGGACAATTGGAATTTGACCTGGTTTTGCCCCCGACTGTCATCCCCGCGCAGGCGTGGATCCAGCATTCCAGAGACGTTCGTGGTTCTCGCGCCACAATCTGATTCGATGGTTACTGGGTCCCCGCCTGCGCGGGGGTGACAATCGTGCGTGTTCGACATTGCGTGGACGCTTGCGAATGTCTCGGCGAGGGATGGTCCTTCCGTGCCGCGCAGCCTTTCAAGTCATTGTGCACGAGGGATGCCCTGCGCTTTGGCGGTTCCCTACGCGAATTACCTTGACTTAGAATTACCTTGACTTATATGGCGCACCCGCCACATAAGACGCCATCGTTACCGCGTCGCCCCGGCAGCAGGAGCTGTCTTCACCAAGGGATTAGTGGCGGACCGTGCCGAAACGGGCGCGGTGTCCAGCGATCGACGCGAGCGGTTCCTCCCAAATAGACGAACTGCGATTTATCCTGCCGCCTTGCAGTCCGGTGCCTGTTGGCGCGTGGTTACGTCTTTGCGGCCAAAACCGAAAGTATCTCTTTGATCCAGTTTTCCGATCTCGCCCTTGGCGCGCCCCTTCTGAAGGCGCTGGCCGACGAGAATTATTCTGAGCCGACCCCGAATCTAGGCTCAGGCCATCCCGCAGGTTCTGGAAGGCCACGATCTGCTTGGCATTGCCCAGACGGGCACCGGCAAGACCGCAGCTTTTGCGCTGCCTCTGCTTGAGAAGCTGTCGCAGGAGCGTGCAAAGCTCGCGCCCCGCTCCACCCGCGCCCTCATTCTGGTGCCCACGCGTGAACTCGCGCAGCAGGTGGCGGACAATATTACAAGCTACGCCAAGTATCTGCGTCTGCGCACCACCGTCGGCGGCGGCGCTGGTGTGTCGATCCGCGGCCAGATCCGTCGGCTGTCCACGGGCACCGATATCCTGGTGGCAACGCCGGGCCGTCTGCTCGATCTGATCGATCAGAAGGCGGTGACCATCTCCTCCATCCATACGCTCATTCTGGATGAAGCCGACCAGATGCTCGATCTGGGCTTCATCCATGATCTTCGGCGCATCACCAAGCTGGTTCCGAAGGAGCGGCAGACGCTGTTCTTCTCCGCAACCATGCCCAGGCAGATCGCCGAGCTTGCCTCCGAATATCTGAGCGATCCGGTCAAGGTCTCGGTCGCCCCCCACGGCGGAGAAGGTCGATCAGCGCGTCATCTTCCTGGAAAAAGCCGACAAGATCTCCCGTCTGCGCAGCCTTCTGGGCAGCGCCGAGGTGGAGTGTGCCATCGTCTTCACCCGCACCAAGCACGGTGCGGACCGGGTGGTGCGCGATCTCGACCGGGCCGGTCTGGAAGCAGCCGCCATTCACGGCAACAAGAGCCAGGGCCAGCGCCAGCGTGCGCTGGGTGCGTTCCGCGACGGCGGTCTGCGCATTCTGGTCGCGATCGATATCGTGGCGCGCGGCATCGATGTCGACGGCATTTCCCACGTGATCAACTACGAGTTGTCCAACGTGCCGGAAACCTACGTCCACCGCATCGGCCGTACGGCCCGTGCGGGTGCCGACGGCATTGCCATTTCGCTGTGCATGCCGGAAAAGCGCGCTTATCTGCGCGATATCGAGAGGCTGACCAAGCATCCGCTCGATCTGATGCCGGGCGAGGATCCGGCGAGCGATCTGCGCGGCGAGCCGGGCTTTGGCCACTAAGGCTAGACGAAGAAGAACGGCCGCTCGGGTCGCAATCGTTCGCGCGGCAACGGTGAGGCGCGCGCCGCCCGCGGTCCGCGTCCCGATCGTCGCGAGAACGGAGAACGCCGCGAGGGGGCAGACCACCGCAGCGAATGTCGCGAGGGCGAGGGCCGCAAGTTGCGTTTCGCCAAGAACGGCGGCGGCAAGAGCTGGGAAGCTCGCGGTGAGAGCCGGGGCGAGAATCGGGGCGACGGCCGGGGTCGCAAACCGCACCGCAAGGGCCAGGGCAGCCACACCAACGCCTCGCGCGCCAAGGGGCAGGGGCACGCCAATAGCGGGCCGGTCCAGTTCGGCGTCTGACCGCCTTACGCCGCCTGAATCCCGCGTCATGGCGCGGGAAATCCCCATCCGCGTTTGACAGATGGGCCGCATTCGACTAGATCAACGCCTGTTCATGCGGGTCCCTCGGGGCCCGCGTGGTATTTCACGCACCCGCGGGATGCGGCAAACGCTTTGCCGTCGTTCCTGTCAGTGTCGCGAATTCCCCGGCTCCGGTCGCAGGGAACACGGCACAGAGGAGGGCCTGTCCTTATAACCAGACCAATCAAGGGCCACGCGAATGTCCAAGCGTCAGAGCTCGAAGTACAAGCTAGATCGGCGTATGGGCGAGAACATCTGGGGTCGCCCGAAGAGCCCCGCCAACCGCCGCGAATACGGCCCGGGCCAGCACGGCCAGCGCCGCAAGGGCAAGCTCTCGGACTTCGGCGTGCAGCTGCGCGCCAAGCAGAAGCTCAAGGGCTACTACGGCAACATCTCCGAGAAGCAGTTCCACAAGATCTACGTTGAGGCCGCGCGCCTGAAGGGCGACACCTCCGAGAACCTGATCGGCCTGCTGGAGCGTCGTCTCGACGCCATCGTCTACCGCGCCAAGTTCGTGCCGACGGTCTTCGCCTCGCGCCAGTTCATCAACCACGGCCACGTGAAGGTGAACGGTCGCCGGGTCACCATCCCGTCCTACCGCGTGCGTCCGGGCGACGTCATTGAGGTTCGCGAGAAGTCCAAGCAGCTCGCCATCGTTCTGGAAGCCGTTCAGACGGCTGAGCGCGACGTGCCGGAATACATCATTGCCGACCATTCCAAGATGACCGCCACCTTCACCCGCGCCCCATCGTTCGCCGAAGTGCCGTATCCGGTGCTGATGGAGCCGAACCTCGTGGTCGAATATTACTCGCGCTAAGCCTCGCCGCTTACCGCGACACGGCGCTTTCAAAAGGCCGCCTTCGGGCGGCCTTTTTCGTATCCGCCGCCCGTTCTCCCTCATTCGCCATATCGTTTCCGCGTCCTCGCGCAGGACTTGCGTCGAATCGTCGTCTCATCCTCCGGTCATGCTTCGGGCATTGGGCTGGGAGGCTTGTGCCGACAACGGAGCGCGTCTGTGGACATCCGTTTAGGGTGTTGAGAGGAGGGAGGAGCTTCCGGACCGCGCGTGATCTATTCTGATCGACGCGGAAAAAGCCCGACTACCAAAGGGGTTAAGGTCAGAGGGCCGAATAAAAGCCGGTATTTAGTTGACGCAGGCAAGTGAAGTGTCCTGAAACAATTTGTTATTAATTTATTTATTATCTTTTGGGTGATTTATTTTAATATAACTTTTACGTAGGGTAATGTAGATATGTCTATGGACGATTTACTATTGTAATTACTGTTTATATGGAGGAATCGGTGTGCTTGAACCGGCCATGATGCATCGTCATAACGGTGGGCGTGCCGGAGGGGCCGTATCGGAAGCCGAGTGGCTGTCCTGCCTTGCTGCCCACCATGTTCTCGACACGGCGCGCGAAAGAGCGTTTGACCGGCTGGTCGAGATGGCGTGGGACTTCCTCGACACGTCGATCGCTTCGCTTTCCTTCATCGACCGGGATCGCCAGTGGTTCAAATTGGAAAGCGGTCTGGGGATCGGGCTGGTGCCGCGCGAGGGGATGCGGTGCGCCGTTGCCATTGACGGGGACCACCCACTGCTGGTTGAGGATCTGCGCCGAGATCCGCGTTTCAGCAACAATGTGTTCGTGGCCGGGGAGCCGCATGTACGCGCCTATGCGGGAGCGCCGCTGATTATTGCGCTGGGGGTGCGCATCGGCACCATTTCCGTCTGCGATATGCGCCCGCGCCGGTTCACTGATGACGAGGTGGCCAGACTTGTCGGCTTCGCGAACATGGCGGTGGACACGCTCGTCTTGCGCCGGGACAAGGTTCTGGCGGAACGGGAGAAGGTTCAGGCGGAAATGGCGCGGGACGATCTCTACGCGGCCGTGGAGGCGCTGTCGGATGGCTTCATGTTGTTCGACGAAGAGGACCGGCTGGGTCTATTGTAACCGTCGGGTGACCGAGTTCTACGGGCGCGAGGAAGAGATTCTGCGGCGCGGGGAGAAATACGAAACCCTGCTGCGCGGCGCCGTGACCTTAGGCCTGTTTCCCGAGGCTGTCGGCAACGAGGAGACGTGGTTGGAACAGGCGCTCGCCTATCATCGGGAGCCTGAAGGTTCGCGCGATCTGCCGATCCTCAACAGTCGGTGGCTTCGCATCAGCGAGACCAAGACCGCTTCAGGGGCGACCGTCGGCTTTCTGTCCGACATTACCGAGGAGAAGCAGCGCTAGGCCGAGTTGTTCGAGCTTGCCACCCGCGATGCGCTGACCAGGGTTTTGACCCGGCGCGCCATTCTCGACGAACTGGAGCGGGAACTGTCCCGTGCCCAGCGCTATCAGCGCGACTGCTCGATCCTCGTCGTCGATGCGGATCACTTCGAGCAGGTCAACGACAAGTGCGGCCACCAGGTGGGCGACGAGGTGCTGCGCTCCATCGCCGACCGCATTCGCGGTGCCATCCGTGAGGCGAACCGGGTCCGACGGCTGGGTGGCAAGTAATTCATCGTCGTGCTGACGGATACCGGTATCGCCGGGGTCATGCAAGACCGGGGAACGCCTGCGCCGCGTTGTCGAGACGATTTCCGCTCCGTCGCGCGGTGGCGGGACGGGGCAGGAGGACTTCATCCGGGTCACGGTTTCCGTCGGCGTGGCCGAATATCGTGCGGGAGAAAACGCTGACGATCTCTATCTGCGCGCCGACAATTGCCTCTATCGGGCCAAGGCGGAGGGGCGAAACCGGGTCGAGGGTGATTGCGACGCCGACCTGTGGGGGGGGGGGCCTCTGGACCTCTCTGAATAGCGCTCTCGCGGTCATTGTCGGCTGGGATGACGTCGGTGAGATTGGGCATTGGGGCGGGGAGCGACTGAGGGATCTCCCAGTGCGTCGATTTTCCGTTTCTCGTCAATATGTTAAAAAATATCCCTTACGGCATAAAATTCCGTAACGGTAGGTATGATCGGCCGGGTCGACGGGGCTCTTGCCGGTCATGGATACCTGCCCCGGCGTCCGGGCGCGCGGAAACCCACGGGGCCTAGGAACGAGACGGTTGCGGCACGTATTCTGCGTGGTGCCGAGTGGCGTCCGATTATTCTGCTACGAGATAGATATTAATTTCAATAATTAAATTAACTAATTTTTAAACCATCGTGCGCTATTTTACGCAGCGGCTTTCGCTTGTTTGGCGGCAATGATCCGGTCAGGCGTTCGATCGGTGCGCGCTCGGGGTTAGGGAGTGAATGGCGTATTCCGGCAGACGGATGTTCGTGCTCACGGTTCTGACCGCCATCGCGATGGGCGTCGGGGCATTCGTTCGGTCTGCTTCGGCAGCCAGCGGTGAGCGGCCGTGGGTCGTATTCGTCAATCCCGGCACCACGGGGGAGGTGTTCTGGCGGCTCGTTTCGCACACCATGCAGGCCGCCGCGGACCAGTTCGGCATCGATCTGACCATCGACATGGCGGAGCGCAACCGGGTGCGCATGAAAGAACTGGCGCTGGCGACCATTCTGGGCTAGCGCAAGCCGGATGCTCTCGTGCTGGTCAACGAGGAGCAGGCCGGGGTGGGATCTGATGAAAGTTCCCGATGCGCACGGCATCAAGGTGCTGATGCTGCTCAACGATATCGTTGGCGAGGACCGGGCCGAAACCGGGGAGCCCGGCGAGAAATTTCCCAACTGGATCGGCGCGATCGTGCCCGACAATCGCAGGGCGGCGCATGGCCAATGCGCTGGGCGTCTTTGCGCTTGAAAAGGGGCTGGCGCAGCCGGAATTGAGCGCGGACGATGCGAGCGCGCAAAGCGGGGAGGCGGTCGTTCGCCCCATCGTTGCGCTTTACGGGATACGATCACCCCGGCCTCGATCGAGCGCAACGGCGGCTTGCGGGACGTGGTGGAGGAGGGCGAATACGCTCTCGAACTCGATCACGAGCTGATCGCGGACTGGCACGCGGAAAAGGCCCGTTCGCTGATGTCGCGAGTTCTGGATCACTATGAGCGCAGCGGCACGCGCCGACCGGTCCGGGGTATGGGCGGCGAACGATCCCATTGCTCTCGACGCCATAGAGGCCTTGCGTGCACACAGGCTTCAACCGGGGATCGATATCGGGGTGGTTGGGCTCAACTGGTCGCCCGAGGCGCTGACCGCGATTTCGCAAGGCACGCTCCTGATGAGCGATGGCGGACGTTTTTTTGCCGGAGCATGGGCTATGGTGGTACTGTGCGATCTGTTTGACGGCGTGGGCTATCCGGGCTCCGCACGCACGCTGAGATTTCAGATGTCGCCGGTGAATGCGGCGAATATCGAGGCGTTTCGGGCCGCGCTCGGGGATATCATCGTGCGCTCCGCCTTTGACGGGATTGATTTTTCGCGGTTTCTTATCAGCAAGTACGGCGATCCGTCCGACTACGATTTCAGCGTTCCTGCTCTCATCGCAGCCATTCGCTCCGGTCAAAAGGATTGTGCGGGGTCATGCGCTTCCCTTTCCGTTCATTGAGTGTGCAGGCGATGCGCCCGCTCAATTGGTTCCGCGAGCGACGCCAGGAGAGCTTTGCGTTCCGGTTCTACACGACGCTCATTCCGGGGATCGTCGTCGTCAATCTGCTGGTGGCAGGCGGTGCGACCCTTTGGGGGCTCGCGTCGGCGGGCAAGACGGTGGAAGCCGCGCGCGATGATGTGGTGCAGTCTCTGGTCTTTACCGTCGCCAAGCCGTTGCACGATTTCGGATTCGATCACCTGCAGTCGTTGCTCGACGATTTCCCGCGCTCCGGCTCCATCGAATCCACCTGGGTGACCGACGACACGGGCTATGAAGTGGCGCGCGCCGGGAAGATCGATCCAGCGGATATCGCGGGCGTCGAGGAGGTGCCGATGGTCCACCGGAAAGCCAACTCGGTCGTCGTGGTGGGCACCTGCATATTGCCTATTCCAACCGCGCCCTGTGGCGGGTGGCGCTGTGGATCGGCTTGCACAGCCTGCTGCTGACGCTGGCGACCACGGTGGTTGCGTTGGTCATCACCTCCAGGCTGGCGCAGAAAAGCGTGATCCTGCCGCTCAAGCATCTGACCGGAGCGATCACCCGCACCCGGCGCGACGGCACGCGTCACCGCGTCGATTTCAACACCGACGGCGAGTTCGGCACCGTCATCGACGGCTTCAACGCCATGCAGGCGCGGCTCGACCGCGACGAGCAGGCGCTGCTGGAGATCAATTCCAGGCTCAGGCGGGCGGCGAGCGAGGACAGTCTCACGGGCCTCAAGAACCGGGCGGGGTTCGAGGAGGTGGCCTCAGCCATGCTGTTGCAGGCACAGGCCGAGGGGCTTGGCGTGATCATGCTGTTCATCGACCTCAATCGCTTCAAGAGCATCAACTACACGTTCGGGCATACGGTGGGCGATGCGGTGCTGCGTACGGTCGGCGAACACATTGCCGCCAATGCGCCGCGCAATGTCGTCACCGCGCGGCTCAGCGGCGACGAGTTCGTCGTCATGACGCTGGACCGTGACGTCGATGCGCTGGCGCCGGAACTGGCGGAGCGGCTCGATCGCGAAATCGGTGGCGAACTGGTTCTCAACGGGCACCGGCTGCGCCCGATCGGATCGATCGGCTTCGTGGCGTCGACCAACGACTATGTGCTGACCTCGCTGATGATGAAGGCCGATGCGGCCATGTACGAAATGAAGAAGTCGGTGGAGAACCAGCCGGCCAACCTATACGCACCATCTGGGTTTGCGCACCCGCAAGAGGGTTTCCACCGAACTGGCGCTGGCGGAGGGACTCTTCGGCGATCATTTCGATATCGCGGTGTAGTCGATCGTCGATCTGGAGACGCGGTTGCCGGTGGGCGGGGAGGTGCTGCTGCGGCTCAACCATCCCATTCAGGGCGCGCTATCTCCCGCCTCCTTCATTCCCGTGGCCGAGGATTGCGGGCTGATGCCGGAGATCGGTCTGCATGTGCTGGGGCGTGGATTGCAGGCGCTGAAGGTCCTGCAGATGGTTCCCGGCGTGCCCGATCTCTATCTGTCGATCAACGTCTCGACCCTGCAGATTTCCGAGAGCTTTCTGAACGAACTGTCGGATCTGATCGCCTGCAACGGCATCGATCAGAACCGGCTGGTAATCGAGTTGACCGAGAGTGTCGCGCTGAAGGTCGACGGCGGCCGCAGCGATATTATCCGGCGCATTCAGGACAAGGGCATCCGGGTGGTGCTCGACGATTTCGGAACCGGATACTCCTCCTTTAATGATCTCAAGACGTTGCGGCCGGACATCATCAAGATCGACCGCAGTTTCGTGCAGGCGGGCAGCGGTTTTGCCCGACGCAGTGCCGGGCACGAGGTCCATCAGCGGCTCGGTGCGCTCGGCGAGGCGATGGCGCGGGTGTGCGACGATCTCGAACTGCCCATGGTGGAGGAGGGGATCGAGAGCGAGGCGGATCTGGACTATTGACTGAAGGCGGGGATCCGTTACGGGCAGGGATACATGTTCGCCCGGCCGCTTCCCTTGAACGAGTTCATCACCTGGTCGCAGGCGCAACTGAACGTCGTGACCGGTCCCGGCGCTTCCTTCCCGGCCGGGCAGAGCGCGTGAGCCAGCGCTTTGCGCGCCTTCCGCTTCACGCTATAAGCCGCCCATGAGCGCACCCGATACAATCGACGAACCTCTCGAAGCCCTCAGTCAGCGGCGGCGATCCCGACTGCGGCGAGCACCCGCTGTTTGCGCATGCGCCGAAATCGGTCAATTTCCGCAATCCGTGCAAGCGCCTCATCCGCGAGGTGCGCCAGACGCTTGCCGATTACGCCATGGTGCGACCGGGGGCGAAGTGGCTCGTCTGCCTGTCGGGGGGCAAGGATTCCTATGCGCTGCTGGCCGTGCTCACGGATCTGAAATGGTGCGGGCTTTTGCCGGTGGATCTCATTGCCTGTAATCTCGATCAGGCCCAGCCGGGCTTCCCCACCCATATCCTGCCGGAATTTCTGGAGCGCCACTCAATTCCGCACGTGATCGAGCGGCGCGATACCTATTCGATCGTTACCGACAAGATGGCGCCGGGGCAGACCTATTGCTCGCTCTGCTCCCGCCTGCGGCGCGGTCATCTGTATCGTATCGCCCGCGAACAGGGCTGCGAGGCGGTCGTTCTCGGCCATCACCGCGAGGACATCGTCGAGATCTTCCTGCTGAATCTCTTTTACGGTGGACGGCTTGCGGCTATGCCGCCCAAGCTCCTCAACGAGGACGGCGATCTGACGGTGCTGCGGCCGCTTGCGGGATCGGCGGAAGCCGATCTCGCGCGGTTTTCCTCCGCCCTACAATTCCCTATCATCCCTTGCGATCTGTGCGGTTCGCAGGACGGGCTCCAGCGTCAGAAGATCAAGGACATGTTGGCGAAATGGGAACGCGAGCAACCCGGCCGCACGCAGGTCATGTTCCGCGTGCTGCCCGATACGCGGCCGAGCCATCTGCTCGATACCGGGCTTTACGACTTCGCCTCGCTGGCGTCGGGAACGGCTTTGAACGGACTGGCGGACGGGCAGGGGAATGACGGGGAGTGTGCCGCCGGGCTTGCCATGGCGGCGAAACTTCTGGAGGGGTGAGAGGGCAAGAAACGCCGGCTGCCCTCCCACTCGCACCCTTTGCGGTCAGCTTTCGCAGACCTCGATTAGGGGCATCTATATCGCGCACGACGTCGCGCGAGGTGACATCCAGTTGCCTGGCTGCCTCCAATGCTCCTTCGCGGTCGCTCTGCGCATGGAGGCGGGCTGCCTCGCGGGCGCATTTGTGGACGGCCTCATGCACCGGCAGCAGCGCTGAAAATGCGGGATGACGCCGGATGCGCTCGTCGGTGACGGCGGCATACCAGATGCCGAGATCGCAGTGGCGATGATCCGATATCTCCTTGTGGTGCAGCGATGAAAGCCCGGCCAGCATTTCCGACAGTCGCTTATTCCACATGAGATGATCCGCCTTCGCCTTGTGCAGCACGAAATTGGGGATCGAGCGTTTCTCGAGTTCCTGAAGCTGTTCGGCCGCGATCTCTTCCGACTGGCCCACCGACTTGATGACGTCGCCGGAAAAGGCGTCGGAGTGCGCGGCATGGGCGGCGATCGCCTGGGCGCCTTCCGAAATCTCCTGCACCGCCTCGCTCTGCTGGCTCAGCACTATGGCGATCTCGCTCATACGCTCGCCGTTGGCCGCGACATCGTCCAGAACCTTGACGATCTGGCTTGCCGCATCCTCCGACTGGCTGACGCTCTGTTCCACCAGAATCTGAACGTCATGGACGGTCTTCAGCACCTCCTCGACATGCTCTCCGAGCCGTTCGATGCGTGCGCGAATGTCGTCAGTGGCTTTCTCGGTATGCCCGGACAGGACCTTGACCTCGGATGCCACGACGGCGAAGCCCTTGCCGGCCTCTCCCGCGCGTGCGGCCTCGATGGTTGCGTTGAGCGCCAGCAGGTTCGTCTGCTGGGTTAGCCCGTCGATGGTTGCGACAAAGGTGCCGATCTGTTCCGCCGCGATGGCCAGATGGTCGGCTGACGCGGTCATGCGCTGAAAGGCCTCGCCGATCTTTCGGCTTGCCTGCGCCGTCTGCTCGGTCGCCTGGGCGCCGCATCTCATGCCTGCGGAAACCTCTTCCATCGATCCGGCGACGCCGGTTGCGGTGGTCGCGATCTGATCGATGGAGGCGGTCAGTTCTTCCACGGCGGCCGCCATGCTCTGCGACCGCGTGTCGGTTTCGCGAACTTCGCCGGTGATCCGGGTCGTGGCGGCCATTGCCTCGCTGGCCTGCATCGAAAATTGCACGGCATGGCGGAGGATTGCCTCATCTCGCCCGGCCAGAGATTGGCGGAACGCGAGGAGGGCGGAGGCCACGTCGTCGCGTAACTTGTCGAGGTTATTTGTCGTTTCTCCTTTGTCCAGGCTGGCCAATGCCGAGAAAATCTCGGAATAGGCGTTGCTGCTCACAAGTAAAGCGTCAGAGCTATCGGCCTCGGCGGTTGATAATTTTGTGACATTTCGACTGCGAAACAGGGAAACATATCCTTCGAATTTTCGCGGTACTTTCAGAGTCACCGCGGCAATCGAGACGTCTTGCGTGAAGCAACGCGATCGCAGCGGCAACGGCGTCGATTCGATAAGTGTTTCTACTTATTTATAAATGTAACAAATTGTTCTCGTGCGGCTCAGGCGCGGATAATTGCTTTTGTGGTTCGCGATTTGGACACTGTTGCCTTTCCCCTCCCCTTTCAGCGCGCGATCTGCTATTGGGCAAGCCAGCAGACGGCTTCACCGAAAGCGTCAGACAGATTCTCCCGGACCCCCAAGATTCCGCCCATGATTCCCAGTGACATCGCCATCACCCCGGATCTCATCGCTGCCCACGGCCTGAAGCCGGACGAATATGACCGTATCGTGGAGCTGATCGGCCGTGAGCCGAGCTTCACCGAACTCGGCATTTTCTCAGCCATGTGGAACGAGCACTGCTCGTACAAATCCTCCAAGAAATGGCTGAAGACCCTGCCGACCAAGGGCCCGCGCGTCCTTCAGGGACCGGGAGAGAATGCCGGCGTGGTCGATATCGGGGACGGGCAGACCGTGGTCTTCAAGATGGAGAGCCACAACCATCCCTCCTATATCGAGCCCTATCAGGGCGCGGCGACCGGTGTCGGCGGCATCTTGCGCGATGTCTTCACCATGGGCGCGCGCCCGGTGGCGGCGATGAACGCGCTGCGCTTCGGCGAGCCGGATCATCCGCGCACCAAGCATCTGGTCTCCGGCGTGGTGGCCGGTGTCGGCGGTTACGGCAATTCCTTCGGCGTGCCGACGGTTGGCGGCGAAGTGGAATTCGACGCCGCCTATAACGGCAACTGCCTGGTCAACGCCTTTGCCGCGGGCCTTGCGGATGCCGACAAGATCTTCCTGTCGGAAGCCAAGGGTGTCGACCTGCCTGTCGTCTATTTAGGCGCGAAAACGGGGCGCGACGGCGTTGGCGGCGCGACCATGGCGTCGGCCGAATTCGACGAGACCATCGAGGAGAAGCGCCCGACCGTTCAGGTCGGCGATCCCTTCACCGAGAAGTGCCTGCTGGAAGCCTGCCTTGAGTTGATGGCGTCCGGTGCGGTCATCGCCATTCAGGACATGGGCGCGGCGGGTCTCACCTGTTCGGCCGTTGAGATGGGCGCCAAGGGCGACCTCGGCATTGAACTTGATCTCGATCTGGTGCCGGTGCGCGAAGAGCGCATGTCGGCCTATGAGATGATGCTGTCGGAGAGCCAGGAGCGCATGCTTATGGTGCTTGCTCCGGAAAAGCAGAACGAGGCGCAGACGATCTTCAAGAAGTGGGGGCTCGACTTCGCGATCGTCGGCAAGACCACCGACACGTTGCGCTTCATCGTCAAGCACCAGGGCGACGTGGTCGCCGATCTGCCGATCAAGGAACTGGGCGACGAGGCTCCCGAATATGACCGCCCGTGGGTTGAGCCGGTGCCGGAAGCCGCTCTGGCGGCGGCCGACGTGCCCGCACCTGAAGATTATGCCACCGCGCTCACCGCGCTCGTCGGCTCGGCCAACGGCTCGTCGCGCCGCTGGGTCTATGAGCAGTACGACACGCTGGTGCAGGGCAATTCGCTCGCAACGCCCGGTGGGGATGCCGGTGTCATCCGCGTCATCGGTTCGGACGGTGAAGTCACCTCCAAGGGGCTGGCCTTTGCTGTCGACGTGACGCCGCACTACTGCAAAGCCGATCCGGTTCAGGGCGGCCGTCAGGCGGTGGCGGAATGCTGGCGCAACCTCACCGCGGTCGGTGCGGAGCCGCTGGCGGCGGCCGACAATCTGAATTTCGGCAATCCGGAAAAGCCGGAGATCATGGGCCAGCTCGTGGCCTGTATTCGCGGTATCGGCGAGGCCTGCACCGCGCTTGAGATGCCGATCGTGTCCGGCAACGTCTCGCTCTACAACGAGACCTTCGGCGAGGGTATCCTGCCGACTCCGGCAATCGGCGGCGTCGGCCTGTTGCCCGACGTGGAGGTCCGTGTCGGTGCGGGCTTCGTCAACGAGGGCGATGTGGTCGCGCTTGTAGGCGGGGAGGGCACGCATCTTGGCCAGTCGGCTTACTTGCGCGATGTTCTCGGCCGTATCGAGGGTTCCGCTCCGGACGTCGATCTGGCGCGAGAGAAGAAGACCGGCGACATGGTGCGCGGGCTCATCCGTTCCGGTGCGCTGACCGCGTGCCACGATCTTTCCTCCGGCGGCCTGGCGATCGCGCTGGCGGAAATGGCGATGTCGGGCGACAAGGGCGCGGAGATCGCTATGCCGGACAGCGATGTGGCGATTCATGCCCGTCTCTTCGGCGAGGATCAGGCCCGTTATCTCGTCATCTTCACCGCCGACAGCGCGAAGACGGTCGAAGCGAAGGCGCAGGAAACCGGAATTTCGCTGGTTCGGCTTGGAACGGTCGGCGGCGCGGATTTGACAGTTAACGGCATCCTCTCCATATCCGTTGCAAATCTGCGAAAAGCCCATGAGAATTGGTTCCCGGACTACATGGGCTGATAACAGGGCTGACAGATAGGCGAGGAGGCGACTGCCGATGGCGATGGCTGCACGCGAAATCGAATCGATGATCAAGGCGGCGCTTCCTGATGCCCGGGTCGAAATCCGGGATCTCGCGGGAGATGGCGAGCATTATGCAGCGACGGTGGTTTCGGAGAGGTTTCGCGGCAAGAGCCGCGTCCAGCAGCATCGGCTCATCTACAACGCGTTGAAGGGAAACATGGGAGGGCAGTTGCACGCCCTTGCCCTGCAGACTTCGGCGCCGGAGTAAGTTTCTGCCCCGCATTGCGGATGCGGGTGGTCGGCAACCAAATCGAACGATCGCACGAGAAAGACGATTCCCCGGACCTTGAATCCGGAAGAACGGAAGGACAGAACGACTATGAGCGGTATCCAGGACTGGATTTCGAACGAGGTGAAGACCAACGACGTGGTGCTCTTCATGAAGGGCACGCCGGCCTTTCCGCAGTGCGGTTTTTCCGGCCAGGTGGTGCAGATCCTCGATTATCTGGGCGTGACCTACAAGGGCGTGAACGTGCTCGAGGACGACGATCTGCGTCAGGGCATCAAGGACTTCTCGAGCTGGTCGACGATCCCGCAGCTCTATGTGAAGGGCGAGTTTGTGGGCGGTTGCGATATCGTGCGCGAGATGTTCCAGGCGCAGGAGCTGCAGCAGGTTTTCGCCGACAAGGGGATCCAGACGGGGCAGGCCGCCGAATAGTGCCCCCTTCCGGTCCGCGACTTGAAAGCGGACGATCCGGACTGATTTTTCGAAAAGGATTGGCCCGTCAGGCCGACCTTTTTTGTTTTCGGGGCCGGGAAAGATTTTTGGCGCGCGCGTGTGCGTTGATGACGAAAACGTGACGTAAGTGTGGTGGGCGTCACAGCGAATATCAGTGAAAATGCGATCACGCGTTCTCCGCATCTATCAGCGGAGATGAATGCGCGTTAGCCTATCGTTAAGCAATATGAGGGACTGCGCGCGAATGCGCAAAGGTTCGGACAATGCGAAATTTTCGGAGCAGAACCTGAGCTAGCGTCTTGTATTCGGACGATAAATTCTTCGAAACTTGCTGGATCGGGGGGTAAATGTAGGCGATCCGGAGGGTGTTAGGCGACAAGCGGCGGGCTTGTCGGGGATTGATAGAAGCGCCGAGCATGAACGTGGATTTCATGCCTCGTGCAAGGATGAGGTGTCACAGTCTCGCCGAAATGATGCCAAATCGGCGAAATGCATGCCCGGAGAGATCCACCGTTTGGATCCATCCCGGGCGGCGAGGATGTGAAATGACTGAACCGGCACGACGCGGGCCTGTGCGCAAAGCGGCTGAATGGGTCCGGGGGAGCTTGACGATGAAACGCATATCCGCGGGTCTGGTTTGCCTTTTGGCATTCGCGGTCTACGCTATCGCCCAGCCGGGCGATGTGCAGATGCGGCGGGTTGAGTGCGCCAACCTCATCATCTACACGCCGATCAGCGATACGTCCGACGAGCAGGTCTGCTCCGGCTTCGGCGGTGTCGTGGCGGCCAAGCGGGGCAGTGTGACGATCCTCGTCAAGGATCTGATCGTCGGGTCCGACGACGGCCTCAAGATGGCCACCCTGCCGGACGCCAACAAGAAGCAGTAGGCGCTGCGCGAAAGGCGACAGGCCGGATCCCACGGGCCTGGATCAGCGCCCAAGCTCAGGTTCAGTTCCGGTTCGGCATCCGCCGATTCCTCTCATCCCTCGCGAAGCGGCAGGGCCACGGTGTTCTTCACCGTGGAGATCACGGAGCGTGACTGCACATCGGAGACGAGCGTGTTTTCCAGCAGCTTGAGACGCAGGAAGTCGTCGTAGGTCTTGATGTTGTCGGTCACCACCTTGATCAAGGTAGTCCACCGCGCCGGTGACGCGCTCGCAGGTCACCACTCCCGGCCAGTGGTTCACCAGCTGGTCGAACTCCTCCATAGTTTTCGCGGCTGGGAAGGGCCAGCTTGACGAAGGCGTAAGAGACGAAGTTCAGGCCGACCGCCTCCCGGTCGACGACCGCGGCGATCTGGCGGATAATCCCGCCGTCTTTCAGTTTCTTGATTCGACACCAGCAGGGCGTCTGGCTCATGCCCGTCTCACGGGCGATATCTGCGATGGATTGGGATGCGTCTCGCTGGAGAATCTGCAGGACGCGAATGTCCGATGGATCGAGAAGCTTTTTTCGATCATGCCGTAAATGAAGGAACCGTGTTTCCTGAAATGGTGTTATGGTAGGCGGAATAGCACAGAAATTATAGGTCTAAAGGATTAATCTTTACCCCGAGTTTGCCGCCTTTTGCGGCAGGTAGACGGCCAGGAGACGAGTGGTCGGTCCGCTTTTGTGCTCTCGAGAGGGATTATTCATGAATGCGATCACTGGGTCGGTCACGCAACCGGTGAGCCTCGACGACAAATACATGGCGTGCGAGGGCCGGGTCTATATGAGCGGCATCCAGGCGCTAGTGCGTATCGCGCTGGATCGCGGACGGCTCGATCGGGCCGTCGGGCTCGATACGGGCGGCTTCATTTCAGGCTATCGCGGCTCTCCGCTCGCCGGGTTCGACAAGGAGCTGGAGCGCGCCGGACGTCCCTTGAAGGAGTACGACGTCGTCTTCCAGCCGGGCGTCAACGAGGAACTGGGCGCAACCGCAGTGTGGGGCACGCAGAAGGTCTCCATGCACGGGCAGGGCTCGACCAAGGACGGAGTTTTCGGTATCTGGTACGGTAAGGCGCCGGGCGTCGACCGCGCGGGCGATGCACTGCGTCAGGCAAGCGCGTCGGGCACAGATCCCAACGGCGGCGTTCTGGCGCTGGCCGGTGACGATCATCTGGCCAAATCCTCCATCATTCCCGCCCAGAGCGAATTCTTCTTCCAGCATGCGGAAATTCCGGTCTTCAACCCGGCCGATATCCAGGACGTGCTCGACTACGGTCTGCACGGGCTGGAACTGTCGCGCTACTCCGGGCTTTGGGCGGGCATGATCTGTCTGGCCGACACGATGGATGCCTCCGGTATCGTGTCCGTCGATGAAAACCGGCTGCGTTTCGTCCATCCGCCGCTTCTGGAAGGCGCCGATCTCGGCGACCGTCACAAACCGCTCCTGCTGAAATATCGCCTCGAGGTGGAGCGGGTGATGCGCGATGCGCGCCTTCCCGCCGTGCAAGCCTACGCGCGCGCGAACGGGCTCGACGGCATCCGTTTCGGTGCGGACTATCCGCGTCTGGGGCTGGTGGCCACCGGCAAGGCCTATCGCGATCTGCGCCAGGCCCTGCAGCTTCTGGGTATCGACGAGGCGCGCGCTAAGGCGATGGGCCTTGCGATCCACAAGGTCGCCGTGCCGTGGCCGCTGGAGCCGGAGGGGCTTAGTCAGTTTGCGCGCGGCATCGACCGGTTGCTGGTCGTGGAGCACAAGCGCGCTTTCATGGAGCCGCAGATCAAGGACCTCTTCTATAACTGGCCCGCCGATCGCCGTCCGCCGGTCTGGGGCAAGAAGACGCCCGAGGGCGATCCCTTCCTGCCCGATGTGCTGGAGCTTTCCGTCGCCGATCTCGTCGTCGCGCTCACCGCGTTCCTGCCCGAGGCCTATGTCACCGATGATATGCGTCAGGTCGCAGCCGGCATGGTGCGGCAGGCGCAATGGGCGGCAAGCCACGCGGAAGGGGCCGTGCGGTCTCCCTATTTCTGCTCCGGCTGCCCGCATTCCACCTCCACCAAGGTCCCGGAAGGCTCGCGCGTCATGCCGGGCATCGGCTGTCACGCGATGACGGAGATCAACGAGCGTACCACGGAAGGTCAGATCGCCATGGGCGGCGAGGGCGTGCCGTGGGTCGGTCAAGCGCCGTTTGCCAAGGACAAGCACATCTTCGCCAATCTGGGCGATGGCACCTACTTTCATTCCGGCATTCTGGCGATCCGTCAGTCGGTCGCCGCCAACGTGCCGATTACCTACAAGATCCTGTTCAACGATGCGGTTGCTATGACCGGCGGGCAAACCCATGACGGCCCGCTCGATGTGCCCACCCTGGCCCGCCAGCTTGCCTCTGAGGGCGTGGGCCGCATCATGGTCGTCTCGGAACGGCCGGAGCTTTACGAGGGCCGTCGCGATCTGGCGGCGGGCGTGCCTGTCCATGACCGGGCCGAACTGATGGACGTGCAGGCGGAGCTTGCCGCCTATCCCGGCGTTTCGGCCATGGTCTACGACCAGACATGCGCGGCGGAAAAGCGCCGTCGGCGCAAAAAGGGGCTTTACGAGGATCCGGACAAGCGGCTCTTCATCAACGACCGGGTGTGCGAGGGCTGCGGGGATTGCTCCGTTCAGTCGAACTGCCTGTCGGTGGAGCCGGTTGCGACCGATTTCGGCGAGAAGCGCCGTATCAACCAGTCGAGCTGCAACAAGGATTTCTCCTGCGTGAAGGGCTTCTGCCCGTCATTTGTCTGGGTGGAGGGTGCCGAACTGAAGAAGAGCGACGGCGGAGATGTCGATCTCGATGCGCTGGTCGCGGCTTTGCCCGATGTCGCGCCCGCCGAACTCGACGAGACGGTCAACATGCTGATCGCCGGTATCGGCGGCATGGGCGTGACGACGGTCGCCGCCGTTCTCGCCATGGCGGGACATGTGGACGGCATCAACGTCTCTACGCTCGACATGACGGGCCTTGCCCAGAAGGGTGGGCCGGTGACCTCTCACGTGCGCTTTTCCGATCGCGAGCGCCCGGTGGAGGGCCCGCGCGTTCCTACCGCCACGCTCGACGTACTGCTTGCCTCCGACATGGTGGTCTCCTGCGGGGCGGAAGTGCTGACCCTGATGAACCCGGAAAAGATTCGCGTCTTCGCAAATGCGCACGTTGCGCCGACGGCGGAGTTCGTCATGAAGCAGACGCTTTCTTTCGACGAGGCACGCATGATGGCGACCCTCAAGAAGGCCTCAAGGGGCGTGACCGCGCGCGATGTGGCGGGAATTGCCGAAAAGCTTCTGGGCGATGCCATCTACACCAACATGATGCTGGTCGGCATGGCCTGGCAGTCGGGTGCGCTGCCGCTCAGCTTCGAGGCGATCGATACCGCCATCCGGCTGAACGGTGCGGCCGTTTCCCGGAATCTTCGAGCTTTCCAGGCCGGTCGGGTTCTGGCGCACTATCCGGATGCGCTGATGGCGGGTCTTCCGAAGGAGGATGTGCCGGAGGACATGGACCCCGAGACCCGCATCGCCTTCCTCTCTGCGGAACTGGCGCGCTATCAGGATGCGGCGTATGCGGCGCGCTTCACCGAGCTTGCCGAGCGTGTCGTTAAGGCGGACAAGGCGCGCGGCATCGGTGCCATGCGGCTGTCGCGCACGATCATCGACAACCTCTACAAGGTCATGGCGATCAAGGACGAGTACGAGGTCGCGCGGCTTTATGCGGAGCCAGATTTCCGCCGCAAGCTGATGAACACCTTCGCGGATCCGAAGAAGGTGAAGGTGATGCTCGCCCCGCCGCTTTTCTCGCGTATCGATCCGGCCACGGGCCGCGCGGAGAAGACCGCCTTCGGGCCGTGGGTCTTCAAGGCGTTCGGTCTGCTTGCCGGGATGAAGGGGCTTCGCGGCACGGTCTTCGATCCCTTCGCGCGGACCGAGGAGCGCAAGGCGGAATTCGCGCTGCGTGAGCAGTATGTGCGTGACGTGGAGCTGATCCTTCAGCGCATCGAGAGCGGCCATTACGGCCTGCTGGTGGAATTCGCCCGCGTGCCTGATCTGATCCGCGGCTACGGTCCGGTCAAGGACGCCAACATGGCCAAGGCGGCGGAAAAGCGCGACATGCTGCTGAAGCGCCTCGACGGCGATGGTCCCATAGTCCGCGGCGACGGCCCGCGCCCCGCGTTCCTGGAGGCGGCGGAGTAGGGGGCTTAAGCGGCGCAGGGATGTGCTGGCTTCTCGGGGATAGCGGATTGGTCCCGCTCTCCCCGAAGCCATGTTTGGGAGCTGGGGGCACGTTTTGCCCCTGACTGTCATCCCCGCGAAGGCGGGGATCCAGCACCCCGTGAGGCGGGCATCTCTGCGCTGTGAACGAAGTCCTGTGGTTACTGGATCCCCGCCTTCGCGGGGATGACAACCGTGCCTGGGTCTGTAGATGGGGGCTTATGCATTGCCGAAGTGCGATCGTTGTCTCCGTCGGCTCCTCGTCGTTCCTCTCTCTAACCTTCACACCTTACCCAAACGTTGCCGCCCAGGTCGGCACGTGGTCGCCTTCCGCCTCGCTGGCGAAGTAGACGCCGCGGGCAATCGCGCGCGAGAGGGTGGCGGCCGCTGCCACGCCCAGACCCAGAAGCTCCGGCGAGCTTTCCAGCCGTCGCTTGCCGGTGGAGAGCGCGAAAACCAGATCGCCGTCAAGCGGCGTGTGCGAGGGCCAGATGGAGCGGGCCATGCCGTCATGGGTGACGACCGCCAGCCGTTTGGCCTCCGACTTTGTAAGCGCCACGTCGGTCGCGATCACCGCGATGGTGGTGTTGGCGCCCGATTTCAGCGTGTCGGCCTTGGTGCGCACTGCCATGCTGTCGAAAGGGAAGGGGTTCGGCAGGCCGTAGCCGCCGAATTCGTCGCCCTCCTCGAAGGCGGCGGACCAGAAATGCGGGCCGTTGCCGATCGTTACCCGTCCGAGCGCGTTGACCGCTACCAGTGCGCCGACGGTTGCCCCATTCGGTAGAACGGCTGAGGCGGACCCCAGTCCGCCCTTCAGGTTGGCCGTCGTTGCCCCCGTGCCCGCGCCCTCGCTTCCAAGCGCAAAGTTCAGACCCGCTGCATCGCAGGCCGCACGGCCGAGATCGCGGTAGGGGGCGCTGGCGTTCCAGCTTGCATCGGGTGCGCTTTCGACGACGGATCCGTTCAAGAGATCGAACAGGATGGCGGCGGGCACGATCGGCACCCGCACCGGGCCGACCGCATAGCCGCGCCCCATCTCGGCAAGCCGCGATTGCACTCCGGCGGCAGCATCGAGCCCGAAGGCCGAGCCGCCGGAAAGGACCAGTGCATCCACATGGCTCACCGTCTGTTCCGGCTCCAGCAGCACGATTTCGCGCGTGCCGGGCGCGCCGCCGTGGATGGCGATGGAGGCTACCGCCGGTTCGTCCGGAACGACGACGGACAAGCCTGATTTCAGCCGAGGATCGCTCATGTTGCCGACGCTCAGGCCCGCCACCTCGGTGATCAGATTGCGCGGTCCGGGCCGCATAGCGGCGTTCATGTCTGATTGCCTTTTCTGAATTCCTGCGGCGACATGCCGGTGTGATTGCGGAAGAAACGGGAGAAATGGGACGGGTTCGCGAAGGCGAGGTCGTAGGCGATCTCGGAGGCCTAAATGTCGGTGAAGAGCAGCTGCCGCTTGGCTTCGGTGATCAGCCGTTGGCGGATCAGGTGGCCGACGGTAACGCCGGTTACCCGCTTGCAGTGCTCGTTGAGCCGCTCCGATGTCATGCCCAGCCGGTCGGCATAGTCGCCGATGCGCCGGGAGGCGCGGAAATTGTCCTCGATCAGCTCGCGCAGGGCGGAAACGGTCTCGTCGAGCCCACACAGGGTGACCTGATTGTAGCGCGCCCACGAAGCCCGCGCCCACTTCCAGGATCAGCAGCATGAGGTGGACGCGCATGGCGATCTGGTGGCCGTCGCGGGCGAGATCCAATTCGTCGGCCAGCGTGCGCATATGGGCGTCGATCGCGGCGAAGACCCCGCCTGCCTCGAATGTCAGCACCGGGTCAGCGAACAGCATCTTCAGCCGGTCGCGCACGGAGCCCGCCGCATCGCGGTTTCCCGAAACCACTTCCTCGGTGAAGGTGGCGATGTGGCCGTCGATGTTTTCCTAGAAGGCAAAGCCGTGAGCAACGGTGGCCGGGATGCTGAGGACGGCCGGGCCGTCGAACGCGATCTCCTCTTCCTCGATGCGCACCGTGCCGCCGCCGGAGCGGATGATGAAGACGTGGTTCAGGTGACGGTGATTGTGGAGCACAATGGTCCAGCCGTGGCGGGCCGAGCGGGAGGCCAGCGTCTCGACATGGATGAAGTCGAAGGCGGTATCGTCCGGCGCCTCGCCGAAGAGGTGGAATTGCGGGATCGCCTGAATTTGCGTCATGGCGGCATTTTAGGGCATAGGTCCGGGAATTGGATACTGGTTTTGGCCCCGATGCTTCGATACGTGCCTGAAGGGAAGCGGGAGGGGCATTTCAGTGCATACCGTCCACTGTCATTGCCCGGCGAAGTCCGGGCAATCCAGCGGGCCACGATACATGCGGAGAGTGCTGGATCCCCCGGACTTCGCCGGGGGATGACGACGGAGAGAGCAAAGAGAACAACGGCAGGCCGACGAAACCCGCCCTACCGGTTTCGGCACATCACGGCGACGACCGCCGTCGATAGCGTGGCGAAGGCGTAGAATCACAGGCTCGGCTGGGTGATTGCCGTGGCAAGCCCGCTGGATTTCGCGGCAAAGACCACTAGCGCCGCCACCATCACGTCCATCATCGACCACTTGGAAACGGCGGCAAGCAGATGGAGAAAGCGGCCGCGTCCGCCCATGGCAACGACGTGCAGCAGCAGGATCTTGACGGTGGGAAAGAGGATGGAGAAGCACCCCACCAGCACGGCGAGCGCGCGGTCGCACTCCCGATCCAGCCCCGTCACCACCTGCACGAGCGACGCGTTTCCTCGAAGAAATAGAGTTTCTCGAAGGAAAGTAGCGGCAGGGTGAGGCCGAGCGCGAAGGAATAAGGTGGCGAGCGGTAGGAGCAGGGCTAGCACAAGGCGCATCGGGTCGCCGCACGGTTGATCGGGGTCATATCCTTCCGTGTGGCACAGGCGCGGTGGCCGGGCAAGCGCCTCGGCGCGGTCCGCACCCTCACCGCGAGCGATCACGAATAGCGCTTCAGGGATCTGTAGCCCGGGTTCTTGTCGTCGTCGTTGCTGTCGGGGCCGTGGTCGTTGGCCATCGCATAGCCGCCCTTGCCCACGCGCTTGGCGGTGTACATGGCCTTGTCGGAGGTGCGCAGCAGCTCGTTTATGGTCCGGCCGTCGCGCGGGGCGATGGCGATGCTGGCGGAGATATCGCGGGTGCCCTGGGGCAGGTCGTAGGGCTACGACAGGGCCTTGCCGAGGGAGCGGGCGAGCGCGGCTGTCTTGTGGAGAGGAGCCCGCGGGAAGAATGACGCCGAATTCGTCACCGCCGAGCCGCCCGACCATGACGTCCTTGGGAACGTGGGTGCGGAAGCGCTCGGCGACGATCTTGAGCAGGGCATCGTCCGCGTCGTGTCCCAGCGTATCGTTCACCTGCTTGAAGGCGTCGAGATCGACGAACATCAGGATGAAGGTCTTGTCCTGGTCGAAGGCTTTCACCAGTTCGGCGTTGAGCCGGGTTCTGAACAGCGTGCGGTTTGGCAGTCCGGTCAGGATGTGGAAATGCGCCTGGTGCCAGATCTCCCTTTCCGCCTCCAAACGATGGGTGATGCCGCGCGCGACCATGATGTAGCGGGCCGCCGAACTGTCGTCTTCGAACCGGCTGCCGCCGATATCGAGCCAGTAGGTTTCGCCGTTCGGTTTCTTCATCTGGGCGCGAATGGTCTTGCGACCGGACAGGAATTCGGGAGCGTCGAGCGGCAGGTCCGGCAGGGATGCGCGCACGGGTTGGCCGATTAGGCTCGACCGCGGCTGGAGAGAGCGCTTGGTGATGGCCGTGTTGCAATCCAGGATATAGCCGTTCTCATCCAGCAGGACGAAGCCGTCATTGGAGGACTCGATCATGCGGCGCAACCGCGTCTTTTCTAGGTGGTTGTACAGGTTGATCCGGTCGAGTTCCTTCCCGAGCGCGCTGATGCGGCGGGAAAGGGCCCGGCTGACATTGTAGAGCACGAGCAGGAGAAATATGGCCACGACCGTGATTTCCAGAAGGTGCATGGAGCTTCGGAACTCGGTGTTCCAGGCGATCTGTCCCACCCGGCTGCCATCGCCCTGAACGAGCGGGATGCGGTTGGTGAAGTATCCGTCTGCGGTGCGCAATGCGTGCAAGGTCGGCAGGTCGAAATGCTCCGCGATTCTGGCCAGCCGTGCGGCATCGAAGGGAACGACGAAAAGAAGGGTCGCGGGCTCATCGGAGTTCGCCAGGAGTGGGTGCGGACCAACCGGGTCGGCGGTGGCGAAATAGGGAACGCCCTCGTACCAGAACCATTTCTAGTGGACCCCGGAATCTGGATCGACGGTTGCGGCTTTCCCGGCCGTTGCGGTTTGCTCGGGTTTTGTCGCCATGTCGGGAAATAGGGTCGGACAACTGGACGGGCAGCTTCGTGCCGTTGTCGGCGCGCGCCAGCAGGGTGGTTCCGAGGAACACGGAGGCGACGGCGAACTCCTCCAGCTCAACGATCGCCTGCAAGGGAAGGCGCTGCAGCTTCTGGGCGATGGTTTTCTGCGGTTGTGAGGGAAGTGGCTCCGGCGTCCAGTCGCGCTTCATCAGCAATTGCGTGCGGTCGGACGTATTGACCACATAGGACGCGATCATGTCGCGCTCGTGGTTCTGGATCAGTCGGTACTGACCGTAGGTTTCGTAACAGAACAGCCCCGCCAGCACGAGAAACTCGACGATGAAGATCGTTCTCTTGAGCCGTGAGATGTCCGTGAGAAGCTTTGTTGCGCTGGGGACCGAACTCTCCGTTTCAGGCTGCTGATCGAGGGGCGGGGGATGTCCGTTTTGTGCATATGCTTCTTTGTCAGAACAGGTCTTGCCGAGCCATCGCGCAAATCCGATCATCTATGTAGATGGCCAAAATTGTCAGAGAGTTCTGAACAAAGTTACTTAAATAAACATTTGAATTGTCCCGTTGCGCGTTGAAAAAATTTAATAATCGTTATTTGTGATAAGTTTGTGTTCCACCTGCCGGTGCCGCGTCCGGAACGCGCCTTGGTGCCTGCGAGAAGCGTGCTGCCGGCGCGGATGCTCTTGTCAGCCGAGAGGCAGTTGTGGAAACACTAAGTGCACCTGCCACCTTCCGAAAGAGCCCTCCGTCCATGTCCACCGGCACTCACGAATACCAGGATGATCCGCGCAATGCGGATATTCTCATCTCCGTCAACGGCGATCTCGTTGCGCGCGACGAGGCGGTCGTTTCCGTCTTCGATTCCGGCTTCATTCTGGGCGATGGGGGCTGGGAGGGCCTGCGGGTTGTCGACGGCGGCACGCCTATCTCGAGGCCCATCTAGATCGTCTCTATGACGGCGCGCATTATCTCGACCTCGACATCGGGCTGAGTCGGGAGAAAATGACGGCGCGCCTTTTCGCGTGCCTTGAGGCTAACGGCATGACCGAGGGCGCGCATATCCGGCTGATGGTCACCCGCGGCATCAAGAAGACGCCCTATCAGGATCCGCGCATCACTATCGGGTCGGCGACTGTCGTGATCATTCCCGAATACAAGACGCCCAACCCGAAGATCGCGCAAAAGGGCATCACGCTGTTCACCGTCCATGTGCGGCGCACCGCGCCCGACATGCAGGATCAGAAGCTCAACAGCCATTCCAAGCTGAACTGCATTCTCGCCTGCATCCAGGCGACCAAGGCAGGCGCTGACGAGGCGTTGATGCTCGGTCCCGATGGCTGCGTGGCGACCTGCAACTCGACGCATTTCTTCATCGTGAAGGACGGGGAGGTGTGGACCTCGGACGGCATTTACTGTCTGGGCGGCATCACGCGGACCAATGTCATCCGGCTGTGCCGGGAAAACGGCATTCCCGTTCACGAGAAGCGCTTCACGCTGTTCGACGTCTATTCGGCGGATGAGGCCTTCGTCACGGGCACGTTTGCCGGTCTTGTGCCGGTGCGCTCCGTCGACGGGCGTTCGATCGGCGACATAACCAGCGGGCCGGGTCCGCTCACCGCGAAGCTGTCCGCACTCTACAAGGCGGATGCGCGCGCCCATGCGTCTAAGCGCGGGGAGGGGTGAGGAATGAACGGTCGTTCCCCTGTCGTGCGGATCGCCATGTGGTCCGGTCCGCGCAATATCTCCACCGCGATGATGCGGGCCTTCGAGAACTGTGCGGATACGGTCGTCTGGGACGAGCCGTTCTACGCCGCCTATCTGGCGGAAACCGGCATCGACCATCCCATGCGCGCGGAGATTCTGGATGCCCATGAGCGGGACTGGCGCAAGGTGGCAGAGGCCGCGCTCGGACCTGTTCCGGACGGGGCCTGGATCTTCTACCAGAAGCACATGACCCACCACATGATCCCCGAGATCGGCCGCGACTGGATGGATCACCCGGAACTGCGCCATGCTTTCCTGATCCGTCGCCTGGATCAGGTCGTGGCCCTTCTATTTGGCCAAGCGCGACGAGGTCACGCTCGCCGATCTCGGGTTCCTGCAGCAGGAGGAGATCTTCGAGCGGGTAGCCTATCGTTTGGGCGAGGCGCCGCCGGTGGTCGACGGGGCGGACGTGCTCGCCGATCCGCTTGGCGTTCTGGGCAAGCTGTGCGACCGGCTCGCCATCCCCTTCGATGAGGCGATGTTGTCCTGGCCTGCGGGACGGCGGGAGAGCGACGGGGCCTGGGCACCGCACTGGTATCACGCGGTGGAGGACTCGACGGGCTTTGCGGCTCCCGTCGACAAGCCCGCACCGCAATTGACGCCGGAAGGCCAGGCGATCGCTGATGAGGCGATGCCCGCCTACAAGCGGCTGGCCGCGTTCGCGATTCGATAGGTTGGGGGAGTGTGTGGGAGGGGCTCGGACGGCGTTTGCAGCCCATCCTTCGAGACGGCGCTTACGCGCCTCCTCAGGATGACGTTGTGTGTGTTGAGCGTTTCTTCAGAAACATCAATACGATAACGTCATCCTGAGGAGTTATCGCAAGACGGCGTCTCGAAGGATGGGCCACAAGCACCACTTCCGCGACGCCGCCGTCGTGCGCTTTCGCCTAAAGCGAAACGTATTCCCGATTGTAGTAGGTCAGGGAGTGGGCGTTCTCGTCGCCGTTGGTGACGGCTTCCACTTCGCCGAAGAAGATCCGGTGCGTGGCCATGTCGATGACCTGGGTAACGCGGCACTCGAACGTGGCCAGCGCATTTTCCAGAACCGGCGATCCCGTCGTGCCTTCTCTCCAAGTGCCAAGCGCAAAGCGCGCATCCGTGTCGAGATGCCCGCGACCGGCGAAAGCGTCGGCCAGTGCGGTTTGATCGCTGTCCAGGGTGTTCACGCAGAACGTCTTGTTGTCGGCGAATGAGGGGAAGGTGCGGCTGGAGCGGTTGAGGCAGAACAGAAGGGTCGGCGGATCGTCGCTCACCGAGGCTACCGCCGTAACGGTCACGCCGCAACGCCCCTTGGGGCCGATGCTGGTGATGACGTGAACCTGCTGGGACAATCGGCTCATCGCCTGTCGGAATTCGGCGCCGTTCACAGCGTTCAGTGTGCTGTCGCCGGTTTCGTTGTCTGCCATCGTCTTCCCTTCCGCCGCGCCCGGTCCGGCTCGGGTGTCGGACGCGGCTCGCCCCCTCCCTCTACAGATGGCGGATAGGGCCCGCAAGCCTGCAAGAATCGCACTGCCTAATTCTTGTGCGTGCCTGTTCCCGTGGTTGACTGTCTTGAGTGCAAAAAAACAATTTCGGGGGTTGTGAGTTAAATCGGTTGAGGGAATAATTTTCTCAAACGTTCTAGATTTTGAAACGGACTTCTTTTCAGCAATCTCCTGCCCAGACACAATTGTATGCTGATATGGGGCTTGCTAAGAATTTGACAACTATGAAAAGCCGCCACCGGGTTTCTCGGTTGAGACGGCACACCTTTCCGTGGGGGGTTGCTGATCGAATGGAATATTTCCTGCAACAGCTCATTAATGGCGTCGCGCTGGGGTCCATTTATGGGCTCATCGCCATTGGATACACGGTGGTCTACGGCATCATCGGTATGATCAATTTCGCCCATGGCGATATTTTCATGGTTGGCTCCTTCCTGGCGCTGATCATGGTGGTCGCTTTCGGGGTCACGGCGGCGATGCCTCTAGCCCTCCTTGTTCTCGTTTTGCTGGGCATTCTGATCGTCACCATGGCGCTCACCTCCGTGTGGGGGTGGACGGTCGAACGGTTGGCCTACCGGCCGTTGCGCGACTCGTTCCGCCTGGCGCCACTGATCACCGCCATCGGCATGTCGATCACCCTGCAGAATTTCGTGCAGCTCAGTCAGGGCGCGCGCAACAAGCCGGTGCAGCCGCTCATATCCGGCGGCTTCACGCTGATGGGCGGAGACGGGTCCGACGGCAGCTGCGTCGTCCAGCTCTCCTATCTGCAGATCCTGATCATCGTGATGACCACGGTGCTGATGATCGGCTTCACGCTTCTCATCAACAAGACCTCGCTCGGGCGCGCGCAAAGGGCGTGCGAACAGGACCGCAAGATGGCCTCGCTGATCGGCGTCAATGTCGACCGGACCATCTCGCTGACCTTCGTCATGGGGGCGGCCCTTGCGGCCGTGGCGGGTCTGATGTTCCTGCTCTACTACGGTGTGATCGACTTCTACATCGGCTTCCTGGCCGGTGTTAAGGCGTTCACCGCGGCGGTGCTCGGCGGTATCGGCTCACTTCCCGGCGCCATGCTGGGCGGGTTGCTGATCGGTCTGATCGAGACCTTCTGGTCCGGCTATTTCTCGGTCGAATACAAGGACGTCGCTGCCTTCTCCATCCTTGCGATCGTGCTGATCTTCCTCCCCGAAGGTCTGCTCGGTAAGCCGGAAGTGGAGAAGGTTTGAGATCATGTCTGACACCGTATTCGAAAGCCGACTGAAGGCGTCCCTCAAGGACTCCGGCATCGCGGCGGCGATCACACTTGCCATGGCCTTCATGCTGGCCGGCATGCACACGCAGATCTCCATCGGCGGGCTGTCGATCGACTACCGCTGGGCGGCGGTCGCGGTCGCGACCGTGGTGGTCTTCGCCGGGCGTCTGCTGCTCAATATGTATGTGTGGCGGCCCGAGGGGTCGCGCACCGTCACCTTCCGGATGGTCGTGCTGGGGCTCTCGATCCTGGCCGCCACCGTCATCTTCTATATCGCCAATCAGGTGCTGGGCACGTTCTCCGGCGTGTCGCCGTCGGAAGCGGCGGGGAGCGACGAGTGGCTTTGGATCGTGATCGTGGCGGCGCTCGCCGTGGTCGCGGCCGTGGTAGCGAAGGTGCTGTTCGGGCTCGCCGGAACCTCGCTGAGCAAGGGGTTGTCAAAGGCGGTTCCCTCGCGCGCCGTGTTTGCGCCGCTGGGCAAGTGGGGGCCGCTGCTGCTCGGTGTTCTCGCCGTGGACGTTCCCTTCATTCTCATCTCGTGGCTGGGCGCGCGCGGCTCTCGGCAATATCTCGATCTGGCGATCCTGGTGCTCACCTACATCATGCTGGGCTGGGGCCTGAACATCGTGGTCGGGCTCGCCGGTCTGCTCGATCTGGGCTACGTGGCCTTCTACGCGGTGGGTGCCTATTCCTTCGCGCTGCTGTCGCAGTATTTCGGGCTGGGCTTCTGGATGTGCCTGCCGTTGGCGGGCATTCTGGCGGGGTGCTGGGGCATGGTACTCGGCTACCCGGTTCTCCGGCTCAGGGGCGACTATCTCGCTATCGTGACGCTGGCCTTCGGTGAGATCATCCGCGTGATCCTCCTGAACTGGTACGACTTCACCGGCGGGCCTGACGGCATTTCCGGCATTCCTCGCCCGACGCTCTTCGGCATCGAGTTCAAGCGCGGCGATGGCGGGTTCGCGGATATTTTCGATCTCGACTACTCGTCGATCCACCGCATCATCTTCCTCTACTATCTCATCCTGCTTCTGGCGCTGGTCACCAACTTCGTGACCATGCGGCTCCGCCGTCTGCCGATGGGGCGCGCCTGGGAGGCGCTGCGCGAGGACGAAATCGCCTGCCGCTCGCTCGGCATCAACACCACCAACACCAAGCTCTCGGCCTTTGCCACGGGCGCGATGTTCGGCGGGTTCGCCGGGTCGTTCTTCGCCACCCGTCAGGGCTTCATCTCGCCGGAAAGTTTCACCTTCATGGAAAGCGCCGTGATCCTGGCCATCGTCGTTCTCGGCGGTCTCGGATCGCAGATCGGCGTGGTGATCGCGGCGGTGGTGATGATCGGCGGGTTCGAGTTCTTCCGCGACCTGCAGGAATACCGCATGCTGGTCTTCGGCCTGTTGATGGTCATCATCATGGTGTGGAAGCCGCGCGGTCTGATCTCCACCCGCAAGCCCACCATCGGACTCGTCCAACGAACGGGCATATCTGCGGACATGGTGCAGGAGGGCCAGGGATGACCCGCTGGATGGAAAACCCCGTGCTCACGGTGGAGCACCTGACCATGCGCTTCGGCGGCCTCGTGGCGGTCGATGACCTGTCCTTCAATATCGGGCGCGGCGACATCACCGCCCTGATCGGGCCGAACGGCGCGGGCAAGACGACCGTCTTCAACTGCATGACCGGCTTCTACAGACCGACGGAAGGGCGCATCACTGTGCGCCATTCCTCCGGCGAGGAGTACCTGCTGGAACGGATGCCGGATTTCGAGATCTCGCGCGATGCGCGGGTGGCGCGCACGTTCCAGAACATCCGGCTCTTCGGCGGCATGACGGTGCTGGAAAACCTGATGATCGCCCAGCACAATCCGCTGATGACGGCGTCCGCCTTCTCGCTTGCGGGTATCTTCGGGCTGGGTCGGTTCCGCGATGCGGAAAAGCACGCGGTCGATCAGGCGCGCTACTGGCTCGACAAGGTCGATCTGATCGCGCGTGCGGACGATCCGGCCGCCGATCTCCCCTATGGCGACCAGCGTCGGCTGGAGATCGCGCGCGCCATGTGCACGCACCCGCAGATCCTGTGTCTCGATGAGCCGGCCGCAGGCCTCGATCCGCGCGAGAGTGCGGAACTCAACGAACTGCTCATGTACATCCGTAAGGAGCACGACACTTCGGTCGTGCTGATCGAGCACGACATGTCGGTGGTGATGGAAATCTCCGACCACATCATCGTACTCGATTACGGCGAGAAGATCGCCGACGGCACGCCGGAGGCGGTGAAGAGCGATCCGAAGGTGATCGCGGCCTATCTGGGCGTGGCGGACGAGGACATCGAGCAGATCGAAGAGGAGGTGGGGTTATGAGCGATGGAAGCGCAGCGGCGGCGGCCGCAGCTCCCGCCGGAGAACCCCTCCTGCGGGTCTCGGGCGTCAAGACGTATTACGGCAAGATCGTCGCCTTGCGCGGCGTGGATCTGGAGGTCCATCAGGATGAGATCGTCACGCTGATCGGGGCCAACGGGGCGGGCAAGTCGACCCTGATGATGACGATCTGTGGCAGCCCGCAGGCGCGCGAGGGGCAGATCACCTACGAGGGACGCGACATCACCACGATGCCGACCCACGAGATCACCCGCATGTCGATCGCCCAGTCGCCGGAGGGGCGTCGCATCTTTCCGCGCATGACGGTGATGGAAAACCTGCAGATGGGTGCCTCCATCACCGACATGACCCATTTTGACGACGATCTGAAGCGGGTCTTCGAGCTGTTCCCGATCCTGTCGAAGCGTAAGGGGCAGCGCGGGGGCACGCTGTCGGGCGGCGAGCAGCAGATGCTGGCGATCGCGCGCGCCCTGATGAGTCGTCCGCGACTTCTCCTTCTCGATGAACCGTCGCTGGGTCTGGCGCCGCTAGTGGTGAAGCAGATCTTCGAGATCATCAAGGAGCTCAACGCCAACGAGGGGCTGACCGTCTTCCTGGTGGAACAGAACGCCTACCATGCGCTGAAACTCGCCCATCGCGGCTACGTGATGGTCAACGGGTTGATCACCATGTCGGGCACGGGCAAGGAGCTTCTGGCGCGCGAAGACGTCAAGGCGGCCTATCTCGAAGGCGGCGTGCACTAGAGCGTATTCCGATCGGACGGAACCGAGTCGATCGACAAGAATATGTGTAAGGAATTGATATTGGAGCGATTTCTTGTCGTACAGACGTTTTCGCCTGAAGAACGAGCGCTCTAGGAGGCGAGAAGTATGTGTGTTTTATACGAAGTGTCGCTGGGCGATTTCCTGCTCGTCACCGTGTTCTTCGGCGGCGGAGCGGCTTGGCTGACGGGACGCGCGGCGGCGCTGACCTGGCGGCCGCTGTGGCGGCTGGCGTGGTTTCTGGTGCTGCTGTCGCTGGCGGTGCGTTTTTTGCATTACGCCTTGTTCGAGGGCAGCCTTTTGATCGTCCACTTCTGGCTGGTCGACTTCATCGTACTGGCGATCGCAGGTTTTGCCGGTTGGCGCCACACCCGGGCCTGGCAGATGACGACGCAATATAGCTGGCTTTACGAAAAGACGAGCCCGTTCACGTGGCGGGCCCGTCCGCAGACTACCGGCGGCGAGCTCTGAGGAGCGCCGTCGGCCGATGGCGAAGGGGTGCGGCCGACAGGGCCCTCCGTTTCGCCGAATGCAGGGCGAAATGCCCGCACCTTGGGGAAATCCCCATCCAGAGAGGTTCACTTGGCAACATGAATCAGGGAGTAGTTGCATGAAAAAGATCTTGATGGCCGGTGTCGCGATGTCCTTTGGCGTGGCGATGTCGTCTGCCGCACTTGCAGACATCACCATCGCGACGGTCGGTCCGATGACCGGCCAGTATGCGGCTTTCGGTCAGCAGATGAAGGCGGGTGCCGAACAGGCCGTGGCCGACATCAACGCTGCAGGCGGCGTCAACGGCGAGAAGCTGGTTCTCGAAGTCGGCGACGATGCCTGCGATCCCAAGCAGGCGGTCGCGGTCGCCAACCAGCTCGTGGGCAAGGGCGTGACGTTCGTGGCCGGGCACTTCTGCTCCGGTTCCTCGATCCCGGCTTCTTCGGTCTATGCGGAAGAAGGTATTATCCAGATCTCGCCGGCCTCCACGAACCCGAAGTTCACCGACGAGCGTCCGGGCCCCGGCGTTTTCCGCGTCTGCGGTCGTGATGACCAGCAGGGCGAGGTTGCCGGCAAGTTTCTGGCCTCGAAGTTCGCCGACAAAAACATCGCGATCATCAATGACAAAACCGCCTACGGTAAGGGTCTTGCCGATCAGACGCAGAAGTTCATGGAAGCGGCCGGCAAGAAGCCGACGCTCGTGGAATCCTACACCGCCGGTGAAAAGGATTACACCGCGCTCGTTTCCAAGCTGAAGCAGCAGGATATCGGCGTTCTCTATGTCGGCGGCTATCACACCGAAGCCGGTCTGATGGCGCGTCAGATGCGCGATCAGGGCATGGACACGGTGCTGGTCTCCGGCGATGCGCTGGTCACCGACGAGTACTGGGCGATCACGGGTGATGCGGGCGAAGGCTCGCTGACGACCTTCTTGCAGGATCCGCGCAAGAACGAAGCTGCGGCGCCGATCGGGGCCGAGTTCCGCAAGAAGGGCATCGAGCCGGAAGGTTATGTGATGTACACCTACGCCGCCATCCAGACCTATGTGGATGCGGTCAAGGCTGCCGGTTCCACCGACTACGATGCCATCACCGCGGCGCTCAATGATGGCACCTTCGACACGGTGCTGGGCGATCTTTCATTCGACGACAAGGGCGACGTGACCCTGCCGGGCTACGTCTTCTACGAGTGGAAGGACGGCAAGTACGACTACATGAAGTAGTCGGCCGTATGGGTCTTCGCGTTCTCGCGAGACAGAGCCTCCGGCGTTCGCGCCAGGGGCCTTTTTGTATTCGTGGGGAGTGCGGTGGAAGGTGAAAGGCTGGGACGGTGTGTGTCGCCTATCCTTTGAGATGCCGTGAGCAAGTGCCCCAAGCACAATTGTCATCCCCGCGCAGGCGGCGATTCAGCATTCCAGAGACGTTCGCGGTTCTCGCGCTACAAACCTGATCCGGTGGTTACTGAATCCCCGTCTGCGCGGGGATGACAGGTTGGAGCAAAACGTGCCCAGTTCATGCCCGCCATTCAGAATGAAGCTATCGTCCCCGCTCAGCTCACCTTCTTCAGCCAGTCCTGCGGATCCTCCGCCCCCGTCCCATCGCCGGCTAGCGCCTTGCACAGGTCCTCGATCGCTTCCAGCGAGTGGACGGAGCGGAACTCGTCCACGTGGGGCAGCATGGTGCGCACGCCTCGGGCGTGGGCCTCGAAACGGTCGAACCGCAGGAGCGGGTTCAGCCAGATCAGCCTGCGGCAGGAACGGTGCAGCCGGTCCATTTCAGGAGTGAGATCCTCGTCCGTGTCGCGTTCGAGCCCGTCGGTGATCAGCAGCACGATGGCGCCGCCATGCATCACCCGGCGCGACCATTTGCGATTGAATTCGTGCAGCGCGGTGGCGATCCGCGTGCCGCCCGACCAATCGTCTACCGCATCGGTGCAGGCGTCCAGCGCCTCGTCCGGATCCTTCATGGCGAGCTGGCGGGTGACGTTGGTCAGCCGCGTGCCGAACAGAAACGTGTGCACCTTGCGCCGGTTCTCGGTCAGCGCATGCAGGAAGATGCGGGTGTATTGGCTTATGGAGCCGGAGATGTCCCACAGCGTCACGATGGGCGGATGGATCTCCGCGGGCTTCCGGTATTTCAGCGCGATCATGTCGCCGCCGGCGCGCATTGATGCCCGCATGGAGCGGCGCGGATCGACCCGCGCGCGGATGGCGGAGGCGACTAGGCGGCGTGACGGACGGTGTCGATCGGCAGCACCAGCCGGGCAAGGGCGGCCTTCGCCCGGGCTATCTCGTCGGCCGACATCTGCGCGAAATTCTTGGTCTGCAACACCTCCGCGCCAGAGACGGTGAAGCGGGCGTCGATCTCGATTTCCGGCTTGGTTTCCTTCGCCTCGCGCACCGTTTCCTGTTGCAGGGCATTAGCGACGCTGGCCTCCTTGGGCTTTTCCGGCTCGCCTCGCGGCGGGGCGACGGTGGAGAGCAGGGCCAGCATCTTCTCCACCAGCCCGCGCGAGCGCCAGAAGATGCGGAAGGCCTCATGGAAGACCGGATGCTGGTCGTGCTTCTTCACGAGGATCGCATGCAGCGTCCAGTAGAAGTTTTCCCGGCTGGCGAGCCCGCCCCCTCCACCGCGCGGATGGCATCGATGACCGCGGAGGGGCCGACGGGCAGCCCCGCGGCCCGAAGCGCACGCGCGAAATGCACGATGTTGTCGGCCAAGGCGCCTGGTTCGGAGGAGGTGGTGTCGGTCATTGCCTGGTTTGCCATGGTTCGGGCAGAAGGGGCGGTTTTGAAAGAGGGAGCAAGCGGTTCATCCGTCAAGACGGTCGTCGCAAAATGACACAAGCACAATTGTCATCCCCGCGCAGGCGGGGATCCAGTAACCACAGGCGGCCATTTGAGTCACACTGAACGGTCTCTGGAATGCTGGATCCCCGCCTGCGCGGGGATGACAATCTAGGGGGACGTGCTTTCACTCTCCTCACATCCCCGTCACCATCTCCTTCTTCAACTCATCCCCGATCCGCTTGGCCTCGGAGCCCTGGATGGGTTCGATGTCGTCCTGGTACTTCAGCAGAGTGCCCAGCGTGTCGGTCACCGTTTCCGGGCCAAGCGTAAGCTGGTCGAGTTCGGTCAGCGCGGTTGCCCAGTCGATCGTCTCCGCGACGCCCGGCTGCTTGAACAGCTCGAAGTCGGAGCGCAGCTTCTGCACGAAGGCGACCACTTCCGCCGACAGCCGCTCGTTCACACCGGGCACCTTGGTGTGCACGATGGTCAGTTCGCGGTCCGCGTCCGGGTAATCGACCCAGTGATAGAGACAGCGCCGCTTCGGCGCGTCGTGGATCTCGCGGGTGCGGTTGGTGGTGATGATGACGATGGGCGGTTCCGGTGCGCGGATGGTGCTGAGTTCGGGGATCGTGACCTGACTGTCCGACAGCACCTCCAGCAAGAATGCCTCAAAAGCTTCGTCGGCACGGTGGAGTTCGTCGATCAGGAAAACCGGTGGGCCGGAAAGATGCGGCCGCATGGCCTGCAGCACCGGGCGTTCGATCAGGAAGTGCTCGGAGAAGATGTTCTGGGCAAGTTCGGTGCGGTCCGTCTCGCCGGAGGCCTCCGCCATCCGGATTTCCACCATCTGCGCGGCATAGTTCCATTCGTAGACGGCGGTGGAAACGTCGAGCCCCTCGTAGCATTGCAGGCGGATGAGATCGCGCCCCAGCGTTGCCGACAGCACCTTGGCGATCTCGGTCTTGCCGACGCCCGCCTCGCCCTCCAGAAACAGCGGCCGCTGCATCTTCAAGGCGAGATAGAGCACCGTGGCAAGCGACCGCTCGGCCACATAGTCGGCCGATGACAGAAGCGTCAGGGTCTCATCGATCGATTGCGGCAGCGCCGCGCCCTTGCGGGCCGTTTCTTGTTCATGCGTTCCGTTCGCTTTTCGTGATGGCGCCGGGAAGGGGCGTTCGTCTTTTGAAGAATTTGTCGTTCCCTTCTTTCGGTTGTCATCCCCGCGAAGGCGGGGATGACAACCGAAAGAAGCTCGATGTCCCGTGTCTCCCTCGGACTTGCTCCCTGCGCCTTCTCAATATTGTTCCCCCTTCCTCGCTAACGTTCCGCAAGGTCGGGTGCAATCGTTCCTCAAGCCTATCCCTGTCGGCTGTCATCGCATTTTTCCGATTTGAATGATTTCATCCCGCGCCCTGTTGTTCTAATCAGGGGACGCTGTTTAAGGAAAAGCGACGCAAGGGAGGTAATGGGCCGTGGGTGGTGTCGGCGCAATCGATTCACAAGTTCTGGACGGTCTGTTCTCGACCGCGCCGATGCGCGCGATCTGGAACGATACGGCACGTGTACAGGCGATGCTGGATTTCGAGTCGGCCCTTGCCCGTGTCCAGTCGCGGCTCGGCGTGGTGCCGCACGGGGTCGGGGACGCGATCGGCGAAAAGGCGCGGGTCGATCTCTACGATTTCGGTGAAATCGGCGAGAAGGTACCGCTCGGCGGCAATGTCGCCATTCCGCTCGTCAAGGCGCTGACCGCCAAGGTGGAGGGCGAGGCGGCCGGATATGTCCATTGGGGCGCGACCAGCCAGGATGTCATCGATACCGGCATGATGCTGCAGGCGCGCAACGGATTGCGGCTCCTCAAGAAGGACCTGTTGCGGCTTGGCGAGGCCGCAGCCGTTCTCATCGATTGCCATCGCAAGACGACCATGGTCGGGCGGGGTTTCCTGCAGCAGGGCATTCCGTCTGTATTTGGTTTGAAGACCGCCACTTGGCTGGATTCCGTCTCGCGGATGATTGCGCGGATCGACGGGGTGATCGACGCATTCGCTTGCGCTGCAATTTGGCGGTGCGGTCGGCACGCTCGCCTCGCTGGGGGCGCACGGGGTGCAGGTTCGCGATGAGCTGGCAGTGGAGCTGATGCTTCAGGCGCCGTCCGTGCCGTGGTTCACCACCCGCGAGCGGATTGCCGAAATCGGCGAGGCGTTGGGCGCGGTTGCCGGGATCATGGGCAAGATCGCGGGCGATATAGTGTTGATGATGCAGACGGAGGTGGGCGAGGTTTTCGAGCCCGCGGCTCCGGGCAAGGGCGGTCGTCGACCATGCCCAAGATCACGACCGATGACGGCATCGAACTCAACTACGAATTCGAAGGCGCGGCCGATGCGCCGGTGCTGGTGTTCTCCAATTCGCTGGGCACCGATCTCGGCATGTGGGACGACCAGATGGAGGCGCTGTCGGCCGGGCGACGGGTTCTGCGCTACGTCAGTCGCAGGCACGGACCAATCGGGTGCGCCGAAGGGGCCCTATTCGATCGAGAGGCTGGGCCGCGACGTGCTGAGCCTGATGGATTCGCTGGGGCTGGAAAAGGCCGATTACTATACGGGCTTTCCAAGGGCGGCATGGTCGGCATGTGGCTCGGCACCAATGCGGGCGAGCGTTTCGACAAGATGGTCTATGCCAACACAGCCGCCTATCTGCCGACCGAAGAAATGTGGCGTCATCGGGCGGCGACGGTGCGGGCGGACGGGATGGGGGCGGTCGTGGAGGCGGTGGTCAACCGCTGGTTCACGCCCGGCTTCCAGACCCGCGAACCGGAACAGGTCGCACGTATTTCGTCGATGATCCTTGGCACGAATCCGGAAGGTTACGCCGGGTGTTGCGAGGCGATCGCGGCGATGGATCAGCGCCAGACTATCAAGGCGATCGACAATCCGGTGCTGGTGATCGCAGGGGCCGAAGATCCCGCCACGCCGCCCGATCACGCCCATCAGATCGCCGAGGCGATTGCCGGGTCCGAACTCGTGGTGCTCAGCGATGCCGCGCATCTTTCCAATATCGAGCAGGCTGCGCTGTTCAACACGGCGCTGAGCGATTTTCTAAACGGCTGAGGCGCACGACCGGTCTTATCGGGGCAAAGGGAGAGGGACGAGATGACGAACGGTTGGAAGGGAGCACTCATCGGTGCGCTGGCCTGGGCGGTAGCGCTGACGGTGGTCGCGGATTCGGCGGAAAAGGAGGGGGATAAATCGCCCGAGGTTCGCGCCGGTCTGGCGCTGGCGGAGGAGGAATGCGCCGCCTGCCATGCGATCGCGCGCGACGACGTCAGCCCGGAGAGCAAGGCCCCCGCCTTCCGCGATCTCTACAAGCGCTACCCGGTCGAGCAACTGGAGGAGGCGCTGGCGGAGGGTATCGTCACCGGCCATGAGGGTATGCCGGAAATCGCCTGGGAGCCGGAACAGATTTCGGCCTTCATCGCCTATTTGAAGGATCTTCGCGGGTGAGAGAAATTCGAAGCAAATTCGAAACGAATTTTAATCGGATTCAAATCGATGGCAGCACTCCCGGAGCGTTTCTTCTAACATTATGATTTTAATAAATAATCTGTATTTTCCGTCTTGTCGGTTTGTGAAAGCGGTCCGAAACTTGTCTCCATGGTGCAACGGATGGAGACAAGCGATGGCCAGATCGGAATTGAGCGCCCAGATGCGCGGCTACGGACTGACGACGGCGGAAATTCTCTACCACATGCCCGATCACCCGGGACTGTTGCAGACCTTTCTGTGGCAGACGTGGGACCTCGCCCCGAAATATCTCGAGCTCAGGCGCTTTTTACGGTTTTGGATCAATGAGTTGATCGGAACCCTCCCATTCCGTCCGCTTCGCCCACAAGAGCATCATCGGCCCGACGCGCTGGCGAAATGTCAATGTTTCGATGCTGCTGCAGTGAGGAGAGGGCGAGGCGTCAAGCTTCCGCCTGAACGTGTCACAAAACCAGTCCGGCTCCCTCGCGCAGGATCGCCTCGACCTTCGGGGTGAAGTCGGATTCGGGGCGGTGCAGGACCAGTCCTTCGCGCAGTCTCATCGGCCCGCGAGAGCCACGAATGCCGTGGAGAATGATCCGGACCGCGGCCTCGCCGGAGCGAGGAAATATAGGGAAAACAATGAGTTGGCCGAAACGTCCGACCATCGCCTCAAGCGCGTCGGCAAGGCCGTCGGCGCGGAAAATCAGGGTCACCGAGCCGCCGGAGACGAGCAAATCGGAGGCGGTGCGGCACCAGCGGTCGAGCCCGCCGTCGGCCAGAGCATGCGCCTCGGCGCGGGCCTCGTGCGGCGAGGCGCGGTGACGGGTGTCGTAAAAGGGCGGATTCATGATGACGTGATCGGCCATGCCCGGCATCAGCCCGCGCTCCTTCCGGTCGCGGCCCGGCGCGGTGACATCCGCATCAAGGATCTGAATTCGTTCGGCAAATTGCGCGTTCGCGGGCAGCGTTAGGCTCTGTCGGGCGAGTTGCAGAAGCGTCTTTTCGCGCTCGACCAGCGTGACGGATATCCCCGCAACGCGTGCGGCCGCGCACATCCCTGCGGCGCCTGCCCCCGCCCCCAGATCGACGACCCGGCCGGTGAGGTCAGTGGGAAGGGAGGCCGCCAGCATCACCGCATCGAGGCCACTGCGGTGGTGGCGGGTCTTGGGCTGGAGTAATTTCACCTTTCCGCCCAGGAACTTGTCGTAGGTCGTCTGCGGTTCGCCGGCCCCGATGTCGTCTGGTTCGGTGTCGCTTTCGCTCACCTTTTCGTCTCCCCAAGGGCGCCAGTTCGACCCCCAGTCCGGCGTTGCCGAGGATCTGCCGGGCTGACTGAAGTGCGCCGCTTTCCACCAGAACCCGGCGCGGCAGCATGCCGAGCGAGCCCTCCATCACGCTCATGTTCCCGTCGAGCAGCAGGTAATGTATCCCCGCCTCGTCGAGCAGCGCCTCGACATAGGAGATCGTGACCGGGTCTTTGGTTTTCAGGAGTTCTTCCAAGGCTCTGGGTCCCGTGATTTGCGACAAATCTAGAGCATTGTGCCGCGATTGCGACGGCGAATGATCGTTTCTCCCCGCAGGCGTCGGAAACGGCCCGGCGATTTGCGTCTCGTAACACGCAAGGGGAGTTAAAAGCGGTCACGAAAACCTTTGCATTCGCGCAGAGTCGCCGCAAGTGCGCGCTCCAGGCGTCCCCGACAAAGGCTTGGCTTGCCGAGCCACCTTCGGCGACCTATTGTCCGCGCGGAAATGTCGAAAAAGCGGAGAAGGCAGGCGTGAGAGTGGTCGTACCATTCGAGGAAAAAGACGATTCGGCAGGTATCTCCCGGCTGAGCGGGCTTGTTGCCCCCGGCATGGCGGAGGTCAACCGGATCATTCTTTCCAAGGCGGGCTCCGATGTGGAGATGATCCCGGAAGTCGCCAATCATCTGATCTCCTCTGGCGGCAAGCGGCTCCGGCCGATGCTGACCATCGCGACCGCGCAGATGTTCGGTTACGAGGGTTCCGGACATACCCAGCTCGCGGCCTGCGTGGAGTTCATGCACACCGCCACGCTGTTGCATGACGATGTCGTCGATGAAAGCGACATGCGCCGCGGCAAGCTGGCTGCGCGCAAGCTCTGGGGCAATCAGGCGAGCGTGCTCGTCGGCGATTTCCTGCTCGGGCAGGCCTTCAAGATGATGGTCGATGTCGGCTCCATGAACGCGCTCGCCGTGCTGTCCGATGCCGCCGCCGTTATCGCCGAAGGCGAGGTGATGCAGCTCGGTGTCGCCAAGAACACCGAGACGACGGAAGACGCCTATCTCGCCGTCATCCGCGCCAAGACCGCCGCTCTCTTTTCCGCAGCCGCGGAAGTCGGGCCGATCATTGCCGAAGCCACCCCGGCCCAACGTGCGGCCTGTCAGTCCTACGGTATCAATCTGGGGCTCGCCTTCCAGCTCGTCGACGATGCGCTGGATTACGGCGGATCGGCGGAAGCGCTCGGCAAGCGCACGGGCGACGATTTCCGCGAAGGCAAGATCACACTGCCTGTGGTGCTGAGCTATCGTCGCGGTTCCGAAGAGGACCGCAAGTTCTGGGATCGCTGCCTGGAAGACGGCAACATCAACGACGGCGATCTGGAAAAGGCGATCGAGATGATGAGCGCCCAGGGTGCCATCGCCGATACGATCGAGCGCGCCCGCCACTACGGTGCGGTTGCCCGCGATGCACTGGCGCCGTTGCCCGACGGCGAACACAAGAAGGCGCTGATCGAAGTGGTCGATTTCTGCATCGAGCGGGTGCACTGAGGTGGCGTTTCTGTGTTTGGCTGATGTGTGGGGGGGGGGGCGGTAGATCGGCGCCGTCGCCTATCCGAGTGTTGTTGCCCGGATCCACCAGTCGGGATGCGAGGCGCTGACGAGGGCTGCTGCGGTCTCGGTTTCGTTTCTTCTCTCAAACAGCGCAAAGCAGGTCGCGCCCGAGCCCGACATGCGGGCGAGCAATGTGCCGGGCAAGGCTTCCAAGGCTGACAAGACCTCCGCAATGACGGGAGCGGTCTCGATCGCGGGCTGTTGAAGGTCGTTGCGGGTCGTCGACAGCCACGCTGCCAGCGCCCGGGCATCGGCGAATGCCGGGATGTCGGAAAGCGGCGGATTTTCCCGGGATTTCAATGCCTTGAAAATGGCCGGTGTCGCGACCGCCACGCGCGGGTTGATGAGCAGGACGCCCGCGATGGGCAGGCTTGCGACGGGAGCCAGAACCTCACCGATGCCGCTTGCGTGCAAAGGACGGGAGGCGAGGCACATGGGGACGTCGGCTCCAAGGCGTGCGGCGATTTCGGCAATGCGCGGGCTGTGTGGAACGAGCTTCCAGAGACGGGCAAGCCCTCTCAAGGTGGCGGCGGCATCGGCCGAACCTCCGCCGATGCCGGAGGCGACGGGCAGGTTCTTCTCCAGTCGCAGGTGCGCGCCCTCCGCCACGGAGAAAGCTTCTCGCAAGGCGCCTGCTGCCCGTATCACCAGATTGTCGTCGCTCAAGCCGAGATCGCTTGCGAACGGGCCGGTCACGGTCAGTGACAGGTCGGGCGCTGGGGTCGCCTCCACCACGTCGCCCAGAGGTGAGAAGGCTGCCAGCGTATCGAGTTCGTGATAGCCGTCGGTTGGTCGCCCGGTCACGTGGAGGGCAAGGTTGATCTTGGCGCGCGCATCCTCGCGTATGGCACTCGCGGCAAGGGGCTGTGGGTTGTCGCAGTTTCGGGGGATAATTGGTGCGCTCTCACGAAAATGGCGGCCGTAAAAGCCGCCATTGGGTCGTTTCACACGTTTTGAAGCGCTTGTCACTCGCCGTTTGCGGCCCGCTTGGGCGCATCGACGTCGGCCGTTCCCTTTTCCAACCCCAGTTTCAGCTTGCGCTTGATGGTGACCAGAAGGTCCGGGCCCGGATCGAGATCACGGGCATGGTTCCACTGGAAGGTGGCTTCCAGCTTGCGGCCCACTTTCCAGTAGGCGTCGCCCAGATGGTCGTTGATGGTGGGATCCTCGGAGTGTAGCTCAACCGCGCGTTCCAGTTCCTTGACCGCATCGTCGTAGCGGTCGAGCTTGTAGTAGGCCCAGCCCAGACTGTCGACGATGTAGCCGTCGGACGGCCGCAGCTTGACCGCCTTCTCAATCATGCCCAGCGCCTTGTCGAGATGCATGCCTTTGTCCACCCAGGAATAGCCGAGATAGTTCAACACCATGGGCTGATCGGGATAGAGCTTGAGGGTGGTCTCGAAATCGGCTTCCGCCTCGGGCCAGCGGTCGGTCCGCTCCAGCGTGATGCCGCGGAAGTAGAACAGCGACCAGTAGGCCCGGCCGGGATCGTCGCCCAGCGCATCGATGCCGCGGGTATAGACCTTGGCAGCTTCGGCGAAGAGCTGATGACCGCGCAGCACGTTGCCCAGCGCGACAACCGCATCGAGATCCGAAGGATCGGCATCGATCAGCTTCATCAGGTGGGCGCGGGCCTCGTCGATCTTGTCGAGGGCGTTGTAGTTCAGCGCGATATCGATCTGCACGCCGTCATGGAGGGGCGAGCCTTCCGGAATGCGTTCCAGCGCCGCGATCGCGCGTTCATGGTCGCCGATTTGCTGGAAAAGCTTGGAAAGCGGAATGAGCGCGAGCGTCGCCTTGGGATCGAGATAGAGCGAAAGCTGAAGATAGGCGGCGGGGGATTCCTCATCGCCGTCCTGACCGAGCGCTGCGCCGATGCCGTAGAGCACTTCGGCTGCACCTGCCTGAGCAGACGTCACCATCGGCGGCGGTGTGCGCCCTTCCTCGATCATCTCGCGGGTGCGGGTGAGGATCGGGTTGCCGCTGGCGGACTTGTCGAAACGGTCGAGAACGCCGAGCGCCCCCGCCTTTTCGCCGGCAAGCGCCAGGGCGCGGGCCTGCGCCTCGACGATGCGTACGGAATTGTCATCGGCCTTGTAGGCGGCGGCGAACTTGGAGGCGGCTGTCTCACGCCGGTTGGCGAAATCGAGGATCAAACCGGCATGGTAGAGGCGGAACGTATTGAACCAGTTCGGGCCGTCCAGCTCGTCCAGAAGCTTGATTGCGTCATTTGTCCTGCCAGCACCGGCAAGCGCCCAGGCCGACATCAGCTTATCGGACAGATGAGCCAGCGGGCCGTCTCCGACCTGATTGAAATTCTTGCGGGCGCCAGCGTAGGAGCGCTCCTTCATCGCGGAGACGCCGAGCGCCAGGCGGCCGAGGAGATTGTCGTTGTCGATCTTCACCACGTGGTCGGCAAGCTGCAGGGCCTGCGCCACGTCGCCGTTGGCCAGTTTCAGCGTGAAGGTACGGCCCAAAAGGAATTTGCTGTTCGGGTCCTTTTCAAGCGCGTGGGAAAAGAACTCTGCCGCCTTGGCGATGTCGTGATTGCCGTGAGCGACGAGGGTGGCAAGGTAGTTGCCGGACAGGGTCTGCGGATATTTGCTGTCGGCCGGATCCGCCTTCAGTTCGGCGGAGGCGAGGGCGGGCATCGCGAGAAGGTGAAGGCCGGCGAATGCCAGAACGCGGGCAAACCGCAGGGCCTTTTCCGAAAGAGAGCCGGATTGCGCCAATACCCCGCCACCGGCGACGTAGTGGGATGCGACGTCATTTCGCAGGGAAGTCGGCCGGATCGGTTTCTTTATTAACATGATACATCACTCGACACGCGAATCGCGTTTGTGTGTCCCCGCTTTGATGATGGGGTACAATGGCCCTTTTGTGGCCCTGTCGCAAGGAAGGGGGCCTGTACGGTATATCCCCCATGATTCCGGACCTGAATTCCGGCCGGATGCCGTTGCGGGTGATGAATTGGTTTCAGAAAACCCTTGTTTTGTGCAGAGCGAAATTGCATGGAAAACGAGCAACGGGGATCGAACGGCTGAAGCAGGGCGCACCTGAGGCGCGCCGGGGCCGTAAGGGCGTAAAGAAAATCGTGGCGTTTCAGGAAGAGCGGACGATGGCCAAGTGGGTCTACAGTTTTGGTGACGGTAAGGCGGAAGGTGCCGCCGACATGCGTAATCTGCTGGGCGGCCAAGGGAGCTAACCTTGCCGAGATGTCCAATCTCGGACTTCTCGTGCCGCCGGGCTTTACCATTACGACCGAGGTCTGCGCCTCCTAATTACGAGAACAACCATCAATATCCCAGCGAGCTGGCCAGTGAGGTCGACAAGGCGCTGGTCGAAGTCGGCAAGCTGACGGGACGCACCTTCGGCGATCCGGCCAATCCGCTGCTGGTGTCTGTGCGCTCGGGTGCGCGCACCTCGATGCTGGGAATGATGGATACGGTCCTCAATCTCGGCCTCAACGACGAGACTGTGAAGGCGGTTGAAGCGGAATCGGGCGATGCACGCTTCGCCTATGACAGCTATCGCCGTTTCATCCAGATGTATTCCGACGTCGTGCTGGGCGTGGAGCATCAGTCGTTCGAGGAAATCCTCGAGGCCTTCAAGGAAAACAACGGCTATTCGCTCGATACCGAGCTGACGGCCGAGGATTGGCAGACGATCATCGAGCACTACAAGGCGCTGGTGGCCGAAAAGCTGGACGAGCCGTTCCCGCAGGATTCCAAGGATCAGCTGTGGGGCGCGATCGGGGCGGTGTTCGGCTCCTCGATGAATGCGTGCGCCAAGACCTATCGCTGGCTGCACAACATCCCGGCCTCTTAGGGCACGGCGGTGAACGTTCAGGCTATGGTCTTCGGCAACATGGGTGAGACCTCGGCCACCGGCGTGGCATTCACCCGTGATCCCGGCACGGGCTAGAACGCGCTTTATGGCGAGTTACTGGTCAATGCGCAGGGAGAGGACGTGGTGGCCGTTATCCGTACGCCGCAGAACATCACCGAAGTCGCGCGCATCAAGGCCAAGTCCAACAAGCCGTCGCTGGAGACGGTGATGTCGGCGGCGTTCACCGAATTCGCCGAGATCTGCGACACGCTCGAAGCCCATTACCGCGACATGCAGGACATGGAATTCACCATCGAGCGCGGTAAGCTGTGGATGCTGCAGACGCGTTCGGGCAAGCGCACCGCACGCGCGGCGCTGAAGATTGCGGTGGACATGGCCAATGATGGGTTGATCACTAAGGAAGAGGCGGTGATGCGGGTTGGCGCGGGCGCGCTCGACCAGCTTCTCCATCCCACCATCGATCCCAAGGCGGAGCGCGATGTGGTGGCGACCGGCCTGCCGGCCTCTCCCGGGGCTGCGTCCGGCGAACTCGTCTTCACCTCCGAGGAGGCGGTGGAAGCCGCGGCTGCGGAGCAGCACGTCATTCTGGCGCGTGTCGAGACGAGCCCGGAAGACATTCACGGCATGCATGCTGCCCAGGGCATCCTAACGACGCGCGGCGGCATGACCAGCCACGCGGCGGTGGTTGCGCGCGGCATGGGCAAGCCCTGCGGCGCCGGTGCGGTGCGGATCGACTATCGCGCGGGAACGCTGACGGTGGCTGGTCGTACCTTCAACAAGGGCGACGTTATCACCATCGACGGCTCGACCGGGCAGGTGCTCGGCGGCAAGGTGGCGATGCTGAAGCCGGAACTGACCGGCGACTTCGGCAAGCTCATGGAATGGGCCGACGATGTTCGGCGCATGAAGGTGCGTGCCAATGCGGAAACGCCGAACGATGCGCGGACCGCGCGCGACTTCGGCGCGGAAGGCATCGGCCTTTGCCGTACCGAGCACATGTTCTTCGACGGCGACCGCATCCTCGCCATGCGCGAGATGATTCTGGCGGAGACGTCGGAGGGACGGCGCACGGCGCTGGCCAAGCTGTTGCCGATGCAGCGTTAGAACTTTACGGCGCTGTTCGAGATCATGTACGGGCTGCCGGTGACGATCCGTCTGTTCGATCTGCCGCTTCATGAGTTCCTGCCGCACACGGATGAGGAAATCGCCGACGTCTCCAAGTCCATGGGCGTCGATGCGGAGAAGCTGCGGCGGCGTACGCACATGCTGTCGGAGTTCAACCCGATGCTCGGTCATCGCGGTTGCCGGTTGCTGATCACCTATCCGGAAGTGGCGGAAATGCAGGCCCGCGCCATCTTCGATGCGGCGGTTGCTGCGGCCAAATCCACCGGCGCGCCGGTGGAGCAGCCGGAAGTGATGGTGCCGCTCGTCGGCCTCAAGGCGGAACTCGATCACGTCAAGGAGCGCATCGATGCGGTGGCTCAGGACGTGATGAAGGAAGTCGGCACGACGATCGTCTATCAGGTTGGCACGATGATCGAACTGCCGCGCGCCGCGCTGAAGGCGGGCGACATCGCGCAGTCGGCGGAGTCCTTCTCCTTCGGCACTAACGATCTGACGCAGACCACCTTCGGCATCTCGCGCGACGATGCGGGCTCTTTCCTGGGCGAATACCAGCAGCAGTCGATCATCGAGCAGGATTCCTTCGTCTCCATCGATCAGGAAGGCGTCGGCGAGCTGATCAAGATCGGCGTCGAGCGCGGACGTGCCACGCGGCCCAACATCAAGATAGGTATCTGCGGCGAACACGGCGGTGATCCGGCCTCCATCGGCTTCTGCGAGACGGTCGGGCTCAACTACGTCTCCTGCTCGCCCTATCGCGTGCCGATCGCCCGCCTTGCCGCGGCACAGGCCGCGCTGAAGGCGAAGGGCGAGGCCTGAGGCCAAGCCGCTTGATACGGGAGGTGTCCCGGCCATGCCGGGGCTTCTGTCTGCGCTGTAACGGGCCGCTACCGGGGGAGGAACGCGTGATGTTGCCGGAACGCATTCTCGTTATCGTGGAGACGGTGGGGATTGGGCAGTTGGAGTCGGACGTGGCCGGTGTTGCGGATACGGTTCTTCTCTGCATTCAGCCGGGATCCGGCGACAGCCTGCAATTCATGAAGGCAGGCGTGATGGAACTGCTGGACGTGGTCGTCGTCACCAAGGCCGACATGGGCGAGAAGGCGCGCCGGGCGCTTGCGGATGTGGAGCGTGCGCTGTCGCTGGCGCTGGCGGGCTCCCGTCGTGCTGGTATCGGCAACGGCGGGTTCCGGCTTGGAAGACCTCACCGCCGCCATCAAGACGCACCGCGATCATCTGAAGGCAGACGGGGGTCTTGGCCATGCGACGCGCGGATCAGGTCGGTACATGGATCGAGGACGCGGTGCAGCAGCGCTGGGGAAACGAGGGCGTCGACCGGCTTTCGAGCGACGATAGGGATTTATCCCATCCGTTCCAGGCCATACGGAATGTCAACGTCCGGTATGAGCGATGCTGGCGAAGTGTTCCCCGTAAGTAGTCTCCGTCCTGCGAGATGCCGTATCCTGACCTGGCTTCTGACGGCTTGATTTGTATAATAATTATGCAGTGACGACTTGTTTCTGAATTGAAGTCGTGGTTTATACCTAAAAAATAAATTAACGTAAGCTTTAATATATTGCGTGATGGTCGAGCACTTTCTTGAAAATCCAATCCGGGGCTGGCCATGCTGTTCATATCGCGTATTTCGATTCCTGCTCGTATTCTGCTGCTGTGTTTGATCCCGACGATTGGTCTGTTGATCATCGGCGCGATGATCCTCTTCACCGACCTGGAGAAAGTTCGCCAGGAGCGTTCCATCGTCGCCGTGATCGACCGGGCGCCTGCGATCTCCCTTTTCGTGCATGAATTGCAGAAGGAGCGAGGGACGTCGGCGGACTTCATCGACTCCAAGGGTGGGCAGTTCGCGGATGATCTGAAGGCGCAGCGGGCGGAAACTGACGAGGCGCTGGCGAAATTCAACGCCGCCATTCCCGAAGCAACTGGCGTTCTGACGAAACCTGTCTTCGCCGAGCCCTTCAAACGATCGCGCGAGGATCTGCAGAAGTTCTCCCAGATCCGCACGGACGTCAGCAATCTCAAGCTCACGGTTGGCGAGATGGCGAGCTACTACGCCAAGACCATCTCCGATCTTCTGGCGATGGTCGAGGCGGTGGCGACGTTGGCCGATGACGTGCATCTCGTGCGCGACGGCGGCGGCGCGCGCGAATGCGCTTTTCATCGACATGAGTTCCATTCAACCTTCGCTGGCGTGTGATCTGGCCGCGCGCCTCGATGCTGCGGGCTTGCGGGCGATCAATGCGCCGGTCTCCGGCGGCGTGCCGGGCGCGGAGGCGGGCAATCTTGCGATCATGGCAGGCGGTGCGGCGGCCAATATCGAGGAGGCGCGGCCGGTTCTGGAAGCAATGGGCCGGGTGACGCGCGTCGGGCCGAATGGTGCGGGGCAGCTTGCCAAGTTGTGTAATCAGGCGATCGTCGCGGTCACCATCGGGGCGGTGTCGGAGGCATTGTTCCTGGCGGAGGCGGGCAGTGCTGATCCGGCGGCGGTGCGCGAAGCGATCCGGGGCGGGTTTGCCGAAAGCCGTATTTCTCGATCTTCACGGCGGAAAAATCGTTGCGCGCGACTGGAGCCCCGGCGGGGCCGTCGACGCTGCAATTGAAGGATCTCGACAACGTGTTGGCGGCCGCAGGGGAGGTGGGCGTCGATCTGCCTCTGTCGCGGCAGGTGCGGGACCGCTATTACCTTCTGGTACATGAACTCGGTGGGGCCGACCTTGACCACTGCGCGCTCTATCTGGAACTTGAGGCGCGCAATCGTCACCCCGCCTGATCCCGCGCCTGTCGCCTTTCGTGAACGAGGCAGTGAGAAACATGAATATCGGTGCCGCCGCCCGGCAGACCGGCCTGCCGGTCAAGACAATTCGCTATTACGAGGAAATCGGCCTGATTTCGCCCGAGCGTCAGGCAAACGGCTATCGTGACTATGGCGATGAGCACGTGCACAAGCTGCACTTCCTGCGCCGGGCCCGCTCGCTCGGGTTCGGGATCGAGGATTGTCGCCAGCTTCTGTCGCTCTACGAGGATCGCGGGCGCGCCAGTGCGGATGTGAAGGTTCTCGCACAACGCCATATCGAGGAGATCGACGCTAAGCTGGAGGAACTCACTTCCTTGCGCGACACGCTGGCCAAATTTGTCTGCGCCTGCCACGGCGACCAGCGGCCCGATTGTCCGATCCTGAACGAAATCGCGGGCGAAGCTTGAGGAACGCGCTGGCTGTTTCTGTCGCCTCTGTGGCGGCTTGGTTGGAGCGTGTGGCCCATCCTTCGAGATGGCGCTGCACGTCTCTTCAGGATGACGTTGTGTGTGGAGAGGACTTTCTTCGAAACATCAAAACGATAACGTCATCCTGAGGAGCCCGCGTCAGCGGGCGTCTCGAAGGATGGGCTATCCGACAGGTCTCTGCCGTTCCTGACCCCACTCAAGGCAAGAACTCTCTATCCGCAGGTGCTGAGTGTCGCATCCAATGGCGTTACGCCGGACTGGGCTGCGCATTCTTCGGCAAGGCGGCGGGAGATTTCCATCGCGCTGACCGATCTGGAGAACAGGAACCCCTGCAACTGATCGCAGCCCGAGGCTTGAAGGAACCGATGCTGGCCGGGCGTCTCGATCCCTTCCGCCGTAACCTTCATGCCCAGCGCATCGGCCAGCGTCACCAGCGTGTGGATGATGGCCGCGGCTTCGGGCTCGGTCTCCACCGTGGTGATGAAGGACCGTCGATCTTGAACTTGTCGAAGGTGAAGCGGTGCAGATAGCTGAGCGACGAATAGCCGATGCCGAAATCGTCTAGCGCGATGCGCACGCCGATATGGTGCAGGCTCTGGAAGATGCGGGTAGCGGAATCGAGGTGCTCCATCAGAACGCTCTCGGTCACCTTGATTTCCAGGCGGCGGGGATTGAAGCGCTCCTCTTCCAGGATCTGATGTAGCATGCGGGCGAAATCGGGGTGCCGGATCTGAGCCGTGAGACATTGACCGCGACCGACAGTTCCGGCCAGGCATGGCCCGCGCGGCAGGCGGTGCGGATGACCCAGTTGCCCACCTGCCAGATCAGGTCGCTGCGTTCTACGATCGACATGAAGTGGTTGGGCGTCAGCAGTCCCTTTTCCGGGTGGCGCCAGCGGATCAAGGCCTCCACGCCCACGGTGGTCTTGCCGTCGGCGGAGACCTGGAGCTGATAGAGAAGCTCGGACTGGTCGTTCTACAGCGCGTGGCGCAGTTCCCGCTCCAGTTCGCGCGATAGGCGCACTTCGTCGCCCATGCTTTTCTTGAACAGGATATAGCGGTCGCGTCCCTCCGCCTTGGCCCGGTAGAGCGCAATATCGACCCGGCGCAACAGTTCCGCTGGCGTATGGGAGGAATCCTCGGCAATGACGAGGCCCATCGAACAGGAGGAGTGGAGGCGCTGGTCGTCGATGCGGAAAGGGGCGGCGATGGCGACTTCGATCTGGCGGCAGACGTCGATGATCGCGTCGGTTTGGGTGCGGCCGGTGAGGATCAGAGCGAACTCGTTGCCAGAAATGCGGGCAACCAGATCTCCCGGTCCGATGGAGGCCTGCAACCGTCGCGCCACCGCCTTGATCAGCGCATCGCCCGTATGGTGACCGAGCGTGTCGTTGACCTCCTTGAAGTAGTCGAGGTCGATATAGATCAGGCCGACGAGACGTTCGGTGCCGTCCACCTCGTCGAGCGCATCCGACAGGCGGCGGGAAAACAGCACCCGGTTGGGGAGTTGGCTCAGATCGTCGTGCAGGGCGCGGTGGCGGGCCAGCGCCTCGGAGAAGGCGAGCCGCACGGTGGAGACATGGGTGTGACGCAGGACGCCGACGGCCGGGATCAGCAGTACCAGTATGGCGAGCACCATCATCGGGCTTGCTTCGTCCAGCATGGAGGAGCCGTGACGCGACGGCGTCCAGCTCAGGTATCCGATCAACTGGTTGGCGCCATTGTAGAGCGGCAGGGCATCGGTCGGCAGATTGTCGAAGTGGTTGTCGGGAAAGAAGCGCACGTTCGACAGGCGTTTGAGGGCTCCGATCCGGTGCAGTCCGGCGGCATCCAGCCCGTGCACGGCGACGAGCAGGCTGGGAGCGCCGGGCACGAGGGCGGCCGTATCGCTGAAGGGGGAGACGGCCATGACCGTCACGATGGCGAGCTTGTTACCGATGATCTCGAAGGCTGCCTCATAGGCTGCCTGGATGTATCTGCGATGGTCGGGGATGAAGGTGGTGAGGCCGCTTGCGTTCGGCGTCGGGGAATGGAGATAGGTGCGGCGGACTTTCCCGATCATCACCTTGAGACTTCCCGCCAGAAAGGGCTGCCGGAGAATGTCCTGGGAATAGGTGCCGGTGATGGCGATCGTGCGGATGCCGCCGGTGGGCGGTGCGAGCGCCACGAGATTGTCTTCGTCCGGGCTCGACAGGCGTTGCCCGATATAAGTTTCCATCCACGCGCGGTCGAAACAGATATGGGCGTGGTGATAGGTGGCGTCGCCGGTCGCAAGGCTCTCCACGCGTTTGGAAATCCGTTCCTTCTCGATCTGGAGCGCGTTTCTGAGGAGGCCGCGCTCGGAGTGAATCGCGGACTGGTCGGTCTTGCCCGCTGCCCAGTAGAGCCCGGCGATGGCGATCGCCACGGCGGCGACCATCAGTCCGGCGATGGAAGCGGTAATGCGCAGGCTCAGGCTGCGGCGCACCTTGAGGCGCTCGCGAAGCGAGCATGGTGCCGGGGCCTGTCATGCCGGAAACAGTCGGATTTTCTCGCTCCGTATACGGTCGGTTCAGCCCGTCATCCAGCGCCCTGTGAGATGTGTTTTTTTCCTCCATTTATGAAACATATGATTATATTGTATTAGGCAATTCTGATTATTTCAGAGAAATGACTAGTCTATATGCCTTGCATGACGCAGAAATCAATTAAAGTAATAATTTTATTATCTAACGGCATGCGGGACGTCTTATATGAGCTGCAGGCCGCGGAAGCTTACGTGGCCGGCGCGGCCGACGATGATGTGGTCGTGCAACTTTATGCCGAGCGGTTTGGTGACGTCGGCGATCTGCTTTGTCATCTGGATATCGGCGCGTGAGGGCGTGGGATCGCCGGAGGGGTGGTTGTGGACCAGGATGACGGCGGCGGCGGAGAGCTCCAGTGACCGCTTGACCACTTCGCGCGGATAGACGGGAGTATGATCCACCGTGCCGGTCTGCTGCACCTCGTCGGCGATCAGGCCGTTCTTCTTGTCGAGAAACAGGATGCTGAACTCCTCGCGTTCCGAATAGGCTATGGCGGAGCGGCAATAATCGAGCACCGTGCTCTACGAGTTGAGGAGCTTTCGTTCCGAAATCTGGCGGCGGGTGAAACGCAGGGCTGCGGCGTGCACGGCCTTGAGATCATCGATGGCCGTATCGCCGATGCCGCTGATTTCCTTCAGCCGCGAGCGCGGGGCGGCGAGCATCTCGGCAAAGGAGCCGAAACGGGCGAGCAGCGCCTTGGCGATCGGTTTTGTGTTCTGACGCGGCAGGGGGCAGAACAGAAGCAGTTCCAGCAATTCGTAGTATTCCAGCGCCGCTTCGCCGCGATCGCGGAATCGGGCCTTCAACCTTTGGCGATGGCCGAGATAGTGGGGCCGCGCCCCGGCGTCCATGTCAGCAAATCCGTCCGGTTCGTCCGTCATCGCCCGCCCGCTTCCGATACGTCATTTTGCGCGTGGTAGCCGGTCGCACGCTTATGTCCAGATAGAAGAAGGACACGGAAGCAAATGTCTGCTTCCGTGTCCTTTCGCCCACAGGGAATGAGGGGGAGGAGGGGGTCTCGCCTCAACTCTCCTGCAGCGGCGGCTTGAAGAGGTCCTTCGGCGAGAGCGTAAAGACCTCGTATCCGTTCTCTGTTATGCCGATGGAGTGTTCAAATTGTGCCGACAGCGAACGATCGCGCGTCACGGCGGTCCAGCCGTCGGACAGCACTTTCACCGGGGGACGGCCGAGATTGACCATCGGCTCGATGGTGAAGATCATGCCGGGCTTCAGTTCCGGGCCCTCGCCGGGATGGCCGTAATGCAGGATGTTGGGCATGTCGTGGAAGATGCGGCCGACGCCGTGGCCGCAGAAATCGCGCACCACGGAGCAGTGCTCGCCCTCGACATAGTCTTGGATCGCGGCGCCGATATCGCCGGTGGTGGCGCCGGGCTTCACCACGGTCATGCCGCGCATCAGCGACTCATGGGTGACGTCGATCAGCCGCTCGGCGGCGCGCTTGATCTTGCCGACCGGGTACATGCGGCTGGAATCGCCGTGCCAGCCGTCGAGAATCAGCGTCACGTCCAGATTGACGATGTCGCCTTCGCGCAGCGGCTTGTCGTTGGGAATGCCGTGGCAGACCACGTGGTTGATCGAGGTGCAGGTCGATTTGGTGTAGCCGCGATATCCCAGGGTGGCGGGCAGGGCGTTGTTGTCGCGGGCGAAGGAATAGACGAAATCGTCGATCTCGTTTGTCGTGGTGCCCGGCTTGATCAGATCGACCAGACCGTCGAGGCAGCGCGCGGTCACCTGACCGGCGGCACGCATTCCTTCGAAATCAGCCTTGATATCGTAGAGTCTGATCTGCCCGGTGTTCTTGAGCGGTGCTGAGGCCGCCTCCACATAGCTTACCATCGTAAATCCCGTTCCGCCGGAGTGCGGCTCACTCTACTATCATCATGTTCGTCTACTATCATCATGTTCGTCGGCATCATTGTCGCCGGTTCCCGTCGCCTTCGCGGTTTGTCGCGATGCGTGCATCTCGATTGTGGCATATCCCGATTGCATCGAATCGACCAGATTGTGAATCCTGAGCACAATGGGGCCGGGCGGGCGTAGGAGCGCGAACGGGGTCGGACCCGTCCGGAGCTTCTATACTCGATGCGTCGTCTGCACGCACTCATATATCGTGTCTACGTGCAGATTTCAGTGTCCGGAAGCGAAAAAACTTAACCGCAAGAAGAAAGGTCCGTGTTTCTCTCATGTCGCCCAGCCTTCGAACCCGGGACCGCCGCGACGTTACTTGCGGCGCGTTGAAGCCCGGGGCCTTTCGTCGTCTCGTCATCGCCGCGACCCGACGCTTGCCGGAAGGCTGGACCGGTCGGCGGCTGGCGTTGTTGCTCAGGCGCTTCGGGCTGGCTTTACCTGAACCATCCGCTCGATGTTACGGTCTTCGGCGCGGCGATGCGTCTTTATCCCTTTGCCAATGTATGCGAGCGGCGGGTTCTGTTCACTCCGCAATTCTTCGATGCGGAGGAACGCGCATTGCTGGCCGATCATATTCGCGACGATATGATCTTCGTCGACGTGGGCGCGAATGTCGGCATCTATTCGCTGTTCGTGGCTGGATTGGTGGGCCCTGAGGCGCGGATCATTGCGGTGGAGCTGCAACCCCTAGCTCTTCGACCGGCTGATGCACAATATCGCCTTCAATCCCGGGTTCTCCATCGATGCGGTGCCGGTGGCGATCAGTGACAGGAACGGGGCGGCGCGGCTTTTTCCGATCTGCTCAACGAGGGGCAGGCGAGCATCCGCTTCATCATGTCGAGTGATGGGAAACGACCCAGATCAACGTGCCCTCACGCTCTCTGCTGTCGCTTCTGCGCTCGCAGGGGCTGTCGCGGGTCGATGCGCTGAAGCTGGACGTGACCGGGGCGGAGGACATCATCCTCGCCGCCTTTCTCAACGATGCGCCGCAAGCACTGTGGCTGCGGGTGATCATCATGGAGAACACGCCGCAGCGCTGGCAGTGGGATTGCGTGGCGATGCTGGAGGATCACGGCTGGCGCGTGGTGCAGGAGGCGCGGATGAACGTTTTCCTGGAACGTGAGGGAGGGACGACGGCAACGTGCGGCATGAAGTCGGCACGCGATGCCACAAAGCAGACGCGACTGGAGCCGACAGTCGGGGTGTGAACGACCGGAAGCGAAAGCGTTTTGTCACAAAGTCGCACGTTGTGGACCGGGGTGGGAACGATTACCGGTTGAAGGTCGGGGGCTTGAGTCATATGTCTAGTTGCAAGCCAGATTTGAGAGATATGAAGTCGTTCGATGTTGTGTTTTACACAGAAAGATCCTGAACTCGCTTGTCTGTTTCTGTCACACACGCTGAGGTATTACGTGCATTCTCTGCGCGCGCGCAATCTGCCGGAATTCGTGGATGAACTGGAACACCGCCTCGGGATCAGCGGTCTGTCACGGTCGGGCGAGGGTACGCCCGTCGGGTATATCGGTACGGCGGACGAGCCGGAAATTCATCCGATTTACTAGCACCGCTAAGGGCGAGAACTACCGGATTTCAAAGGGGCGCTTCCTTATCAGGGGCGCCCTTTTTATTCGCACGACGGTGTGCGGCGAATGATTTGGCGGGGCCGTCTCTCCGCAATCTGATACGCGATGATCCTGCCCTGCGGACCCAAAGCGCATCGTTCCCACCGAATTTTGCGAGCCTGTGACTTGAACGCGCCTGCGTGCCGGGCTACTCGATACCGGCGCGACGTTTTAGCGGGCGTGGCGGAACTGGTAGACGCAAGGGATTTAAAATCCCTCGACTTCGGTCATACGGGTTCGAGTCCCGTCGCCCGTACCAATGCGGTTTTCGCTCTTTCGAAAAATTTTTCGTTTTTGGGGAACCGGATTGCAACCGATGCGTTTATAAGTTGCGACGTCGACCCGCTTCACCCAACCTTCGTGGATTTATTTTCTCGCTCCGGCCGATGGATATCCCCTTATCCGTCAATGTGTCGGGCGGGATTCTGCCTGCGAGGGGAAGCGGCGGGCCGTTTTTCGTCTGACGACGCCGATCTAGTCTGCGGAAGAGCCTTCGGCGTCGCTGTCGTCTTCAGGGTGCTCGGGCGCGTAGGCGGCGAAGGCCTCGTGAACTTCCGTGTAGTTGGTGGTCAGGCCGGTCGTATTGATGCCGATCGCATAGAAGCCCAGCTTTCCGTTCAGCCATGCCATGCGCCGCTTCAGGCCGGAGGTGATGAAGGACTGAACGGGTTCGTGCGAAATCACCGCGAAGAAGCGCGGGCCGATGAGGCGGATTTCCTTGATGTCGTCCACCGCCGACCAGGGAATCGTCTGATCGACCAGGCGCCGGTCGAAAACGCCGTTTTCGTCGATGCGCAGGATCTCGCGATTGTCCGTGAAGCGATAGGCCATGAGGCCGGTCAGGATCAGGAAGAACAGGAACGCCACCTGCGCGACCGAATAGATGAAGGGGTCGCTTTGCAGCGAAAGTTCAAAGCTGACGGCGAGAAACACAAGGCATGCCACCAGGAGTAGCGTCAGCTTCTTGCGATCGTATTTGGCGGAAAGGATCATGGGAGGCGTGGCCTTCGTGTCTGGTTCGAGGCGGGAAAATAGCCGTCAACTGCGCGGAAATGAAACGAATTCGCCGCGCCTCGCCTGCAATATGGGGTCTTGCGGATGCAAGATACCGGATGCGCTACGTCACCTTGGGATGCGTCCTGTCGTCATCGGTGGAAACGCAACGATCTCTTCTGCAACCCGACATTGACACAAAGGTCAATTCGTCGTCTCTCAGGCGTCCGCCGGGTAAGAAACGGGCGCTGCCAAGACCGGGAGTTCTTTTATGCGCAATCTGATATTGCCACTTCTTGCCGCCGCGGCCCTGGCCGCGCCCGCTACATTCGCGAGCCAACCCGCCACTGCCAAGGACATGGTGAGTGTCGCCGTGACCGCCATCGCCGAGCACTCCGCGCTCGATGCCTGCCGCGACGGCGTCAAGGCCGCGCTGGAAGAGGCCGGCTACAAGGTCGGCGAGAACCTGAAGTTCAGCTACGAGAGTGCGCAGGGCAATCCCGCGATTGCCACCCAGATGGCGCGTCAGTTCGTCGGCGGGGGCCTGGACGTGATCGTGCCGATTTCCACTCCCTCGGCGCAGGTCGCGGCGGCGACCACGAAGTCCATTCCGATCGTCTTTTCCGCGATCACCGATCCTGTCGGCGTATAGCTCGTGCCGCAGATGAAGAAGCCCGCGGCAACATCACGGGCCTTTCCGATTTCTCGCTGATCTCCGACCAGATCGCGCTGATCCAGGAGATCACGCCGGACGTCAAGACGCTCGGCTACATCTACAATCCCGGCGAAGCGAACTCCGTTTTCACGCTGAAGGCGCTGACGAAGATTGCGGGCGAGGCCGGGATCAAGGTTGTTGAATCGGCCGCCTCCAAGACGGTCGAGGTCCAGCAGGCCATGCGGGCGCTCGTCGACAAGGCCGATGCGGTCTACGTGCCGACCGATAACACCATCGTTTCCGCCTTCGAGGCCGCGGTGAAGGTTGCGCAGGAAAACGACCTGCCGCTCTATGCCGCCGATACCGCTTCGGTTGATCGCGGTGCGCTGGCTGCCGTCGGGTTCAACTATTTCGACGTCGGCAAGCAGACGGGCGAAAAGGTCGTCCAGATCCTGAAGGGCACGGCGCCCGGCGATATCGACGTGGAAGTGGCCAAGGGCACCAACCTGGTGGTCAATCCGAAGTCTGCGGAAGCCATGGGTGTCACGATTCCCGATGCGGTGATCGAACGCACCACCAAGGTGGTTGAATAGACCGCTCCGGCCGCTTAAACCAGAAGACCGCCGTGCCATCGAGGTTCGGCGGTTTTTGTTTTGCGGACGGACCCGTCCCGACCATCTCCAATCGCGGAAGATACCGTGACTGAAATTGCCTTCTGGGGGACCGTTGAACTCGGCCTTGTCTATGCCTTCGTTGCGCTCAGCGTCTATCTCGCCTTTCGCGTGCTCGATTTTCCCGATCTTACTGTCGACGGCTCGATGCCGCTGGGTGCGGCCGTCTGCGCCGTGCTGCTGATCCATGGGGGCAATCCGTGGCTGGCGACCCTCGCCGCGATGGCGGCGGGAGCGATCGCCGGGATCGTCACGGCGATACTCAACGTGCGCTTCAAGATCCTGCACCTTCTGGCCTCCATTCTGACGATGACGGCGCTGTTCTCCATCAATCTGCGCGTCATGGGACGACCGAACGTGACCCTGTTGATGCAGGATACGGTGCTCACGTCCTTCTACGGGCTGGGCTTGCCCGACTACTACGTGCGCCCGGCCTTCTGTTTCGTGCTGGTCATCATCGCGGTGGCGCTGGTGGCGTGGTTCCTGCGCTCCGAATTCGACCTCGCCATGCGGGCGACGGGCGCCAATGTGCGCATGGCGCGGGCGCAATGGGTTCGCACCGACTACTTGCAGATTCTATGTGAGCGTGGCGCTGTCGAATGCGCTGGTCGGGCTTGCGGGTGCCCTGTTTGCGCAGACCAACGTCTTTGCGGACGTCACTTCCGGTGTCGGCACCATCGTCGTGGGGCTGGCCGCGGTGATCGTCGGCGAGACGTTGCTGCCGATGGAAAAGCGGGCGCTGAATGGGGTCGATCTCACGGTGGGACTGGGAGAGTTCGTCACGCTGATTGGCTCAAACGGAGCGGGCAAGTCGACCCTGCTCGGAGCGGTCGCCGGAGACGTGATGGCAAGTGAAGGCTCGCTCGTCATTGGCGGCACCGACGTGACGCGCTGGCCGACTGCCAAGCGGGCGGGGATGGTCGTGCGGGTCTTTCAGGATCCGCTGGCGGACTCCTGAGGAACGCTGTCGATCGAGGAAAACCTCGCTCTGGCGGCGGCGCGCGGACGCAAGCGCGGGCTTGGCACCGCTCTCAGCCGTCCGCGCCGATCTCTGTTCAAGGAACGGATTTCGGAGCTGGGGCTCGGGCTTGAGGATCAGATGGGCCTTCTGTCGGGCGGTCAGCGCCAGGCGATCTCGCTTGTCATGGCGACGCTTGCCGGGTGCAACGTGCTGCTGCTCGATGAGCACACCGCTGCGCTCGATCCGTACATGGCGACCTTCGTTCTCGATCTCACCTGCCGCTTCCAGGCGGAACTCGGCCTCACCACGCTGATGGTCACCCATTCCATGCGCCAGGCGCTCGATGCGGGCTCGCGTACGATCATGCTGCATGAAGGCAAGGTCGTGCTCGACGTGAAGGGCAAGGAGTGCGAAGGTTTGAGCGTCGACGATCTGGTCGACATGTTCCGCCGGGTGCGCGGGCAGGAACTGGAGGACGATGCGCTGCTTCTGTGATGCGCCGTCCGTCACTCACATCCGCCGCGCCCGGCGCGGCTATCGGAACCCCATGAAATTTCCTCCTCTCGTTCCCGGGCGCCTGATCAAGCGCTACAAACGTTTCCTCGCCGACATCGAATTTCCCGACGGCTCGGTGATCACGGCGCATTGCGCCAATCCCGGCTCGATGATGGGGTTGGCGACGCCCGGAAACACGGTCTGGGTGTCGATCTCCGACAATCCCAAGCGCAAACTCTCCCATAGCTGGGAACTGGTGGAGGTGGGCGGCGTGCTCGTCGGCGTCTCCACCGCGCGGCCCAATGCGCTGGTGGAGGAGGCGATCCTCAACGGCGCCATCCCGGAACTCTCCGGCTACGCGACGCTCAAGCGGGAAGTGAAGTACGGCAAGAACTCGCGGGTCGATATCCTGCTGGAGGATCCCGACAGGCCCAAGGCCTATGTGGAGGTGAAGAACGTCCACCTGATGCGCGAGCCGGGGCTGGCGGAATTTCCCGATTCCGTCACCGCGCGCGGAGCCAAGCATCTCATGGAACTGGGCGACATGGTGGAGGTCGGGCACCGGGCCGTGATGGTCTATCTGGTGCAGTATCCGGGCTGCAAACGCCTTGCCTTTGCGCGCGATATCGACCCGGTCTACGGCGCGGCCTTCAATTTTGCGCGCTTGCGCGGGGTGGAGGCGCTTGCCATCGTGTGCGAGATCACGCAGCAGGAAATCCGCGCGACCACGCCGATCCCGATTGAGGGATAGCGCTTTCGCGCTCTGCGCTCACATTGCTTTCTTGATGCCGGTTCTGATCAGCCACCAGTTAACGGGATAGGTCGTGACGAAACCGCAGAGCATAGCGATCTGCATCATGAACCAGAATTCGGCCATGCCGGAGGTGAGCAGGACGCCGAGCACGTGCCCGAACAGCCAGAAATGGGCGATCGCCATGAAGCCGTACATGCCGATCTGCCAGGAGGTGAGCGACAGGGCGTCGGCCTTGAGCGCCTCCTTCAGGCCTTCGCCGGCCGAGAGCCCGCGCATCGGCTTGATCGCGTAGTACTGAAACGCGATGCCGATGGCGAAGGCCAGGATGAAATCCAGCACCCAGACAGCGAAAATCTGCTGCGAGAACAGCGTTCCGTAGCCAAGCCATACGGTGAGCACGGGAAAGACCGCGACCAGCGGCTCCGCGATGATGTCGCCGATGGTGCAGCCCGCGCCGCAATGGCTCGTTCCCTTGCCGATTTCGCCCGGTCAGCCGATCAGGCTGTCGTCCTTCCGGTGAATGACGATGCGGGTGTTGTCTGGAACGCGTTCATAGAGATCGCATATGTCCTGATTGATTAGGCGCACGCAGCCTGAGGACACCGTCTTGCCGATGGAGGCGATTTCGGGCGTGCCGTGCAGGCGATAGAGCGTGTCGCGGTTGTTTTCATAGATGTAGAGCGCGCGCATCCAGCGGGTTCTGAAAGCCCGGCTCCATGCCATCGGCGTATTTCTTCAGCTTCGGCTCGCGCTTGATCATCTCCGTCGGCGGCGTCCAGGTTGGCCACTTGCGCTTCCAGGCGATCTTGGCGCGTCTGCCCCAGGCAAAGCCTGCCCGGCCGATGCCGACGCCGTAGCGCAGCGCCTTGTCGTCGGACAGGGTCAGGTAGAGGAAGCGGTTCGGCGTATCAACGATGATCGTGCCCACCGGCTCCTTGGAGGAGTAGTCGACGACCTGGCGGTAATACCTGGAATCGAGCTTGTGGAGGTTCACCGCAGGGATCGGAAACTTCTCGTCCGGCATCGCGGCGTAGATCTTTTTCGGATTCGTCTCGATGGACGGGGTTACTGCGGAGAGCTTGAAGCCTTTGTCCGTCGTCTGACAGCCTGCCAGTGCGAAAGCGGAGGCCGTGACGATGAAGCTGCGGCGGGTCATGGACATGACGGAAATTCCTGGATTCGGTCTATCCGGTCGGAACGGTGCGGGCTCGGAGATCGTGGGATTCGAACCTGTTATGGTTAACGGAAGCTTTATTTCGCTCAGCGCACGCATCATGACCGCCCGCAAAGAGCCTTGCGGGAGCACGGGCATGGGCGAGCGAGGTCGGATCAGGTGCTCGGGGGCGGCGTTGCAAGGTCGCGCGCATATTCCTCGGGAACCAGAAACTTCACCATCTCTATCGTCGCCGACCGGCTAACGCGTCGCGCGGCGATCTGTGTGCCGATGAGGGTTGCATCTAGATGAAGCAGGCGGGGGCAGGGGCGCTCGGTGCCGATCTGTCCGCTCAGGTTCGTGCGAACGGTGCTTTCGGTGAGCGCCACGTCATGCCCAGCAGGCGCTGCCGGTATCTCGTCCGCATGGGCGAATACGACCCGGTACTCCTGCCATGTGCCCGTCAGCACAGCCTCCACCCAGCAACAGGGTGGCGAAGACATTCAGGACAAGACGGGCGGAACGAGGCTTCATGGGATGTTGATATCAACCGGAGATGGCAGAGGGAAATAAGCCTCAATCACGTTTGCGTCAATCGAAGCGGGCACGCCCCGAGAGGCGCGATGCGGCATGCTTTCCGCTCTCAATCCGTGCTCCTTCTGGAACGTCATCGGGGCGTGCAGCGGTTCTGCACACCCCGGCGGAGATGAAGCTTTGAGAAGGGAAGGCGCGGCCTTAGCCGGCCGCTTCGTCGTGGTGTTCCTTGGCGAGCGGGGGTTGGAAGGTGAAGTCCATGTCCCAGGGAAAATAGATTCAGGTATCCTGCGCAACCTCGGTGATGAATGTGTCGACTTGCGGCCGGCCCTTGGGCTTGGCGTAGACGGTGGCGAAATGCGCCTTGGGCAGCATCTTGCGAACCGCCGCCGTCGTGTGGCCAGTATCGACCAGATCGTCGACGACGAGCACGCCCGCGCTTTCGCCACTGCCCAGACCGATGACTTCCGGATCGATCGGCTTGATCACCTCAAGCGAGCCCTGATTCTCGTAGTCATGGTAGGAGGCGATGCACACCGTCTCGATGTTCCGGATGCCTAGTTCGCGCGATGATCGCGGTAGGCACGAGGCCGCCGCGGGTGATGCACACGATCGCCTTCTACTCGCCCTGTCCGGCAAGCCGCCATGCGAGCGCACGGGCATCGCGGTAAAGCTGTTCCCAGTGAACCGGAAAAGCCTTCGGCTTCTGCCCCTTCTCCATTGGTTCGAACCTTCCTGTAACCTGTTCCGCCACGACCTGTTCCGGCAGCGCGGTATCGCGCGAGTGTACCACGAGCTGGGTGGTGAAATTCTCGCCGTCATATTGCGGATAGGAGCCGATTGCGACTCCCTTATGCGCATTCTGGGTGCGACGACAGGTTGTCGGTCATGCGGGCCTCGATCGTGCGCGGCTGAACCACCGTGCCGTGCACGAGGGAGGGCCCCAGCGCCTCGAGCATCGCTTCGAAGACCGACGGCACTCCTGCGAGCACGTGGACATTGCCGATTTTGAAACCGGAAGCCTTGGAGACGGAATTGGGGATCAGCTCGGCTCCGCCGGGAATGCGTGCCATGCGCATGCAGGCCTGGGTCAGATCGACATTGCCGTAGCGCTCCGACAGGAGTGCGACCGCTTCGGGATTGAAATCGATGCCGACGTTGAAGGCGGCCGCGATCGAATCCGCGGTGATGTCGTCGTGGGTCGGGCCGACGTCGCCGGAGGTGAAGACATGCGTATAGCGCGCACTCACGTCGTGCACCACTTCCACGATTCGGTCGGTCTCGTCGAGCACGATGCGTACCTCAGCCAGATCGATGCTGTGCGCGGTCAGGAAGTCGGCCAGATAGCGGATATTCCGATCCTTTGTCCGCCCCGAAAGGATCTCATCGCCAATGACGACGAAACCCGCCGTCACGATCTCGCTTTCAGTCGAATGCGCACCCTTGTCCATCGTCCATCTTCTGAGTAGTTAGATCGGACGTCCTAGAACAAGTTGCCCGCCGTGGGAAACACCCACGGACAAAAAGTTGCACGCGTCGTGAAAGTCGCCGCGTCAGGGAGGCGTGTGCGGGAGAGGCTGCGGGTTATTTCGGCTGCCAGTCGTAGATCCAGTCATAGCGCGACAGGAGACGCTGACCGCTCAGGTAGCGGATCCCGGTATCGCGCAGGAACGCCATCAGGCCCTTCATGTGATAGATGCGGGCATTTTCGCGCGCGGTGCGCATGACGCGTTCCACGCGGTCTTTGCGGGTGCGCTCATAGGTGAGCAGGGCTTCGTCCACGTCGGGCTCTTCGGCAAGACACCGCGCAACCACGTGGGCATCCTCGATCGCCATGGCCGCGCCCTGCGCCATGAAAGGCAGCATGGCATGGGCCGCGTCGCCCAGAAGCGCAATGCGCCCCTCCGCCCAGATCGTGCCCGGCCTGATATCGCACAAGGCCCATTTCAGCGAGGAGGCGGGCCTTTCCAGAAGGTGGCGGGCCGTCACCGGCCAGTTCTTGAAGTGCTGCAGGACCTCGTCCCGGTCCACCGGGGTGGACCAGGTCTCTCCGTGCCAGTCGCCCTCGGCGATGGCGACGAGGTTGATCAGGCTTCCGCTCCGGATCGGGTAATGCACCAGATGGGCATTCTCGCCCATCCAGAGGCCGGTGAAGCCGGCAAGATCCGGCGCCTGATCGGTGGAGAAGGTGGCGCGATAGGCGATTCGACCGGAATAATCGGCCGACGGCAGCCGCAACAGACGGCGGCGCACGGTCGACCAGACGCCGTCGGCTGCGATCAGGGCTTCGGCGTGGTGGCTGGAGATGCCTTCGCTGCCCTGGATCTCGACCGTGATCCCGGTCTCGTCCTCCTCGGCATCGGCGATGGCTATGCCGAGCTGGATGTCGATATTGGGCCGCGCCATGGCGGTTTCCGCCAGGCCCTTGTGCAGATCGCCGCGATGGATGACGCAATAGGGGGCGCCGTACCGGTGCTCCGCCGTCTCGCCCAGAGGGATGCGGCCGATCTGGCCGCCGGCGCGTGCGGAATGGATGCGGATGGAATCCGGCTTCACCAGAACCTTTTCCAGAGGTTCGGTGGCATCCAAGCTTTTCAGAACGCGCCAGGCATTCGGCGAAATCTGAAGGCCTGCGCCCACTTCGCCGAGCTTTTCGGAACGTTCGAGAACGAGGACGGAGAAACCGGCGCGCTCCAGTGCGAGAGCTGCCGTGAGGCCTCCGATGCCGCCACCGGCGACGACGACGTGTCTGCGCGGACTTCCGCCGTCAGGTCGGCCGTCACCGCTTTCCGCGGCATCTTGAGAAGCGGGATCCTGTGTTTCCGGGCTGGTCATGATGCGTCGGTCTTACTCCGCCGTCTCCGCAGGAATCCAGAGGCAATCGGCGGGATCGGATTCCTCTGCCTTCAGCGATGCATCGTAGACGTAATGGGTAGAGCAATAGGGACAAACAATGGAATCCTCGTCGCCCATATCCAGGAAGACGTGAGGATGATCGAAAGGCGGCTTTGCGCCAATGCACATGAACTCGCATGCGCCGATCCTGATGGTTTCCACACCGTCGTCATTCTGGAAGTGGGGAATGACTTGATCCGCCATGGCATCGTTCCAATCTCGTCTGCAAGGTTTCGGCCGAGACAATAACGAGCGAATTGCCGAATGGGCAGGGGTATTTCACATCCCTGCGTGTCTGCCCGTATCCTTCAGCCACATCCGCCCGCTGCAAACGCGGGCTCTTTCCTGACGTGGTAGAAAGCCTTAGTGTCAGCCGTCTCACATTCTATCCTATACGTAAACGTCAGGCCGACATGTCCGCATTCAATTCCAATGGAATCAATATCGCCTACCTCGATGAGGAGGAGGGTGAGCCGATCCTGCTCATCCACGGTTTCGCGTTCAACAAATACGTCAACTGGGTTCACACGGGCTGGGTCGACCTGCTCGTCAAGGCGGGGCGGCGGGTCATCGCGCTCGACAATCGCGGCCACGGCGAGAGCGCCAAGATCCATGATCCGGCCACCTATGGCGCACCCGCGATGGCGGAGGATGCGCGGCGGCTGCTCGATCATCTGGGAATCGAACGGGCGGACGTGATGGGCTACTCGATGGGCGCGCGCATCACCGCGTTCCTGGCCCTCAACCATCCCGACCGGGTGCGCCGTGCTATTTTCGGCGGGCTGGGCTACGGCATGGTCAAGGGCGTGGGAGCGCCCGAGCCGATCGCGCAGGCGTTGGAGGTGCCCTCGATCGAGGAGGTGAGCGACCCGGTCGGGCGCTCGTTCCGCAAGTTCGCCGATCAGATCAAGTCGAACCGGCTTGTGCTTGCCGCGTGCATGCGCTCCTCGCGCCAGAAGATCAGCCCGGAGGATGTGGGGCGGATCACCGTGCCCGTTCTCATTGCCATCGGCACGCGCGACGAGATTTCGGGTTCTGCCCAGGAACTCGCCGATCTGATGCAGGATGCGCGCATTCTGGATATTCCGCGGCGCGATCATGTGCTCGCGGTGGGCGACAAGGTCTACAAGCAGGGCGTGCTCGACTTTCTGGAACAAACGGGGGGATGAACATGAAGGGGCGGTCGTTGCATCTGAAGAAGGCACAAGGCAGTCGGCTGGCGGGAGAGGTTTTCGAGGCAGGGACGAGCGGCACGCCGGTGCTGCTTGTCCATGGCGGAGGACAGACTACTCCTGGGCCGGGACGGCGGAGCGGCTGGCGCGCGGCGGCATGACCGCCGTGACCATCGATCAGCGCGGCCACGGCGAGAGCTACTGGGTGGAGGACGGCCGCTACCGCTTTCGCGACTATGCCGACGACATCGTCGCGGTAGTCGACACGATCTGGCACGAGTGCGGGGCGGCACCGGTCGCCATCGGGGCATCGCTCGGCGGCATCGCCTCCACGCTGGCGCAGGGCGTGCGCCCGGAGGGTGTCCTGTCCGCACTGGTGCTGGTCGATGTGGTGCCGCGGATGGATCCGGGCGGTGTCGATCGCATCACCGGCTTCATGGCTGAGCGCATGCACGAGGGGTTCGGATCGGTGGAGGAGGCGGCCGATGCGGTCGCGGCCAAGCGGCTGCGTTCCACCGAGGGGCTTCGCAAGAAACTGCGTCTGCATTCGGATGGGCGTTATCGCTGGCACTGGGATCCGCGCTTCCTGATGGGGGCGTTCAGCGTGAGCGCCGACCGCAGCGGAAGACATGGCGCGAATGGAAGATGTGGCGCGTGGTCTGACGATCCCCGTCATGCTGGTTCGCGGCGGGAGTTCGGAGCTCGTTCTGGAGGAGAGTGCGCGGCATTTTATGGAACTAGTTCCGCACGCCGAGTTCTGCGACGTAACGGGAGCCGGGCACATGGTGGCGGGCGATCGGAACGATATTTTCGCCGATGCCGCGGTCGATTTCATTCAGTTGCTGAAAGCTGTGTAATTGCGAAAAAGCGCGCTGGGAGAGTCGCTTATGCCGCTTCGCTCAGGTCTGTCGCAGGAACTTGCCAAACTGATTCAAGAAGGTTGCTCGCGCAGGAGTGCGGATGGCAAAAGACGAGTCGTCAGAATCGCTTAACAAGCGATGTTAACCTCGGATTTACCATGATTTTCGGCTGAAAACCGGGTTTTCTGCGCTAGTTGCCTGGGCTCGCAGCGCGAAAGCGTGAGTCTCTGGGGTCCCTTATGCGGATTTGCTGATGCGATCTCTTCAGCCGGTAAACTTCAGATATTGATTCAAGTGCCTGAGGTTGAGAATCAACTTCTCCGCGGCCGGATAATCATCGTGATAATCCTAGCGCGGATTGGTTATCGCTCGGTGAAGACGGGTGCGCGGTGCTCCAGAAAGGCGGTGCGACCCTCTGCGAAATCGGCGCTGTCGAAGCAGGCATTCGTCAGGGCCTCAAGGGCGGACCAGTCGGCGGCTTGCAGGTCTCCGGAGACGGTGTCGATGGCGGTCTTGGCGGCGCGCTGGGTCAGCGGGGCGTTGTCGGCGAGCGTCGCCGCATAGGCGCGGGTCTCGTCTTCGAGCGCCTGCGCAGGCATCAGGCGATCGGCCAGGCCGAGGGTGAGGGCCTCTTCCGCCTCCACGCGGCGGGCGGAGAAAAACAGATCCTTGGCGCGCGATGGGCCGATCAGCTTGACCACGTCGTGGATCGCGATGGCGGGGTAGCCGACGCCGAGCCGGGCGGTGGGGATAGAGAAGCGGGCATCGTTACTGGCAAAGCGCAGATCGCACGAGACCGCTATGCCGACGCCTCCGCCCATGCAGAAGCCGCGGATCATCGCGGCGGTCGGCTTCAGGCAGGCGCGCAGGGCGTCGAAGGCGGCGGCGTTCTCGTTTTCGTAGGCGCGGGCGGTTTTCACGTCCTTGCGCACTTCGGCGAATTCCGAGATGTCGGCGCCGGCCACGAAAGTGGCCTCACCCGCGCCGCGGACCGTCACGACTCGCACCCGGTCATCGGCTTCGAGGGTTGCCACGGCGTCGGGCAGGGCTTGCCACATGGTGAGATTGATCGCATTGCGCCGGGGCTCGTTGTCGATCACGAGCCAGCCGATCGGCGGCTCGACAAGGGTCACGATTCGTCCGGCGGGAGAGTCGTTTTGGGCGGCGGTGGTTTCGGAATTCTTCATATCGGCGTCGTATCCTCCACATATCGTCAATTTTCTACATAAGTCGTCGATGACGTTGGGTGAAAGGCCAAAAGGCGCGTGGAACGGTACGTTTGATCGATTTACCGGGACTTCGGTGCTTGGCACTATCGGGCTCTTTCGGGTCGATTGCGGAAGGCGGTTTGCGAAAACTTGTATCGCGGGGCTGGTTTTCGTGTCATCGACCCTATGTCAGGGACACATTTGAACCCGCACGCGGCCGCCCTTGTGACGATACGAGGAAGGGCGGCGGGCAGTAGCGCCGGTAAAAGCGTCGTTTGGACCTGAGGCGAACGAGCGGCAGCTCGCAGTGACGGATTTCGGGAATTGACGGATGCGCCGCCAGACGGAACGCATGCGGCGCATGCGAAAGCCAACGACCGGAAGCGACCGACTGGAAGCAACCGACCGGGCGCCGAACGACCAGACTGGGATGAGGAGCAGGGCATGAGCCAATCCACCCGTTTTGCAGCGACACCTGAGCTTGTAAGCCACGATCCCGTCTGGGAGCAGTTGCGTGCGGAGGCGCAGGCGACCATCGAGAACGAACCTAGGCTCGCCGGGTTCCTGATGGAAAACATCATCAATCAGGAAACGCTCGAAGACGCGGTGGTGCACCGTCTGGCCGACCGGCTGGACCATCCCGCATTGTCGGGCGCGCTGATCCGGCAGACCTATCGCCAGGCGCTTCTCGACGAACCGGTTCTGGGCGAGATCTTCCGCGTCGACATCATGGCGGTGGTGGATCGCGATCCGGCCTGCGAACGGGTCTCGAGCCGGTTCTCTACTTCAAGGGGTTCCACGCGCTGCAGGCGCACCGTCTGGCTGTGGCGGCAGGGGCGGCACGATTTCGCGCTCTACCTGCAGTCGCGCACATCCGAGGTTTTCCAGGTCGACATTCATCCGCAGGTGCCGATGGGCCGAGGGATCTTCATCGACCATGCGACGGGCGTCGTCGGATCGACGGCTGTCATTGAGGATGACGTCTTCATTTTGCAGGGCGTGATGCTCGGCGGAACGGGCAAGACGGACGGCGATCGCCATCCGAAGGTGCGCCGCGGCGTGCTGATCGGGGCGGGGGCGGAGATCTTCGGCAACTTCGAACTCGGCCATTGCTCGCGGATCGCGGCCGGGTCGGTGGTGCTGGCTCCGGTGCCGCCAAACACGACCGTGGCGGGCGTGCCCGCACGCATCATCGGAACGTCGGGTTGTGCGGAGCTTGCAGCTCGATGGACCAGCGCTTAGGTGATAAGAGCGAAAAAGACGAGTCTTGAGGGTTGGCAAGGAGCCGCTGACGTGATGTAGACGCGGGGAGAGCGCGCCCGGCTAAGAACGGGCGCGGATGACCCGTGAAGGAGAGGCACCTTGAAACCCGACGAGATCCGCAAGCTGGAAGCCTATCTGAAGAAGACTTTCAACGTGTCCACGCTGCAAGTGCGTGCGCGCCCGCGCAAGGACGATTCCGCCGAGGTTTATCTCGGTGAGGAATTCATCGGCGTCCTGTATCGCGACGATGAGGACGAGGATCTGAGCTACGATTTCCAGATGGCGATCCTGGAGATCGATCTGGACTGACTGGACAAGGCGCGGCGGCAAACCCGCCGCGCCCCGTTCGCGACAGGCAGTCCGACCGGAAAGGTGGTCGGGTATCAAAGCTTGATCCGAGCCGAATTCGAGAAAAGCATTCCCGGCAGTCGTCATGCACGACCGACCGGCCGGGTTTTTTATGCGTTGCTTCCGTATTTTCTGAGTGCTGGCCGTTCGTTTCGAATGCGCGGCCCATCCTTCGAGACGCGCTCTTGCGAGCGCTCCTCAGGATGACGTTGTCGTGTTGTTCGATTGGAAACAGCACAAGCATGATTGTCATCCCCGCGAAGGCGGGAACCAGCACTCCGTGCGGCCGGCGTTTCTGTTCCGTGAGCGAAATCGTGGGGTTACTGGATCCCCGCCTGCGCGGAGATGACAGTCCGGGAGAGCGTGCCTATTCGGACCCAGCTCCAAGGCCGGTTCCAAGGATCGCGTGTCAGCAGGCGTCTTGATGGATGGCGGGTCGAGGGATCAGTGTCCGCTCAGCGTGCGCTCGCGATGAAGCCCGAGATCAGCAATGTCAGGGAGCGGTCGAGCCGTCCCCAGTCGGCGAGCCGGGTGCGCGGGAAGCAGTAGGTCATCGTCAGACCGGAGCCGAGCGGCATGTGGCGCAGGCAGGTGGCTTCCGGCGCATTCCATTTTTGACAGCGCGCCGCAAACGGCATTTGCGAACCGGACCGCAACGAGGTCGCCTCGTAGACGATCTCCTCGTTGGCATAGGGGCTGGAGGTCTTGAAGGCGCGGGCGAACAGGCCGCCTGCGACCGGATAGATCTCAGGACGCAGGAGATCGTCGTCGCCGCTCGATTGCGCCCCGGCCAGAGGCCTGGTGTCGGTTTCCCCCCCCCCCAGATCCGGACGAGATCGCGGTCGCCATCTTCGAAAAGGCGGGCGTGGTCGTCGCCATATCCGGTCAGCGCGGGCCAACGCAGGGTCATGTCCAGCCGCGATTGCGCGCCGCCTGCCCGCTGGTTTGCCGCGGTGATGAAATTCGCCGGGAAGTTGAACGCATGCCCGGCGATGGAAAGGCTGACGGGCTTTGTCTCGGTGGTCCAGCGCGGAGCGGGGGCGGGCGTTTCGGTCGTGGCAATGAGCTTGTCGGTCGCGATCGCGAGGCTCGCCAGAGCCCGCGCAGCGGTCAGCATGGCCAGAGGCCAGCGGGGTACGGGAACGGCGTCAGGGATGACCAAAGGAGAACGATTCCCTGCGACTGGAAGTAGCGGATTGGTCCCGATCCTGTGCGCCTGTCCCGTTGCGGGACGTGCGAACAGGCCGTTCATGGCGCCGATGTCACTAGTTTTCGCCAGTTTTTTGGCTTTTGGACGGGCATGGCTCTTGCTTAACGTTTTGTAAACGTCGAGTTTGTCCGAGCCCACTTTGGCAATTTAGCGTTAACAAGAGGTAAACGCCGTGCTTGCGCAAGCGCTCATCAGGACCTACGCGATCTGTATCGGTTTTGTCCTCTCCGGTCTGATCGGGAGCTTTTTCAGCTTGTGACGGATCGCCCGCCCAATTTCGATTTCGCGGCGCGCTCAACGCTGTCCTTCGTCTGGGGGGATGGCGATGTGCATCGCGACAGGTCCGTTCATCATCATGCGGCGCGCCATTTGCGGGCGGCGCATCGAACGCAGGCCGGTCGGCTGGCTGGTGGCGAGTTCCACCATCGCCGGTATGTGGAGCCTGTTTTCCGGCATCCTGATGCTGAACCTGGTGTTCGTCGCCATCACGTGACGCGGCGCTGAGCCAGACGCGCGAAGGCACGCGCGGTCGCCGCGCGTCTGCAGAAGCATCCATTTCCAGAATAGTGGGCGAGTGGGCGGGAGCTTCATGCTGCCGTATGGGGGCCGG
>NZ_JASJAV010000002.1 GCF_030066895.1 Breoghania sp. | reverse complement strand
CACGCCCCCCCCCCCCCCCACAAAGTGAGGGTTGTACCAAACACCGCAGGTAGCCGACTGGGATCTGCCGCATAAACGCCGGACGCGCCCGCTCCGATCACCAGAACCATAGCGGCCAGCGATCACGTCAGCAGGAAAGCGTCACGCCGGCTTGCGAGCCAGGAGACTACCAAGGTGAGGCTCGTGGCAATGCAACTCACCTCAACGGCCATCAAAAGGGAACTGTATTCTAAGATCATGAATCAAAATCGCCGAACCTATTGGTCGCGAACGCGTCTAGATCCATGGTCTTTAAATATTAATTTGGCGTTCATCGGCATTCCAAACAGGGATCAATATTTGGGCACTGGCAAAAAAGCAGCAGTTCGGCATAGCGATAACTTCATTGGCATTCCAATGAGATTTCCGATTCAAAACGCAGGATTGCGACATGCCGCCGCATTTGGCGCAAGGGTACAGCTTCGCAGCCCACAACCTGCCGTAGATTGACGGCGAGCACGTTGACCGGGATTTGGGCCTGAAACTCGGGTTCTGGAACTTAGGGCCTGGAACGTCAGACCTGGGACCTTAGCCCCAGCCGCCGCCGTAGGTCTGATAGAAAATGTGACGGCCGATCTTCTGCAACCGCTTCATCTTGCGTGCCCAGCGCGGACGGACATAGGTCGCGTGCTAATGGGCGGAAGCGCCGATCTTGTCCGACCAGTGCTTGCCGGTCACCATTTCGCGGGCAAGCTTCTGCGCCTGATCCCAGGATTCCTTGGACGCGATGCGCTCGGGCAGGCCGTCGCAAGCAAAGGAGAACTGGCAGGAATTGCGGTGCGTCCGGTTCTGGTAGACGACCTTGCAGATGGTCGCGGGATAGGCCGGGTTCTTGACCCGGTTGAGAACGACCAGGGCAACGGCGACCTGACCGGCTTCCGGTTCGCCGCGCGCCTCGAAATAGATCGCCTCAGCCAGGCAGCGCTGCTCTTTAGGCAGGATGACATTGGCCGGCAGCGGGTTTGCCGCCCACCAGTGCGGGTTGTCGCGATCAACCGCTTCCTATTCCGGAGTCGGGCCCGGCGACATGCCGAAAAGGGCTGCAAACGGCAGGGACGTGCCCTCCACCGCGCTCGGCGCGTAGACGGACAGCGCTGAGAAACCGGCGGCCGCGGCAGCGCGCGCCATCACCATCTTGTTGAGATTGAGAGGCTTGCCGTCGCTCGTGGTCGCGGCATTGGCCGAGGCGACCATCTGGCTCTTCGGCACGGCCTGCGGTTGGACGAAGGCGACACGCGGCAGGCTCTGGCGCGGCTGAGCACTGATCAGGCTGCTCATGTAATAAACTGACCCGGCCGAGTGCTCGACCATCTGACGATCCGGCGCCATGGAGACGAGACGGTTGCCCTTGCCCACATCGTTGGTGCGCACGCGTTCCAGCACGCGCACGATATCGCGGCCGTAGACGCTGGCATCCAGATAGCGCAAGACGGCAACGCGGCCGCCCTTAACCGCCGACGTGATCTGATATTGCGGCCCCCGACGGGCGCCCTGCCCCGGCGCATGGGCGCTGTCAGCACCCGCGAGGGTAAGAGTGGGCTGCTGGGAGGAGGTTTCGCCCGTCGCCTCGATCGCGGCCAACCAGCGTGCCTGAGGCCGCTCGTCACGTTGTATCAGGCTCAGCGTATCCTGAAAGGCGAATCTGTCGGGAAAACCGAAATAGATCGCGAGCCCCAGAGGGAGCGACTTGGCAAACTCGCCGATAACGCGACGGACCTTCAACACAGACAGGCCGGACATACCTGTTACTCCAACTACCCAATTCGGCCTTGTCGACCCGATGCGGATTACGGTCACATCCGGATTTGCCGACCCTTGTGGCCGGATTGGCGATCCCTGACCTTGCGGTCTCAGGCGTCTGTCTGGCCCCGCCGATACGCGGTATCGCTTCTCAAGCGACGGGCCTGTGAAACGGGCTTAACCTTGAAAGAGGGTTAACTGCGCCGAAAAAGATGGATTATTGCACAGTTCATCCTCGCCGGAGGTCCATATATTGTTAATATGATAAATGTTTGACGTTCAATCACGCGGCAGTGGCGAGTGGCCTGAATGTGGCTTATATGAAGGCGAATGCTGCCGTTTTCTCACGGTGCAACAGGGAGACTTTCTTGTCCTTTTTCACCCGACTGTGCAAACGTCTGCCGGTCAAGCTCGGCCAGGTCGCACCCGTTCTGCCTGTCGTTCGCCTTCAAGGCACGATCGGGCTCGCCTCCCCGCTCAGGCCCGGTCTGACACTGGCAAGCTGCGCCACGAACCTAGAAAAGGCATTCCGGTTCGACAGCGTGCCGGCGGTGGCGATCATCATCAATTCCCCGGGCGGCTCGCCCGTACAGGCGCGGCTGATCTACCAGCGCATCCGCCAGCTTAGCGAGGAGCACGACAAGCAGGTGCTCGTCTTCGTGGAGGACGTTGCGGCCTCGGGCGGCTACATGATCGCGGTTGCCGGTGACGAGATCATCGCGGATCCCTCGTCGATCGTAGGCTCGATCGGCGTCATTTCCGCCGGCTTCGGGTTCGTGGACCTGCTGGAGCGGATCGGCGTGGAACGCCGGATGCACACGTCGGGCACGCGCAAAGGCATTCTCGATCCCTTCCAGCCCGAAAACCCGGACGACGTTACCCATCTGGAGACCTTGCAGCAGGAGATCCACGAGGTCTTTGTCGAGATGGTGCGCGCGCGCCGCGGCGATGTGCTCAACAACGATCCGAACCTGTTCTCCGGCCTGTTCTGGGTGGGAGAAACGGCACGCTCGCTCGGACTGGTCGATGATCTGGGAGATCTGCGTTCGGTCGCCCGGGCGCGTTTCGGCGACAAGGTGCGTCTGCGGCTGATCGGGGACGAACGCTCCCTCCTGCCGCGCCGCCAGGGCGTCGGCATCGCCGCGCTGGGGGATGTGCTCGAGACCCGGCAGGGACTTGCGCGCGATCTGGTGGCCGCGCTTGAAGAACGCAGTCTGTGGTCACGCTACGGACTGTAGGGAGTGAAGGAGAAAGACGGTGCTCGGAAAACTCGGGGTCCTGGTTCTCGTGCTGGGAGCGGTGTTTCTTATTGCCCGTACGGCGTCCCAACAGGGACGGCGCGTTGAGCGGACGCTGTCGAAGACGGCGCGACGGAACCAGAAGACGGCGCCTCAGACGCTCGTGCAGGATCCCGAGACCGGCGTATACCGGACCCGGGACGATAGTGAAGCTTAGTTTCCGACAGGCGGACGCCTAGTCGTAAAGGGTCTCCCCGCAATATCGCAAATAAATCGCGTTTCGACCACGGCCGACCTCCCGGTAGCCGCAGTGGACGCCGTCCGTAGCCTGGAAGCTGACCGGCTGCGGACGGGTCGGACGTCGACCGCGATCGGGAGGTGTCCCCGACGCATTCGAAAAGCCGGTAATTCCAACAGGCTGAAGGCTGGCGATCTTGCCGTTTCCGCTGCCGCTCGCCTCACTGCTGTCGCCTGCACTCGTCCCGCCGCCACTGCGTCCACTGGACTGGGCAGCAACGCCGTTGATCGCGGCAAGAGAAGTAAAGTCACAGACGGCTGCGGTGATAATCATTTTCTTCGTCATCGCATGGCTCATTTTATATTCTCCTATATTTTTCAAATATTAAGAGGAATGAAAGAGGCTGGATCCCCATCCATATATTGCTTTTCCTCTGTTTTTCCTCTCTATCTGCAAGCACGATAGGGCAGAGTTATTTTTCGCTACGTAATTTAAATCACATATTATTAATTTTACCCCTCGGAAAAAACCAGGGCACTTTTGCTGTTCAATTTCTTGATTTCTGCAGGGTTTGGAGATGCACGTTGTCGCCGCATGTCCCGTGCGCGGCCTTGACCGGGTGACGACCCGCCGATAATATCCGCGCCTCGCTTGCGCATTCATCAGCGCATCCGAGAATATCCGGCATTTTCAGGAATATTGACGCCATATCTACGAAAACCCGGGCGAGGGAAGTTGCCGCCCATCTCAACCCACAACGCTCGTTTCAGGGGTTGATCCTCACCTTGCAGCGATTCTGGGCCGATCAGGGCTGCGTCGTGCTGCAGCCCTATGACATGGAAGTCGGCGCGGGAACCTTCCACCCGGCGACGACGCTTCGCTCGCTCGGCCCTCGTCCCCGGAAGGCAGCCTATGTCCAACCCTCTCGCCGCCCCACCGACGGGCGCTACGGCGAGAACCCGAACCGGCTGCAGCACTATTACCAGTTTCAGGCGATCCTGAAGCCGTCACCGAAAAACCTGCAGGAACTCTACCTCGCCTCGCTGGCGGCCATCGGCCTCGACCCGTTGACCCACGACATCCGTTTCGTGGAAGACGACTGGGAAAGCCCGACGCTCGGCGCTTGGGGGCTTGGCTGGGAGTGCTGGTGCGACGGCATGGAAGTGTCGCAGTTCACCTATTTCCAGCAGGTGGCAGGCTTTGAATGCGCGCCGGTTGCCGGGGAGTTGACCTACGGCCTTGAGCGACTGGCCATGTATGTCCAGGGCGTCGACAACGTTTACGACCTGAACTTCAACGGCCGCGAAGGCGACGAGAAGGTCACATACGGCGACGTCTTCCTGCAGACGGAGCAGGAGTATTCCCGCTACAACTTCGAATATGCCGATACGGACCTGCTGTTCCGCCATTTCCGCGATGCGGAAGGCGAGTGCAAGGCGTTGCTGGCGGCGGGTGAGAAGGCGATGGAAGAGGCCGGAGACGACATCCACAAGGTCGTTTTTCCGGCTTACGACCAGTGCATCAAGGCCTCGCACTGCTTCAACCTGCTGGATGCGCGCGGCGTGATCTCGGTGACCGAGCGCCAGTCCTACATCCTCAGGGTGCGTGAGCTTGCCAAGGCTTGCGGGGCCGCCTTCCTCAAGACCCGGGCAGGCGGAGCGGGATAAGCGAACAACGGCGCGGCGGGGCGAAAAGCCCCGCGCCCCATCACGCGTTCTTCAATCCGCTCAGATTTCTTTCAGACCGTTCAGGTTTTTCACCAGCGGTTCGAACAGACGGTCGAACCGGCGCTGGACCTTGCGGCGACGAATGCTCGCGAACAGGGTCGAGACCGGGATGAATCCCTTGTTCAGGCGAACCTTAAGATCGTAGGTGACGAGCCTGAACCCCTCACCGTCATGAACGAAGGCGATATTGCCCGGCTCGTTGCAGGACGCCAGAATGGCGTAGCGCTGACAGAAGCGGGCGAACTCGGTCACCTCGCTCAGGATGAAATCGGCCTCCAGCCCGTCCGGGCCCTCGCCCTTCATGATCGCCGACAGGCTGACCGGCGCATCGCCTTGACTGCCGCGCACGAGATCGAAACAAAGCCCGGTGCCCAGATCCGTTTCAACCGGCCCGTGCATTTTCGGAAAATAGCGCGCCAGCGGAACATGCATGGCGGTGAGCCGGTGATAATGATCGAACTCACGCCGATTGGAATCAGCGGGCGGACGGCAAAACAGGCTCTCGATACGACCGCGATGGGACGTGCGTTGCGAGCGTTTGGGCAGCTTGATGCATTTCGTCGGGTCTTCCGGATGGAGAAAAAAATGGCGAAAGTCGCCAGACGACAACGACTGCGAACCGCTTAGTACTATCATATCGTTCTATTTTTTTCCGTACACAGAATATTTTTTATTTTAAATGACAATTTTCTTACAGCTCCGGCAAGCGTAGGAATGAACGATGCGCTGAATTGACGCAGACAGGTTGTATCGGCTGAGCAAAAGCGGCTGCGCACCTCACCGAAGGAAATCGCAAGAAACGTCCGCGTGTTGTTTCGGTATGTATCCGGATACGAACTGCGATTACTGAGTTGCCGAAGCGGCAAGATGGTCGCCCCAGCGCATTTGCCGCTGCCCCTCGCCTTTACGAGGGGAGCGAAAAAGCGTCCAATTGTTATCCAGGTCACATGACAACCGACGCTTACACGGCTAGCGTCCGCCCATTCTGATCCGCTTTATCCCGCGTCCACACGGTGCGGCATCTGCGCTCTTGGAGGCCCGTTTCATGACCACCTGGATAGTTCTCGCCGTTATCGTGGCAATCGGCGTTTACGTCATATCCCTCTACAACCGTCTCGTGCGGCAAAGACAGATGGTGCGGGAGGGCTGGAGCGGCATCGAGGTGCAGCTCAAGCGCCGTTTCAACCTGATCCCGAACCTGGTGGAAGCCGTAAAGGGCTATATGACCCACGAGCGGGAGACCCTCACCGAGGCCACCGAGATGTGGGCGCAGGCGGGCCATGTCCCCTCCGGCGACGTCGCCGCGCGCGCTCAGGCTGAAGGGATGTTGGGCGCCGCACTCGGCCGCCTGCTGGCGGTTGCGGAGAACTATCCGGACCTGAAGGCGTCCGACAATTTCCTGGACTTGCAGAACGCGCTCGACAAGGTGGAGCACGAGCTTCAGATGTCGCGGCGCTATTACAATGGCGCCGTGCGCGACCTGAACGTGATGGTGGAATCCTTCCCCTCCAATATCGTGGCGGGGCAGTTTGGCTTCACCAAGTAAGACTATTTCGAGATCGAGGACGCCTCCGAGCGCGCCGTTCCGAAAGTCAGTTTCGCCAAGCAATAGTGAGATAGATGATCCACACCCGGACCTTCCGCCTCCGCCGCACTCGCGACGCCGCGCTGTCGCTTACGCTGCTGCTCGTCGCCGCGCTCGCCTTTCTGGCGTTGCCGGCATCGCTTGCGCAGGCTGACGAGCGTATCACCTCCTATGACAAGCCTCATCCATATCGAGGCCGACGGGACGCTCCGCGTGACCGAGACCATCGAGGTCAGCGTGGAAGGCAACCAGATCAAGCGCGGCATATATCGCGACTTTCCCCTCACCTTTCGCGATGGAGGAGGCACGCGCCATCGCGTCGACTTCGAACTGTTGTCGGTCACAAGGGACGGCACGCCGGAGCCCTACAAGGAAAACAGGTCCGGCGACGACGTTCGCATCTATATCGACGACCCCGACGGCCGCCTGGCCCATCATCATCATCATCTCTATGCAATCACCTACGAGACGACCCGCCAGATCCGGTTCTTCGACGATCACGACGAACTTTACTGGAACGTCACGGGCCAGGAATGGGCTTTCCCGATCGACGCCGTGACCGCGCGCGTGGTCCTGCCCGAAGGGGTGACGGCGATCAAATGGACCGCCTTCACCGGCCGCTTTGGCGAGAAGGGGCAGGACTGGATCGTCGCCAAGGACAATGGCGGCCGGGAACTGATCTTTTCGACCACGCGGCCCCTTTCGGTCAACGAAGGCTTATCCGTTGCCGTCGCTATGCCGAAGGGAACCATCGCCACGCCGACCTCTGCCGAAAGCGTCGGCTATTTCTGGCTTGATCACCGCGGCGAGATTGTCGCGATCGCCGGGCTGGCGCTGGTTTTCGCCTATTTCTGCTGGGCGTGGCTGCGCGTCGGCCGGGATCCCAAGCCGGGAACGACCATTCCGCTTTTCAGCGCGCCGGAGGGTGTATCCCCGGCACTGGCCGACTACATCTACAATAACGGCTTTTCCGACGGAGGCTGGAGAGCGCTGTCGGCCGCCTGCATCAATCTGGCGGTGAAGGGCTATCTGGAACTGGCGGATCTCGAATCCGAACCGGTCCTGACGACGACCGGCGAGAAGGACGATCCGGAAAACGGCATTCGTTCTTTGCCGCCCGGCGAAGCCGCGGTCATCAAAACACTCGGACACAGGCCGCTCAAGCTGACCAAGGAGAACGGCAAACGGGTTCAGATGCTGGGGACGAAGTTCTCCTCCGCGATCGTCGGCGAGAACCGCGGACGCTTCTTCAAGAGCAACGCCGCCTACTGGCTGCCCGATTTCCTGCTCTCCATTCTCGCCGTCGCCGCACTCCTGTTTTTCGGCAATCTCGGCGAGACCGACATCATTTTCTTCGTCATCGTCATGACGTTCGTGACGATGGCCACGCTCATTCTGGTGAAGCTCGCCCTCACCACAATCCGCAACCGCTCGGTCTCGCAAGTGGTTCAGTTCATCCTGACCATGGCGGTGCTTCTCATCTTTGCGGGAAGCGTCGGCACGCAGATCACCAGTCTCGCCTTCGCCACCGAGGGCACCCCGTTCATCATCGTCTCCATCGTGGCGCTGCTGTGGGGCAATACCCTGTTCTACCATCTGATGGGCGCACCGACGGCGCTGGGGCGGGAGATGCTCGATGAGCTTGAAGGGCTGAAGCTTTATCTCTCCGTCGCCGAACGGGAACGCATGAACATGCGAGGCGCGCCGGAAATGTCGCCCAGCCACTTCGAGACCCTGCTGCCCTATGCGATTGCGCTGCGGGTCGAAAAGCCCTGGTCGGAGACCTTCCAGAGCTGGCTGGTTAGCGCTGCGGCGGCAGGGCCGACCGCGGCTTCCTATTCGCCCGTCTGGTATCACGGCGCCCATTTCGAGCCGCGGAGTTTCGGCAGCGCGATGTCAATACGGTGACGGCGATGTCGGGCGCCTTCATCTCCTCGTTGCCCACCCCGAAATCCTCGTCCTCCGGCTTTTCCGGCGGCGGCGGGGACAGCGGCGGCTGATAAACCACTCTAGGCGGTCAGGACTCGGGGCCAGGCGCGCTCATTGCCGGAACGCAGAAAGGCGTGGACGTCCTCGGCGGGCATCGGCTTGCCGAGGAGATATCCCTGCCCGAAATCGCACTCCATGTGCTTGAGCAGCGACATCTGCGTCTGATCCTCGATGCCTTCCGCCGTGGCGACGATGCCGAGACCGTGCGCCAGACTGATGACGGCGGCGATGATCTGCTCGCTTTCCTGGCGCTTGCAGATCTCGCTTTCCTGGCGCTTGCAGATGTTGCGCACGAAGGATCGGTCGATCTTGATCTTGTGGATCGGGAAATCGCAGATGTAGCGCAGGCTGGAATGGCCGGTTCCGAAATCGTCGAGTGCGATTCTGATCCCGGTGCGCGGGTCAGGACGTCGAGAGTTTCGCGCGCCATGGGCACATCGCGCACCAGCGCCGTTTCGGTGATTTCCAGTTCCAGCCGTTTCGGGTCGAACCCGATCTCGCCGAGCGCGCTCAGGATGTCGAGACCGAGCGTGCGGTTGCGAAGCTGCACGCCGGAAACGTTGAAGGACAAGGTGACCGTATCCGGCCAGTCCCGCGCGATACGACAGCGCGGTGGAACCGGTTGTTGCTCAAGGCCCCGATCTGATCGCTTTCCTCCGCAATCCGGATGAACTGGTCCGGCCCGATCCATCCCAGCTGCGGATCGTTCCAGCGCGCAAGACACTCGAAGGCGATGGTACGGCCGGTTTCAAGATCAACGATCGGCTGGAAATACGGCATGATCCGCTCCTGAGCGATCGCCCCGCGCAGCGCACTCCCGATGCGGCTCGACAGCATCAGGTTGTGCTCCATGCCCTCATCGAAAAACGCGAAAGCGGAATTGCCGTCCGTCTTCGCCTGGCGTTTCGCCACATCGGCACGGCGCAGCAGAAGCCGCGCGGTGCGCCCGTCCTGGGGATAGCTGGCGATGCCGACGCGTGCTAAAACCACGATCTCGTTGCCCAGACCCCGAAACGGATCCTCCATCGTCAGAATCAGCTTCTGAACGAGCCGCAGCACTTCCGCACTGCCCTTGAGCGGCTTCGACAGGAGCACGAATTCGTTCGCGGCAATCCGCGCGACAACGCCGCCGTCTTCGAAAAGCTCTTTCAACCGCGCGGAAACCGCCAGGAGAAGGTCATCCCCCGTCGCATGGCCGTAGGTCTCGTTCACCTGGTTGAGCCCGACAATGCTGACGACCATGAGCGCACGATGACTGACCGCATCGTGCCGCATGGCGACCTAAAAAAGCTGTTCGAACTTGTGACGGTTAGGCAAACCGGTGAGAGGATCGTGCAGGGTCAGGCGAACCGCAACATTTTCCGCATCGCGCCGTGAGCGCACTTCAACCTTCAGATCCGTAAGTCGACGGACCGCATAGATGATCGAAGCCAGTCCGACGACGAAGCCTGCGGACAACAGCTCATCGAGCTCCCAGGCCTCATGACTGCCCGTGTATTCAAACAACAGATCGAATATGTCGTAGTGGATCGCCAGGATCAGAACCGGGATGCTGGCCAGCGCGATGATGATTGCATCCCTCCGGGCCTGAGGCGCGCACCGGAATGTATAGAAAACATATCTCAATCGCAACAGGGATTTAACAAAAATCATGCTGGCCAAACTGCTTTGACTCATACATATAAATATTTTTACATCAGTGAATCAAAATATATAGGTATATTTACTAATTTACGCACGATATTTACTTGTATTGATCAAAATACCACTTATGCTGCGTAAGATTCACATTCCGTACCGCACGGCTCGACCTCACGTGGCCGGCCCCTTTTCGGTTGTCGGCAAAGGCGATCACGCAGATTGAGGAACGGCACGGCGGATGCACGTGCGCCGAGATGCGCACAGGAGGTGACAAGTCGGGCGCAACTTGGTAATCGACTGTCCTTGATTTCTCATTCCTTGTGCTTCGAAAGCGAGCTCGATGTCCGATCTTCTCCTCGAACTGTTCTGCGAGGAAATCCCAGCGCGCATGCAGCGCCGCGCCGCGGAAGACCTGAAGTCCATGGTCACGAACGCACTGGTTGATGCGGGTCTTGTCTACGAAGGCGCGAAGGCCTTCGCCACGCCCCGCCGACTGGCGCTCCAGGTGGCCGGGATGCCCGCCCGTTCGCCGGAAACCCGCGAAGAACGCAAAGGCCCCCGCGTCGGCGCTCCGGACAAGGCGGTGCAGGGCTTCCTGCGCGGCGCCGGGCTTTCCTCCATCGAGGAAGCCAAGACCTCCAGCGATCCCAAGAAGGGAGATTTCTACGTCGCCGTCATCGAGAAGCCGGGGCGCGAGGCGAGCGAGGTGATCTCCGAAATCGTCGCGGATACGGTGCGCAAGTTCCCCTGGCCGAAATCGATGCGCTGGGGCGCGGCCTCGAGCGAACCGGGCTCCTTGCGCTGGGTGCGTCCGCTGCATTCGATCCTGTGCACCTTCGGCCCGGAGACGGAAGAGCCGGACGTCATCAAGATCGATATCGAAGGAGTGTCGAGCGGCAACACCACGCGCGGCCATCGCTTCCTGGCGCCCGACGCCTTCGAGGTGCGCCGGTTCGACGACTACGTGCCGAAGCTGGAAAAGGCGAAGGTCGTGCTGGATGCCGACCGGCGCAAGGACATGATCGCTCATGACGCGCGCGACCGTGCGCTGGCGCTCGGGCTGGAGTTTGTCGAGGACGCGGGCCTTCTGGAAGAGGTCGCAGGGCTCGTGGAATGGCCGGTGGTTTTGGTCGGCTCCTTCGATGAGGCCTTTCTGGAAGTGCCGGACGAGGTCATCCGCGCCACCATCCGGGCCAACCAGAAGTGCTTCGTGATGAAGGACCCGGTAACGGGCAAGCTGACCAACCGCTTCGTGCTGATCTCCAATCTGGAGGCGCTCGACGGTGGCAAGGCGATCGTTGCGGGCAACGAGAAAGTCATCCGGGCGCGGTTGTCGGATGCCAAGTTCTTCTGGGATACGGACCTGAAGACGCGATTGGAAGACAATCTGCCGAAGCTCGACAGCATCGTCTTCCAAGAGAAGCTCGGCACGCAGGCCGAGCGCGTGGCACGGCTGGAAGCACTTTCAGTCGAAATCGCGGCCATCGTCGGCACAGATCCGGAAAAGGCCAAGCGCGCGGCACACCTTTCCAAGGCCGACCTCGTCAGCCACATGGTCTACGAGTTCCCGGAAGTCCAGGGCCTGATGGGGCGGTATTACGCCAGCCATCAGGGCGAGGACATGGCGATCGCCAACGCCATCGAGCAGCACTACAAGCCGCAGGGACCGTCGGACGACGTGCCCATCGATCCGGTGGCGGTTGCGGTGGCTTTGGCCGACAAGCTCGATCTTCTGACCGGGTTCTGGGCCATTGACGAAAAGCCGACGGGCTCGAAGGATCCATTCGCTCTGCGCCGCGCAGCGCTGGGCGTGGTGCGCATCATCCTGTCGAACGCCCTGCGGGTGCCGCTTCTCTCCGTCTTCGCCAAGGCGCGGCCGGACTTCAAGGAAGCGCATGACCTGCTGTCGTTCTTCGCGGACCGGCTGAAGGCTCACCTGCGCGAAGAAGGCACGCGCTACGACTTGATCGATGCGGTTTTCTCGCTCGAAGGTCAGGACGATCTGCTGATAATCGTCAAGCGCGTGGAAGCGCTCGGCAAGTTCCTGAAAACGGAAGACGGCACCTCGCTGCTTACCGGAACCAAGCGGGCGACGAACATCCTTCGCATCGAGGAAAAGAAGTTCGAGAAGAGCTATTCGGGTAAGCAGCAGGCCAATCATCTGGTCGAAGAGGCGGAGATCGCCTTGGCAGCGGCCGTCGATACCGCGCGTTCGGAGGCCGAGCAGGCGATCCGGCGCGAGGATTTCGAAGCGGCTACGAGCGCGCTTGCCAAGCTGCGCGCGCCCGTCGACCGGTTCTTCGAGGAAATCCTCGTCAGTGCCGAGGACACCACCTTGCGCGAAAACCGGCTGAAGCTGCTGAACGAAGTTCGCGACGCAACGCTGGCCGTGGCCGACTTCTCCAAGATCGAAGGCTGAGGGCACGGGGGCGCGGTCTTCGCGCCCTTCCCCGCCAGGTGACGTTCGAGCCGATTGACGGGCCGGACGTTCAGTTGGAATTGCGTGTGGGGCAGCTGGAATTGAGTGTGGAGCTCATCCTTCGAGACGGCCGCTGAAGCGGCTTCCTCAGAATGAGGTTATCGTGTTGATGTTTTTAAAGAAACGCCCAACACACACAACGTCATCCTGAGGAGCTGTCGCAAGACGGCGTCTCGAAGGATGGGCCCCACGCACATTCCCTCCGCTCCTCACGCCTCGCGCAGCTTGCCGCGTTTCAGGTGTTCGTTGAGGCGCGGCATGATCTTCACGAAATTGCAGGGCATGTGGCGATAGTCGAGTTGTGCCTTGAGGATGCCGTCCCAGGCATCCCTGCAGGCTCCCGGCGAACCCGGCAGCACGAAGACATAGGTCGCATTCGCGACGCCGCCGGTCGCGCGCGACTGGGTGGTGGAGGTGCCGATCTTATCGTAGGAAATGCGGTGGAAGACCTCCGAGAAGCCGTCCATGCGCTTCTCGAACAGGGGGCTCGATCGCCTCCGGCGTCACATCTCGACCGGTGAACCCGGTGCCGCCGGTGGTAATGATCACGTCGATCCCGGAATCCGCGATCCACTTGCCGATAATCGCGCGAATGGCCTCGACATTGTCACGCACGATGTCGCGCGCCGACAGGGTGTGCCCCGCCTCGGTGATTCTGCCCGCCAGCGATCGCCGGACCGGTCATCCTCCGCAGAGCGGGTATCCGACACGGTGAGAACCGCGATGCGTACGGGGATGAAGGGGCGATTGTCGTCAACACCGCTCATATGGATACGGCTCCCGGCATATCAGCTACATGACAGCCCGTCAGGCGGGAAAACAACCGAGCATTGCCCCTTGAACGTTGCTTTCACGACGAAAATACCACTGCATTCCGCAGACTTGGGCCTTGCCAGCCACATTGCGGCCAGCGCAAAACGACCGGACAATATTATATATGGGGCGCCGCCCCTAGACACCACCGGTCTCATGGCTCCCAGGGCCTGCGGGAGACATGACGCGGGATAGGGTTGGATGGATCCAGCAGCGGTATTTACGATCTATTGCGAGCACCTCGGCGCATCGTTTTGGGCAGAGCCAGCCAATGCGACCTCCAATGTCGCCTTCCTCGCAACCGCAATCGGTATCTGGTGGATCCTGCTGCGCGAAGAACCGCGAGACCGCCCTGCCCTGCTGCTGATCGCGCTGACGATCTGTATCGCTTTCGGGTCCTTCGCCTTCCACACCGTGCCGACGCGGGTCACGGTGCTGTTCGACGTGGTCCCGATCGCGCTGTTCATCTACGCCTACTTTCTCGTCGCAATGCATCGCTTCTTCGGTCTAGGGGCGTTTAAATCCGTTGCGGCGACGGCCGGATTCGTCGTCGCTAGCCTCGCGCTGGTAGCCCTCGCCCGCCCTTCGCCGGGTTTTCGGCGTCTTACATTCCGGCCCTTGTCGCAATTTTCGGTGTGGGCCTCTTGATGATCCCGCGTCATGCGAAGATCGGCATCGGCCTCATGATGATCGACCTCATGTTCTCTCTCTCGCTGAGTTTCCGGATGATGGACCACGCGGTGTGCAAATGGTTTCCCATCGGCACCCACTTCATGTGGCACGTCCTCAACGCGGTCGTGATCTACATGCTGCTTCGCGTGCTCGTCTATGCGCGCCGGTTTGCCCTCCACGACGCCTGAAACACGCGGACGCAACCGGAATTTTCCGACTTTAGAAAGATGCTTCCAATTCTATCATGCGGGCGCTTGCTCTAGGGTGCGGCAAAATTTCCCCTTACGAAGAAGGCAAGCCATGGACAAGTCACCCACACAGATAAGTGAGCTTGAAGAAGCCGCGCTTTTCTATCACCGCTATCCGCGTTCCGGGAAACTCGAGATCCAGGCGACCAAGCCACTTGGCAACCAGCGCGATCTGGCGCTGACCTATTCGCCGGAGGTGGCAGCACCCTGCCGCGCGATTGCCAAAGACCCCGATACTGCCGCCGATTTCACCAACCGGGGCAATCTAGTCGCCGTGGTTTCCAACGGCACGGCCGTACTCGGTCTCGGCGCCATCGGTCCGCTGACCTCCAAGCCGGTGATTGAAGGCAAGGCGGTCCTGTTCAAGAAATTCGTGGGCATCGACGTCTTCGATATCGAGATCGAGGCACGCGAAGTCGATCGCATGGTCGACGTCATCTCCGCACTGAAGCCGACTTTCGGCGGCATCAATCTTGAGAACATCAAGGCACCGGAATGCTTCCAGGTGGAGGCCCGGCTGCGCGAGCAGATGAACATTCCCGTCTTCCACGACGACCAGCATGGCACGGCGATCATCGTGGCAGCCGCTGTGCGCAACGCGATGGAGTTTGCGGGAAAGGATATTCCCCAAGGTCAAGATCGTGGCCTCGGGCGCAGGCGCGGCAGCCCTTGCCTGCCTCAACCTGCTGCTTTCGCTGGGCGCGAGCCTTGAGAATATCTGGGTGACGGATCTGGCCGGTGTCGTCTACGAGGGTCGCGAAGACCTCATGGACGAGTGGAAGGCGGAATTCGCGCGCAAAACCGACAAGCGCAAGCTCGACGAGGTGATCGAGGGGGCGGACGTCTTCCTCGGCGTATCCGCAGGCGACGTGCTGAAACCGAAGATGGCCGCGCGCATGGCGGATCGCCCGCTGATACTGGCGCTCGTCAATCCGACGCCGGAAATCATGCCCGAACAGGTGGCGGAGGTGCGCTCGGACGCGATGATGTGCACCAGGCGCTCCGACTATCCCAACCAGGTCAACAACGTCCTGTGCTTCCCCCATACCTTCCGCGGCGCGCTCGATGTCGGCGCCACGACGATCAACGAGGAGATGAAGCTCGCCGCCGCAGAGGCGATCGCCGAGCTTGCCAAGGAGGAACCGTAGGAAGCCGCAGCGCAGGTCTATGGCGGGACCACGCAGGTCTTCGGGCCGACCTACCTGATCCCCTCCCCCTTTGATCAACGGCTCATCCTGCGCATTGCATCGGCGGTGGCGAAGGCCGCCATGGACAGCGGCGTCGCCCATCGTCCCATTGAGGATTTCGAGGCCTATCTCGACGAACTCAACCGCTTCGTCTTCCGCTCCGGGATGATCATGAAGCCCTTCTTCGCGGCCGCCAAGACGGCCTCCAAGCGGGTGATCTATGCCGACGGCGAGGACGAGCGCGTGCTGCGCGCCGCTCAGGTGCTGATCGAGGATCGCACGGCCAGGCCGATTTTGATCGGACGGCCGAGCGTCATCGCCACGCGCTGCGAACGCTTCGGGCTGCGCGTTCGCCCGGGCACGGATTTCGACTTCATCAACCCCGAAGACGACCCGCGCTATCGCGACTATGTGGAGTATCTGCTCTCACGGATGGGGCGCAGGGGGGGGTCACGCCGAATGGCGCGCGGCGGCTGGTGCGTGCCAATTCCACCGCCATCGGCGCCATTGCGGTGCGCCGGGGCGATGCGGACGCGCTGATCTGCGGTCTGGACGGTCGCTTCGACCGCCACCGGCAGTTGATCGATCAGATCATCGGCCGCGTCGACGGGGTTCGCGCGCTGTCGACCATGTCCCTGCTGATCAACACCAAGGGCGCCTACTTTCTGACCGACACCTATGTCACGGACAATCCGAGTGCGGAGGAAATCGCCGAAATGACCCTGCTGGCGGCAGGTCAGATCGCACGGTTCGGCATCACGCCGCGGGTGGCGCTGCTGGCCAGCTCCAATTTTGGTTCGCGCAATTGCGAGTCTTCGAAGAAGATGCGCGAGGCCGTTCAGCTTCTATGGGAGATGGCGCCGGATCTCGAGGTCGACGGCGAGATGCACGGCGATGTCGCGCTTTCGGAAGAGCTGCGCGCCCGCGTCATCGAGAATTCAAAGCTGCAAGGGGTTGCGAACCTTCTGATCTTCCCCACGCTCGAGGCGGCGAACACCGCGCTCAACCTGCTGAAAATCATGACCGATGCGCTGCATGTCGGCCCGATCCTGCTGGGCGGCGCCAGACCTGCGCACATTCTCACCCCGTCGGTGACCTCGCGCGGCGTGGTCAACATGTCGACCTTCGCAGCGGTGGAAGCGCAGGCGATCGAGGCGACGAGCGCCGAGGCGGAATAAACGTTCCCCTCGACGCCAGCGCCATGTTCGCCGAAATGGAAGCCAGGGCGGAAAACACCAATTCGAATAACGGAATACGCTGGATCGTGACTGTCATTCGAATTGGCAGCGACTCTCTTCTAGGCTCCCAATTGGAATACCAGTGCGTTGTTGTGTGAGCGAATCCAACCGGTAATGAGGAAGGCGTCTACCAAAACCCAAATTCCCACCGAGATCAGCAAGAACATCCCCACTCCGGCCACCATCAGCAGCAACCATCCGAAGATGGTCATAAGCAACTGAGCGACGGCCGAGCCGGTATTGCCGTTATAGAATCGGTGCCCACCCAATCCGTCGAGAAACAGCCAAAGAACATATGCTATGCCCATGGATTTCGAATTGCTGTTATAGAGCATAAGAGCGCGAGCGTCATCACTGATACCTTCAGTACAGACATCAGATATATCTAAAAACTTGTTTTCAAGATAAATATTCACCCCGTAATCGGGGAATTCAAAATGAACATCTATTAATTTACTCTACGTAATATTATTCAATAAATCGGAACTTCCATCAATACATTTTTGCATCCTAGATTTTCTGCGCGAATAAAGCGGTCACGACACAAAAAACCCCGCCGAAATTCGGCGGGGTCTGCGGTCTTGCAAGCATCGCGCATAGCGACGTTTGGGTAAATAAAGCGAAAGCTTCATTACATATTCGGGTAGTTCGGTCCGCTACCGCCTTCCGGCACTGTCCAGGTGATGTTCTGGTTCGGGTCCTTGATATCGCAGGTCTTGCAGTGGACGCAGTTCTGCGAGTTGATCTGGAAGATGGGCGCGCCCTCGCCTTCCTCGATCCACTCGTAGACCCCGGCCGGGCAGTAACGGTTCGACGGACCGGCGTAGATATCGTGCTCCGACGTCTTCTGAAGCTCCGGATCCTTCACCTCGAGGTGGATCGGCTGATCCTCCTCATGGTTGGTGTTGGACAGGAACACCGAGGACAGCTTGTCGAAGCTGACGATGCCATCGGGCTTGGGATAGTCTATCGGTTTGCATTCGGCTGCGGGCTTCAGGGTCTTGTAGTCCGGCTTGCCGTGGCTGAGCGTGCCGAAGAAGGAGAAGCCGAAGAGCGTGTTCGTCCACATGTCGAGCCCGCCGAGCCCGATGCCGATCCAGGTGCCAAGCTTCGACCACAGCGGCTTGACGTTCCTGACCTTCTTCAGGTCCTTGCCGATGTCACTGTCGCGCCATTCGTTCTCGAACTCGATCAACTCGTCGTTCGCGCGGCCCGCCTTCAGTGCGGCAAACGCTTTTTCGGCGGCCAGCATGCCGGAGAGCATGGCGTTGTGCGTGCCCTTGACGCGCGGCACATTCAGGAAACCAGCCGAGCAGCCCAGCAGCACGCCACCGGGGAACGCCACCTTTGGAACCGACTGCCATCCGCCTTCCGAGATCGCCCGCGCGCCGTAGGAGATCCGCTTGCCGCCCTCGAAGGTCTCGCGAATCGCAGGGTGCATCTTGAAGCGCTGGAACTCGTCGAAGGGCGAGAGATAGGGGTTCTTGTAGTTGAGGTGGAGGACGAAGCCCACCGCCACCTGATTGTCTTCCAGGTGGTAGAGGAAGGAGCCGCCGCCAATCTTGGAATCGAGCGGCCAGCCGAAAGAGTGCTGCACGAGGCCCGGCTGGTGCTTTTCCGGGGCAACCTGCCAAAGCTCCTTCAGACCGATGCCGAACTTGGCCGGATCGCAATCCTTGTCGAGCTCGTATTTGGCGATCAGCTCCTTGGCGAGAGAGCCGCGCACACCTTCGCTGAAGAAGACGTATTTGCCCAGAAGCGCCATGCCGCGCATGTAGTTGGGACCGGGCTCGCCGGAGCGGGTAACGCCCATGTCGCCGGTCGCAACGCCGATTACGCGGTTCTCGTCATCCTCGTCATCGTAGAGAACCTCGGCGGCGGCAAAGCCGGGATAGATCTCGACGCCCAGCTCCTCCGCCTTGGCGGCTAGCCAGCGGCAGACATTGCCCAGGGAGACGATGTAGGAGCCGTGATTGTTCATCAGCGGTGGCATCATGAAATTGGGCAGGCGCAGCGCGCCCGCGGGCCCCATGACGATGAACTTGTCCTTGGTCACCGGCGTTTTGAACGGAGAGGTCTCGTCCTCGCGCCAGTCCGGCAGGAGCCGGTCGACCGCGATCGGGTCAACGACAGCACCGGAGAGGGTGTGAGCGCCGACTTCCGAGCCCTTTTCCAGCACGACCACCGACAGCTCGTCGCCCGCTTCCATGGAAAGCTGTTTGAGGCGAATCGCAGCCGACAGTCCGGCAGGACCGGCCCCCACGATCACCACATCAAATTCCATGCTCTCGCGCTCAGGCTGAGCTTCGGCTTCGGCCATGTCTGTAACCTCCGATCCGGTCGTGCGCCGGATTTCCTCTGTTGATCTTTCCGCTCTTGTTTAAATGAGCTTCGTTTAGGCTGCAATGCGCTCGTCAGAACTCCGCAGTCGCGGTAACAGGGCCGGTTTTTCCGTGAGCGCAAAGCTGTTTCCAAGACCAGTTTACAATAGGATCGAGCTGCCGCAGCGACAGCCTTGCCTTTGCCCCGGCCCTGCGTCATGAAAAGAGAATGACCGCCCATCCGAACCTCGCCGATCTGGAAGCGCTTCTCGACTTTTATGTCGCATCCGGAGTCGACTGCGCGCTCGTGGATGAGCCGGTCGACCGCTTCGTAGAATCGGCTAAGGCCGCGGCAAGGGCGAAAACGCGCGCTCAGGCACGACCGGCGCTGACCCCGCGCGCGAACATGGCCCCGCCCCCACAGGGCGGCGCGACTTCACCCGCACAAGGCCGCGCACAGGCTCCGCGCCAATCCGCCCACGCAGCCCCGTATCCCGGATCGGGATCGGGTGCGACGATACCCGGCGACGAAGCCGTCATGGCGGCGCGCGAAAAGGCTTCGCAAGCGGCGACGCTGGACGAGCTGCGACAGAACCTCGCCGGGTTCGAAGGGTGCAACCTGCGCCTCACCGCAAAGAACCTGGTCTTTTCCGGTGGCTCACCTGCCTCCCGACTGATGTTCGTGGGCGAAGCGCCGGGGCGGAAAGAGGATGCGCAGGGCGTGCCGTTCGTCGGGCGGTCGGGCAAGCTGCTCGACCTCATGCTGACGGCCGTCGGACTCGACCGCGAACAGGTCTATATCGCCAATGTCGTTCCCTGGCGCCCGCCGGGAAACCGCACGCCGACGCCACAGGAAGCGGAGATCTGCAAGCCCTTCATCCGCCGCCAGATCGAACTGGTGGATCCGGACGTGCTCGTCTTTCTCGGGGGCGCGTCGGCCAAGCTTCTGGTGGGGGTGAGCGACGGGGTCCTGCGCCTTCGCGGAAAGTGGCTGAACTATGATACCGGCACGCGCCAGATCAAGGCGATCGCGACGTTGCACCCGGCCTATTTGCTCAGAACGCCCATTCAGAAGCGCCTCGCCTGGCGGGACTTCCTGAAGATCAAGGCGGCGCTGGACGGGCGAGAATGACCCCCGTCGGGAAACGACGATCTCAATCGTCTGCAACCTCAGAATGTACTCTCTTTTTAACGAGAAACATTCGGAAATCATTTGAATTCGATATACGATTACGGTCGATTCTCCGCATTTCCTTTGACGCCGTTGCGTCAATTTGTCAATTTTAGTTATTGCGCATGAGTCGTAAAATGTCCGAGTGTTTCTCCACCAAATGCGCACAATGTGATGTCAACTACAGTCAACGGTTTCAATACCGCCTAGAATGAGAGGGTCGCATCGGCCTCGCACGCCACGGATAGGACGTGCGGAAAGATGCGGTTCCCGGGCAGCCTTGCGGCGGCTCAAGGCGGCTTCGCACATTCTGCAGATCGCATTTCGTACCCAACCTCGCTGCCCTTGGAGAGGAGAGTTCGAGGCCCGGCATCACTGCGCAAGGACGATCTCCGCCCTTCGCATCCGACACAGGAAACGGAGATGACGATGAAAATGGGAGTATTGCGACGTGTGACGGTGCCGGCAACCATACTGGCAATGGTCCTTGGCGCGGCATCCGCGAGCGCCGCCACACCGGAGCCGACATCCGCACCGACGGAAGCCAAGCTCAGTGTCGCGGATCTGATGCCTGTCGATTCCCCCGTCACACTGGGAGAAGACGGCTCATTCCAATTGGCGCAATGGGGCCCGCCGCCGCGTTGCCGCCGCCGCCCATGGCCCTATTACCGCGGCCGTCGAACGCATGTGGATTGGTGCCTGCGGCGCTACCGGTCCTACAATCCGCGTACGAACCGCTTCCTCGGCTATGACGGGCGCTACCACCGTTGCCGGAGCCCTTACAGCCGGTAGGGAATAATCATTTCAGGATTTGCGGCGGCCGGCGGGGGCACGCCCTTCCGGCCGCTTTCGATTGCGCTCAACGCATCGACGGCCCGGCCAGACGGCCGATCACCACGCCGGGGAACCGTAGGAGAAACAGCACCATGCACAGGCGATGCCAGAAAGAGCCCGTCGGCATCCGGCACCGTGCGGCGCACTGCACACACGGGTAGGTGCGTCATCCGCCGACGCCCTATGCGGCGCACGAGATCGGCATGGGCAAGGACGGAGGTCGTCTTGTGGCCGCCGAGCTTAGCATAGAAGCGCCGTGACAACAGAAGCCCTTGCTGCTCCCGGCCAATGCCGAGAATGCGCGCGCAGATCCAGGCCATACCCTCGCCGAGCCGCGCCTTCAGGCCAAGCTCGTCACCGGCGGCGCGAAAGCACGCGGCCTGCGTATCGCCGCGTCCGAGCCACTCGGCCCGCTCCACGAATTTCGACACCTCCCAGAACCAGTCCGGATCGAGCACCGTGTCCGGCTCCAGAAAGAGCAGCCACTCTCCCCGGCTGGCAGCCTGCACCCCGGCGGCAAGGCGCGCACCGTAGGCCCCGGTCTCGCGCACCCATCGGCACCCTGCGGCATCGGCGATTTCCTCGGTCAGATCGCTGGATCCGGCGTCGGCAACGATGACCTCCCGCACGACCCCTTCCGCCGTAGCTGGCACGAGCGCCGCCAGGGTTTCCACCAGCGTCGCTTCGTTGTTGTGCGTGGGTATGACAACTGAAAACATGTCATCTTTCATAGCACTCTTTCTCCCGGTTTTGCGAGAGGTGTCGGTGCGGTCATTCGACTAATTTCTCTTGCTTTGTTATCATTTCCAACCTATCCTGCCGGCATGAAAGGGGACGGCAGCTTTCCCACCGAAATGTCGTTTCCCACCGAAATGTCGGCCGGATTACAGCCGCCCCCAGGCGATGGCGAGAGTGCCCGCATGCGCATCGAGGCCGACCGGCGGCGGAGGCGTGGCGCGGCTCTCAACATGGCGGAGCGATACGAGACGGAAGCGCGCGAGGTCGCGGATGACGGGTGGGGCCGCGCCGAGGAGCTCTCGCCGCTGAAGACGGAGATTCACGCCGAAGCGGCTCGCCGGATCATGACGCGCTACGATCTCCCCCGATATCGCCTTCGACCGCTCCATCAATCCCTACCGGGGATGCGAGCACGGCTGCATCTACTGTTTCACCAGGCCGACGCACGCCTGTATGGGCATGTCGCCGGGCCTCGGTTTCGAAACCAAGCTGTTTGCCAAGCCGAATGCGGCCGAATTGCTGGCGCGTGAGCTCTCCGCTCCGAACTACAAAGCCAAGACGATCGCGATCGGCACCAACACCAACCCCTATCAGCCGATCGAGCGGCAGATGCGGATCGTGCGGGAGGTGCGGGAGGTTCTGCAGCGGGCCCGGCATCCCGTCGGCATCGTCACCAAGTCCGCGCCCGTCATACGCGATATCGATGTCCTGTCGGACATGGCGAAGGACGGGCTGGCGAAGGTCGCCCTGTCGATCACGAGCCTCGACCGCAGACTCTCTCGTGCGATGGAGCCGCGCGCCGCCACGCCCTCGCGGCGGCTAGAGCCGATTGCGGCCCTGTCCGAGGCGGGCATTCCGAACCTCGGTGATGCTGGCCCCGATCATTCCGGCGCTGAACGATCAGGAGATCGAGCGCATTCTGGATGCCGCCCATGCGCAAGGCGCGCGCGAGGCGGGCTACGTCCTGTTGAGGCTGCCGATGGAAGTGAGCCCGCTGTTTCGCGACTGGCTGCTGCGCAACTACCCCGACCGGTATCGGCGGGTGATATCGGTGTTGCAGGCGATGCGCGGCGGCAAGGGTTACGATTCACACTGGGGCAAGCGCATGAGCGGCGAAGGCCCCTATGCCTGGCAGCTCGGGCGGCGTTTCGAGCTTGCCGCAAAGCGTCTGGGTTTCAATCACCGGAAGAAGCGCCTGCGCACGGATCTCTTCGTGCCGCCCCTGAAGTGTGCGGTGCAGCTCAGTCTGTTCTGAGTGTCTGGCCCGCAGATGGTATCGGGTTATTCCTTACTATAGCCTCGTCATTGCTGGCTCAAAGGTCGAAAAGCGAGGCTCCGGCCTTAAGCTGCAAGGGGGTAAGTGGACGGCTGGCTTGCCGTGTGCGGGCGTGAGATTACAGTCGGGCCATGGCACGCACATCGACATCCTCGAAACCCACCCGCAAGAAGAAGCGTATAGCCCCTCTCTCGTCCATGAGCGCAGGCTTGCGAAAACCTTTGACGGGCCCAATCGCGGGGGTCGACGAGGCTGGACGTGGGCCGTGGGCGGGGCCTGTGGTTGTTTCCGCCGTCATTCTGCATCGCGGCTTCATTCCCGATGGGCTAAACGATTCAAAGAAGCTCACAGAAGCGCGGCGGGAAGCTCTCTACGATCAGATCCTGACCGGCGCCGATGTCTGCATCACCATGGCTTCACCGGCGCGCATCGATGCGATGAATATCCGCGCGGCCACCTTGTGGGCGATGCGGACCGCCCTTTGCGGACTCGCAGACAAACCGGCAGCAGCTCTGATCGACGGACGGGATGTTCCAGACGGCCTCCCGTGCCCCGGCGAGGCCCTCATCGGAGGCGATGCTGCATCGCTCTCGATCGCGGCGGCCTCCATCGTTGCCAAGGTCACGCGGGATCGTCTGATGGTCCGGCTGGCGGAGGAATATCCCGGATACGGTTTTGCCGCTCACAAGGGATATGGCACGGCGCAGCACCAGGACGCGCTGAAGCGTCTCGGTCCCTGCCCGCACCACCGGCGCTCCTTCGCACCGATTAGAACCCTGCTCGCGACCGACTGAGCCCCGCCTCACGCCCGCCCTTCATACGCTCAGACGGAAACTCGCCGCGCTGTGGACGTGAGCCAACGGGGCTTTGGCAAGAAAAAAGCCGCCGGCTTAAGGGCCCGCGGCTTCAAGACATCTCATGCCCTTTCTAGCGAAGGGTCTTTCCAAGCGGATCAGTTGATCCGGCTACCGACTTCCTTGATGCTGTCGGCGAGCAGACCTTCAGCGACCTTGCCGGTGACCTTCTTTTGAAGAATCGTTTCCGCAGCCGCGATAGCGACGTCGGCGGCCTTTGCCCTGACCTCGTCCATCGCCTGGGTTTCGACCATCGCAATCTTGATCTCGGCAAGTTTGGTGCGCCGTTCGATCAGACCGTTGAGAGCGGCTTCCGTCTCCGCCGTCAGAAGCTCCGCTTCGCGCTTGGCCTCGGCGACGATCGATTCCACCTCTTCCTCGGCCTCGCAATGCCTGCGCTGATAGTCGGCGAGGAGCGCCTGTACTTCCTCGCGCAGCTTGCGCGCTTCATCCAGCTCCTTGCGAATGCCCTCGGCGCGGTCATCGAGCGAAGACGCGATCTTGCCCGGAACCTTGGCCCAGACCACGACGGCAACGAAAATGATGAGAGCGATCAGGGCCCAGAATGTTGCATCCATGATTCAGGTGTCCTCAGCTCATTGCCGCCGAAACGGCCTTCGACGTCTCGTTTTTCGTCGGGGCCTTGCCAAGCAGCGACTCGACCAGCGCATTCGTCGTCTCGCCCGCGATCTCTCTGACGTCGGCCAGAGCCGCGTCCTTGACACCGGCGACCCGCTTTTCGGCTTCGTCAAGCTTCGCGTTCAGGTCCTTTTCGACCGCGGCGCGCTTGGCCTCGGTCTCCGTGGCCAGCTTATCACGGGTGGCCTGGGCGATGCCGCTGGCCTTTCGCCGGGCCTCGGCGAGCGCCTGCTCGTAGGCCGCAATCGCGGCTTCCGTTTCCTGCTTCAGCCGTCCGGCCTCGGCAATGTCGCTAGCGATCCGGTCGCGCCGGTCTTCCAGAATGCCACCGATGCGCGGCAGCACCATCTTCGACATCATGTAATAGAAAAGGCCGAAGGTGATTGCCAGCCACAGAATCTGTGACGGGAATGTCGCACCGTTGAACGGCGGGAAGCCGCCCTCGGCGTGTCCACCGTCGTGCGGCACCTCGGTGTGCGCCGTCGTCTCAACATGCACGACGGAAGTCTCGTTCATATGGGTCTCTTGAGCCTGAGCCAAAGGCGCCTCCAGATGCCACGTACGTTACGTCGGTGCGCGACGGGCCAACCTGACGGGTGGCCTCAAGCACGACCACGCGCCGCCGTACCGGAGCACTGCATCATTCCGCGCCATGAGGGCACGGATCTCTTCGATACCGGCGTAAAGACCGCCGGCGGCTGACCTGAGGATCAGACCGCGTAGAGCAGCAGCAGGGCAATGAGCAGCGAGAAGATGCCCAGCGCTTCCGTCACAGCGAAGCCAAAGACGAGGCGGCCGAACTGGCCGTCAGCAGCAGAGGGGTTGCGCAGGGCGCCGGCGAGGTAGCTGCCGAAGATGTTGCCCAGGGCGACGGCGGCGGCGCCCATGCCGAGACAGGCGATACCGGCACCGATGTACTTAGCGGCTTCAGCTTCCATGATAGTGCTCCTTGAGTGGAATCCGCGATCTTTTGGATCAGTTAAGGGTCGTGATGGGTCTTCCCGGCACCCGGTCCTAGTGGCTCGGATGCAGAGCTTCGTTCAGGTACATGCAGGTCAGCACCGCGAACACATAGGCCTGCAAGAAGGCTACGAGTAGCTCAAGCGCCGTCAGGGCAATTGCCATGGCAAGCGGCAGAACCGCGCCGGCAACCCCGAGAGGGCCGAGAGAGCCGAGGCTGACGACGAAACCGGCGAAAACCTTCAGCGTGATGTGGCCCGCCAGCATGTTGGCGAAAAGACGAACCGAAAGGCTGACCGGGCGCGAAAGGAACGAAATGATCTCGATCGGCGTTACGAGAATGAGCAACAGCGGCGGAACGTCTGCCGGAACGAACACGTTCAGGAAACGCAGGCCGTTGCGCATCACGCCGTAGATGACCACCGTCATAATCACGATCATCGCGAGAGCGAACGTCACGATGATGTGGCTGGTGATCGTGAAGAAGTAGGGGAACATACCGAAAAGGTTGCCGATCAGGACGAACATGAAAATCGAGAACACGAACGGGAAGAATCTCATACCGTCCGTTCCAGTGGAACTTCGGAGCATGTTGGCCACGAACTCGTAGCACATCTCCGCCACCGACTGCCAACGCCCCGGGACCAGACCGCGACCGCTGGTCGCCATCATCAGGAACACCGTCGTCACCGCAACGGTGGCGACCATGAACAGCGACGAATTGGTGAAGGAGAAATCGACGCCGCCAATCTCAACGGGGAACAGATTTACGATGTGAAACTGGTGGATCGGATCGTTCGACACCGGGTCGGCCCCTCGAATCTGTTCATGCGCTGATTTACCAGCGCCCTATCAAAACTTCACGCCGAAACCAACTTGCAAATGGTCCGACCTTCGTTTCGTCCTGTCGCACAACGACCTGTCAGCGGTCGTCATGTTCCGTTTTTTCTGCCGGATCTGCGATCAAACCCGCAGAACGCAGCACATTCAACACACCGGCCGCAAATCCCAGCAGCAGGAAGACGATAAGTCCCCAGGGCTTCGTATCCAGCCACTGATCGAACAGCCAACCCATAACCGCTCCGACCGCAATGCCCGCGATAAACTCGCTCGACAGCTTCATCGCCTGGGCATAGCCCGACGAGCCGTCAGAGCGGGAGGCGCGCCTCTTTTCCGCTTCTTCGCGTTCACTGCGCTCGCTCAGCGAGCGATCCAACCGAGCCAGACGTTCGGTCAGGCCGTCATCGGGATGCGCGTCCGGCGTTTTGCCGGCGTTTTCCGGCTGTGCTCCATCCTTGGGCCTTTTCTTATCGGCCATCGCACGTTGCACCTCCGGATACGGGAAATTCGGGTCGCCCCCCGAAAAGCCGCGCGCACCATAGTCGGCACCCCCATGCCTGTCAAGAAGGCTTACGTATATGTTAAGTACCTGTTTCTTATGAATTTTACACGCCGAAGTGGCACTACTCGACACGCTCTCCGACTTTCGTATGCGTACCCCGCTACGGCAGGGCGCGATCAGACCGCCTGGAGAAAACGCTCGGCCATTGCAAGATCGACGGACACGAGCTGGGAAACGCCGCGCTCGGCCATCGTCACGCCGAAGAGACGATTCATCCGCGACATGGTGATCGGATTGTGGGTAATCACGACGAAACGGGTCTGCGTCAGACGCGCCATTTCCTCCAGAAGATCGCAGTAACGCTCGACATTTGCGTCGTCGAGCGGGGCGTCCACCTCGTCGAGCACGCAGATGGGAGCGGGGTTCGTGAGGAACACCGCAAAGATCAGCGCCATGGCGGTCAGCGCCTGTTCTCCACCGGAGAGAAGGGTCATGGTCTGCGGTTTCTTGCCCGGCGGACGGGCCACGATCTCCAGCCCCGCCTCCAGCGGATCATCCGATTCTATGAACTGCAATTCCGCGGTGCTGCCGCCGAAAAGATGGGTAAAAAGTCGCTGGAAGTGGTCATTGACCACCTCAAAGGAGGTCAGAAGGCGTTCGCGGGCCTCACAGTTGAGGTTGGAAATGCCGGTGCGCAGACGTCGGATTGCCTCGATGAGGTCGTCGCGCTCGAAAACCAGCGAATCGCGCTGGGTGAAGATTTCATGGACCTCCTCCTCCGCACGCAGGTTCACCCCGCCGAGACGTTCGCGCTCCATCTTCAGCCGCTCAAGACGAGTCTCGGTGGCCCGCACATCGGGCAACGGCGCCCCTTCGCGCAGCTCCGCGACGCCCGGCACTTCTTCGGGAGAGACTTCCAGCGCCTCATCGATCCGTTCGGCGACGTCGGCGGTGCGTGCGCGGGCCGATTCGACCCGTTCTTCCGCTCGCACCTTTCCTTCGCGCACGCTCGACAAGGCTTCGAGCGCATCGCGCGCACTGCGGTCGGCATCGCCCAGGGCGCGTCCCGCCTCAACCAGCGCGTCATCGGCCTGACTGCGGGCTTCCTCGGCGCGCGCGATCTCGCTGATCAGCGCACGGCGTTTTTCCTCGATGTCGTCGAGCCGCTCGGTCAGATCCTCGATCTCGGCGGCAGCCTCCTGCTGGCGCTCGCACAAAACGGTGAGCTGACGTTCCGCATTGGCGGCACGTTCCCGCCAGGACCGGCGTTCGCGCTCGATGCCTTCCAGACGGCGCCGACGCATGTCGTTCTCGCGCTCAAGACCGCTGGCGGTGGCACGAACTTCCGCCAGCGCCGCCCGATCGCCCGCAACTTCATTGCGAAGGCGCGCGATCTCGGCCTCCAGTGCCGAGGAATCGGTGAGCTCTGCCGAGATTTCCTCAGCCTCCGCAAGCGCCGCAGATGCTTCTTCCATATCCGCGGCCAGACGCTGCTCCGCCTCTTCCAGCGAAGCACGACGGACGTTGAGCGCGGAAAGCGCGCGTTCGGCTTCGGTCAGAGCGGTGCGAACCTGATCGAGACGCCGTTGCGCCTCGCGCGCGCCATTTCGAGCGGCCTGTTCGCCGTCGACCGCGGCGGCCACCGACGCATGACAACGTTCCAGATCGGCCTGGCGGGCCTCCGCCTCACCCGCCAGATCTTCGATGCGGACTTCCAGTTCCGCCAGCCGGTTGCGTTGGGCAAGACGCTGAGCTGCGGCGGTCGGGGCCTCGGCGGTCGCGATATAACCGTCCCAGCGCCACAGATCGCCGCCCCGCGACACAAGCCGCTGGCCGGGCTTCAGGAGAGGGAGATATTTCTGCGCCTCGTCCGGTTCGACCAGACCGATCTGTGCAAGACGTCGGGCGAGAGCGGCTGGCGCGTGGACCTGCGCGGCAAGAGGCTCCACGCCCGCAGGCAGCAGGGCCGGGTCGGCCTCATCGGGCGACGTCTCGGCCCAACGTACGGGCGCACGCTCCTCACCTCCCGTATCGAGCGGAGCATCAAGATCCTCACCGAAGGCAGCACCGAGCGCCGCCTCGTATCCCGGAGGGACCTCCACCGCATCGATGACCGGCTCCCAGTCGCCTTCGCTGGCGGTGTTGAGCAGGCTTGAGAGAGCACGGGCCTCCGCCTCGTCCTCCCCCAGCCGTCTCTCGGCTTCCGCCATAGTTTCGCGCGCCGCCGCTTCCGCCGCACGCACGGTGGCGGTGGCGCTTTCGGCGGCCTCAACGCGCAGGCCAGCCTCTTCCAACGCGGCTTCCGCCTCTTCCAGCGCGATACGGTGGGTATCGGCATCGCTCTTGGAGGAAATCTCGTCGCGAATGGCCGCCAGATCGCGGGCCATTTCACCAGTCTGGGCCTTGAAGCGGTCAAGACGCTGACGCACGTCGCGCAGATTGCATTCCGCCTGTGCGCTCCGGGCGATGAACTGGGCGTTTTCCTCTGTCTTTTGCGACAGGGCGGCCTCGCTCGCCTGCAGCTTCTCCTCTACGACGGCCACGCGTTCGGCGACTTCCTGCGTGCGTTCGACGATCGTGTCGTCTTCCGCGTTGAGCGCGCGTTCCTCTTCATCGAGGGCGGCGACGAGTTCGACGTTCTCCGACCCCATGCGCTCTTCGCGCTCGATATCCTGGGCAAGCTGTTCGCGGCGTTGCATCAGATCGTGCAGGCGCTCGCGCACACGGCGGTCTTCCGCATCGAGTTCGTTGCGCGCGATGACCAGCCGTTGCAGCGTCGCGCCAGCTTTCGCGGCCGCATCGCGCAGGTCCGGCACCTTGTGGGCGGCGATCGCCTGTTCGCGCGCGGCCGCCCCTTGCGCGGTCGCGGCTTCGTTCACCCGGGACAGGACGGCGGACAGTTCCGTTTCCGCCGCACTCAAGGCCTCGCGCGCCTCAAGCCAGCGCAGGTACAGAATGGTTGCTTCGGCCTTGCAGATCTCGCCCGACAGATTGCGATAGCGCGAAGCCTGGCGGGCCTGGCGCTTCAATCCTTCGAGCTGGCCGTCGATCTGAACCAGAACGTCTTCGAGGCGATCCAGGTTCTGTTCCGCCGCGCGCAGGCGCAGTTCCGCCTCGTGGCGACGCGAATGCAGGCCGGAGATACCGGCCGCCTCTTCCAGGATCTTACGTCGTTGCGTCGGTTTGGCCGCAATCAGTTCGCCGATGCGGCCCTGCCCAACGAGCGCATTGGAACGCGCGCCGGTGGAGGCGTCGGCAAAAAGGAGCTGCACGTCGCGGGCGCGCACATCCTTGGCGTTGATGCGATAGACGGACCCGGCCTCGCGTTCGATGCGACGGCTGACCTCCAGCAAGTCCGCATCGTTGAAGCCCTGCGGCGCGGTGCGTGCGGAATTATCCAGGAAAAGCGTCACCTCGGCCGTGTTGCGGGCCGGGCGGTTCAGGCTGCCGGAAAAGATCACGTCGTCCATGCAGGACGCGCGCATGTTCTTGTAGGAGTTCTCGCCCATCACCCAGCGAAGGGCTTCGACGAGGTTCGACTTGCCGCAACCGTTGGGGCCAACGACACCCGTCAGCCCCTCCTCGATCACGAACTCCATCGGTTCCACGAAAGACTTGAAGCCGAGCAGCCGCAGTTTCGTGAACTTCATGGCCGCCCCCCTTCGATACACGCGCAGATAAGCACGCGCGTGCAAGCGGGCCGGCCGGCCAAGGCGTTACAGAAGCGGTTTGATGATCTTGTCCAGTTGTTCAACCGTCAGCGCCCCGGGGTACTTCTCGCCGTTAATGAAAAAGGTGGGCGTCGCATTCACCCCGAATTCCTTGTTCGCCCGTTCCCTCGACGCGCTCACACCATCAAGGATTTCCTGATTCTTCAAGCACTCTTCAAAGGTCTTGTCGGTGAACCCAATCTGTTTGGCCATAGCCTTCAGGTTGCCGAGCGGATCCTTCGTAAAGGCCCACTGCCTCTGCTTGTCGAAAAACAGCTTGTTGATATCGAAGAAATTACCCGTCGACGAGCAGCGTATCAGCATAGACGCCGCAAAGGCAAGGTTGTCGAGAGGTAACTCACGGAATATGTAGTATACCTTACCTGTATCGATGTATTCTTTCTTGAGATGCCGAAAGCCAGTCTCTTCAAAATGCGCACAATGACTGCAAGTGAGCGATGCATATTCGATCACGCTGACCGGAGCATCCGGCTTGCCCAGCGACATATCTTGGAGCGGCCCCGGCTTCATCAACCCCATCGGAGAATAGCTCTCGGCAAGGGCAGGCATTGCAAAGGCCGGGGCGAACGCTGCGGCGGCTCCGACGGCGGCGGCGCGTTCCAGGAACTGTCTGCGGGTCACGGTCACGGATTTCTTCCTCAACTCAGGTGTCTTTTTCAGACGAATGATACCGCATACAGCAGCATCTCGTGGTGTTGCCGGTTCTTTCACGGCCAAGGCGAACCTGCCCGCGTGAATTTGAACCGACGATGAATGCGGCAAACACAGCCTATTTGCGACGCTTGGCGATGATAGCACGGCCGAGCCGGTCGAGCGCGGCGCGCAAGGGCGCTTCCTCGACGCCGGAAAGCCGACTTTTCAACTCCGCTTCTTCCCTTTCGTTCAAAACGCGCAAGGTGGGTATTTCCCACCGTTTTGGGCGTTTGAGCGGCTTCTGGACGATTTTGATACGCCCGATCGCCGCCCAACCGAAGAACATGTTGATGCGCTGGATCACTTGCGGGAGTTCGTGCTGCAGGAACAAGGCACTCGGCCCGTCACAACGCACGACGAGCGTGGCGGGTTCCGGAGCCTCGTCCGCGCCCTCATGCCGACGCGGCCAGTGCAGGGCCTCCGGCTGGGTCGTCTCACCGTAGCGCTCTCCCACGATATCCGGCCACAGGGCTAGCAGATCCGCGGTCGCGAACCCGCGCTTGCGGCAGGCAGGCGCCAGCGCGCCGCCGATCAGATCGGCAAGCGGGCGCACGCCGCGCCTGTTGGCACGGGACGACTTCGCTGCTGAATCGGAGGACCGGGAGGCGTTATCGTTCATGTTTTCTCTGTTGCAGGGGCGCTGGCCCGCTTCTTCGTACGGCCGGGCTCGCCACCACTATAGACCAAGGGCCGTGGTGGCGGAGTACGGCAACGGCGTGGCAAAACGCAAACATTTCCCCCTTGTCCCCATCAAATCGGGCAAGGATGCCTCAGCCCGCCCTCACGGGATCCGCCCCGGAAGGACTTGTCTTCCCGCCTAACCTGCACTTCCCTTTCCGCCATGGACCATCGATTCTCCGAGCCCTCATTTCCCGGCATCCAGGCACAAAACCTGCTCGACTGGTACGACCGCCATGCCCGCGCCCTGCCGTGGCGGGTGTCGCCCAAGGCGCGTGCGCGCGGGGTCCAGCCGGATCCTTATCGGGTATGGCTTTCCGAGGTCATGCTCCAGCAGACGACGGTTGCCGCCGTCAAGGCATACTACGAGGCGTTCACGCAAAAGTGGCCGGATGTCATCGCACTCGCCGAGGCCGGCGAAGAGGATGTCATGAAGGCCTGGGCGGGGCTCGGCTACTATTCGCGGGCCCGCAACCTGAAGGCCTGTGCCGACACCATCGCGCGAGATTACGGCGGGCTCTTTCCCGATACGGAGAACGACCTGAAGGCGCTTCCCGGAATCGGCCCCTATACCGCATCGGCGATCGCGGCGATCGCCTTCGACAGGCCCGCAACGGTGGTCGACGGCAATGTGGAGCGGGTCATAAGCCGCATTCACGCGCTGGAAACGCCCCTGCCCCAGGCAAAACCGGAAATCCGCGCGCTCACCGCCGCGGTCACGCCGCAGGATCGACCGGGCGACTTCGCGCAGGCCATGATGGATCTGGGGGCAACGCTGTGCAGCCCCAAGCGCCCCGCCTGTTCGCTTTGCCCATGGACAGAACCCTGCCGGGCGCGGGCACTCGGCACGGCGGAGACCTTTCCGCGCAAGGCGGTGAAGGCGGCCAAACCGACACGGCGCGGCATGGCCTTCGTGGCGGTGCGCGAGGACAGAGCCGTCCTGCTGCGTCGCCGCCCGCCGAAGGGACTGCTGGGCGGCATGAGCGAACCGCCGACGAGCGTGTTGGCGGAGGATGCGGCGACGGACGACCTCAGCCTTGCGCCGCTCGATCTCGACTGGCGACGGCTCATGGCGCCGGTGCGCCATACGTTCACGCATTTTCATCTGGAAATGACGGTCTGGCGAGCGGATGTACCGTCGACGACACCGGCACCGGACGGCCATTGGTGGTCGCCCGCCGATGCGCTCAACGGCGAAGCCCTGCCGACGGTGATGAAAAAGGCCGTCACGGCCGGGTTGTCCGGCGCCTAGACAGCTCTCTTCCGCGAAATCCGGAAGGGGCCGGCCAGGCCCTGCTCACACGACGACCTATTCGCCCCCGCCCTTCTCTTCCTTGCTGTCAATCTCCCGGCTCGGGCAGAGGAGATGGAACGTCGTGCCCCGCCCCTCCTACGTATCGACGATGATGTGGCCGCCATTGGCATGGACGCGGTTTCTGACCCGCGACAAGCCGATGCCGAGCGTTTCGCCGACCAGCTTGGAGGATTGCTTGGTGGAATAGAACGGATCGAAGGCGTTGGCGAATTCGGACGCGGACATACCACGTCCGCTGTCGGTCACGCTGATATCGCCATATTCGCCGTTCAGCGCCGCGCCGCAGGTTGAGCAATTCACATCGCCGTCGAAGGCCGACATCACAACCTTGATGGAGATTTGACCTCCGCCTTCCACCGCATCGCGGCCATTGCCGATCACTTCACTCAGGACCAGAGCCAGATCGTCGAACTCGACGCCGACGGCATCCATGTCTTCGTCCATTTCCAACGACAGCGAGACATTCCCGGGCAGGGTCTGCTGTTCGATCTTCGCGATGCCGCGCACCACCGGCCCCACCGCCTGCACACCTTGCGACAGACAGGAATCCAGCGAGATGGCGGAAATCCGCCCCAGCACGTCGCGCAACCGGTTGGCGCCGGTCAGCACCTTCTCGATGTCGGCCCGAATGTCGGCCTGGGCATTCTCTTCAGCGGTATCGGCCGCCATTTCCGCGTAATTGATGATCGGAGAGAGCAGATTGTTGAAGTGGTGGGAAAGCTGATCGGCGAGACGCATCTCGCGTTCCTGTCGGCTCTGTTCGGCGGTGATATCGCGGCCGACGGAAACCAGATGCGTCACCCTCCCCGTCTTGTCGACAAGGGGCGAGATGATCTTGCTCTCGTAAAAGAGCGAGCCGTCCTTGCGCCGGTTGACCAGGACGGTGCGAACGGTTTTTCGCGCGCGGACCTTGCGCCACAACGCCGTGTAGAAGGCATCCGGCTGACGATCCGACTTGAACAGGCGCGGCGTATTACCGACGATCTCCTCGCGCGAATAGCCCGTCAGCCGTTCGACCGCGGGATTGGCGAACAGGATGGTCGCGTCCGGCGTCGTCACATAGACCAGCTCGTCGCTTTGTTCGATCAGCTGGGCGTAGATCTGCAGGCGCCATCTCTCACGTTCCGCATGCGCCCGCCAGCGCCCCAACAAGACCGCCATAGGGACAAGCAACAGCAGGAGAATGCCGGTCACGGCAATCATGACCCGCAACCGCTCCCGGGAGCTGGAATAGAGCATGTCGCGGGGAACGATCGTGAGCAGATCCAGCAGGGCTCCGCGCTGACGATGTTGCGCATCTCGTCGCTGATCACGTTGGGACTGGACGCGTGGCTGTTCAGATTGACGCGATTGAAGGCGAACTGGCCCTGCGGGGTCTCCACCAGTCCGCCGATGGGTCTGTCCAATATGCCCTCAAGCCCCTCAACCGCCTTGATCGTGCGATCGTGGCCGAGCTGGAAGCCCCAGATCGCCGTGAGATCGTCGCTGTACAACCAGTAGCCTTGCCGGTTGACCAGCCAGTAGCCGAGTTCGGAGTTGCGATCCCGATTGGCAAGGAGACCGAGGATCTGCTCCTGATTGAGATTGAGCACGAGAAGACCGTGCCTGCTGCCATCGTCACCGAAAATCGGTTGAGCAAGGCGCAGGGTCGGACGCGGAGGCATCTCGATCTTCTTATGTTCGACATTGAGATCGAAGCGCGAGACGTAGACGTCGCCGCGCGCCATGTGGATGCCCTTCTTGAAATACGGGCAGTGCCCCTTGTTCTGCAATTCATCCGGCGGAACGAGTTCAGCCCGGCCGTTGCGGTAGTTCACCCGCACCTGTTCCATGCCATAGGTATCAAGCAGACGGATCTGATCGTAGATCCGGCAATGGCGCACGAAGCGCGCGAATTACTCGGCAAGGACCGTGTTCACGGTCGGAAGATCGATCTCGGCGGACGCCTGCTCGATCAGCAGGGAAAGATCCCTGGCCGCCTCGCGCACCGGCGCAAACAGCGTGTCGCTCGCCACGCGAAGCGCCGCCGTCTGGCACGCGGCCCATTGGCGGCGTCCGTATAGGCATTAGCCCAATGCAGGACGCCCAACGCCAGAAGGACCGGAATGGCGGGCAGGATATAAAAGGAGACAGCCGCGGTCAGCGTCTTCCTCAGCAGACTGTCCGTTGATCTCACGAAACACCTCGCCTGAGTGCAGACCGGACATCCGATCCCGTCCCGTTATATTCCCCATTCGGTATAAACTACAATGCGGAACGTACGTTATTTTTAATATCCGTTTCGTATAATTACCTACCCACAAGCGTTAATATCCCATTACCGTTACCCATAGAGAATAGATTATTTGATATAATTATTTTTCTCTGATCGAGTTATTTTATCTCCTTAACGACAGACATGAGCCATCCAGGCGGACAAATCATCCGCCGGGACAGCCTCGTACCTTCGGTAAAGGCGGAGCGCGTCGCGCCGCTACTGAAATGCTGTTTCCGCAAAGCTGCGCAATTTGCGCGAATGCAGGCGCTCCTTCGGCACGGAACGCAGCTTTTCCATCGCCCGGATGCCGATCTCGAGGTGCTGGGCGACCTGGCGCTTGTAGAATTCCGTCGCCATGTCGTGCAGCTTCAGTTCCCCGTGCAGGGGCTTGTCGGAGACGCAGAGAAGCGTGCCATAAGGCACGCGGAAGCGGAAACCGTTGGCGGCGATGGTGGCCGATTCCATGTCCAGCGCAATGGCCCGCGACTGCGAAAACCGGCGCACCGACTCGCGGTGGTCACGCAGTTCCCAGTTGCGATTGTCGATGGAGGCGACCGTACCCGTTCGCATGACGCGCTTCAGCTCATAGCCTTCCAGCCCGGTGACTTCTGCGACCACCTCCTCCACCGCGACCTGCACTTCCGCCAGAGTCGGGATCGGCACCCAGGTCGGCAGGTCGTCGTCGAGCACATGATCTTCGCGCACGTAGCCGTGGGCCAGCACATAATCGCCGAGCTTCTGGCTGTTTCGCAAGCCCGCACAATGGCCGAGCATCAGCCAGGCATGGGGCCGAAGCACCGCGATATGGTCGGTGATCGTCTTGGGTTCGACGGCCCCACGCCGATATTGACCCATCGTGATGCCGCGCCCGCCGGGCGCCGTCAGGTGATAGGCGGGCATCTGGGGAAGACGCGCCGGCGCGACGCTTGATGAAGGCGCCTCTTCACCGCGCAGGGTAATCAGATTGCCGGGTTCCACGAAATTCTCGTAACCGTGGGTTCCCTCGCTCAGCAGCGCACGGGCGGTCCGGCAGAACTCGTCGATATAGAACCGGTAGTCGGTAAAGAGCATATAGTTCTGGAAATGCTCCGCGGCCGTGGTGCTGCAGGCGCTGGAGCGAATAATCGATGCGCGGGGCTGTGAACGGCGCCAGGGGATAGCATCCGCCGGGCGGGACTTCACAGGTACCGTTGGCGATCGCCATCGTCCATGATGGCGAGATCCGGCACGTCGAACAGGTCGGCGAGCAGCCTCTCGTGCTCGTAACTCTCCGCCCCGTTCACGTTGGTTCCGTCTATAAAGGCGAAATTTAACGGTATCGGGGTTTCCGATTCTCCCACTTCAACCGGCACGCCGTGATTGCGGATCAACAGCTCGATCTGCTCCTCCAGATAGGAGGCGAACAGATCGGGTCGCGTGATAGTGGTGCCGTGTTGACCGGGACCGGCCACAGAACCGTAGGAAATCCGCTGATCGAGCCGCGCGTGGCTCGAGGTGGTCATGCGGACTTCCGGATAGCAGGCGCGCACCTTGGCCTGCGGCACGACGCCTGCGGAGAGCTGCGCGAAGCGCTCTCGCAGAAAAGCCGTGTTTCTGTCAAAAATCTGCTGCAGGCGTTCGATGGCGGCGCGCGCATCGCTGAATGCTTCGAACGGTATCGTCGCAGGCTGCTCAGGCTTCGACGAGACGACTTGCGAGGGCTGGGTCCAGCGGTCGGCCACAATAAACACTCCGGCTGTCGATCTTGGCCCGCAGGGGTCGGACACAATAGCGGCAGGGTCAAGCGTTCTCCACCGGAACGCGAGCGTTTAATCTGAATTGAGGAGCACTATGAACAGCTTCGACGAGATCTTCGAACTGGCTGCCAAACGGCACGACGGTAACGAAGCCGTGGAGGCGAAAATCGCGGATCTGGTTCCCAAAGCACCCGACGAACTCGCTGCCATTCCTGATGACCGCTGGCTGTCGATGATTTCCAAATGCGTTTTCCAGGCAGGTTTCTCATGGAAGGTAATCGAAGCCAAATGGCCGGGCTTCGAGGAGGCGCTGTGGAATTTCGACCCCAGGCGCTGCGCGATGATGTCGGATGACGATCTCGACGCTCTTCTTTCCGACAAGCGGATGGTGCGCAACGCGGTGAAGATCATGTCGGTGCGCGACAACGCGGCAATGCTGTGCGAGCTGGCGGACGAACACGGCTCGGCGGCGGAGCTGCTCGGACGCTGGCCGGTTGCCGATCACATCGGGTTGACGGATCTCATGAAACACAAGGGCAGCCGACTGGGCGGAACGACGGGGCAGCGTGCGCTGCGCTTCATGGGCCGCGACGGCTTCATCCTGAGCACCTCCGTCATTGCCGCTCTCGCTCGCGAAAAGGTTGTCGAACGCGCCGTCTTTTCCCGCCACGCACTGACCTCGGTCCAGGGCGCGTTTAATGGCTGGGTCCGGGAATCCGGCCGTCCGATGATGCAGGTGAGCCAGGTTCTGGCGCTGTCGGTCGAGGAATGAAGGCGGACGTCGTGTTAAACGCCCGGTTGTTTTACAGGCGCTTAACAATTTAGTCAGGAAGTTTAACTTCCATAAATAAATGATTGATTAAAAATAAAATTTTTCCTTCGTCTTTAACACTCGATTTACCTAATCCGGTAACCATAACACTCGTAATTGCGTAAGGTATTGCGTCGCAATGAGTGTACTGCGTACAGGGGCGTCGGCAACGGCGCCCCGCTACCCCTCTCTTCCCGGCACCGGTTCCGACCGTAAGCCGGATTGGCTCGACACCATCCTCGTTGGCGACTGCGTCGCGGCGTTGGAGAAGCTGCCGAAGCATTCGGTGGACGTGGTCTTCGCGGACCCGCCCTACAATCTTCAGCTCGGCAGCGATCTTCACCGGCCCGACCACTCGAAGGTCGACGCGTGCGATGATGCCTGGGATCAATTCGCCAGTTTCGAAGCTTATGACGCCTTCACACGAGCCTGGCTGCTCGCCGTGAAACGCGTTCTCAAGCCGACCGGGACGCTGTGGGTCATCGGCTCCTATCACAACATCTTCCGCGTCGGCGCGAAGATACAGGATCTGGGCTTCTGGCTCCTGAACGATGTCGTCTGGCTGAAGTCGAACCCGATGCCGAACTTCCGCGGCAAACGGTTCACCAATGCCCACGAGACGATGATCTGGGCGACACCGTCCAAGGACGCCAAGGGCTACACCTTCAATTATGAGGCGCTGAAGTCGTTCAACGACGACCTTCAGATGCGCTCTGACTGGCATCTGCCGCTTTGCACCGGCGGCGAGCGGTTGAAGGACGAGAACGGCGAAAAGGTCCACCCGACCCAGAAGCCGGAAACGCTGCTCTATCGCGTGCTGCTGTCCTCGACCAATCCGGGAGATGTGGTGCTCGATCCCTTCTTCGGCACCGGCACGACCGGGGCGGTGGCAAAAAAACTCGGCCGTCACTTCGTCGGCGTGGAGCGCCAGCGCAGCTATATCGAGGCTGCGGAAAAGCGCATCGCAGCAATCGAGCCGGGCGAAGGCGAGATGCTGGAGATCACCAAGGGCAAGCGCGCGCAAAAGCGCATTCCCTTCGGCACATTGCTGGAGGCGGAGCTCCTGAAGCCGGGCACAGAACTGACCTGTTCGCGCGGCAAGCACCGCGCGGTGGTGCGGGCCGACGGCTCTCTCGTTTCCGGCGAGTTCACCGGCTCGATCCACAAGGTCGGCGCGCTCGTTCAGGGCGCCGAGGCCTGCAACGGATGGACCTATTGGCATTTCGCGCGCGGCAACGTTCTGGAGCCGATCGATACGCTGCGCCAGGAAATCAGATCCAGCATGCCGCGGTAATGAGTAACAGGCACGCTGGCCGTTCGCATCCCCGCGAACATGAACACCCCTTCGCCCGCAACGGTGAGGGGGCGTTTGTTTGGGAAACCCAACGCACAAGCTGATCCGCGCACGTCTATCGCGACGGATATGACGTTGATGCGGAATATGTCGTCATCAACGATGACGAACTCAGCTAAAAATCTCCTATTTCAAGCAAATAATGCATCTTCCGCATTATTTTTCTATATATACAAATATTATTACGATATTTTCTTCTTAACTATTTTTTATATTAATTTCTAATTAATATAACTAATCAATCTACCCATCAATTTTTACGTGTATTTCAAATCTTAAAATTCTTACAAATACCAATATTTACATATGAATATTGACTTCTGATATTTTTTACTACTTTCGGAGGCATGTCATCGCCTGTGCGGCATTCATAATTTGTCCGCCCAATCGAGCCTCAGTTCCCATGTTTCCCCTGCCCGCCGCGGATATCGGCACTGCTGCCGCCGACGTCGTATCCTCCGTCCTGCAAAGCCTGCTGACATCCAGAGGCATTGCCAGTCACTACGAGAACCTCGGCTACAGCCCGAGAGACCCGGAGCCAAGGCGTTGGCTGAGTTTCGAAATCGGAGGGCAGGAATATCTCTTCCATGACGGGCACCTGCTGGAACGCGGCCGCGATCGCTGGGATCGGCTCGAACGCTACCTGAGCGAAGACGACGACGCCCTGATTGCCGACAAGAACGGAACGAAGGAGATGCTGGCCCGCCACGGGTTCAGCACCCCGCGCGGGAAGGTTTTCCGGCGCAAGAACATCCAGGACGCACGCGCCGCGTTCGGCAAGTTGCCCAAGCCGCTCTGCGTCAAGCCGAACAACGGGTCTCACGGCGACTGCACCTTTCCCCGGATTACGGAACGGCGCTGGTACAATGCGGCACTGTACCGGGTCGCCGCACGCTATTGCAGGATCCTCGTGGAGCAGAGCGTCGAGGGCGCCGTTCACCGCTTTTTCTACGTCCGCCCGCATGTCGTCGCGGTCAAGGTGCTTTGCCCGCCGCGGGCAACCGGCGACGGAAAATCCACGGTCGCCGACCTGTTGAAAGCGCTGAATGCGGAACGGCGGGAACGGAACCTGCCGCTCCACACCGAACTCGACATAAACGACGACGACATGTGCTGCGCCCTCGCCCTGCAGGGTTACGCCCCGGAGAACATCCCCGAAAAAGGCGAGGTTGTGCGCTTCAGCCGTGTCAGCAACGGGTCGGCGGGCACCGTCTCGATCAACTGCCTGGATAAGGTTCATCCCGGCTACCTCGACCTCATGGCACAAGCCTGCGATCTCTTCCCGAGCCTTCAGTTCGCCGGGATCGACGTCATCCTGCGCGACAGGCGCGAAGCTCCGAGCGACGACAATCACTGGATCCTCGAGGTCAACGCCAGTCCCTGCGCGGCGACCTACTACTACCCATGGGGAGGCGAGAAGATCGATGTCCTCTCCCCCCTCGTCGACCGACTGATCGAACTCGCCACATGACGCGAATCCCTCGGGCCGCACGTGTCCATCATCCAGGAGCTATCCTTGCAAACGCCCCCCAAACCCGACCGCGATGAGGTTGTCCACTGGCTGCACCTCCACGTCGCCACGGCGCTCAGTGAGAGTTCCGAAGCTGTCGACGTGAACGTGCCCCTGACGAAATTCGACCTGGATTCCGTTGACTCGGTCATGATGGCCGTGGATCTGGAAAAGCGATTTTCAGTACCGGTTCACCCGGAGCTTTTCCTCAATGCCGACAAGTCCCTCGTCGAAGTCGCGGATCTCATCTGCAAGACCCCGGCGGCGTAGGCTATGCAGGCCGGGACCGACCGCGACGCCTTCAGCTTCTGGGAGGCTGTCCCCGAGATGCTTTCCCGAACGCCGCTTTGCGAAAGCGAGCAAACCGTCGTCGCCGGAATCGTGTCACGGGTGTCAGTTGACATGGCGCGGGTTGAAGGCGCGGGCGGCGAGAGGATCGGATCTTTTCTGGTGTTCAACCGTTCCGGGTCGCGGCGGCCGATATTCTGGTGCTTCAACAACTGGGTCGAGCCGGTCCTGCTTGCCCGTGTGCTTGATCCCGAGCAGCCGCTTTATGGCATGATCTCGTTCTCCCGTTTCGTCGACACGTGGGCAACCAACATCGGCTACATGGAGCACCTGGCCGAGACCTATCTGAAAGCCCTGCTTCAGATCCACCTTCCGAAATCGCCCATTATCGCGGTCAATTGTCAGGCGGCAGCGATCGCCGAGATCATGGCGATCCGCTATCTGGAGCAACGGGGAATGCGACCGCTATTGCTAGTGCTGGAATATACGCTGCGCAAGCGCTTCGACGGCCCGGTCTTCCTGATGTTCGGGCGACAGAGCAACTACAATCCGTTCCGCTTTGCGCGCGATTCGGTTGCCCACTCGCAGACGCTGACCCGGAATGCCTCCTGGGGGCTCCTGGCGGCCGACCACGGCGGATATTTCCTCCAGCTGACGATCGCCAGACTGGCGACGTTCGTGAACGATGCCGCCGCCTATTTCAGCCGCACCGGCCGCATCAGCAGCGATTGGCCTCGGGTCGAAGCAGGCGAGCAGTCCTCCGGGATGACGGAGAGCGCCGCCTGACGACGGTGGCGCGGCACCGAAGCAAAGCCGTAGCTCGGCAAATCATCTCCGTTATTGCCTCCCGGGAGCCCCAGCTCACTCAACACATAGAAAATCCCGCCTCCCCGTTTTATGCGGAAAGGCGGGATTTCGTGCATTCGGGCTCAATCTGCCCCGGCACCCCGGGACAGGACGGATGCTATTCCGTGGCTTCGGCGGTGGCCGGTTCCGGCCGAACCCATTTCAGGATCGGCTTTCTGGCGGCAGCCGTTTCGTCCAGCCGACGGCGCGGGCTGTGATAGGGCGCGCCGGTGAAGCGTTCCGTCTCGCCGCGCTTGGCGCTCATGACCAGATCGCGCAGCGTGGCGACGAACAGGTCGAGGCTCGCCAGGCTTTCCGATTCCGTCGGCTCTATCAGCAGCGCCCCGTGGATGACCAGTGGGAAGTACATGGTCATCGGGTGGTAGCCCTCGTCGATCATCGCCTTGGCGAAATCGAGGGTGGTGACGCCCGTATCCTTCAGAAAGCTGTCGTCGAACAGCACCTCGTGCATGTTCGGACGCTTGCCGAAGGGCAGACTCATCAGGTCCTGAAGACTGGCGCGGATGTAGTTGGCGTTCAGCACCGCATCCTCGGAGGCCTGTTTCAGGCCGTCGCAGCCGTGGCTCAGCATGAAGGAGAGCGCGCGGATGAACATGCCCATCTGACCGTGGAAGGCGGTCATGCGCCCAAACGGCGTATCGCCGTGCTCCTTGGCCTTGGCGCGGGTCTCGACGAATTCCGCCGTATCACCCTCGAAACGCACGTAAGGCACGGGCGCAAACGGGGCGAGCTTTTCCGACAGCACAACGGGACCGGCACCCGGTCCACCGCCGCCATGCGGGGTGGAGAAGGTCTTGTGCAGGTTGATGTGCATAGCGTCGACGCCGAGTTCGCCGGGCTTCACCTTGCCGACAATGGCGTTGAAGTTCGCGCCATCGCAGTAGAAATAGGCGCCCGCCTCGTGGACGGCGTCGGCGATCTCCTTGATGTCACGCTCAAACAGCCCGCACGTGTTCGGGTTGGTCAGCATGATCGCGGCGACCTGATCGTCCAGCAGCTCGCGAACGGACGCCGGATCGACAGTGCCGTCCTCGCGCGCGGGGATGGTCACGACCTTGTAGCCGAGAAGGGCCGCGGTCGCCGGATTGGTGCCGTGGGCGCTTTCGGGCACCAGAACCTTGGTGCGGGTCTCGCCGCGCGCGGTGAGTGCGACCTTGATCGACATCATGCCGCACAGCTCACCGTGGGCGCCGGCCTTCGGGCTCATGGCGACGGAGGCCATGCCGGTGGTGACCAGCAGCCACTTGCCAAGCTCCGCGATCAGCTCAACCGCGCCGGAAACCGTGAACAACGGCTGCAACGGGTGCACATCGGCAAACCCGGGAAGCCGCGCCATCTTCTCGTTGAGCCGCGGGTTGTGCTTCATCGTGCAGGAGCCCAGTGGATAGAGCCCCATGTCGATGGCGCAGTTCTTCTGCGAAAGCCGCACGTAGTGGCGCATCGCCTCCGGCTCCGACAGCCCCGGCGGGTCGATCGGCTGCTTGCGGCGGTGGGAGCCCAGACGCGGCTTGAAGTCGAGCGGCACGTCGATATCGACGCCGGTCACCTCGTTGCGACCGATCTCGAAGATCAACGGCTCCTCGATCTGCAGCGCCTTGTTGCCGGTGAACGTCTTGTGCTCGGCAACGGCTGCCGTCTCCGCAGGCGTGCTCAGACGGCCCTGACTGTTCATGCCCATGCCAGCACCTCCTTCAGCGCGGCGGCAAAGGCGGCGCGGTCCTCGTCGGTGTTAATCTCGGTGGCAGCCACGACTAGCAGGTCGCCGACGCCCTCGGAAATCGGATCGATCCGCTTGACCGGGACACCGGCCATGATGCCCTTTTCGGCCAGCGTATTGACCACAGCCTCGGAGTCCTTGCCCTTGAGGCGAAGAGTGAACTCGTTGAAGAAGGCATCGTTGAGAAGCTCCACCCCGTCGATGCCCTCAAGCATTTCCGCCAGCTTCACGGCGGCCGCGTGGTTGGCGAGCGCCAGTTTCTCGAAGCCCGTCTTGCCGAGCAGCGTCATGTGAATGGTGAAGGCGAGCTGGCACAGCCCGGCATTGGTGCAGATGTTGGACGTCGCCTTCTCGCGGCGGATGTGCTGCTCGCGGGTCGACAATGTCACCACGAAGCCGCGCTTGCCGTCGGCATCCACCGTTTCGCCGCACAGCCGTCCCGGCATCTGGCGAACGTATTTCTGCCGCGTGGCGAAGAGGCCGACATAGGGTCCGCCGAAGGTCAGCGGATTGCCGATGGACTGGCCTTCACCCACCACGATATCCGCGCCCTGAGTGCCCGGCGGCTCGATCAGGCCGAGCGAGACGACCTCGGTGAAGACCGCGATCAGCAACGCGCCGCATTCGTGCGCCTTGTCAGCGATCAGCTGCAGATCGATCAACTGGCCGAAGAAGGACGGCGACTGCACGACGACGCAGGAGGTTTCCTTGTTGATGCGCGAAAGGATGTCCTTCGTGCCCATCGGATCGGCGGGCAGGATGTCGAACGTGTCGTCGGCAAGTTCCGACGTGGTGCGGATCACCGCCCGGTAATGCGGATGCACGCCGCCGGAGATCACCGCCTTGTTGCGCCGGGTCACCCGGTGCGCCATTAGCACCGCTTCGGCAGCGGCCGTGGAGCCATCATACATGGAGGCGTTGGCCACATCCATGGCGGTCAGATCGGCGATCTGAGTCTGGAACTCGAACAGCGCCTGCAGCGTGCCCTGGGTGATCTCGGGCTGATACGGCGTATACGAGGTCAGGAATTCGGAGCGCTGGATCAGGTGATCCACCGTCGCCGGCACGTGGTGCTTGTAGGCACCGCCGCCGACGAAGAAAGGCACGTCGGAAGCTGGAACATTCTTGGCGGCGAGGCGCGAGAGATGGCGTTCCACCTCAAGCTCGCTCTTGCGCCGCGGCAGATCCATCGGGGCGGTCAGCCGGGCCACTTCGGGGATATCGGCGAACAGGTCATCGATCGACTTGACACCGATGCATGCCAGCATGTCGTCGCGATCCTGATCGCTCAAAGGAAGATAACGCATAGAATAATATCCGTTTTCTGTTGGGCGCGGTGCAATGCGCGGCACGCCCGCCGTTTACCGCCTTCATCCGTGTCGGCCCGGGAATCCCGGATGCACCGACGCCCCCCTGACGGGCGAAGCGCATCCGTGAATTGATCGGGCAAGGCGCGCGGAAAGGACGCGCCTTACAGCGTTTCCAGAAACGCCTTGTAGGCGACCTCGTCCATCAGTTCGTCAAGCTCGCTCTTGTTGGCGATGGTCATCTTGATGAACCACGCAGCCCCTTCCGGGTCCTCGTTGACCTTCGCGGGCTCGTCGGCCAGCGCGTCGTTGGCTTCGCTGACATCGCCGGAAATCGCCGCATAGACCTCGGAAGCGGCCTTGACCGATTCCACTACGGCCGCTTCGTCGCCCTTGGCGAGCGTCTTGCCGACGTCCGGCAGCTCGAGGAAGACGACGTCGCCGAGCTGGCTCTGGGCGTAGTCCGTGATGCCGATAGTGGCGGTATCGCCTTCAACGGCGACCCATTCGTGATCCTTGGAATAGTAGGTAGTCATTTTCTTCTCTCCCTGGGAGGTGCCGTTCTCAGGCGGGTTTGCGGTAGTAACGCTGTTCGACAAAAGGCATGGCGGCAACCGATGCCGCCAGTTCACGCCCACGCACGACGATCTTCACGGGCGTGCCTACTTCCGCGTGAGCGGCATCGACATAGCCCATGGCGATCGGGGCGCCGACGCTCGGGGCAAAGCCGCCAGACGTGAGGTGGCCGATCTTCGTGCCGTCTTCAGAAAGCACGTCCGCGCCTTCGCGCGCCGGAGCACGGCCTTCCAGACGGAAGCCGACACGCTTTTTCGACGCGCCTTCGTTGAATTCCTTCATGATGCGGGCCGCACCGGGAAAATCGGTCGCCTCGCGACGGCTTTTCTGCATCACGAAGGTGATGTCGCCTTCCACCGGAGAGGTCGTCTCGTCGATGTCGTGACCGTAGAGGCACAGGCCCGCTTCCAGGCGCAGGCTGTCACGGGCGCCAAGACCGATCGGCTTGACCTCGTCATGGGAGAGAAGCGCGCGGGCCACGGCTTCAGAAGTACCGGCGGCAACCGAGATCTCGTAGCCGTCCTCGCCCGTGTAGCCGGAGCGAGAAACCTTGACGTCGAGACCGTCGAAGGCCGCATCCATGGAGGACATGAAAGCCATCTCGTCGACACCCGGCACGTGCTTGACCAGCATTTCCGCCGCCTTCGGACCCTGCAACGCGATCAGCGCGCGATCGTCCAGGATTTCCAGCCGCACGCCCTCGGGCATCGCGGCCGCGATCATCGGGAAATCGACATCCTTGCGCGCGGCGTTGACGACGAGGAACAGACGGCCGTCCGTCCCCTCTTCCGCGGGCCGGGTGACCATCAGGTCGTCGTCGATGCCGCCTTCGCCATTCAGCAGCACCGTGTAACGGACGCGGCCCGGCTTCAGCGTGGTGATGGCGGAGGGCACGATCGCCTGCAGCGCTTTCGCGATGGTCTCGTGATCGGGGCCGATGAGGAAGGCCTGACCCATGTGGGAAACGTCGAACAGACCGGCGTTTTCACGCGTCCAGGTATGTTCGGCGATGATGCCTTCGAATTGCACCGGCATGTCGTAGCAGGCAAAGGGCACCATACGGGCGCCAAGCCCCACATGAAGATCATACAGCGGCGTTTGAAGCAGCGTTTCGCTCGCGGCGGGATCGGCCATAAGCTCACCTTCGGTCCAGAGTCACGGGGGCGATATGGAAAAATCCACTCGCGCCCCCTCTGTCCGAGTACCTGAGAGATTTCCCGGTCCGCCCCTATGGCGGGTGCCGGTTACTTCCTTCGGTGAGCCGTCACGCATCCTGCGCGGCCGCTTTCCAGAGTGTCGCTTGCCCTGCGGTCCTTTTGCCTGAGAGTTTCCGGGGCGGTTGCTCCTTCGGCGCCGGAGAATAATTCCGATCTCTCCCGCTTGGCCATTTCCATCGGCGCCGACTCGCGACCTGCCGTCGGCGGCAGGCATAATCCAGAGGCCTGAGGCGGGAGTCAATTGCCGACACCTTGCCCTTTCGTCGGCAATTCCCGCAATTTCAAACTTTTATCGTTGACTATCAACGCTTTGAAGATTTATTGTCGAAACCGACATAGACCCTGCTCGCGCCTTCCGCTGGCACGCGGATGTCATCCACGACGCGCGCCCAACCGACCGAACCGTCGGATTCCGCCAGTCCAACCTCGATGAGAACAAGCTGGGAGACCAGAACCTTGTTGTCAGCGCCAGTCACGGCAATGCGAACGGGCAGGACCACGGGGCCCTTGGTGGGAACCGGTCCGGCGACGACGCGGCCGGAAACGCCGACCTTGATCGCCAGTTCGCCGTTGGGCAGGCGATCGCATTCACGCGCATATTTGCGGATCGAGCCCTGGTACTTCAGCGCCTGGGGATCATCTTCCTTGCCGCGCTCATAGACGGCCAGCAGGTAGGTATCGGCGCGCACTTCGATGGGCGGGCAGGCGACCTGAGAGGCGAAGATGGAGGGATCGACATCCGGCCCGGTCGTTCCGCCGCCGGACAGGAAAGTCTTGGTGAAGCTGTCGTCGCCGCTGCGACTGCTGCTGGGGGCAGAATCTTGCGACCCTCCGGTGAGCTTGGAGATGCTGCCGCATCCGGCCAGCGAAGCCACACAAAGCACGCCCGTCAGCGCTGCCAGAAACCGTCCCGAGATCCTCAACCGCATCGTACCACCCGTCGAATGAACCATGACGCAAACCGGACGCCGAACCGTCGGTTCCGTCCGTACAAGCTTGCCTCTATATCAGGGCATCGCGAGTTTGGCGACAGTCAGGCAATATGGGAACGGAAGCACGGAGACAGGCAATCGAGAGGGCTTGAGTTTTTCCCAACTCTTGACATGTAACGGTCACATTCCTCTATTGCCTTTCAGAAACGCACAAGGAACACCCGATGGCCGATGAAAGCACTGCAAAGCCGAAATTGACGGTGCTGCTGTGCGCTCCGCGCGGTTTTTGCGCGGGCGTCGACAGGGCGATTCAGATCGTAGAACTAGCGCTGGAAAAATACGGCCCGCCGGTCTACGTGCGCCACGAAATCGTGCACAACAAGTTCGTGGTGGAAGGCCTGCGCGCCAAGGGCGTGGTCTTCGTGGAGGAACTGGACGAGATTCCGGCGGGCGACCGGCCGGTGATCTTCTCCGCGCACGGGGTGCCGAAATCGGTTCCCGCCGATGCGACTGCGCGCAACATGTTCTTTCTCGATGCGACCTGCCCACTCGTCTCCAAGGTGCACAAGGAAGCGCAGATCCATCACAAGCGCGGGCGCGATATCGTGCTGATTGGCCATGCCGGACATCCGGAGGTGATCGGCACGATGGGGCAGTTGCCCGAAGGCATCGTCTCCCTGATCGAGACGGAGGCGGATGCGCGCGCCTCCCAGCCCAGAGATCCGGACAATCTCGCCTGGATCACCCAGACGACGCTGTCGGTCGACGACACCAGCGCCGTCGTCGCCACCTTGCGCGAGCACTTTCCCGATATCGTCGCCCCGCACAAGGACGATATCTGCTACGCCACGACCAACCGCCAGGAGGCGGTGAAGGAGGTCGCACCGCGGGCCGATGCGATGATTGTGGTCGGCGCGCCGAATTCCTCCAACTCGCAGCGCCTGCGCGAAGTGGCGGAACGGGCGGGCTGCCCTCATTCCGTTCTCCTCCAATGCGCCGAGGACATTGACTGGACGACCTTTTCCGGCATATCGACACTTGCCGTCACCGCCGGAGCATCGGCGCCGGAGGTGCTGGTGGAGGAAATCATCGAGGCCTTCGCCGCCCGCTTCGACGTCACCGTGGAAACGGTGCGCACGGCGGAGGAAACGATCGCCTTCAACCTGCCCCGCGAACTCCGGATCGCCGCCGCCGAGTGACATAGATTCATGGCCGTATATACGGACGTTCCCGACGAAGCGCTAGCCGCTTTCATCTCCCATTACGACATCGGTTCCGTTCTCGCCTTCAAAGGCATTGCCGAAGGCGTGGAGAATTCCAACTTCCTGCTCCACACGGAAGCCGGTTACTACATCCTCACGCTCTACGAAAAGCGCGTGAACCCGGCCGAGCTGCCCTATTTCATCGGCCTGATGGAACATCTGGCAGCCGCGGACATCTCCTGCCCGACGCCGATCGCCAATCTCGACAGTGAGACGCTCGGCACGCTGGCGGGAAAGCCGGCGGCGATCTACACCTTCCTGAACGGGATGTCGATCCGCCGGGCGAAAGCCACCCATTGCCAGGAACTCGGCAAGGCGATGGCGGAGATGCATCTGGCCGGTGCGAACTTCTCCATGCACCGCAAGAACGCGCTGAGCATCGATGGCTGGCGACCGCTGTTCGAACTGTCGCGCGATCGCGCCGACACGGTTTGCCACGGTCTTACAAGCGAGATCGAACACGAACTGTCGATGCTGGAGGAAAACTGGCCCAAGGATCGGCCCTCCGGCGAGATCCATGCCGATCTCTTCACCGACAACGTGTTCTTTCTGGGCGACGAATTGTCGGGTATCATCGACTTCTATTTCGCCTGCACCGACTATTTCGCCTATGACGTGGCGATCTGCCTGAATGCGTGGTGCTTCGAGCCGGACGAATCCTTCAACGTCACAAAGGCTCGCGCGCTTCTGAAGGGCTATTCGAGCGTTCGCCCCTTCACGGAGGCGGAGTTCCATACCCTGCCGCTTCTGGCGCGGGGTGCGGCGCTGCGGTTCCTGCTCACCCGTCTCTATGACTGGCTGACCGTGCCCAAAGGTGCTCTGGTCACCCCGAAAGATCCGATGGAATACATAAAGAAACTCCGCTTCCACAGAGATGTCACCAACGCCAGCGACTACGGTCTCGGCTCCGTGGATATTGCTTCATGAGCGATCGGGTGCAGATCTATACGGACGGGGCGTGTTCGGGCAATCCGGGCCCCGGCGGGTGGGGCGCGGTGCTGCGCTTCGGCAAGCATGAGCGCGAGCTCAAGGGCGGGGAAGCCAACACCACCAACAACCGCATGGAATTGATGGCGGCGATCGAGGCGCTCAATGCGCTGAAGCGCTCCTGTACCGTCGATTTCTTCACCGATTCCGTCTATGTGCGCGACGGCATCAGCAAGTGGATGTTCGGCTGGAAGAAGAACGGCTGGAAGACGGCCGCCAAGAAGCCGGTGAAGAACGCGGAGCTGTGGCAGGCGCTGGACGAGGCGCGGCGGCGGCATGACGTGGAGTGGCACTGGCTGAAGGGCCATGCGGGCCACCCGGAAAACGAACGCGCCGACGAACTGGCCCGCACCGGCATGGCCCCGTTCAAGATGCGCCGCGGCCGTTCGAACGGCTCAGGAGATGCCCCGGCATTAAGAGCGGCGGCACCCCCGTTTCCCCTTCGCCGACCGGCGGCAGATTCGAGCGGCCGAGCGGCTTCGCAGACCGCCGCCCCGCTTACAGCGATCTGAAGGAGGAAACCCGGCGTGCCCTGATCCTCGCCAACCCGACCTCGAGCGGTTTCAACCTCAAGGCATTGCAGCGGATCGCCAAGCGGCTGAGCAATGCCGGACGTTCGGTGGAATTGCGCCTGACGGCTCATGCGGGCCGGATCGGCGAGATCTGTTCCGACCCCCAGCTTGCCGTGGACGTTCTGGTGATCGCGGGCGGCGACGGATCCATCAACAAGGCGTTGACCGGGTTCCAGTCGATCCTTGCTCCACCGGCGCTCGCCGTTGTGCCATGCGGCACGGCGAACGTGCTGGCTCAGGAATTGAGTTTGCCGTCCAAACCCGATGCGATCGCCGACATGATCCTTAGGCGGCGTACTAAAAATCTCCATTATGGGCTGGCCGATGGCCGGCCCTTTTTGCTGATGGTATCGGCCGGGTTCGATGCTCTCGTGGTCCACACGGTACTGCTCGCTTTGAAGCGACGGCTCGGCAAGCTCGCCTATGTCATCACCGCTCTGCGTCAGGCGTTCAGGCCGCGCCATTGCGATATCGTGGTGGAGACGAAGGGGGAGCGGATCGTCTGTCGGCTCGCCGTCATCACCAAGGTGGCCCATTACGGCAGACCTTTCGTGGTGTGCCGGGATGCGAATGTGAGCGAGCCGGGACTTCATCTCGTCGCCCTGACGGACGACCGCGTGCCGTCGCTGCTCCGGGCGAGCCTTGCCTTTCTGCGAGGTCGGATGGACCGCTGCCGGGATGTGATCGTGCGCCCGCTCAGCCGCGCCACGCTCACCGCGGCTGACCTCACCGCCGCACAGATCGACGGCGACCCCTTCGGCACGACGCCGATCACGATCGAGCCGGGTCCGCACTCGATGACGATGATGGTTCCCTGAGAAAAGGCGACGGAACAAGCCGTCGATCCTTCGAGACGGCGTCTGCGACGCCTCCTCAGGATGACGTCATCGTATTGTTCCATAGCAAGAAACGATCGACACACGACGTCATTCTGAGTGTCTGCCCCGAAAATGGTATCGATTTACTCGCAATACTCTCCGCGCATCATCCCGGCCCCATGATCGAGATCTGGGTCGGGATCCATTCCGTGATCTATCGGCATGTAATGAATTCAATTTCTTCATCCATATCAGCCCTTTATCGCACTGAGACAGCACAGCATGGATTGCCGGTCGGAGCCGGCAATGACGAGGGAATTATAGCTGGAATAGCCCAACATCAACTGCGGGCCAGACAGAGAGAAGGGTCGTCAGGCCCGTCTCGAAGGATGGGCCACGCGCTCCATCTCGAACACGTTGATCGCGGGCTCAGCCCTGCATGCGCGTAAGCTGGTTGGCGAGCATCTTGCCTGTGTCCTCGGCGGGCATGGGCTGGCCGTACAGGAAGCCCTGCGCGTATTCGCAGCCCATCTGCAGAAGCTCCAGCGCATCCGATTCTGTCTCCGCCCCTTCCGCGACAACATCCATGCCGAGGTCGTGGGCGAGCGTCACGATGGAGCGCAGGATCACCGGACGGGCCGCACCGTTGTGGTTCCGGTGGTCGTTGCGCACGAAGGACTGGTCGACCTTGATCGTGTCGAAGGGGAACCGCTGCAGGTAGCTCAAACTGGAATAGCCGGTGCCGAAATCGTCAAGCGAGAGCCCCGCACCGAAGGAGCGCAGGCGCTCCAGCACCTTGGCGGAGAATTCCGGGTTCTCCATCACCAGGGACTCCGTCACCTCCAGCTTCAACGTGCCCGGCGTCAGCGCCGTGCGCACCATCACCGCCTTCACGTCGTTGATCAGGTCGTGGCGCAGGAGCTGGCGCGAGGAGACGTTGACGCTGGTAAAGAGCCGGTAGTTCTCCTGGCTCTGCTGCTGCCAGTAGGCAAGCTGACGGGCGGCACGCTCCAGCACATAGAGCCCGAGTTCGTTGATGATGCCGGACTCTTCGGCCAACGGAATGAACTCGTGCGGACCAAGCCACCCCTGTTTGGGATGCTGCCAACGCACCAGAGCCTCGAACCCGGCGATCGTGCGGTCGTTCAGGCGAACGATCGGCTGATAGAGAATGCGCAGCTCGCCGTTGCCAATGGCCGATTTCAGATCGTTTTCCAGCACCACCCGGCCGCCGGTCACGGTCTTCAGCGTCGCTCGGTAGGCCTCGAGCCGATCGCCGCCCAGCATCTTAGCCTGGTACATGGCGATTTCCGCATCGCACACGACCTCTTCCACCGTGGTGTTGGCCTCGTCGCCGATGGCAAGCCCGATGGAGCCGGTCAGATAGATCTCGTGTTCGCCGAATGTCAGCGGAGCACGCAAGGTGCGCCGCAAGGCCTCGCCGAAACCGGCGATCCGGTCGGGCTGCTGTTCCGACAGGAGCACGATGCCGAACTGGTCGCCCGCCAGACGGCACAGCGAATCCTGCGCCTTGAGTTGACGGGCCAGACGGCGCGCCATGGTCAGCAGAATGGAATCGCCGACCGAAATGCCCTGGTTGTCATTGACCTGCTTGAAGCCGTCGATATCGAGGACAATCGCCGTCGGTCGGCCCGTGCCTTCCACCCGATAGCGGACCATGGCGGCATCGAAGCGGTCGACGAAGATCTGCCGGTTGGGCAAGCCGGTCAGATTGTCGATGACGGAATCGTGCAGCAGACGTTCCTCGAAGGTCTTCTGCTCGGTCACGTCGTGCAGCGTACCGACGCAGCGCACCACTTCGCCGTCGGCTCCGAGGAGTGGGCGCGCGCGCAGCAGGAACCAGCGGAAATGTCCGTCCTCCGACCTGAGCCGAAAGATCTGCGAAATCCGGCCGCGCCGCTGATCGATGATCGCATCGAGCGTCGCGCGGAAGCGGTCGCGGTCCTGCGGATGGATGACGTCGAGCCATTCGCGCGCCGGGCCTTCCAGCGTGCCGGGCTTCAGCGCCAGCAGCGCCTCAAGCTCGCCCGCGGTATGGATGCGGTCGCGATCGACATCCCAGTCCCAGATCATGTCGCCGGAGCCTGTCAGCGCCAGCGCGCGGCGCTCCACGTCGCCGATGGCACCCTGCACCAGCGCCCCGCCGGCAAAAGCGTGCTGCATCACGGTGAAGTCGATCAGAAGCACGATCAGCACCATGCCGCCGTCAAGCGCGGGCTGGACCAGATTGTTGGAGAGGCTGCCGCTCACTGCCAGCGCTGCACCGAATAGCCAGGTCAGCAACAGCACCCAGGTCGGGATCAGCATGATCGCCCGGTCGTAGCCCTGGAAGGCCAGCACCAGCACCACGCCGAAGCCGAGCAGGCCGATCACGCCCAGCGACAGCCGGGCGATGCCCGCCGCAATCGCCGGATCGGCGATCGCGATGCCGAAAAGCCCGAGCAAAAGCACCAGAGCCGCGATCGCGACATGGCTGTAGTGAATGTGCCATCGGTTGAGATTGAGATAGCCATAGAGAAAGACGATCAGACTTGCGGCCAGCAACACCTCGCCGCCCGCGCGGTAAACCTGTTCCCCCCCTGCACCGATCCCGAAGACGCGGTTCCAGAAGCTGAAATCGATGCACAGATAGCCGAGCACCACCCAGGCAAGCGCAGCGGTGGCGGGGAACATGATGGTTCCCTTGATCACCACGATGATGGTGAGAAACAGCGCCAGCAGGCCGGAAATGCCCAGCACGATGCCCTTGTAGAGCGTGTAGGCGTTGACGCTGTCCTTGTAGGCCTCCGGCTGCCACAAATAGAGCTGCGGCACGTTGGGGGTGCGCAGCTCGGCAACAAAGGTGATGACGGCGCCGGGATCGAGCGTGATTCGGAAAACGTCCGCCTCCGGGCTCGGCATGCGTTCCGGCACGATGCCCTGACTGGGAGACAGCGAGGCCACGCGCGAACGGCCGAGATCCGGCCAGGCGATACCCGATCCAACCAGCCGGTAGAAGGGAGAGATCAGCAGACGGTCGATCTGCTCGTCGGAGGGATTGGAGAGCGCGAAGACGATCCAATCGGTATTGGAGCCGTCGCGCGAGGTCACCTCGATGCGCCGGACGATGCCGTCGGCCCCGGGAGCGGTGGAAACCTGCAGGCTCGCACCGTGATTGACGTAACGTTCGACGGAATGGGTCAGGTCGATCGCATTGACGTTCGGCGGCACCGATATCGCTTCCACGGCACGCGCCGGCGTTACCACGCCGGTCACGCCAAACAGGAGAAGCGCTATCAGCGCGAGATACAGACGATGCACCAAAAACTCCATTCGGAAAGCGAACATGGCGGCAAGAAGTAACGGCTTACCGGGACCTTCACAAGCGATGTTTCTCGCTCTCCCCATAGGTATCACTCGCCACTTGGGGACACGCCGGCGACTCAGGATCTTCAGCCAGATGCGCGAACAGAAAATGATCGCGCCATTGCGCATCTATGCGCAGATAGGCTCGGGCGTAGCCCTCTTGCGTGAAGCCGGTGCGACGTAACAGAGCGATTGAGGCGTTATTGTGGGGCAAACAGGCTGCTTCCACACGCTGCAGGCCCAGCCGCTGAAAGACGAAGCCGAGCACACAGGCGACCGCCTCGCTCATGTATCCCTGCCGCGCATGGGGTTGGCCGACCCAGTAGCCGAGCGCGCAGGACTGGGTGACTCCACGCCGCACGTTCGACAGGGTTAATCCACCGACAATTTCACCGCTGCCGCGCAGGAAAACGAAGAACGGATAGCCGCTGTCGTTGCGAACCTCACGCTGATAGCGACGCAGCCGCCGACGGAAGGCGGCGCGGGTGAGATCGTCGACCGGCCAGGTCGGCTCCCAGGGTTTCAGGAAACCGTAGGAGGATTCGCGCAAGGTCGCCCAGGCGGCGTGGTCCGCCATTGTCGGCATGCGCAAGACCAGACGCTCGCAACGCAGGATCGGGCTAGGTTCGCTGTAGCCGATTGAGCCCAGCAGTGCCATTGCCCGCCCCCCTTCCGTTTCCGATCAGCAGTGCCGGCCGGCACCAAGGTCGATGAAGCTGCCTGCTTTCGCTGCCCTGGATTGCGCCTTCGTGGTGCCAACCAAATGCTCGCCGATCGCATCGACACCCATGAGCTTGCTCACAGGACCGACCGCGGACACCGTCGGGATCTTGCCGCCGAAGGTCTCGGCCGCAACGCGACGCACATCATCGGCCGTCACCGCATCGATCCGCTCCACGATCTCCGAAGGCTCCAGACAATAGCCGTAGACCATCATCTGCCGCGCAATCTGTCCTGCACGCATCACCGGGCTTTCCATCGCCATCATCAGAGAGGCGCGGATCTGGGCCCGGGCGCGGGCGACTTCGTCTTCCTTGATCGCGTCGCCTGCGCGCGCGAGTTCACCCAGTAGCACGGGCATCAGCTCTTCCAGATCGTCTTCGCCGGAAGCCGCATAGATGCCGAACAGCCCCGTATCGGTGAAGGGCCAGTGGAAGGAAGAGACCGCGTAGCAAAGGCCGCGCGTCTCGCGCACCTCCTGGAAGAGGCGGGACGACATGCCCCCACCGAGAACGGCGGCCAGGATCTGGATCGTGTAATAGTCGGGGTGCTTGTAGGGCTTGCCCTCGAACCCCAGCAAGAGTTGGGCTTCCATCAGGTCGCGCACGCGGCGGTTCTCACCGCCGTGATACTGCGCGGGCAGGAAGGGCACGCCGGGACCGGTGGGAAAATCCCCGAACCGTTCCTTCGCGAGCTTCACGATCTCGTCGTGATCGACCTTTCCGGCGGCGGAGAGAACCATGCTGCCCGCCCGGTAGTGCGTATCCAGATATTCGCGGATGCTTTCCGGCGTGAAGGCCCGCACGGTCGTCGGCGTGCCGAGGATTGTGCGCCCCAGCGGTTGGCCCGGCCAGGCGGTTTTCTGCATCAGGTCGAAGGCCCAGTCTTCGGGCGAATCCTGCACGCCGCCAATTTCCTGCAGGATGACGTGCTGCTCGCGCTTCAGTTCCTGCGGATCGATGACGGAATTGCCCAGAATGTCGGACAGGAGATCGACGGCTAACGGCACGTCCTGCGCCAGGACCCGCACGTAATAGGCCGTGTTCTCGACGCTGGTAGATGCATTGAGCTCGCCGCCCACCGCCTCGATCTCTTCGGCGATGTCGCGCGCACTCCGGCGGCGGGTGCCCTTGAAGGCCATGTGCTCGAGCAGATGCGTCAGGCCGTGCTGGCTTTCCGTCTCGTTGCGCGAGCCGACCCGCACCCACACGCCGAGGGCCGCCGTTTCCAGATGCGGCATGCGATCGGTGACGATGGTCAGGCCGTTGTCGAGATGACTTATGCGAACATCCATGGATCAGGCCTCCGCCGAGACGGCGCGGGCCCGCTCTTCGATGAGCGTTTCCACGGTTGCGATATCGTTTGCGACCACTTCAAAACGCTCCTTGCGCTCCATCAGATCCGACAACCAGTCCGGCAGGGCCGGTGTCACGCCGCAGGCCGCTTCCACCGCCTGTGGGAACTTCGCAGGGTGCGCAGTGGAGAGCACGATCATCGGCGTGGTTGATGTTCCTTGTGCCTCGGCGACCAACAGGCCGACGGCCGTATGAGGATCGGCCAGATAGCCCGCCTCGCGCCAGGTCTTTGCAATTGTGTCGGCGACCGCCGCTTCATCGGCGCGACCGGCGGCAAAGAGCTTGCGGATCTCGGCCAGACTTTCCGACGAAAGATCGAAGGCGCCGGACTGGGAAAGCCCGCTCATCTGCCGCTTCACCACATCCGCATCCCGGCCCGCCACGTCGAACAGCAGCCGCTCGAAATTGGAGGAGACCTGAATATCCATCGAGGGAGAGGTGGTCGCCGTCACGCCGCGCATCTCGTAGCGCCCGGTTTCCAGCGTGCGCGCCAGGATATCGTTGACGTTGGTGGCGATGACCAGCTTCTCGATCGGCAGACCCATGCGGGCTGCGACGTAGCCGGCGAAGATATCGCCGAAATTGCCGGTGGGAACGGTGAAGGAGACGGGCCGGCGCGGCGCGCCCAGGGCGGCGCCTGCCACGAAATAGTAGACGACCTGGGCAACGATGCGTGCCCAGTTGATCGAATTGACCCCGACCAGCCCGACCTTGTCGCGGAAGGAGAAGTGATTGAACATCCCCTTCAGCATGGCCTGGCAATCGTCGAAATTGCCTTCCAACGCCAGGGCGTGGACGTTGGTCTCGCTCGTCGTAGTCATCTGCCGACGCTGCACGTCGGAGGTGCGGCCATCGGGGAACAGGATGAAGACGTCGGTGCGCTCGCGACCGCGGAAGGCCTCGATCGCCGCGCCGCCCGTGTCGCCCGACGTGGCGCCGACGATGGTGGCGCGCTGATCGCGCCCAGCCAGGACATGATCCATCAGCCTGCCGAGAAGCTGCATGGCCACGTCCTTGAAGGCCAGCGTGGGCCCGTGAAACAGCTCCAACACGAAACGATTGTCGGCGACCTGAACGAGCGGCGTGACGGCGGGGTGGCGGAAGCCCTCGTAGGTTTCGCGCAGCATCGTCGCCAGTACGTCCTCGGGGATCGCATCGCCGACGAAGGGACGAATCACCTCCAACGCGACTTCGTGATACGGCCGGCCCGCAAACCCCGCGATGGTCTCGCGATCCAGTTGCGGCCACTCGGCTGGCACGTAGAGGCCGCCGTCGCGGGCAAGGCCACTCAACAGAACGTCGGTGAATTCCAATTCAGGTGCGTCGCCGCGCGTGCTGACATACTTCAAACCGGTTTCCTTCCCCGACACGGTTTGGATGCATGAAGTCCGTGTCCGGTTTCAATTTTATTGGCTGAGCCTGTTCGCTCGCCGCTACACACCCCAATCGCGCGCAGCGGGCGACTGTCTGATGCGCCCGCGCAGCGTCCACGCGGGTAATGCCGCGTTCGCGCCGACCCTAAATCAACCGACGACGAACGAAAACCGAATTCGTACGCACACACCGGCTGTTCCACGCCGATAACACCCATATGGGATATCGGCGAGAAAGGAATACTCCGCAAATCTCCTCAGGCGTGGCCCACGTCGCTTGAAAGCATGCCCGGCGCAATACCGAGCCGACCGAGAGCCGCGTCATATTTGCCGTTGAGGTCACCCCCGAAGACGAGCGCCTCGTCCGCCGGACAGGTCAGCCAGCCCGGTTGCCTGGATCTCGCTTTCCAGTTGCCCCGCGCTCCAGCCCGCATAGCCTAGCGCCAGAAGCACGTTTTCCGGGCCCCTGCCGTCGGCGATCGCCTTGAGCACTTCAAGTATGGCGGTCAGGCAAATGCCGTTCTCGATCGCCATGGTGGAGTCCTGAACGAAATGATCGGCGGAATGGAGCACGAAACCGCGCCCGGTCTCCACCGGCCCGCCGCGATGAACCGGCATCGTCTCCACCGCCTCGGGCAGACGGATCGGGCTGTCCTCACCCACGATACCGAGCTGGGAGAGCAATTCGGGGAAGGAAAGATTGTTCATGAGCTTGTTGAGGATAAGCCCCCATGGCACCCTCGGCCGAATGGGCGCACAGAATAGATCACGACACGCTCGAACCGGTCGTCCATCATGCCCGACATCGCAATCAGGATGTGACCGTCCAGGTAGCCGCCCGCAGGTTCAAACGTTCCCGTCTCCAACGCCATTTGCACCTTCCTTGCTTGCCCGCACTGCGCGACCATGAGGCATCCCGGACGCGGCAGATCACAGGTAAGACAGGATAGCATTCATGGCGCGCCTGTCACCAAGGCTGAGTGCGCGTGAAGACATATTGATGGGTCAGGCCAGACAGTTACGTCTCCTGTTACCACATCAAGCCCGGCAGCAAGGACAATTACGGACAAGGCCGCGGGTGCGGCCCTGTCCCTATCGGCCCTCGGGCGGTCACTCAGTCGGTTTCTCCAGGTGAATGGCCGGTTTGATATCGAGCAGTTTCGTGCCGTTGCAGCAATCGAGCCCATAGACGGTGATCCGTCCCTCCCCGATCTCCGCAATCGGCAGGACCGCAGCAGCAATCGGGTTCGGGCGATGGGGCGAGCGCAGGGCGAATGTGCCGCGCAGATCGCCCGTCGGGCGTCCGCCCGGGCGTTGCAGCATGCGGGATCTGTCCGTGTTCTCAAACCAGTAGAGCACCAGAATATGCTGTCCGACCTCAAGGCTGGTGAGCCCCTCGTGATAGTCGGGATCGAGAATGATCGTGCATTGTGGCCCGTCGAGGCTGATGTTGCGCGGGCATTCGCTCGGATCCTTGTAGGGGGTCTCGATATGCCCGATGAATTTCAGTTCGGCCGTCATGGTTCACCTTGCCTGTCGGTTTGTTCGAGAAAATCGGACGAACAATGCGAATCGCTTGGCCGTGGCGGGGCGTGAAGGCGCGGGGCTTGCGGTGGCGTTCGGCATTGACGGGGCAGCATCAGAAATCATACCCATGAGTATGGATATTGTGACGCGGCAGAGGCGACGCGGCAGAGGCGACGCGGCAGAGGCGACGCGGCAGAGGCGACGCGGCAGAGGTGTCAATATAATCATACCAATTAGTATGATTATCAGACAGTTCAGGATGAAATGGGCAAGATCGAACAGAACAAGGAAAGAAAGCGGCACGCGATCCTGGATGCCGCGAGCGAGATCTTCCTCAGCGACGGCTATGTCGCGGCGAACATGGACAGAATCGCCGCGTTTGCGGGCGTCACGAAACAGACGGTCTACAGATATTTCGCCTCCAAGATGAACCTATTTCAGGCCACGCTAATGCACATCCGCAAGGATGGAGGCGAGGATTTCTCCCGGTATCTTGACCTGCCGGATGAGCGCGACACGCTTAGCCGGTTCGCGGTCGCGTTCATGCGAGCTCACCTGTCGCAGGAGCACCTTCGTACCTACCGGCTTCTGGTGAGCGAAAGCGCGACGGCACCGGAAATGGCGCAGGTTTTCCGGACCGTCGGCCCCGACAATACCGCCTCCCGGCTGACCCGTTTCTTCGCAGATCGCCTTGCCATGGGCGATCCGGAAACCGCGGTCCGGCTTTGGACGGCCATGCTGCTTGCGTTCAGGAACACGGTTCCTGTGGGCGGCCCAGCGCCGACGGAGCAGGAAATCGCCGATCATGCGCACGCCGCGACCGATCTGCTGTTGCGCGGTGCAAAGGATGCACCGGACTGAGAGCCTGTCATCGTCGTCACGCGGAAATGAAACCACTAGAGGATCAGGCGACTTGAACATGCGCGCCCAGTCTCTAGGCTGCATCCCCACAAAAGCGACAGCAAAGCGAACGAGACCCGCAGCGATGACCGGTACGACAGAGATTTCCAGACGCCACCTCCGCGCGGATGCAAGGCGGACTTTCCGCCTCGCCCTTTCCGCCGCCGCGCTCGGCATGGTGCTGTCGGGTCCGGCCTTCGCGGGGGTCGGTCCGTGGTTCACAGCCACGGGCGGCGAAATTCGACTGATCATGGCAGGCGGTGTGCCGGATGGAGAGGGAACCTATAAGGCTGCGCTGGAAATCCGCACCGAGCCCGGCTGGAAGACCTATTGGCGCTTTCCCGGCGACAGCGGCATCGGAACGTCGGCGGACTTCTCCGCTTCCGACAATGTCGCCTCCACCGCACTCGCCTTTCCCGCGCCCGAGCGCCACGAGGATCCCTATTCCACCACCATCGGCTATGAAGGCGGCGCGGTTCTGCCGATCACGGCAAAGATGAAGAGTACGGGCGATCCGGCAACGCTCGTCGCCGATGTCAATCTCGGGCTTTGCCGGGAGGTCTGCGTTCCCGTCACCACGCGCCTGGAAATTCCACTCGATCCCGACGCCCCGGCGGATGCGGTGAGTGCGCAGGCTATCGCGGCGGCGGAGGCGCGGGTTCCGGAACCAGTTGATGCGGGCGATCCGCTGTCGGTGACGGTTCTCTCCCTGGAGCCCGGCGACGAACCTGCCTTCCGTTTTACCGCCCATCTGTCCGATGCGGATGCTCCGGCGGATCTGTTCGTGGAGGGACCGCAGGGCTCCTATCTCAGCGTCCCCACGCTTGCCGAGCGCGACGGAGCCAAAGCCATATTCACCTTGCCGACCGAAGGGCTCGTTCATGACACGAATTCGGCCGTTTTGCGCCTAACCCTCGTCAACGGCTCGCACGCGGCGGATCAGAGCTGGACGGTGGATCTTTCGGCCCTCGAATAGCCCACCTCGACGCCCCTGCCCTTGCGCGCTATGTCCCTTGCGGCGGCGCATTCAAGAGCGCCTGTTTTTTTAAGGGAGACGACTTCAATGACCATTCAGATCGGCGACCAACTGCCGGATGCGACCTTCAAGATCATGACCGCCGACGGTCCCGGCGAGGTCAGCACGAGCGATATCTTCGCGGGCAAGAAAGTCGTTCTCTTCGCGGTGCCGGGCGCCTTCACACCGACCTGCCACAACAATCACCTGTCCGGCTTTTTGGAAAATCTCAGCGCCCTGAAGAGCAAGGGCATCGACACGGTGGCGGTGACGGCGGTCAACGACGTCTTCGTGATGGATGCCTGGGCGAAGGCGACGGGTGCTGAGGGCAAGATCGTCTTTCTCGCCGACGGCAGCGCCGATTTCGCCAAGGATATCGGGCTTGAACTCGACGCCTCCCTCGCCGGGCTCGGCATGCGTTCGCAGCGCTATTCGATGATCGTGGAAGACGGCAAGGTGACCTCCCTCAACGTGGAAGACACCCCGGGCCAGGCCGCCATTTCGGGCGCGGCGGGCATTCTGAACCAGTTGTAAGCCGGTTCGAGGCGGCGGGCCAATCGCGGTTCGCCGCCGTTACCAGGGGGCTGATTTAGCGGGATCGTGTGGGTCACCGATCCTTCGAGACGGCGCTGACGCGCCTCCTCAGGATGACTTTGAGTTTGTTGCGAGTTTCCTCAAAGACAACAACACGATAACATCATCCTGAGGAGAGCCGACAGGCCCGTCTCGAAGGATCGGCATCCGCACTGCGCCACCGCAGCCCGTAACTTCTCCGAAAAACAGCCCTCACCCGGACCGCCTCAACCGTCCGAACGCAAACACGACGAAGACGCCGAGCGCTCCGGCCGCGAGCCCGTACCATGTCATCGCGTAGCCGAGATGCGGATTGTTGAAGATCACCTGCGTTTCACCCGGCTGCGGCAGGCCGCCCTTTGGCGTCATCCCCGCATTGAGGTGATCGTGTAGGGAGCGACATCGTCGGGCTTGAGCCCCGCCGCCTTGGCAAGTTCGGCCTGATCGCGGCGATACCAGATGTTCTTTTCCGGTTCCACCTCCAGCGAAACACCGTCCGTCTCCGCATGACGGATCGTGCCCGTAATGGTTTGGATACCCGAAGGCGCGGCGCTGCCCGGACGTTTTGCGGGATCCTTCAGATCCTGGGGCACGAAACCGCGGTTGACGAAGACGGTCCAGCCCTCATCCGTTTCGAACGGCACAATCACCCAATAGCCCGGTCCGCCGTAGCGCCCCTTCGGATCGCCCAGCGCGGTGAAGACATGGGTCTCGCCGTCGAGATAGCGGCCGGCCAGGCGGACCTGGCGATAATCGATCGCATCCTGATCGAGCCCGTTCCAGTTTGCGGGACCGGGCGGGGCGACGGGGTCGGCGCCGAGGCGGGTTTCGACCTTGTCGATCAGATCGAGCTTCCAGGCGAGGCGCCGCATCTGCCAGTTGCCGAGCGAGACGAGCACGGCGAGTGCCACGAGCAGCAGGATGCCGGGCAGCGCCGTGGCGCGGGAGGGATTATTCGCCAATCCGGCCTTCCTGCGCGCTTTGCTTGTATTGCTGGGCGATCATCAGCCCCTTCAACGGGCGCAGCAGGCCGAGGGTAAGCGGCGTCCAGAGCACCAGATGCAGCCAGATCGGCGGCGTGAAGACCACCTCCACCGCAAGGGCGGCACGATCACCAGAAAACCGATGATCAGGATGATGAAGACGGCCGGGCCGTCGCCGGAATCGATGAATTCGAAGTCGAGCCCGCACACCTCGCACCGCTTCGCCGTGTTGAGAAAACCGTCAAAGAGCTTGTGCCCTGACCGCAACGCGGACAACGGCCGCGCAGGCCGGTCTGTGTCGCAGGCAATGGGGGATACAGCAGACGGGGCGGGGTATTGGTCATGGGAATGTCCCTTCACGGGCAGGTCGGTCGGTCGGCGCCATTTTCGGCGCGTGCCGGGCGACAGCGACGGCGGGAACCGTCGCTGTCGGAATCGTGTCGCACAACTTGCGAAGTGCCGTGCGTCCTGTCGGACACCCGATCAGTGCGCGGCCGGTGTGCCCGCGCCCCACACATAGATGCAGACGAACAGGAACAGCCACACCACGTCGACGAAGTGCCAGTACCAGGCCGCCGCCTCGAAGCCGAAGTGATGCTTCGGGGTGAAATCGCCCGCCGTCGCACGCGCCAGGCAAACGGCCAGGAAGATCGTTCCGACGATGACGTGGAAACCATGGAACCCGGTCGCCATGAAGAAGGTGGCGCCATAGATGTTGCCGGAAAACGAGAAGGCCGCGTGGGCATACTCGTAACCCTGACAAATCGAGAAGATCAGGCCGAGAACGACGGTGAAAGTCAGCCCCCACTCCAGGCCCTGGCGATCGTTGTGCAGGAGCGCGTGGTGCGCCCAGGTCACGGTGGTGCCGGATGTCAGCAGGATCAGCGTGTTCAAAAGCGGCAGGTGCCAGGGATCGAAGATGGCGATGCCCTCCGGCGGCCAATGCCCGCCGGTCGCTTCCACCCGCGCGTACTGGATCGCTTCATGCGGGAACAGGGCGGCACCGAAATAAGCCCAGAACCAGGCCACGAAGAACATCACCTCCGAGGCGATGAACATGATCATGCCGTAGCGCAGATGCAGGGAGACCACGCGTGTGTGGTGGCCCTGACGGCCCTCGCGGATGGCATCGCGCCACCATGCGTACATGGTGTAGAGGATGATCAGCAGCCCCACCGCAAAGATGCCCCAGCCGGTCAGGTCGAGGCCGAGGACTTGGAACGTCTCCTCCACGTTCCACTTCATCAGGCCGATCGCGCCCAGCGCCATGACGAAGGCGCCGACAGAGGCAAGAAACGGCCACGGACTGGGCTCTACAAGATGGTAATCATGGTTCTTGGTATGGGCCTCGGCCATGTTGTCTCCCCCAGGTTTACCAAGTCTAAGCGTGCGGAAATCAACCCCGTCTTGTCAGAGTTTTCCAGCATTCTGCGGACCCGGCGCGGAGGCGACGGGCTGTTCCGGCGTCTCGGCCGGGAAAAACGTGTAGGACAGCGTGATCGTGTCGATGTGAGCGAGGTTCGGATCCTCGTTCATCGCCGGATCGACGAAGAAGACGACCGGCATGTCGCGCGCTTCTCCGCCTGCCAGATCCTGTTCGGTGAAACAGAAGCAATCGAGCTTGTTGAAATAGGCGCCCGCCTCGAACGGCGTGACGTTGAAGGTGGCGGTGCCCGCCGTCTTCCGTCCGCTTTCGTTAACGACGTGATAGCGCTCGGTCGCGACTTCGCCGAGCTGAAGCTCGACCTGCCGCGTCACCGGCTTGAAGGACCAGGGCAGCGTGGTCGCGACATTGCCATCGAAACGCACCTTGATGCGCCGGTCGATCGGCGTGACGGGTGCGGCTTCGGCACGCTGGGTGGTGCCGCCGTATCCGGTCACAGCGCAAAAGATCTGGTAGAGCGGCACGGCAGCATAAGCGGCCCCGACCATGCAGCCGACGAAGGCCACGCAGACCAGCGCTAGCGTGCGGTTGCGCTTTCCGGCATCGCGCTTTGCGCCCGGCCGCACATCGGGTCCCTCTCCCCGCGCGCCGCTTCCCGGATTGTCCCTCCCCGACATTCCTCCCTCTAGCCTCCCATGCCTTCGAGATTGACGCTCATCTTGGCGATGGTCACCGCGTAGAACAGGATCACCAGCGCGGCGAGCACCAATGCGATCGCGACCGATCGCGTGCGCCGTCGCTTCTTCTGTTCCGGGCTCAGTTCGATACGGTCGTCGGTCATGACACTCATCCTCCCCACCCCAGAAGCTGCAGGGTCAGCGTGACCACCCGTTCGACAAGCAGCAGCGCGAACAAGGCGAAAAGATAGAAGATCGAGAAGACGAAGAGGCGGAAGGCCGCCCGCGTCGCCAGCACGCCCTCGCGCCGACGCCAGACATCGACCGCAAGCCAGACGAACGTCGCGCCCAGCACTCCCGCGACCACGCCATAAAGCGGACCGGCAAAGCCCAGCAGTGCGGGCATCAATCCGACGGACACCAGCAGCAGCGAATAGACGAGGATGTGATTGCGGGTAGATTGCGGACCGCGCACCACCGGTAGCATGGGCACGCCCGCCGTCTCGTAGTCGGCCGACTTGAACAGCGCGAGCGCCCAGAAATGGGGCGGCGTCCACATGAAGATGATCAGGAAGAGGACGATGCTCTCCAGGCTGACGGAGCCCGTCACGGCCGTCCAGCCGATGACCGGGGGCAGCGCGCCGGACGCCCCGCCGATGACGATGTTCTGCGGCGTGGAGCGCTTCAGCCACATCGTGTAGACGACGACATAGAAGAAGATGGTGAAGGCCAGCAGCCCGGCGGCCAGCAGGTTGAGTGCCAGCCCGATCATCAGCACGGAGCCGCAGGCCAGCGTCATGCCGAAGGCGAGCGCCTCATGACCCGTGATCCGCCCCGCCGGGATCGGCCGCTTGGCGGTGCGCGACATCACGCGATCTATATCGGCGTCGTACCACATGTTGAGCGCACCGGACGCACCCGCGCCGATGGCGATGCACAGAAGCGCAGTGGCCGCCAGAACAGGATGCACCCCGCCGGGGGCGAGAATGATGCCCACCAGCGCGGTGAATATGACCAGAGACATGACGCGCAGCTTCAGCAGAGCGAAATAATCGCCCACCGAGCCGGTACCGCCCTCCCAGGCGGCGGTTGCGATCGTACTGTCCTGACGCTCGACAAGCGACATACGCAAGTTCCTATTCTTATTGGCCTTACAGGCTCTGAGATCTGTTGAACCGGCGTCGGGGCCCGAAGGACACACCCAGCGCCGGATCGTTTCTTAACGGTCGTGCCGACCGCGCTACTTGATGCGCGGCAGTGTCTCGAACTGGTGGAAGGGCGGCGGAGAGGACAGGGTCCATTCCAGCGTGGTCGCACCTTCGCCCCAGGGATTGTTGCCCGCAGCCCGCTTCCTGGCGAAAGCCTCGATGACGCCGACCAGGAAGATCAGAACGCCTACCGCGGAAATATAGGAGCCCATCGACGAGATCCAGTTCCAGTTGGCAAAACCTTCCGGATAGTCGATGTAGCGGCGCGGCATTCCGTTGGCACCGAGGAAGTGCTGCGGGAAGAAAATCAGGTTCACGCCGATGAAGGTGACCCAGAAATGCAGCTTGGAGATGGTATCGTTGTACATGTAGCCGAACATCTTCGGGAACCAGTAATACCAGCCTCCGAAGATGGCGAAAACCGCCCCCAGTGACAGCACGTAGTGGAAGTGGGCAACCACGAAATAGGTGTCGTGCAGCGAGCGGTCGAGACCGGCATTGGCAAGCTGCACGCCCGTCACGCCACCGATGGTGAACAGGAAGATGAAGCCCAGCGCCCACAGCATCGGCGTGCGGAAGGAGATCGATCCGCCCCACATGGTTGCGATCCACGAGAAGATCTTCACGCCCGTGGGCACGGCGATCACCATCGTGGCGAAGATGAAATAGGCCTGCGTGTCGACGTCGAGACCGACCGTGTACATGTGGTGCGCCCACACGATGAAGCCGACGACGCCGATCGCCACCATGGCATAGGCCATGCCGAGATAACCGAAGATCGGCTTGCGCGAGAAGGTGGAGATGATGTGGCTGATGATGCCGAAGGCCGGCAGGATCAGGATGTACACTTCCGGGTGACCAAAGAACCAGAACAGGTGCTGGAACAGGATCGGGTCACCGCCGCCTGCGGGCGCGAAGAAAGTCGTGCCGAAGTTGCGATCCGTCAGCAGCATGGTGATGCCACCGGCCAGAACGGGCAGCGACAGCAGCAGCAGGAACGCCGTCACCAACACCGACCAGGCAAACAGCGGCATCTTGTGCAGCGTCATGCCCGGCGCGCGCATGTTGAAGATGGTGGTGATGAAGTTGATCGCGCCCAGGATAGAGGACGCTCCGGCAATGTGCAGCGACAGGATCGCCATATCCATCGCCGGTCCGGGCTGGCCTGAGGTCGACAAGGGCGGATAGATCGTCCAGCCGCCTCCGACGCCGTAGGCTCCCGGTGCGGAGGGCGCGAACATGGACAGCAGCAGCAGCAGGAAAGCCGACGGCAGCAGCCAGAAGGAGATGTTGTTCATGCGCGGGAACGCCATGTCGGGCGCTCCGATCATGATCGGCACGAACCAGTTGGCAAAGCCGCCGATCAGCGCGGGCATGACCATGAAGAAGATCATGATCAGGCCGTGCGCCGTGGTGAAGGCGTTGTACATGGACTTACCAAGATCGGTCGCCGCCGCCCCTTCGGCGCCGTAGACCATAGCGGCGAGGCCGTGGAAGATCTGGATACCCGGCTCCTGCAACTCCCAGCGCATCATCACCGAGAGAAAGCCGCCGATGACCCCCGCCGCGATGGCGAAGATCAGGTACATCGTGCCGATATCCTTGTGGTTCGTCGAATAGACGTAACGCCGCCATCCATGCGGAAGGGCATGCTCTGCATGGGCCTGTGAAGCCGCCATCGTGCCTTTCTCCCCTTAAACCTCGTCCCCGGTCGCAAGCGCCCGCTCCAGCGCGCGAACCAGATCTTGTTTTCGGCGGATCGCCAAATGCGCAAATCCGACTTCGGACCTGCGGGCGCTCCGCCGGATTCCCTCACTCATTCACGGGCGGGCCCGCTCTTCAGCGGACCACGACCTCGAGTTCCTTGCCGTCAGACGCGCCCGCATCGTTCGCAGCGGTCTTGGGTTCGGCATTCGCGGTCATCTTCGCCAGAAGCTCGTTCGCCTGATCGACGTCCTCCTTGGCGGCATCCGTCCAGGCGGCAAACTGCTCGTCGGTCACGACGCGAATGACGATAGGCATGAAGGCGTGATCCTTGCCACACAGCTCCGAACACTGGCCGTAATAGACGCCCGGCGCTTCCGGCTTGAACCAGGTCTCGTTCAACCGGCCGGGAATGGCGTCGACCTTCACGCCGAAGGCCGGAAGAGCGAAGGAGTGGATCACGTCGGTGGAGGTGACCTGCACCTTCACCACCTTGTTGACCGGAACCACCACGTCGTAGTCGGTGGCCAGAAGCCGCGGCAGGGAGGCCTTGCTGGCGCCGGCGGCGATGCGCTCGGCACAGTCGGCGTCGCTCAGCATGTAGGCGTCGAAGGAAATGCCCTCATAGGCGTCGTCCGTATATTCGTAGCCCCAGGCCCACTGATATCCGGTCGCCTTCACCGTGATGTCGGCAGGAGGAACCACCAGCTCCTTGTAGAGAAGTCGGAACGAAGGAATGGCGATCGCCACCAGAATGAGGATCGGGACGACCGTCCAGATCACCTCGATCAGCGTGTTGTGGCTGGTGCGCGACGGGTTCGGGTTGGACCGCGCGTTGAAACGCACCATGACGATCAGCAGAAGGATCGAGACCAGCACCACGATCGGGATGATGATCCACAGGGTAAAATTGGAAAAGGCGTGAATGTCGCGCATCACGTCGGTTGCGGCTGGCTGCAGGTTGACGCTCCACGGCTCAGGCTTGGCAGCCGACGCCGCTGCGGCAGACCCTGCAAGTGCAGCCAATGCCGCACCGCCGACCCGCCCCCCATCCGAGATACGCTTAAGCGGATAATTCACCTTGATGCGCTCCCTTTCATCTCGGTGCCTATTCCAGGCCTCCGCCCCCTCGGGCGACCGGATTCTATTCGATTTCTATTCAATACCTGACACCACACTACGCCCCTCCGTCACGACAATTCGCCCATAACATCAAGTCAACCTTACGAAGACGCGATACTACGGCACAAATCCGGAGGGACCATAGACGTTTGCTCTGGACGGCGTCCATTTGCCGCACCTCTAGCATATTGTCGCAGGGGCCCCAAGCAAACATTGCCTCCTCCAATCGGCCAATAGGGGTATTTTCCCATCCGGCTTGCGTTGTCCACCGATACGCGCGTTTTGGCCGCAAAACGCTTCATTAAGCCCAGAGCGCCACAAGTCTCGCCTGTGCTTTGCGACGAGGAGACGGCCTCAATTCCGCCACGGCGGCAGGCGAGCACGGTTGGGGACTGGAACGGAACAACCATCTCGGGCAATGTCGCACCAGATCAGGCGTTTCCGGCTGTAGTGATTCGCAGCCGTTTGATCCGCCTCAAAGACTGAGATCCGATTCGGAGGTTCACGTGTTCGATTCGTCCATGCGCATGGTCCGGGCGGGCCTCGCCTGCCTTCTTCTGGCAAGCGCAGCACTTCAGGGCCTTGCCACGCCGGCCATGGCGCAGGGTGCGGTGAAAGAGGTTCACGGCGACTGGCAGATCCGTTGCGATACGCCTCCCGGCGCCAAGTCCGAACAATGCGCCCTCATCCAGAACGTCACCGCGGAAGACCGTGAGAATGTCGGCCTGTCGATCATCGTGCTGAAAACTGCGGACAAGGAAGCCAAGATCCTGCGCGTTCTGGCGCCGCTCGGCGTGCTGCTGCCCTTCGGCCTGGGCCTCAAGGTCGACGACACGGATATCGGCCGCGCCGGTTTCGTGCGCTGCCTGCCCAATGGCTGCATCGCGGAAGTGATCCTTCAGGAAGAACTCTTGAAGAAGATGCGCACCGGCAAGCTCGCCACCTTCATCATCTTCCAGACCCCGGAAGAAGGCATCGGCATCCCGATCTCCCTCAATGGCTTCACCGAAGGCTTCGACGCGCTGAAATAGGCGCGGTGGGCGGGCATCGAACCGACCATCGAATTGGAGTGCGTTGCCCATCCTTCAAGACGGCCCTGCGGGCCCTGCCTCTGGTTGAATGGGGCAATCGGCTCCATATTGGAGCGCAACGGAGCGGCGAAAGCGCTCCCCCTTTCATCATTTCCGGAGATCGCCATGAGCAGCAACGACATCGACCTTCTGGAGAGTTCCGGCGTCGGCCTGGAAACGGCGCTCCGCATTACCGGCGATGCGCTTTCCGGGGCCGATGACGGCGAGTTGTTCCTTGAATATTCCCAGTCCGAACGGCTGGCATGGGACAACGGCCGGCTGAAATTCGCCACCTTCGACACCTCGCAAGGCTTCGGCCTGCGCGCGGTTGCGGGCGAAGCGGCAGGCTATGCCCATTCCGGCAAGATTTCCGAAGGCGCGCTGAAGCGCGCGGCCGATGCGGTGCAGGCGGTCAAGTCCGGCCATGCGGGCACCTATGCGGCCCCTCCTGCGCGCACCAACGCCATGCTCTACGGCACGACCAATCCACTGGAAGCACCAGGCTTTGAGGAAAAGGTCCAGTTTCTGCAGCACATCGACGCCTATGCGCGTGAAAAGGATCCGCGCGTGCGCCAGGTGAGCGTGTCGCTGGCCGGATCCTGGCGTGTGGTCGACATCCTGCGCGCCGACGGCCACCGCGTGCACGACATCCGCCCGCTGGTGCGGTTCAACGTGTCGGTCATCGCCGGCGAAGGGGATCGTCAGGAAAGCGGGTCCTACGGCATCGGCGGTCGTCAGCCTTACGGTGAGTTCATCGCAGAAGCCAACTGGCGGCATGCAGTGGACGAGGCGCTCCGGCAGGCGCTCGTCAATCTGGACGCCATCCCCGCGCCTGCGGGCACGATGGACGTGGTCCTTGGCCCGGGCTGGCCCGGCATCCTGCTGCACGAGGCGGTCGGGCACGGGCTTGAGGGCGATTTCAACCGCAAGAAGACCTCCGCCTTCGCCGGTCTCATGGGCCAGCGCGTCGCCTCTCCGGGGGTGACGGTGGTCGATGACGGCACGATTTCGGGGCGGCGCGGATCGCTCAATGTCGATGACGAGGGCACGCCCACATCCGAGACCGTGCTGATCGAGGACGGCATTCTGGTCGGCTACATGCAGGACCGACAGAACGCCCGGCTGATGGGCAGGGAACCCACCGGCAACGGCCGTCGCCAGTCCTTTGCCCATATCCCGATGCCGCGCATGACCAACACGATCATGCAGGGCGGAGAGCACGATCCGGCCGAAATCCTGGCTTCGGTGAAAGACGGCATCTACGCCATTTCCTTCGGCGGTGGCCAGGTGGACATCACGTCGGGCAAGTTCGTCTTCTCCTGCACCGAGGCCTACAGGATCGAGAACGGCAAGATTGGCGCCCCCGTCAAGGGTGCGATGCTGATCGGCAACGGCCCCGACGCGCTGACCCGCGTGCCGATGATCGGCAACGACATGGCGCTAGATCCGGGCATCGGCATCTGCGGCAAGCAGGGCCAGGGCGTGCCGGTGGGCGTCGGCCAGCCGACCATGCGCATCAACGCGCTGACCGTGGGCGGCACGGCGGCCTGACCAAAGAGGCGGAGATGGCGAACCCGATCACCTTCGTTATCTTCGACATGGACGGCGTGCTCTACGACAAGAACGCCGGCGTCCGGCTTCGCGCGCTTTCGGCCCTGAGCGGCCGGGATTCGCGCGAGATCTAATGAGGCGATCTTCAACTCCTCTTTCGAGGCCCGTGCGGAGGCTGGCGATCCATCGACCGGGGCCGCCTATCTCCAGGGTTTCTGCGAGCGGCTCGGCTGCGAGATCGACCGGGAGATCTGGGTCGCAATCCGGCGCGACATGGTGCGCGCGAGGCCACGTGTCTTCGCGCTTGCCAGCCGTCTCCGGCGACACGTCGACATCGCGATCCTCACCAACAATCCGATCCTCCTGAAGGAGACCTTTGCCGAGTGCGCGCCCGAGGCGGTCGCGCTTTTCGGATCCTCGGCGGAATTCGGCGCCCGCAAGCCAGACCCGGCCGTCCTTCGCAAGATCTGCGCCCTGCACGGCCACGCACCCGAAAACGCCTTCCTAATCAACGACCTGCGCCAGAACGTGGACGGCGCCCGACGCGCCGGGGCGACCGGCATCTTCTACACCAACGCGATCGCGCTCGAAACGGAACTCAAGGGCTTGTCCCTGGTGAAGGACATCATGCCGTTTTCCTCACGGCAACGGCGGGCACGGCTGTTCTGAACGACGTTCAAACAATTCTGCCGCTTCGTCATTCCAACGCAATGCGCGCGCGGGATACAAATAATTCTCGCGCGCGGCGTTCTCCGGACAGATTTAGTCTGCTACCATAACTGCATCCCTTTAGATCATGTTCGAAGGTGCCAATGGCAACGGAAGCCACTCCCCCTTTCCTTTTGGAATCCATCGTCCTGCTCGGTACGGCCGTTGTCGCCGTGCCGTTGGCGAAGCGATTGGGGCTTGGGGCAGTGCTCGGCTATCTGGGCGCAGGCATTCTGATCGGACCGCACGGGACAGCGCTCTTCCACAACCCGGAAACCATTCTTCAGATCTCGTAACTCGGCGTCGTACTGCTCTTGTTTCTGATCGGGCTGGAACTCAATCCCGCCCGGCTGTGGCGCATGCGGCGCGATATTTTCGGACTCGGCGTCGCACAGGTCGGCCTTACCGGCATCGTGCTGAGCGCCGTCATCTATCTGGTGGCCGACACATGGCAGGTGGCGGCGGTGGCCGGGTTCGGCATGGCGCTTTCCTCCACCGCCTTCGCCCTGCAACTGCTGCAGGAGCGCGGTCAGCTTCAGACGAACTACGGCCAGCGCGCCTTCGCCATCCTGCTCCTGCAGGATATCGCCATAGTGCCGCTTCTGGCGGGTGTGTCACTGATCGCACCGAGAAGCGGCGAGTCCGACATTCCGATCTGCCAGAAAGCCTCGATCGCGGCAGTGGCCGTGGCGGGGATCCTGCTCGTCGGGCGCTACGGGCTCAACCCACTCTTCTCGTTCCTGACCTATTGGCGCGCGCAATGTGATGCTGATCGCCGCCCTTCTGGTCGCGCTGGGCAGCGCCATGCTGCTGCATGTGGTCGGGCTTTCCATGGCGCTCGGTGCCTTCATCGCCGGGGTGCTGCTGGCAGAATCCTCCTTCCGTCACACGCTTGAGGCCGATATCGAGCCATTCCGCTCGCTGCTCATGGGGTTGTTCTTCATGACCGTGGGCATGACCTTCGCGCTCGATGTCGTCTTCGATGCCTGGCCGCTGATCCTTGCCGGCGTCATCATCGTGATGAGCGTCAAGAGCGTGCTGCTGTGGGGCCTGTCGCGGACCTTCGGAGCCTCCAACACGGATGCGCTGCGGGTTGCCACCACGCTGCCGCAGGGTGGTGAATTCGCCTTCGTGCTGTTTTCCTCCGCCACGGTGCTTAATCTGATGAGCAGGGACGAGAAGTCCGGCCTGATCGCCGTGGTCATCCTGTCGTTGATGATGACGCCCATCGTTTGCGCCGTCTTCGACCGAATTGCCGAGCGCCTGCGCGCACGCGGCGTTGCGCCGGAAATCGTGGAAAGCTTCGACGAGGCGAAGGCGAGCGTTCTGATCTGCGGCTTCGGTCGTTTCGGCATGGTTGCCGCGCAGATGCTGGCGGCGGAAGGCATCTCGATCACCGCCATGGACCGCAACGCCCGCCGTATCGATTACGCCCGGAAGCTCGGCTACAAGGTCTATTACGGAGATATCACCCGCGCCGACGTGTTGCGCTCGGCTGGGGCGGAGGAAGCGGCGGTGATCGCGTTGTGCGTGGAGCGCGACGACATCATGCACAAGGCAATCGAATACGTGCGCGAGAATTTTCCCCACGCGCGGATCTACTGCCGGGCGACCGACCAGGCTCATGCCATCGACCTCACCAAGATGGGGGTCGACTTCCATGTGCGCGAAACCTTCGAATCCAGCATCCTGTTCGGCCGCGCGGCGCTGGAAGCGCTAGCCATTCCGCCGGAGAGAATCGTGACCATCGAAGAGGACGTGCGCCGACGCGATACCGAAAGACTGCAATTGCAGTTGACCGGCGGGCTCTTCGCGGGCACCGATATCCTGCATGCATGCACGCCGCGCAAGAAGGTCGAACACAGTGAGGATGTCTGAAGAGGCAGGATGCAAGCCGTTTACGCTAGCAACGGCGGGCGCGCATGACTATCTTCGCCATCAAGAAGGGACCGCTTCCTTTGTCCGCGAGCGAAGCGAAACGTCCTTGAGCACAAACCCGCAACCCGACACCCAGGGTTGACCATATGCCCGGATCATCGCGCTACAGACGATACCGGGTCTTTTCCGGTGCAACAGGCGCTAGATTTATGAACCGCTACGAATCCCCCCGCTCCGGCGGCGAAGCCCGCATCCGTTATCTCGACGGTGATTTCCAGATTCTTTCGCCGGGCAACTTCGTGCGCTGCGTGGTAACGGGCCAGCTGATCCCGCTCGATGAACTGAGATACTGGAGCGCGGAACGCCAGGAAGCCTATATCGACGCCGCCGCCGCCATGAGCCGCATGCGTCCGGAATAGGCGTCGGCCCGAAATTCGAGATCCATCCTTCGGGATGGGCCTGCTGCCCTAATGAAAGAGATGATCGCGGATCACGTGGTGCAGCGATTCCTGCACCCGGTGCGGATCGCGGAAGACGAGATCGACCTCGGCGACACGTGCCGCCCCCGCAAGCCAGCGCATAAGCTCCGGCTCGGCCCCCTCCAGTCTCCGCATATCCTTGGTCGTGGTGACCGGCACGAGGTTCTTTGCCTCCGCCGTGGTCAGGATTTCCTGCGCTTCCGCCGTAGTGAGAACGTGGTGATCGGGGAATTCGCGACGCTCGACGATTTCCGCATCCATGGATTCCAGCGTATCGAAGAATTTCTTCGGACGGCCGATACCCGCAAAGGCCAGCACGCGCCGACCGGCGACGTCCGGATTGTGGCGCGGGGTGAGGTCTGCGCGCAGCACCGTCAGGCCGCGACGCGCGCCGCGACGGACGAGCTTCTCCCCGCCCTCGCCCGCACCAATCACGATCAACGCATTCGCCTTCACCAGTTGATCGCGTAACGGCGCACGCAGCGGCCCGGCCGGTATCGGCAGACCATTTCCGATTCCGACCGCCCCCTCCGCGACGACGAAGGAAAAATCGCGGAAAAGCGACGGGTTCTGGAACCCGTCATCCATGAGAATGACGTTTGCGCCGTGACTTACCGCGGCCTCAGCTCCCGCCACACGGTCGGCGGAGACGACGGTCGGGGTGGCTTCGGCCAGCAACAGGGCCTCGTCGCCCACCTCGCCCGCCTTGTGCGTGTCGGGATCGACCAGAACCGGTCCTTCCAGCGCGCCGCCATAGCCGCGGGTCAGGATGACCGGGTTGCGATCCTCCTCGCGCAGGAGCCTGGCAAGAGCGATGGTCGTGGGCGTCTTGCCCGCACCTCCGGCGACGAAATTGCCGACGACGATGACCGGGACGCGGACCCGGCCGCGAGGCTTCTTGCGCATGCGGTGACCGGCGATGCGGCCATAGACATAGGCCACCGGCGCCAGGGCCAATGCTTTTGCCGAAATTCGCTGTTGCCACCAGAATTCGGGTGCTCGCCGCACGTGCTCATCCTCGTTCCTTCGCCCCGCCGGGCGCACCCTATTTCAGCGGCCCCTCAAGCTCACCTTCGAGGACCTCCGTCACCGCCGCAAGCGCGCCCTGTCCCGACCGGGCGCATCCGCGCGCGGCTTCCGCGAGATCGGCAATGGCGGCGTCATCATTCAGAAGCCTGGTCAATTCCTCACGCAAGTCCGCCGCGTCCTTCACGAGGAGCGCGCCGCGAGCATCACGCAGAGACCGATAGATACCCGAAAAATTCCGCACATTGGAGCCGGACAGGATGGCACAGCCAATCTGGGCGGGCTCGATCGGGTTCTGGCCGCCATGCGGCACCAGCGATCCGCCGATAAAGGCAATGGGGGCCAGACGATAGAACAACCCCAACTCGCCGATCGTATCGGCCACATAGACGTCGGTACCGCCCCGGATCGCCTCGGCGCGCGAGCGCAGGCTCACGTCGTGACCGGCGCGGGCGAAGACATCCGCCACCTCCGGACCGCACTCGGGATGACGCGGGGCCGAGATCAGCAGGAGATCGGGCACCGTTTCGCGTAGCGCCTTGTGGATCGCGGCAAGCATCTCCTCCTCGCCCGGATGGGTGGAGGCGGCGATCCAGACTGGCCTGTCGCCGATCTCTGCGGCGAGTGCCGCGCGCGCCGCCTCATCGTAGGGCAGAGCGGGCACGTCGAATTTCAGATTGCCCATCGCACGCACTTCGCGCACGCCGAGACAAGCAAAACGTTCCGCATCCGCCTCCGACTGGGCCAGGCACATCGTGAGACAGCCAAAGACACCGCGCGCGCCGGAGCCGAACCGCAGCCAGCCGCGGCACGAGCGCTCCGACATGCGCCCGTTGACCACGACGGTCGGAATGTTACGCGCAGCCAGCTCGCTGAATGTGGTGGGCCAGATCTCCGATTCCACCATGATCGCCAGCTTCGGGCGCCAGGTATCCAGAAACCGCTCGACCAGGGGCACGACGTCATAGGGCACGTACTGGTGCACGCCCCCTTCCGGCAGACACTCGGCGGCAAGATGTGCGGAGGTGACGGTTCCGGTGGTCAGGACGACGTTCAGCCCACGTCCGACAAGCCACTCGATCAGCGGCAACACGGCATTGGTCTCGCCGACGCTGGCGGCATGCACCCAGACATGGGGCCCCGGCCGGGGCGAGAGGCCGGGCACACCGAAACGCTCCCCGCGACGGGCTGGATCTTCCTTGCCGCACCGGACCCGGCGGGCATGCAGCAGCTTCAGCCCCGCGACGGAGAACCGTCCCGCGAGGCGGTAGGCCGCGAGCAGGACTCCGCCCGCTTCAGCCATGGCCTTTTTCCGTCAATTCGTAGGCACGCGCGGTCGCCGCATCGAGCCCGGTCTCCACTGCCTGTCGCACCTGCTCCAGGGTCTCGTCGTCGGCATCATGCGGCACGTGGATCAATTCGCTCGCCGTCAATGCCATCCGGCTGAAGGGCAGGTTGATGCTCGCCCGGTCCCAGGTGTCGAGATCGATATGGCGGCTTGTAGCGATCGCCACGGGCAGGATCGGACAACCGGAATATTTCGCAAGCTGCAAGATGCCAGGCCCGGCGACGCGCGCTGGGCCCTTGGGCACATCCGCGGTGAGCGCGACGATCGCGCCCTCCTCCAAAGCGGAGAGCGACTCAAAGAATCCCCGCATGCCGCCGCGCTTGCGCATCTGGCGGCGTTTCTGCGACCCGGAGGCCCGGATCAGCCCGAGGCCGAGCCTTTCGGCGGCGACCGCGTTCACTTCGCCGTCGGCGGAACGCGAGATCATCACCCGAGCGTCCCAGTCATCGGGCCGGGCAAACGGCATCATGAAATGCTGGCCGTGCCACATGGCGAGGATGAACGGCCGGTGCGCATCGTATCGCTCGTAGAGATCCTGCGGCTCGATCTTGAACGACGAGGTCTTGCGGACAAGGACCAGGTAGCGGGCCAGCATCCGTCCGACAAAACGCAGGACGGCGGGATTGCGCCCGATGCTTTTCAGCATGCACCCCCCCGACGATCACTTGCGATCTGCACAACGAACGCGCGTTCAAGCCGCCGGACGAGATTAGGGGACACGGCAGGGCCGTGCGGGCGAGCAATCGAACAACGTTTCAAGGACGGGGCGCCTCTCAAGGAAATCGGAACTTCATGTTCGCAGTGCCCGGACGGCGGAGAGATCCCCGCCGCAAATCTTCTCGCGTTAACGATGGTGGGTGTGGGCAATAGCGTTCCGGCCGCGCGCGGGCAAGAGCCCAGACGCCGCGGCGCGCTCAGCCGGTCACGCCTTGGGTTCTTCCGGATCCAGCAAGCGATGCATATGAACGATGAAATAGCGCATATGCGCATTGTCGATGGAGGTCTAAGCCTTCGACTTCCAGGCGTTATATGCCTTGGCATAGTTCGGGTAGATGTCGAGCTTGTCGAGATCGCGGAACTCCACCTTGTCGATCTCGATCAGTTCACCGCCGAATACGAGGTGCAACAACTGGTTGGGCTTATCCTATTCGCTCATGATCCGTCCTGCCTGAGTTCATCTTGCCTGAATGGCATATGCCTGCAGGCCAGCCCCGCAATCCGCGACACGGGATGCGCGGGGTTCGGTGTCTTCTACTTCCAGGGCGTTGCGCACGATAGCTTCCAGAGCGCTCCTGAGCACCTGCGAGGAGGCGATCAACGCCGGATGGCGAACATCGGAGCGGTTGTAACGAAGCGCACGCCCGTCAAGATCCGTGAGCTGGCCGCCCGCTTCCTGCACCAAAAGATCGGCGGCCGCAAGATCCCAGTCGTGCGAACGTGCCGTCGCGATAGCCGCGTCGCGCCGCCCGGCGGCCACAAGCGCGATGCACAGCGCCAGAGAGCGGATCGGCTGTTCCTGATTGATACCGGCTTCCAGAAGAGCCTCCCGCTCGCGCAGGGAACGCGGCCCGGCCACGTGCACACCCGCCAGCGCGCTGCGCTCGTTCACGGCGATCAGAAAGCCATTCAGACGCGCGCCATCACCGATCGTGGCGACATAGAGATCCTCGACGACCGGGGCATAAAGGGCAGCCGCGATCGGCCGTCTGGCCTCCACGACCGCGACGCTCACCATCCAGTCCTCTTCGCCGCGAATGAAGGCGCGCGTACCGTCGATCGGATCGACCAAGAACAGGCGGCCGTGCGAAAGCCATTCCTTGTTGTCGGTCGTTTCCTCCGACAGCCAGCCATAGCCGGGACGGGCACCGCGTAACTCGCGACCGAGATAGTCGTCGAGCGCCATGTCCGCTTCGGTGACAGGAGAATTATTCTCCTTGTTCCACACGCGCGGATCGCGACCGAAATAGTTCATCGCCAGCCACCTCGCCTGGCGGGCAGCATCGGCAATCAGTTCCAGATCCTGTGCGGCGCTGGGTGCGCTTGTCGTATCAGCGTCCAGCAAGGGTCAATCCTTCGATGGCGACCGTCGGCGCGCTGGTGGAGAAACGCAGGTCCGGATCATTGGCGGGCCTGAGCCGCGCGAACATGTCCTTCAGATTGCCTGCGACTGTGACCTCGCTCACGGGATAGGTCAGTTCCCCGTTCTCTATCCAGAAGCCCGAAACGCCGCGACTGTAATCACCCGTAACCGGATTGACGCCGTGGCCGATCAAGTCGGTGACATAGAGCCCCTCGCCGATTTCGCGGATCATGTCTTCCGGCGACATCTCGCCCGGTGCGAGCGCCAGATTGGTGGGGCTCGGCGATGTGCCCGCTCCGCCGCGCGTGGCTCGGGCATTTGTCTCAAGGCCAAGCTCGCGCGCCGTCGGACCGTCCAGGAACCAGGCCTTGAGAACGCCGTCCTCGACCATAGTGAGCGGTGCGATTTCCAGTCCTTCTCCATCGAAGGGGCGCGAGCCGGTGGCGCGCGGCTTCAAGGGATCGTCGGTGATCGAAATGCCGGGAGCGAAGATGCGCTTGCCCATCTGATCGCACAGGAAATTGGTCTTGCGGGCAACGGATGCCCCGTTGACCGCGCCCGCGAAGTGCCCGACCAGCGTGCGCGCGGCACGCGGTTCGAAGATGATGGCGGTGGTGCAGGTATCGACCTTGCGCGGATTGATCCGGCGCACCGCGCGTTCCCCCGCGCGCCGACCGATATCGACCGGATCATCGAGATCGCGGCGGTGGGTGCGGAAATCGAAATCGTAGTCGCGTTCCATCGAGGTGCCATCTCCGGCGACCGCGGTCATGGAAAGCGAATGGCGGGAAATAAGGTAGGAGCCGCTGAACCCGGCGCTGGTCGCCAGAACCACGCCGCCGACGCCGACGGAGGCGGACGCGCCGCCGGACTTGGAGACACCGGAGACCGCAAGGCCCGCGGCCTCCGCGACAAGAGCGGCCTCACGCAGCTCGTCGGCGCTCACCTCGCTCTCGTCGAGCAGATCGAGCGAAGGCAGGGAACGGGCCAGACGGGTTTCATCGCCGAGACCGGCATAAGGATCTTCCGGCGCGACGCGGGCCATGGCGACGGCGCGCACGGCAAGGCTCGGCAGGTCGTCCAGCGCATTGGCGGAAACGCTCGCCACCTTCTGACCGACGAACACGCGCAAGGTAAAACCGTCGGATTCGGAGCGTTCCGTCTCCTCAACCTTGCCTTCGCGCACGGAGACGCCGAGGAACTGGCCGGTAATCGCCACCGCGTCGGCCGCATCGGCGCCCGCGGTCCGGGCGGCTTCCACAAGACGTGCGGCGCGCGCTTCCAGATCCTGCTGATCGATCGAGAGTGTCATTGATGTCCTTTCGTTCCCACAAGCCTTCGACCGTCTCCCATACGGTATCGGGTCGGATCTGTCGGTGCGCTCTATATAGGATGGCGTAGACCGGATTTCCCGCGCGAGGCCGCCGCCGCCTCCCCTGCCGCGCGTCCTGTCTATGCTTCATCCCGCGCGCGGGCAAGCCGATGAGGCTTACGTAGAGCGTAAACGAAGCCTTACCGCGTCGCTCACCATTCCTAACCCTCTTTAGAAATAAGGAAAATTTAACCAGGTTTCTTAAGCAGCCTCGAACCGCCGATCGCTATTGTCGAAAGCGTCAAACAGGACGGCCGGATAAAAAACAAAACCGGCCACGGGAGATGCAAATTGAGGCGTCAAACAGCAACCTGCCGGGTTCTCTCCGCGGAACAGGAAACGTGCGCGCAGTTGGACCCGCTCGCACTGCCTTCCACCTTCACTGTCGGCCTTGCTGCCGGTGAAGGTGGTCTGGCGGGCGCGGATATCCATCTGGAGCACGGTACGGTCATCGTCACGCGCCGCCAGAACGGGCAGCGCAATCAGATCTTCCTCAAGCTTCGCGACTATGTGGGCGTGGCGGCCCGGGCAACGGCAATCGACGTTCCCGGCGGCATCGAGGTGCGGCTGGAACTGGTTCATGCGGAACCGTCGCTGTCGCTGGTGCTGATGGAAGCGGGCGATCTGGGCAACGTGGTCGCGGACTGGCAGGCATGGGCGCGTCGTCTGGCGCTGCCTCTTCTGATGATCGAGCCGGACGATTCCTTGCACGAAATCGCGGGTTCCCCCAATCGGATCACGGTCGGGCGACCCTGTCCCCGGCGGCGCTCTTCTGTCTTGCGTGGGCGCCGCCCCCGGTTTTTCGTTCGCCGCAAGGCGGGGATCGCCGGGCTGATGCCCGTTCACGACAACGAACGCGAGATCATCGCACGCAGCTAGCGCGCGTTCCGATCAGACGGATAAAACGCCTCTCCGAGATTTATTTCAGGTCCGCCGTCTCAAGTGAGCGAAGACTCACACGGCGGCCCTGTTTCTCTAGCAAACCTTCCAGCTTGCGTCGCACCTCGTCCTTGACGGGTTCGGCGGCGCGCAGGATTTCATCGGCTTTCAGAAAATTCAGCACCCGGAATCCGTCTATGTCGGGGCGGATGAGGATGTCGGGCGGGCGCGTCTTCAGCTTATCCGCCGTGATCGTCTGCATCAGGATCTGGGTCGCCCCGAAGATGGAATCGCTGGCCGACGGAATGCGGCGGCCTTTGCGCAGCACCGGCGAGCCGATCACATCCACCGCGATGATGATATCGAGGCCGGAGGGAAGAATGTCGAAGGGCAGCGGATTGACCACGCCGCCGTCGATCATCACCCGGTCCTGAAAGGTTACCGGCTTGAAGACAACCGGAATGGCGATGGAGGCGGCCACCGCCTGATGCAGATCGCTGGAGCGAATCGCGATCTGCCGGCAATCGTAAAAATCGGTTGCGACGACACTCAGCGGAATGCGCAGATCGGCGAAATCGCGCGGGATTGACAGACCTGCGAAGAGCTCCAGCACGCGAGTCGCATCCGACTGGGCAAGCCCTCCTCCGGCAAACAGATCCGCGAAGCGACGCGGCCTGAGCTACCACATGCGGCCCAGCGCATCGGTGCGCTTTCGGAAAATCGCCGTAGTGATCTCGCGGATTTCCGCACCCGAAAGTTCGCCGCAATAGCCCGCCCCGATGATGGAGCCGATGGAGGCTCCCGCGACCGCGGTCGGCACCACTCCCATCTCGTCGAGCGCTTCCAGCACGGGAAAGTGTGCCAGCCCGCGCGCGCCTCCGCCGCCGAGCACCAGTCCAATACGCAGTGTGGTCATGAAACGGAATTTCCTTCGCAAAGATGGCAAGCGTGCCGGGACGCGCGCAGGATGCCGCGTCGTGCGCAACGCTCATTCATTCACTTAGGAACGACCGGCGCCGCTTGCAAATTCCTGCCACATCGGCCATTCGGCCACCATCGGCAGTGTCACGAAGGCTTGAAGAAGGCGCGGAGCTTGGCAAGCGTTTCCTCGGGAACTTCCTCGGCGAGGAAATGACCGGCTTCGAGCGCGGAGCCCTCCACCTGAGGCGCCCATTTGCGCCAGGTCTCAAGGGGGCTTTCTTCCGGCGACAACCCGCGCCACAGCCCCAGAACCGGGATGTCGATCGTATGCCCGGCTTCAATGTCGGCGGTATCGAGATCCATGTCGATCCCGGCTCCGGCCCGGTAGTCCTCGCAAAGAGCGTGGATACGCTCGGGATCGGCAAAAAAAGCGCGATAGTGCTCCGAGCCCTCTTGTCAAAGGTGGACAGATTGCCGCTCGCCGTCCAGCTTGCCAGCGTGTGTTCCAAATAGAAAGAACTGGCGCGGGCAATGAGGTTTTCCGGCAACGGGCTCGACTGGGCCAGGAACAGCCAGTGGTACATCTTCAGCCTGTATTTGAGATCCATGTGCTGCCAGTATTCGTAGGTCGGCAGGATATCGAGAACGGCGAGCCGCGACAGGCGGTCGGGATGATCGAGGCCCATGCGATAGGCGACACGCGCCCCGCGATCATGACCGGCGAGCGCGAAGATCTGATGGCCGAGCCGCGTCATCATCGCGACGATATCGTTGCCCATGGCGCGCTTGGAGTAGGCCTGCCCGCCTTCGGACTCCGGCACGGGGCTTTGCCCGTAACCGCGCAGATCCGGGATGATCAAAGTGAAATCGCGGTCCAGTTCCGGCGCCAACTTATGCCACATGACCCCGCATTCGGGATAGCCGTGCAGCAGCACCAAAGGAGGCCCATCCCCGCCGATGCGCACGTGCAGCGTGGCGCCATCGCCTTCCACCTTGCGGGTTTCGAAATCCGGAAAGAGCTCTGGAAGATCAGTCATTGACCGATGAGACAATGTCTTTTCGCCGATTACAACCCTCTTCCGGCCCATCGGAATTTCGTTTTCGTCCTTCTTTGGTCACAGATAGCTTGTGACCGGGCTCTCCGTCTCCCCGGGGCTGCGCTCACTTTTCCGCTTCCTTTTCCTCCTTACCCCCCAGCTTGTCGGCGCCTCGCGCCATCAGGTTGGGCACAAGAGATTCGCTGAACCCTACGATGAACGCGATGAGCAGCCGCGTCGAGGTCCCGGCGGTCGCCTCGCTCCAGGTTCCGATCAAGCCGGAATCGACGGCCAACGGAGACCGCGATGGCACCGATCGCCCCGATCATGATCCGCGCCATGCCGGTGAAACGATGCTCCCAACGGCGCAGGTCTATATCCGGGTCGATCTTGCGGGTACCGACACTGACCGAAAGGAGCGCCCCGGTTCCCCCGAACAGGGTGTAGCTCACATATCTGGAGACATCCACGGGCACGCCATAGAACGACCCATAGGCGTAGATCAGGCAGAGCACGATCGACAGCCCGATGAATGCAAAAAGATTGGAGAAAACATACTGTTTGCGCAGACGGCTCTTGATCTGCGCCTCGAGGCGGTTCTGCGTTTCCAGGAGGAAGGAGACAGGCTTCTCCACGGGCTCCTTCTCGAAGACGAACAGGAAAGCCCGGGCGAGTTCTCGACCGGCCCACACCTTGCCAACGGCCAGGGTGTTGACGTCATTGCACAACCGTGCAAGAGAACAGAAAGTCTTCTGCCGGAATTCCTTCCCGACATCGTAGTCACCGTTGATGTAGTAACGGACCTGACTTCTCGGATGCGCAGGTTCTGCCGACGGAGAGTCGACGATACCGCGCCAGATCCATTCCAGCGCGCCGTATAGGCTCTTGTTGCTTTCGCTTTCTTCCTGTTTCTCGTCGAAAGTGATCGCATCATCGGCTTCGTAGATAACAAACTTATCGATTATGTAGTACGTCTCAAGTACAGTCCGCTCGCACGGATCCAGCCTTTCCTTGACGATACGTTCTACATTTGAATTGAAATTCTCATCGTCACCGAACGACATGGTATCTCCCCGATGAAATCCATCGGGGAGGATAGAGAAAACGCTTATTTACCCAAGGTAAATTTAGCGAGTGTTCTTTTCGCGCTCGACCGCACGCCAGCCGATATCGCGCCGACAGAAGCCCTCGAGCCAGTCGATCGCATCCACTGCCGAATAGGCCCGCGTCTGCGCCTGCGCCACCGTCGCGCCCAGCGCCGTGACGCCGAGGACACGTCCGCCATTGGCGAGAATCCGCTCGCCGTCCACCTTGGTGCCAGCATGGAAGATTTCCACGGCCTCATCGCTTCCAGCGGCCTCAAGCCCACGGATTTCTGTGCCCTTTTCGTATCCACCGGGATAGCCCTTGGCCGCCATCACCACGCACAGTGCGCTTTCCGGCCGCCAGGCGACGGACTTGCCCTCAAACTCCCCCTTGGCCGCCGCCAGCACGAGGCCCAGAAGGTCGCTCTCAAGACGCATCATCAGCGCCTGACATTCCGGATCGCCGAAACGAACATTGTATTCGATCAGCTCCGGTCCCTTCTTCGTGATTATCAACCCTGCATAGAGAATACCGGTAAAGGGGCAGCCCATATCGGCCATGCCGCGCATGGTCGGCTCGATGATTTCCTTCATCGTGCGCTCGATCAAGGCCTCGCTCATGACGAGAGCCGGCGAATAGGCCCCCATGCCGCCGGTGTTGGGACCTTCGTCGCCATTGAAGACGCGCTTGTGATCCTGGGCGGTGGCCAGCGGCAACGCCGTCGTGCCGTCGCACAGGGCGAAGAAACTCGCCTCCTCGCCTTCCAGGAATTCCTCCACCACGACTTCCGCGCCCGTCGCACCGAAGCCGCCTTCGAAGCACGCGGCGATGGCTTCCAGCGCTTCCTCGTTGGTCATGGCGACGACAACGCCCTTGCCCGCGGCCAGTCCGTCCGCCTTCACCACGATGGGCGCGCCGTGTTCGCGCACGTAGGCGCTGGCGCTCTCGGCATCGGTGAAGCGGCCGTATCCAGCGGTCGGGATGTCGTATTTCGCGCAGAGATCCTTGGTGAAGCCCTTGGAGCCCTCCAGCCGGGCAGCGGCCGCATTCGGCCCGAAAGTCGCTATCCCTGCCTTTTGCAGATCATCGGCGAGCCCAGCCACCAGCGGCGCTTCCGGGCCGACCACCACGAGGTCGACCGCCTTTTCCTTGCAGAAGGCGGCGACCGCGGCATGATCAGTCACATCAAGGGCCGCGTGAACGGCAACCTGGTCGATGCCCGCATTTCCGGGGGCGCAGTAAAGCGCTTCGATCAGCGGCGATTTGGCGAGCGCCCAGGCGAGCGCGTGTTCGCGGCCGCCGGAGCCGATGAGAAGGACGTTCATTGGCATGTTCCCGTCGCGGAGTCGAGTTGCGCGCGGTCTAGCACGGGACGCGGCCTACGCAAATCGGTTCTGCACTTGACCTTGCCCGCTTTCCGAGCGAACCCATGGGACACCCTGTCACCATGCACGCGGACGCAACATGAAAATGCAAATTGCGGGCGCCGTCGCCGACGCCGTTTCGGGCAACTGGGTCGACCGTTTTGCCCCTGAATGGCAGAAACCCTATGCGCGGCTGGCACGCTGGGACCGGCCGATCGGCTGGTGGCTCTTGATGTGGCCGTGCTGGTGGTCCTCGGCGCTGGCGTGTGAGGCCGCAGGCTATTGGCTGCCGAATTTCTGGCATCTGGCGCTGTTCATGATCGGCGCCATCGCCATGCGGGGAGCGGGCTGCACCTATAACGACATCGTCGACCGCAACTATGACGGCATGGTCGAGCGAACGCGGTCGCGGCCGATTCCCAGCGGTCAGGTCTCCACGACGCGGGCCGTCCTTTTCACGGTGGCGCAAGCGCTGGCCGGACTAGTCGTGCTCTTGCAATTCAACACCTACATGATCGTGCTGGGCTTTTGCTCGCTCGTCGTGGTGGCGGCCTACCCGTTCATGAAGCGGATCACCTACTGGCCGCAATCGGTGCTGGGGCTCGCCTTCAACTGGGGCGCGCTGGTTGGGTGGATCGCCGTCATCGGACATCTCGACTGGGCCCCTGTCGCGCTTTATGCGGGCGGTATTCTCTGGACCATCGGCTATGACACGATCTACGCCCATCAGGACAAGGAAGACGATGCCCTGATCGGGGTCAAATCCACAGCACGGCTGTTCGGCGCCTGGACGAAGACCGCCGTCTCTATCCTTTATCTAGGGGCGACCGCCTTCTTCGTGCTGGCGGCGACGCTGGCCGATGCCGGGCCGCTGGCATTCATCGGGCTTGCCGTGGGTGCCATTCATTTCATCTGGCAGATCATAGTGCTCGATATCGACGACAACGATCAGTGTCTGAAGCTTTTCCGCTCGAACCGTATTTATGGCTGGATCGTCTTTGCCGGTTTCGTGGCGGATGCTCTGATCGCCAATTTTTAAGATTTGCCTTGAACGCTCCAACCTAATTGACTTGTGAAATAGGCTTTGGGAAATCCGGGCTCGGTTTCAGGTGAGACATCGTCGGGGCAAGGAATGGTTGGGGAAAGAATGATGGGCGAGCATGTCCACTGGATGCTGGAAGTCGCGTTGAAGAACGGGGCCGCGGAGGATTTCAAAGCCCTGATGCACGAGATGGTCGAGGCGACGAAGAAGGACGCGCCGGGCGCGCTCATCTACGAATGGTCCTTCGACGAGGCGGAGACTGCCTGCCACATCTACGAGCGCTATGCGGATTCACCGGCCACGATGGTGCACCTGAACAATTTCGGCACCAAGTTCGCCGGTCGTTTCATGCAATATGCGCAACCGACCCGCATGACTGTCTACGGAGCCCCGGACGAGACGGTAACCGCCCCCCTGAAGCGCCTGAACGCGACCTTCATGCACGAACTGGACGGTTTTGCGTGGTAGTTGAGGCTCGGTCGAAAGACGGCCTCGCCCGCAACACAGGCAGCTATTTTCTCTCTGCTGAAGGCCCAGTGGGATTGGCACGTTTTGTCCATACCTGTCATCCCCGCGAAGGCGGGGATCCAGCACCCCGTGAGACCTGCGCATTTCATTCCACAAGCAGAATTCTGTGGTTACTGGATCCCCGCCTTCGCGGGGATGACAATCGTACTTGTGGCAAGTCGCTCAGACACAAACAGCACTGAAGCCCCCACTCTCACAGCCTGTCGCGGAAGAAGTCCTTCAGTAACGTTGCCGCACGCATCTCACCGATGCCGGAATAGACCTCCGGCGCGTGGTGGCAGGTGGCTTGCACGAAAAAGCGCGGACCGTGTTCCACCGCCCCGCCCTTGGGATCTCCGGCCCCGAAATAGAGCCGCTGGATACGAGCAAACGAAATTGCACCCGCGCACATGGCACACGGCTCCAGTGTCACGTAGAGATCGCAATCGATCAACCGCTGCGATCCCAACCGGGCGGCGGCTTCCCGGATGACCAGAACTTCCGCATGCGCGGTCGGATCGTTGTCGGTGAGCGTCCGATTTCCAGTCGATGCGATGATTTCGCCGTCCCGCACCACGACCGCGCCGACGGGCACCTCGCCGCAAGCGGCGGCCGCTTCCGCCTGGCGGAGCGCTTCGTCCATGAAGGTGGGGGTCTTCATCATGGCGCCAAACTAGCGGGATATGGCCGGATCGGGAAGCGTTGCCGCGATATGGCGCGATTATCATCCCCACTCATTTTCCTCCATGAGCGCGCTATTTCGCTTCCGCCGCGCGCGCGCTCTGCTATCACGCGCTGCATGGTCAAGGACACATCGAAATCGGCTGAGGAAAGCCCCAAGGGCGAGCGCATCGTGAAGGTGATGGCGCGCGCCGGGCTGTGCTCGCGTCACGAAGTGGAGGCGTGGATCGCCACCGGGCGCGTCGAACTCAACGGCCGCAAGCTTGAAACCCCCGCCGTCACCGTCGGCCCGCGCGACAAGGTGCTGGTGGACGGCGAACCGCTGCCGGCGCGCGAACGCACGCGGCTATGGCTCTTCAACAAGCCCAAGGGCGTGGTCACCACCACGCGCGATCCGGAGGGGCGACCGACGGTCTTCTCCTGGCTGCCAAAGGATCTGCCGCGCGTTCTCAGCGTCGGCCGTCTCGACATCAACACCGAGGGTCTGCTGCTGCTGACCAATGACGGCGAACTTGCCCGCGTGCTGAAACTGCCCGCGACCGGCTGGCTGCGGCGCTACTGGGTGCGCGCGCATGGCAAGGTCACGCAGACCGATCTCGATGCGCTGAAGAAGGGGATCGCCATCAACGGCGTCTATTACGGGGCGATCGAGGCGGAGCTGGACCGCGAGCAGGGCTCGAACATGTGGCTGACGCTGGGCCTGCGCGAAGGCAAGAACCGCGAGGTCAAGCGCGTTCTGGAGCATCTGGGCCTGTCGGTGAACCGGCTGATCCGGATGTCCTTCGGTCCCTTCCAGCTTGCCGATTTGCCCGAGGGCACGGTGCGCGAGATCCGCGGCCGGGTGCTGCGTGACCAATTGGGCGAAAAGCTCGCGCGCGAGTCGGGGGCCGATTTCGAGGCACCGATCAACCAGCGCCTTCAAGACCAGTGCAAGAAAGCGCCGGACAAGAAGGCCGACAAGAAAAGCGGCAAGAAGCGCGAGAAGGCCCAGCCGGGCTGGATCAGCGCAAAGCACGGCGAGCAGGCGCACGCGAAGGCCCATACCAACCACAAACAGGACGCAAAGCCGGGCCAGAAGCGCGTAACCGGTGCGGCCGAGACCAAGGCGACGGGCGGCAAGCCCGCCGTTCAGGGGCGCGGCGCGGGAAGCCGTCTTCCCGCCAATGCGCGTCCCGGCGGCACGGACGGACGCGGCGCGACGGGGCGCGGCTCCAATCGACGGGACGAAGGCGGCCGGGCTCCGGGCGGCCGGACACCTGGAGGCAGGACTCGGGGTGGTCGCTCTCCGAAATCGTAAGGCTTGAGTTTCATGCGTATTATCTCCGGCCGTTTTCGCGGCACCCATCTCGCAACGCCGAAGAGCGCGGCCACACGGCCCTCCTCCGACCGTCTGCGCGAAACCGTGTTCAACATTCTCGCCCACGGCTTTGACGATGCCGCCGAGGATGCGCGCGTGCTGGATCTATTTGCGGGCACCGGCGCGCTCGGGCTGGAGGCGCTGAGCCATGGGGCCCGCTCCTGCGTGTTCGTCGAAGAGGCGGTGGAGCCGCGCGGACTGATCCGCCGCAATAGCGAGACGATGGGGCTGACCGGCGCGACCAAAATCTTTCGCCGCGATGCCACGAGGCTTGGCGATGCGGGCACGATCGAACCGTTCGATCTCGTCTTTCTCGATCCGCCCTATCGCAAGGGGCTCGGCGAGAAGGCACTTTCGAGCGCGCTTGCCGGCGGCTGGCTGAAGCCCACAGCGCTCTGCGTCCTGGAGGAAGCCGCGGATTCGATCGTCGAGGTTCCGGCCAGGTTCGAGACAGTCGAAGAGCGCGGCATTGGCGACAGCAAGGTTCTGTTCCTACGTCTTTCCGGCAAATAGGCAGACGTCGGCAAGCAATCGGTTCGAAATCGTAACCTCACGCATTGCCTTTGTGCGCCGCAGCCCCAAATGTGCCCACACGAAGACGGGCACCCTGAGCCCACCAAACCCATCCAAGGCTTTCATGGCTGCGATACTTGAGATTTCCGGACTTTCAAAGGTCTATGACGGCGGTTTCACCGCGCTTAAATCGGTAGATCTGTCAATCGAGAAGGGCGAAATCTTCGCATTGCTCGGGCCCAACGGTGCGGGCAAAACCACACTCATTTCGATCATCTGCGGTCTGGTCAAACCGACGAACGGCACGGTTCTGGCCGGCGGCCACGATATCGTGCGCGATTACCGCGCCGCCCGTTCGATCATCGGGCTGGTACCGCAGGAACTGACCACCGATTCCTTCGAGACCGTGTGGGCGACGGTCAGCCTGTCACGCGGGCTGTTCGGCAAGTCCAAGAACCCGGCCCATATCGAGAAGGTACTGAAGGCGCTGAGCCTCTACGACAAGCGCGACGCCAAGCTGATGACGCTGTCAGGCGGCATGAAACGGCGCATGCTGATCGCCAAGGCGCTGGCGCACGAACCCGACATCCTGTTTCTCGACGAACCGACGGCCGGGGTCGACGTACAGCTTCGCCGCGACATGTGGAACGTGGTCCGGGAACTGCGCGATCAGGGCGTCACCATCATCCTGACCACCCACTATATCGAGGAAGCCGAGGAGATGGCCGACCAGGTCGGCATCATCAACAAGGGTGAACTGATGCTGGTGGAGGAGAAGGCGGAACTGATGCGCAAGCTCGGGCGCAAGCAGCTTCGCCTGGCGCTTCTCGCCCCGCTTGCCGAGCTTCCCGAGGCGCTGGTCGGTCGCGGGCTGGAACTCAGGGAAGACGGCAGCGAACTCATCTACACCTATGACAGCCAGGGCGAGCGCACCGGCATCACCAGACTGCTGTCGGTGCTTTCGGAAAACGACATCCGTTTCAAGGATCTGTCCACCAGCCAGAGTTCGCTGGAGGAGATCTTTGTCAATCTGGTGAGGAACCAGCGATGAATTTTCACGCCGTACGCGCAATCTACGTCTATGAAATGGCTCGCGCCTTTCGCACGCTGCTGCAAAGCGTCGTCTCGCCGGTCATCTCCACCTCGTTCTATTTCATCGTCTTCGGTGGGGCCATCGGCTCGCGCATCGATCAGATCGGCGGCGTGTCCTACGCGGCCTTCATCGTGCCCGGGCTCATCATGCTGTCGCTTCTGACCCAGAGCCTGACGAATGCCGCCTTCGGCATCTATTTTCCGAAATTCGTCGGCACCATCTACGAGATCCTGTCCGCTCCGATCTCCTTCGTGGAGGTGGTGATCGCCTATGTGGGGGCGGCGGCGACCAAGTCGATCACCCTCGGCCTGATCATTCTGGGCACGGCCAGCCTGTTCGTGCCGATCCGGATCGAGCACCCGTTCGTCATGCTCGCCTTTCTGGTGCTGACGGCGATCACCTTCTCGCTGTTCGGCTTCATCATCGGCATCTGGGCCGACAGTTTCGAGAAGCTGCAGCTCGTGCCGCTGCTCATCGTCACGCCGCTCACGTTTCTGGGCGGCAGCTTCTATTCCATCGACATGCTGCCCCCCTTCTGGCGCACGGCGACGCTGTTCAACCCGCTGGTCTATCTCGTGTCCGGCTTCCGCTGGAGCTTCTACGGAACGGCGGATGTCTCGGTCGGAATCTCGCTCGCCATGACCGGACTGTTCCTCGCTCTGTGTCTCACCGCGATCTGGTGGATCTTCCGCACCGGTTGGCGCCTGAAGACCTGAGAGAATCAAATATTTAACATAATAAAATATTCCAATAATTATTGTAATTTGACGTATATTGACCTAGGGTAATTTTTATTCAATATTTATAACATGCCAAAAACACTTCCAATTTAAATCTACTGACAACAGAGAAACGTCAAACGCCGGGATTAACTCCGGAGGGGAATAAGGGCTAACAGAAAAATGTTACCCATGAAGAGACAGAGCGCCAATCAGAACAAGGTCATGATCATCGATGACGATGAAGATGAAGATGAAGATGAAGATGAAGATGACATTTATCTGATGAAAAAGGCGATCGCACGACTTCAGGAAGCGGCACGCGTCAATCTGGACCTGACGTTCGTTCTCTCCGGCTCCGAAGCGCTCGGTGAAATCGACCGAAATCTTCTGGACGACACCCTGCCCGACAAAATCTTCCTCGATCTCAACATGCCCGGCGTGAACGGAATGGGCGTGTTGCAGCATTGCGTGTCGCAAAACATCCTGGACAAGGTCGACGTCGTCGTGATCACCACCGCTTCCGACCCGGACACCCATCGGGCCGCCCTTGCCAGCGGCACGAAATCCGTTTTGCGTAAAATCCGACAACCTTCAGAAGATGTCGGAACTGATTTCAGTTATTCTCGACATAACGTGAATATACGTGTCGTATTTTCACGTACACACCCTTAAATCTCCTTCAAAACCCTCCCATATCCCTCCAAAAGACAATTCAATATCGGCTTCTCACCTGCGCTTATCGTAATAATATACTATTATTATTTCGGATATATACTGATCATGACGAACCGGAGGCGCGTCGTTTCAGATATCCGTTACGTCATATTCGGCATGCGAAGCGGGCATGAGCGGTCCTGTCGCGCATCCGGGAGGAACCGCCAAGATGCTGAATTATTTAGATACACTGTTTCATACGACACAGTTGGCCCCGCATGGCTATTGCCTGACATGGCGCAGCGATCTGGTCGCCATGCACATCATTCCGACATTCTGATCTTTGTCTGCTACGTCTCAATCCCCGTGGCGATGCTCTACTTCGTGCGCAAACGCCGCGACCTTGCCCGTAAATGGATCTTCGCCCTGTTCGCGGCATTCATTCTGGCGTGCGGCACTACCATCTGTTTTCCCTGATCACCCTGTGGGAGCCGATCTACGGTCTGGAAGCCGTTGTCAAGCTGATTACCGCCGCCGTCTCCTCGGCGGCGGCCGTCGTGGCGACGTGGTTCGTCATCCCCAGGGCGCTGCGCCTTCCCAGTCCGGCGATGCTGCACGAGGCCAATCTTCAGCTCATCGAGGAAGTGGACAGCCACAGCCGCACCAATCGCGACCTCATTCGGGTTCAGGATCAGTTGCGCGCGCATATGAGCGTGCGTGCGCAGGAAATGGAAACCAAGGCGGAGGAACTGGAACGGGCCAATGAAAGCCCGCGCCGCTTCGCCCACATCGCCTCGCACGACCTTCAGGAGCCGCTGCGCAAAATCTCCGTCTATACCGACCTTCTGGAACAGGCGGATGGACCGCAGCGACATAGAGGAAGCCCGCCACACGGCAAACCGGTTGCGCAAGATGTCGGTACAGGTGCGCACGATGGTCATGGATCTGCTGCGCTTTTCCAAGATGAGCCAGTACGACCCCTCGCACCCCCCCCCCCCGATCAATATCGGCGATGCAATCCATGAGGCGGCGGACCTGTTCGAACAGCCGGTCGCCGCGCGCAACGGCACGCTCGATATCGACGTGGAGAACGTCTTCGCCAAGGGCGATCCGCTTCTTGTGCGCCAGATCTTCCAGAACCTGATCGGCAACGCGATCAAGTACACCCCGTCCCCGCGCATCCCTCGCATCACGGTGACGGCCCACCTGAGCGAGACGGGAGGCGTAGCCGGGCATGCGCCCTTCCCCGCCTCGGAGAACCGTCGCCCCGTTCCATGTCCTGAAACGAAAAGAGGCGCCCGAAGGCGCCTCATCTCAACTTCATCGCAGGACGTCCCGTACTTAGCGGTGACGAGCCTCGCGCGTCGCCTCGATGGCGCGGGAGAGGTACATGTCGCGGTCGTAAATGTCCGGGAAGTAGCGAACCGTCCCGGTCTTGGCGTCCGGCCAAGCCGTGAAATAGGACACGTAGACGGGGATGTTCCCGCTCACCGGATCCGCCTCGTTCTTGCCCTCGGCGATCCGCTCGTTCACGTAGGCCTTGTCCTTGCCCAGCACCGCCGCGGCCATCGCCTGCGGGTCCTGCAGACGCACACAGCCGTGGCTGAAAGCACGGTTGGCGCGGTTGAACAGCGACTTGGCGGGCGTGTCGTGCATGTAGATGTGATGCTTGTTCGGGAACAGGATCTTCAGCTGGCCCAGCGCATTGAAGCGGCCGGGGCGCTGACGGACATTGATCGATTCCTGCTTGTTGACCACAGCGCGCCAATCGACGGAGGCGGAAGAGACCTCGCGGCCGTTGACCGTGGTGACCTCATATCCCGCATCGTCGAGATAGTAGGGGTTCTTGTTCAGCTTCGGCAGCATCTCGTTGACGATGATCGAGTAGGGCACGCCCCAGTAGGGGTTGTATTCCACCGTCTCGATGTGGTCGTAGAAGGAGTTCGTCTGGTTGGACTTCTTGCCCACCACGACACGCATGGACAGCGGATCGCGGCCCTTCTGCACGTAGGTGGCGGTGAAAGCCGGCTGGTTGATGAAGACGCGGCGATCGCCCAGATCGCGCGGCAGCCAACGCATCCGCTCCATGGCGAGCTTCACCCGTTCGATCTTGGCGGCATTCGTCATGCCGACCATCGAGCGAACGGTGTTGGGACCGACCACACCGTCGGCCGACAATCCGGCTTCGCGCTGGTAGTCCTTGACCAGAGGCACCAGCTCCGGCGTGTAGGTTTCGCCGCCGTCATAGGTGTCGAACGTGTCGACATGCTCGGCCTTCAGATCGTCCGAGGCCTTCAGGCTGATCGCCTTGATCACGTTCGCCATCTCCGGATCGCTCTCGCCCGGCTTGATGAGCGTGTGCGGCGCGATCGAGACAGTCGCCTGAGCATCCGATGCCTTGAGCTCGGCCAGGGTCGCGACCAGCCCCTTGAATTCCTTGCTGGTCGGGTTGCGCGCCTCAAGATCGGCCGCGACATCCTCGCTCGAGGCAAATTCCGTCATGACCGCATCGAGGTCGACCTTGTGACGGGGCAGATCGTGGTACTCGGAAATGCGATCGGGGGCGATACGGCCGCGCTCGGCATCGAGTGCGTAGGTCAGAACGGCGGCGGACAGCTCCATCTCGAAGCGCATCAGCTCGCTTTCGTGGGTGCGTGCCTTCAGTCCGGATGCGCCCAGCGTATCGTCCGCATCGAACAGAATGCCGTCATTGCCCGTGTTGTTGCTTGCCACTTCCACGTCTGCGGCTTGCATCGCCACGGTATCGTGCGGCAGTTCCACCCGGTAGTCGCTCAGATCGAGCCCGACGGTATCGGCGGCCGCCAGAACCCTCATCGCGGCGAGCGCCTTGTCGGACACCTTACCGTCCTTCACCCAGACAAACGACGTCTGCTTGGTGTAGTGCGCCTCGATGGCGTCGATCACCTGGGGCAGCGCGCGAAGCTTGAGAGAGGCGAGCGTATTCGCATCGCGCTCAAACGGCGTGGGCGCACTCGGATCGACCGGGGTCTCGACAACCGGCGCTGCCGCCGGTGTGTCGGCATCGGTCGCGGTTGCGTCCGTCCCGGTGTCGGCCGTCGCCACCTGCTGCGGGGCAGGATCGGTCGAAGCATCCTCGGCAGCGACCACGTCACTGGCAGGCGTACCTTCGGAAGCCGTATCGTCGGACGCGACAGTCGCCTCGTTCGGATTATCACCGGAAGTGGCGATGGAACCGGTCACGACGTCGGTCGTTTCCGCGTTCCCGGCCTGAGCGTCGGCGTCGTTGACGGCGACACCGGCATTCGCGGCTGCCTGCTCAGGCTGCACGCCCTGGCTGGAATCATCGGCTGCGGCGACGTTCTCGGGCTGCGCCTCGGCATCCTTGGCAGCAGCAGTTGCTGCGGCATCGGCTGCGACCTGTTTGCGCTCGGCTTCCGCTTCCGCGGCCGCCTGCTGACGCTTGACGGCCGCCTCAGCCACGGCGCGCGACAGGACCTCGAGAGAGACCGTCTCCAATTCATCCGGTTTGTAGGTGAGATAGCGCGGGCTGGAAACGTGCGCCTTGACCGGCTCGGGATCGTAGCGGTCGTAATCGTAATCGGCGCGGTTGCTACCCCAACCGGCCCATCCAAAAAAGCCCCCGCCGCGACGCTCTTCGCAATAGCCGCGCGGTGCGCGATGATCCTGCGGATCGCGATAGTCGCGGCCCTGATCTTCCACGCGCATGCGTTCGGCACTGCGGGCCCCAGCGAAGCGGTCCGCACCTTGGGCGGCTGCGGGTTGGCTGGCCGTTATCACCGCGCCGGCGAGCAGGGCGGAAACAAGCGCCGTCTGGTGGCCGCGTATCGTGAACGTCATTAGGAACCTACCAGATTTCTTCATCGTCATTCAAAAACCAGAATCACCTGAACGAAGTTAACCAAACACGACACCGACCGCGATCGGATTTCACATTAGAGCGAGCTTATCTTGACCGATCACGGGGCCAACGGTCGGCCGCCCTTGTCGGGGGAGAATCCCTGCAAGGGATGCGCGGCCTGCTTCTACACCCGACATTTCGGCATTAATGCAGCAGGCGCGTGCAAGTTCCGGTGATCTGTATCACTGTTTGCACCATCTCGATGCCCGTGAAAAATGGTAGCGGGTCACCTTTTGCGCAGTTTTCCGCCATGTTTCCGCCTGTATACACGCTCTGAAAAATGCGTTTTGGCGGCTCTTGTGTCGCGCGCGCCACAGGCTTGCACCGGCGTCAACCTGACGAACGCAAGGTCAGCGTCGGCCGAAAAGTTTCTCGATGTCGGCGAGCTTCAGCTCGATCCAGGTCGGGCGGCCGTGATTGCACTGCCCCGAGAGCGGAGTCGCCTCCATCTCGCGCAAGAGCGCGTTCATCTCTTCCGGCCGGAGCCTGCGACCGGATTTGACCGAACCGTGACACGCCATGGTGGCGGCGACGTGATCGAGCCGCTCGCACAACCGCGTGGCCGCATTCATGTCGGCGATGTCGTCGGCGATATCGCGCACCAGTCCCCGGATATCGGTATCACCCAGCAAGGCGGGCGAGGCGCGCACGGCAACCGCGCCGGGGCCGAATCCCTCCAGCACGAGCCCGCATTCCGACAGTTCGTCGGCGCGCTCCAGGAGACGGTTCACATCCTCCTGGGGCAATTCCACCACTTCGGGAATGAGCAGCATCTGGCTCGACACGCCCTTGGCCGCCAACGCCTCCTTCAACCGCTCGTAGACGAGACGCTCGTGCGCGGCGTGCTGGTCCACGATGACGAGACCGTCCTCGGTCTGCGCGACGATATAGTTGGCGTGGATCTGAGCGCGGGCAGCCCCCAGCGGCCGGGCCTCCACTTCGTGATCGAGCGGTGCGGCGTCGGCGCGGGTATCCGCCGACAACCCGTTGAAACCGGAAAAGGGAACCTGTTCCTCGGCAAGATCGGAGCCGCCAAATGACATGGCAACCACGTCTCCGCGCGCCGCCTCAAGCGTGGCGGCTCCAGCCCCCTCGCCTGCCCCGCCCTGAAGCGGACAGAAGGCGGACAGGCGCCAGTCCTGCGCATCGCCTGAAGGCCGCGCCGGGGTGACATAGCCGCTGCGATACCCGGCCCCCGCACCTGAATACCCCGCTGTCGGGCGACCGCGCGGATCAATGCCGTTCGGCCGGGCGAAATCGAGCGCCTCGTGCCCGCCGGTCGTGGAGGCGCGGTGCCCGGCTTCCACCAGCGCGCGCTTGATCGAGCCGACGATCAGGCCACGCACCAGCTGTCCGTCGCGAAAACGCACGTTGGCTTTTGCCGGGTGGACGTTCACGTCGACCTGATGGGGATCGAGATCGATATCGAGCACGACGATGGGATGGCGATCGCGCGCCAGAACGTCCGAATAGGCCCCGCGCAGCGCGCCGAGAAGCTGCTTGTCGCGCACCGGGCGACCGTTGACGAAAAAGAACTGCTGCAGGGCGTTGGCGCGGTGATAGGTGGGGAGCCCCGCGAAGCCGGAGAGCCGTACGCCTTCGCGCTCCGCCTCGATCGCCATGGCGTTGTCGACGAAATCGGAGCCCAGAACCTGACCGATACGGACAAGGCGGGCATCGGAGCCGGTTGCGGCGGGAAGATCGAACGGCTGTCGACGGTCGGGACCGGACAGCGAGAAGCGCACATGGGGATGCACAAGCGCGATGCGCTTGACGACCTCGGTGATCGCCGCCGTTTCCGCGCGGTCGGATTTCAGGAATTTTAGCCGCGCGGGCGTTGCGAAGAAGAGATCACGCACCTCGACCCGCATGCCGCGGTTCAAGGCGCTGGGCATGACCTCGCTCTTCTCGCCGCCATCCACGCTGATCTCCCAGCCGTGCGGCTCGCTCTCGTTGCGCGTGGCGATGGTCAGACGGGCGACCGCGCCGATGGACGGCAGCGCCTCGCCGCGAAACCCGAGCGTGCAAATATCCATCAGGTCGTTTTCAGCGAGCTTGGAGGTGCAATGCCGCTCCACCGCGAGCGCCAGATCGGCGGCCGTCATGCCCAGGCCGTCGTCAGTGATGCGCATCAGGGTCTTGCCGCCCGCCGCCGTCACGATCTCGATACGAGACGCCCCTGCGTCAAGCGCGTTCTCGACGAGTTCCTTAACGACCGAGGCCGGGCGTTCGATCACCTCGCCTGCCGCGATGCGATTGATGACGGTTTCTGAAAGTTGCCTGACTGCCACGCCAAGTTCCTGAGGGTTTGCCATTGTGCGAGGTCCATGCACCGAACACGACCCGTATGCCCGTAATTGCGGACTTGCGGGGGACGGTCGTTCGACTATGGTGTGCCGCACGCCGCCGCACGGCCGCCGAGCTCGAGATCCTCTCGACACGCGGACGACCGCTTCCGACGGCCGAATCTTTTGTGACCTTCATCCTATCAGATCCGGGCCCCGATGACCGCCGACAGCCTGCTTCTTCCCGGACTTTCGACCATCGCATCCGACTATGACGGCATCCTGTGCGACGTTTGGGGTGTCGTGCATAACGGCGTGCGCGTCAATCCGGGTGCGGCCGATGCCCTGACCCGGTTTCGCGAAGGCGGCGGGCGGGTCATTCTGATCACCAATGCGCCGCGCCCGTCCGCGCCGATCTACGATCAGCTCGACGGTCTGGGCTTTGCCCGCGAGGCCTACGACTCCATCGTTACGTCCGGCGACGTCACCCACGCACTTCTGGCCGCCCATGCGGGCGACACGGTCGTTCATATCGGGCCGGAGCGCGACTACACGCTCTACGAGGGCACGGGATTGACCCTGGTGGAGGACGCTTCCAAGACCGAGGATGGCGGATTGATCGTCTGCACCGGGCTCTACGACGGTGTGACCGAGACGCCGGAAAACTATCACGAGCGCTTTAAGTATCTGATCGACCGCGGCTTTTCCATGATCTGCGCCAATCCGGACGTGGTCGTTGAGCGCGGCAACACGCTAATCTGGTGCGCGGGCGCACTGGCGCGCGATTACGGCGAAATGGGCGGCAAGGTGCAGATCCTCGGCAAGCCCTACAAGCCAATCTACGACCGCGCGATCGGCGAACTGGAGCGACTTTCGGGACACACGCAGGACCGTTCCAAGGTGCTGGCCATCGGCGACGGTCTGCCGACCGACATCAAGGGTGCCTGCCAGCAGGGGCTCGACGTCCTCTTCATCACCGCGGGCATTCACGCCGCCGATTTTGGCGCAGCCGAAATGCCCGACTGCCGGCGCGTCGAGGAACGACTCGCCGACGAAGGGCTTTCGGCGCGCGCGGCAATGCCCCGGCTTTCCTGGTAAATCGCTTTGCCGTCAACGGCCCCGTGAACCGGGATCTTGCGCCGAATACACGAAAGGCCCCTGCGCGCTGCGCCTGGGGCCTTTTCGTCGAATGTCGGTGAGTTCGGGCTTTCGCCGTCGGTTTGGGCCGTCAATCGAACAGCTTGTCGATATCCGCCTGATCGGATTCGGCGGAGCCTTCCGAATCATCGCCGCTCAGCATGGCGTCGATATCGGCCTGGGAAACACCCTCGCCTGCGTGCTGCGGGCTGTGAAGGATGAGTTCGCGTGCGCGCCGCTCGTCCTCGGTTTCCTCGATCTCCACGTCCTCGTTCTCGATGATGCGAAGGCGCTCGATGAAGTTCGAGACGCGCTCATCGATGTAGGAGAGCATCTTGACGACCTTGGAAATGCGCTGGCCGGTAATGTCCTGGAAGGCGCAGGCCTCGAAGATCTAGATCATCTTGTCGCCGACCATCGACTGATAGGCGGCGGTGTCCGTGGTGTCGGCGGCCATGATCTCTTCGGCCGCGGCCACGATCGTCTGCGTTGCCTCTTCGGTCGCCTCGACGATGGCGTCCAGCTCGCGCCCGGCCTCGGGGATGCGGTTGTGCTTCATGTCTGCGGCGCGCAGATGCACCACGTGCTGCTTCATCCGCGCGATCTCGGACGCGATATCCTAGAATTCCTGCCGCATGGACGGTGCGTACAAATGGAGGACGCTCTTGAAGTCGCCGGCCATCACCTCCGTAAGACGCATGACGTCGCCCAAGGAGACTTCTCCGTCGCGCTGCTTGTTGTCCTGAAGAAACTTGATTACGCCCAAGACGTCATGTTTCGCCATCGGCACCATGGTACTTTCCCTGTCTATCGCGCATGTCGACCCTCTTGTGGTCCCGCGCGATCTCTTTTTTCTCCTCCCATCAAGCTCACTTTCGTGTGCCGGCGGCGGCGAATACCCGATCAAGCCCGACTTGCCTCAAGTCGGGGCCGCCTGATCCGGTTCACTTTCTTTTGGTGTGGCGGGCGGCGGCGCTTGTCACATGTCATGCGACCGCTCGCGCGTGCCCGTCTGCCGATCGCAATCGCTAGTCGTTGAAGACAGCGTCGATCTTGCCCTTCAACGTCTGCGCATTCAACGGCTTCACGATGTAGTTGTTCACGCCGGCCTTCTTGGCGGCGATGACGTTCTCGGTCTTGGATTCCGCCGTGACCATGATGAAGGGCGTCTTGCAAAGCCCCAAATCGGAACGGACCTGCTTCAGCAGCTAGGATCCGGTCATCGGTTCCATGTTCCAGCCGGAGATCACGAGACCGTATTTGATTTGCGCTGCTTCATCTTCTCCAGCGCCTCGGTGCCATCCGCAGCATCGTCGATGTCACTGAAACCCAGTTGTTTCAGCAGGTTGCGAATGATGCGGATCATCGTCTTGTAATCATCAACAATAAGAACCGGCATCGAAAAATTAAGGGCCATATTCTACTCCATACACTCACCTGAACAGCCATGGCCATGGCGGCCGAACAGCGTTGTGACAATCCAGGAAAGAGAGCTGCCGGTACCCCGGCTCCCCACGCATGGCGCTACAATAAGCAGAGGGGACTGAAAAGAGAGTTAAAATCCGCCAATCCACGTTCGCGACTTCAGTGTATGCTCCCAAAGCCGAATTGAGCGCCGCCTTCAACGTTTCTAACCTGCATATCCCGTCTCTACATTTTCCGGAACTTGGCAATGTCCCTACCGCCTCTGCGTACGCTCTATTTCGAAGACTTGAACGTCGGAATGAGCGAGACGCTGACCAAGACCGTCAACAGCGATGACGTCATCGGATTTGCAGAGGTATCGGGCGAACGCAATCCGATTCATCTGTCGGAGCATTTCGCCGCACGGACGCCGTTCCGCACCCGCATCGCCCACGGTCTCTATACCGCGAGCCTGATTTCCGCCGTGCTCGGCACCCACCTGCCCGGCCCCGGCGCGATCTATCTGTCGCAGACGCTGAACTTCAAGGCGCCAGTGCGGATTGGCGACGTGCTGGACGTCACCGTGACCGTTGCCGAACTGACGGAGCGCGGCAGAAAGGCACGCCTGACCTGCGAGGCCAAGGTCGGCGATACGGTGGTGCTAGAAGGCGAGGCCGTGGTGAAAGTGCCCGGGCGCGGCGATCCCGGCGGGGTCGACTAGGGCGCAGCCTATCCCTCCGACACTCAAGTACGCGACCGGCCGCGACCTCGGTGCGGCACGTTTCCGCGCTTGACCTTTGACGGCGAAGTCGTCACGGTCCGCAACCTCACCACACCCATCGGGGTTCGTCCGAATGCCGCAGTCCTTCGCGCCGGCGCCGAAAGCCTTTCACACCGCCTATTCCCTTGATGCCTTTCCTGACGCCTTGAAAGGCGGGGTCGTCGGTATCGGGAATTTTGACGGCGTTCATCGCGGCCATCAGTCGGTTCTGGACAAGGTGCGCGAGGAGGCCGATCGCCTGGGCGTGCCGGGCTACGTGATGACGTTCGAACCGCATCCGCGGTCCGTCTTCACGCCGCAAAATCCTCTTTTCCGACTCACCCCGCCCCATGCCAAGGCCGAAATCGTCGAAGCCTTCGGCCTGGACGGAATGCTGGTGCTGCCCTTCGACGCATCCTTTGCGCTGCACGAGGCGTCCGAATTCGTCACCCACATTCTGGTGGAACGGCTCGGGATCGTTCACGCGGTCACCGGCTATGACTTCCATTTCGGCCGCGCGCGCGCCGGAACCCCGGATTACCTCCGGCAATCGGGGGAAGAGCACGGCTTCGGCGTCTCCATCGTCGATCGTATCCATGACGAGGGCGGGGAGACGATCTCCTCAAGCCGCATCCGCGATGCGCTTTCGCAAGGGGAAATCGTACTCGCCAATGCGCTCCTTGGCTATCGCTGGTTTACCGAGGGCACGGTGCGCGACGGCGACAAGCTCGGGCGCGAGCTTGGCTATCCCACGGCCAATATCGCGCTGGATGCCGATTGCACGCTGGCTTACGGCATCTACGCGGTGCGCGTCGTCATCGACGGGGTGCTGCATGACGGGGTGGCGAATTTCGGCAAGCGGCCGACCTTCGATAACGGCGCCCCGCTTCTCGAAGTGCACGTCTTCGACTTCTCCGGCAACCTCTATGGCAAGACGCTGACCGTCTCCTTTGCCAGCTATCTGCGCGGCGAGGAGAAGTTCGACAGTCTGGATGCGCTGATCGCGCAGATGGATCGCGACAGCGAAAAGGCACGCGCGGCCCTCGCCTCGCTCCGGCCGCTGTCGCCGCTCTATGACATTCCGCGTACGGACGGCACCGCGGACTGAGGTGCAGCGCCGAACGCACGGCGCAGACCCAGAGCGAGCATGATCGCGACCAGAAGCGGCGCCACCGGAATTTCCAAATGAAGGCCGATACCGCCCGTCACCGCGCCAACCGCGATGAGAAGCGCGAGCCACGACACCTCCCATGAGCGGAAGCCGTTGCGAAGACCGTCCCGAATAAGGAAAGCGACCGGGACAAGCAGCACCGTCAGGTCGTAGGTCAGCGCGAAGGGCGTCACCAGCACGCTTGCGACGATGAGAACTCAGACGCAGGCAGTGAAATCCCCGGCCCTCCACCAGGTCGCGACCACCGCGCCCAGAGCAATTAGCGCCGCTGCCCCCTGGCAAATCCAGGCGGAATTGCTCGACAGGCCTAGAACCCGCGCGGCGACGTAGACGGACACCATCTTCTCCCAATCCACCCAGCCGTTTTCGAGGATCTCGCCGCCGACATAGGCCTGGGCAATGAAGACCAGCCAAGGTTCGGACCCGAACGCAAGCCAGCTTGCCAGCGCGAAGAGCAGGGTTGAGACCGCCGCGCCGAAGATCGTGCGCCAATAGCCGGCGACAAGAAGAGCGACGGGAATCAGAACGCCGAGCTGCGGCTTGTAGGTCAGAAGGCCGATGACGATCCCCGCGAGAAAGAAACTGTATGCTCCATCGCCACCATTGCGAAGGCGAACAGGGTCGCGGAGATAAGCACGTTTTATCCGTGAAGCACCGTGTTCAGCACCATCGGCGCGGCGAGCAGCGGCAGCGCGATACGCCATGCCCCCGAAACCGCCCGCATGGCAAAGGCGAACAGCCCGAGCCCGACGAGAGAGAAGAGGATAAAAGCGGGCACGAAGGCCATCGTCCCGACGGGCACCAGCACGAGAAGCCAGGTCGGCGGGTAGAGGAAGGAGGAGAACATCTCCAGATCGCCCGTGACGGCGATCTGGTAGGCCTGGAAGGCGACAGTATCGTAGGGAGCCGCAGGCATGCCCGCCACGGCCTCGCGGGCCGCCGACCAGAAACTCAGGAAATAGATCAGCAGCGTCTTACCGGAGGGACTTTGATAGGCGTTGGGAACGAGGATCATCGCGGCAAAGACCCCGACGCTTCCCACGAAGGCCAGGACGGCCGCGAAGCGGACAAGACCCGCACGCACCCATGTGCCCTCGCGCAGTGCGCCCCATACCCGGTTCATCGCGTCTCCCGTCTCGTCCCTGCTTGCCGCACCTGAGGCGCCCCAACCTATCGGCGAGATTGTGCCGTTTCAGCAAGCCATAGCACGACGGCCGCGAACAAGCGCCTTACCAAGCTTCCCCGGAGAAGCTATACATCCCGGCCTTGATGCCCTACGAGCACCCCCACCTTACACGCGCAGGTTCCCGACCTCGGCTGCGCAAAGCAAGCAATATCGTCGCTTGAACGACTGCCTTTCCAGCGAAGCTGGTCTCGCCCGGCCAGCACGCACCGGAAAAGCGAACCGTCTGCCGCATGAGGGAGCATTGCGGCGGCAACTCATCATCGTCCCCACTTCGACACTCTGCGGCCTACGGGAGGACAAGGTCCCGCAGACACTCAATCGCCTGGAAAGAAATTCATGAATGCTCTGCTCTATCCCCTGATCGCGCTTGTTGCCGGAATGGGTCCGGCGTTTCAATCGGGGGTCAACAGCTGACTTGCCTTTGGTATCGGCGGACAGCCGATCTTCACCGCCTTCATCTCGTTCGTGGTCGGAACGATCCTTCTCGGCGCGGTCTGTTTTGCGACCGCCAACTGGCCGATCGCCCTTTCCCATCTCGGTCAGCAGCCGTGGTGGCGTTGGCTCGGCGGTGTGCTGGGCGCCGATTTTCTGTTCACATCGATCTTCCTCGCGCCCAAGCTGAGCATCGCGAACATGATGTTCCTCTTCAATTCTCGGCCAGCTCGCCGGGGGCTTGCTGATCGACAGCTTCGGGCTGGTTCAGATGCCGATGCGACCGGCCGAATGGTGGAAATTTGCGGGCCTCGCAGTCATGCTCGTCGGGCTGGCCGTTTTCATGTTCGGCGATCGGCTTTTTTCGTCGCACTAAGGGACCGTCGGGCCCGATCTTCGCGCGCAAGCCTCTTTATTCCGGGGGCATCTGCTGGTAATACCCCGGGCCATGTTTGGTTCAAAGCCGTCGACACAGCGCATCGTGCCGCTGCTCTGCATACGAATTACCGGCCCGGCCTTCGGCTGAAGCGGAAAACCGCTCAACCCGAGGGACCGGGATGAAAGTGCCTGCATGACTGCCGGCCGCTCCACCTATTCCTTTCGCGTTCGTGCCAACGCAGGGCCCAGCGTATTTGCGCCGCCCACCGCGCTCCGGCTTTAAGACCAGCAGACCCGATCGATGACCGAAACTCGCGACTATTCGAAAACACTCTTCCTGCCGAAAACCGACTATCTCATGCGCGCCGGGCTCCCCAAGAAGGAGCCCGAGATCCTCAAGCGCTGGAAGGAGATGGACCTCTACAAGCGTCTTCGCGAAGACGGACAGGGGCGGCGGAAATTCATCCTTCACGACGGCCCTCCCTATGCCAACGGCAACATCCATATCGGCCACGCGCTCAACAAGACGCTGAAGGACATCATCACCCGCTCCATGCAGATGATGGACTGGGACAGCAACTACGTGCCCGGCTGGGACTGCCACGGCCTGCCGATCGAGTGGAAGATCGAGGAAGAGAACTACCGCTCCAAGGGCAAGCAGAAGCCGGACCTTTCCGATCCTGCCGCCATGATCGCCTTCCGTCAGGAATGCCGCGCCTATGCCAAGCACTGGATCGGCGTGCAGGGCGAGGAGTTCCAGCGGCTCGGCATCGAGGGCGACTGGACCCATCCCTACCTGACAATGCACTTTGAATCGGAAGCGATCATCGCCGAGGAACTGATGAAGTTCGCCCGCTCCGGCCAGCTCTATCGCGGATCGAGGCCGATCATGTGGTCGGTGGTGGAAAAGACCGCGCTGGCGGAAGCCGAGATCGAGTATCACGACCACGAGTCCGATACGATCTGGGTGAAGTTCCCGATCACGAAAGCCGGTGGCACCGACGAGGCGGCGACGGAGGAGTTGCTGGACACCTATGTCGTCATCTGGACGACGACGCCCTGGACGATCCCGGGCAACCGCGCCGTCTGTTTCTCCTCGCGTATCTCCTACGGCCTCTACGAGGTCACGGACGCGGAGAACGACTTCGAACCTCAGGCGGGCGAAAAGCTGATCTTCGCCGATACGCTGGCGGGCGAATGCGCCACCAAGGCGGAACTGACCATGGAGCGCAAACGCGACGTCACGGCCAACGAACTCGCGGCGCTGACGCTCGCCCATCCGCTGGCCGATCTCGGCTACGATTTCGACGTTCCGCTTCTCGACGGCGATCACGTCACCGACGATGCGGGCACGGGCTTCGTGCATACGGCCCCCGGCCACGGCGCGGACGACTTCGAGATCTGGATGGAAAAGCACGTGGAGATCGAGGCGCGCGGCATCTCGTCGGAGATCCCCTTCACGGTGGACGGCGCCGGTTACTACACCGAGGACGCGCCGGGCTTCGGTCCGGATGCGGAAGGCGGACCGGCCCAGGTCATCACAGCCAAGGGCGCCACGGGCGACGCCAACAAGCGGGTCATCGCAGCGCTGATCGCTGCGGACGCGCTGTTTGCGTGTGGCCGGCTGAAGCACCAGTATCCGCATTCCTGGCGTTCCAAGAAGCCGGTCATCTTCCGCAACACGCCGCAGTGGTTCGTCTATATGGACAAGGAGCTTTCCGACGGCTCCACCCTGCGCGGCCATACACTGAAGGCAATCGGCGAGACGCGCTTCGTTCCGCTTTCCGGTCAGCACCGTCTCCACGGCATGATCGAGAACCGGCCGGACTGGGTTCTGTCGCGCCAGCGCGCCTGGGGCGTGCCGATCACCGTCTTCCGTCACGAGGACGGTCGTCTTGCACCGGGAGCCGATTTCGACAGGTCCGACGAACTCAGCGCCCGCATCTCCGACGCCTTCCGGGCCGAAGGGGCGGATGCCTGGTACAAGGAAGGCGCCAAGGAGCGGCTGCTGGGCGGTCTCGTCAATGACATGGACGCCTGGACGCAGGTCACCGACATTCTTGACGTTTGGTTCGACTCAGGCTCCACCCATGCGTTCTGCCTGGAAAAGCGCCCGGACCTCAACCCCAAGCGGGCGCGCGACGGCGGCGAGGATTACGTCCTTTACCTCGAAGGCTCCGATCAGCATCGCGGCTGGTTCCATTCCTCGCTTCTGGAATCGTGCGGCACGCGCGGCCATGCGCCTTACGACGCCGTCCTGACCCACGGCTTCACGATGGCCGAGGACGGGCGCAAGATGTCGAAGTCGCTCGGCAACCAGACCTTCCCGCAGGACGTCATCAAGCAGTATGGCGCCGATATCCTGCGGCTGTGGGTGGCCTCGGCCGACTACACCGACGATCAGCGCATCGGTCCGGAAATCCTGAAGACCAATGCGGATGCCTATCGCAAGATGCGCAACACGATCCGCTGGATGCTGGGCTCGCTGGCCCATGCCAAGGACGAGGACGTGGCCTATTCGGACATGCCGGAACTGGAGCGGCTGATGCTGCACCGGCTTGCCGAGCTCGACGATGTCGTGCGCGAGACCTACGACGCCTTTGACTTCAAGCGGGTGTTCGCGCAGATCTTCAACTTCATGACCGTGGACCTGTCGGCCTTCTATTTCGACATCCGCAAGGACGCGCTCTACTGCGACCCGATCTCGTCCACCCGGCGCAAGGCTGCGCTGTGGGTGATCGAGCGGCTGTTCGATGCGGTGGTGACCTGGCTTGCGCCCATCATGCCCTTCACGATGGAAGAGAGCTGGTGGTCGCGTCACGGCGAGGAAGCGGGCTCGGTGCATCGCCGCCAGTTCCCCTCCTTCCCCGCGGAATGGCGCGACGAGGAACTTGCCGAGCGCTGGTCAAAGATCCGCACGGTGCGCCGCGTCGTGACGGGCGCGCTGGAAATCGAGCGTGCGGAAAAGCGCATCGGCTCCTCGCTGGAAGCCCATCCAACCGTCTACATCGCCGATCCGGAGCTGCTTACCTCGCTCGAAGGGCGCGACATGGCGGATATCTGCATCACCAGCCAGCTCACGACCGTGGCGGGCGATGCGCCGGAAAATGCCTTCAAGCTCGATGAGGTACCGGGCGTCGGCGTCGTGTCCGGGCTGGCGGAAGGCACCAAATGTGCGCGTTCGTGGAAGGTTCTGCCGGAAATCGGCAGCGATCCGGACTATCCGGACCTGACCCTTCGCGATGCCAAGGCCATGCGCGAACTCAACGCGCTTGGCGAAACGGCCTGAAACGGAACCGGTGAGCGCGATGACCCTTTGGGAACGGCATAGCGGCCTCGTCGCGCTCATTGCCCTGGTCGGGCTTGCGCTCGATCAGGCCTTGAAGCTCTGGCTTCTTTTCGGCTACGGCCTTGGCATGAGCGGCCCGGTGGCGCTCACGCCTTTTCTCGACATTGTGCTGGTCTGGAACCGGGGAATTTCCTACGGATTGTTCCAGCAATACAGCGAGTTGGAGCGCTGGGCGCTGGCCGGTTTCGCCGTGCTGGCGACGATTGCGATCTGGCTTTGGGCGGCGGCGGCGCGGCGTTTCATCACCTCTCTGTCGCTGGCGCTCATTCTGGCGGGCGCCATCGGCAACGGCATCGACCGGCTGGTTTTCGGCGCCGTCATTGATTTCGTGCATTTCCACGTGGGATCGTTTTCGTGGTATGTGTTCAATATTGCGGACGTCTGGATCGTTGCGGGCGCGCTCGGCCTTGTATATGACTGGGCAACGGATCGCGGCGGAGATGCCACAAAATAGGCGTGATTGCCAGCTAACCGCACGGGCAGAGCTAAAGCTTTTCCGAAACCCACGCCAACCGGGCAAACAGGAAACCTGAGGACAATAGCCGTGCCGAGTATCCGACCACGTTCGGTCGCCCTCCTCGTCATTGTGGCAGCCCTGGGCCTCGGCCTTGCAGGCTGTGTGTCCAGTGGCGCCATGTACAGCTCCGACGGCGATGCCCCGGATGTGGCGCTGGTCAAGGGACTCATGAAGTCGATCGGTGCCGTGGATCCCAACGAAAAGCCGATCGAGTATCAGCTGCGCGCGCCGCTCGCCATGCCGAGCGACGAGAAGGATCTGCCCAATCCGGAGACGGCCTTGGCCACGCCGGCCAATTGGCCGCGCGACAAGGATGCGGAGCTCGCCGAAATCCAGAAGGTGAACGATCGCCGCGAGGCGGAAGCCAACATCAACATCGAATCAGGCAATCACCGCCTCGGCATTCAGGAGGGGAAGAAGGGAACGATGGTCGGCAGCAACACCCAGTTGCCCGACGGCCCCGGTTCGGTGCGTGACGACGGCTCGTGGGAGCACTCGAAGAATCGTCTGACCATCGATCAGATGAAGGGTCAGAAGGTGGTGAAGCCGGAAGCCACGGCTCAGCTCCTGGACAAGGACGGCAAGCCGACGCGCCGCTATCTGATCGAACCTCCGGTCGCCTATTCGACCCCGGCCAAGACCGCGGCCCTTCCCGATGTGGAGAGCATCAAGAAGGACAAGGACAAGCCGGCGATCGACAGGATCGACGATTACAATCCCCGGCTCGACAAGGCGCGCTAAGCGCATTGGCTCCCGCGATATCGTAGCGTCATGATATCGCTTGCCCTTTTCGGAAAATCAGACATGCGCGCGGTCCCCGACCGGGCGCAATGTCGGGCGTTTTACGTGGCTTTACCCACGCATCCTTACGGATAATTCATTCGCCCCCTCGCCCGCAAAGCTCCTATATCCTTCGCAAGAGTGCACACGCGACCAGCGAAGGAGCCTCAATTCGTGTCATTTATCGAACGCCGGTTCATGGAGGCGAGATGTGCCGCCGCCCTGGCCTTCACCCTGTTCCTTTCCCCTCTGCCGGGCCGCGCCGAAACGGCAGCCCCGCCGCCCGAGGCCGCTTTTGCGGACGTGAAGATCGGCGCGGACGTTTCCAGCTTCACCCTCGATAACGGCCTTCAGGTCGTCGTCATCCCGGATCACCGAGCCCCGGTCGTCACGCAGATGATCTGGTACAAGGTGGGTGCGGCCGACGAGAGGCCGGAGACGTCCGGCATCGCCCATTTCCTCGGACACCTGATGTTCAAGGGCACCAAGAAGCACCCGGAAGGCGAATTCTCGGCCGTGGTTTCCGAACTCGGCGGCTCGGAAAACGCCTTCACCTCCTCCGACTACACCGCCTATTTCCAGCGTGTCGCCAAGCAGCACCTGAAAACGGTGATGTCGTTCGAGGCGGACCGGATGGAAAACCTCGTGCTCACCGACGCCGTGGTGGCGCCGGAGCGTAAGGTTATCCTGGAAGAGCGCTCCATGCGCGTCGACAACGATCCGGGGTCGCGTCTGTCGGAGACGCTGAACAGCATCCTCTACGCCAATAACAGCGGCTATTCCGTGCCCATCATCGGCTGGCGGAGAGAAATGGAGAAGCTGTTGACCCAGGACGCGATGAACTTCTACGATCGCTTCTACACGCCCAACAACGCGGTGCTGGTGATCGCCGGCGACGTGACGGAGGACGGGGTCAGAAAGCTGGCGGAAGAGACCTACGGCAAGGTCAAGCGCCGTGCCGATCCGCCCAAGCGCATCCGCCCGGCAGAACCGCCGCTTCCCGGCCACCGGCTCGTGCGGCTTGCCGATCCCCGGGTCAAGCAACCGAGCGTGCGCGATGCCTGGATCGTGTCGAGCTACGCCACCGCGAAGCCCGGCGAGGCGGAGGCGATCGACGTGCTCGCCGACATTCTGGGCGGCGGATCGACCAGCCGGCTCTATCGCCAGCTTGTGGTGAACGACAAGGTCGCCACCGCAGCGGGCAGCTACTATTCCAGCACGCAGCTCGGGCCCACCGACTTCATCGTCTACGGCGTTCCGCGTGACGAGGTGAGCCTCGACGAGGTGCGTGAGGCCGCGCTCAAGATCGTTGCCGATATCGCCGAAAACGGCATCACCGACGAGGAACTCGCCCGCGCCAAGCGCAAGGTGCTGGCCGATGCGATCTACGCCCAGGACAGCCAGGCGACGCTGGCGCGCATCTTCGTAAGCACGCTGACCACCGGCGGCACCATCAAGGACGTGCAGGAATGGCCGGCGCGGATCTCCAAGGTGACCCGCCGATCAGGTCAAGGCGGCGGCTAAGACCTATCTGGACGCCGACCGTTCCGTCACCGCCTATCTCACCGGCAAGCCGCAAGAGGACGAGAAAAAATCGTGATGACCCATCTCCATTCGCTAAATCCGTGCGCGCGCCGTCGCGCTGGCGGATACCGGTGCGTTCAGGCAAAAGCTCGCCGTCGCGGTCACTCTGCTGGCCCTGGCGCTGATCGCCCGGCCGGCCCATGCAACGGAAATCCAGCGCGTCGTCAGCCCCGGCGGCATCGAGGCGTGGGTCGTCGAGGATCAGACCATTCCCGTGATCTCGGTCGACATCGCCTTCAAGGGTGGCGCGACCCAGGACCCGAAAAGCAAGGAAGGGCTCACCAACCTGATGTCGACCTTGCTCGACGAGGAGGCGGGTGATCTCGATTCCCAGGCCTATCAGACCAGGCTGGAAGATCTCTCCGTCTAGGTCGGCTTCAGTGCGGGACGCGACAGTTTCACCGGTCGCATGAAGACGCTGACCACCAATCGCGATGCCGCCTTCGACATGCTGAAGCTTGCGATCACCGAACCCGCATTTCGACAAGGATGCGATCGATCGCATGCGCACGGCGCTGATTGCGGGCATTCGCAACGACAGCCGCGATCCCAATTCGGTTGCCGGCGACCAATGGTTCGCCGCTGCCTTCCCCGGCCATCCCTACAGCCGTCGGCCCGAGGGCACGGAAAAGACGCTAGAGACCATCACCCACGACGATCTCGTCGCGCTGCACAAGCGGCTGATGGCCCGCGACAACCTGAAGATCGCCGTGGTCGGCGCCATCGACGCCAAAACGCTCGGCCCACTTCTCGACAAGACGTTCGGTGACCTGCCCGCCAAGGCCGATCTGGTCAAGGTGCCGGACGCCACGGTGAAGACCGGCGTCGTCGAGAATGTCGACATGAACGTGCCGCAGACGGCGATCCGGCTCGGTCTTTCCGGCCTGAAGCGTTCCGATCCCGATTTCATCCCTGCCTATGTGATGAACCACATTCTCGGCGGCAGGTCGTTCTCCTCCCGCCTTTACGAGGAAGTGCGCGAGAAGCGCGGGCTGGCCTATTCGGTCTGGTCCGATCTCGCCCCATATGATCACTCCGGCATCCTGATGGCCGAGACGGCCACCAAGGCGCAGAGCGCGGGCGAGACGCTGAAGATCATCGAGGATCAGATCGCCCGCATGGCCAAGGACGGGCCGACGGCGGAGGAACTGAAGAAGGCCAAGAGCTATCTGATCGGTTCCTATGCGCTGCGCTTCGATACCTCTGGCAAGATCGCCAGCCAGCTCGTTGGCATTCAGATGGAAGATTTGGGTATCGACTACATCAACAAGTGTAACGGCATGATCGAGGCGGTGACGCTCGATGACGTGAAACGCGCGGCCAAGGAGCTTCTGGACGGCAAGGAAGCGACGATCGTGACCGTGGGCCGCCCGGCCTCCTGATCCGCGCTTGATCTCTCCCCCCCACCGCCCTTCTCTCCGACGGACGATGACGGGCAAGACGGCAGCCAGCCGCCTTGCCCGTTTTCGTATCCGCCCCTTGTCCGCGCCCGGCGACGCACAGCGAGGCAAAAAGCCTGCCACGGGGTTCCGCCCCGTCTGCGGACTTCCCCGCTCAGGCTATTCACTATCTGCGGTTGTCCGATCGGTTTGCCTGTCGCCAGAAGCGACTAGACAGACCGTCGCGTCAAAATGACGCTGCAAATGGTCGAATTCTGCCAGTTCCACCGATTCCAGGACCCTGCCATGCAGAACCCTGAATCCACATTTATTCCGCTTTCTTGCCACTTTTCGACCACGATTGAAGCATAGCTGCCCCACTCCTGTTTATTGAAGAAAGGTCTAGTACGATGAGTCAAGGAGTTGCCATGGGCCTCGGTCTCAGCATTGGTGACGCGGTCGGTGCTTCCGTTATGAGTTCCACGTTCGATCTGGTTGTCGCCCTGACGGTCAGCATCTGCGCGATGGGGCTGTTCCATAACGTCCAGCGGGCGACCGAGGACGAGTAAACCGGCGGTCTTTTCGTGATGGTTCCGGCGTCGGACTGACGTACGCGACCATCCTCCGAAACGCCGAAGGATCCGGTTTCCCAGTCCCCAAGCGTCTCGCAGGATGGGCCACAAGGCCTACCCCGGACGACTGCGATCAGACAGCACGGTACAGATTTGACAGAGATGGTGACGACATAGTCACCGCCTCTTTCTTTTTAGGGATAGGTCAACGGAGCGTACGGGAGTTATCGCCGTCATGCAGGCCGTTCGTCCCGCCAAACGATCAACCTGCATATGCGAAAGACGTTGGATCCCCGGACGAAGCCGGGGATGACGACGGAGAGACCAGGTGGGAGGAGCCGCCGGTTTCGGCTCCGACGGGCTGGATCAGACCCCGGATCAGACCGCAGCGCGGCGACGGTCGCCTGAACCGGACAGGGAGCCGCCCTTGCAGCACGTCGGCGCACACGGGGCGCGGGGGCGAGAACAGGAAGCCCTGGCCGTAGCCGATGCCAAATTCCAGGATCTCCAGCACCTGCGCTTCCGTCTCGATGTGATCGGCAATCAGCTCGATGCCGTAGCCCACCAGAAGGTCGGCGAAGTCGTGCGGGTGGATATCCCCGGCCACGGCGGGCGGGCGCCCAAGCAGGCGATCAGCGGTGATCTTGGCAAAGGAGAAGCCTTGCCGGCTGAGGCTGCGGAAATCGGCGCCCATATCGGTGATCTGATCGATGGAGAAGCGGAAGCCGATATTCTGCAGCGCCGACAGGGTTTCGTATTCTAGCGGCCCCATCGCCTCCACCCCGGCCTGGGTGAACTCCAGCACGATCAGTTCCGCCAGTTGGCGGTTCTTGTCCATGTAGTCCATGAACCCGGGGAAGAACTTCTCGTCCGTCAGCGTCATCGGCACCGTGTGGAGCGGCAGGAGCACCTCGTCATCCTCAGTGCGCAGGCGCGTCAGCACCTCGTAGTAGCGCACCTGGCGCTGCGGCAGCGTGACGACGGGTTTGCAGGTAGAGATTGATCCGGTTGGCCTCCACCGCGCGCGAAACGGCATCTCGCAGCGCCGGGTCATCCGTACCCCCGCCCACGCTCCACAACGCGCTGTCGGGGTTCTGCCAGTTCTGCTCGTAACCATTGACCCCGTTGGCCGTCGCACTTCCCGCCGACAATGCGCGCGGCGGGGCGCCGAGATCGGGAGGCGGCGGAGCCACATAGCCCCACCGCCGGCCCGTGCGTTCATCAGTGCGGGCATTTCGGTGACACGGGTTTCCAGATCCGCCACCGCCTCTGCGATCTGCTTGACGAGCGTTCCCAGCACCTCGACCTCGACGAAGATCGACTCGATCTCGTCGCGCGGGCGGGCGGGGAAGCCGTTCTCAAAGGCTCTCAGGCGATTTTCGAGGTTCTGGACTTCCTAATTGATCTGCACCACGCCGCGGCTGACCATATCTACCTGGCGCTGGGTACGGTTCTTGTCGCGCGTGCGCATAACCTGGAGATTGACCAGAAATTCCGCAACCAGAATCGTGGTGCCCACGATCGCCGCGTCACCCAGGCTCGTCCCTAACAGAAAATACAGGACGGCGCTCGCCGAGCCGGCGATCACCACCATGCACTTCCGATAAATAGCGCCGATACCCAGGCCATGTCCGCGTCAACCGCTGTCGCAGGTCGAATCATTTCGATTTTCAAGCAATTCTGCCCGGAAGACGTAGCATAGCCCAATGGCCCCATGTCGTCGGCAGCGGAAAAACGTAAATATGCGTTAAGGATTGCCGATCTCCCCCGATATTGTTCGTTCCGTCGCAGGGGAAAACTCGAACGGGCCTCCGGACAGGAGCGGGAGAAAAGAAAGGAACGCGCGCGACATTTTGGCCGTTGACCTTCCAGTCGCTGCAAGATCCATCCTCGCGACAACGTCAAATTTAACCGCACACAAAACGAGCGGAGAAGATCATGATTGTTTTGGACGTCGAAGGCATGTCCTGCGAACATTGCAAGAAGGCCGTGGAAAACGTCGTTGCGGAAGTCGATCCCAAGGCCGCCTGAAGCTGATCTGCCCCGGCTTTCTCTATGAACTCGGGCTGAACTACGGCTTGAATGTGTGGCCCATCCTTCGAGACGGCCTTGCAGGCTTCCTCAGGATGGCGTCGTGTGTGTTGATAGTTTCTTTCTATGTAACAACACGATAACCTCATCTTGAGGAGGCCTGCAAGGCCGTCTCGAAGGATGGGCCGCACATTCCCCCGGCGCATCTGCCTGCCCCGTTCTCATAGCGCACAGCGCGCGCCTTTTCCCCTTCCCTCCCATCGGTCGAAAGCGGAATTTTCCGTTACGTACGATTTGCCGTATCCTTGGCGGCAAACGAACAAGATCGCGCACCTTTTAGGAGGACATCGTGAACGCCAGGAGCGACGTCGAGGACGACCCGACGGCCGGCCGCTGTCCGCGCCGCATTGGTCCGAATTCTGGAAAGTCCGGGTTTTGCCACCTCGCCGCAGTTGCGCGCGTTCCTGACCTAAGTGGTCGAGCGGTGGCTGGAAGGCGCGCCGGAGCGCATCAAGGGATACACCATCGCCGTGGAGGCGCTCGGACGCGATGCGTCCTTCGATCCCTCCACCGATCGATCGTGCGCGTAAAAGCCGCCCGCCTCAGACGCATGCTGACGGAGTATTTCGACACGAGCGGAGCGGACGAGCCGATCCGCATCGACATTCCCAAGGGCGGCTATATTCCGCGTTTCACGCCGCAGACCGCCGGTCAGGCTCCCGCCCCGGAACAACCCGTCCCCTCCTCATCAACACAGCCTCGACGCTATCGCGTTGCGGGGCTCGTCATTCATCTGCTGCCCCGCCCCGACATCCCGGATGCTCAGCTTGCGGTCGCAACCGTGCCGTCCAAACCAGGCGCGCAGACGGAAACCGGCTACAAGGGCGACCTGCCGATCGTCCATGTCGCGACGATCGAGGAAGATCCGGGCGCCGCGCTGCCTGATGAATTTTCCGGCGTGCTTCTGCGTGACAAGCTCGCCCATGCGCTCTCCCGTTTCGACGAGATCACCGTTGCGAAAGGCGAAGAGCCGGCGGACTACCGGCTTGAGGGCCCCATAGCGCGCGACGGTGCGCGGCTCTTCCTGAATTTCCATCTCGTCTATCAGGAAACCGGCACGGTGGTGTGATCGTCGCTGTTCGACGTGGCGGGGGCCGAGGAGACGCCGGACCTCGTGCAGGAACGCATCTCGTGCAATGCCGCCACCGCCATTACCCAACCCTACGGCGTCATCTTTAACCATGCCGCCTCCCGCACGGGCACGGACGGACCGACGGGGCCGGAGGGACCGGCCTGCGCACCTTCACCGCGCAAAGGCGCTTCTCGCCCGACATGAATGCGCGCAGCCGCACCTGTCTTGCGGGGCTCGCGGCACGCGCCCGCGCTCCGGCGGCCTTCCATGCGCTTTTGCCGCTGACCTATGCCGAGGACGCGCGCTCGGGCGACAAAGGACCGCGCAGGACCGAGGATCTGGAAGAAGCACTGGCGCTCGCCCGGCGCGCGGTCGCTCTCACGCCGGAAAGTGCGCACGCCCATCAGGCGCTTGAAGCCGTCCTCGTTCTTCTCGGCAAATCGCAGGACGCGCTTGAAGCGGGGCGGCGGGCGCTGGAACTCAATCCCAACGACCCCGACATCATGGCGACCCACGGCGGGGCTCTGGTGATGAACGGGAACTACAAGGATGGTCTTGCGCTGCTGATCCGCGCCGATCGGCTGAGCCCCGACCATCCCGAATGGTACACGGTCATGACCGTCTTCGGCGCGGTGGGAGCAGGGCGGCAAAACCTGGCGGAGGCGGAGGCACGCAACCTGATGCGGTCCGGCAGCCTGTCCGCTCTTCTGGCGCGGCTTCTCGTCGCGCAAGCCGCCGAGGATCGCGGCCGAGTGCGCATGCTGACGCGCGCTTTACGCCGGTTTTCCGGCTTTTTCGGAGGATCCGAAGTCCGCCCTGCGCTTTGCTCTGCCCTCGCCAGCCCTGCAAGCACACCTTCTTGCGGCGGTTCACACGGCCCAGAACACGCAACCTTGAGCCGACCGGCACCACTGCCACCGTTCCGGTTTCGAAACGTTCCTTGTTAACGGTGAGCTTTACCCGCCGGCGGTTGCGTGTTGAGCATTTGCCGCGTCCGATCTATAGCGGACAAACAAGAAGGTAACGACTGCTTGACGGGGGACTGAGCAATCATGAGCAATCCGACCGCCTTTCGCCGCGCGGCAACGGCATCCGCAGTTCTGGCGGCTGTACTGGCCGGCATGGCGACGACGCCGGGCTTTGCTGAGACGCGGGGGCTCTCTGCGGACCTGTCAGCAGCGCGCGAAAGCCTGGCCTCCGCGTGGTCGCAATCCGCATTGAGCTTCACCGCCGCGACCTTCACGCAAGGCAAGGCGCGCGGCTACGGACGCTTCACGCCCAAGCCGCAGGCCGAGTTTGCCCCCGACGAACCGCTTTATGTCTATGCCGAGCCCGTGGCCTTCGGATACGGCAGCGACGGCGACCGGGTTACGGTCGAGCTCACCGCCAGTTCCGAATTGCGCAACACGACCGGGCAAATTCTGGCAAAGGGCGAGGAGTTCGCCCGCCTGAAGACGGAAACGCGCCATCCGGTGCGCGAATTCCCGGCCATCCTGTCCTACCGTTTCGACGGCCTTGCCCCCGGCGACTACGTGCTGGTGACCCGGCTCGACGACGCCAACTCCGACAAGTCGGGATCATTCTCGCTGCCGTTCTCGGTCGAGGAAAAGTAGGCCGGGGCTCTCCGGGGCCGGGGTTTTGAGACAAGTAGCCCATCCTTCGAGACGGGTCTGACGGCCCTCCTCAGGATGACGTTATCGCGTTGTTATTCGCGAAGAACCGCGCAACACACAAAACGTCATCCTGAGGAGGTCGCGGCGCGACCGTCTCGAAGGATGGGCCGCACACTGCAATCCGCTCCTCGGGCCAGCGCCTCCCCTTTTCCTGAACGCCACTCCCCAAACGAACGACGCCCGCTCCTCTACGAGGGAAGAGAGAGCGTTCGCCGAGTGTCGCCGCGGTCCGCCCCATCACGTCGCCGCAGGCTCCGCGACGGCGGGATTGCTCTTACCGCGACACCCCTGAGGCGTGTGATCTCCGTGGCAATGGTGGAAAAGGCGAGGGTCAATTCGGAATTGGATTCCGACTTGTAGGCCATGCTCGGCTTGGTGGCGCAGTTCTCCAGCATGTCGAGCGTGTCTTCGTCGGAGACCTGGAAGGCGATCGTGTAGATCTCCACGCCGCCGTAGGTCTTTGCATTGCTGCAGGCCTCCGCGGTACGCGCATTCATCGTTTCATGCACGGTCCAGGAGCTGTCGGTGGTATCGGCCCGCCCCTCGGGGACATAGCCGTAGGCGTTGTATTTCGAGACGTTCGGGTTCTTGTCGTACCACTCGTAGGTGTTCGCGCCGTCCGTCATCAGGATCATGATGCGGCGGTGCCCCGGATAGTTGGGATCGTCCAGTGACCGACCTTCGGTAAAAGGTGCGCTCGGCGACAGGGTTCGCCAGCCCCAGATCACGCCCTGATGGATATTGGTGTAGCCGTCCGCGACCATAGCCGAGAGCGCGGTGTCGAGCTTCGTGGCGCTGGTGGTCAGCGGCGTGATCGGCTCGGTCTTGCACGAATAGTTCGGCCCGCTCGACACACCGTTGCTCGAGGTGCTCAAGGTGGCGCCGTTATACTTGCACAACCGCTTCTACTTCAGGTCATGCCCGTCTTCGCCAACCTCCTCGATGCTGCTGGTGCAGGTGCCGCCATCGTCGTCGATCCAGTTGTTCGAATAACGATAGGACTGCCAGTTATCGTGGGTGTAATAGCTGCCGTCATCGGGCTCGTCGGGGGCGAACTCAGGAACGAACAGGGTCTCCGGAACCTCGTCGGAGGCCGCCGTATTGTTGACGTCATAGGGGTAGGCGCGCGCCTCCACGCAACCCTGCCAGGAAACGCCGCTGATCTGATTGAACAGGGTGAAACGGGAAACCCCGGACGTCTCCATGTTGTTGTCGTTCAACGGCGACAAGCCGTTTACGTCCATCCAGGCCGCGTCGGCATTCTCCGAGCCCACATTGACGAAGGCCGTGAAGGGCACGATGCCCACCTTGACGCGATCGCTCATGGTTCCGACCGAATTGGCCGCAAGGAGCGTCGCCGTCAGGTCCTTGGCCGAGGTCTCCAACGTCGAGATCTTCGTTCCGCCCATGGAGCTGAAATTGTCGAGAACCATGACCACGTCGAAGCTGGCTTTGCCGACGCGCGTTTCCGCGGTGATCTGGAACGTGAAATCGTCGATCCCCAGAAGGGGCGTGAAGGAGGCGGGAACGCTCACCTCGGTGGTGATTTCCACCGTGCCGTCCCAGTCGGGAACCGCACTGAAACTGGCAATCGTTGCCGAACCGGCGACGAAATTGGCATCAAACGCCGAGCCCGCACGGGAGGCCACTTCCTCATCGGTCAGACCGAAACTCTTGGTGTTCGCAGCAAGCACCGCCGCATCCAGGGCAATCTGGGCGCGCTGCTTGACCGCAACGACATCCGCCGTATCAATTCCCGCCCCCACCACGAACATGATAGGGACGGCCGTCAAGCCAAACAGCATGGCGACATTGCCACGCCGGTTTCCCATGAACTTGCGGATCATTGCATGGTCCTCATAGGCACGCTACCGCCATGCTCACATTGGTGGTGCCCGTATGTACTTATCAATATTACAGATTTATTTCTATTGCAGATTTATTTCTGTTTTTTGCTTGTACTTCTTGATATTTCTAATTCTTTTCGAATTTTTTTCCGAATATAATTTATTCGATTAAAATTTTAGTTTTATTTTTATCAGATATCTTCTTCACAGTCCGTCCCTTGAAGACGACGAGCCATTTCCCAATTAATGCGCGGAGATACGGGTTTGCGGGAGTTCCGGCGGAGCGCTCTTGAAGGGCAGGTCGGGAAAATACCGATCGCGATCATGCGTCACCGCGGACGTGCAAAATGGAAATCGCCAGATCGGCAGGGTTGCGGCGTTAACGGTTTGTTATCGATCCCGACACAGCGGGCGGGACAAGCTGGCGCTGCGGATCCCATCGGGGCACGAACTGCTAAAAATCACGTACGCCTCTCATTGACATGGGCCATATGAGACCATACATGGTGCGCGTTCGTTAGCACTCTCATTGAGTGAGTGCTAAACGAGACAGGCGATGGCCTAAATCCATCAATCTTTAAGGTATCACTGAGGGGCGCTGCTCATTAGGAGGGCGCTCCGAGAGAGGAAAGAGCCCGATAATGACTTTTCGTCCTTTGCATGACCGCGTTGTCGTCCGTCGCGTCGACTCCGAGGAAAAGACGACCGGTGGCATCATCATCCCCGACACCGCCAAGGAGAAGCCGCAGGAAGGCGAGGTTGTTTCCGTCGGCCCCGGCGCCCGTGACGATTCCGGCAAGGTTGTTGCCCTCGACGTCAAGGCCGGTGACCGCGTGCTATTCGGCAAGTGGTCCGGTACCGAAGTGAAGATCGACGGCGAAGAACTTCTGATCATGAAGGAATCCGACATCATGGGCGTGCTCGCCTGATTGGCGCACCCCGCGATAGCGACATCCCCTTTCAATCTAATTCGCGAGATAAGACACGATGAGTGCCAAAGACGTTAAGTTTTCCGCTGACGCACGCGAGCGCATGCTGCGTGGTGTGGACATCCTCGCCAATGCCGTGAAGATCACGCTGGGCCCCAAGGGCCGCAACGTCGTCATCGACAAGGCCTTCGGCGTCCCGCGCATCACCAAGGACGGCGTCACCGTCGCCAAGGAAATCGAACTTGAGGACAAGTTCGAGAACATGGGCGCACAGATGGTGCGTGAGGTCGCTTCCAAGACCAACGACCTGGCCGGTGACGGCACCACCACCGCGACCCTTCTGGCCCAGGCCATCGTCAAGGAAGGCGCCAAGTCGGTTGCCGCCGGCATGAACCCGATGGACCTGAAGCGCGGCATCGATCTGGCGACCACCGAGGTCGTCAAGGACCTGACCGCCCGCTCCAAGAAGATCAACACTTCGGGTGAAGTCGCCCAGGTCGGCACCATCTCCGCCAACGGCGAGAAGGAAATCGGCGACATGATCGCCGAGGCCATGCAGAAGGTCGGCAACGAGGGTGTCATCACCGTCGAGGAAGCCAAGACCGCCGAGACCGAGCTTGAGGTCGTCGAGGGCATGCAGTTCGACCGCGGCTACCTGTCGCCGTACTTCGTAACCAACGCCGAGAAGATGCTCGCCGATCTGGAGAAGCCCTACATTCTCCTGCACGAGAAGAAGCTTTCCAACCTGCAGGCCATGCTGCCGATCCTCGAGTCCGCCGTGCAGTCTTCGCGTCCGCTCCTCATCATTGCCGAGGACGTGGAAGGCGAGGCTCTGGCCACGCTCGTCGTCAACAAGCTGCGTGGCGGCCTGAAGATCGTCGCCGTCAAGGCTCCGGGCTTCGGTGATCGCCGCAAAGCCATGCTTGAGGACATCGCAATCCTCACCGGCGGCACGGTCATCTCCGAGGATCTCGGCATCAAGCTTGAGAACGTCACGCTCGACATGCTCGGCACCGCCGAGAAGGTCACGATCACCAAGGAAGCCACGACGATCGTCGACGGCGCCGGCTCCAAGGAAGACATCAAGGGCCGCGTTTCTCAGATCAAGGCTCAGATCGAGGAGACTACCTCCGATTACGATCGCGAGAAACTGCAGGAGCGTCTGGCCAAGCTTGCCGGCGGTGTTGCGGTGCTGCGCGTCGGCGGTGCGACCGAGGTCGAGGTGAAGGAGAAGAAGGATCGCGTCGACGATGCTCTGAACGCCACCCGTGCGGCGGTCGAGGAAGGCATCGTGACCGGCGGCGGCACCGCGCTTCTGCGCGCCAAGGCTGCGGTCGAGAAGATCTCCTCGGAGAACCAGGACATCGAGGCGGGCATCAAGATCGTGCTGCGCGCCCTTGAGGCCCCGATCCGCCAGATCGCCGAGAACGCCGGCGTGGAAGGCTCCATCGTGGTTGCCAAGGTTCTGGAGAGCGACGCTTCCATGGGCTTCAACGCCCAGACCGAGCAGTACGTCAACATGATCGAGACCGGCATCATCGACCCGACCAAGGTCGTGCGCACGGCGATCCAGGATGCGGCTTCCGTAGCCGGTCTGCTGATCACCACCGAGGCGATGGTTGCCGAGCTGCCCAAGAAGGACGCTCCAGCCATGCCCGGCGGCGGCGGCATGGGCTTCTAAATATAGCCCTCCCCTCAAGGATTACGGAAAGGGCGGTCTTCGGGCCGCCCTTTTTGTTTGCCCATGCCGGAGGAAGTGTTTCGGAGCGACTTCGCCGCAGCTTGTTGCGCCGTTCCCCTCCCCCATGGACCAAGCTTTCGCCGTCGTCCGATTTCAACTAAATCATCTGGCGAACACAAGAGCCACGCATGTCCGATGATCTCGAAGCCCGCATTGCCGATCTGGAAATCCACATCGCGCAACAGGAAAAGCGGATCGAGGATCTCGATTCCGTCGTCACACGCCAGGTCGGCGAAATCGCCCACCTGCAGCGCCATCTGAAGGCGCTGGCAAACCTCGTCGCCCAACTAGATGAGGCCACCGAAATTCCCGTGACCAAGCCGCCGCCGCATTATTGATCCTGCGCGAAGGCAGACGCTCTTGCGTCTCGACAACCGGCGAGATCTCCCGGTAATGTTCACCGATGAGCGATCGCACCCGTTTCCCCGACGCCAATGACAGCCTGACCATCACCGCCCTTGCCGCGGATGTCTTCGAGCAGCGCCTCGGCGAGTTCGGCACGCTTCTCAAGGACTGCTTGGAGGCGGGCGCGAGCGTCAATTTCGTGCTGCCGTTCTCTCACGGGGAAGCGGAGGACTACTGGCGGGCGAAGATCCTGCCCGATCTTGCCGCCAGGAAACGGGTCGTTCTGGTGGCGCGGAGGCCGACGGTCGGCTGGCCGGGACGGTCAATATCGATTTCGACACCCCGCCCAATCAGGCGCACCGGGCGGAAATTTTCAAGCTGCTGGTGCACCCCGATTTCCGTCGTCGCGGCATTGCGCGGGTGTTGATGGAACAGGCGGAAGACCGCGCGCACGAAGCCGGGCGCACCCTGCTCACGCTCGATACGCGCACGGGCGATGCGGCCGAACCGCTCTACACGTCGATGTGATACATCACCGTCGGCGTAATCCCGGGCTATTGCCGCGATGCGATCGAGAACCGGCTGGACGGCACGACGATCATGTACAAGCCGCTGTGAGGGTGCGCGGAGCCTCGTGAAAGGTATTGGCGGCCCATCCTTCGAGATGCCCGTTTGCGCGGGTTCCTCAGGATGACGTTATCGTGTTGTTATATCGTGAGAAACCAGCGGCACACGGTTTCGCAATGGGCGCCTACCCCCTCACGGACCGCGGCTTGCCGTCGGCATCGACGGCCACGTAGGTGAACTGGGCGTGGATCACCTTTTCGCGCACGTTGGAAAGCGCGCGCAGAGCCCAGGCCTCCACATGCACCTTCATGGACGTGTGGCCAACCTTTCCCAGTTCGGTATAGACGCACAAGACGTCGCCGACCTTGACCGGGCGGATGAAATGCATGGCATCGACCGCCACCATCACGACCCGGCCGTGTGCGGCTTGATTGGCCGCCAGACCGCCCGCGATATCCATCTGCGACATCACCCAGCCACCGAATATGTCGCCGGCGGGATTGGTGTCGGCCGGCATGGCCAGGATGCGCGTCGTCAGCTCCCCGCGCGTGGTGTCATCTGCCATTTCTTCACCAGCCATTTCCTGACGCTCCTTGTCATGATGTATGAGGATCTTACCGGGCGGCACGTGGGACTGGCAAGCCGCAAAACCGCAGACTGGGCAAGAGGCAGACACAATGGCCGTTTCGCCACAATTCCGTGATTACGTGCTCGACCAGTTGAGCGTGCTGAGACCTCTGGACACCAAACGCCTGTTCGGCGGCCTCAGCGTGCGCTGTGACGACTAGCATTTCGGCGCCGTTCTTGTCGGGCGGGACATTCTATCTCGTTTCCGATGCCTCCTTGCGAGCAGAACTGGAAAAGCTGGGCGGTACGACCTTCACCTATGCGCGCGGTGAAAGGTTGATCGAGGTGGCGCGGTTCGTCTCCGTGCCGGACTAGGTGCTGGAAGATGTGGATGAACTCCTGCCGCTTGCCCGCCGTGCGCTCGATGTCGCACAGCGCGATCCGCGCGGCCGCAAGGCTTGATTTCGCGAAAGCGTCGTGTCACAAGGCAAGGAGCATCAAGAGAAGGGCTGGCGCCCTCGCCAACCTGCCCATCCGCGGCAAGGTGGTACCCGACGAAAAGGGATGTGGTCTGACGATCCGATCGCTCAGGCAACCCAACGGTTCTCGCCAGTCCTCCTCGGCATCGTGCTGACGGAGGAATTTTTTGTGTCTGCGCCCCGTATCGCCCTCAATCGTCAACCCGGCAGCTCCGCGGAGCACGCGCGGGAAACTGCGCTCGCCTTTCCAGCGGAACTTTCGGGAGAATCGGCAGGCCTGGTCTTTGACCCCCTGCTCGCCGCCGCCTCTCAGGACGCCCGCTGCCGCCCCTGCCCGCCGACGCTGCTCGATGCCGATACGCGCACGCAACGCCGCGCCGCCCTCATCCGGCTGTGACAAACCTGCTCTTCGCGCATCATCGACGAAAGCCTGGTTGCCGATCTCATCGCTCGGCGCGGGTCCCGTTTCCTCGCCCATGCCGCCCATCGCCGCTCCGCTCAGAGCTGACGTTTCCTACCTTCTTCAAGAATGACATGGCTTGTCGCGCGCCTGGCGTCTTGATGCCGCGACGTCTTCAGGCTCTACTGGTACGATACGGAGTCGCGGGACGACGGGACAATTCCGGCACATTCACTTTGCGCGTCTGCGGACACAGCCGCCCTTGCTGTCGCCGTGCGTTCGGATAGCTGGAACCGCCACCATCTCGCATCCCTGAGCGCGTCGATTACCGCAATCTTCGCCTACGCTTTTGACAGACCGACCCACCATGGAAAGCCAGATTCTTCAGACCTATGACCTGATCGAATTGCAGCTCACAGCCTTCATGCAAGTTCTGACCACCTACGGGCTGTCGGTGATCTACGCGATCCTGCTGCTGATCGTCGGGTGGTGGTGGGCGGCCAAGATTTCGGCCGTGGTGCGGCACGCCTGCGAGCGCACGGATCATATCGACGACACGATTACCGGCTTCGCCGCCTCGATCACGCGCTACGCCATCATCGCACTGGTCATCATCACGGTGCTGCAGCCCTTCGGCTTCCAGACGACATCGCTGGTCGCCGTTATCGATGCCGCATCCCTGACCACCGGTCTTGCGCTTCAGGGAACCCTGTCCAATCTGGCTGCGGGCATCATGCTGCTGTTCTTCCGGCCCTTCCAGGTGGGCGACTATGTGGATCTTGCCGGGAACACGGGCACGGTGAAGAACCTCGCCCTGTTCTTTACCGAGCTTGCCACCGTCGACAACGTGAAGATCATCATTCCCAACAGCGACGTGGGGGCTCGGCGGTCACCAACTATTCCGGCCATCCGACGCGGCGTTGCGACATTACCGTCGGCATCTCCTACGACGACTACATGGACAAGGCCAAGGAGGTGTTTCGCAAGGTCATCAGCGAGGATGCGCGCATCCTGCTCGATCCGAAACCCTTCGTGGAGATCACCAATCTCGGTGACAGCTCCGTTGACGTGAGCCTGCGCGTCTGGACGACCGCCGATGACCTGTGGTCGGTGCGCTGGTTCCTGATCAAGCGGCTGAAGGAAGCGTTCGACGAGGCCGGAATAACCATTCCCTACCCGCACATGCAGCTGGTGGCGCAAAACGCCGAGACGCATGGCGTGAGCTGAAGGACGGGAAAGATAAAGAGAAGGCGCTGTCGCGCCGCTGATTTCTGGATTCCGGATCAGCGCTCGGCTTTCGCCTCTCTTGTCCGGAATGAGGGTAATGTGTGCTGAGTTGTAAGCACACGCTAACACCGCATGCTGCTCGTGCATCATTCGCGTCTGGGGTTACAAGCTTCCCCTTGCTTCTCATTCCGGGCGGTCTGCGGCGAAAGCCGCATGGCCAGACCGGAATCCAGCACAACAAGCTGCAGCGAAGCCACGCCTTTCCCTCCCGGAGCAGCCCTCAAATGCTGGCAGCATCCCCCGACCGGCCCTTCTTCTCGATGCAGTAATAGCCCGAGATCTGGCTGATCTTTCCCGCGCGCTTCCATTCGTTGAGCACGCGGGAGACGTTCTCACGCGCCGCGCCGGCCATTTTGGCGATGTCGGCCTGGGACAGCTTGTAGTGAATGAGCGTGCGGCCCTGCTCCACCTCCTTGCCGAAACTGTCGGCCAGAAGCAGCATCGTCTTGGCGACGCGGCCGGGCAACGGCAGGAAGGAACGGGTGGCCAGCACGTCGTTGGCCTGACGCAGGCGACCGCCGACGATGCGCAGCATGTGGCGGTAGAGTTCCGGGTTTTCTTCCACGAACCGGTCGAAAGCGACCTTGTCGAAGAAGGCGAGCCGGGCCGGTTTCAGCGCTGTCACGGTTGCCAAACGCGGACGACCGTCGAGAAGCGCCATTTCGCCTACCAGTTGCCCAGGGCCCAGCACCGCCAGCAATTGCTCGTCGCCTTCGGCTGAGAGCAACGAGACCCGGAGCGAACCCTCCATGATCGCATAGCAGCCGTTGCCGGGATCACCGGTTTCAAACAGGATCGTGCCCGCCTTCAGCTTCATCGGCCGCGCAAGAGCCTCCAGCCCGGCGGCCAGATCCGGCGCCAGGTCGACCAGCGAGAAGCTGCTGTTCAGGAATTCCTCGATTTCGGCCACGCACTCTTCTCCCCGATCGCGCCGTCCTCAGACAGCGCGCCTTTTCGCAAATGACGTGCCTTTTCCGAAACACTGAAAACACATGAAACCCTCACCCGCCATGTGCGTTTCACCAGCACGATACCGACTCGTCAGTGAGAGTGCCGCAACTCGGCGACAAGTTAAAGCATCGCCTTGTGATGGTCATCACAGTTCGCATCGCCGGATCGGCCTAGAAAGTGGTCAACGCAACGGCGACACGATCCACCGAGAGGATCCCCCGGAGCACTCCAGATCAAAGCAGCTGATCGGCTTCGGCGTATCGCCGACCGTTCGCAACACGCCGGTCTTCCCGCCGGCAGAGTAGTCGAGACCCGCTCCCCCGCCGATCTCCCCCACGCCGAAACCCTCGACCCCGATCGGTTTCGGCATGACCGGGCCCCCAAGCCGGTCAGAATGCGAAACGCCTCCCCGCACCCGCCGGGAAGCGTTTTGCGTTTCAGCGCCCCGATCCCGATCTGCACGCAGCTTACGTACTCCCACCAATGTGCATAGCAGCCCCGCACCGTGCCATATCCCTGGATTTGAATGGACGTATTATTAAGGCAAAATCTCCTGCCGCTCGCGGAACCGGACGACCGACCTGCGTTGCTGCGAAGGCGGACGAACTGCGAAAAGGTGCGGACCGATAGACCCTTACGAACACATGTACGACGGCGGTGACGGCAAGGACGCCACACGCTCGTTCTCCTTCACTGTACGGGCGGCGCTGCGGCGCAATTCATGCGGCTCGGTCGCGCAGCCGCACCCCACGCCGCACTGATCGCCCTTGAGGGCAATGTCGACGAACAGGGTCTCGTCCGCTTCTATCGTCGGGTTATCGGCCGATGTTCCCGATTTCGAGGATCTGGAAAAGCGTTCCAAGGATCTGGCGACCTTTCTCTGCGATGCGCTGAGACGCCACGACAGGGGACCCCGCGCATACCATCGGCGCCGGCTATTCCAACGGCGCCAACATCCTGGCCAATCTTCTGTTCAACCAACCGCGCGTCCTGGCGGGATACGCGCTGCTGCATCCCTCCATCCCCTATCTCCCGCGCGCCAATTCGGAGATCGCGGGCCGCAAGGTGCTGATCACCTCAGGGACGGAAGATCCGATTTCGTCGGAAGAGGAAACGCGCAAGCTCAGGGGCTGGCTGGAGAAACAGCGCGCCAAGATCGACCTGATGCTGCATGACGGCGATAAGGAACTGCGCGAGGAAAAAATCGACCAGCTGCGCGCCTGGATCGGCAGCTTCGCTCATACGCGCACCTCCGATGCCCTGGTCGAGGGCGCGTAGTCGCGGGCTCTTCAGAACAGAACGACCTTCAGAAAAGGAAGATGTCCTTATTCCGTCAGCGCCAGCAGGAAATCCGGGCTGTCGAGATAGGTGAATTGCGCATCGCGCGCCTCGATCTCCGCCTCGGGCGCGAGTTTGCGCAAATGATCATCCCTCTGGGCGGGGGCACACCACACGGATGTGCCGTCACGCCGCCCTTCAAGTCCGCGCCAGAAGAAGCGATGGAGAGCGCCCGGCTCGGTGGTCAGCGGCAGGGAGACGGCTTCGTGGTTCGTATCGCCGCTGAGCTTGCGGATCTGGCGGGCCAGCAGCTTTGAGCGCAGGCGTTCCGGTGCGCTGAACAGGAAATCCGGCCAGTCCGAGCGGAAGCGTTCCCCCATCACCTCCACCACTAGCTTGACGACGCCGGGCTTGTGATCAAGACCGTCGTGGAGCGCGATGAAGGCCGGGGGACGGCCGTAATATTCTTCGAACCGGCTGAGCTGCGCCTCGATTTCCATCTTCAGCGCCAAGTTCGGCAGGAGCCCCAGCATGCCGCGCGCCGAATAGTAGCGGGGCGCGGGAAAACGCGGGCCGGACACCTCGCGCGCGGGGTCCGAGATGGAAGCGAAGGGTCGGGAGAGCGCAAGCGTCAAGCCGACGCGGGTGCGTTGGACCACCATGTTCACCTGATCGCGTAACGGCAGATATTCGCGCGGCCATCGATCGGAAGCGGCAACGCAGCCTACCGCGGTCAACCGGTTATCGGCCAGAAGCGTACGGATTGCCCTGTCGACGCCGAAGGCAGTGCCGTAGTCGAGCACGGTCAAGACGATGCGTTTCATGGCTTTCAGACCATTTCCCGGGCTTGGAGCGATTTGCCAGGACCGATACCCATCGAATCGCCTCCTCTTCCCTTACCCGGTTACGTTACTCGGTGTCTTGCGAAAAGACACCTCGCGCACCGCCTCTGGCGCCCGCGATCCGGTAGATGTGGATTTTTTCAAGGACCGTGCCGCGCACCTGACGGGGGATCGTGGCGAGACGTTCCACCTCGGCAAAGCGCGCGGCGAGCTTATCGGAATGATCGCGCCGTGAAACAGCGACATATAGCGCAGGCGCCGACAGCACCGCCGAATCGGGCGTCGGATCCATCGCATAGCGCAGACGCTGGTCGAGCTGGAAGACGGGAAGCGGCGAGCCTGCCTCATGCAACGCGAAGGCGAGCTGCCCGGTCATACCGTAGGCCGATGTCGCAACCCATCTCGTTCCCTCGCGCACCGACAGCGCCTCGATCTCGCGGGCGACCTCCGGCCAGCCGCGCAACTGGAAGGTCGGGTCCTTGCGCGCAAACGTGCCCGTCAACGGCGAGACGGCGTGCACGTAGATCACCAGCGACAGGACAACGCCCAACGGCACGGCGACGGCACGCAACACGCGCACGGCCTTCGCCAGCCAACCGTCGCTCCGGTCCATATCGGCCGCAACGAAGGCCGCCAGCAGCACCAGTGCGGGGAAAAGCGGCGCGGGCCAGTTCGCCTGCACCCGGTTGTGCAGCGAATGAAACAGCAGATAGGCGAAAAACGGCACGCTGGTGAGAAGCGGCAAAGTCCAGGCCGCCGAAGTCTCATCGTGCCGGCGCACGAGCGCGCGCGCCGCAATCCCGATGCCGATAAGCACGATCAACGCGATAGCCGTATTGAGCAGGCCCAGTTCCGCGCCGATGAATTCGGCGATGAAGCGGCTCGTCCAGCCATACGGCACGGCACGGCCGAACTGCTTGGTAAACGAGATCCACTCGTGGCCCGCATTCCACCAGACGACCGGAGCGGTGATGACAACCGCCAGCACGCCGCCCACCCACAATTGCCATGCGGTGAAGGCTGCGCGCGCCCGGGGCGTGAAGATCAGCCAAAGGATAATGCCGACGCCCAGAAACAGGACCGAATATTTGGAGATCAACCCCAGCCCGGCGAAGAGCCCGACGGCCAGGAACCAGTTGGCATTGCCGCGATCAAGCCATTCCGCCAGCGCCCACAGCGTCAGCCCCCAGAAGAACACCGAAGGCGTGTCGGGGGTGGCGATCAGGTTGCCGATGCCGATCAGGATGGTGGTGTTGAAGAACAGCACCGCCCATCCGGCCGCCCGCCGCCCGTTGAGCAGGCAGCCCGTGCGCCACAAGGCCAGCGAGCCCAGCGCGGTCGCCAGAATGCCGATGAGGCGCACACCCAGCGCGGTATCACCGACAAGCGCCTGACCGGCGGCGATCCACCAGCCGATAATCGGCGGGTGATCGTAGTAACCGGCGGCCGGGTGCAGCCCCCACAGCCGGTAATAGGCTTCATCCTCCGACAGCCAGGAATGCCCGCCCGCCCAGATGCGGATAGCCGTCAGCACGAGCACGAAGAGGATCAGCGCGGGCGATCTCAGCCACCAGCCAAGAGCGTCCTGCGGCTCATCGGCGGATGGGCGCGCGGCCATGGATCAGTTTTTCCGCCAGGTGAGAACGGAGCTAGCGGCGTAGTTCCACACCGCACCCATGGCGGCACCGGCCGTACCGGCCAGCCACCAGGAGGAATCCATGCCGTAGATCCAGTCCGCCACGCCCACATTGGCGACAACGCCGACTGAGCACACCAGATAGAAGCTCACCAGCCCCTTGATCACGGCAAAGCCCCTCAGGCGGCGATCGCGATAGGTCAGGTGGTTGTTGAGGAAGAAGTTCCAGGTCATGGCGATGAAGGTCGCCAGCAACTGCGCATAGTTGAACGACAGGCCGACAAGTCCGGTGCGCAACGAGACCAGATGCACCACCACACCCGAGGCACCGACAATGCCAAACATCAGGAAGCGGACGGAGACCAGATCACGGGTCAGCTTGGAGACCAGCAGGCCCAGATATTCCATGGTCACCAGCGTATCGAGCTTGCTTTCTCCATGCAGCCGCTCGCGGAAGACGAAAGGCAGCTCACGCACGCGCAAGGCCCCCTTCGCGGAGACCGCGATATTGAGCATGATCTTGAAGCCCTGACTGGAAAGCTTCGGCGCGACCTCGTCCACCTTCTCGCGGCGGATGGCGAAAAAGCCGCTCATGGGATCGGAAAGCTGAACGCCGAGCAGCACGCGCGCTAGACCGTTGGCAACGCCCGAGCCCCAGGCACGGGTCGCGGATAGGCCCTCGCCCACCGTGCCGCCTTCCACGAAACGGCTGGCGACCACCAGATCCGCCTCGTCGGCGCGAAGCAGCCCCAGCATGCGCGGCAGCAGGCTTTCGTCGTGCTGCAGATCGACATCCATCACGGCGACGAAGGGCGCAGAGGAGGTCAGCATGCCTTCCACGCAGGCGCCCGAAAGGCCGCGCCGTCCCACGCGCTTGATGCAGCGGATGCGCGGATCGCGCCGGGCGATGTTCTTGGCGACCTCGGCGGTGCCGTCGGGCGAATTATCGTCGACGAAGATCGCTTCCCAGGCAATTCCGGCGAGCGCGGCGTCAAGCTTTTCCACGATCAGAGGAACGTTGGCGCGCTCATTATAGGTGGGCAGCACGACGGTCAGTTCCGCCGGAACAAAAGCGGCAGGCTTGGCCTCGCCCGACTGTGTTTCGGCCTCAGTGGAGGCATTCTCGGTCAATTGCATGGAACGTCCATTGGTGGCGGCGCGCGCCGGTTCGGCATCCCGATGCGTCAAGGCTCAGGACCCAGGTCGCGCGGACCGTAGTCAAACATCGGACTTTTGCAAAGCAGAGTAAGGTGCACAAAGACAACAGGCCCGAGAGACGCGACGTCGCTCCCGTTAAGGCACTTCGCGGTGGTCAAACGCGGCCGTGCGCCCTATATAGTTGAAACGATCGATCACAGCCAGCCCGCAGGCACCCATGTCCTCTCTCGATATCCGCCCCGCCGTTCCGCGCACCCCGGCGCACCCTTCCATCACGCGGGCATAGATTTCCGCGCTTATCGACACGTTCTACGACCGGGTGCAGGCCGATGAACGGCCCGGCCCGATCTTAGCCGGGCGGGTGGAGGACTGGGATCCTCACCTTGCCAGGATGAAACGCTTCTGGGCCTCCGTGCTTCTGAAGACCGGCGAATACAAGGGCAAGCCCGTTCCGGCGCATTTCGTCATGAAAGAAGCGGCGGCCGACGATTTCCGCATCTGACTTGAGAATTTCCGCCCCGTTGTGCACGAGGTTTTTGGGCCGGAAGCGGCGAAAATCGTCATTGCCCAGGCCGAACGCATCGCCTCAAGCCTCTGGATGGCCATGTCCGCCACGCCCTTCGACAAGACGCCGGATTATCTGAAGAGCTAGGGGTAGTCACGAGGGCGAAGGGGATTTGGCGCGGAGGATCGAGATCCCCGAAGGGCTGCGCGTTGGTCATCATTTTCCGGTGCGGCCACGGTTCCAAGGTCATTTCCGACGCCTTGTCTAACCGGTGCGGATCACGCCGAATTGCCGAAATTTCCCTAACGTAATAGTATGGCTTGAACGAGATATATTAAAGCATTCGAGGACACCTCCGGAGTACCCTGATTTGATTTTTTTGGAAATCAGGTTTAAATGTGACCGGTCCTCGGCTTGCGCCATTTGTTGCGCTGATTTTGCTTCTTAATAGTCATTCGACATTTTCCGCTAACGTCAATGAGAAATTTTTCGTCTTCAGGGACAACGGCGTCTCTGTCCTGAGAGGCAACAGCGGCCTCGGCGCCTTCATTGAAGGGAAAATTACCCAGAAAAAAACGAAATCCTTTGAAAGGGCGCTGAAATACTACCCGGCGATCAGACGCATGGGACTGTACAGCCCCGACGGCGATATCGACGCCGCCTTCGACATCGCAGACATTCTGCATGACCACCATCTCGAGACGCTGATCTCCGCGACAGCGAAGTGTTATTCCGCCTGTGCATTCATATTCCTGGCCGGGGAAACACGCTGGGCGATCGGAGAACTCGACGTTCATCAGATCAAGTACCTTCGTCACAGTAAAGTCCGCGTTGCGAAGGCTCAAAAGAAGCTGTCTCGAATTGTCGGGGCTCTATCGAGCTACGGCGTCTCTCCCGAAATCCTCAAGTTGATGTTCGAAACGCCGCATGACGAAATGCACGTTCTGTCTCTCGATGAGCTTCGTGAATACAACGTGATGCACGCTTATCAGATGCGGAGGGTTCGCGAGGTACGGAGACGGGAGGCAAACCACTTTGTCCTGCCGCGTTCCAAACCCGGCCTGTCTGTTACGATGCCCATACCAAAAACCGCGCCCGGAACGGAGGCATCCCCCGGTTCAGAGAACGACGACGTGCCCCGACAGGTCGTTGAATTGCGACTGTCCGTGACAAAGCTCCAGCAGAAACGCGAGACGACCGCCTCTCCCGGCAAGCGTGACGATGCAGCTCCCGTCAAAACGTCTCATGACAGTCCCCACCTTGCCGCCTATAGCGCCGACTGGACGCTCGCGCGCGGCTACAGGGAAGCTTTCGGCGTCAAATCCAGATGCAAAAATCTGTCGGCACGTGTGATTATCTGGCCGGGCAGCGGAAGCAAGATCGCGACGTTTGCCTCCATCGATATCCTGTTCAACGATTCCTTCGCCGCCGACCTCGTAACGGAAGTGGGCAAGCCGATACTGGGATCCGGCAACAATGAGATCGGCACACTTGGCGGTCCCATCGTCCGCATCAAACCAGGCGCCTTCAGACATGTCCTGGGCACGGGCAATCTCCTGCATCAGCGCAACTGCGAGCTGATCAGGGACGGACATTGGCTCGAAATACCGTTTCAGATGCGCAACGGTGAGAGCGACACTCTCCGGATCGGCCGGTTCTATCGGGCGCGAAGAGCGCTATCGCCTGCATGCGGAAGCCCATCCTAGGATTCCTCATCGTCAGCGAGGAGAAACGGGCACGCGGCTTTGCCCCTGATCCTTGCCCTCCCCCCTTGTTTCGTCTAGGAAACCGCTGCCTGTCCCCATGCGGCGAGCGATGATGATTTTGCACGTGATTCAGAACGCGTTTTCCGGAAAGTCCTCAGGCGATGGCCAAGACAAAGAACCCCCAGAAACTCAAAGCCCGCCTACCGCGCGGTTTCGTTGACCGCTCCCCGGCCGATATCCGCGCGACCGACGCGATGATGTCCAAGATCCGGGAAGTCTACGAGCGCTACGGGTTCGATCCGGTGGAAACGCCGATGTTCGAATACACCGATGCGCTGGGCAAGTTCCTGTCCGATCAGGACCGGCCGAACGAGGGCGTGTTCTCGCTGCAGGACGACAACGAGCAGTGGCTCTCCTTGCGCTACGATCTGACCGCGCCGCTGGCGCGTCACGTGGCCGAAAACATCAACGAGATTCAGCTCCCCTTCCGCAGCTATCGCGCGGGTTGGGTGTTCCGCAATGAAAAGCCCGGCCCCGGCCGTTTCCGCCAGTTCATGCAGTTCGACGCCGACACCGTCGGCGCGCCTTCCGTTCAGGCGGATGCCGAGATGTGCATGATGATGGCCGATGCGATGGAAGTCGTCGGGATCGCGCGTGGCGACTACGTCATCCGGGTCAACAACCGCAAGGTGCTCGATGGACTGATGGATGCCATCGGACTTTCCGGCGAGACGGACGGTGCAAGCCGGTTGGTGGTGCTGCGGTCGCTCGACAAGCTCGACAAGTTCGAGTGGGAAGAAGTGGCGAAGCTTCTGGGCAACGGGCGCAAGGACGAGAGCGGCGACTTCACGCCGGGCGCCAAGCTGAGCGCGCAGCAGATCGACGATATCAAGCGCTTCCGCGAACACTCCATCAAGATCGCCGAGACCTTCTTCCCCGAGGCGGCGCTCCTGCTGGCAAGCGACATCGCAGCAGCCGACGCGCAGTATGCCGAGGTCCGCACAGGCTTCTCGTTCCTGGGCGAAAACCCGGCGCTAACGGCGGGTGTCGATGAACTCGTCACCCTGCACCGTCTGGTGGCAACCGCAGGCTACGTCAAGGCGGGCGCGGACAGCATTGAGCGGGTCAAGCTTGATCCCTCCGTCATTCGCGGCCTCGAATACTACACCGGCCCGGTCTACGAGGCCGAGTTGCTCTTCGACGTGACCAACGAGAAGGGCGAAAAGGTGCAGTTCGGATCCGTCAGCGGCGGCGGGCGGTATGATGGGCTGGTCAAGCGCTTCACCGGGCAGGACGTGCCAGCGACCGGTTTCTCCATCGGCGTATCGCGGCTGATGACGGTGTTGAAGAACCTCGGCAAGCTCGATGCGGACGAGGTGATCGCCCCCGTGCTCGTCACCGTGATGGACGGCAACGACGCTCAGGCTCAGGCGAATTACCAGTCTTTCGTGCAGCAGTTGCGCACCGCCGGTATTCGCGCGGAGCTCTATCAGGGCAACTGGAAGAAGTTCGGCAACCAGCTCAAATACGCCGACAAGCGCGGCTGCCCGCTTGCCATCATTCAGGGCTCGGACGAGCGCTCCAACGGCGAGATCCAGATCAAGGATCTGATCGAGGGCAAGCGTATTTCTGAAACCATCGGGGACAATGCCGCCTGGCGCGAGGCGCGACCTGCGCAGGTGACCGTGGCGGCCAAGAATCTCGTAGCCACGGTCCAAAAGATGCTCGCGGATCAGAAAGAGGACCGCGCCCGGCAGGCGCCGTCCGCATAAGTGAACACGTACACGTAAAACCAGTTCGAAAGAGGAAGATGATGGCAGACGACCGCTTCGATGCCCTGGCACCGCTGTTTCAGGCGGGCGGCTACCATCATATCTCGCCCCCTCTCCTGCAACCGGCTGACGTGTTTCTGGATCTGGCAGGCGAGGACATTCGCCGCCGCCTGTTCCTGACTTCCGGCCAGGACGGGCTGGACCTGTGTCTGAGGCCCGATTTCACCATTCCCGTGGCCCGCACCCACCTTGCGGGTGGCACGGCAGCGCGCGAGGCGGCCTATTGCTATTCCGGCCTTATCTTCCGCCAGAGGCCCGGCGAGATCGGCGAGATCCCGCAGGTCGGCACGGAGAATATCGGCCGCACCGACCGGCTGGCGGCTGACGCCGACATGCTGGCGCTGGCGGTGGACGCGGTCGGCACGCTCGGCGACAAGGCCCCCGTCATCCGCATCGGCGACGAGGCGCTGTTTACCGGTGTGGTGGAAGCGCTCGGCCTGCCGAAGGTCTGGCGGCGGCGACTGCGCGATCTCTTCGGAGAGCGGGCGCGGCTCGACCGGGCGATTGCCCGCATGGCGGGCGATGAGGCGGGCGAAAAGGATGCCCGGCTCGGCTTTCTCGCAACCCTTGAGGGCGCAGATCCGACGGCCGCACATGCGGTGGTGGAGGATCTTCTCTGCATCGCAGGCATCGAGGCTGTGGGCGGACGCACGGCAGGCGAGATCGCGGAGCGCTTTCTGGAACAGACGGCGCTTGCCTCGGGCGCAGGCATCGGGCCGATGACGGCCGACACGCTGACCCGCTTTCTCGACATTTCCGGCACGCTGGAAGAGACGGGCACGGCGCTTTCAACATTCGCCACGGAAGCAGGGCTCGATATTTCCGGCCCCATCGCAGATTTCCGCGAGCGCGCGCGGCTGATTTCCGAGCGCGGACTTGCCGCCAATGCCATCACCTTTGCAGCCGATTTCGGCCGCCGTCTCGATTATTACACGGGCTTCGTATTCGAGCTGCACGAAGGCCCCGGCCCCTTCAGCCAGCCGCCGCTTGCCAGAGGCGGGCGCTACGACAAGCTGCTGGCGCTTCTGGGCGCGGGCGAGGACGTTCCCGCCGTCGGCTTTTCAATCTGGCTTGAACGCATCTCAAGCCCCGAAGGCGCTATCGAAGGAGCGGGCAAATGAGCGACAATCTGATCATCGCCATTCCCTCCAAGGGGCGGCTTCAGGAAAACACCCACGCCTTTTTCGCGCGCGCGGGCCTCGCCATCCAGCGTCCAGGCGGCGACCGCAATTATCGCGGCCGGATCAAGGGGCTCGACGATGTCGAGATCGCCTTCTTGTCGGCCTCCGAGATCGCCCGAGAGATCGCGGCAGGCTCCGTCCATTTCGGCGTTACCGGGTTCGACCTGGTGCACGAGACCATCGACCGGCCGGACGAGCTGACCCATCTGGTCGCCTCGCTGGGCTTCGGCCCGGCCGACGTGGTGGTTGCCGTCCCGAAGGCATGGATCGACGTTGTCACCATGGCGGATCTCTCCGACGTCGCCTCAGATTTCCGCGGTCGGCACGGCCGTCGGCTGCGCATCGCGACCAAATACGTCAACCTGACGCGCGGGTTCTTCGCAGCCCACGGCATCGTCGATTACCGGATCGTGGAATCGGCGGGTGCCACGGAGGGCGCTCCGGCGGTGGGTGCGGCGGAGTTCATCGTCGACATCACGACGACCGGCTCCACCCTCACAGCCAACAACCTGAAGATCCTCGATGACGGCGTGATCCTGAAGAGCACGGCGCATCTGATCGCCTCGATGACGGCAACATGGTCCGGCGAGGCGCTTTCGGCGGCGCGCGCTATTCTCGACCGCATCGCGGCGGAGGAGAAGGCGCGCTCGGTGAAGGAGATCCGCGCGCTCGTGGACGATCCGAAGGAAGTGGCGCAGGTGGCCGGCGAAAGCTACGGCACGACGGCGCCTTTGGGCACGACGGCCGGTCAACCGTTGGTGCTGCATTGCCCACAGAGCGAGGTCGCAGCCTGCGCGACCTATCTTCGCGATGCGGGGGCCACCTCGGTTTCGATCTCCACGCTCGACTACGTCTTCGAGACGACCAACCCGCTTTACGATCCGCTGGCGGCTCGTATCGAGGCGAAATAGGTATTTACGAACGTGCGGCCCGCTCCCTTCACCGCCGGGCGAGCGGGCGCGTGACGTAGCCGAGAGCCACCATCGGGATTGTCGCGGCGGCGACCAGCAGGGCCCAGTCGATGGCCGTCAGCGGCACGGTGGAGACCAGTCGTTAAAGAGCGGTACCTGCACCACCGCCACCTGCAACACCAGTACCGTTGCGACCGCCACCAGAAGCCACGGATTGCGGCTGAGGCCTGAGAACGACCCGTCATCGAGATGGCGGAAGTTGAAGACGTTGGCCTTTTCCAGCACCACGAAGGCGGTGAAGGCCAGCGTCTGGGCGTGCAGCTTGGTGCCGCCGACCGCCAGTTCCCCCCAGAAAAGCGCCAGCGCCACCAGCGCGATATAGCCGCCGAGGATCGTCACCCGCAGCCCGTCGCCGCGCCCCAGCAGGCCCGCACCGGGTTTGCGCGGCGAGCGCTTCATCACCTTCTCGGCAGGTTCCGCGCCGAGCGCCAGCGCGGTCGGACCGTCGGTGACGAGGTTCATCCAGATGATGTGAATGGGCAGCAGCAGCAACTGTCATCCCAGCAACACGGCCAGGAAGATGCCGATCACCTCGCCTGCGTTCGACGACAGCAGACAACCGACGAACTTACGGATGTTGTCGTATTGCCGACGCCCCTCCTCCACCGCGCCGATGATGGAGGCGAAATTGTCGTCGGTGAGCACCATTTCGGAGGCCCCACGCGCGACATCCGTGCCGCGAATGCCCATGGCGATACCAACATCCGCCTGCCGGAGCGCCGGGGTATCCGCCGTCGCCCGTCATGGCGACTACGTGGCCGAGATCGTGAAGCACCTCCACGATGCAGATCTTGTCCTGCGGCCGGGCGCGGACAAAGACCGCGCCTTCGCCGAGGGCGGCCCCCAGTTCCTGATCTCTCAGGTCGTCCAGTTGCGAGCCGGTGACGATACGCGCGGCATCGATGTCGATGGAGTGCGCGATCGCAGCAGCCGTCGGCCCAGCATCGTGGGCAAGACGCACCGCATCACGAACCTCGGCGCGCGGGGGATCAATGATGCCGACGAGCCCGATGGAGGTCAGCTCCTCCTCCAGACTCTCATCGACAACCTCCGACTGGCCATCGGCAAAGCTCCGCCGCGCCACCGCCAGCACGCGCATGCCGCCCTCCCCGAGCGCCGCGAACCGGGCCTCGATCTCCGCACGCGCCACCTCATCGAGAAGACGCACACCTTCCGCCTTCAGGATACGGGTCGAACGCGCCAGCACAACTTCCGGCGCACCCTTCACATGCGCGGTCACCGCCCCGTCAGGCTCCTTCACCAGAACACTCATGCGCTTTCTGGAGGACGAGAACGAAACCTCGCCGCACACCCGTTCCCGATCGACCGAGATGACCGCCTTGGCACCGGCCACCAGGAAGGCGGCTTCCGTCGGCTCGCCCAGGGGGCGCGGGCCGTCCTCGCCCTCCATCATCTGCGTGGTGTTGCACCACAATCCGGTTTGCAGGAGTTCTGCCAGACGCGGCTCGTCTATGGGCGAGAATGGCACACCGTCCTTCAGGAACCGGCCCTCGGGCAGATATCCCGATCCCTCCACCGCCACCGACAGGCCGGACAATTCGATGCGCGTGATGGTCATTTCGTTGCGCGTGAGCGTGCCGATCTTGTCGGTGCAGATGATGCTCGCCACACCCAGCGTTTCGGCCGCCACCAACCGCCGCATCAGCGCCCGCTTGCGCGCCATGGCGGCAACGCCGATGGCAAGCGTCACGGTCACGACGGCGGGCAAGCCTTCCGGCACCGCCGCCACGGCAAGAGAGATGCCGAAGAACAGCATTTCCTCGAAGGGATAGCCGCGCGCCAGCCGCAGAACGACGACGAGCGCGGCAATCGCCAGCGCCACCGCGCCGAGCGTTCTGCCGAGCACGGCAAGCTCGCGCTGAAGCGGCGTCTCTTCCTAATCGATCGACTGGGTCAGCGCGGCCTCATCGACCGAGAGATCGACGGCGGAGACGAGCCGCAGATCGGCGGGCACCGTGTCGCCCGTGCCGAGCAGCACGAGATCCCCCGGCACCAGCGTTTCGGCGGAGACCTGCAAGGGATGACCGTCGCGCATCACGTCCGCCTTGGGTGCCAACATGCGCGTCAGCGCCTCCAAGGCCCGCTCGGCGCGGGCTTCCTGCAGAAATCTCAGCGCTCCGTTGATGACCACGATGGCGAGGATCACCACCGTATCGGTCACCTCCCCCACCACGGCCGGTAACATGGCGGCGGCTACGAGCACGGCGATCAACGCAGATTTGAACTGGCGTGCGAGAAGCACCCAGTTGGAGGGACGGTCGACATCGCACGCCCCTTTCAGTCGCCGCGCAGTATCCTCGTCCGACAGGGCGTGCCAGGCCGGAGCTTTTCCGGAAACGGGAGTTGTCATGACACACCCGACGAAAGGGAGACGGACCGGGCGCTTTGCAAAGGGGAAATCGACACGGCGGAAACGTCCTCAATGCTCTGGCCGCAAATCGCAGGGGCCGCGACCTTCTCCTCACGGACGCGGCTTCCGCTCCGTTCATCCTATTCGAACGCCGGGATGTGACACCCTCATAAATGGTCGCGGATCACGGATGCCTCATCACCTCGTGATTTGACCAAAGATCACCTGCGTCAAATATCGCTCGTCATATACGTCGATACCTTGAGGGAAGCGACATGGCCACCACGCAAATACGTTCCGACGCAGGCGCGCTCTTTCCCCCGCTTGTGCTTTCAACGCTGATTACCGCTGTCATCGCAGGCATTGCGGCGGATGTTTCCTGGGAAATATGGGTCCGTTTCATCACCCCGTTCTGGGTGGGCGGGCCGCTGGAACCGGCGGCGCTGGTGCAGGGCGTCTTCGGACTGGTGAGCCGTCCGGTGGCGGAAGTGATCCACCTCGTCGTGGGCGTGGTGTTCTATCCGCTGGGCTATCTCTTCATCGCGCGGCCGATTGCGCGGGTCGTGACGCCGTTCCTGCCCTGGTGGATCGTCGGCCTCGGCTTCGGCGTGGGGCTGTGGGTTTTCGCGCTCTACATCATGGCGCATTTCTTTGCCGGGCAGCCGCCCTTCCTGGGCTTCATTCCACTGACCTGGGCGGCCTCCTCGTCGGCCACCTGGTCTTCGGTGTCGTCTGCGCGGTTGTCGTGCGTTGGCGCGAAGGGTAGTTGGGGGGAAGTTGGCGATTGGGCGAGCTGCGGAGTATGCAGCCCATCCTTCGAGACGGCCTTCGGTCTCCTCAGGATGACGTTATCGTGTTGTCGTTATTGAAGAAACGCGCAACCCACACAACGTCATCCTAAGGAGCCTGCATAAGCAGGTGTCTCGAAGGATGGGCCCAGAGCACGGTGGGCCCTGAGCCCCAAACCCGATAGCCCGCTCCCTCAGTCCCGCCGATCCAAATACCGCTTCTCTTCCTCGTAATAGACATCGAAGCCGACATGCTTTCTCAATTCGGGGAAGGGCAGCAGCATGTCGTCGGGGTGGCCTCCGGCCTTCATCACGGCCAGCGCCTCGGTCATGGCGCGGGTGACGGCGGAGAGCAGCGTCAGCGGATAGGCCGCGATGCGATAGCCGATGGCTTCCAGTTCGGCAGGCGGCAGAGCGGGCGTCTCGCCGCCTTCCAGGATGTTGGCCATGTGAATGCCCGGCATCTCGGTGCAGATCCGCTCCATTTCCTCGCGCGACTTCGGCGCCTCCACGAAGAGAATGTCGGCCCCCGCCTCCTTGAAAGCCGCGGCGCGCGCGATCGCCTCGTCGAGGTCGTGGCCGTGGCGAGCATCGGTGCGCGCCAGGATCAGGATATCGGCCCCCTCGTCGCGCGCGTCGACCGCCGCGCGGATATGGTCGACGGCCTGCGCGCGATCGATCACCAGCTTGCCCTTGGTGTGGCCGCAGCGCTTGGGTGTGACCTGATCCTCGATCATCACGACGGCCATTCCGGCCTGCGCTTAGCCCTTCACCGTGCGCTTGACGTTGAGCGCATTGCCATAGCCCGTATCACCGTCGCCCAAGACCGAAATGGAGGTGGCGGCCACGATGTCGCGGGCGCTGTCGACCATCTCTCCATAGGAAATCAGGCCCGTATCCGGCTTGCCGAAACGGGCGGCGGAAACGGAAAAGCCGGACATGAAGGTGAGGTCGAAACCGGCATCGCCGACCAATTTGGCGAACAGGCCGTCGAAGCAGCAGGGCATGACGCGCAGCTTCGGTTCGGCCAGAAGGGCGCGAAGGCGGGCAGCGGGAGACTGAGAACACTGGGACATGAGAGGGCCTTTCACTAGGGTGTGTCCCCATAAATGAGATTGGAATGGTTTGGCTGAGCGGTTCGGATACGAGGCGTAAGTCTGCAGGAAACCGTCCGGTTTTCAAAGGGTTGCAACAACGTTGCCGAACTGCTCAGCCAAATCCGACAGGACGATGAAACGGCTTCGATCTGCCACGTCGAGACGTTTGACCGGGCACGAAGCCCGCTCTGCACGTCTCTCCTTGCATTTCTTCGCCGTTTCATCGCCATTCCGGTCTCATTTATGGGGACACACCCTGGAGCATATTGAATCTTGAGCGATTTCTTGTTGCTCAGGCGATCCCGCCTGAACGGAAAGCACTCTAGGAACGAGAGAGGCAAGCCCGGGAAGGTGAGAGCCGAGTGCGACTCACGTCTTGAACGGCACCCACAGCGCGATATCGGACCAGACATACAGCGCCACGACCGTTGCAAGCATCAGGACGATGAAGGGCAGGACGCCCAGCAAGCCCTCGCCGAGCCCGGCCCGACCCACCGCCTGAATGACATAGAGGTTCATCCCCACCGGCGGGGTGATCAGCGCGCGTTCGACCATCACCACGAAGAAGACGCCGAACCAGACCGGATCGAGGCCGAGCGCCAACACCGAACCGCTGAGGACCGGCACCATGATCAGCATCATCGACAGGGTTTCCATGAACAGCCCCATCACGATCAGGACCCCAGCCACCAGCAGAATGAACAGGCCCGGCGTGTCGACGGAGGAGGAAATCGCCATCGAGATGTCCTGCGGGATGCGATAGAGCGTGATCGCCTTGCCGAAAACCTTGGCTCCGGCGACGATCAGCAGGATGGCGACGGAGGTGGTCATCGATTCCACCATCGCGTCCCACAGCCTGCACCAGCTCAGGGTGCGCAGCACCACGCCGGTGATCAACAGGGCGCCTAGGAAACCGATGGCCGAGGCCTACGTCGGCGTGAAGTAGCCGTCGTAGATGCCCAGGATGATGTATCCGGCGAGAAGGATCGTCGGCAGGGCACGCAGGGCGGTGCGCCCGCGTTCCGACCAGTCGACCTTGGGGCTGGCGTGTAGTTGGAAGAGAAGCGCGCGTAGAGCACCGCGAAGACGATGAACAGCGCCATAAGCACGAAGCCCGGGACGATACCGGCGAAAAACAGCTTGATGACCGATTCCTCGGTGATCACGCCGTAGACGATCATCGGAATGGAGGGCGGAATGAGAATGCCGAGCGTGCCGCCTGCCGCCAAAAGCCCCAGCACGAATTTGCGCGGATAGCCGCGTTCGGTCATCTCAGGAATCGCGATCGTGCCGATGGTCGCAGCGGTCGCGACGGAAGAGCCGGAAATGGCGACGAAGAGATCGCGCCCCACGCCTCCTTTCAGCAGGATGTTCGACATCAGGATGAAGAGCGGCACGGCAAGCAGGATGAAGCTGTCGGCGGCCGACGGCAATCCCTGAGGCACCATCAGGGGCGAGAAGCCGCCGAGCATGAGCAGCAGGAGGCCAAGTCCACCCAGCACGAACGCGATGGGCACACCCACCAGCAACAACGCGAAAAGACCTGCGAGAATGGCGATGGTGGTCATCTTGGCTTGCCTTCTTGAAACCTGTCGAGCACGGGTCGGGGCAGTTCGCGCAGGTTCAAATAATTGAAATTATTCATCTTTTAAACGTATCAGCGAGCAATGGTCACGGCATTACGCCGCCGCCATGGGGCTGTGTCCGAGGTCCGGTGATGAGCGTGCGCGCGGCTTCCACCAGCGCCTGCAGGCACAACACGGTGCAACCGACGGGAACCGCCATTTCCGACCAGACGATCGAAATATCCAGCATGGAACCGGTGGTGCGGCCGCGCACGAAGCTGTCATAGGCGAGCGGCGTTCAGTACCAGACCACGGCGGCCGCAAATGCTGCGACCAGCAGGAAGACGAGGGTTTCCTGTACATGGCGCACACCGGCGGGGAGGCGTTCGGTCAGGATGGTGATGCGGATATGATGACTGCGGTGGAGCAGCACCGCGGCGGCGAGCCATGTGCCCCATACGAGGCAGAGCCGCGAAAGTTCTTCCGACCAGATGGTCGGCGCCACGAAGAGATAGAGCATTGCAACGTCGTAGCCGAGCATCAGCCCGGTCGCGAAATAGGCCAGTGTCGCGATCCGGCCAAGCAGGACGGAAAGGCGGTCAATCCAGACCAGCATGGAAAAGCTCCCGGAACCGCGATCTCGCCGCGGTTTTTCTTTGCCGTGAAGGCCGCTCGCGACGACCGGGGCCCCTTCCGGTCCCGACGCGTCGCGCAATGAGCGCCCTTTGAAACAAGAGAGCACCGGGTTTCCGGTGCCCCGAATGTCGACCTGATTGCCGATTGGCAGATGGGGCGAGACGGATCCCGTGCCGTCCCGGCTCAGGTTGGCCTAGTCGCGCAGCGCCATCGCCGCGTCGTAGACCTTCTTGCCCAGATCGCCCGAGGAGGCGAGGAACTCATCGATCACTGGCTTGCCCGACGCCTTCCAGGTGGCCTCTTCCTCCGGCGTCGGTATGTAGACGGTAATGCTGTTTTCCTTGGCCGTCTTCGCCGCTTCGTGTTCGATCTTCGACATGGCATCGCGCACGCCCTTCTCGACCTTCACAGCGGCCTGCTGGATCCATGTGCGTTGCTGGTCGCTTAGGCTCTGCCAGAAGTTCTCGTTGATCATGACGACGAATTCCACGTCGACATTGTTGGCGAGCGTGACAGTGTTCATCACGTCCCACATCCGGCGGCTTTTCACCGCCGACAAGCCGGACATGCCGATGTCGACCGTGCCGCGCTGGTAGGCGAGGTGTACTGTCCGGAGCCGGAAATCATCGTCGGAACGCCGCCATTCGCCTTGATCCAGAGGCCGAGCGTCTTGCCGAAGACGCGCACCTTCTTGGCCTTGATGTCGGCCGGAGTGCGAACCGGCTTGTCCTTGGTGAGAAGGACGCTGCCGCCGTAGGCCTGCCACCACAGGACTCGCGAGCCGGTCTTCAGGATCGCATCGTCAAGCGGCGCCCGCACTGGACTTCCCGGGGCGGTTGCCTTGCGCACCAGTTCCTCGGTGTTGAAGGTGAAGGGCGTATAGAAAATGTCCACCGCCGGGACGTCGCCGACATAGCGGGTGAGCGACACCAATCCCATTTAGATGGCGCCGTAGCCGACGGCCTGCGGGATCTCGCTGTCCTTGTAGAGCTGAACGGAATCATAGATCTCGACGGCGATTTCACCACCGGAGAGCTTCTCTACTTCGTTCTTGAATTCCAGGAGGTTCTGACCGATGTGGGACTTGAGCGGCAATTGCGAGGTGATGCGCAAGGTGGTCTCGGCAGCCTACGCGCTGAAGCCGGCGAGCGGCAGGGACAGTACAACAGTAACTGCGCCTGCAAGCGTCGTGCGAGCAAACTTCATCGGTTATCTTCCTAGATGTCAGATAGGCCGTTTTAGGTCTTTTGTGTCGTAGATACTAATTAACAGGAAATAATATTCCACGTCAACACGCTTTAGCATTGCAAATGTGACTTTTACTGCTCTTCAAGCCCCCAGACGCCCAATTGCGACGTTATGCCGGGGGGTCGACCAGCGGGCCGGTCAATCGGTGCGCGTGAGAAGGCGCCGGAAGGCGGCGCGTTCGGCTTCGACCTCTACCCGACAGCAGCACCCTTCCAGATGGTCGTTGACCAGCCCCATCGCCTGCATGAAGGCGTAGACGGTCGTCGGACCAACGAAGGTCCAGCCGCGTTTCTTCAGTTCTTTCGATAACTTAATGGAAACCGGCGTGGTCGGGTTGGCAACCAGCGCTTCCTTTGTGACCCGTTTCGGCCGGGCGGAGGCGTCGGGTTCGTAGGACCAGAAATAGGCCGCGAGCGATCCGAATTCCTCCACCATTTCCAGCGCGCGGGCGGCATTGTTGATGGTCGAGACGATCTTGCCGCGATGGCGGATGATCCCGGCATCGCGGACGAGCCGCTCTACGTCGTCCTCGGTGAAGCGGGCCACTTCGGAAAACTCGAAGTTTTTGAAAGTCTTCCGGAAATTCTCGCGCTTGCGCAGGATCGTCAGCCAGGAAAGTCCCGCCTGAAACCCTTCGAGACAGATCTTTTCAAACAGCCGGCGGTCATCGGCGACGGGGCGGCCCCATTCGGTGTCGTGATAGGCCTGATAGTCGGACAGACCGTCCTGCCACCAGCAGCGCACATACCCGTCCGCTCCCTCGGCCAGACCTGCCGCCAGCGCTCCTTCCGCCCCCGTCTCGCCCGTCATCGCGTTATCCCCGTGCACGTTGATATGTTCCTGTTTTGTTCCTAGCATGCCATGATCATTCTGGCCAGAGGTGCCCGGAATGACTGGGGTTCAAGCCGTGGGCGCGAAAATGCCCGGCGTGATCGACGGAGTTTGATGGGCCGATTCAAATTTCATCGCATTTTCTGTCGAATTCGAATGAAATGGCCGCCAAATGCGAGAAATCTTAAAGAAAGACGCGACACGGCGGGGATAACCCGTCGGGCCGGGGATAGATGCATGTCGGGTCCGGGGATAAAAACAGGCTGCGGCACCGCTTCCGGTGCCGCTCCGGATCGCTGCGCCTCAGGCGAACAGTGCACCGATGTCATCTTGCGAAGCAACGTCGTCATCGGCGTCGAGCGCCGGACCGTTGAGCAGGGCCGCATCGCCTTCGCGAACCGCGCGTTCGTCGACGTCGATGTAGCTGAAGCTTTCCACGCCGCCCCAGATCTCCATCATACGCACGATGCGGTCCTCGATGAAGGAAGCGTCTTGACCACCTTGGTGATGCGCTAACCGGTCAGATCCTGGAAGTTACAGGCCTCGAAGATACCGAGCACCCGCTCCTGGATTTCCTGGGCGTGGGTCTCGTCGTCTCCCGTCAGATACCGGGCGAGCGTGGAAGCCGTCTCGTCGATGAATTCGGCGGCCGCAAGAATCTGTTCCGTCGCCCCTTCGGTGCCGACGACGACCGCATCGAGCTCGTTGGTGATGCGCTTCATCTCCTCGCCTTCAAAGCCGGAGTGATCCGGTGGTTTCGACGCGAAACAGCTTTCTCACTCTGCTCATGAATCAGTCCGAATGTTTGACGTGTTTGCCTACAACCTATAGAGGTCCGATTAAAGAATTGTTCCCTGGGGTACCGGGCTGCAATTCAAATATGGCGCTGCTCATTGCGTTATTGCTTTCACCCTGCCCCTGCAGATTCCATTATGGGGCTTCGTACTGAAATTTCGTAAAAATCGGACAAAGGTCGGTTCGGTGCCTCTTCAAAAAAACGAATGCGCATAGCGACGCGCGCACGCATTGCCGTCGTTTCGGCCTGCGGGTAGCCCTCATTGCGGGCCTTCTTGCATTTGCCGCCCCCCTCATCACTCACCCGGCGGATGTCGCCTCGCCGCGTTACAGCAATCAGGAACTGACCGACGGCTTCATGCTGACCGTATTCGGTCTGGAATACCGGTCGTGGAAGCCTTACGAGATCAAGAAATTCACCGGCCCGGTGCAGTTTTACGTGATCAACATGGCCAGCCGCGACCGCTCGCGCATGGTGCGCCAGTTCATCACCGCCTTGCCCGGAAAGGTGCGCGGGCTGGACGTGCAGTTCGCCCGCGATACGAAAAGCTCCAATTTCCAGATCTATATTGTCGACCGCTCCCAGTATGAGGGAGCCGTGCGCAAATACGTTTACGGCAACCTGAACGCACGAGCGCTGGGGCGCTGCCTGGTGCGCGTCAAGTCGGGAAGCCACGGCATCACCAACTCCACCGCCGTGATCGTGGCCGACGAGGGCCGATCATCTGTTCAAGCGCTGCATGGTGGAGGAGACGCTGCAGGGCCTCGGCCCGATGAACGACAACGACCGGCTGGTTCATTCGGTCTTCAACGACACGTCCGAGCACGACACCTTCACCCGCTTCGACCGGATGATCATGAACATGCTCTACGATCCGCGCATCAAGCCCGGCATGACCGCGCGCAAAATGAAACCGCTCCTGCCCTCAGTGATCCGCGAGACTCGGCGCCTGGTGCCCTGAGAGGGGACGCAAGAGGTCGATCTGCCCCTTACCGCGATGAAGCATCACGGCATGGATTGCCGGTCGGAGCCGGCAATGACGGGGAAGATGTAGCTGGAACACCCCAATGCCTTTTGCGGGCAGTACACTCCGGAGCCACGGCGATCCGGTCAAGGTCCTGGCACGCCCCTCCCCGAATCGGCGTTAACCGTGTTCGCCAACCTCCAGCTAACCAGGATTCCTTTTTCCGGCTCCGCATTGCTCCGGATTCACGAAATACCGACTAGTTTTAGCGAAAATTCGATGAAAATGATCCGGAAAGGACTTCGAGACTGCCGCCCCGCCGGGCTGTCACGGGAAAAGTGTACGTGGCCTCAAGCTCGGCAACAAGCGTCGGAACAGGCGCAGGGCGCGCGCATGCATGCAACCGGATGCCAATCGACAGAAGAGCAGTGAGCAGGCTGCGGATCCACATTCCCTCACGGCATCCGCCTTTCGGCGCAGCTCAAAAGAACATTGAAAAGATTGATATGACATATCAATCCTATAACCTAGATTTGTACGATCATAATGGATGGGATCGCGCACTGCGATGGGACGTCATTCGGCCGTCGTATATTCTCGACCGTGCCAGAACGGCCCTGACACGGTATTGGGGCGGACCTCGTGGCTGGAGCATCTGAAAAATGACAAAGCATCGAGACCCAGGATCCACACTTGACGAAGACAGAATACGCGACGCGCTCGCGAGGATCCTCGCTTCCGACACCTTTTCACGGTCTCCGAAGATCAGCCTTCTCCTGTCCCATCTGGTCGAGCGTCGACTGGCGGGTGACGAAGAAGGGCTCAAGGAGCCTCAGATCGCGCAGACCGTCTTCGGCCAGCCGAAGGAATTCAATCCCCGCTCCAACCCGATCGTGCGCGTGAACGCCTCCCGGTTGCGCAATCTTCTGCGGGTCTATTACGCCGGTCCCGGGCAGGACGACGACCAATGTATCCTGCTGCCCGACGTGGGATACCGGCCGGATTTTCCCCGCCGAAAGGCCCACGGTTCCGAGGCGTCCTCTTCCGCAGAGACGGCTGGCGACACCGTGAACGGGTCGCAGCCTCAGGCGGCGAACGAAGACACGGCAAACATGACAGGACGGGCGGCAGCGGCTTCTTCTGCGGCGTCATCGCGGGTCGGGGGCGCATTGCCGCCGGGGATGCGACGATCGGCGCGAAGTTGCGCGCCCTGGCGCAGCGTTTTCCCGCCACCTATGCGCGACAGGGCGTGATGGCGCTGGTGATTGCCAATCTGATGCTGGCAGGCGCGTTCGTGGTTCTGGCCGGACGGCCGCACGCCACCGACGTGCACCATATCCTGTCGCTGCCGGCGGAAGCGACCATGCAGACAAGCGACATTCGCGATGCACCGCTATTCATGCTGTGCGACCGCAAGGAGATCGACGGCAAGAACGGTACGGAAGCCTATCCGGTTGCCATCGGCAAGGACAAGTTCCTGTGCTGGCCGCTGCAATTGCGCCAGGCTGATCTCTCCGGCGGCCCTATCTTACACGCCTGTCTTGTCTGCTGCCGGGCGCTTCTCACGACACCCGGTTCCTTTCCCGTTTCCCGGCCCGGCTGCAATCCCCGGCACGTGATCCACAGGATCACACGCGAGTGCGCTCAACCTTCCAGTTACTGGAAGTGAGATGGCTGTTGTCCACCTTGGACACATCGTCCGAAGGGCGTTCAATCCGGGCGGGAAAGATATGCGAGCAGTCATCATGATCGGAACGGGAGCCGTTCTCGGCATCGTCGGGACCTGGCTCTTTCAAAGCGGCGGCGACGACGCGCAAAACATCGTCCGATCCCCGACCATCCCCCCAGCTCACCGCGTACGAGAGCGAGGGAGCGGATCTTTTCGCGCAGAACTGCGCCGCCCGTCACGGCGAGAACGCCACGGGCACCGATAAAAGGGGCCGCCGTTCCTGAACCCGATCTACAAGCCGCCGCATCACGGCGACATGGCCTTCTACATGGCGGTGGCGCGCGGTGTGCGGGCCCATCACTGGCCCTATGGCGACATGCCCGCGCAGCCGCAGATGGCGCAGGAGGAAATGGGCCCGCTGATCGCCTATGTCCGCGCCCTGCAGCAGGCGAACGGCATCAACTGAGAACGCGGTCGCGCGCCTCCTCGATGCGTCGGGCGAGTTCGACGGTTGCGGCCTGCGGGTCCTCGGCCATGCAGATGGCGGAGACGACGGCGACGCCGTCCGCTCCAGCCGCCACCAGTTCCCCGACATGTTTTGCCTTGATGCCGCCGATGGCGACGGCGGGCAGGTCGATCTTCTCGCGCACCGTCTTGAAGCCGGACAGCCCGATCGCCGCGCCAGCATCGGTCTTTGTCGCCGTGCCCCGATAGGGGCCGATGCCGACATAGTCGACGGGGCCGAGATCGGAGGTCGCCAGTTCATCGAGCGAGCCGACCGACAGGCCGAGAAAGACGTCCAGCCCCAGAAGCGCGCGGGCATAGGCCGGGGCCATGTCCTTTTGCCCGATATGAACGCCCTCCGCCTTCGCCACCAGCGCCACGTCGATGCGGTCATTGATAACGAGCGGCACGTTGAAGGGGCTCAGCGCCGCCTTCAGCGCACGGGCGAGATCGACCAGTTCGCGCGTCTTGGCGTGGGGATCGCGCAATTGCACCAGCGTCGCCCCGCCACGCGCGGCCGCCTCCGCCGTTTCCGTCACCCCTCGCGCGCCGCACTGGGGCGTATCGGTGACGAGATAGAGCGACAAATCGAACGCGGGACGCGACATGACGGAGTATCCTGCTAGGCGGGGTTGTGGGGGTGGATCTCGGCGTTGGCGCGCAGGGCTTCCGCGTCGATCAGGTTGAGAGCATTGCACAGGCGGATGGGAACATCGCCGGGGCCGCCTGCCCCGCGCGCCGCGATCCGGCCCGCCACCGCGTAGACGGCCATCGCGGAGACGGTGGCGACGAAGGGATCGTTGCACGACGCCACATAGGCGCCGGTGAGCGCGCTCAGGGCGCATCCCACGCCGGTGGATGTCGTCATCAGCGGATCACCCCCTTCCACTGCGGCCGTGACGTTCGCATCGACCACGAAGTCCGTCTCGCCGGTGATGGCGATGACCGCCCCGATCTGTCTGGAGAGCACACGGGCCGGACCGACGGCGGCATGGGAGGAGACAGCGCTGTCGACGCCCTTGGGGGCCGCACCTGAAGCACCTGCAAGCGCGATGATCTCCGAGGCATTGCCGCGGATGACGGTGGGCTTGAGAAGTGCAAGGCTGCGGGCGGTTTCGGTGCGATAGGGGGTGGCGCCGCAGCCCACCGGATCCAGCACCCAGGGCTTGCCGTCCTCGACCGCCGCATGGACGGCCTTTCCCATGGACGCGACCCAGGAAGGCGACAGCGTGCCAATATTGACCACCAGGGCGGAGGCGATCCTGACGAAATCGGCCACCTCCTCCTCCGCATGGACCATGGCGGGCGAGGCACCGGCGGCCAGCAGCACATTGGCCGACAGCGTCATGGCGACATAGTTGGTGATGTTCTGGACGAGGGGGCCCTGGCTTCGCACGACATCGCACAGCGAGCTGGCGTCATCGAGGGTGGGCAGCGCGGATTTCGTAATCATGTTGTGCTCCAGGGCTTGCGCTGACTACGGCTTGGCTGCGGATCTAGGGTAAGGGTGCGCGCACGGACCCGTGACCCTGCTTCTAAAATTTTAACGCAGTGGCGAACAAGGACAAGGGGCGATGCTTCTCTGATCTGCTGAAATGTCCTAAACTGGAGGTCGAACGATCACCTCAACGACGCCTCTGAGTCCTCACGATGGATTTCTCCCATCCTGAAAGCGGCGACCTTTCCGATCTGTTCGACCCGCTGTCGCGCTCCACGTTCCGCTCGTGCTTCACGCTGAACACCAAGTACCGCGCCTACGGGCACGCCAAGGACCGTGCGACGACCGCCGAACACGCGCGGCCGATTTCATCGCCAAGCGGCTTGCGCCCGCCAACCCCGCCAAGGACGGCAAACAGACGCCGATGCACGGGCACCCGGTCTTCGTCGCCCAGCACGCCACCGCTACCTGTTGTCGCGGCTGTCTTCTCAAGTGGCACGGGATTGACAAGGGCCGCCCACTGTCAGATGACGAGCAGGCCTATGCGGTGCGGGTGATCATGGCCTGGGTCGACAAGGATATGGAGAACGACCGTTGAGTACCGGCACACCCGCCACCCAGATGCTGAAAAAGGCGAAGGTGGCCTTCCGCACGCACAAATACGAGTATGTCGCCGAGCAGCACCAGATCGGCCTGCATGCGGCCGAGGCCGTCGGCCTGCCGCCGGAACGCGTCTTGAAAACGCTGATGATCGAGGTGGACGGTAAGCCCGCCTGCGCGGTCATTCTTGTCGATCACACGCTATCGATTGAGACGAGTGGCGGCCGCCTTCAAGGGCAAGTCCGCGACGATGATGGACACCGCTAAGGCGGAACGCCTGACGGGCTACCACAAGGGCGGCATCAGCCCCTTCGGCCAGCGCAAGCGGCACCCGACGGTGATTGCGGAAAGCGTGATGGGCGAGGAGGAAGTCGTCATCAACGGCGGCAAGCGCGGCCTGATGGTGATGCTGTCGCCGACAGATGCGGTCTCCGTGCTCGGCGCGATCACGGCGGATGTCTGCGCGCAGGAGTGAGCGGGCAGATCGTCAGGCTCCCGACGGCGTCGGCCCCTTCGGATCCAAAAGGCCGCGGGCGAGCCTGACCAGTTCATCCTCGAATTCCGGCGTGCCGAGGAACGCCGACTGCTCCATCAACGCCGCACGCAACGTGCCAACGATGGCCCGTGTCAGCACATAGGCCGTGACCGGACTCAATGGCGTCTCCCCCTCCTCTCCCGCAGGCTCATGCGCTTTCAGGATGTCGCGCATGGCCGCATCGACCGGGCGCGCCAGTTCCTGCGACAGGCCGTTGGCGATCAACGCCTCAATCAGAACCTTGCGGGTGCGTTGCCGCCCCTCGAACCCCTGAATGAGCGCACGGATGGCCCGGCATAGCGGATCCGGCTCCGGATCTGCGTCCCCCTCCCCTTGCGGTCCCGACCTCAACTACGCATTCACCGTCTCACCGGCGACCTCTAGCTCCCGGCGCGCCAGCGCGACCAGGATGGCATTCTTGTCCGGGAAGTACTGATACAGCGAGCCGATGTTGACACCGGCCCGCCGGGCGATGGCATTTGTCGACAATGTCCACCCATCGCCGCCCTGCAAAATCCGAGCAGTCGCCTCCAGGATCGCGTCGACGGTTGCCCGCGCCCGCGCCTGTATCGGAATTTTTCTATATGAATCAGTATCTTCCATACCACCCTTTACGGCTCGTCCGCCTCCGAGAATGCGAGTAGCAGAATATGAGCATTGCTCATATTTCTTCTTCCAGCAACCCATGAGACCGGAGACCCATGACAATGAAACTGTCTCTCTTGCTCTTTGCACTTTCGCGCAAGCTCCGCCGCGCCTCCCGACATGTGGAGCAGATGCGCGGGCGCACTGCCTCGGTGCTGATCCGAACCGAAGACAGACGCGTCGGCCAGTTGTTCGTCTTCGCCGACGGGCAGGTCTTTTCCCGGACCGGCGGACACGGCGACGGCGACGTCGCGCTGACCTGGAAGGATGCGGACACGGCGTTCAAGGCGATAACGTCTGAGGATCTGCAAGCGGTCGCGACGACGCTTGAGCGCGGCGATCCGCGGCTTGAGGGCGACCTCGCCGTGGCCCAATGGTTCAGCAGCGTGATCCGCACGCTCAAGGAGAGATCCCCCGCACAGGGCTCTTTAGAAAGGATCGCCGTCATCGGGCTCGGCAAAATGGGGACAGGCCTTGCCCACAATATCCAGAAAGGCGGCTTCGACCTCGTCGTGTTCAACCGGACCCCGTCAAAGATGCAGAAATTCGTCGAACTCGGAGCCACCCCGGCTGCAAGCGCGCGCGAAGCCGCCTCGCAGGCCACCATCGTCGTGACCAGCCTGATGGATGACACATCCGTCCACGATATGGTGACAGCGGCGGACGGCATTCTGGCGGGGCTGGCGCCGGGCGGCATTCATCTCTGCGCGACGACCATCTCGCCGGAAATGGTGAAAAAGCTCACCGATCTGCAGCGCGACCACGGCTCCCATTTCGTATCGGGCGCGGTGATCGGGCGGCCCGATTTCGCACGCGCAGGCGAGTTGGTCACCCTTATGTCGGGCGACAGCCAGGCGGTGGAGCGGTGCAAGCCTGTGCGCGCGACCTATTCCAGCACCACGATGAACCTGGGAGAGTGCGCAGGCCTCACCAATTATGCGAAGTTGTCGGTCAACTATTTCGCCGTTTCCAACATGGATCTGATGGGCCAGATCTACGCCTATAGCGACGGGATCGGCATAGATCGCGCCTTCTACGGCCGCCTTTTTGACGGCATTTTCGCAAACCCGACGCTCAAGATGTATGCGGCAAAGATCGGCGAGCGGAAATTCGCGACCGAGGTCGGCTTCGAACTCGCCGCCGGGCTGAAGGATCTGAAGCTGATGCGTGCGGCCTCCGACACGACCTCACGCTCCCTCGATTACGCCCCGCTCATCATTGACAAGATGGAAAAGGCCATCGCTTTCGGCTGAGAGCACCACGACTGGGCCGGATTCACCGCACTTTCCGGCAAGTTTACGGGCAAGGAAATCCGGTAGGCGAGACTGCCCCGGACGAGCCGGGAAATCGGCCAAGTTGCAGGCAGAGCCGACCGGCGGGAGGGGCCTCCTGCAGACCTCAATTCCATCGTCAGGACGTCTCCCGCGGGTGCCGGAGGACCGAGAGTTTTTTGTGGTCGGAATCAGGCTCGGCAGGTTGATAAAAAGCTCTCACGCACCACTCGCCGAGACATAAAAGTCGTACCTGATATTTCATAAAAACATCTTCAAAAATATCACGTATTATAGCTGACAATTTTTACATTCAATGGCAAAAGCGGATATACGCTTCAAAAATTAAATAAAACTATAAATTAAAAACAATTTATAGTTTTATTACTAAATATTGATCATTTTTGACTTTCAATAAGTCGATGTATATTGCAGCTCATCAATAACAAATTTACAGGATCCATGTCTCTGTCCAGCGTTGAAAGTATCAGCGGCCAACCCAGTAATATCAACCGGCAGCCCCATCACCCCCACCACTTCCGCAGTGCCATCCCCGCAGCAGCTCGTCACGTACGCGGCTGGCGCTATTTCGCCGATCTTTTCGGCGGAGAGCACATCGCAGCCACCGAATTCATCATCGGCGTCACATTCGTGACGATGGGGGGGCGCCACGGAAGTACTGGTAGACCTGCTGATCGGAAACGCGCTCGCTGTCGCAAGCTGGACACTCGTCACGACCCCGATCGCCGTTGAAACCCGGCGCTCCCTGTTCTCCTATCTCGAACAGATCACAGGTCCCTATTTCAGCAAGATCTACAATCTTGCAATCCTGTTGTTCTACGGATCGCTCGCGGCCGCGATGATCACCGTGTCCGCCTATGCGCTGCGTCTGGCCTTCGGCTTGCCGGTGCAGCTGGAATGGTGTCCGACGTCGATCGCCTTCATCGTCATCACGCTGCTTCTGGCGGCGGTGGTCGTGGCGGTTGCGGCCAACGGTTTCGAGGCGATGGCGAATTTCGCCACGATCTGCTCACCCTGGATGCTGGCCTGTTTCCTGTGCGGGGCCGCCGTCGCCCTGCCCTATCTGGCGCTCCACACCCACGCGACGCTCACCTTCACGAGCTTCGATGACTTTCTGGATGCCGCCCATCGCACGATCTGAACCGGCACGACGCCGGACGGCAAGCCCGGCATCTCGATCTGGGAAGTGGCGGCATTTGCCTGGGCCAACGGCGCCATGGTGCATCTGGGATTGATCGACATGGCCATCTTCCGGTTTGCCCGCAAGAAGCAGTACGGGCTGTTTTCCGGCGTCGGCATGTTCCTCGGCCACTATGTCTGCTGGATCGTGGCCGGCCTGATGGGCGCGGGCGCGGGCATTCTCATCGGCCGTCCGCTGACCGGGCTCGATTCCGCCGACGTCGCCTTCGCAACGCTTGGCTTCATCGGCATTCTCGTCGTGATCTGCGCGGGTTGGACGACGGCCAATGCCTGCCTCTATCGCGCAGGACTGGCGGCGAGCACGCTGATGCCCTCGTTCTCGCGCAAGAAGGTCACCGCCGGTGTGGAGCTCGTGATCGCGGTTGCCGCCTGCTTTCCCTTCGTCGCGCGCTCCATCATGCCGCTGACAGTCTATGTCGCCATGCTGCTGTCGCCGGTCGGCGCGATTGTGATGGCCGAGCACTACCTGCTGCCGCGCCTTGGCATGACGTGCTACTGGTCGCGCTACAACGGCTACCGGGGCTAAACCCGGTCGCCTTGCTGACGTGGCTTCTGGCGCTCGTCTTCGCCTTCACCATGCTGTGGAGCGGAGCGCTCAGCTTCTATTTCATCTTCATCCCAGAATACATCCTCTGCCTCGTCGCCTACCCGCTCTTCTGCGCGATGAAGGGCGCCAAGGACACCTGGCCGAAACAGGAGGCGCAGCAGGCCGCCCGCGAGGGAACGTTGAGCAACTTCGAGGAACAGCGCGACGCGCTGGAAGACGAGGATAACAAGGAAGACCCGTCGGCGGAACACACCGCCCGGCTCGCCAAGTGGCTGCTGGTTGGTGCGGGCATCATGCTGTTGTCGATGGTGGCCCTCGCCATCCGCATCGACTTGGCCGCCCCCTCGGCCGCGGCCCTCGACATCATGCGCGACGACTTCCACTTCATCGCCATCGCCTGCACGCTTTGCTATTCCACGCTGGCGATCCTGGCGATGCGGGTGACCGATGCGAACGAAGGTTGAGGCGGGATGTGGCCCAAGCGGTGGGGATGCAGATCCCCTTCACCCCCGATCAAGCCCATGTGCCACCAGCCGGTCGATGATCTGCGCGTAGCTGACGCCGCTTGCGGCCATGACCTTTGAGTACATGCTGATATCCGTGAAGTCGGGGATGGTGTTGAGCTCGTTCACGAAGATATCCAGATCGGTGGTCACGAAGAAATCGGTACGGTCCATACCGTCGCAGCCCAGAGCGCGGAAGGCGGCGGCCATGTCGCGCAAGGAGGCTTCGATCTCTTCAGGCAAATCCGCCGGGATCGTCAGAACCGCGCCGGTCTCGTCGAGGTACTTGGCCTCCTAATCATAAAAGCCGTGGTGTTCGGCCAGTGCGATCGGGCGGAAGACGAACAGGGTGCCGTCAGCATCTTCCAGGACGGCAAGGGCGGCCTCGTAGTCCTTTTACGTCTCCGCCTTGCTGACGCCGACCGACGAGCCCTGGCGCGCAGGCTTGACGAAAACCGACAGGCCGAGTGTCTCGCGGACCTCGGCAAATGTCGGCACCGCGCCCTTGTGCGCGGTGAGGGAATGGGCCGTCGGCAGACCGGCGACATCGAACAGACGCTTGGCGATGATCTTGTCGAGCGCGGTTGCCGAACCGAGGATCCCGCAGCCGGCAAGCGGCACGCCCGCGACATCCACCATTCCCTGAACCGAACCATCCTCGCCGGAAAGGCCGTGCAGCACCAGGAACAGGATGTCGATCGGGGGAAGCTCTTTCAGCGTGGTCGTATCGGGTGAGATTTCGATTATCCAGCCCTTACCGCCCGGCAGGAGGCAGAGTTCCGGGCCGATCTCGGGCTGCGCGGGCGTGCCGTTCTCCACCTGACTTGCCAGCCATCGCCCGTCGCGCGTGACGTAGATCGCGACGACATTGTATAGCGCGGGGTCTAGGGCTGCGAACACATTGGTGGCGGATAGAACGGAGACGTCATGCTCGGCGGAACGACCGCCGAAAAGCACGGCGATACACAGCCTGGGCGAGGAAGTGGGCACGGGGAACTCCCGGAAGTTCATGAAAGACAGGGCATCAGCGATAGCGTGATTTGCCGGGAGGCTCAAAGGGCGATTTGAAGGCAGGTGGTGGGGAGGATTTCGGGGGGGGGGGAAGAAGGGCCGTGCGGCCGAGCGGGTGGGAAGAGAGGTCGAGGCTTGGACGCCCGGCTCTCTCTGTCGTCATCCCCCGGCTTTGTCCGAGGGATCCAGCATTGTCCGCATCTGCCGCTTCCCGATGGATTGCCCGGACTTCGCCGGGCAATGACGAAGGAGAGGATGTACTGAGGGAAAGGGCCCGGATGCCTGGCCCATCCTTCGAGACGCGCTCTCACGAGCGCTCCTCAGGATGAGGTTATCGTATTGTTATCTCGGAGAAAACATCGGCGCACGCAACGCCACACTCAAGACATCAGCAAGAACAACGTCATCCTGAGGAGCCCGCGCCAGCGAGCGTCTCGAAGGATGGGCCCCACATGCTGCTCTCCCCAAAAAAACGCACCTACCCTTCCAGCGCAGCGGGTTTCGGACCGCCGTAGGCCCAGTTGAGAAGCTCCGCCGTGTGGATGACCGGCACGGTCGTGCCGCTCGCAAGCTGGATCATGCAGCCGATATTTCCGGTGGCTATGACGTCCGGTGTCGCCTTGGCGATGTTGGCGAGCTTGCGGTCGCGCAGGCGGGTGGCGATTTCCGACTGGAGGATGTTGTAGGTACCGGCCGAGCGCAGCACAGATGGCCCTCCGGCACGTCGCGCACCGTGAAGCCCGCCATGGCAAGCAGGGTCTTCGGCTCCTCGCACAGGCCCTGGCTGTGCTGCATGGAACAGGTGGAATGATAGGCGACGGTGAGCGGTTCGGCGTTCGGTTGCCTCGGGGAACCGAGTTCCAGCGAGAGCGGAAATTCGGTGATATCACGGGCGAGTTTCGAGATGACCTCGGCCTTGTGCGCATAGACCGGATCTTCGCGCAGCATGAAGCCGTAATCCTTGATGGTGGTGCCACAACCCGACGCGGTGATGAGGATGGCATCGAGACCTTTCCCCTCAATCTCCGCCCACCAAGCGTCGACATTGCGCCGCGCGGCCTCGAGCGCGTCTTCCTCGCGGCCCATGTGGTGAACCAGCACGCCGCAGCAGCCCTCGCCTTGCGGCAGAACCACCTTCACGCCCGCCCGGTTGATGAGCCGGATCGCGGCCTCGTTGATGGATGGTGCCAGCACCGATGGCGCACAGCCCGTCAGAAGCGCAACGCGTCCGTGCCCGTGATGGTAGCCGTACCGGGTGGCCGTGACGGGGAAGATCGCCGGGCCCTTCATGGCACTACGCGCCGGAGTCGTCGCCGGGGCAAAGGACAGGAGTGCTGCGAGGCGTCGCCCGGTGGTGCCGAAGCGCTTTTCACCACGGGGGGCCAGCGGCTTTACCCAGAAGGCGGCGGTGAGGCTTGCCCGCATGCGGCCGGGTACGGCAGCGCGAAGGCCAGCATGCGGCGGAACAATCGGTCAGAGAGCGGCCGGCGGTGGATCTTTTCGATCCAGGTGCGGGCGTGATCGACCAGATGCATGTAGTTCACGCCGGAGGGGGGCATGTGGTCATGCAGGACAGGCACGACAGGCAGCGGTCGACACACTTGACCGTGCGGGGGATCGGCCGGACGGTCGTTTTCCAGCATGACCTTGATCAGGTAGATCCGGCCGCGCGGGCTGTCGAGTTCGTCGCCCAGCAGCTGGAAGATCGGACAGGTCGCCGTGCAGAAACCGCAGTGAACGCATTTGCGCAGGATCGATTCCGATTCCGCAATCGCGGCGTCCGTGAGCTGGGCAAGGGTGAAGTTCGTCTGCATGGCGGCGTCGGTATCCTTGGAATGAAACGGGAAGCGTCAGACCAGCCAGGTGGTCGGATCGGGGATCGGCTCGCAGCGGCTTGCGGCCTGCAGGACCTTGATGCAGCGGATGATCACCCACACCGCGACCAGGAACATCAACACGAAGCCGATGCCGACGAAGGTCAGCGCCATGGAGATCAGCACGTAGAGCAAGCTGATCCAGAAGGTGCAGATCTGGTAGGTGTAGTGGCTGTCGGCCCAGATGGTGCTCTTACCCCGGTTCAGGTAGGCGAAGACAAGGCCGATCAGCCCCGACAGCCCGACGACGAAGGCGGCAAGGTAGAGGACAGAGACCAGGAGGATGTTGTTGCGAACGGGTTCGATATAGCTCTCCGCGCAACCGTTTTCCTGCATGCTCATGATGTGGACTCCTATTGCTGCTGCGGGTCTGCCGCACGGGTAAAAAGACCGTCACGTTTCATTGCCAACGCCTCTTTCCCCGCGCCGTTCCCCCTTGAACTCACGCACCACTTAACTTCCGGCCGCATGCGACCAGGATTGAGAATGCCCGCCGGATCGAACTGCGCCTTGAGACGACGGCTCAAGGCGGCGAGCGCCGGATCCTGAGGCTGGAAGACAGGCACGCTCGAGCGCACCGAAGGCTCTGCCCGCACCAGCGTGGCGTGCCCGCCACCGACCTTGCCGATCGCACCGCGCACGTCTGCCTCATGCGGCTCGCCGTCGCTCATGCGCAACCAGACGAGCCCGCCGGAGCAGTCGTAGAAGGCATCGGCCGAGCAGGTTTGCCGGATGGCGACGACGACCTCTGCCCCGGCCATCGGGGTGACGGAGATGCGCCAGACGGGGAGCGCGTCACCGCAGAAGGGACGCACATCGCGGATGCCGCGCCACAGCGCGCGCGAGGCATCGGCCTCGATGTGGGAGACGGAGCCGAGCCGCTTCATCAGGGCGGCTAGCGCCTCGAACCGATAATCGACGGAGGGCGAAAAACCTTCCAGGCGAATAAGCGTGGCGGCGACCTCCAGACCGAGGCTCGCCCCCAGCCCCGCAGGCAGATGTGCAGCCGCACAGGCTTCCGCGGAGGTGCCCATGGCCAGACACAGGGCATCGACGGCCGGAGCATCTGCCAGCCCCTCGATCATCACCGTCGCCTCGGTCTCGAGCGCGGGCAGAACCTTGAGCGACAACAACGTGGTCACCGCCAGCGAGCCCCAGGAGCCCGCCAGTCCGCGCGAAAGATCGTAGCCGGTGACGTTCTTCACCACCGTGCCGCCGGACTTGAACGCTTCGCCGCGCCCGGACACCGCATGAATGCCCAGCACATGATCGCGCGCCGCCCCGTGTTTCAGGCGCTTGGGCCCGGCGAGGTTCACGCCCAGCATGCCGCGTCCGGATTCCCCGCCCAGAAGCGAGCCGTAATCCATCGGCTCGAAGGCGAATTCCTGGCCATTTTCCGCCAGAAGCGCTTCCACCTCGGCAATCGGCGTTGCGGCCTTGGCGGTGAGGACGAGTTCGGCGGGTTCGTAATCCTCCACGCCGGTGAGCGCGGAGAGATCGAGAATATGTGCGGCCTTAACCGGGCGGCCGAGCGCGCGCTTGGAGCCGGTGCCGAGGACTTCCAGCGGCTCACCTTCGGCCGTGGCCCAGGCGACGACCTCGCGCACGCCGTCGGCATCGGCGGGACGGAAGCGGCGGTCGGAGACGGATGACGTGTCGTTCATGGCCGGCTCAGAACCTCGGAATATCGGGGAACGGCAATTGTCCCTGGTGCACGTGCATGCGGTCGAGTTCGGCGCAGCGGTGCAGCACGGGGAAGACCTTGCCCGGATTGAGAAGGTGCTTGTCGTCGAAGACGCATTTCACGCGCTGCTGCTGGGCTAGGTCGTCCTCTTTGAACATCTCGCCCATCAGATCGCGCTTTTCCACGCCCACACCGTGCTCGCCCGTCAGCACCCCGCCGACGGCCACACACAGCTTCAGGATTGTCGGCGCCGAAATCCTCCACCCGTTCCAGTTCGTCCGGCTTATTGGCGTCATAAAGAATGAGCGGATGCAGGTTGCCGTCGCCTGCATGGAAGACGTTCGTCACGCGAAGGTCGTGCTTTTTCGACAGGTCCTGCATGCCCGCCAGCACTTCAGGCAGCGCCTTGCGCGGGATTGTGCCGTCCATGCAGAAATAATCCGGCGAGATGCGCCCGACGGCGGGAAACGCCGCCTTGCAACCGACCCAGAAGGTCGCCCGCTCGGCCTCGGAGGTGGAAATGCGCGATGACGTACAGCCATTGCGCTCGGCTATCGAGGCGACCTCCTGCAACAGGTGATCGACTTCGACCTCCGAGCCATCCAGCTCCACGATCAGCAGCGCTTCGGCATCGAGCGGATAGCCCGCATGGACGAAATCCTCCGCCGCATGGATGGCGGGCTGTCCATCATCTCCATGCCGGCGGAGATGATGCCCGTGGCGATGATCTCGGCAACGCATTGCCCCGCACTTTCCGACGAGGGAAAGCCGACGAGCACGGCGCGCGCGGTCTGCGGCTTTTGCAGGATGCGGACGGTGACCTCGGTGACGACGGCAAGAACCCCTTCCGAGCCGGTCATCAGGCCCAGCATGTCATAGGCTTCGCTGTTGAGATGCTTGCCGCCGAGCCGGATCACCTCACCGGTAAAATCAGCACCATTTCCAGGCACAGCACAATTATTCGTCGTGAGGCCGTATTTCAGCGAGTGAACGCCGCCGGAATTCTCCGCGATGTCGCCGCCGATGAAGCAGGCGATCTGCGAGGAGGGGTCGGGCGCGTAATAGAAGCCCTCGTGCTCCACCGCGCGCGCGATGCCGAGATTGGTGACGCCGGGCTGGGTGACGACGGCGCGGTTTGGAAAATCGATGTCGAGGATGCGGTTGAACTTCATCATCGACAGCAGAACGCCGTCTTCCAGCGGCAGCGCGCCGCCCGACAGCGAGGTGCCCGCGCCGCGCGGCACGACCTTGACGTCGTTGTCGTAGCAATAGCGCAGGACGCGCGAAACCTGATCGACCGTCTCCGGCAGCAGCACCACGAGCGGCATCTGGAGATAGGCGGTGAGCGCGTCCGTTTCGTAGGCGCGCATCTCCGTCTCTTCGGCAATAACGCCTTCTCCCGGCACGATCGCGCGCAATGCGGCGACGATCTCGGCACGGCGCGCCAGCACCGCTTCCTCCGCCTTGGGCATTTTCAGCCCCGGCATGGCTTCCTCCCTCGCCCGTCGTTCCTCGTTTCCCGCGTCCCGGCTCCTCACCTGACGCAGGAACGTCTCTTATACGCATTTACGCATTCATACGGGACGTTGCACCAACATTGCGCATTTTCATATATTCCATACCGTTGAAAGTGGACCGACCCGGCAGGGACCGGGGCCGCGGAAGAATACGGTCGCAGCGGTATCATGGCTGCGGCTTTTTGGGCAGTATGCCCGCCACGCGAAGACGACCGGCGACACGGGGTAGCGGGACGGTCTATTCTTTCCCATACATTGAAAATGGTACTGGCGCCGCGAATCGACGGACAGTGCAGGCCGCCGGAACAAGAGCACGAACGAACAGGCATGAACGATTTCGCCGATATGGAGATTTTCGCCCGGGTGGTGACCGCCGGCAGCATGTCGGCGGCGGGCCGAGAAATGGGGCTTTCGCCCGCCACCGTTTCCAAGAGGCTTCGGCGGCTGGAAGACAGGCTGGGCACGCGGCTCCTGCAACGAACGACACGGCAGATCGCGCTGACTGAGGCCGGACAGGGCTATTTCGAGCGCGTCACCGCAATCCTGGCGCAGGTCGAGGAAGCGGAAGCCTTCGTCTCCCGGCGCTCCGAGCTGGCGCGCGGACGACTGAAAGTCGCCGTGCCCGCCTCCTTCGGGCGCAAGCATATCGCCCCGCACATGCTGCCCTTCTTCGATGTCAATCCCGACCTCTCCGTCGATCTGGAGCTTTCCGACGACTTCGTCGACATTGTCGGGGAAGACTACGACCTCGCGATCCGGATTGCGGAACTTTCCGATTCAAGCCTCGTGGCGCGGCGACTGGCTCCCAACTGCCGGATGCTGTGTGCGGCGCCCGCCTATCTGGAGCGTCACAGCGAGCCGAAGTCGATCGCCGATCTTGCCCACCACACCTACCTGGCGGCAACCAACCAGGACCCGTGGCGGCTCGATGGGCCGGACGGAGCGGTGACCGTGCGCGCTCAAGGGAGACTGGCGACGAATTCGTCGGAAGTGGTTTTACAGGCGGTGCGCGCGGACGTCGGCGTGGCACTGCGCTCCATCTGGGACGTGGGCGAGGATCTGCGCGCGGGACGGCTGAAGGTGCTGCTGCCCGCCTATCGCGCCTCCAAGCACGTGGCGATCTACGCGGTCTATCCCTCGCGCCGTTTCCTGCCCACGAAGGTGCGCGTGTTCATCGACGACCTGGCCCAACTCTATGGACCAGAGCCCTATTGGGGAACCAGGGACTGGACGATATTCTTGCGCCTGCGAGCACAAATCCCGCTCAATAGAGCTGTGCCGCACCCTGCGAAGGCCCGATCGGGCGCTTTTCTTGTCCCGGAGGTGGGAAAGATCGCACGGCTATGCTTTTTGTGGTTGTGCGGAGAAATGATGCAAGGTGCGATACGCAGGGGAACCTCATCCATCAGTACCATTGCTCCGCGACATATCGTCTGTTTTCATCTGTGCCATCCGACGGTTTTCCGCCATCGGATTGAGATAAAAGCAGAACTAGCGCCGTCAGGCCAGATCGTATATGCGATTTGGAAGCAATCTAAACTCTTGACGTCCATCACACCATTCTAGAGGAATGGGCGTTGGCCGATCGTTGCGTCATCCAGGCGACCTGCGGCGGAGCGCGAAGAAACGGGAGAACGCAATATGAAACGAATGATTGTCATCGCTGGCGCGGCGCTGCTGGCCACGGCCACTGCGGCGCTCGCTGACGACAATCCGGCAAAGGGCGAGAAAGTCTTCCGCAAGTGCAAGGCCTGCCACATGGTCGGCCCCAAGGCGAAGAACCGTGTGGGGCCGGAGCTGAACGGCATCGTCGGGCGCAAGATCGCCTCGATCGACAGCTTCAAGTACTCCAAGGGCATGACCGAGTTCGGCGAGACCCACAACGTGTGGTCGGAAGAGCTTCTGCACGAATACCTGCCCAAGCCGCGTGACCTCGTTAAGGGCACCAAGATGGCCTTTGCCGGGCTGAAGAAGGACGACGACATCACCAACCTCGTTGCCTACCTCTCCCAGTTCAACGCGGACGGCTCCACGAAGTAAGCCGCCCCGCCGTATCGACATCGCGGAAGCCGAGTGGCCATGCTGCCCGGCTTTCGTGTGTCTGGGTCTGGGTTTCCGTATCCACAAGGGATCAACATCGCCTTACCCTCTCCCCATGGGAGAGGAAATATGTCCCACATCGCCCGCAATCTCGCTCTCTTCACCTCTCCCATGGGGAGAGGTCGACGCGAAGCGTCGGGTGAGGGTGTCGGGCTCTTCGTAGTCCCGGGAAACTTCCGTCCAGTGGGGATGCATCCGCGTTAGGAGCGCCGCTCCGCGGACAAGGAAACCGACGGATGCAGGCACCGTTTCAGGGTTGCCGCCAGAGCGGGAACGTCTCCCTCCAGCCGCCGAGCGGTGCGCTCGATGGCGACCTGCGTGGCCTCAGACCGTCCGGCATCGCGGGACAGGCGGGCAAGGGCGACTTCGGCCGCGCGCAAGGTGCCTGCTGAAACGCCCGTCTTGTGGCGCAGATCGCGCAACAGGTAGATGGCGTGACCGAGCCTGCGGATCTCGAAGCCCTCCTCCAGCGCAGCGTTACGGGCCGAGCCCGCCTTGCCACCCCAACGAATGACCTTCAACAGTCGGGTGCAGAACCGCGCCTGCCAGAGTGCCGAATTGCCGACCACAGCCCGCGCCGATGCCATGGCGCGAAGCTCGCTGCGCATGACCTCGACCAGCCCCGTCATGCGCCGGGCGGCTGTGGTGGGGAAGATCAACAGAAAGGCGCAATAAGCGATAAACGGCCCGAGGATGACGGCGATGGTTTGTTCCAGAGTGGGCACGAACCCGGCTGTGAAGGGGTATTGCGGCTGAGAAATGAGCAGCAGCATGGCGTAACCCATGGAGCCGACCGTCGTCGGCGATGGCTCATCAACGGCACCACCACCAGCAGCACCGGCAATGACTATCACGATAGTCTGCCATTCCGCGCCCGAGTGCGTCCAGAGCCCGAATTTCAGGACCAGCGAGGTCGCCGCGCCACAGACCTGCCAGATCAGAAGTCGCGCCATGATCCAGGCGGGATCACCGAAGGTGGAGAAGACCGAGATCATCACCGATCCGCCCAGCATCAGAAAGGGGCCAGCATGCCAGCCGGTTCCCGCCCACATGGTGCCGATGCCGAGAAGCACGCAGAACGCACGGAGCGAGGCATGCCGCGCGCCGATCCAGTCCCAGTGCTGGGCAACGGCGCTCTCCCCGCCGAGCATTTCGGGGGTGACGGAAGAGCTGTCGGCCAGGGCGCGTTCAGGACCTGCGCGACCTTCGGCTCGACCGCCCCATCGGCCGCTTCCCGGCAAAAGGCGGGCAGATCGGCGGGCTGGGTCTCCATGTGAATGCGCAGAAACAGGGCGTCGAGACGGTTGGCGGTGGCGGGATCGGAACGCAGGATGCCGGAAGCGCACAGGACCAGCGCGTCGGTCAGCGCGATCAGGCGGCGACGACCATCATGTCGGCGCCCAGACGCCGCACGCGGCTGATCATACTGCCTTCGGTGACCAACGGGGTGATCAGATATTCGAGCGCGGCGGCGGCCAGCACGCCGAGAAGAACAGTCAGCACCCGGTCGAGCCTGAGCGCGAACGGAGTGTAGACGTGGGACTGGGCCAGAAGCGCCACCATGGCGGCGGAAAAGCCCGCCAGAATGATGCCGTAGGACAGATAGCCCCGGAACAGGTTGCCCGCGCCGACACACAGCGCGATCCAGACACTCAGGCCCGCCACAAGGCGCCAGGCATCGCCGTCGGCGCCGTAAAGCAGGGCCAAGTCCGGCGGAAGCGCCGACGATGGTTCCCAAGGCACGAAAGAGGCCCTTTTCCAGAAGCTGCCCGCGCGTCGGCTGAGCGGCGGCGAACACCGTCATGGCCGACCATTGCGGGTGCTCGAGTCCGCACATTCAGGCAAGGACAAGCGCCAGAGCGGTGCGCATCGAGAACCGGAGCTTGGGGACGTCAAAACCCCAATGGATCAGGCGTACGGCAAGGGCCTCGGACCACATGCGGGTCTGCGCGGGCGGTTCATTCGTCATGGTGTTCACCCTCGCCGTCTTCCAGAACGGCAATATGCTGCGACAGGCGGCCAAACGCCTCGACCAGGCCCTGCAACTCGTCATCGGAGGACTCGGCGAGCAGCTCGAATTCGGCGGAGGTCAGCTTTTCGCGGATGGTCTGCGCGGTACTCTGCCCGTCATCGGTCAGATGAATGCGGCGCACCCGGCGATCGTGGTCATCGACGCGCCGCTCGATCAGGCCGCGTTCGGACAGATGGTCGAGGGTGCGCACGAGCGAGGACCCGTCGAGGCCGATCAGCCGGGCGAGTTCCTTCTGGGTGATGCCGTCGCCTGCAACGGAGAGATGGAAAAGCGACGTCCAGCTCGCGTCGCTGAGCCCGCGCGCTACCAGCCGCTGATCGACAACCTGCCGCCACCGGCGCGCAACAAACACCAGCTCCGAGCCGAAGCGCAGACGTAGGGACAAATTGGAATGGGGCATAGTGCCGCGCACTATCCAGATAAATGGGATTCAATCAATTTAAATTCGAACGATCGGTTAAAATTCTGGGTAGGAGAAAGGTAAGGCGCCGGAGGAGAGCCGAGCGCGAGGGAGGAGCCGAGGGACAGGGGAGCAGATAGCAACCTCCCGGGCGACGACGGAGGGTATCTTGCCCGAGTAACAGCAAGAAAGTCCTGGCGAGGCACGACGTCAGTTTATGCATGCCGCGTTGCCGGTGCGGAGCACACTGTCGTTCCCTGCCCCGTACGCCCTATTCCACGCCGGAATGGTGGGCGCGGATGCGGCGGACGAGGTACCAGATCACCAGCAGGACCAAGGGCACGGACGCCGCCTTGGCGAGCCCGGAATTCAGCGGCAGCCCCATGTCCTTGGCGCCCTCGAACAGATGCCCGATCAGGCCAACCACATAGTAACTGATGGCGGCGACCGACAGGCCCTCAACCGTCTGCTGCAGGCGGGCGCGGCGGTTCATCGCTTCCAGAAGATTGCGGTTCTGGCTTTCCAGTTCCACATCGACGCGGGTGCGCAGCAAGATGGCGGCGCGCGCCAGCTTGCGCGAGAGATTGGCCTGACGTTCCTCCGTCGTCTCGCAGGTGCGCATGGCCGGGCGCAGCCGACGGGCAAGGAAGCGCTCCCAGGTCGACCGTCCCGCAAAGGGCTGTTCGCCGAACGCGGCAAGGCGCTGGGTGATGATCTCGTCATAGGCGCGGCTTGCCCCGAAGCGATAGGCAGAAGCGGCGGCGCCCACCTCCAGATCGGCGGCCAACTGGGTGAGACGCTGAAGCAGCGCCTCGTTGGCATCGAGCCCGGCGCTGGTCCGGATCTCGTCGGCAATTCCCGACAGGTTCGTTTCGATACGGCGGATCTGCGGCGCCTGGCGCTGGGCTTCCGGCAATCCCAGAAGTGCCAGCAGGCGGTAAGTCTCCACCTCCAGAAGCCGCTGACAGCTTGCGCCGACCGATTGCGGCATCTCGCTGCGATTGATCACGAGAATGCGGGTCATGCCGTGACCGTCGGCGCGGAAGTCGGTCGCCGCGATCAGATCGCCGCCGGACACCTCCGACGCCGCCAGACTGGCCGGGTCGAACAGATCGTCGATGTCGCAGCCCGTAGCCGCATCGACCAGATCGAGACGGGTCGCGACGATCAGCGGGCCGGGGGCACGGAAATCGCGACCGAAAGGCGATCCCTCGGGCTCGTTGGCAAACGGCTTGCCGCCCGGAGCCGCACCATCCCAGGTGTAGGTGGTGAATTCCGCATGACTTTCCCAGCGCAACGCCCCGCCGCCGAAGGGCAGAACGTGATGACGGGTGTCGGCGTTGGGGCCTGCCGCACCGTGCACGCGGCAGAATTCCGCGAACCACTCCCGGTCCGCACGCGCGTCCGCCTCGTCGGTGGTGAAGCCTTAATGCAGGAAGGTGCGCGGAGTTTCGACCGGCATAAAGGGGGGCGCATGCAACTCGCCCAACAATGCACATCGCAAAGGATGCGGCGCAAAGCCCGCCTCGAGATCAGATTCGCTCACCACCTGCCCTTGCCAAACAATCTGGCCAAAACCGCCCAAAATTTCGCCGAAACAATGGTCGTTCGGGAACCAACTGTCACCCGGTTCGTTCTACCCATAGCCAGAGGAGGGCTCGAACCATGCCTCACGCCAACCGCAAGTGCCGCCCGATAAGACCCTGCAACCGCGGAGTTACCCCACAAACTCCACCTTAGAAAAAAATAACTTTGAAAATCAACTCACAGACGCGATAAGCTGTCGCATCAAGGCGTCAAATTGACGCGTAGCATACATCCCTTCCCCTGTGGCATAAACCGGATTTTTAACAGGAAGCAAGGCCTGTTTCTGCTGCGGATTGGCGTACTTTTTAACGGAGCATATTTGCCGAAAGGAAAATACCAATGGTAGATATTACCGAACGCCCATACCGTCGAAGCTTTCTGAAAGCATCTGTCGCCAGCATGGCGGCGACAACAATTCCGATCACTCTCAATCCCGCTAAGGCAGCAGACCTTCCCCCTCTGGAGGAATACAAGCCGGTCTCTTTCGACGCAGCGGAATGGGCTTTCATTCTGGCGGCGTGCGACCGACTCATCTCTTCCGAGGGCGAAGGCCCCGGAGCGATTGAAACGCGGATCCCCGTCTTCATCGATCTCCAGCTTGCCGGAGATTTCGGCACCGCTGCCGACTGGTACATGGAAGGATCGCACGAGGCCGACGCCGATCCCAAGCTCGGTTTCCAGAGCCCTCTGACACCCGCCGAGATCTATCATCAGGGCATTCCGCTCTTTCAGGAGTGGTGTCGCAAGACCCACGGTGACGCCTTCGAGGCGCTTGACGCCAAGACCACAGGACGAAGCCCTCACCGCGCTTGAGGCGGGCAAGGTCGGCCTGCCGCCGCAGTTGCGCGATTTCTTCTACTTCCTGTTGCAGAACACCAAGGAAGGCTATTTCGCCGACCCGAAATACGGCGGCAATCACGGCATGCAGGCCTGGGTGCATATCGGCTTTCCCGGTGCACACGGCAGCTATGCGGAATGGGTCAACAACTACAACGCGGACTACCCGCTCAGCCCCGTATCCATTTCCGGCGAGAGGGCCTGATCCATGGCAAAACAAAATCCCAAGAAAGACGTCGTCGTCATCGGCCTGGGCTGGACCGGCGCCATCCTTTCAATGGAACTCGCCCAGGAAGGGTTGGAGATCCTGGCGCCGGAGTGCGGCGATGACCGCAATACCGTGTCGGACTTCCAGTATCCCGACATCATCGACGAACTGAAATACGGCATCCGCTACAAGCTGATGCAGAAGCCGAGCAAGTTCACGTTGACGGTGCGCCGCTCCATGGACGAGATCGCGCGGCCCTATCGTCATCTCGGCTCCTTCCTGCCGAGCGACGGCGTGGGCAGTGCGGGTGTCCACTGGAACGGCCAGAACTGGCGTCCACAGAAAGTGGAATACCGTCTACGCTCCTATGTTGAGGAGACCTTCGGCGCCGATGTCATTCCCGAAGGCATGACCATTCAGGACTGGAGCATCACCTACGAGGAGCAGGAACCCTATTTCGACCAGTTCGAGAAGGTGGCCGGGATTTCCGGCAAGGTGGGCAATCTCAACGGCGAGATCATCGAGAGCGGCAACCCGTTCGAGGCGCCGCGGTCTTCGGAATATCCGCTGCCGCCGCTGCCGCATACCTATGACGCCGAGCTCTTCCGTCAGGCGGCCAAGGCCAAGGGCCTGCATCCCTTCCCGCGGCCTGCGGGCAATGCCTCCAAGGCATATACCCCTATGGCATGCAGCTCGAACCCTGCAATTTCTGCGGCTTCTGCGAGCGGTTCGGTTGCCTCAACTATTCCAAGTCCTCACCGCAGACCTGCGTTCTGGACGCGCTGAAGCGCATGCCGAATTTCTCCTACAAGACCAATTCGGAAGTGCTGAGGATCGAAAAGTCCTCCGACGGCAAGACCGTTACCGGGGTGATCTATTTCGACTTTCGACGAGAAGTCGGGCGAGGAGGTTTTCCAGCCTGCGGATCTGGTGATCCTGGCCGCCTTCGCGCTTCACAACGTCCACCTGCTGCTGTCCGAAATCGGCCAGCCATACGACCCGGCGACCGGCGAAGGCATGGTGGGCAAGAACTATTCCTACCAAATGACCGGCGGCACTCGGCTCTACTTCAAGGATAAGGAGTTCAACCCCTTCATCGGAACGGGCGCGAACGGCATTTCCATCGACGACTATTCGATCAGCCAGATCGATTTCGCCAAGGAGGGCTTCATCGGCGGGCCCTACATCACCGCCGGGCAAACCAACGGACGACCGATCCAGTCGATGCCGCTGCCTCCGGGAACGCCAAAATGGGGCAAGGACTGGAAGGAGGCAACCGGCGAGTGGTACGGGCACTCCATGGCGATCGGCTCGCACGGCTCCAACATGTCGTTCTGCGATTTGCTATCTGGACCTCGACCCGACCTATACCGACCGCCACGGCCGGCCGCTGATGCGCATGACCTTCAACTGGAAGGACAATGACATCCGCATGCCCCAGTTCATGAAGGCGCGGATCGAGGAGATCGCCAAGACCATGAACCCGGACATGATGGCCTCCGGCTACAAGTCCAAGGGATCGCAGTACGACGTGCGCCCCTACCAGTCGACCCACAATGTGGGCGGCGCGATCATGGGCGCGGATCGCAAGACCTCGACCTTGAACAAGTACCTGCAGAGCTGGAACTGCCACAACCTGTTCGTGATGGACGCCTCCGCCTACCCGCAGAACACGCAGTACAACCCGACGGGTGCCCTCGGCAGGCTTGGCCTACTGGTCGGCGGCGGCAATCCGCAAGGATTACCTCCCCAACCCGCGGCCGCTGGCGTGAACGGGGAGGCAAACAGATGAAAACGCTCATTCGTATCGTGGCCGATCTCGTGGTGATCGGCCTTGTGGCGCTCGTCGCCATCATCTTCGTGCCGGTGCAGCGTACCGCGCCGACCGAAAAGCTTGCCGCCGACTGGCAGCCGCCGGCCGAGCTCGGCGAGTATGGCGCGCGTCTGGCGGACTGCGCGGTCTGTCACACCAAGCCGGGCGGCGAGCCCTTCGCGGGCGGACACACCATCGAAAGCCCGATGGGGGACATCTACACGACCAACATCACGCCGGATCCGGAAACGAGCATCGGCAAGTGGTCGCTCGACGATTTCCGTGCCGCGCTGATCGACGGGGTGACACCGTCCAGCGAGCATCTCTATCCGGCGATGCCGTACGAGAACTATCGCCACATATCGGAGGCCGACATCCGGGCGCTTTACGACTACTTCATGCATGACGTGAAGCCGGTGACGAACCAGGTTGCCGAGACAAAACTGCCCTTCCCGTTCAACCAGCGCTGGGGCATCCGGCTGTGGAACTGGGTGGTGCTTGGCCATGCGGGCTTCAAGCCGGCGACCGACAAGGTGGCAAACGACGAGCAACTGTCGCACGGCGCCTATCTGATGCAGGTGCTGGGCAATTGCGGCTCGTGCCACACGCCGCGCGGCCTGACCATGGCGCAGGCCGGAGCCAACGAGACGGACGCCAAGTTCCTGACCGGCGGCGAGATCGGCGGCTGGTCGACTCCCAATCTCAGGGGCCCGAAATCGGCGTCGCAGCAGTGGTCGGCCGATGAGCTGAAGATGTACCTCACCGCGGGCCGCAACGCCCATTCGGCGGTGGCGGGCGAGATGAAGCTCGCGGTGCAGGAATCGCTCCAGTACATAAACGAAAAGGACGCCGCGATGGTCTCCTATCTGCTCTGCACTCGATCGGCTCCGACGGTTCGGCTCCCGCCGACACGCCGGCAAAGGCCGCAGACCAGGCGGACCACACCATTGCCCGCATCGATGCGGCGGATGATGCCCCCACGAAGAAACTGCGCAGCGCGGTCGACCTCTCGGCAGGCGAACGGCTCTACGTGGACAATTGCGGTGCCTGTCACTTTGCCGACGGACGCGGGGCGCCTGAGGTCTTCCCGGCGCTGAAGGGCAACTCGGCCGTGATCGCCAAGCAGACCGGTGGGCTGATCCACACTATTCTTTATGACGCGGAAATGCTCTCGACCAGCAAGCGTCCGATGAAGTTGCGCATGTCGGGCTTTGCCGACCGCCTGTCGGACAAGGAGGTCGCCGAACTTGCGACGTTCCTGCGCGGAGCTTGGGGCAACGACGCCGGTCCGGTGACGGCCACCCAGGTGGCATCGGAACGCAGCACACCAACCGAAGCCTCCCACTAACGGCGACACTCCTAGCCGAAGTCGGGAGATACGAGGCCGGGCCGATTCACCAGAACCGGCCCGGCCTTTGTTTTTGGGGATACCTCCCAGGGAACCGGAGACATCAGCCTTGCGCTTGCCGTCCTTGCTGTCCAATTTTACCCTTGTATGTACCTATTCATTCTATGAAGGTTGAACGCGTCCAGACCGGTGTACGCCTCGAAAAGAAACTGCTGAAGGTTCTCAAGGCAGTGGCGGAGCTGCGCGACATGAGCCTTGGCGACCTGCTGGAAGGCATCGTGCTGCATGCCTTCGAGAACCGGGCGCTATTTTCCACCGAAACGCTTGCCGCGATTGCCGAGTTCAGGCGGATCTACGGGCTGGAGCTGACGCTGGCGGACGCCCACCATATGAGCGAGAGTGCCCCGGAGGACGGTTGCGATGATCCATCTTGAACGCGAGCACACCATCGCGGTCGCCGCAGCGGTGGATCGTGTCTTTCCCCTGCTGACGCCGCGCGGCGAGAAACTGTGGGTTGCCCGGCTGGGATCCGGAATTCATTCATCCCGATAGCGGGGAAACCCAGGAGGGCATGGTCTTTCGCACGTCGCACGGCGGCGAGGAGACTCTGTGGTCCTGCACACAACTTGGGATCCGGGCAACCACCACGTATGTGACGCCCGGATCGCGCTTCGGTTTCGTTGACGTCGACTGTCGCGAGACGGAAGAAGATCGCACTCAGGTACGGATCCGCTACACATTGACGGCCCTCTCCGAGGAGGGAGCCAATTACCTCCGTGCTCTGACCGGCGAAACCTTCAAGGCGATGATCGAGGACTGGAAGACGCGGATGACCGGCTGTCTGAAGATCGATCGGGCGCAGGTCGGTTGACGGGGAGCGCGTTCGCTCCCCATCTTACCTTCACCCGTAAACCAGCCGCGGCAGCCAGATGATGATTTCCGGGAACACCATGCAGAGCACCAGACCGATGATCTGGATCGCTAGGAACGGGATCGCCGCCTTGAAGATGCGGATCATGGGGATTTCCGGAGGCGCCACACCGCGCAGGTAGAAGAGCGCGTAGCCGAACGGCGGCGACAGGAAGCTCATCTGCATGTTGACCAGATAGAGCAGGACGAGATCATCCGGGTTATCGAGCCCGAAGGAAGTCGCCCCCAGTGCCTTCACAATGGGCACGAAGATCGGCACGCACAGGAGCAGGATGCCGACCCAGTCGAGGAACATGCCCAGGAAGATCAGGATGATCTGCATCAGGATGAGGATGCCCCACAGCCCGAGCCCGAGGCCCTGCATCAGCTCTGAGACGAATTGCTGGCCGCCCTCAAGCACGTAGAGCCCGACGAAGATGGTCGCGCCGAACATGATCCAGATGACCATGGCGGACGCCTCCAGCGTCGTCAGGCAGGCGGCCTGAATGGTCGCCCAGTCGAGCTTGCAGTGAATGGCGGCGGCGATGAAGGCGCCGGAGGTTCCGATGCCCGCCGCTTCAACCGGGGTTGCCACGCCGGAGAAGATGACGCCGAGCACCACCACGATGAGAGCGATCGGCGCCGACGTCCTGGACAGGATCCGCACCTTCTCGATGAAGGAAATGCGTTCCTTGATCGGTGCGGCGGGGCCGAGCTCCGGATTGATGATGCACCGCACGATCACATAGAGCACGTAGAGACCCGAGAGCAGCAGGCCCGGGAAAACCGCGCCGATGAACAGCTCGCCCACCGACTGCTCGGCCACCACGGCGTAGATGATGGCGAGGATGGAGGGCGGGATCAGGATGCCGAGCGTGCCGCCCACCATGATCGAGCCCATGGCGATTTCCGGGTTGTAGTTGCGCTGCAGCATGGCGGGTAGCGCGATGATGCCCATGGTCACCACGGCGGCGCCAATGACACCGACCATCGCCGCCAGGATGGTGGAGGCGATAATGGTGGCAGCCGCCAGACCGCCGCGCACGCCACCCAGCACCTTGTAGATGACGTCGAACATGTCGTTGATGATGCCCGCCCGCTCCAACATCGCCGCCATGAAGATGAAGAGCGGGATGGCCGATAGCTGGTAGTTGGTCATCAACGGGAAGATGCGCGAGGGCACGATGTTGAGCACCTGCCAGCTGTCGCCCAGCACGAAGAGAAAGACGCAGGCGAGACCGCCGGTCACGAAAGCGAGCGGCAGACCCGCCATCAGCAGCACCAGCAGGCTGCCGAACATGATCAGCGTCAGCCATTCGATCGAGATTTCCAGCCCCATGGATCAGGCCCCCCCCGGCCGGATTGACGACGGCGTGCATGTCCTGCGCCAGTTTCGAGATGCCCTGCAGCACGAGAAGTATGCCGACGATGACCATGGCCCATTTGAAGGGCCAGTAGGCGATCGCCCATTCGGTGAACGAGATCTCGTCCACCTACGTCGCCTGATAGGCGAAGATCCAGGAGGTCATGAGCAGCGTTCCGACGAAGATGAAGGAGAAGAAGAAGACGGAGGTTAGTAGATCGGCCACGGCCTTGTGGCGCGGCAACAGTGGTGCGTAGAAGACGTCGACCCGCACGTGGCTTTCGCACAGCATCGCGTAGGCGCCGGCGATCAGGTACTGCATGCCGAACATCAGCAACATGCCTTCATGTGCCCAGTTGGTCGGTGAGTTAAAGACGTAGCGCGCGATGAGCTCGTAGTAGTAGACAAAGACGGCGATGACGGCCCAGTAGTAGACAAACTCGCCGCAGTAAAGCGACAGGCGATCGATCGCCCCGGTCCAGCCGCTGGAGGCGTGGGCCACATCCTCGTTGGCCTCCGCTTCCTCGTAAGCCTCCACCGCGACTTCCGCCGGATCCTCACTCTCGCCCAGAACTTTGCGCTCCGCCCGCCGTTTCAGGCCCGGCAGCAGCACCGCATCGACCGCCATCAGCACCACGATCAGCAGGAAGCCGTAATAGGCCATGGAGCCCCAGAAGGCGCGGGTCTCGCCCGCCGCCTCAGCGAGCGGGCGGTTTATCGCAAGATCGGCCTTGGACCGCTCCAGCTGGTCGCGCGACGTTTCCGTCCGGCTCGTTACGCGCTGCAGCTTGCGCTCCGCCAGACGGCGCAACAGCGAGCCCTCCTCGGCGGCCGTGACATCGGCCTGGAGCCCGGAAAGATCCGCTTCCAGATCCTCAAGACGCGAGGTCTCGCGGGTGATCGTGTCCTACGCCACGCGCACCAGATTGGAGGCGTCGGAATAGACGGCACGCGCCTCGCGCTGCTCGCCGTTGGCGACCAGGATGAAAAGAAAGATCGGCAGGTAGACGAGGCCGAGCAGGCTTTTCAGGTAAAAGCGGTGCAGGCCCAGCATGCCGCCAGTCACCAGGATGGTGTAGCCGAGCGGCAGCGAATAGCCGTGCGTGCCGCCCTTCGCCTTGGAGCAACGGGCAAGCACCATCGCGGCCAGCGGAAAGAAAAGCAGACCGAACCAATAGAGCCAGTGCGGCAGAACGAAAGTCAGGCTCGGCATGGTTTCCCCCAGGACGTGATGAGCCGTGTGACGCGGCGCGGCGTGCCCCGCTCACGGGGACGTCGCGCTCAAATGCATTCGGTAAATCAGCTGTGCCCGACATTTCGACGCCCGCCGCAGATGCTCGCGGCAGGTGCCGTTCATGTCGGAAGCCGGATCGTGGGATCCGCAACTCGATTCGCCGGGCGCGTCTCTTGCCCTCCACGTGAAGGAAGACCGGACGCCCGGTCAGGGCATCCGGATGAGGTCGCGTGGCCCCTCAGAGGTCGAGCTGCATGCCTTCGATCAGGTCCGGCGTCACGTAGCCGAGCGAGCCGGACATCATGTAGTAGAGCTGGGTCTTGAAGATGCGGGCCGAGGCCTTGTCGCGGTTGGCGTATTTGTACCAGATCGGCACCGCCACTTCGGTCATGATGGCCACGTCGTCCTGGCTGAGGCGCGTGACCTCGGTGCCGTCGGCCTCGAACTTCTTCCAGGTTTCCTGGTTCGCCTGCTGGATCTTGGCGTGGTGCTCGACCGAATAGGACTTCGTCTCCATCTCCACGAACTGCTTCACCTCGTCGGAGAGCGCGTTCCACGCGGGCATGCCGACGGTGATGTCCATGATGTCGACCGGCTGGTAGAGCGACATGAAGCCCGGGGGGCCATGGATCGGCCACCATGCCGCCGGGAAGGCGTATCTTGCGACCGCGGAAATCCTCCACCGAGCGGATTGGCACCTTGGAATGAATGATGTTGGCGTCGTGGTGGACCGGGCCAACCCACAGTACATGCCCTGAGCGGCGTAAAGCTCGCGCATCATCTCCAGACCGCCCAAGCCATAATAGCAAGGTGTCGTACTCGCTCGGATTGCGCAGCCCGAGCGGATAGGACGACAGGAACACGCCCGCCGGAATGATGCCCTGCACATAGATGGTGAAGGGGTTCACGGCCTGAAGAACGCCGTTCTTGACCACGTCGTAGAGCTGAAAATCGCCCACGACGTCATTGACGCCGAAGGGCTGGAAGGCGAGTTCGCCTCCGGTCTTTTCCGCGATGGTGGCGCACCAGTCCTTGAAGATCTGAAGGCCGACGCCGCCGGGCCATGACATCTGGATCTTCCAGGTGGTGCTTGCCGCCTTGGCCGTGCCGATATAGGGGGCGCCGAGCGTCGCCGCTCCCGCCACGCCGCCGGCCGCCAGGAGCGATGATTTCAGGAAGTTGCGCCGCGCCTTGACGACGCCTTCGACCGCCTCGCGCCCGACGTCCGCCTGCGCACCGTCCCGTTCGGGGCGCGTTGCGCCCTCCCGCTTGAGGTTAGCCATTTCATTCCTCCCTTGGACGGTTCGTTTCAAGTCGGGCGGTTTCACGCGCCGAACACGCGTACCCTCCCTCTCATGATCAAAGACGAACCTCACCGAAGTGAGGACATCACGAAATAACGTTCAAGAAACTTGCGAAAAACGACCTTTATTTCCTCTATTTCTCTTTCTGATTAACATCTTTTCGACCATTTACAAATCAATTCGACATTTTATTTCTATGTTTGTAATTTGGACCGCTCCGTTCCACAATTTTCATAACTGCAGAGCCGCTGCCGTTTGGTTGGGATTTTCATCCCTTGCGGGATCTCTCCGGTGTCATCCCGGACGCGATGTGGCGCGCAGCGACGCTTCGCAGATCCTGAATCTACCCTCCGTGTTCGCGGCTCAAGATCCCGGGCCTGCATAGCAGCACTGGCGTGCTGCGGTGCGCCCGGGATGACGCCGGAGAGACTGACCAAGGGGATGGAAGCTTCAACCGACCGGCTCGCACATCCGATTTGCCGGATGCGCAAGGATCGAGCCTCGACACACGACGCCAAGGGCTTCATAGTGCGCTCGCAATATTGGTGAAATGCAGATCACAAGAGGGCCGTATCCATGCTGTGCGCCATTCACGGAACATTCGGCACGCCGTCGGAGGTCCTCACCGTTGCCGAGCGTCCGCTTCCGGAGCCGGGCCCGGGCGAAATCCGGGTGAAGACGGGGCTCGCGGCGATCCACAATCACGACCAGCTCACCGTCGCAAGCACTTACGGCTACAAGCCCGCCCTGCCGGAAATCGGTGGGTCGGAAGCGATGGGCACCATCGATGCGCTGGGCGAAGGCGTGAACGGACTGGAGATCGGCCAGTGGGTTGCCGCCACCAGGCGCGGCACCTGGGCCCAGTACTATATCGCCGGCGGCAGGCGCCGTGCCGCTTCCCAACGGGATTCCCGACGAGACGGCGGCCCAACTCATCGCCATGCCGATGAGCGCGCTGTTCCTGCTCAATTTCGTGCATGCGCATCCCGGCGACTTATCGTCCAGAACACAGCGACCGGAGCCGTTGCCAAAGTTCTGGCGAAGGTGGCGCAGAAGCGCGGCGTGAACGTCGTCAATTTGGTGCGACGCGGCGAGGCGGGAGCGGCGGCGGCCAATCTCTGCGCAATCTGCGCACTGGGAGCGACGGTGGTCTCCTTCGGGTTGATGTCAGGAAAGCGGATGGAAGTGCCGCCCGCCCAGCTCATTTTCCGAGACATCACGATCAAGGGCTTCTGGCTTGCTAAGCTGCTGCCCGAAGCCCCGAAGGAGAAGGTCGCAGGCCTGATCGGCGAGTTGATGGGGCTCATTGCCTCCGGCGACGTGACCCTGCAGGTGGACGGGATCTTTGACCTCGCCGACATCGCCGAGGCGGCCGGGAAAGGCAAGCGCGAGGACAAGGTGCTCGTTCGAGGGTGAGGGATCGGCGGGGCACACGACCAAGCCAAGGATGATGGGTGAGAGCGCACGGTTTGGTGGCCCATCCTTCGAGACGGTGCTGTCGCGCCTCCTCAGGATGACGTTATCGTTTTGTTGTTTCAGCAAAACTTTCAACACCCACAACGTCATCCTGAGAAGCCATCGCAAGACGGCGTCTCGAAGGATGGGCTGCTCGCTCCGTCCCTTCCCGGGCACTGCCACAAACGCGATCACGCGTACCCTCCTCCTCTCCTCCCATTGATCCCCTACCCCCGCACTTCTACGGTGCCCACAAAACGCTCATGATTGCCTTGCGTCATTTCACGCCTTGCGCAGCCTTTTTCGGGAAACGCCTGCCCCATGTCTGAACATCCCAGGGTCGCCCTGTTCGTCACGTGTCTTGCCGACCTGTTTCGGCCGTCCGTGGGCTTTGCCGCCGTCAAGCTGCTGGAGGAGGCAGGATGCACGATTGAGGTGCCGCGCGCCCAGACATGTTGCGGACAGCCCGCCTACAATTCCGGCGACAAGCAGGATGCCCGAGGCATTGCGGAAGTCACCATCCGCACCTTCGAGGGCTTCAACTATGTCGTCGCCCCATCGGGCTCGTGCGCGGCGATGATCAAGAAGCACTATCCAGAGCTTTTTGCGGGCGATCCCGTGTGGGAGGCGCGTGCGCAGGAGTTGTCGGCGCGCACGTTCGAACTCGTCAACTTACTCACCGACGTGCGAGGCATGGAGAGCGTGGAAGCTTCGTTCGACGGCTCCGTCACCTATCACGACAGTTGTTCCGGACTGCGCGAACTGGGCATTCGCGAGCAGCCGCGCAAGCTGATGGCCTCGATGGAGGGGCTGTGGCTGACGGAGATGGAAGATTCTGAAATCTGCTGCGGTTTCGGCGGCTCCTTTGCCGTAAAATACCCCGATATCTCCAACAAGATGGTCTCCAAGAAAACCGGCCATATCGGGGAGACGGAGGCCAATCTGCTGGTGGCGGGCGATCTCGGTTGCCTGATGAACATGGCAGGCAAGCTGAAGCGCGAGGGCAAGGCCACCCAGGTGCGCCATGTGGCGGAGCTGTTGGCGGGGATGACCGATCAACCCGCCATCGGAGAAAAGAAGCCCCAGAACGGGTGGAAGAAGCGGGGATGAACGGAGGTTTCTCCGTTTCAACAACGAAGACGATCCTGCGCACGCACATCGGCGGTGAGGAAACGGGTACGGACCTGGCCATCATCGTTGCGGATATCACGACGCTGAAGGTCGATGCGATCGTCAATGCCGCCAATGAGAACCTTTTGGGCGGGGGCGGCGTGGACGGGGCGATTCATCGCGCTGCCGGGCCTGAGCCTCTGGCGGAATGCCGTACGCTCGGCGGCGGCATGCCGGGCGAAGCGAAGATGACGGGCGGCTACGCTCTGCCCGCGGGCCAGATCATTCACATGGTCGATCCGCGCTGGGCAGGCGGAACGCGCAACGAGGATGCGGTGCTGGCCGACTGCTATCGCCATTCGCTGGATCTGGTCGCACAGGCAGGCCTTGCGACGATCGCCTTTCCGGCGATCTCGACCGGGGTTTTCGGATTCCCGGCGGACAGGGCGGCGGGCGTAGCACTTCGCGCGGTGTGCGAGAGTACGCATCTGGGAGGATTGGAAGCGGTGGTGTTCTGCTGTTTCAACAGGTCCGCCGTCAAGTCGTACGAGGAGGCCTTCGCTGTTCGCGGGCTGAACTGACAGGGAGGAGAGATCGCATGCGGATGCAATCTCCGCGCTTCAAGGAGATGCGCGCGAGGCGCTGGACGACGTGCAGCTTCAGCGCGCGTTGGCCCATGTCGAGCACAATTTCGTCGACAAGCGGAAGACGGCCACCGATGCGCTGCCGGAATTCGAGGCGCTGCGCGACAACGCCAAGGCAATCAAGGATCACACGCTCGCGCATATCGATCTCTATCTCGAGGCTTACGAGAAAAAGGTCACAGAAGCGGGCGGTCACGTGCACTGGGCGGAGACGGATCAGGACGCGCGCGACATCATCCTCAACATCTGCCGCAAGGCAGGGGCGAAGACCGTCACCAAGGGCAAGTCGATCGTTTCCGAGGAGATCGGGCTCAACGCCCACCTGGAAGAAAACGGCATTCAGCCGGTGGAGACAGATCTCGGCGAATACGTCATCCAGCTTCGCGGCGAGGCACTGTCCCATATCATCGCGCCCGCGGTGCATGTCAACAAATCCGAGGTGGAGAGCGAATTCCGCCGCGCCCATACCCATCTCGATCCCGACCGCAACCTGGAGGAGCCAACGACGCTTCTGAACGAGGCGCGCGCGATCCTGCGGCAGAAGTATTTCGATGCCGAGGTGGGGAATCACGCGGGCGAATTTCCTGATCGCGGAAACGGGGTCGTCCGTCATCGTCACCAACGAGGGCAACGGCAACCTGCCCAGACGCTCGGCAAGGTTCATATTGTGCTGACGACGCTGGAAAAGATCACGCCGACGCTGGAGGACATCTCGCAGATCCTGCGCGTTCTGGCACGCTCCGCCACCGGACAGGATACCTCCGTCTACACCACGTTCTCGACCAGACCGCGACGGCCGGGCGATCCGGACGGGCCGGAGGAATAACATGTGGTGCTGCTCGACAACGGGCGCTCCGACGTGCTGGGCACCGAGTATCAGAACATGCTGCGCTGCATCCGCTGCGGCGCCTGCATGAACCATTGCCCGGTCTACCACGCCATCGGCGGGCATGCGTATGGCTGGATCTATCCGGGTCCGATGGGCGCGGTGCTGCCCCCCCTCGCTCACCTCCATCGACGAGGCGGGGCACCTGCCCAACACCTCCACCTTCTGCGGACGCTGCGAGGCCATGTGCCCGATGCGCATTCCCTTGCCGAAGATGATGCGGCACTGGCGGGAGCGTGAATTCGAGCACCACCTGCAGCCGCACGCCGACCGGTTCGGATTGAAGATCTGGGCGTTTTTCGCAAGCCGCCCCGCGCTCTACCGGCGCGCAACCGGGCTCGCCATGCGCGCGCTCGGGCTTCTGGGCGGACGGCGCGGACGCTTTGCCTGCATGCTGCTTGCCTCCGCCTGGACCAAATATCGCGATCTGCCAGCACCCGAGGGCAAGACCTTTCTCACCCAATGGGCGGAACGGGAGGACGCGGCATGAGTGCGCACGAGGCAATTCTGAGGCGGCTGCGGCGCAGCACGGTGCAAGGCGGCTGGAACATCCGCCCGTGGGGCTCATTCCGGCGCGCGGCCAGGTGCCCGAGGCGGAACGCGCGGCACTGTTCGCAAGAATGGTGGAATCTGTGCAAGCGAGCGTGGAGCGCGTGGAAAGCCTTGAAGACGCGCCGCAGGCGGTGGCCCGCCAGCTCAGCGGGCGCAATCTGCCCGCATCCGTTCGCATCGGCGCCGATGAAGCCCTGACCGGCATGCCGTGGGAAGACGCGCCCGCGCTGGAGATCCATAATGGCCCCTCCGACGGCACGGATGAGGCCGCCCTCTCCCATGCGCTCGGCGGCATTGCGGAGACGGGTACGGTGATGCTCTCGTCCGGTCCCGACAATCCGACGACGCTCAATTTCCTGCCTGAGCTGCATATCGTCGTCATCGAGGCGAAGGATATCGACGGGGACATGGAAGCGGCGTGGCAGCGCATCCGCCGGGATTACGGCAAGGGGGAGATGCCGCGCGCCGTCAACATGGTGTCGGGCCCCTCACGCTCGACCGATATCGAACAGACGCTGATCCTCGGCACCCATGGGCCGCGCGCCCTACACGTGATGATCGTCGGCGAGTGAACCGCCCTCCCCGCACAAGTGCGCGAGACCGCCAATCGTCGGTTGCGGCGCGCGAGAGGGGTGATCAACGCCCTCCCGGCGCGTTACACTTTTCCGGCGTTTACACGTAGAATAATTTTGTAACGGTATTTTTCGGAAAAATTTCTTCGTTTCGACGCAAAAACCCTCATTCTAGAGATCATATGTGACGACTATATTTCTTTTTTCCATACGGCTGGACTTTCCTTTTAGGAATCTTTAACCAGCCCGGCAATTTACCATCGAACCGACTGCCTTATCGTCATTTGGCACGCCAGTATGTACAGAGGTTGCGATGGCGCGTGGACTTCAATTCCTGTTGTTGCGCAATTGGCGCGAGCATCCGAAATGCTCCGGGGGCTCCGCTCATGCGCAGGCTTTTGCTTTGCCCGATATCGCGGGCGCCGGATTGCAGCGGTGGGCAAAGAGACAAACGCTGGATAGCCAATGACGGACAAACGCCTGCTGCTGATCGATGACGAAGTCGAGTTCGGCGAGGTACTCGAACGCATTGCGAGCAAACTCAAATTCTCCGTCTGCAAGACGACGCAGCCGAGCGAATTTCAGAAGAAATACGACATCTGCCAGCCGACCCATATCGTGCTCGACATGATCATGCCGGAGATGGACGGCATCGAGCTGCTGGAATGACTGGCCCAGCGCGGCTGCACCGCGAAGATCATCGTGATCTCGGGCTACAACACCCAATACGGCAACACTGCCAAGGCATCCGTCGTCGCCAACAGGCTGAACGTGGTCGCCACGCTGCCCAAGCCCTTCAGCGTTTCCGCCGTGCGCTCCATCCTCAGCCTTTAGGGCCGGGATACGGAAATCCGCGAGTTTCGATTGCGCGGCCCATCCTTCGAGACGCCCGCTCGCGCGGACTCCTCAGGATGACGTTGTTTATGCTGCGCGTTTCCTCAAAGCCGACAACCCGATAACGTCATCCTGAGGAACGCTCGTGAGAGTGCGTCTCGAAGGATGGGTCACACGATGGACCGGAGCCACCCCGGCACACCACGAGCCCAAACGGGAAGCCAGTGCCAATGCCGCTGCAAAATCGCGTGACGCCGGAAGGCGAGATCATCGCCGCATCGGCCCGCAAGCTTTTCACGGGCAATCGCGGCGGGCGGATCCATGATCCCGCCACCCGCACCCTGACGGTGCGCCGCTTCATCTCCCGACGCTCGATCTGCTGCCTCACCACCTTCAAGAACCGGAAACGGACCGTGATGGGCGAGGGCTATACGGAACTGTTCTTTCTGGATGAGCCGACCGCACTGGCCGCAGGTCACCGCCCCTGTTTCGAATGCAGACGGGTGGACGCGAAGGCGTTTGCCGCATTCTGGTGCGAGGCGAAAGGACTTGAACAGGCCCCCGGCGCCGATGCGATGGACGCGATCCTGCACAAGGAGAGATTAGGCCCCAAGCCGAGCCTGCCGATCGTGGATTTATGCGACGGGACGGCCATTCTAACGGATATTCGGGGTAAGCTTCACCCGGCTCTGGTGCGCGGGAATTCTCTTTTGCCCTGGGCTCCCGGAGGCTACGGCCAACCGTCGCCGCACCCGGCATGGGGAGAGGTAACCGTTCTGACGCCGCTCTCGATCCTCGCCGTTTTGCGCGCAGGATTATGAACCCGTCTGGCATCCGAGCGCAGGCTGACATTGCCGTCAGCTCGCTCGGGATTGTCTTCGATAGCGCCTATTCCGCCGCGATTTGCAGCGTCACGTTGCCGATTGCGGCTGCGATGTGATCGTAGAGAACATCATGGATCGGTTCATGTGCACTCGGCGCACGGATCTGGGTAATATCGACAGGAGGCAGCGAGGGGAAACCGTCGCGTTCGTCCAGAACCTTCAGGCCCGGCCGCATCGCGCTTTCCGGGATTACGGATACCACGAGCCCGGCATTCACCGCGTTGATGAGTACGGCTGCGGAACCGCTGGTATAGGCCACGCGGCAAGAGTCAAGCGCTCGCGGCGCACGACATCGCCGAAGCCGTTCAGATCCTCGCATGAGGTGACGATGCCCAGATCCAGTTCGTCGCGACGCACCTTCTCCGCCACCGCAATCTATCCCAGGCATTCCACGACGACCTCGATCGTCGGATTGATCCGCGCAAAGCCCGCCAGGACCTGCGGCAGAAGCCGTTCGGCATAGTCGTCGGGAAGACCGAGGCGCACGCGGCCGATCAATTGCGGTTCGGCGAAGGCGGTCAGCGTCTCGTCGTTCAGCTTGATCATCCGGCGGGCATATTCCTGCAACCGATAGCCGACCTCGGTGAGACGCGACTAACGTCCGTCACGGATTAAAGAGCGCCTGACCGACCCGCTCCTCAAGCCGACGCATCTGCATGGAGACGGCCGACTGCGTCTTGTTCACCGCTTCCGCCACGCGGGTAAAGAACCCGAGTTCGGCAATCGCAACGAAGGTTCGCAGCTGATCGATATCGAGAGCATGGGGCATTGACATTTCCTTTTCACCGGCCTCGTGCCTCGGCACCCGGCGGCTCGTTCGTTCCCACCCGACCGCGTTTTCCGGTCTCTCGCGAAGCGTCCCCTCAGCATCCTTACGGGCCTGTCTATCGGCTTCAAAGGGGCTTTCTCATCTGCTTCGGCCGATCGCTATACCCATCCTGACGCCCGGGTTTCTGCGCTTCCCGGCTTATTCACCATCACAACCGATGGGATATTGTAAAAAACATTCGTTGGATTAATCAATAGCCCCAAGTCATCTTACCCAAAGTCACCAAGAGGCGCCGCCTCCGAGAAACCTTCCCCGGTTTCCCGACACGGCGAAATAACAATGGGCACGCAAACCGCGCGTGCGCCGAACGATGGGGTCTTGTCATATCAACGACCGCTTACGAGTCTCGTCGCTCATACTCCTCGGCCTTGCGCGACGGCGTTTTCAGCACGCTGCGTTTTGTCGGGTCGTTCGCCTCCGCGCTGATGCCCGCCCGCCGCTCCCGCAACGCTCTCGCCGCGCTGAACGCTCCGACGTCGCGCAATCCCTCCGACGTTCTGGCAAAACTGGCAAGAGAACGCCAGTTGGCGGAGAGAAAGCGCCGCAAACTCGTGCCCACCTCCTTGAAGCGGAGACCCAAGAAGTGAACACGTCGCGCGGATGGAGCGCCGGCGAATGGGCCTTCCGCTCCAACCAGCCCCAGCGGCACACGCTTGCCATGCTGGGACTGCAGCGCGACACCGCCATGATCGCAGCCTTCGTGCGCACCTTGCGCAAGCGGCTTGCCCGGGCAGCGACACGCAAAAAGACACGATAGAAAAGAAGGCGGCATGGGAGGGATCCCGTGCCGCCTTCTTTTCATGGCGTCCCAGCAGAAACAGTCGCGGGGCCTACTCCGCGACGGCGGGAAACAACAGGTTGTCGAGAGACGAGATGATGTGTTCGGCCAGAGCATCGATCAGGCGCGAACGATGGTGCCAGGAGCGCAGGAGCGCGATCTCGCAATGGGGCAAAAACCGGGGAAAGCCATCGCGCTCGGACAGGACCCTCATCCCAGGCCGCAGTGCCGATTCCGGAAGGATTGACACGGCCAGCCCCGGCGGAAGACCAGCTTGAATAGAGCACTCGGTAATCGCGGTTCAACGGCTCCAGCGCATCGATCGCCGCCTTGCGCCAATCGCAGGTGGAGCGACCGAGCGCCAGCGGCAACGGCATTTCCTCGTGAACGCAATGACGCGCGGACGTGACCCACAAAAGCGGCTCCCGGCGCACCACCTCGCCGCCGCGCCCGCGATCACGCACGTGACTGATGATGGCGACGTCCAGCCGGTTGCCCTTCAGGTCCTGCACCAGGATCGGCGTCGGCGCGCAAGTGACTTCGATCTCCGCACGCGGATTGGAGCGGGCAAAGCGGGCCATGATCTCCGGCAGGAAACGGTCGGCGTAGTCGTCGGATGTGCCGAGACAAACATGCCCGGCAAGCTCAATATCGTCAAAGGCCGGCAGCGTTTCATCGTTCATTTTCAACAGCTTGCGCGCATAGTGCAGCAGCCGCTCACCATCCCCCGTGAGGCGCGACAAACGCCCCTCGCGGGTGAAGATCGGACGACCGACACGTTCCTCCAACCGGCGCATCTGCACGGAAACGGCGGATTGCGTCTTGTTCACCACGGAAGCGGCCTGCGTGAAGCTGCCCATTTCTGCGATGGCAAGGAACGTGCACAATTGATCGAGATCGAGCATGGGCTGCATCGTGTTCCATCACGATACGTGATCAATATGATGGAAAACATTCGTTGGATTTATTGCGCTTGGCAAGTGAAAATCATCTCGAGCCTTGAAAGATGTAACACCCCGGAATGGACCAGGCGTAAAAGCACGACCGCACGCCCAGGGAGGCGGCGGTCGACGAAGGAATATTGCCATGTCCACGTTTCCAACCAACTCCGCCACCGGCTTCGCTGCACTCGCGGCCCGGATCGGTCGTACGGTGTGGCAGACGTTGGTCCGTTGGCACCGTCGTCGCCGTAACCGACTTGCGGTCAAGCAGCTCCTCACGTGGAACGACTACATGCTGCGGGACATCGGATTGACGCGAGACGATGTTCGATGCGCATTGCGGGACCATCGAAAGATCGAGACATCAGGACGACTACGTATACTGGCTGTAGAGCGGCGTGCGACGGCGCGCGCCCATGCCCGCAGCGCTCTGGAAGTCGCCACCAGCGACGGCCATCGCAAGAGCCGGTTCGCATCCGATCGCGCGGCGTCCTGCTGCGACGCCTAAAGGCGTCTTGTTGCCCGGATCAACCCCCCGCTGACACCGCACCTGACCCGCTGTTCATCCCGGCAGTGGGTCTTTTTTTGTGCTGTGGCGAATTCCATCCGCGCCGGAATGCGGTGGATTCGCGTCTCACTTGGAATGATCGGCGGGGGTCAGGGTCTCGAAAAGCTGTTCGAAAGCGCGGATCTGGCTTTCCCGGACGCTGCGTCCGGCGGCCAGAAAATCCTCAAGGAAGCAGGTGCTCGCAAGTGCGGAGCCGGAGGGCTCGGGATCGGCGGCACCTTGCGCGGTCTCGGGCTCCGGCTCGCCTTCCTCCTCCATGTCCTCGTAAACGCCCTCATTTTCGTGCTCGGGCGGGCAGCGGCGTTCGGGCGTCGGCGCCGTTTCAAAGGTGCTCGTGCTTCCGGCGCGCATGAACCCGGTCAGGAAAGCCGATATGGCCTCGGCGAAGGGGGCCATCAGGTCGGCGGGCGTCGGCGTCGGACGGGAACGGCCGCGCGCAAAGCCGGCCATGAAGGCATCGAGCAGGTCGCGCGCAGGCCCGACCGCGAAGTTGCGGGCCATCTGTCCCATCATCAAGGTGGCGGCAACCGGCATCAGCGCATCGAGCGCATCCTGGCGGATGCCGGTTGTGGCGGCAACGTGATCGAACACGACTTGGCGCATCACCTTGTTGGGGAAGACCTGAGACAGAAAGGCCCCGACCGGCCCTTCGACCGCAGCCGTCATCGGATTGCCCGCGAGCGGATTTGCGGCGGGCCAGCCGGTTGCAGCCTGCCGCGGATTGAGGCCGGGGGCGCGAACATTGCCGGGCCGAAGGCCTGCATCAGGCCCGCAATCCCTTCCGGCGCGAAGGTGTTGCGGCGCAGGCCCGCCCAGAAAGCCGGCATCAGGGCTTCCGTCGCCCGACGCACGTTTTCCTCCCCGAGCCCGAAACGCTTCTGTGTTTCGCTAACCAGGGCAAACAGATCGAGCGGGAAAAAAGTGTCGGTCATGTGCTGTTCCGGCGGGCGCATGGATGTCGCCGGCGCTCAAGCTCGGCCCGGGTACCGGATCGACGGCTCTTCCGTCGATCGTCATGATTCGGTGCAATCGCCGCCGGGTCAATGACTTATCGTCAAGTGAGGCCATGCGCCCCGTCACCATGTTCATTGATGCCCGAATGCGCTCAAGATGAGAGTGCCGCAACGGCATGCGACAATTATAGCGAACGCATCACATGGCCAAACATAGCCGTAAATTCTATAATTGCGATGTTAATCATATGGTAAAAATAACTATTACTTTGCAGTCATGTGAATTAACTGCCTTTGGATCAATGTGGATTTGCGCTCGATGTCGATACGTCACCGGCTCGATATCATCATCGTCACACTTGTTCTCTGCGCTCCTCATCGTACTGGGCGTTCTCCCCGTCGATATGAGGCGCGAGTACGTCAATACGGCGGTGGAGACCCAACGGCTCGGACAGATTTCAACGATCTGGTCGGTGGCCGCGACCGCAGCTCTTCATCCGGGAGACCCGGAAGAAGCAAAAGTGCTGGCGCAGATTTCATCGACCAAGGCCCCCGTGCTCACCAAGCTCCTCAAGCAACTGGCAAAGGCGGAGACGGCAAACGGACTGCTGCAGCGCATCCGCGAGGACCTGCCGACCATTGCCGACCCGATGCGGGGCCGCACCGCCATGGACGGGCCGGAGATGCAGCTCAGCCGACTGCTGGCGGTGCAATTGCCGGAGGTTCTCTGGCGGCTGGCGGCGTTGCGCGAGGATACGCACCAGCTTGCGGCGCGCAATCGGCTGGGTCCGAATGACAGGATGCGCTTCTTGGTCAATACCGGCCAGTTCAAGGCCGCAGCCGACTTCGCCGAGGCCAACCGGAATTTCCAGATTGCCGCCAAGCGGCTCGCATGGACCGTCAACGTCGCGTCCGTCTCGCTGCCGTCGCTCTCCCTCAATCCGCATCCGCTGGACAAGGCCTATCTTCCGCTCGTGAAGGCGACGCTGGCTCTCCACAATCAGGCCTATGCCTATATCACCACCGATATCCATACCGACCTGTCGAACCAGCGCTGGGCGCTGACCGGGATAGCGGTCACGATCATCATCGCAACGCTGCTGGCCTTGTCCCTGGCGCTGTCGCTGTCCTCCTCGATCGTGCGGGCGATCACCTCTCTGGAGGGGCGCATCCGGGCGATCGCCGATGATGACGGCGATGCGCCGGTGCTGGACATGCCGGAAAGGGAAAAGCAAAGCGAACTGGCGCGCGTCGCAGAGGCGGTCGTGGAATCCCGCGACCGGGTCGCGCGCAAGGTGGCGGCGGCGGAACAGGACGAAAAGCGACGCGATCTGGAACTGCTTTTCGAGAGCAATCCCCTGCCACTCATTCTGCACGAACCCGAGACCGGCCGTATCGTGGCGGTGAACGGGACCGCCGTGGATCACTACCACTACACGCAAGAGGAATTCACCGGACTTCGGGTAACGGATCTCAAGGCGCCGAACCTGCCGATTGCGGACGAACCGGGCGACGGTCGTCCTACGGTGCGCCACGTGAAGGCGAACGGCGAAATCATCGAGGTGCTGCCCTTCGAGCGCGAGATCCGCTACGACGGACAGCACGTGAACCTGACCACCATCGTCGACATCACCGCGCACCGGCAGGCGGAGACCCGGCTTGTCTTCCTGGCGCATTTCGATCCGCTCACCCATCTGGTCAACCGAGTCATGCTGCAGAAGAACCTGGCCGAAGAGATCCAGAACGGGCACGCGCACGCCGATTACGACTTCTCGGTGCTGTGTCTCGATCTCGACCGGTTCAAGATCGTCAACGACACGCTGGGTCATGATGCGGGCAACCAGGTGCTGCAGATGGTGGCCAACCGGCTGCTGACGGCAGTGGACGCCTCCGACAAGGTGGCGGGGCTCGGAGGCGACGAATGGGTTCTGAACGAGGCATGCCGCGAGGTGGCGCAATGGCCCAATGACGTGAAGGTAGCGGTCAACGTTTCCTCCTACCAGTTCCGCTCCAGCAATCTCGTGTACCGGGTGTGCACGGCCCTTCGCACCTCGGGACTGGAGCCGCACCGGCTGGAACTGGAAATCACCGAAAGCGTTCTGCTGGCCGACAGCGAGGCGACGATCCGCACCCTGCACGAAATCCACTCGCTGGGCGTGCGCATCGCCATGGACGATTTCGGCACCGGCTATTCGTCGCTGAGCTACCTGCGCGCCTTCCACTTCGACAAGGTCAAGATCGACCGATCCTTCATCAGCGATCTCGGCAACACGGTGGAGGCCAACGCCATCATCCGCGCCATTGCCGGGCTTTCCAACGAACTGGGAATGACGACGACGGCGGAGGGTGTCGAAACCGAGGAGCAATTGCGCCACATCCGTGCGCACGGATGCTCGCAGGCGCAAGGCTTCCTGACCGGGTGTCCCGTTCCTGCCCAGGAAGCTCGCGTCTATGCCTCAGGGCAGACGGAAGGGTTGTGCTCCGTACTGAGCCGCATGCGCGATGCGGTGAAAGACGCGACACAGCCTAAGCGGTGCTTCGCGTCTCCCAAGCAGCTCGCTCAGTAGGCGTAGTCCTCAAAGACGCGGGTGATGTCGCCGTTCCACTCGCCGTCGAACTTCTGCAGCATCCGCTCCGCCGGTGTCATACCGGAGGCCAGCGTCTCCTCCACCGGTTCCAGATGGGTACGCTCGTCGACGCCAGCCTCGTTGAGGCGGGCGCGGCGCTTCAGCCCCTCGCTTGCCAGCAACGCAGCCTCGCGCGCGATCTCGTGGACCGTGCGGTTGCAGAAGACCGTCTTCAGCGCCGTCTTGGGCACGTTGGTGCGAAGTTGATCGCGTTCCTCTTCGCTCCAGTCGCGCACCATCTCCCATGCCTGATCGAGGATCTCCTCTTCATAGAGCAGGCCAACCCAGAAGGCGGGAAACGCACAGATGCGACGCCACGGACCGGCATCGGCGCCGCGCATCTCGATGTACTGCTTCAACCGCACATCGGGGAACAGGGTGGAGAGGTGGTTGTTCCAGTCCCCCATGTTGGGCCGCGCATCGGGGACCTTCACTTCCAGCGCGCCGTTCATGAAGGCGCGGAAGGTGGTGCCGGTGACATCGTGATAGCCGCCCTCGCGCTTGATGAAATACATCGGCACGTCGAGCGCCCACTGCACGTAGGCCTCGAAGCCGAAATCGTCCTTGAAGGCGAAGGGCAGCGGGCTGACCCGGTCGTTGTCGGTGTGGAGCCAGTTTTCCGCGCGGTTGGACAAAAGGCCGTTGGGCTTGCCCTCCACGAAGGGCGAGTTGGCGAAGATCGCGGTCGCGATCGGCTGCAGCGCCAGACCGACACGCATCTTCTTGACCATGTCCGCCTCGTCGCGGAAATCCAGGTTCACCTGCACGGTCGAGGTCCGGTACATCATGTCGAGGCCCTTGGTGCCGACCTTGGGCATGTAGTTCGTCATGATGTCGTAGCGAGACTTGGGCATGCGCGGCATGTCGGAGCGCTTCCAAGTCGGCGCCATGCCGAGCCCCAGAAAGTCGATATGCATGGGCTGGGCGACCTTACGGATCTGAGCGAGGTGGACGTGGGTCTCGCGACAGGTCTGGTGCAGGTTGTCGAGCGGGCCGCCGGACAATTCGAACTGGCCGCCGGGTTCGACGGAAATCGCGCCGCCGCCGATCGGATCGGCCAGGCCGATGATGTTGCCCGCCTCCTCGATGCGTTCCCAGCCGAGCAGCCATTCCATGCCTTCCAGCACGGTCTTCACGCCGCAGGAGCCGTTATAGGGAATGGGGGTCAGGCTATCGGTGAAGAAGCCGAACTTCTCGTGCTCGGTGCCGATGCGAAACCGATCCGGGCTCTTGGATCCGGCTTCGAGCGTGGCGGCAAGGTCGGAGAGATTTCCGATCGGCGTTGAGTCGACGGTGTCGCGGGCCATGCGTCATTCCTTGGGGAGCGAACCGGCGGAAGCTCATCGCCCGCGGCCCGCAAATGATTTCGGAGGGCTCCAGCCTCGCAACGCGCCTGCCCGTCCGAGCGGTCCTGCCGTCACGCATCGCTGCGCCGTTGCGATCTCACATAGCGCTGCAAAGCCGTTATTGCCAGTCGCCTTTTGGTGCCAAAGGAAACGACGACCGTCGTTTTCCGTCTTGAGACCACAGGAACTCCGGGCCGACCGAAAGCCTCTAACGCCAGTCTCCCAGGGTGGCCTGAACCACGGCAAGGGCCGCGACCGCGGCCGTATCCGCCCTGAGAACGCGGGGGCCGAGGGGAACGGGGATCACGAAATCGTTGCGACGCAGCAGGTCGCGTTCCACGCCGCTCAGCGCATCGAGCGGGTTCTGGCTCTGCTCGCCCTCGTCGCAGAAGATGAACCTGCGGCCCGGCTCATTCTCCGCCCATCCGCCGATGAGCCGGACGGGCTCGCGAATATCAGGAACCGACAGCACGCCGCATTGCTCGCATGCCTCAATCTGGAGCGTGCCCGCTCCAGATTGAGGCATGCGGACTGGGTAAACCGCGTCATGACGGGCTGCAGCACGCCTGCGCCCATCTCCACTGCCTTCTGCACCATGTAATCGAGCCGGGCATGCTCGGGGCGAAGCAATAGAGGAGATCGGGCTTCGGCGTCTGCGGACGGGTCTGCTCCTCCAGTTCCAGCGCGCACGCCTTGCGGCCGGTCACGATGATCCGGCTTTTCCATTCGCCATCGCACCCGTTGAAGACGAGGACGCCGTCGTCCTGTTTCAGGCGCAAGACGTTGAGCAGATAGTCCGACTGGGCCCGCTCGAGCGCAACGGCGTGACCGGCGGGCAGATCGGCATCGAGAAATAGGCAGGGCATGCGGAATTCATATCTGGGCATGGCGCGGACGGTATGCGGGTCGCGCCATCTTGGCAACGGGATTGTGAGCCCCGGGATCCACGGCCATATCTCTGGCGGGAATTGACAAAGTTAACGGATTGTTGCCCCATAGGCTCCGTAATCTACCGGGGGCGTAGCCGGGGGGGGGGGGTGTTTTTCGCGTTGCTCGTGGTGGGTATTTCATGCCCCCAGGCTTTCGGTTCGCAACAGGCTGAAAAGAGACCGAACGCGCCCCGAAGTTCGAAATCGGCATCGGCTACGATCATCGCCCCGGCGGCATACGCAATGCGCCCGCGATCTCCGTGCCGTTTCGCGCCGAGAACTACTATTCCGACAGTGTGGGTCTCACCTTCGAGGACTTGGCCGGCTATTCGCGCCATACCGGCGAGGATGCGCTAGGGCTTCTGGTTTCGCCGGACTTTGCTTACTGGCTGGGTGCCCGCACGCGGGTGACGTCCTATGCCCGGCTGGGCTTCGAGTATGCTCTCGACCGAGAAACCGGACTTGGAAGCGACACGTTCGTTCTGGGCGCGGACACACGGACGGAGCATTTCCTGCCGCTCCGTCCCGAGCGCGCCTATCCGGATCAGGATTACGTCACTCCGGCGGTGAAGTTCGGGGCAAAGAGCCGGGTCGGGCGGGCGGATGCACCCTTTCACCTGCGCGGCAAGGCAATGGTGGAGAGTGAGGTTCAGATTGAAGGGGAGAGCAAGGTCACGGCCTACACTACGGGACGTTTCGAGATCCGTGCGGTGTCAGTGACGGGTAGACTGATCGCCAAGGGCGAGATCGGCGTGACGATCGATTCCAGCGCGGTGACGAGCCCCTCGCCCACCCGCGCGGCATCCGGATCAATCACCAGCGCGGCCCTGAAGGCCTCGGCGGCGGTTTCCGTTTGCCCGCGGTTCAGTTCCACCTCGCCGATGAGGCGCAGGGCGGGCCACAGGTTGAACCGCGCATCAAGCACCGCACGCGCCGCCGCAATTGCATCGTCCATGCGGCCCTCTGAGCGATACATGACGGCGAGCTGATAGCGGGCGAGTGGCAGATCGGAGCGCCCGGCCAGGAGCGCCTCCTGCGCGACAGGCCCAGCGCCTTGCGCCCCACGCCATAAAGCGCCACCGCCTCCATTGCTCTCAAGCCCGGGTGATCGGGCGGGCGCAGGATCACTTGTTCGATGGGAGCGAGCGCGCCGCGGAAATCCTTTCGCCGCATCAGGCTTTCCGCCAGCGCGTACCAGGGCTCGAAATGGGGATCGGAATCGGTTTCCAAGACGGCGGCGAGCGCATCGGCCGCATATCCGACCTTGCCGCCGGTATAGAGCAACACAGCCATGGCGCGTGCGGCGAGCGCCTCATCGGCGGGAAACGGAGCGTGGGGGGTCCAGCATCTCCAACTCGGCGACCTCGGTCACCCGTTTCTCGATCGGGGCGGTCAGGTCGCCGGGACCGGGGTCGCGCACGATGCGGTGGTCGGTCATCGTCACCTCGATAACGTCCTGCGTGCGGCGCTCGGGCATATGCCAGGTGGTGCAGTCGGCCTTCGCATCGATTTCCGGATGATCCGACGTCGCCCCGGCTGCGGCACGGGTTGGAAGCGGCAGGCCGCCCGCATCGAGCCCGTGGCAGGTGAGACAGGCGGCGGGTAGTGACCGGCGCGCTCGGCCAGAGTGCGTTTCACATGCCGGTCGTGGCAGGTCAGGCAACCGAGTTTGCCGCCGCTCTCGACGAAACAGCGGCTTTGCTCCAGGCGATACAGGTGGTGGTTGATCTCGAAGCGATCCGCCTTCGGCATATCGGGATCGGTGATGTCGAGGTTCATGCGAAAGGCGTTGAGATGTTCGCCCGGACGGAAGGAATAGGCGTTGCGGCCGAAGCGGCGGATACCGGTCATCGCCACGGTCGGTTGCATGTGGCAGCCGTAGCAGACGGAATAGAGTTATTCGCGCGGCAGGTTCCCCGGGTTGACGATCTCCGCCCGGCTGACAGGTTCGGCCGCTCCTTCCATCGCTGCGCGCACGTGGTCCGCGCCCGGCCCGTGGCAGCCAATGCCCTCGGGCATGTACAGACGGTCGGAGCCCTCCGCCACATCCGGATAAGCGTTGTGGCAACTCATGCAGGAGCAGCGCACCTGCCGCCCGACGCCCAGTTGCAGCTTGAACTCAAACCCCGGCGCCATGGCCCAGAGGCCTTCGCCTTGCGAGTACCACGCGAGCGGCAGCTGATAGCGCGCGCCGTCCTGTGTCTGGTAGATGTAGACGCGCGAATGATTTCCGGAGCCGAGGATCCAGTCAACCTTGTGCTCGAAAACGTGGATGCGGGCGCCATCGGGCGCACACTTGTAGCAGCGAAAGATATAGGCCCCGTCCTTCAGCTCCGTCTCGTAATAGCGGTCGGAAGGAACGTAGTGATAGCCCTTCGAAAAATACTCGATGACCGGTTGCGACAGGGGGGCGATAGAAACTCTTCGCCATGGCGACGTGCTTGAAGCTTTCCGCCTTTTCCTCATGGCAGAGCGCACAGGTCTTGTCGGGCACATATCCGGCGGCAGCTCCGGAGGTGACGGGGATATCCCAGTCCGCCAGCAGGTCGTTGACGGCGGCGAACGCTGCGACCGGGTCGTCCTCGGCATGGACGAACTGGGCGATGAAAAGGGCCAGGACAGACAGGAAAAGGGCGAGGCGCATCGAGACATCCGGTTACGTCAGTATGTCGCCACGGTAGAGGATGGGGGATGGTGGGAGCAGGGAGAAGAAAGGGAAACGGGGCGGCTGCGCCGCAGGCTGTTGCGCTGGATTCCGGGTCTGGCCATGCGGCGTTGCCGCAGACCGCCCGGAATGAGGCGCGAGGAGTGAATTGTAACCACACGCAACGAATATGCGAGCAGCACCAAGTTCCTGAGTTTGCGTGTGTTTACAACTCAGCCCACCCTCCCTCATTCCGGACAAGTGAGGCGCAAGTCGAACGCTGATCCGGAATCCAGCGCAACAAGCGGCGGCAAAGCCGCTCCGCTGCCCTCCCCTGCCCTAAACCGCCTTCATTACCTCACGCGCGATGATCAGTCTCTGGATCTCGCTCGTGCCCTCGTAAATCGTCGTGATGCGCGCATCGCGGGCGTAGCGCTCCAGCGGGTAGTCCTTGATGAACCCGGCTCCGCCGTGGAGCTGCAGGGCGGAATAGGTCGCCTTCTGCGCGGCCTCGGTGGCAAAGAGCTTCGCCATAGACGCGGCTTCCGCAAAGGGTTGGCCCTGCTCCTTCAGCCAGGCGGCGCGCAGGATCAGAAGACGCGCGGCCTCAAGTTCGGTTTCGCGGTCGGCGATTATCCACTGGATGCCCTGCATGTCCGCAATCGCTCGATCGAATTGCTTGCGCTCCTTCACATAGAGCTTCGCCGCCTCCATCGCGGAGCGCGCCACGCCCAGCGCCAGCGAGGCGATGCCGATGCGTCCGCCCGCAAGCTCGCCCACAGCGACGCGGAAACCGTCGTTTTCCCGTCCCATCAGGGCAGAGGCCGGAATGCGGCAATCCTCGAAGAGAACCTCATTGGTGGCGGAGCCCGTCTGACCCATCTTCTTTTCCGCCTTGCCGATGACGAGGCCCGGCGTTCCCGCCTCCACCAGAAAGCAGGAGATGCCCTTGCCGGGCTTTGCATCCGGGTCGGTCACAGCCCAGACGACGAAGACGCCCGCATATTCGGCCGAGGAGATGTAGAGCTTGGCCCCGTTCAGCACCCATTCGTTGCCGTCCATGTGCGCCCGCGTCTTCATGGAAGCAGGATCGGAACCGGCTCCCGCCTCCGTCAGGCAGAAGGCGCCCGCGGAATAGGTGCCGTCGGTGAGCTTCGGCAGATAGGTTTCCTTCTGCTCGGGCGTGCCGACCGCTTCGATAACCTCGCCCACCATGTTGGTGACGGAGGTCGTGACGGCGGTCGACGCGCAGGCGCGCGCCAGAGCCTCGACAGTAAGCGCGAAGGCGATCGTGCCGGCTTCGCTCCCTCCGTAGTCGGCAGAGAGGTTGAGGCCCATGAAGCCATTTTCGGCGAGCAGTTTCAGGTTGGCGAGAAAATCCTCGCGGCCCTCGCCCCGGTCAAGCGTCTCGGCCAGCGGGGCGAGCCGGTCGGCGGCAAGACGCCTCGCGGTTTCGGCGATCATCTGTTGCTCGTCGGTGAGCGCGAAGTGCATGGGCCGGGTTCCTCCTCAGATTCTCTTTTGTCAGGCTCCGCAAAAATGCGGGCGGCGATCTGCAGGAGCAGATTTCGAACCGGAAACGGACTCGCACACGCTCCCACCGCACGCTGGACGACGCGCGATGTCTGCCGGGTTACCTTCCTTCCGCGCCCAACAAATCACATTCCCCTGGGGCAGAGAAGTACAAACGGTGCACCCATGTCAGGACCGGCAACAGCGTCCCGCGCGGAAGGAATGGCAGCCATTCGCGCGGCCTCATTGGAAAGCGGAAAAACGGCCGTATATGGAGTCAAATGCTTCTGATACTGACCCTTTTTCCTTCTCAACCCTCCCGAAAGCACTTCGTTCGCAGACTTGGCCGTCCGCGGAGCGAGGCGACTGCATGAGCAATGTCCTGAATACGATCCTTGCGCGGGCGTCGCGCACGTGGCGCTATGCGATCGCCTCGGCCCTGGGCGTCGCCATCGCGTGGTTTCTGGCCAAGTGACTGTTCGGCCACCAGCAGCCGCTGTTTGCCGCCATCACCCCATCATCTGCCTGGCGCCGGGCCTGCCGAGCCATCTGAAACAGGCGCGCAACATCATCCTCGGCGTCACCACCGACATTATCGTCGGTGAGTTGATGCTGCTCGTCGTACCGACGGATTGGGGCAAATTGCGGCTGGTGATCGTTACCTTCCTGGCGATCATGATCGCCGAACTTTACGGCCTGCGCGTCGTGGTCGGCATTCAGGCGAGCGTTTCGGCCATGCTGGTGATGGCGCTCGGACCGATCAGCGCCGAACCCGACCGGCTGATCAACGTGCTGATCGGTTCGGCCGTCGGCGTGCTGTTCAGTCAGGTGCTGATTACGCCGGACCCGGTGCGCCAGATCGATGAGCGGACCAAGACGCTGTTCAGCAGTCTGTCGGCGGGTTTTCGCCAATGCGTGAGCACCGTGGAGAACCAGGACTACGCACAGGGGCCAATACGGCGATCCGCACCTTTTCCAACGCGCATGCGCGGCTGGTGGATCTGGGCACCGGCATTTCGACGGCCCGTGAGGCGGCCACGTGGACGGTGCGCGGGCGGCGGGCGACAAACAAGGTGCATATGCTAGCGGACCGCTACGAGCGCCGCACCTTGCGCCTTTTCGCGTCCTCTCTGCTGTTTGCCGATACGCTGTTTCGCGCGTTGCGCGACGATCCCGACAACATGCCCGCCGATCTGCCCGCCCGCATGGAAACCGTCGGCCAGCACATCACGGATGTGGAAGCGGGCAAGCTGGGCGGACAGCGCGTACCGCCGATCGTTTCCCCCTACCCTTCTCCCCAATGGCAGGCCTGCAGCGAGGCTCTGCGCACGCTGGAAGAGGCGCTGAACGCCGACGAATCCGTGTTCGAGATTTTCCGGTAGCCTCCCGCCTCCCGTGATTAGCGGGAGCAAGTTCCTTCTGCACTCACATTAACCCTGCGGCATGTGTAGAAGTATAGCTTCACCACGCGCCGCCGCCCGGGCCAACCGGGGACGGCGAGAACAGCACACGGGAGACCGGTCGGATTCGTGATCTGGGAGGACACGTTCATGATCAATGCCCGCAAGCTTGTGCTTGCCGCAACTGCAGGCGCCCTCACTTTCGGCTTTGCGGCGGAGACCTTTGCCGCCGAAGTGACGTGGAATGTTTCGCTGTGGGGCAGTCGGCGTGCCTTCACCGAAAACGTGGAATTCCTCGCGGAGCGCGTCGCCAAGGAATCCAATGGCCGCTTCGAGATCAAGATGCATTACGGCGAGGCGCTGTCGAAGGCGCGCGAGAACCTCGACGGCATCCCCATCGGCGCATTCGAGATGGCGCAGGTCTGTGCCTCCTACCATCCCGACAAGAACCCGACGCTGACGGTTCTGGAACTGCACCTTCCTCGGTGTCTCCGACCTTGAGACGGAAGCTCGCGTTTCCATGAAGCTCTACGAGCAGCCGTCCGTGAAGAAGGATCTGGCGCGCTGGAACGCGGCGACTGTCATGCCCTCGCCCATGCCCCAGTACAACTTCGTTGGCAAGAGCGATGCTCCGACCTCGATCAAGGATTTCGACGGCATGCGCGTTCATGCACTCGGCGGTATCGGCAAGCTGATGCATGCGGTGAGTGCGGTGCCGACATCGGTGACAGCGTCCGAAACCTATCAGGTCGTCGAATCCGACACCGTGCAGGCCGCATCCTTCGCCCCGCACGCTCACCTCGCCTTCAATACCGTGGAAGTCGGCAACTGGTGGACGGCCAACCAACCTGAGCCCCGGCACCGTGCAGTGCCCGGTGGTGATGAGCACCGACGCCTACGCCGCCCTGCCGGACGACCTGAAAAAGATCTTCGACGACAGCATCCAGCCGTCAATCGACCACTACATCGCCAATTACGGCAAGGTCTACGACCGCTGGTGGCCGACGCTTGAGGAAAACAACATCGCCCAGGTGAAGTTCTCCGACGAGGGCCTGGCCGGGTTCAAGGCCAAGGCAGCTCCGATCTGGGATGAATGGGTGAAGAAGGTGGACGCCCAGGGCATTCCGGGACAGGACCTGCTCGACATGATGCTGGCCGAAATCAAGGGCTGAGGCCGGACACAAGGCCCGCGGCCGTCACCCGGAACATCGGGTCCGGCCGCCGCGCGGCTCACCAGACCTCTCATCCCTCATGACCCGGCCCAGTCCGGGTCATCCGTTGCCCGGCGGGATTGAAAACCCGTGATGGATGCCCCGGAAAAGGCCAGGCAATGACGGGGGAGAGAGACCGTAAGACGGCCCCATCCCGCCTCCGGCGCGTTCCAACCTTCAAGCGAACGGTCCAGCATGACGCCGTCCGATCAACTCCCCAGGAGACCCCGAAACGTATCGGGTGTTCTCCGGCGCGCTTGCGCGCATCGAAAATGTTTTCAACCTGATCGCCGCGGCAGAGATCGTCACCCTGATGCTGCTGGCGGTGGTGCAGATCTTCGCGCGCACCTTCTTCAACCAGCCGGTATCGGGCTTCATCGACATCACCGAGCAGACGATGGCCGTGTTCACCTTTCTCGGCGTCGCCTATTGCCAGCGGGTCGGCGGACATATCCGCATGGAGATCCTGCTCGGAACGTTGCGCGGACGCCTCCTCTGGATAGAGGAATTCCTCAGCGTTCTGCTCATTCTGGCCGTCGTGCTGGCGCTTATCTACGGCTCCTAGTTCCATTTCGAGCGCGCCTGGACCATCGGCGACAGCACCATCGATATCGGTCTGCCGACCTGGCCCTCCAAGCTGCTGGTGCCCGTCGCGCTGTCTCTTCTGGCCCTGCGGCTGGTGCTGCAACTCGTCGGCTATGCGCGGCTGATCCGTTACCCGACCGCCAGACCGGGCGTTGACCTGCCCTCAGTGGAGGACATCACCGAAACGGCGCGACACGAAATCGAGGAGACGTTCGGCGACGAATTCGATGCCAATGACGCAAACGGGGAGAGTTCGCGATGACGCCTTTCGAGGTCGGACTGATCATGACCGGCGTCCTGCTGATCCTCGTCATACTCGGCATGCGGGTCGCCTTCGCCGCCGCCTTAGTCGGCGTTACCGGGTTGATCGTCATCTTCTCCATGCGCATGGGGTTCGAACGCGGTTTCATCACCGCGCTGAAGATGGCGGGCACGGTACCGCATTCCAAATCGCTCACCTATTCCCTGTCGGTCCTGCCGACCTTCATGCTGATCGGCTATCTGGCCTTTCATGCGGGGTTGACGCGACAGCTGTTCGAAGCGGCCAAACGCTGGCTCGGCTGGTTGCCCGGCGGTATGACGGTGGGAACGATCTTCGCCACAGCCAGTTTCGCCGCCGTTTCGGGAGCAAGCATGGCCACGGCCGCCGTCTTCGCCCGCGTCGCCATTCCCGAAATGCTGGCGGAAGACTATTCCAAGCGCCTGTCGGCGGCTGTCGTGGCGACGGGCGACACGCTCGCCTCGCTGATCCCGCCGTCGTCTATATCGCCATCATCATCGGCATGGCGGCGTGGCGGGGAGATTCTCCGGCAATCCACGGCTTCACATGGGGCCAGCGTTTCGCCTAACTGCCGGGCAACCAGCCGATCTTCGCGGTGGTGGCGATCATCTTCATCAACCTTTTCGGGGGGGGGGGGGAGATCGGCGGTTTCTCGTTTTCCACCACGCCGACGGAAGCGGGCGCACTTGGTGCCTTCGTCGTGCTGATCACAGCCATCTTCAAGGGCATGCGGTTCAGGCAGTTCGCCAGGTACTGCACGAGACGGCCAAGCTTGCGGTGATGATATCTTCACGCTGATCTGGGGCGTCCTGTGCTACGTGCGCTTTCTGGGCTTTGCGGGACTGCTCGCCTTCCCCAGCATCGTGACGTGGCTGCCCTCGCTGAGGTGAGGGCATACCGCCGCCTGCCAAACACAACGAGAATACAGGAACACGAAAAAATGCGGGGGCGGCTGCGGCCGCTCTCACAGATACCCCAGATCCTTCAGAAAAACCGTCAGAGCCTTGGGAAAGGGAAGCGTCACGCGCTCGTTGTCGGCGCAATCGGGCTTTTCGGTCGGGCAGCTTTCAAAGCCCTCATCGAGATAACCGCGATAGACCGCCATCATCGCCTCCCAGGCTTCATAGCCCTCGCCCAGCAGCGCCTTTTGCGCGATCCAGCCTGCGAAGAACCCCGTTGGGCCTCTGCCAGACGCCCCTCCATCCCGGCAAGCCATTCCCGATGGAAGCGGGTGAACGCCTCCTTGCGGCTCACATCGACGACCTTGCCCCCGGTCACGGCATAGATCAGCAACGGCGCATCCGAACAGGCGTAGCAATCGAAGGCATAGAGGAAGTTGTTGTCGAAGTTCTTGAATTCCGCCTCGCCGTCGCCGTCGAGATCCGCGAACGTGCCGCCTTCGCCGTCGAAAAAGCCGACATCAACATCGTGCCAGTCGCCGGCCTTGTCGGCGCTGGCCACGTGCACTTGCGTGCAGCAATGCGCGCCGCCGAAAAACGAGGTGAAAACCACCTCCGGCGTGTTGTTGGCGGGATCGATTTCATGAATTTCGATGGTGCCCTGCGGACTGTCCCAGCCGCTCGGCACCCCTTCGATGCGCAGAACCGACTGGTTTCCGAAAACGACCTCCAGCATCGGCGCCTTCATGGACGGATCCTCGGAGGCGGCAACCATGGAAACGCGCGCGCGCAGATCTCCCTGCACGATTTCAGCCGCCGGGAGGACATCCGACAGATCCGCGCGCGGCGGCTTCTGGGCTTCGGCCGGATTTACGACGAGGCTTCCGCCCCAGATCGCCGCCGCGAAGAAAAGCGCACCGAGCTTCCGTGTTCCACCCATGTCATCCACCTTTTCATGACACCCCGTGTACGGCGAACTTAGAGCACTTCCCCCCGCCCACGGAATCGCAAGCATTAGCGCATCCGGAATTTTTCGACAGGTTGAGAGCGAGGCAGGCCCGGTTGAGCACGTCGACGCTCAGGCGGAGGCCAGCGCCGCCTCCACCCTGGCGCGCGTTTCCTCCCGCGTGCCGGAGGCATCGATCCGGGTCCAACTGATTTCGCCGAGATCGTAAACAAGCTGGCGACGCAACACCGCGACATCGGCATCGGAGGCATCGTTGGCGCGCTGTTCGACGCGGCCGGACATGGTGGCGAAGTCCGCCTCCAACCAGAAGGCTCTGGAGCGCACCTCCAGTTTGCGGGCGATCGCGGCGATCTGGCTGCGCTCCTCAGGCGCGGCGAAAACCGCATCGACCACGATGGAGGCACCCGCGGCCAGCGCCACCTCGGCCTTTTCGCAAAGCCGCACGTAGACCTCGCGGGTCACGTTGAACTTTTAGGCCTCCGGCGGCAGATGTTCGCTCGTCTCCACATCGAAGAGCAGCTTGCGTTCCACATCGGAGCGCAGCACCACCGCGCCCGGTGGCAGACCGAGACCGGGGGCGATTGCGCGCGCCACGGTCGATTTTCCGGTGCCCGACAGGCCGCCCACGACCACCAGGATCGGGTCTGCGGGCTCCAGGAACCGCTCGACGAAGTGGAAATGTTCGACGGCATCGCGGCGCGCATCCTCCGCCGCCTCGCCGCTCACATGGGCCAGCCGGGCAGCGGCCACTTTGGCGCGAATGCAGGCCCGCATCAGCAGGAAGAAGGGCAGCGCGGCCAGATCTTCCAGATCGGTCAGCCGGTGCGTGTGGTTGAGATAGCGGTTCAGCAGACGGTTGACATCCCCCGCCAGGCCACGCACCGACAGGTCCATCAGCGGGAAGGCGAGGTCGTAGAGCACGTCGCCGGTGGCGATGCGATCGTCGAACTCGATGGCATCGAAGAGCACCGGCTTGCCGTCGATCAGCACGATATTGCCGAGATGCGCATCCCCGTGACAGCGCCGGACCCCGCCCGTGCAGCGGCGCTAGCTCAGGAGCGGGCGGATCCAGGACAGCATGGCATTCGCTTCCGCGGAGAGCATGTGGGTGCGTTCCGGTGGGAACAGGTCGGGCGCATCGAGGAAGGCGGCATTGTTCTGCTCCGCATAGCTTTCCAGATCGTCGATCCAGAGTTCGCCATCCTCCTGATCGACCACCGGTGCACGCGCATGGGAGACGGCAAAGATATCGGCGAGTTCCTCCGCCACGCCGTCCGGCAAGGGGCCCTTCACCGCCAGATGATCCGAGCGTGTTGGTCTCGTCGAAACGGCTCATGCGGACGAGCCAGTCCACCGGCTCGCCCTCGCCCGCGATGACGAGATGCCCGTCCGCCTCACGCGTGATCGGCACCGCATCGCGGTAAATCATCGGCGCATTCGCCCGGTTGACCTCGATCTCGCGCTGGCACGCCGTCTTGCGCAATTCCAACGTCGAATAGTCCAGGAAGGGATAAGGTGAAGGCCCGCTTCAGCTTCATCGCTTCGCGGCCCGCAAGGAAAACTGCCGCCGCATGCGTATCGATGCGCGTAACTAGTCCCGTCACGCCATAAGTGGCCGGATCTTCCAACAGAGCCAGCACCTCGGCTTGCGGATCGTGGGCTTGCGGATCGTGGTTCAAATCGAAAGAACTTCCCTGAACGCGCGCGCCATTGCGATGGGCGGTATCATCATAAACCGCCAGCTTGCAACTGCGCTAACTTTTGTCAATGACGCTACGGACAATTATAACAATATAGCTTAATTTTCCATCACTTACGCAAGGATAAATTGCACCGGGCAGCAGCTCCACACCGGAGGGGCAAGATTGTCATGACAGCGACCGCTGACCGGGGAGGCCCGCAAGCGTCTTTTCAGGGTGCCGGCGATTGGAACCGACCGTTGCGAATACTTATATTCGCAATAGTCAATAAACTCGTGAACATCGGTCACGCCTCGCGATACTTGCCGTGAGCTGTGATTGCGAGGCGCCTCCGCATTGATGGGAGTGCGTAACATGAAATCTATTCTGCCGAATTTCTGAGGCGGAGAGGAACGCCCCTTCGCATCTTTGCACAAGGAAATCGATCGGGTCTTTTCCGATTTCGCAAAAAACTGACCGACCGGAACAGCCGCTTTTACCGACAAGTTCCCCGCCGTCGACATCAAGGAGACGGAGGACGATCTGGTGGTGACGGCCGAACTGCCGGGCGTTGAGGAGAAGGACCTCGATATCTCCATCGCCGAGCGGTATCTCACCATCAAGGGCGAGAAGAAGCACGAGAGCAAGACGAAGGAGAAGGACTATCACGTCAGCGAACGCAGCTACGGCTCGTTCCGCCGCACGCTGCCTTTGCCCTATGCGCCTGCCGCCGACAAGATCAAGGCAGACTTCGACAAGGGTATTTTGACGATCAACCTTCCCAAACCGCCCGAACTCGCCAAGGCCGAAACCAAGATCAAGATCGGCAAGTAACGCTCGTCTTTCGAAGACGACCCAAGAGCCGTGCCCGCCGAGGGCGCGGCTTTTTCATGTCCCGGGTGCTTTCGGTTGTTCCTTTGGGAGCGGCGCGCGAGAGATTGGCACCGAGTTGTCATCGTGTTGCCCATCCTTCGAGACGACACACGCCGTCCCCAGTCACGAGAAACAGACCACCACCTCCGCTGCCCCGAAAAACGCACTGATTTCGCCCGGCTGTTTCCGTCGCCTGATTTCCATGCAGTGCGCTGCAGATTTTCTCTGGCGGAGCCGCGTCGGATTTCTATGATCCGGTTCAAACACATACAGAGGGTGATTCATGACCGACGCATCGGTTGAAAACAAAAAGACCGTCGGCCAGCTCCTCGTGGCGGTTCTGGAGGCGAACCGGGCGGAGCGCGTGTTCTGCGTTCCGGGAGAAAGCTACCTAGCGGTCCTCGACGCACTCGTCGATGCATTCATTCCGGTTACCGTCTGCCGTCAGGAAGGCGGCGCGGCGATGATGGCGGAGGCTTGGGGCAAGATGTCGGATCGGCCGGGCATCTGCATGGTCACCCACGGGCCGGGCGCGACGAACGCGGCATCGGGACTGCACATCGCCCAGCAGGATTCCACTCCGATGATCCTGTTCGTCGGCCAAATCGACCGCTCCGTGCGCGGACGCGACGCCTTCCAGGAAGTCGACTACACCAAGATGTACGGCTCCATCGCCAAATGGGTGGCGGAGATCGAGGAGGCGGAACGCGTGCCGGAGATGGTGGTGCGCGCCTTTTCCGGGCCTGCTCGGGCCGACCGGGCCCCGTCGTGTTGGCCCTGCCGGAGGACATGCTGACGGAAATGGCCTCGGCCGCCGCCGTGCCCGCCACGCAGGTCGAGACCCATCCCGGCCTCAGCCAGATGGCGGACCTGCAAAAGCGCCTGTGGCATGCCGAACGGCCGATCGTGATCATCGCGGGCGGAAGCGGCTGGTCGGAGGCCGCGACGGAGCGGCTGAGGCGGTTCGCGGAACGGTTCGAGCTGCCAGTCGTGTGCCCCTTCCGGCGCCAGATGTTGTTCGATCACGAGCATCCCAACTATGCGGGCGACCTGGGGCTCGGCGTGAACCCCAAGCTGGTTAAACGCATCAAGGCATCCAATCTCGTGCTGCTCATCGGCGGCCGGCTCTCGGAGATCCCGAGCCAGTCCTACACGCTGTTCGACATTCCGAGCCCGTCGCAGACGCTCATTCATGTTCACGCGGGGGCGGAGGAACTCGGCCGGGTCTATCAGCCGAGCCTTGCCATCCACGCCTCGCCGGAAGCCTTCACCGCCGCGCTGGAAGGGGTGGAGCCGCCGGTTTGCGTGCCCTGGCCTGAGGAAACGAAGATCGCCAACGACGCCTATCACGCCTGGTCGGATCAGCCCCCGGCCACGCCCGGCCCGTTGCAGATGGGCGAGGTGATGACCTGGCTGCGCCACAATCTGTCGCCCGAGGCCATTCTCACCAACGGGGCGGGCAACTACGCCACCTGGGTGCATCGCTTCTACCGCTTCCGCAAGTTGGGCACCCAGCTTGCGCCGACCTCCGGCTCAATGGGCTACGGCCTGCCGGCGGCGATTTCCGCCAAGCTGCGCTATCCGGACCGCGACGTCGTGTGCTTTGCCGGCGACGGCTGCCTGCAGATGACGATCAACGAACTGGGCACCGCCCAGCAGGCAGGCGCGGCCGTCATCGTGATCTGTGTGGATAACGGGATCTACGGCACAATCCGTATGCATCAGGAGCGCGAATATCCCGGCCGTATCTCAGCAACGACGATGACCAACCCGGATTTTGCAGCTCTCGTGCGCGCCTATGGCGGACACGGCGAGACGGTGACCGAGACGGCGGAATTCGGCCCCGCCTTCGAACGCGTGCGGGCCTCCGGTGAGCTGTCGCTGCTGCACCTGCGCCTCGACCCGGAAGTGATCACGCCGACCACGACACTGTCGGCCATTCACAAGGCGGCGCTGAAAAGGGCTTAAGGGACGCGCTTTGAGGTCCGTGCCTTTTCGGGGCGGGCCTCGCTTCGTGAGGTTCTTGCCGGAGCCCATCCTTCAAGACGCGCCGCTCCAACAGCCCCTCCCCCACACATCAACGCGCACGCAAAAACCGGCCGTCCCATCGGGGCGTCCGCAGCGCGAGAAAAATGTCGGGAGAGAATGGTACCGCCTCCCCGGTTCGAACGGGGGACCTCTAGATCCACAATCTAGCGCTCTAACCAACTGAGCTAAGGCGGCGCGAAGTGAGCGGACCGTATGGAGTTTCGATTTCGATTTCAAGAGCCCGCAGTGGCGATTTTCGGCCTGTTATGCACAGGCTTGCTCAAGACGCAAAACGCCCGCGGATCCGGAAGATCCACGGGCGCAGCGGAATCGTGACGCTTGAAATCATGTCACTGGGCGCTCACGCCCGACGGCAGATTGCTCAGGCGGCCTTGAATCCCTTGACCGCCTTGTCGAAGACGTCCTTCATCGGGCTGGAGAGGTCCGTGGCGTACTTGCTGGAGATCTCCTGCATTTCCTTAGCCTGCTTCGACATGGCGTCGAACTGGGTGCGGGCGAAAGACGTCTGAAGCTCGATCGCCTCGGAAAGCGACTTGGCGCCGACCAGGGACTTCATGAAGTCGTAGGTGGCGTCGGTGTTCGCCTTGGCGGCGTGGAGGGCGCAAGTATTGAGTTCCAGAACACCCTGGCGAGTCGTCTCAAAGCTGTCTTCGATCATGTCGGTTGCCTCCTCGGCGGCGGATTTGAATTTCTCGTAAGCCTCGCGCGACTGGTTGAGGCCCTTCTCGGTCATCTCGCGAACGGCAGCGGGCATTTCCGTCTTCGGCATGGAGAAAGCCTCGAAGCTCGGCGCAGCGGCGCCTGCTTGGCGGAACCGGCGCGGGACTTGGTCGTGGTGGTCTCGGTCTTGGCTGCGGTCATAATCACTTCTCCTAGGACTTGCTGTCCCCGTAGCGATTGTCGGATTTCCGCCACTCGGGGCTATAATTTTCAGGCCGACCCGCTCTGTCTCGCGGGGGCGTCTTGCAGCTTGTTTCGGCGGTTTTTACCGGTCTTGTCGGCAGCATTGACGTCCAAATGAGACGCCCCTTTCCGACCCTCCGCCATCCGGCCGCAAACGCATCGGCTCTCGGGCATTCGGCTCATCTGAGTGGCTGCCGCCTGAGCGTTCGGCTCGTGATCTTTACACAAGGGAAGATAATGTATTTTTATTGCATTGCAATATTTTTTGCAGTGCACCATATTTATTTCACAAGCCTGGGAAATCCTGGGTTTTTTGCCCTTCCCCGCCTAAGGGTACGGGTTTGCGGTGAAACGCGGGGCGGGAAAATTCGATGCTACCCCATCCACCGGCAAACCCGGAGGCAGAAGAGGCCGCCGATCTGCGACCCCGTCACTTTACCGGCCTGCCGGATCTCTTGTCAGATCACTTGTCCGTTGCCTTGCGGCCGACATCTCCGGCGGTGCGGGCGGCGCTTTCTCTCAGATCGCGCGCCTGCTCGCCGAGTGCTTCCATCTGCGCCTTCAGATAGTCGTTCTGAAGCTTGAAAATCTCCTGCACGTCGTTGGCACACACGATTTTCTGGGCAAGCTGGAAGGCGGCGTCGACATGTTCCTCCGCATAGTCGAGCACCTTCTTGTTCATGTCGAGCGAGCCCGACTGGGCGGCGTTGGTCTGCTCTTCCACGGTGGTGACAGCCTTCTGCGTCGCATCCATGAAGGTATCAAACGCCTTGCGCGCCTGATCGACGCTCTTCTCGGCGAAGTCGCGCATGTGCTCGGGGATCTCGAAATCGAATTTCGGGGTCGTCATGGAAGGCTCCTTCTGCCGCTCTAGATACGGATTGCGACGACGAAACGACGTCGCCCGGGCAATCTTCGTTAACACAATGCCGGTATATGGCCGGCGTTCGTCTGTGACGAATCAAAGATTTACCGGATGCGTGCGAGCGGATCGGCTCGATCCGATGCGGTTATGCTTCGTCAACAACGGCGTGAACGCAACGCGGACCTCGACAAGCGATACCGGCGAAGCGTGACGCCATAACGACAAATACGGATTAACCACGCCGCCAACGAGGTCTTGAGATCGGACATCTGCGCATGGACGCTGATTGGTATTCCGGTTATTAACAAGGTGTTAATCCGGCAATGACCGGACCGTCGAGCAGACCTGTCCTTTCGGCGGGGGAAAGGGTGCGTTGGATCTTTGCCGAAGGCCAGCGGCAGGTGATCCCGGAGACGGAAGTTGCATCCAGCGAAGTGCAGAGGCGGAGTTGCTGCAGCAATGAGCGCGTACGGCCGAACCTTTTTCGAAATCAGCGCATTACCGGCGGTGACCGGATTGTTTAGCGAGACCCGACCCGCTTGGGTATGGTCGGCTGACGGCCGTCGCATCCTGTGGGCCAATGCCGCAGGCGTGCGTTTTTTCCGCGAAAGGTCCATGCGCACGCTGATGGCGCGCTCGCTCGCCGACACCGCGTCCGCGCGGCGCCATCTGGAACGGCTGGCCAGCGGCGAGCCGGGCCGGCAGACTGTGGAACGGCTGCGCTTTTTCGTCGGTGTGCGCGCCCTCCAGTTGACCGCCCAGGCAGGCGCGCTGGAACTCGGCAACGGAGACCGGGCAGCCCTCGTCGTTGCCGGTGACACCAAGCTCGACATTGCCGATCCCCTGCAGGATTTCTGCACCCTGTTGTCCGATGACGAGGTGTGTGCGGTGCTGATCGCGAAGAACGGATCGCTGAAGGCTGCTGGCCGCGATTGGCCGACGACGGCCGACACGCCGTGCGAGAAAGACGATGCGACCCATGTGCGGATCGGCACCGCCCGTCATACCGCCCAGGTGGCGGTTTTTGCCCCCGACGCTCCCACGTCCCGGCTGATCGTGGCCCACAGGCAGGCAGAAGAAGCCCCCGACGAGCAGTCCCCCATGGAACAGGTGCCCCCGATGGATCGGACGACGACGGACCGAACGACGACGGATCGAACGACGGCGACGGACCAGACTGCCAAAGAGACGGACCACACGGTCGCGACGTCGAGTTTCCCGCGCTCCTTCTTTCCCTGGAGCCGTTTCCTCAAGGGTCTTGAGGCGGGCGAAGACGAGGCGCAGACCTCCGCCCCCGAAGGTGCGGAGAACGCGAACACCGCGCCCGCACCGTCGGCAGAGGTCCCAGCTACCCCGGCCCCCAAGGCGTTCGACCTGCTCGCGAAGGCCCGTGCGGCCAAACAGAAGCTCGTCGATGAGGACGATCAGCTCCCGCCGGTGACGGAAGAACCGGCGAGCGAGCCGGAGCTGCGCACCGAAAGCCCGGATGAGGACACCGACGAGAGCGACACGGTTCAGACGGAAGCCGACGCGGAAACGGACGCCGTCGATGCGGATACTCCGTTGCCGGTCGAACCGCTCGTGAGCCCAGAACCCGAGGACGAACCGGAAACGGACGAGATCGAGGAGGCGGCCAAAGAGGTTGCACCGGTTATCTCCGAGCCTCACGAGGAAGAGGCCGAGATTGCGCCCGACGAGCGGGAAGCCGATGTTTTCGCTCCGGCTGCCCCCGCGGTCGCTGCCCTTGCCGCAAGCGCCGTGGCGGCGACGGCGGACGAGGAAGAGGCGCGCGCCGAGGACGAGACCCCCGTTGAGGCGACCGCAGAGGTCGACGACGCGGTTGCGGAAGAGATCACCGAAGAGACGGAGAGCGCGCTTGCGGCCGATGAGGCACAGGAGACGATGCCCGTGCCCGATGAAACGGCGGATGCGGAAACGCCCGCCATTCCCGCCTTTGAGTTCGACAATGACGGGCGGCCGGTGCGGTTCGTCTGGCAGATGAATGTCGAGCAGGTCTTTACCGGCGTTTCGCCCGAGCTTGCGCAGGTGATCGGCCCGGAAGCAGCCGATACTGTCGGGCGGAACTGGGCGGATGTGGCCGAACAGCTCAATCTCGATCCAGAAGGCCGGGTGGCAGCTGCTCTGGTGCGGCGCGACACGTGGAGCGGCGTCACCGTGGAATGGCCTGTGAGCGACAATCCGCTGGCCGTGCCGGTGGATCTGGCAGCACTCCCCGCCTTCGACAGGTTTCGCCAGTTCAAGGGCTATCGCGGCTTCGGCGTCTGCCGTCCGGCCGACGCGGTCACCATGGAAAGCATGCGCACGAGCGCGCCCGTCGAAGAGGATGCGCCCGAAGAGCCCGCAAGCGAGGATCTGACCCCACCGCAGGACGCGACCCCGGAGGTTGCAGATCACGACGAGGCGGCGACAGAACCGGAAGCGTCTTCTACCGACACCGCGGTCGCGGTAGCGGCTGCGACCGCTGCCGGGATGGCGGGTGTGAGCCTGCTAGCATCTGAAGAAGCGGAAGCCGCAACGCCTGAGGCCAAAGAACCGGTTGAAGAACCCGCCGACGAGATCGAAGAGGCCGTAATGGTCGCGGATGAAGAGCACGCCGAGGAAACGGACGAAGATCTTCAGCCGGAACCGGAAGGGCCGGTCACCGCTGAAAGTGGGGCGGAAGACGAGGGTGAGGAGATCGTCGAAGAAACGACGCTGCCCGAACCTACTGAGCCCGTCGCCACGCAGAGCGACGAAGAGCATCGCGTCGCAGATCTCCCCGGCCGCTCCCAGCCGTCTCCAACCTATGGGCTCTATCACGAGCGCACCAAGACCGCGCCGCAATGGGACCTTCCCGAGGCCGCCAATTCGCAGGATGCGGTGACAGCGGCCGAGGATGAGAGCGCGCAGGGCGACGTCGCCGCCCTCGAGCGTCAGGAATTTGTTGAGACGGATGACGAGGAGCCCGCCCCCTCGCCTGTCGTGATCGTCGAGACGGACGAAAGCGAAGTCCTCGGCGCAGAGCCCGCGCAGGAAGCGCAGCCGGACGGGAGCGACAGCGACATATCCGCGACGTCCACGGCCGGTCTTGCTGCGGCCGCCGCAGCCGGACTGGCAGCAATCCGGCGCCTGAACGAATCCGAGAGCGAAGACGAAAGCTCAACCGCTGCCGAGACAAGCGAAGCATCGGACGGCGAAGCTCTGGAGATCGAGGCGCCGGACGTCGAACCGGAGCAGATCGAGGCAGCTGAAGCCGAGGTGGAGGCTGTCGAAGAGACGGGGGGGCTTCCCGAGGAGACGGATGAAACATCCGTGGAGCCGGTTTCCGAGGCCCTGGAAGGCCCGGCGGAGGACCTCGTCGAGGAAGAGCCCGAGCCGCTTTTGCCGATGGGGGATCTGACCGACACGGCCGAAGAACCCGTCGATGCCCGGACGGCGACGGACGAGGAGATCGAAGCCGAGACTGCGTCTGAGCCCAAACCGGAAGCTGAAGCGGAACCGGAGCCCGCGCCTGAAGCAGAGGCCGCACCCGAGGTGGAGGGAGACGAGAGTTTCACCGAAACGGTCGTGCGGCTTGCCGAACGGCAGGTGATCCCGCCCGATTCCCAGCTTTCGCGTCCCGAACGGGAAGCTTTCCGCAAGATCGCGGAGGCTCTGGGCGCCCGGATCGAGGAAACCAACAAGGCGGGAGACGAGAAGCCGGAAGGCAAGGACGTTCCGCCGATCCCCATGCCGATCGCTCCGCGGCCCACGCCACGCGCCAAGGCGCCGGAGGAAGAGGTTCCGAGCGAACAGGCGGCACCGATCCATCCGCGCCTGCTCGACCGGCTGCCCATCGTGCGCGACCGCGACGTGGAATACACCAATAAGTCGCTTTTGAAGATGCTAGGCTACGCCGATCTGGGTGAACTGGCGGAAGCCGGCGGTCTGGAAGCGGTGTTCGCCCCGCCGGAAGAATGGCCGCCGAAGCCCGCGGGCAGTGCCACCATCGAGCGCACGCTGTGTGTGCGGCTGAGCGACGGCACGCCCCATCCGATCGACGCCTTCATGCACACCGTGCCGTGGAAGGGCGGCAGCGGGCTGATGATCTCGCTGCGCGAAAAGCGCGACGCGAGTGCGGAAGAGGCGAGTGCGGAGCTGGCACAGTCCCGCGAACGGATTTCGGAACTGGAATCCGTTCTGGAGACGGCCACCGACGGCGTGATCGTGCTTGATGCCGACGGACGCATTATTTCCGTCAACCGGTCCGGCGAGGCGCTTTTCAATGCATCGCGCCAGATGATGCAGGGTGCGACCATCACCGATTATCTGGCACCCGAAAGCCATCGCTCCGCGCTCGACTATCTCGACGGGCTGGCCCACAACGGGGTGGTGAGCGTGCTCAATGATGGGCGGGAAGTGATCGGCCAGTTGTCCGACGGCGGGCTCATTCCGCTGTTCATGACAATCGGGCGCATCGGTCAGCCTGCCGACAAGGACAACGCCAAGTTCTGCGCGGTGCTGCGCGACATCACCCAATGGAAGAAGGTGGAGGAAGAACTCACCACCGCCAAACGCCAGGCGGAGAACGCGTCGTCGCAGAAATCCGATTTCCTGGCCAAGATCAATCACGAGATCCGAACGCCGCTCAACGCCATCATCGGCTTTTCGGAAGTGATGATGGACGAGCGCTTCGGCGCCATCGGCAACAAGCGCTACAAGGATTATCTGAAGGACATCCACGCCTCCGGCACGCATCTCTTAAGCCTGATCAACGATCTGCTCGATCTCTCCAAGGTTGAGGCGGGCAAGTTCGAGCTGGCTTTCGAGGCGGTGCCGATCAACAAGGTTCTGCGCGACTGCGTGGCGCTGATGCAGCCCCAGGCCAATCGCGACCGAGTCATCATCCGCACCAGCCTGCCGGAATCCGTGCCCAAGGTGGTGGCGGATCCGCGTTCAGTGCGCCAGATCGTGCTGAACCTTCTCTCCAACGCCATCAAGTTCAATCAGGCGGGCGGACAGGTGATCGTCTCCACCGCGCTTGAGCCGAAGGGCGAGATGGTGATGCGCGTGCGCGACACGGGCATGGGCATGTCGAGGAAGGACATCGAGGCGGCGCTGGAACCCTTCCGCCAGCTCCATACCGCACGACTCGGCGGCGGCACGGGGCTAGGCCTGCCGCTTACCAAGGCGCTGGTGGAAGCCAACCGCGCCGGATTCTCCATCGACAGCGAACCCAACCAGGGCACACTGGTGGAGATCACCTTCCCCTCGCAGCGGGTGCTGGTAGAGTAGGTTTCTGGACCGAAGAGAAGTGATACGGCGCTGCGTTGCTGCGACTTGTCACGCTGGATTCCGGGTCTGGCCATGCGGCTTCGCCGCAGATCGCCCGGAATGATGCGCAAGGGGTGAGTTGTAAGCACACTGGAACCATGTGCGAGCAGCATCCGGCTTCAATATCGGCGTGTGGTTACAACTCTCCCCACACTCCTTCATTCCGGACAAGAGAGGCGTCAGCCGAGCGCTGATCCGGAATCCAGAAATCAGCGGCGCGACAGCACCTCCGTTTCCCGCCTTTCAGAGAACCGCGGTATCCGTATGCGCATCGGCCACCGACAGGGTGACGATGGAAACCGCGTCGTCATCGGATGACGGCCGGATCTTGAAGCTCAGCGAACGGCACATGTCGAGCATGGTGGAGTTCTCTTTCAGAACCTCGCCGGTAATGGTCTCGATGCCGTCGCGCGCCGCATATTCGATGATCAGGTTCATCAGCATCCAGCCGAACCCCCGGCCCTTCAGCTCCGAGCACACCATGATGGCGTATTCGCCATGACGGTGGTCTAGATCGGCGTAGAGACGCACCGCGCCCATCATCTCGCCGGTGGAGGCATCGAAAGCGGAAAACGCCATGGCGCGGGAATAATCGAGCTGGGTCAGGCGCTCGAGAAATCGCGCACTGGCGCGAAGAACCGCAACCGCAGATCTTCCGCGCTCACCGTCTCGAAGAACGCCTTCAGGCTGTCCTCGTCATCCGGGCGGACGGGATGAACGAAGAAGCGGCGACCGTCCTTCAGTTCCAGTGAGCGCTCCCATTCCTTCGGATAGGGACGAATGGCCAGACGCGAGGTGGCGAGACGTCCGGGCACGATGTTGGGCGGGGCAGCGGCGATGCGCATGTCCGTCACCGTCACGTTGCCGCCCTCGTCCACGTAGAAGGGGTTGAGGTCGATCTCACGGATTTCGGGAATTTCGACGGCAAGCTGGGCGAGCTTGACCAGCACCAGCGCGATGGCATGACGGATGCGGCGCGACTGCTCGTTCTCGTCCGCATCGCGGAAGAGCCGCGAGATGCGCGTGCGCTCGATCAGCGCTTCGGCGAGGTTGAGATCGAGAGGCGCGAGGTCGAGGCCGTAATCGTCGGCGAAATCGACGGCCGAACCGCCGAGACCGAAGACCACGACGGGACCGAAGATCGGATTATCCGCAAGCCCTGCGAACAACGCGCCCGGCACCTTGCTGCCTGCCTTGCGCGGAATGGTGGAGGGCACGGGACCCGTCGCAATGTCGTAGGTCGCCAGAACGTCCCGGCATTCGGACGTTTCAAGCCATGTGCGCGGCTCCGCCAGCACATTCGCCACGATGGCGCGCGCGACTTCCGTGTGGGGCGTGAAGTCGGCGGGAAAGCTCGGCGGGTTCGCCATCAGAAGCTTTTTCGCTTCGCTGTAGCGCGCAACATACATGAAGGCGCGCACGGCCTCCACCGAGGTGCGATAGCAGGGGATGCCCGCCGCCTCCAGATGCCGGGTGGGTGCAAGATCGGCGGTGGCCAGCGCAGCGATAACGACCTTCTTGGCGCGCGGCTACCCGGCCTGTCGCCCCGCCGCAGCAATGATGTCGGCTGCGGTGGCGGACGGATTGGCGAAGGCGGTCGGCGTGGAAACGACGACGATGCCGTCCACGTTGCGGTCGGCCAGCAGCGCCTTGATGAGCTGGGTATAGGTTTCTGGCGGCGCGTTGGAGGAGATGATCAGAGGGTTTTCCGGAGACACGCCGGAGCGCAGCAACGGCTGGATGGCTTCCTCCGTCACCGCCGAAATACGCGCGATCTCGCCGCCCAGATCGGCCACGCGGTCGGTGGCCAGGGTCGCAAGACTGCGGCCGTTGGCGATGATGGCGAGCCTGCGGCCGAGATTGGGGTGAACGCGGGTCACCGTCTCCGCCGCATCGAACATGTCGTCCAGTCCGCCCACGCGCAGCACGCCCGCACGCCTCAACACCGCATCGTAGACGGCGTCGGTGGTCGCCAGCCGACCGGCATCGGTATGCGCCGTGACGGGCGCATCGGTACTGGCGCCGGTACGGATGAGAACGACGGGCTTGGCGCGCGCGGCCACACGGGTGGCGGACAGGAACTTGCGCGCGTTCTTGACCCATTCGAGCTGCACCATGATGGCGCGGGTTTCCACGTCGCCGGTGAACCAATCGAGTAGATCGGCGATATCAACGTCGGCGCGATCACCAAGCGAGACCACGTGGGAAAAGCCGACCCCGTGCGCCGTCGCCCAGGACAGCGTCGCATTCATGATGATGCCGGAGCGCGAAACCATGGCGAGATCGCCGCCGGGCACGGATTCCACCGATAGGTGGACTTGCAGGCGGTGACTGGGAGAGGCGATGCCGAGAGAGCCCGGCCCGATCAGGCGCAGATTGTAGGGACGCGCGGCTTCCAGAATGTCCTGAAGCACTTCCGCCGGCCAGGCCTCGAAGCCGGAGGCGATCATCACCGCGGCGCGCGTTCCGCCTGCGCCGAGCTTGGCGATGGTTTTCGCCGCCCGCTCCGGCCCGCAGGCGAGGACCGCCAGATCCGGCATGCGCGTCCATGTCGTCGAGACTGTCGGCCTCGGAGAAAGCGCCGTGCGGATCCTCGAACCCGACAAGGGTGACGGGCGCGACATAGCCGCTATCGGCGATGCGCTCCAGAAGCGAACTCAATTCCGCCTCACCCAGATAGTTGGGGCCGATCAGAGCGATCGATTTAGGCTTGAGAAGTCCGTCTAGGTTGATGATTGTCATGACAGCGCTAAGGCACAGCGTATTGGAGGTTGGGGTCAAGACCGGATCTCCCATCCGCTTCTGCGAGCGGTATGCGCGAACCGGACTGCGCTTTCGGTAACTTGCGCAGATACACGAATGCCGGATGAAAGCCCTGCTTTCACCCGGCGCCCCGTGATGTGCACCCTCAGGGTCTCTCGCAACTGCAAAACACCGGATGGGTGAACGGGTTGTGGACCGTCGCCTTCGCGGTGAGTGCCCGGCCCGCCCCCTCCCGGTTCCCCGCCGCTACCCGGTGAGATCCGGGTTTCGGATCAGCCGCAACGTAAACCCGTCCACATTGCGATCGGGATAACGTTCGAGATGAGGGCGGGCAACTGCCCGATTGAAGAAAAACGGCCCGCGGTTCCAGTTAATACCGTATGCCGGAACGCGAGCCGTTTTCGCCCCACGGGCCCCCAAGAGCAAACGCGGTCAATGAGCCATAACCATCGGAACGGTCATAGACTTCAGCATGCCGTAGGTCGCCCCGCCAAGGACGAACTCACGCATGCGCGAGTGGCCGTAGCCGCCCATCACCACCATGTCAACGCCGTTGTCGGAAACGAAGTTGCGCAACGCGTCGGAGACGGAAGTGTCCGGGGAGGCGATCATCTCCACATTCACCTTGAAACCGTGACGCGACAGGTAGGTAGCGACTTCCGCCCCCGGCTCGCCGTCCTGCTTCTGGCAGCGGTCGACCATCACGACCGAAATCTTGTCCGCGAGCTGCAGCAGCGACAGGGACAAACGGATGGCATGCACGGCGGTCGCGCTGCCGTCCCAGGCGATCATGACATGCTCGGCGGAAAACTTCGACTTGCCAGCATAAGGAACGATCATGACGGGCACACCAGAATCGAACAGTGCCGCCTCGATCAGCACTTCGCCGATCGCGTCTCTGCGCTGGGGATCGTACTGGCCCATGACGATCAGGTCGGACAAGCGACACTGGGCGATGAACGGGTCGGCAGCGCCGCCGCCGGCCATCTGCACCATGCGGCTTTCAAAGTTGACGCCGTTGCACGCAGCCGTTTCCTTGAAGTCCTTCAGAGCCGCCTGAGCATCCTCCTCGGACTGCTGACGGGCCTGTTCGAGGTAATCCGCCGGCATCGGCGCGGGTAACCGGGCATGACCGGATTATACGCCAGAGAAAGTCCGGTGACGTGGGCCTCCGTCTTGGACGCCAGATCGATCGCGACGTTCATCGCATTCTTCGGTCCGCGCAGATCTACCAGCGCCGTGATGTCTTTCAATGCCATAGCCTTCAAACCTCCTCATGCGTGTGGGCGATGCGATGGGGTACCGCCTGGCCGCCCTTAAGATAGTGCTCTTCGGTAAGATACGTATAATTGACATTTATTAATATACCAATGTGTAAAAACGTTATATCCTGACGTTGAGAATCCATCAAGGTTTCACAACCGACGCGAATCACTTGACCTTGTCGCCAGCTCCTGCAACCACCTGACAAGAGACGGAAAAGGCACAGAGCCGCCACAAAAGGAGACCGACACCGTGGCCCAGGCCCAAACCAATGCCGCGGAATTTACCGTTTCGGAGATTTCCGGCGCCATCAAGCGGACGATGGAAGACACGTTTGGCTACGTGCGCGTGCGCGGCGAGGTGTCCGGATACCGCGGACCACATTCCTCCGGCCATTGCTATTTTTCCTTGAAGGACGAGAAGACCCGGCTGGAAGCGGTCATCTGGCGCAATGCTTTCGGCAAACTGAAATTCAAGCCCGAGGAAGGGCTGGAGGTCATCGCCACCGGGCGTATCACCACCTTCCCCGGCTCGTCGAAATACCAGATCGTCATCGACAGTCTCGAGCCTGCGGGCGTCGGCGCGCTGATGGCGCTGCTGGAAGAACGGCGCAAGAAGCTCATGGCGGAAGGGCTGTTCGACGCCGCCCGCAAGAAGCAGCTCCCCTACCTGCCGCAGGTCATCGGCGTGGTCACCTCACCGACCGGCGCCGTCATCCGAGACATTCTCCATCGCCTGTCTGATCGCTTCCCGCTGCACGTGCTGGTCTGGCCGGTGCGGGTGCAGGGCGAGGCCTGCGGTGAGGAAGTCGCCGAGGGCATTCGCGGTTTCAACGCGATTGAGCCCGGCGGCAAGATCCCGCGCCCGGACGTGATCATTGTGGCGCGCGGCGGCGGGTCGCTGGAAGATCTGTGGAGCTTCAACGACGAGGTCGTTGTGCGTGCGGCAGCCGACAGCGACATTCCGCTAATCTCGGCGGTCGGGCACGAGACCGACTGGACGCTGATCGACCACGCCGCCGACATGCGGGCGCCCACGCCGACGGGGGCGGCGGAAATCGCCGTGCCGGTGAAGGCGGAACTCGTTGGCATCATCGACGATCTGGCCCGGCGCAACGGCACGGGTCTCCTGCGGCTCATCCAAGGACGGCGCACGGAACTCAGGGCAGCGGCAGCGGCTCTACCGCGCGATCTGATCGCCCTGCCGCGCCAGCGCTACGACATGGCGGCGGGTGCACTCGGGCAGGCGCTGAAGGCGAATACAGCCACCCATCGCGGACACCTGCAAGCAGCAAGCGGACGGTTTCATCTCGGCATGCTGCGCCAGAGCGTGCATATGGGACGGGAACGGCTTTCAGGTCTGGCGGAGCGCGCCGATCGTGCGCTGAAAGTCATCACCCAGCGCCAGCGTGCGCGGCTCGACGGCGGAGCGCAGCTCCTTGATGCGCTGTCCTACAAGAGCGTTCTCAACCGCGGCTATGCGGTGGTGCGTGATGAAGCGGATGCGCCGATCGCCCGCGCCTCCGGCGTCTCCTCCGGCATAGCGCTCAGGGTGGAATTCGCCGACGGCACGGTAGAGGCAGTCGCTGCGGGAAGCGCCGGATCCGCCCCGCGTCGCAAGCCGAAGGCCAAGACGACGCGGAAAGAACGGCCGGAGCAGGGTGACCTGTTCTGAGGCATTAGCTGTCTCTGGATCCGAGGACAACCGGGCTTTGCCGGGCACCCTACTTTGGCGGCAAAGGAAGACACCGCGAAGGCGGGGATGACAATGGAACAAGGGGATGGAGATCGAACCAAGCACGGACATGGCGACCACCAGACACTGAGAAGCGGCGAGACCTATCCCGTCCGCCGTCAGCCTTCCCACTTCCTCCTTCAGCCTCCCTCCTGCCCGCACCATCACCACAGCCCGCCCTTGCTAAAACTTGAACCTAAAAGTTCAGAATTATTCTAAAATATTGTTATAAATAGTGTATTTCTTGACTACATTCCGGCTTTCTCTACACTGCCATTCCGCTTGGTGAGGAGCCTTCTCCGAGCCCGTTCGTGCGTTCGTCCCTGAAGGGAGACGCTACGTCGGCAAAACGGATCGGCGCGAACACATCGCCAACCCCTCTTTCAGCCATCCTCGGCACGACGGAGACGGGCGGGCACAATCGACAACGGCGGGACCTTGTCCCTGCCGCGTGGAGGAGAGCCATGCCCAATCGTCATATGTCTTGCGGCGGTGCGCGCCTGATCGCTGCCGCCGTTGTCTGCGCTCTCAGCTCAGCCGCACAGATCGGCATCGCCGCCCCGGCTGCAGCGCAGGGCGCGGTCAACATCTATTCCTATCGCCAGCCCTATCTGATCCAGCCGCTGCTGAAGCGGTTCACGGAGGAGACCGGGATCAAGACCAATATCGTCTACGCCTCCAAGGGACTTGGCGAGCGCATCAAGGCGGAAGGGGTGAACTCGCCCGTCGACGTGATGCTGACGGTCGGTATCGGACGGCTGGAAAATTCCGAGACGCTGGGCTTCGCCGCCCCGCTCGAGGATGCGACGATCACGGACAACATCCCGGCGAATTTCCGCGATCCCGACAATCGCTGGTGTTCGGTCTGACGGGGCGCGCCCGCGTCGTCTATGCCTCCAGGGAGCGGGTGAAGCAGGACACCATCACCTATGCCGAACTGGCCGATCCGAAATGGAAGGGCCGTCTTTGCACGCGCTCCGGCCAGCACGATTACACGATCGGACTGATCGCCTCGATCATCGCCCATGAGGGCCGGAACAAGGCCAAGGAATGGCTGGCGGCGGTGAAGGAAAACCTCGCGCGCAAGCCCACCGGCAACGACCGTGCGCAGGCGATCTATGCCGGGGAATGCGATATCGCGCTCGGCAACACCTAATTACATGGGCAAGATGCTCACCAACGACAAAGAGCCGGAACAGGAAACCTGGGCGCGCTCGGTGAAGATCCTGTTTCCCGATGCCGAGGGACGCGGGTCCCACGTCAACATTTCCGGCATGGTGCTGGCCGAGCACGCGACGAACCGCGAAAACGCCATCAAGCTGATGAAATTCCTCACCTCCGAGGAGGCGCAGGGGCTCTATGCGGAGATCAATTTCGAATATCCACTCAACCCGGCGGGTGGAGCCCTCCGCCGAGCTGGTCAGTTCCTGGGGCAAGCTCCATCCCGACAACCTGCCGCTGATCGAGATCGCCAAGCATCGCGACGAGGCGAGCGAACTCGTCAACGAAGTGACGTTTGACGACGGGCCTTCGAGCTGAGGGAAGGCCTGGTGACGATGCAGGCTGACCCGAGAGACCGCCGCCGGTTCCTTTCCCCTTCAACGGGAGAGAGGGATGCAAGGCGTCGGCGCACGGGCATTCAGCAATCGCGACATGAGCAGCAGCGCAGTCGCAGCTTCGCCCGTCACCGGCAGGGCCTCGGGTCGCGGCTGGCTCGCGGCGCTGGCGATCACAGCCGCCTTCGTGCTGGCCCCCATCGCCTCGCTGGTACTGATCACCTTCGAACCATCCACCGAAGTCTGGCACCATCTGATCATCACCGTTCTGCCGCGCGGTGGCGACGACCGCCTGGCCGATGCTGGGCGTCGGCGTGATGACCACGATCATCGGCGTGGGCACAGCGTGGATCGTGACCATGTGCCGGTTTCCCGGCCGTGCCTTCTTCGATTGGGCGCTGCTGGTGCCGCTGGCGGTGCCGACCTACATCGTCGCCTACGCCTACGTGGACATTCTGAACTACACCGGCCCGGTGCAGGACGCGATCCGGGCGCTGTTCGGCTTCCACACCTCGCGCGACTACTGGTTCCCGGAAATCCGCTCGCTACCGGGCGCCGTCTTCGTCATGGAACTGGTTCTCTATCCGTACGTCTACCTCACCGCGCGGGCGACTTTCCTGATGCAGTCGGCCTGCGTGCTCGACGTTTCGCGCACGCTTGGGGCCGGGCCATTGCGATTGTTCTTCCGCGTCGCGCTACCGATGGCACGACCGGCAATCGCCGTCGGGGTTTCGCTGGCGCTGATGGAATGCCTCAACGATATCGGCGCGGTGGAATTCTTCGGCGTCAAGACGCTGATCTTCTCCGTCTATGACACCTGGCTCAACCGCGGCTCGCTGGCGGGTGCTGTGCAGATCGCCTGCGCCATGCTCGTGGTCGTCTTCGCGCTTTTGTGGGTGGAGCAGCACGGGCGACGCCACCAGCGTTTTCACCCGACAGCGGGACGCTACCACGCCCTGCCCGGATACAAGCTGTCGCGCGGCTGGAGCGCGGTCGCCATTGCGGCCTACGCCCTCCCCGTATTGCTCGGCTTCGTCACGCCTGCGCTTCTTCTGGCCGACTTCGCCAGCCGTCGGCTGGAAGATCTGACCGCCCCCGCCTTCCAGTCTGCGGCGACCAATTCGCTGGTTCTGGCGGCAATCGCGGCGGTCATCACGGTGGGGCTCGGCGTGCTTCTCACCTATGCCCAGCGCATGCGCGCCTCCCGCCTGCTGCAAAAGGCGCGGCGCGGGTGGCGGCGATCGGCTATGCGGTACCGGGCACGATCCTCGCGGTGGGTATCCTGGTTCCGCTTGCCGCCTTCGACAATCTCATCGACGAGTTCACCCGCGAAACATTCAGTTTCGCCACGGGGCTCCTGCTCACCGGGTCCGGCGCTGGCCTCGTCTATGCCTATTCCACCCGTTTTCTCGCCGCCTTCTACGGCACGATCGAAGCTGGCTTTGCCAAGGTTTCGCCGCATCTGGACATGGCTTCGCGCACGCTCGGACGCACCGCGCTGAAGACGCTCGTTCAGGTGGACCTGCCGATCCATCCGTCCCGCCCTGTTGTCGGTCGCGCTTCTGGTCTTCGTCGATTGCATGAAAGAGCTGCCCGCCACCATCCTGCTGCGCCCCTTCAATTTCGAGACGTTGTCGACGACCGTCTCGCACGAGGTCTTCGAGGATGCGGCGCTGTCCGCGCTTGCCATCGTGCTTGCCGGACTGATCCCGATCGTGGTGCTGGCACGCACGAGTTCGGAAAGAAATCGGCCCTCAGGCAGGCGGAGAGCCTCGGCTTAAGCGCAGAAAAGCATAGTCAAATTGTCGCTGGTGAGGTGAAATCGCCTCGATCAACACCTATTGTAAATTCTATTGTCACCGTTCCCGGCGCGTCCACGTCCCGCCCGCCCGACGCTCAAGGAGTTTGCCCTTGGCCCGCCCCAACAAGCAGACCCAGTTCAACATCTGGTACGCGCTCGCCGCGATGCTCCGGTTCTTCCTCTTCCAGTCATGGTGGGTGAGCTACAAGACGGTCGAGCAAGTTCCCTATTCACAGTTCGAGCAATTGCTGCAGCAGGGCCAGGTCGCCAAAATCTGGGTCAACGAGAACACGATCGAGGGCACTTACAAGAAGCCCAAAGACAACGATCGCCATCGCTTCGTGACGGTGCGCGTCGACAAGGACATCTCCCAGCTTCTCGACAAGTACAACGTCACTTATCGCGGAGTGGTGACGAACACATTTCTATCCGATCTCTTTCGTGAATCTTGCCGCTCGTCTTCTTCTTCGCCGTCTGGATGTTCGTGTTTCGACGCATCGCCAAGAACCAGGGCGGGCTCGGCGGCTTCGTGACGGTCAGCAAGTCCAAGGCCAAGGTCTATGTGGAGAAGGACATCCGGGTGACCTTCGACGACGTGGCGGGCGTGGACGAGGCCAAGCGCGAATTGCAGGAAGTGGTGGCCTTTCTGAAGAACCCGAAGGAATACGGCCGCCTCGGCGCGCACGAACCCAAGGGCACGCTGCTGGTTGGACCTCCGGGCACCGGCAAACGCTGCTGGCGCGCGGTGGCGGGCGAGGCCGGGGTGCCGTTCTTCTCCATCTCGGGTTCCGAATTCGTGGAGATGTTCGTGGGCGCTGCGCGCGTGCGCGACCTGTTCGAACAGGTGCGCAAGAAGGCGCCGGCCATCGTCTTCATTGACGAGCTTGATGCGCTGGGCCGTTCGCGCATCGCCAATCCGACGGGCGGCAGCGACGAGAAGGAGCAGACGCTGAACCAGCTTCTGTCGGAGCTCGGTGGTTTCAATCCCTCCTCCAGCATCATCCTGCTGGCGGCGACGAACCGGCCGGAGATCCTCGATCCGGCATTGACGCGTGCGGGACGGTTCGATCGTCAGGTGCTGGTCGACCGGCCGGACCGCGTGGAACGACGTCAGATCCTCGACGTGCATATCCGCAACATCAAACCGGACGAGGACGTAGACCTCGATCAGGTGGCGCAGATAACCGCCGGATTTTCCGGAGCCGATCTCGCCGGGCTCATCAACGAGGCCGCGCTTCTGGCGACCCAGCGCGGAGAATCCTCGGTGACGATGGACGACTTCACGCAGGCCATGGAACGCGTCGTGGCCGGTATAGAGAAGAAGAGCCGGGTGCTGTCGCCGGACGAGCGCACGCGCGTTGCCCATCACGAGATGGGGCACGAACTTGTGGCGGCGAACCTCAAGGGGGTCAATCCGGTTCACAAGGTGTCGATCATCCCGCGCGGGGTGGGTGCGCTCGGCTACACCATGCAGCGCCCGACCGAGGAACGTTTCCTGATGACAGTCGCCAATCTGGATGCACGCATGGTAGTGCTGATGGGCGGGCGGGCAGCAGAGAAGATCGTGTTCGGCGAGATTTCCACCGGAACGTCCGATGACCTGCAGCGCGCAACGGATATCGCGCGCGAAATGGTAGCGCGCTACGGCATGGACGAGGAACTGGGCAACCGGGTCTATCTCGCCCCACGCCAGAGCCAGTTCGGCCAACCGATGATCGAACAACGCGAGATCGCGGAAGAGACCACGCGCGAGATCGACCTTGCGGTCCGGGCACGCGTCGAGGCCGCCTTTCAGCGCGCCATCGATATCCTGAACGAGCATCGCAGCGATCTGGACGCGGGGGCGAACCTGTTGCTGGACAAGGAATCTCTGACCAAAGAAGATTTCCCGGCGATCCTGCCGATCGAAAAGCGCTCCGCGCCTTCCGCCTGACCGCAAGACGTCACCGGCGGCCTACCGTCTCGTATCCCGGGGAGGCTTGCCCTAGTCGAGATTGTCGTAGTCGCAGATGACGATGTCGCCGTGGCGCAGGACACTCATCCAGACTTCCATCGCCTCGCGCGGCACCGGCTCTCCCACCAGGAAGCCTTGCGCCATGGTGCAACCGTGGCTCTTCAGGAAGGTCAGTTGCTCGTAGGTTTCCACGCCTTCGACCACGGTCTCGTAATCAAGGCTCTTGGTCATGGCGAGGATCGTCTGGACGATGACCTCAGCGCTTTGATCGGTCCCGATACCTGCGGTGAAGTTGCGATCGATCTTGAAAATGTCGAAGGGAAGCCGCGTCAGTTGGACCAGGCTGGAGTAACCGGTGCCGGAATCGTCGATGGCAAAGCGGATGCCCGCCTCGCGCAGCGAATCGATGATCCGCGAGACCTCCGCCGCATCCCGCATTGCCATGGATTCGGTCACTTCCATTTCCAGAAGCGCGGGCGGGAGCCCGGCATCTTCCACCGCCGACATGACCATTCCGGCAAAGCCTTCCGGATCGCGGAACTGGGCCAGCGAGATGTTGACCGCCATGCGCAGGTCGAGACCGTCGGCATGCCAGACCACGCATTGCTCGCAGGCCTTGCGCAGCACCCAGCGGCCGATCTCGACGATCTGCCCCGTCTCCTCCGCCACTCCGATGAAAGCTCCCGGCCCGATCAGGCCGCGCTCGGGTTGCCGCCAGCGGATCAGCGCCTCCACGCCCACGAGCACACCTGAGCCCGCACCGACCTGCGGCTGATAGTGCAGCACCAGCTCGTCACGCTCGATCGCCTGCTGAAGTTCAGCCTCCAAGCCACACCCGGTCGGCGGCCGCGCGGTCAACCTCGGCATTGTAGAAGGAGCATCCCGTGCCGCCGATCTGCTTGGCGGCGTACATGGCGATATCGGCGTTCTTCAGCAAGACCGTGTAGGTGCGGCCGTCGCGCGGATAAAGGGCAATGCCGATGCAGGCATCGAGCACAAAGGGAATGCCGTCGACCGCTCCGGTGTTGCGAACGGACATCAAAGCGGCGTCCCCCACCCGTGCCGCCTCCGCCTGGGTTCGGCATTCGGGTACGAAGACGGCGAATTCATCGCCGCCCAGACGCGCGATGATCGGGGCCTCCGGCATGGTCAGCGGCCGGGCCTTATCCCTTGCGGATGCCGACGAGGAGGCCGAATGAGCCGCGGAACTCTTGCGCACGCAATCTCCGATATCGCAGTCTTCCCCGCACACTGCCTTGCTGAGGCACATGGCGACGGCTGCAAGGAGCTTGTCGCCGGTATCGTGGCCGTACGTGTCGTTGACCAGCTTGAAGCGGTCGAGATCGATGAACAGGACGGCGAAGATCGCCTTCTCGCGCTCGGCTGCCGCGACCGCACGCTCCATCTCGTTTCGAAAGCACTCGCGATTGCACAGCCCGGTGACGCTGTCGACGAAGGCAAGTTGATAAATGCGCTCCATGTTACTTCGAATGGTGCGCACCATCTCGCAATAGGCGCGAGCCAGCACGCCGATCTCGTCCCTGCGTTCCACCGGAAAGGGCGCATCGAAATCACCGGTGCTGACCCGATGGGCGATCCACGTCAGATGCCGGACGGGGTGCAGGAACCCGCTGCCGAAATAGAAGGTGAGCGGCATCGCCCCGGCGATCAGAAAGGCCGCGATGAGAGCGCTGCTCTGCCATATACCGTTTACGACCTTGAAGACATCCGGTCGAACGAAGGCAACGAAAGCGACGCCAAGCGGAGGGCCATCGTCGCCGGAGGTAATCGGCATGGTGATCTCCACCATGTCGTCCGTCAGCTGGACATCGCGGAGACCGGATTCAAGAACCGTGGCCGTGGCGATCGGCGGAACCATATCGTCGATGAAGGAGGAGGCGAAAGCGCCGTCGACATTGATGTGGTGAACGGCATCGAAGACCCGCACCCGATGGACCATCGGATCGGCGGCGATGCTCTCCAGTTCCCGTTCGAGCGTCAGGTAGTTGCGGCTGATGAGATTTGTAGTGGCGAGGCGGGCGACGGTGGTTGCCACCGTGGCGGCATTGTCGATCGACTTCTTGTCTTCCTCACGCAGATCGAGATAGCTCGTGGCCACAATCATGGTGACCGTCAACCCGGCGAACAGCCCGACGACGAGCATGATGAAGCGTGCACGCAGGCTAACGCTGATACGACGAAACCATAACAACGCAAGAAACCTGCGAAGACTAGTCGCGCACGTCATCACCCCGCCATACCCTTACCCCTGTAGAACAGCACTAACAGATACGAGAGAATGTGCCATTTCCGTCGCACCAAGGGTCAGAATCACTCGTATTTATAATGCGGGTTTATACTGAAAGGCGGGTTTACAAGCCGTTAATATAATAATGAAAATATCGATTTTTATAAGTATTTATGACATAATTCCCTGTCCTCACCGCACCGAAGATCACAGAAATCCGCGACCCGCGCATCCCGAAATAGCGTGCATTTGGGACGTTTAGCGGACGGGGCGGAACGTTTCATGCGGGCGTGTAACATGGCAGGAAACAACGCCGGCCGGCTCCGGACACCACAGGCCCGGAGCCGAGAGGTTTCCGCCTATCGCCCCAGTTGCGGCAGGTCGCGGAAAAGATCGAGCGCTTCCTGGTTCTTGACCTCGCGACCGTGCACCACGTCGCGCATCGCGAGCTCGGAGATCTTGCCGGATTTGGTGCGCGGAATGTCGTCGACGGCGACGATGCGGGCAGACACGAGGCGCGGAGATGCGCCGGACCGGATGCGGGCCTTGATCGATTTCTCGAGCGCCTCGTCCAGCACCAGATGATCCTCGGCGAGCTTGACGAAGAGAACGACGCGCACGTCGTTGTCCCAGGATTGGCCGATGGCGAGGAACTTGATCACCTCCGGCATCTGCTCCACCTGGTTGAAGATCTCCGCCGTGCCGATGCGCACGCCGCCGGGATTGAGCGTCGCATCGGACCGACCGTGGATGATCATGCCACCGTGCTCTGTCCATTCGGCGAAGTCGCCGTGGCACCAGACATTGTCGAAGCGCTCGAAATAGGCGCCATGGTACTTGCTGCCGTCCTCGTCGTTCCAGAACATCACCGGCATGGAGGGAAAGGGTCGGGTGAAGATCAGTTCGCCCTTTTCTCCCCTCACCGGCTTGCCGTCGTCGTCCCACACGTCCGTCGCCATACCGAGGCCGGGGCCCAGGATCTCGTCGGTCCAAACGGGCTTCGTCGGGATACCGAGCACGAAACAGGCGGCGGTGTCCGTTCCCCCGGACATGAAGGTCAGATGGACACCCGGCTTGATGGCTTCATAGACGTAGCCGAAGCTTTCCGGGGCAAGCGGTGAGCCGGTCGAGGTGAAGGTGCGCACGGTGGAGAGATCGTGCGTCTCCATGGGTCGCAGCCCTTCCTTGCTCAGCGCGTCGATGAACTTTGCCGACGTGCCGAACAGGGTCATGCGCTCGTCTTGCGCGTAATCAAACGGCACCGAGGGGCCGGGAGCGAAGGGCGAGCCGTCGAAGAGCAGCAGCGTGAGTTCGCTGGCAAGGCCCATCACCAGCCAATTCCACATCATCCAACCACAGGTGGTGAAGTAGAAAAGCCGGTCGCCGGGGGCAAGATCGCAGTGGAAGCGATGTGCCTTCAGATGCTGCAACAGCATACCGCACGCGCAATGGACGATGCATTTGGGAATGCCGGTCGTGCCGGAGGAAATAGGATGTAGAGCGGATGGGTCATTTCCAGCCGCTCGAAGGTGACGGGAAGAGCCTTGAACGGCGCCAGGAAATCATCGAGCGCAACGACTTTCGGCAGACTGGCCGCGACCGTTTCCGCCTCGCCCATATACGGCACGATGACAGCAGCCTCGAGTGTGGGCAGACCAGGCACGATTTCCGCCAGTTTCCCGGCGATCTCGATGCGCTCGCCGTTGTACCAGTAGCCGTCGCAGGCGACGAAGACCTTCGGCTCGATCTGGCCGAACCGGTCGAGCACGCCGCGGGTGCCGAAATCGGGCGAACACGACGACCGGATGGCTCCGAGCGAGGTGGCGGCCAGCATCGCGGCGATAGTCCCGGGCATGTTGGGCATCATGCCGGCAACCCGGTCGCCGATACCGACACCCGCCGCCTTCAGCGCCTGCTGCAAGCGCGAGACGAGGGCGTGCAGTTCGTCCCATGACAGGCGGCGCTCCACCTTGTCCTCGCCGCGAAAGACGAGGGCACCCTCCGGCCCGCTCTTGCGCAGCAGATTTTCCACGAAATTGAGCTTTGCGTCGGGAAAGAACACCGCTCCCGGTATGGCCTCGACATTTTCCACAAGCCGCTCGCCCTTTTCGCCGATAACGACACAAAAATCCCAGACCGCATCCCAGAATGCGCCGGATTCCGCCACAGACCAGGCGTGCAAGGCATCATAGTCGGCGAGCTTCGGCGCGCCGCGCTCTTCGACAAAGGCGATGAACTTGTGGATAGTGGATGCTTCGACGCGCTCCGGCGTCGGAGCCCACAGCGGCTCGTTCTGATTCATGCGATCCCCTCCAGCGCCGGCTCAACCTGACGCTGGTCAAGGTCGGCCCGCAGGGACCGCCGGAGCAGACAGGTCTCTCATGTGTGCACAATGCGTTCCGATTAGCATTGTCAAATAAAGCGGACAAGCGTGTAACCGCGCAACAAATCGCTTGCGATAGCGCCCGAGACTTCCTATGCCGCCGTCATGGCGTAATCTCGCGCGATTGCAGGGAAAACCGATGAAACGCTGGCTGATTGCCGCCAGTCTCGCAGTCCTGGTCATCGCCGCCTTTTTCGCGGCACTGCCGCTGCTGGTGTCCACGGAACTCGCCAAGGACCGCATCGCCGCCATCCTGTCGGACTGGCTGGGCACGGAAGTGGAGGTCGAAGGCCGCCCGCACGTCACCTTCTCCGCCGGTCTGTCGATGGTGCTGCCGGGTGTGCCAGCGCGTAACGCCGCCCAGGAAATGACCGCCCATTTCGACGCCGTGGAAGCGGAAATCAAGTGGTTGCCGCTCCTCAAGGGCCAGATCGTGCTGTCGCGGTTCCTGCTGCGCAAACCCGAAATCGTCGCCGATGCGGGCTCGTCAGTGTTCGCGGTAACCAACCTGCGACGTAACCCGTCCCAATGGCCGTTCGCCACCAAACAATCTGCGCATCGAAGACGGCAGTGTCACCATTCTTGAGCCGGGCGATAGCGAGGAACGCATTTCGCGGATCAACGGAACGCTGTCCTGGCCGGAGGCACACGGCGAGGCGGCACTGTCAGCCTCCTTCATCTGGCACGAGGAGCCGGTGGAGTTGCGCGCCAGGCTTTCCGACACGGCCGTCTTCTCCGGTTCCGGCGAGGGAACGCTCAACCTGTCGCTCATCTCCACGCCGCTTCGCGCCGATTTCGAGGGCGTGCTGCTGGGGTCGGGCAATCTGCAGGCGAACGGACAGGCCTCGATCGTGGCGCCGAACCTGCGCCGGTTGCTCGCCTGGACGGGACGGGATCCCGGCGAAGGCGCAACGCTCGGGCCCTTCTCGCTGGAATGCGAAGCGCGCGCCAATGCGGACGGGGTGGTTCTCGACCGCACCAACGTGAGCTCGACGGCAACGTGGGCAACGGGTTGATCGCACTCGACTGGCGCGGCAAGCGACCCTCCGTCCAGGGAACGCTCGACTTCGAGAAGCTCGATCTTTCCGGCGACTTCTCCGAATGGCTGCATGGCGCGGATCTTGAGAAGATGAGCGGCTTCGAGATCCCCGTGGCGGAGATGGCGGCGGCCGATATCGACGTGCAGCTTTCCGTCCGCCAGGTCCGGATCGGAGCAGCGCGCATCGGGCGCACGGCCGCCTCCTTCCTCATCCGAGGCGGGAACATGGCGCTGGAGATCGGAGAGGCCGTGCTTTACGGCGGCCGCATCACCGCACGTCTTGCGACGACCACCGAGCACAGCGGCGATCAGGACGACAGCCCCGCCAAGACGGTTTCGGTAACCAGCGATCTCACCGCGCACGACATAGACCTCAGCACGTTGCCGCTCGATGCCTGGAAAACGCGGCCGATTGCGGGGACGGCGCAAGGCTCTCTCAATCTCTCCGCATCAGGCCTGACCGTCGGAGACCTCGCTGCCTCGGCCAAGGGACGCGTGACCGCATCGGCCGACACCGCCGCCTCGGAAGAGCTGAGCCGCCGACGCACTTACGACGATGGGGCCGCCAGGCGTTCGTCGCGCTGGCGTCAGATCTCGCGGCGTTTGGTGGTGATCGAGGCTGTCACCACGCCAACCGTCACCAGCCCCACCAAGATCGTGCACACCGCGTTGATTTCCGGCGTCACGCCGAGGCGGACCTGCGAATAAATCTTCATCGGCAAGGTGGTTGCGCCCGGTCCCGTGGTGAAGCTGGCGATAATCAGATCATCCAGCAACAGGGTGAAGGACAGCATCCAGCCCGCAAGAACGCCGGGCAGGATCAGCGGCAGGGTGATGAGGAAGAAGGTCTTGACCGGCGGACAGCGGAGATCCATCGCCGCCTCTTCCACGGAACGGTCGAAGCCGACGAGGCGCGACTGGACCACCACGGTGACGTAGCACATGCAGAACGTAGTGTGGGCGAGCATCACCGTCCAGAAACCGCGGTCCTGATTGATCGTCACGAAGAGCAGCAGCAGCGACAGACCTAGGATCACGTCGAGCATGACGAGCGGCACGTAGACCATGCCGGAAAACAGCGACCGGCCCGGAAAGCGCCCCATGCGCGCCATGACCAGAGCCCCGATCGTACCCAGCACCGTGGCGATGGTCGCGGCCGAAAAGCCGACCCGCAAGGTCACCCACGCAGCATCCAGAAGCTGCTGATTGTGCAGCAACGCGGCATACCACTTGGTCGAGAACCCGCCCCACACCGTCACCAACTTGGAGGCGTTGAAGGAGAAGATCACCAGGATCACGATCGGCAGGTAGAGGAAGGCGAAGCCGAGCACGATGGAGGTGATGTTGAACCAGCTTATACCGCGATTCATGCAATTCCCCCTCATGTCGCCCGCATGCTCCCTCACCTCTCCCATGGGGAGAGGTCGGCGCGAACGTGCCGGGTGAGGGGATGAGAGATCTCCGTATCCACGAGAGGCCGACACCCCTCACCTTAGCCCTCTCCCCATGGGAGAAGGGAACAAGTGGCGACCTCACGAACCTCTCAGCACTCACCCTCATCCGTCGCGCTCCTGCATCTTCTACTGCTGGTTCTGGAACAGCACGATCAGAATGACCAGGATCACCGCCACGGCGGAGGCGACCGGCCAGTCGAGGTTGCGGAAGAACTCCACCCACAGTGTCTTGCCGATCATCAGTGTATCGAACCCGCCGAGGATGTCCGAGATGACGAATTCGCCCACCGCCGGGATGAAAACCAGGAAGCAACCAGCCGCGATGCCCGGAAGCGAAAGCGGCAGAGTGACCTGCCAGAACGCCTTCCACGGCGGGCAGCCCAAGTCTTCGACCGCCTCCAGAAGGCTCATGTCGAGCTTTTCCAGCGTGGCGTAGAGCGGCAGCACCATGAAGGGCAGATAGGAATAGGCGATGCCGATATAGACCGCCCAGTTGGTGTTGAGGATGATCAGCGGCTCATCGATGACGCCCAGCCACAACAGAAACTGGTTGAGCAATCCTTCGTTCTTCAGGATGCCGATCCAGGCGTAGACGCGGATCAGGAACGAGGTCCAGAACGGCAAGATCACCAGCATGACCAGCGTCGCACGCCAGTGGGAAGGCCCGCGCGCCATGCCGTAGGCCAGCGGATAGCCGACCAGGAGCGATATGACCGTCGAGATGCCGGCGATCATGATGCTCGACAGGTAGGACTTCCAGTAGAGATCGTACACGGTCAGCCAGACGTAGTTGTCGAAGGAGAATTGCGAGAACGCATCGCGGATGCTCGCCCAACCTTCGGCCAGGTCGATCGTCGGCGAATAGGGAGGAATGGAGATCGCCGACTGCGAGAATGAGATCTTGATGACGATCAGAAACGGAATGAGGAAGAAGAACAGCAGCCAGGCATAGGGGAGGGCAATGACCAGCCACCTGCCGCCCAGCTTCTGCGCCAGTTGTGTACGACCGAGCCCTTGGAGCAAACCGCGCATCGCCGCCTCCCCTAGTTGCGCAGGATGACACCGGCATCGCGGCGCCAGGTCATCCAGACCTTGTCATCCCAGGTCAGCAGACGTTCCACCAGCCGCGTCACGTTGGCGATACCGGCGGGCAGGCTCTGCCCGGCCTCGGTGCGGCAATGGAGCGTGGAGACATCGCCCAGATAGCCGATATCCCAGATCTCCGCCTCCACGGCGAATTCCGCCGTCTCGAGCCTGTCCAGCGAGACGACAATCTTTTCCGGCCGGATGCCGAAGGCGACCGTGTCGCCGATCTCCGCCGAGGTCGTTTGGCCGACCTCGAAATCGATGCCGAAATCGTCGGCGTGAAGGCGGGTCGTCTCGCCGTTCTTGGCCATCACCTTGCTCTCGATCAGGTTGATGTCGCCGATGAAGTCGGCGGCGAACCGGAAGTTCGGGTTCTCGTAGATCTCGGCGGGAGTGGCGACCTGAACGATATGACCGGAATCCATGACCGGGATCCGGTCGGCGACCGTCATCGCCTCCTCCTGATCGTGGGTCACGATCAGGAAGGTCATGCCGAGCTCCATCTGCAGGTCGGTCAGCTCGAACTGGGTTTCCTCGCGCAGCTTCTTGTCGAGGGCGGCAAGCGGCTCGTCGAGCAGCAGAACCTTGGGGCGCTTGGCGAGATAGCGAGCGAGCGCGACGCGCTGGCGCTGGCCGCCGGACAACTGGTGCGGCTTGCGCTTGCCGAAAGGCTCCAGCTGACGAGGCGCAGCATTTCCGCCACGCGCTCGGCGATCTCAGCCTTCGGAAAACCGTCCTGCTTCAGTCCGAAGGCAATATTGGCCTCCACGCTCATATGCGGAAAGAGCGCATAGGACTGGAACATCATGTTGACCGGCCGCCTGTAGGGCGGAATGCCTGCCAGATTCTGGCCGTCGAGGTAGATCTCGTCCGAAGTCGACCTCTCGAAACCGGTCAGCATGCGCATGAGAGTGGTCTTGCCGCAGCCCGAGCCGCCAAGAAGCGCGAAGAACTCACGCTCGTAGATCGTCTGACTGAGGTTGTCGACTGCGGTGAGTTCCCCGAACTTCTTGGTGAAATCACTGAATTCGATAAAGAGACGCTGCTCGGGGTCGTCCCACGGCGCAAAGGTCCGTCTGATCGGACCGATCGGTTTCTTTGCCAAGTCCCCACCCCTCTCGCACTACGAGAATTCGATCCTTCGGGCCGGTGGTGTGAAGCTGCCCATCCTTCGTAATACAGCCTTCGGCGGTTCCTCAGGATGACGTTATCGTGTTGTAATTTCTATGAGATCATCCACACACACAACGTCATCCTGAGGAGGGCCGAAAACCCGTCTCAAAGAATGGCAGGCCTCACGTCGACCCGAACTGCGCCCGGCATTTCAGCTCCGGCGGCGGCGGCACCCCGCCGCCGCCGGAGGCAAGTTCGTCTCTACTGGTCGCTCTTGACCAAGGTCCACTCGCGGGTAACGGCCCGCTTCACCTTCGTCGGATAGGCGGTGACGGTGTAGAGGTCGCCCATTGTTTCGTTGTCCGGATAGATAGCCGGATCGCCGATCACGTCGTCGTTGAGGAACTCCTTCGACGCGAGATTGCCGTTGGCGTAGTAGACGTAGTTCGACGCCTTGGCGATCACTTCCGGCTTCATGATGTAGTTCATGAAGGCGAGCGCATTTTCCGAATGCGGCGCATCGGCCGGGATCGCCATCTGGTCGAACCACATCAGCGCGCCTTCCTTCGGAATGAAGTATTCCACCGTCACGCCGTTATCGGCCTCGGTCGCACGATCGCGGGCCTGAAGCATGTCGCCCGACCAGCCCATCGCGAAACAGATGTCGCCGTTGGCCAACGCGTTGATGTTCTGGGAATTGTGGAACTTGCCGATGTAGGGACGGATCTTCTTCCACAGCTCCGCTGCCTCGCGGATCTGGTCCACGTCCTTGCTGTCGGGGTCATAGCCCAGATAGTTGAGCGCGACGGGGAACACCTCCGTCGGCGCATCGAGAATGTAGATCCCGCACTCGGAAAGCTTCTTGGCGTTTTCCGGATCAAACAGCAGGGACCAGCTGTCGACGGGCGCATCATCGCCCAACACAGCTTTGACCTTTTCCGGGTTGTAGCCGTAGCCGTAGCCGGTCGTGCCCCACATGTAGTTGATGGAGTAGAGATTGTCCGGGTCGTACTTCTGGACCCGCTCCTGGATCTCCGGCCACATGTTCTTGATGTTGGGAAGCTTCGACTTGTCGAGCTTCACGAAGACGCCGGCCTGGATCTGGCGCGAGAGGAAGGACCCGGTGGGCACCACGACATCGTAGCCCATGCCGCCTGCCAGCAGCTTGGTTTCCAGCGTCTCGTTGGAATCGAACACGTCGTAGACGACCTTGATGCCTGTCTCCTTCGTGAAGTCCTCCAGGATCGATTCATCGATATAGTCGGATCAATTGTAGACGTTGACGACCTTGTCTTCCTGCGCAAGCGCGTTGCCGGCGACGAGCGCGACGGCGGCAACGGTTGCGGTAAAGAGGATGCGCATGTCTGAAGCTCCCGTTTAACCAGTTTCGGACCCTTCAGGCTGTGCCATGCCCGCCGGGCCGCGATGGTTAGTTCCCGAACGCCGAACCTAGATCAAGCGAAGCGTCGGTGGAATCACTTACTTGCGAAAAGTCACGGCGTTTTTATTCGCCACGGGTTCTTTGCGGCCCGCTAGGCGTTTCCGGCGATAGCGCGTGGCGGATCCTGGCGCTTTCCCAATCCCTCCAGCATGCCTGCGAGTACTCCGATCAGCACCAGATAGGGATTGGCGTCGGCGCCCGCGATCCGGTGCTCGATACGGCGCTAAGACGGCCCGCCGGGCGGCACGCGAAGCGCCACGGAACGGTTGTCTTAGCCCCAGGTGATCGAGGTCGGCGCATAGGAGCCCGGCTGCATGCGGCGGAAGCCGTTGAAGGTGGAGATGCAGAGAAGCTGGCTTTCCTCCATGGTCTCCAGAAGATCGGAAATGGCGTGGCCGAGCCGTTCCTCGCCCACCTGCGGATCGGCGAAGATGTTGCCATACGCATCCTCCAACGAGACGTGAACGTGCATACCGTTGCCCGGCCATTCCACGAAGGATTTGGCCATGAAGGACGCCTTGAGCCCGTGCTTGCGGGCAACCCCGGTCACCAGACGGCGCAAGAGCACCGTATTGTCGGCCACCGTCAGCGGATCGCGGCGGTGTGGTGCAGGTTCAGCTCGAACTGGCCGGGAGCAGCTTCGGAGATGGCCGCATCGGCGGCAATGTTCTGCTCGTCCGCACCGCGGCGGATCTCGTCGACCAGAGGCATCAAGGCCTCCAGATCGGAGAGCGCATACATGTTCTGACGGGCAGGCCCGCGATGGGTCGAGAAGACCGGGCGCGGTTGCCTGCCTTCCGGCTCTTCCTCGAAGAGATAGAATTCCAGCTCGAAGGCGCAGGTGGCGGTCACGCCGAACTCGCGCAGACGCGCCGCCATTCCAGCCAGCACGTGCCGGGAGTCGATGTCGAAGGGCGTGCCGTCGCGGTCATACATGGACAGCAGAACCTGCGCGGTCTTGCGCTCCGCCCAGGGCACGAGCTGCAGGGTTTCCGGTACCGGCCAGCACAGGCCGTCCTTGTCGCCGGTTTCGATGTGAAGGCCCGTTTCCTCCACCTCGCGGCCCCACACATCGAGGCCGAAAAGCGGAAACGCGACCCGTCCTCGACGATCTTGGGCAGGTTTGCTCCCGGCAACCACTTGCGCGCAGCACCCCGTTGGTGTCGGGAAGGATCACCCCGACGATGTCGAGGTCGAGATGGGCGGCAAGAAAGCGCTCCGCAGCTTCCATCATATTGCCATCCGGCGCATTAAACTCAGCGCGGGCCAAAGGACGCATTCAACACCCCCACCCCGGCGTTTTCACGCCATCAAACGCTTCCGCAGACGATTGCCGTGCGGACAAAAATGTGATCACGTATCGGCAAACCTGTCAATCAGTGCACAACGCAAGGGCAGACCCAAGAGATATGCATGCGAAGAGGGGATCGCCTTGCCAACCGGCTCATTGCCGCGCTTTCGCGCCGATGCAGGCCCCAATGACGGCTCCGGTTCCAGCCCGGGTGTCGAGACGTCGGACCTCGTTCCGTTTTCCCGGTGCCCAGAATTGAGGGTTCACGTCGAAGGAGCCCGCCCATGAGCAGCGAGTCGAGCGAAACGGAAACGCATTCGGGCAACGTCACCGTCGCACGCAACCGGGTGCCGTCAGCGGTGCGCGATGCGCTGCTGACCGGCGGATTCGTGCCCGGCAACGCGGTGACCTTGCGCGGACTGGCATCGAGGCTCGGCGTTTCGCCGATGCCGGTGCGCGAGGCGATCCGCGCGCTTGCGGCGGCCAATGCGCTGGATATCTTGCCCAACGGCCACATTCGTGTGCCGGCCATGACACGGCGGCGCTTCAACGAATTGCTGCATACCCGCGTCCTGCTCGAACCGCATCTGGCGACCCTTGCCATTCACGACCTTTCCAGGGCCGTTCCCGACCTCGTGCGGGTCGACGACGCCATCGACGAAAACCTCGTTAACGGCGACGTCACCGCCTATATGCGCCACAACCACGAGTTCCATTTCCGGATCTATCGCGCGGCCGGATCGGAGATCATCCTGCCGCTGGTGGAGCACGTCTGGCTGCAATTCGCCCCCTTCATGCGCACCGTTTACGCCCGGATCGGCACCTCCGCGCTGGAAGACCGGCACAAGGAGGCCATCGCGGCGATTAAACAAGGCGATAGGGAAGCGCTGCGCCTGGTGATCGAACGCGATATCCTGGACGGCATGGGTCTGATCGGCCGCTCCGTGCCCGAGGCGCCGGAAACCGAAGACGTACCGCGAACGTTGCGGAACGGATCGGTAGCGGGTGCCGCATCCGGAATCCGGCCCGATTGACAATTTTCGGAATGTGATCACAATTTGCACACCGTCCGCGGTTCCGACGAGACCCTTCATGCATGCGCCCGGCCCACGGCTGCAGGCCATGCCCCATTCGCGGACGACACGAAAACCCGAACCCGAGGACTTACCGTGAGAGATACGCCCGAAAGCGCCGAAAACGACACAACGAACTCCGTTCTCGGCGTGGCGACAATTGACGAAGCCCAGGCCTGGCTCAGGCGACGTCAAATTCAGGATATCGAGTGCATCGTGCCCGATCTCGCCGGCATTGTGCGCGGCAAGATGATGCCGACGGAGAAATTCTTCTCCGGCCCGGTGATGAGCATGCCCGCCTCGATCTTTGCGCAGACCATTTCCGGCGACTATCCGCCGGATGACGAGCGCTTCAAGCACAACCCGACCGATGGCGACCTGTTCTTCGAGGCCGACTATTCCACCCTCGCCGTGGTGCCGTGGGAGACCGACCCGACCGCCCAGCTCATCCACGATGCGGTGACCCAGGAAGGCGCGCCGGTGGGAACCGCACCGCGCAACGTCCTGAAGCGCGTGCTCGCACTTTACGAGAAGGACGGACTGGAACTGGTGGTCGCGCCGGAAATCGAGTTCTATCTCGTCAAGCCGAATACCGATCCCGACTATCCGCTGACCCCGCCGGTGGGCCGTTCGGGCCGCCCGGAAGTGGGGCGCCAGTCCTATTCCATCTCCGCGCTCAACGAGTTCGACGATCTCATCGACGACATCTACGATCTATCGGAAGCGCAGGGACTGGAGGTCGACACGCTCATCCACGAGGAGGGCGCGGCGCAGATGGAGATCAACCTGCGCCACGGCGCGCCGCTGGAACTGGCCGATCAGGTGTTCCTGTTCAAGCGTACCATCCGAGAGGCCGCCCTTCGCCACGACATGTACGCCACCTGAGCGGCCAGCCGGGTTCGGCGATGCATATCCATCAGTCGGTCGTCGACAAGGAGACAGGGCGCAACATCTTATCCGACGAGGAAAGCGAAACGACAACGGAATTCCTGTCGTTCATCGCCGGGCATCAGGAATTTCTGCCCGCCGTGACCTGCATCACGGCGCCCTACGTCAATTCCTACCGCCGCTTCATGCGGCGCAACTCGACCGCGCCGTGCAACGTCTTCTGGGGCCACGACAACCGCATCGTCGGCCTGCGCGTCCCCAATTCCAAGGCGAGCGCGCGACGGCTTGAGAACCTGGTGCCGGAGTCGGACGCCAACCCCTATCTCACCATTGCGGCCTCGCTCGCCTGCGGCTGGCTCGGCATGAAGAACGACCTCAGACCCGATGCGCCGCGCACCGGTTATTCCTCCAACGGCCACTTCACGCTGCCGCGCGGACTGACCGAGGCGCTGACCCTGTTCGAGCAGTGCGACGAATTGATGGAGGTCTTCGGCGAACGTTTCCGTCGCCACCTACCGCGCCATCAAGCAGGAATAGTTCGAAACCTTCATGAGCGTGGTCAGCGCATGGGAGCGTGAATATCTGCTGCTGAACGTCTGAGGGGGAGAGTTCGAAAACTTCTCCCTCCCCCTTCGAGGGGAGAGATCAGGGACGGAGGGCCCCCGCAGAAACGCGAGGACTCTCCCTCCCCAACCAATACCAATGACACCGTCCTTTGGAGTGCCTGCCATGAACGTGAAGTTCAACATCTATCCCACCAAGGCGCTACAGGAACTCGATGCGGCGCATCATCTGCATCCCTTTTCGGAACACCGGACGCTCAATGCGGAAGGCTCGCGCATCATCACCCATGCGGAGGGCGTGTGGCTGACGGATTCGGAAGGCAACCGAATCCTCGACGGCATGGCCGGGCTGTGGTGCACCCAGATCGGACACGGACGACACGAGGTGGCGGATGCCGTTCACAAGCAGAACCTAATTCCGGTCATCCGGCCTGTTGTGCGGCCGCGCTCACCAATCTCTCCATCCTGCAGAACGAGAAGATCGTGGACCGGGTGCGCGACGACATCGGCCCTTATCTGCAGAAGAAGTGGAAGGCGCTCGGCAATCATCCGCTGGTGGGCGAGGCACGCATGGTCGAGCTCGTCGGCGCGCTGGAGCTCGTCAAGGGCAAGGGCGACCATATCGAGCGTTTCGAGAATGAAGGAACGGTCGGAACGATGGCGCGCGATTTCTCCTTCTCCAACGGACTGGTGATGCGCACGGTTCGCGACAGCCTGATCATCTCGCCGCCGCTGGTGCTGTCGCACGACGACGTGGACGAGTTGGTCCGGATCGCCGAAAAGACCCTCGACGACACCTATGCCACCCTGAAACGCGAGGGTCAGATCAGCTAACCGAAGCAATTCGGAGATTTGATCGGGAACAAGGAAAGGACAGCATACCTGACCGATCCTTCGGGACGCGCTCCGCGGAGCGCTTCTCGGGATCGCGTTGTGTGTTTTGTCAGATTCTTCAATAATAACAACAAGATGACGTCCTCTTGAGGAGACCCGTCCGGGCCGTCTCTACAGATCGGCTGCGCACCCTATCCTCCCCGATCTCTTCGCCGCTTTCGATCGTCCCCATTATCCGCATGAGGCTTTCGTTCATATCCGCGCCTTCCTACGATCCGACGTCCCATTACACTGCCACCGTCAACGAGGACCGGCTCCGTCCGGCACTCAGCGAAAGCCTTGAAGCCGATGTCTGCGTCATCGGCGGCGGCTTCACCGGGGTAACAGCTGCTCTCGAACTGGCCGAAAAGGGATTTTCGGTCGTCCTGTGCGAGGAAAAGCGCATCGGCTGGGGGGCGTCGGGGCGAAACGGCGAGCAGCTTCATTCCGGTCAGCGGCGCGACCAGCACTGGCTTGAAACACATGTGGGCAAGGACGAGGCGCGCTTCTTCTGAAACATGGCACAAGAGGCCAAGCAGATCGTCAAGGAGCGTATCGCCCGGCACGGAATCGAGTGCGACTGGGCGGACGGACTGATCCACGCGGTTCACAAGAAGAAGTGGCTGGAAGAAGAACAACGCGACGCGGAACGGCTTGCGCGGGACTACGACTACGACGCCATCACCCTGCTGGACCGCGATAAGCTTGCCGCCGCCATCGGCACCGACGTCTATTTCGGCGGCTATCGCGACGGGGAAGCCAGCCACCTGCATCCGCTCAATTTCGTTCTCGGCATGGCGAAGGCGGCGGAAACGGCCGGGGTCCGGATCTTCGAAGCAAGCCGCGTCACCAATATCGGCAAGGGACAGCCGGTCACGGTGAAGACGGAAGCGGGCGAAGTGCGCGCGCAGCATGTGGTCCTGGCGGCGAACGGCTACCTGAACGGACTGGCCCCCCATACCGAGGCGCGCGTCCTGCCGATCAACAACTACATTCTGGCCACAGAGCCTTTGGGCGAACGCGATCCCATTCCCGGCAACGAGGCGGTCGCCGACAGCCGGTGGGTCGTCCACTACTGGCGCATGAGCCCCAACCGACGGCTGATCTTCGGCGGCGGCGAGACCTAAACGCGCAGCTATCCGGCCGATGTGGCCGGGTTCGTTCGGCGGCACATGGCGAAGATCTATCCGCAATTTGCGGATGTGCGCATCGATCATGCCTGGGGCGGCACGCTGGCGATCACGGCAAGCCGGATGCCCTATTTCCGCAGGCCCAGACCCGGACTCTATGTCACAGGCGGGTTCTCAGGCCACGGCGTGAGCATCGCCAACCTTGCCGGACGGCTCGTCGCGGAAACGGGGAACGGGGATGCAACCCGCTTCGATACCTTCGCAAAACTGCCGATGATACCCTTTCCCGGGAGGAAATTTCTCAGAACGCCCATTCAGGCGCTGGCGATGACGTGGTCCTCGTTGCTGGACCGCATCTGAGACGTAGAGGCAATTTTCCAGACCTCTACGTCCGCACGCAGATGCAACCTAGAATGGTCAATTAAGACCGCTTTAATCCGATTGTGTTTCCTACTGACCGCAACGTTCCGGGGAGGTTATTGGACGGATCCCTCGAAGCGCCGGTCTGATTTTCGGGTGTAGTCGGCTTTGAAGGGGCTGAATACATCGAGGAGGAAGTTACAGCCATTCAGCATGCGCTTGCGGGGATGAAGCCCGAACACGGCGAAGCTGCACAATTTTTTGCCGGAGAAGTCGTCGCTGGAGCGCGACGTCCGTCCGGAAGTGACACGGGGCCTGCCCATGGACACGTTATTGCTCGTCGAGGATTCGAGTTTTTTCGAGAAGGCTGTCAAACGCAGCTTCCGCCGTTCGGACGGGTTTGACATCGTTGTCGCCAAGACCTGCGCCGAGGCGCAGGAAATCCTCCGGGAAAACGCATCTCTTTTTTCCGTCGCCCTCGTCGATATTTCCCTGCCCGATACGAGCGATGTTGAATCGGTAGATCTGACGACGTCCTTCGGCGTGCCAACCATCGTTTTCTCCAGCCGTTTCGATCCCGCACTGCAATCCCGGCTCTTTGCCAAGGGCATCGTCGATTATGTGCTCAAGGACAGCCCGGCCAGTCTTTCCTATCTGCGCGAGCTTGTGCTGCGCTTGCGTGCCAATCGTGGCATCGGCGCCCTGCTCCTGGAAAGCTCGGGCGCGCCGCTCGGCGATGCGGCGAAACAGTTGCGCCGTCTCCAGCTCTCGCTGACCCGCGTCACCGACCCGACCGACAGGCTGCATCAGCTCAATACCCACGATCACATCCGTCTTCTGGTGCTCGATCAGGACCTGTCGCAGGTGGACGCGATCGAGCTGATCAAGCAGGTGCGCCTGCGTCGCGGGCCGGAAAAGGTGGCGATCGTCTCGCTGACGCACGGCGAAGACCAGACGGACATGGTGCGGCTTCTCAAGAGCGAGGCCAACGAGGTGCTGGCGAAAAACTGCCCGCCGGAGGAATTCCTGCTTCGCGTCGGCCAGAACCTCGACACGATCGACCGGATCCTGAAGCTGACGGATGCGGCCAACCATGACGCCATGACCGGACTTCACAATCGTCGCTTCCTGTGCGATGCGGGAACGCGCGCCTATGTGGAATGCCGGTGCAACAACCACCCTACTCCGGTGGCACTGATCGACATGGACCGCTTCAAGCAGGTCAATGACCGCTACGGCCACGAGGCGGGAGACCTGCTGATCAAGAACCTTGCCGACGACCTCACCGCGGCGTGCGGCGCCAGCATCATGACGGTGCGGCTGGGCGGCGACGAATTCTGCATGCTGATGCCGGGCTGCAACATCGAAGAAGCCAGAAGCTACTGCGCGGCCGTCTACAAGCGTTTCTGCGCGCGCGGTCTGGTCTTTGACGGGGAGCCGCCGGAGGTGACGCTCTCCATCGGATCGTCATCCGGATACGAAGACGATCTGGAAGAGGCGATCCGCGCAGCCGACGAGCAGATGTATCTGGCCAAGCATTACTGCCGCGGCCGGATCGTCGTGAAGGACGGCGGGGCGTGCGCGCCAAGCCAGATGGAACGCATTCTGCTCGACGTGTGAGCGCGAAAATCGTCAGGCCGACGGGACGGCAACCTTCTCAAGCCCGTATTTCTTCATCTTTTCGTAGAGCGCCTTGCGCGACAGGCCGAGCGCCTCGTACGTGGCTTTGATGGAACTGTCCCGGCGCTTCAGTTCGGCCGCGATCAGCGCCTTTTCGTAATTTCCCACCCGCACCGACAAGGGCGTTCCGGCGGCGGCACCGTCTTCGGAGACGTCCGCCGCATCGTCGGTGATCTTGTCCACGCCGAGCACGAAGCGGTCGGCGACATTGCGAAGCTCGCGCACGTTTCCCGGCCATTCGCGCGACACCAGCGTCGCGATCACCTCCGGCGTCAGATCGGGGATTTCCAGGCGATAGCGGGCGCGAGCCTCACGCGTCAGATGATGGAAGAGCAGCGGAATATCCTCGCGCCGATCGCGCAAAGGCGGGATGTCGAGGGTCATCAGGCTGAGCCGATAATAGAGATCGCGGCGGAACCGGCCCGCCTCGCTCTTTTTTCCAGATCGACCTTGATGGTGGCAACGAAACGCACGTTCAGATCAATCGTCTTGTTGGAACCCAGCCGCTCGATTGACCGATTCTCGATGACGCGCAGCAGCTTGACCTGCGATTCCAGCGGCATCGACTCGATCTCGTCGAGAAAGACCGTTCCCCCGTGCGCGTGTTCCAGCTTGCCGATGCGCTGGCGCGAGGCACCGGTGAAGACGCCCTGCTCATGGCCGAAAAGCTCCGATTCGATGATGTCGGCGGGAAGTGCGCCGCAGTTGAGAGCGACGAAGGGCCTGTCCTTGCGCACGCCCTCCTCGTGCAGCCCGCGCGCGACCACTTCCTTGCCCGAGCCCGTCTCGCCGAGGATCAGCACGTCGGCATCGTTGTCGGCCAGCGCCTTGACTGCGGTCCGCAAGCGTTCGATCCCGGGCGAGCGCCCGACAAGCCGGGCGGCAAGCCCGGCCGTATCGCCCAGTTGCTCGCGCAGGACCCGGTTCTCCAGGACCAGACGACGCTGATGCAGCGCCCGTTCAATGACCGCTGACAGCCACGCCACCGGAAAGGGCTTTTCCATGAAGTCGTAGTCGCCGGCGCGAATGGCCTCAACCGCCAACGGCACGTCGCATTGCCGGTGATCAGGATCACCGGCAATGCGGTATCGATTTCGAAAGTGGCCTTCATCAGCGCAAGGCCGTCCTGTTTCGGCATGCGGATGTCGGTGACGAGCACGCCGTAAAAGTCTCGCGAGATGAGATCGAGCACGCCTTCCGCGCTCGAATAGGCTTACACCCGATGCCCGGCGAGTTCCAGCCCCTGCGCCAGAGCTTCGCGCAGGTCGACCTCGTCGTCGACGAACAAGACGGTTGACTGGTCCATTCGTGAAGCCCCGTTGCCATGAAAGCGCACGCCCGGGAGGCGTTTCGACACCATTCCGGTGTAGCACGGAGCGCAGACCGTTTGAAGAGGATGCTGCACTGCAAAATCCACCAAACCGTTGCGTCAAAGGCGAGCTCCTATTCCACGGCCATCAGCTCCGCGCGCGGCAGATAAACCGCGAAGGTCACGCCGCGCCCACCTTCCTCCCGGTCTTCCAGAATCAGATGACCGCCGAAATCGCGGATGATCTTGTCAGCGATGGAAAGCCCGAGCCCCCCGCCCCCACCTCCTTGGTGGTGAAGAAGGGATCGAAGATACGGCCACGCATCTCCTCATCGATGCCCGACCCATTATCGGCGACGCGAATCACCACCGTCTCGCCGGGTTCTGTATCAATCTCGACGGTGATGGTTCCGCCCTCTTCGCCGACCGCATCGAGCGCGTTTACGATCAGGTTCATCACCACCTATTCCAGAAGCACGGCATCGGCTCTGACGGCGAGATCGCGCAGCGGGCGACGGAAATCGAGGGTCGCGTTGCCGCGCTTGATGCGTAGCGACAACAGCATCAGGGTCTCGTCGATGACCGGACCGACGGGGACCGCGCTCGTCTGGGTGCCGGGCTTTCGGGCAAAGCCTTTCAGCGTGCGGGAAATGGTGGCCATGCGCTCGACCATGGCGGTGATCTTGCGCAGCGAATCTCCCGCTTCCTCACAGCGCCCGCGCTGGACCAGCATGCCCGCGTTGTCGACCTGGGAACGGATGACGGCGAGGGGCTGGTTGAACTCGTGACTGAGGGCGGCCGATATCTGGCCGAGCGTGGCGAGCTTGGCCGTCTGTACCAGTTCGTCCTGGGTTCGGCGCAGCTCCGCCTCCGCCGCCTCGCGCTTCTTCACCTCCTCGCCCAGCAGGGTATTCGCTTGGGTCAGTTCGCGGGTGCGGTCGAGCACGCGCCGTTCCAGCCGCAGGGCGGCCGCCCGCTCGCCGCGCAATTGCGCATGAAGGCGAAGGCGTCGGTCCATGACGATCCACACAAGGCCGGTGACGAGCAGCGTCAGTAGCGCGACGATGAGGACGACGGTGGTGGCCTGACGGGTAATGGCGCTGGCATCGAAGAAGACGGCAACCGACCAGTCGAGCACCGGCAATTGCTTGACCGCCTGCAGATAGAGCCTTCGGCCGCCGTCGGCGGGCAGCGAGACGAGCAGATGATCGCCGCACGGCTGGGGCCGTGCCTGCAGGCTTTCCAGTTCCGAAGATCCGCCGTCCAGCGAAAGCTTGAGACCGCGCCAATGGGGACGGTTGGTGGCGATGATGCCACCGCTTTGATCGAGCGCCAGAACGAGATCGCGAGACAGGGCCCAGGCCTATTTCACCCGACCGAGGTCGACGCGGGCGGCGACTACGCCGACAATCGCATCGTCGTCGCGGATGGAGGAGGCGAAGATGTAGCTCGCCGGGCGACCGGGCACGGTGACCAGAAGCTAACGTCCGAGCCGACCCTCGCGCGCCTGTTCGACCGCCTGGCGGATCTCCGAATCAAACGCATTCCCGACGGCGTCGATATCGGAGGAGCCGACCAGCGTTCCGTCTGCTGCAAGGAAGCGGACCTCTTCGGCCCCGGTCATGCCCGCCACGGTCGCGGCGATGCGATGGGCGGATTCCGCATCATGTTTGCGCGACAGGGCAACGACATCGGGGCGACGTGACACGATCGGCGGTAGGATGCAGTACTTGTCGAACAGACTTTCCAGTGCAGCGGCCTGCAGATCGAGGGAGGCTGCTGCGCGCAGGCCGATCTCGTCGAGCATCAGCCGTTCGCTGGCGCTGCCGCCCATGCAATGAGCGCACCGCCGAGAAGACAGGCCAGCAGAATTCCGGTAACGGCCCAGCGTGTGCGAAGCGTCTTGATCATGGCCGGGATGATAGCGGAATTGACGCACTGGGAAAAAGACGCAAAATTCGCGCAAAAGGATTCCCTCCGCCGTGCCCGGGTTAACGGCGGAGGGAACAGACGCTCGCGGGAGGAAAGGCTCCCTCAAGCGAAAGAAAACAACGTCGTTCGTCCTGTCTCCCCTTGGGAGAGAGAGACGGTGAAGGGGGATCGAACTCTCCTGGATACGAACGATCCGCATCCCCTCACCCGGGCTTTCGGCCCGACCTCTCCCGCGTCAGAAGAGGCGATTCGTCCATCGCGACTTGTCCTAAGGGGTGGCCCCTAGCACGACATGAAGCCGTCCTGATCACGGTCCGTATCGAGAGAGGCGAGCGGACTATCGACGGCGACGCTCTTCACAAGCGCGAAAATGGGTTGGCCCGGCTCGATACCCAGCGCCTGCTGGGAGGCACAGGTGATGCGCGCACGCACCTGCTGTTTTCCCAAAGAGCAGACGATTTCCGCATAGGGGCCGCGCTCGTGGGTGATTTCCAGCACATTGACCGGCAACGCATTTCGAATGGAAAGGCCAGACGGCACCTCGCGCGCTAGAGCGATATCGCGGGCGCGCAGATGGAGGCGAACCTCCCTGCCGATTTCGGCGCGAACGGCGGGGACCTCGATCGCCTGACCTTCCACCTCGATAGGGGTGAGGCCCCATTCGGCATCGAACGAGGCAATCTTGCCTTCAAGCACGGTACCGGCCTGCTGGCGCCCGGTTGCGGAGCCGAGATCGAGCCGGGTCATGACTTCGCCGACGGGGCCGACTGCCTTGACCTTGCCGTCGGAGATGATGACCAGCGCTTCCGCCAACCGCGCGACCTCTTCCAGCGAATGGGAGACATAGACGATCGGGATCTCGCTGCTTCACGGCGCAAATGGTCGAGATAGGGCAGGATCTCGCTCTTGCGGGCCTGATCGAGGGAGGCAAGCGGTTCGTCCATCAACAGGATGCGCGGGCCCGACAGGAGCGCACGGCCGATGGCGACGCGCTGGCGTTCGCCGCCAGACAACTTGGCCGGACGGCGGCCGAGCAGCTTGCCGATGCCGAGCAGGTCAACGACCTCCTCGAACGGCATGGAGGGCGTGCGCCCGTCCGCCCAGGGCGAGAAGGTGAGGTTGCAGCGCACGGTGAGATGGGGAAAGAGCCGCGCCTCCTGGAACACGTGGCTGATCCGGCGCTGCCGGGTGGACAGGTTGATGCCCTTTTCGGAATCGAACAGCACCATGTCATCGACCGCGATGCGCCCGCGCAACGGCCGCGACAGCCCGGCGATCATGTGAACGAGCGAGGTCTTGCCCGCGCCCGATCGGCCGAAAAGCGCGGTCACACCAGCGGTACTGTCGAATTTCGCGCTTAGATTGAACGTGCCGAGACGGGCTTCGATATCGACGGAAAGCATCAGTTCCCTCCCAACCGACGAGCCAGACGGCGCGAAACGAACTCAGAGGCGATGACAGCAGCGGTGATGGCAAGACGCAGCGCTGCCAGATCCCAGTCCGGCGACTGGGTGAAGGTATAAAGCGCCAGGGACAGAGTGCGGGTTTCGCCGGGAATGTTGGAAACGAAGGTGATCGTCGCACCGAACTCGCCCATCGCCTTGGCAAAGCCCATCATCGCGGCGGCCAGAATGCCGGGCATGGCGAGCGGCAGGGTGACAATGAAGAAGGTGACGATGCGGCGCACGCCGAGCGTTCCGGCGGCCTGTTCGAGCTTGGGATCGACCACCTCGATGGCGAGCCGGATCGGGCGCACCATGAGCGGGAAGGACATGACGCCTGCGGCCAGCGCCGCCCCCGTACAGCGGAAGGCCAGCGTGATGCCGAGGTAATCGTGCAGGAACCCGCCGATGGGTCCGTGACGACCGAAGAGAATGAGCAGGATATACCCGGTGACCACCGGCGGCAGAACCAGCGGCATATGAATCAGGGCATCGAGTATGGCGTGACCGGGAAACCGCCAGCGCACCAGTGCATAGGCGACGAAGATGGCCAGCGGCAGGGTCACCAGAAGGGCGAGGCCGCCAACCTTGAAGATCAGGACGACGGCCTCGATCTCTGCAGGGGACAGTGGCTGCATCAGAAATCAATCAATCGACTGGAAGCCGAACTTAGCAAAGATCTTGTGCGCGGCCGGATTGGAGAGATAGTCCAGGAACTTGATCGCATCGGGGTTCGCGCCCTTGGTCACAGCACCGGGATAAATGATCGGTGCGTGGCTGTCATCGGGGAACTGCGCAACCACCTTAACGTCGGGTTCGATGGCGGCGTCCGATCCGTAGACGATGCCGAGCGGAGCTTCACCACGGGCAACGGCGGCCAACGTCACGCGGACGTTTTCCATCGGAGCGAGCTTGCTCTCAACCGCATCCCACAGGCCCAGCGAGGTGAGCGAGGCCTTGCCGTAGCGCCCTGCAGGCACCGAGTTCCGTCGTGCCGATGGCCAGTCGACCGTCACCGATACGCTTGAGAAGGGCTTCCTTGGTTAGTTTGAGCGGCTTGGCCTCGTCCTTCGGGGCAACCACGACCAGCATGTTGGCGGAAACGTTGCACACCGTGGACGCGTCGACCGCCTCGACCTTGTCGACATATTTCATCCATTTCACGTCAGCGGAAATGAAGATGTCGGCGGGAGCACCGACCTCAATCTGGCGGGCAACCACGGAAGAGGAGGCAAAGGAAAAGACGACGTCGGTCCCCGTGTCCTTGGTGTAGGCGGCGCCGATGTCTTCCAGCGCGCCCTTCATGCTGGCGGCGGCGAAGACGGTGAGCTTTTCAGCAGCCTGTGCGGCACCCATGGTGGTCGCGACCGCAATGCCTGCGGCAACCGCGATACCGGCGGCACGACGAAGAGCCCGGGTGGAGAGGGAAACTCCGAGATTGAATTGGGCGGGTTTCATGTCAAATCCTTCGATATGTACGAGCGGACATATCGAACCCTATACATACCTTTCCGTCTCCTCAAGAGTTGATTTCTCATCACCCGTGTGCGGTGTAGCCGCACCCGGCGCCACCAGAGCTTGCAGCGCGGCAACGTCTCTGGAGGCGGCCTTGGTGAAGGCAGCCTCGACGGCTCGGAAATGAGCGAGCACGACCTGACCGGTTTCCGTCAGCCGCGCCCCGCCGCCCTTGGCTCCGCCCTTCGCCGTTTCCACCAGCGGTTCGCGAAAAATGCGGTTGAGTTCGCCGACGAGGTTCCAGGCGCGCTTGTAGCTCATGGACAACCGGTTTCCGGCCGCGCGGATGGAGCCGGTCTCGTGAATGCCCTCCAGAAGATCGGCCTTGCCGGGCCCGAAAGCGACATCGGGGGCGAGGACGATACGGAGGCGGGATTGGGGATAATCGCTCATGGCTCAAGCGTCGGCTGGGGGGCGAAAGGGGTCAAGGGGACATATTTGCCAAGAGACCGGGACACAAGTGCGACGCCCTCCCCTTTTGCCCTTTTGCCCTTTTGCCCTTTTGCCCTTTTGCCCTTTTGCCCTTTTGCCCTTTTGCCCTTTTGCCCTTTTGCCCTTAACCTTTGCCCTGGTCTCAGCTTCGGCCTGAAACCGGAAATCTTTTTTACCTTTCCAATTCGGCTTGAAACCCTATGCCCCGCATTCCGGCGCCATGCCCCCTACCCTTTGGGAAAGATCGACGCGTTTTGTGCGGAGTGACCCATGAGCCGGAACAACACCACTATCGAAAGCGCCCGAGAGCGACGCCCAACGTCTTCCTAACCTTCCACAAGGTCGCGGATCAGCGCGTCGTTGTCGTGGCGGAGGCGATGAGGCGGCAGCGAAGGTGCGCCTCGTCGGTGAGACCAACGACGTATCGTCGTCATTGCCCCAGCCCTGTCGTCGGAACTCGCGCGCGCCGTCGAGCGTACGGGCGCAAAGCATCTGGCGGTGGCGTTCTCGCTGGAGCTCCTCACCGACGCTGCGCTCGTCTTTTCCGCGCGCAAGGACGAAACCCTCGACCGTGCAGTGGTAGAGACAGCGCGCGGGATGCGCATTCCCGTCAATGCCGTCGACCGACCGGAACTCTGCGATTTCTACACAGGTGCACTCGTCAACCGGGCGCCCGTGGCGGTGGCGATCACATCCACCGGCGTCGGTCCGGTCCTTGCCCGTCACATCTGAGGCACTGCTGCCGCGCAAGACGGGGAGCCTTGCGCGGCTTGCGGAAAACTTTCGCGACACCGTTTCGCGGTTTGTGCCTTCCGCCGAGGCGCGCTGTCGCCTGTGGGCGACGTTCTTATCCGGTCCTGTGGCGCAGGCGACCTATGCGGGACGCCTTGATGAGGCCCGCAGCGCTGCTCAGCGCCTCGTCAACGGCGCGGCGGACGAGAGCGGGTTCGTCTGGCTGATCGGTGCAGGGCCCGGTGCCGGAGGATCTGCTGACATTGCGCGCCCAGCGCCTGCTACAGGAGGCCGATGTCATCGTCCATGACCGGTTGGGTGCCGGATGCGGTCGTCGCCATGGGCAGACGCGATGCGCACCGCATATCGGTCGGCAAGGCCAAGGACGCGCATTCCGTCAGCCAGGACCGGATCAACGAGATCCTGGCTGAAGAAGCCGGCAAGGGCCTGCGCGTGGTACGGTTGAAATCCGGCGACCCGATGATTTTTGGACGCGCAGGCGAGGAAATCGCGGCTCTGCGCGCGGCAAACGTGCCCTACGAGATCGTGCCGGGGGTGACCGCGGCCTTTGCGGCGGCTGCTTCGGCCGAAATCCCGCTGACGCTGCGCGGCCTCACCTCCAGCCTGGTGTTTGCAACCTGTCACGACAAGGATAGCGAGACATTGCCCGACTGGGCCGGTCTGGCGCTGAGCGGATCGACCGTTGCCGTCTACATGGGCCGCACGGTTGCCGGACGGGTCGCGGATCGTCTGCGCGAGGCGGGGCTTGATGACGATACGCCCGTGATGGCGATCTAGAATGCCGCCCGGCGCGAGGAACGGATCTTTGCCGGACTTTTGAGCGATCTCGACGGGTTTTCAGCGCGAACCGAGACACCCGGTCCCGTCCTCATCGTCATCAGCAAGGCCGTGGCCCACGCCGCGCTTGAGCGTTCCGAACCGCCCGTCACCGAGACGACCGCCCTCCCCCAATCCCGTTTCGACGCCGCGTGAAGGACGCCCGATCATGAAGCCCATCTGCAGATCGTCACTGCCAATCGCCTCTCCGACGGCGACTTGGTTTGGCTCGGCGCAAACGATGCCTGGGTGACGCGCATCGACGGCACCCGGGTTCTTGAGGATCCGGCATCCGTGGAAGCCGCTGCCGCCCGGTCCGTTGCGGCCAACGAGGTCATCGACGTCGACACGATCGACGTCACCCGCGAGGGCGCCCGCATCGTGCCGGTCCGGCTTCGCGAACGCATCCGCGCCACCGGGCCAACATTCCGAACAAATCTCGGCAAGCAGGCAATCAAGGCTTCCGACGTGGCCTGATCCGCGCCTCACCCCATTGAAATCCGTTGCTCTCGTGTTGCAACGTCAGAAGTATGCCCCGTGTACCGCTACGATGAATTCGATTAGGAATTCGTGGATCAACGCATCGCGCAGTTTTCCAATCAGGTCCGCCGCCGTCTCGCCGGAGATCTGAACGAGGAGCAGTTCAAGCCGCTGAGGCTGATGAACGGCATCTATCTGCAGCTCCACGCCTACATGCTGCGCGTCTGCGTACCCTACGGCACGTTGAATTCGGGCCAGATGCGGATGCTCACCCATATCGCGCGGATCTACGATCACGGCTACGGCCATTTCACCACACGCCAGAACATCCAGTTCAACTGGCCCAAGCTCTCCGACATTCCGGCGATCCTGACGGATCTGGCGAAGGTGGAGATGCATGCGATCCAGACCTCGGGCAATTGCATCCGCAACACCACCGCCGACCATCTGGCGGGAGCGGCGGCCGACGAGATCGCCCATCCGCGCCCCTATGCCGAGATCATCCAGCAATGATCGTCGCTGCATCCGGAATTCACCTTCCTGCCACGCAAGTTCAAGCTCGCCATCACCGGCACGCCGCATGATCGCGCAGCCATCCAGGTGCACGATATCAGCATACAGATCGTGCGGAACGAGGCGGGCGAGATCGGCTTCAAGGTTTATGTGGGCGGCGGTCAGGGCCGCACGCCGATGATCACCAAGCTGGTGCGCGAGTTCCTGCCCGAGGAGGATCTGCTCGCCTACTCGGAAGCGATCCTGCGCGTCTACAACCGCTACGGGCATCGCGACAACAAGTACAAGGCGCGCATCAAGATCCTGGTGCACAAGACCGGCATCGAGACGTTGCGTGGCGATATCAAGGCAAAATTCAAGAAGATCCGCCACTGCTTGCTCAAGCTGCCAGACGAGGAAGTACGCCGGATCGAAAGCTATTTCACGCCGCCCACCTTCGCGGACGCGCCTGCGACCAGTTCCCGACTTGTCGCCAAGCGCGCGGACAATCCGGCCTTCGATACCTGAGTCCGGCACAACGTGCATCAGCACAAGGCCCCCGGCCACGCCTCGGTGACGATCTCACTGAAGCCCATCGGCGGCGTGCCGGGGGATGCGAGCGCGGAGCAGATGGAGGCGGTCGCGGATATCGCGGAGACCTTCGGCTTCGATGAATTGCGGGTCAGCCACGAGCAGAACCTGATCCTGCCGCATGTGCGGCTCGACGATCTCGACAAGATCTACGACGCACTGGTCGACGCCGATCTGGCGGACGGCAATCAGGGGCTGATCACCGACATCATCGCCTGCCCCGACCTCGATTATTGCGCGCTCGCCAATGCCCGATCTATCCCGATCGTGCAGGAGATCTCCAGCAGTTTCGGCGGTGGTGAGCGCCAGCACGCAATCGGCGATCTGAAGATCAAGATCTCCAGCTGCATCAATGCCTGCGGCCACCACCATGTGGACCATATCGGCATTCTCGGCGTGGAGAAAAAGGGCCAGGAACTCTACCAGCTCACGCTGGGCAGTTCGGTCGACGAGAACGCCTCCATCGGCTCCATCGTCAGGCGCGGCTTCGACGGAGACAAGATCTCGATGCGGTGGAAACCGTGGTCGAGACCTACCTGAAGCTTCGCGCCAACGACAACGAAACCTTCCTCGCGGCCTATCGCAGGGTCGGGGACGCACCCTTCAAGGAGGCGCTCTATGGCACGGCATAACGCGACCGCTCTCGCACTCGATCCCGAAAACGCACTGAGGGCGGAAGCCCGGGCACTAAACGCCCAGTAAGAAGGGCTCGATACGCCCGAAATTCTCGATATCGCCCTGAACCGGCTCTACCCGGGCAAGATCGCGCTCGTCTCCTCCTTCGGAGCGGAATCCTCGGTGCTGCTGCATCTGCTGACGCAGGTGGACCGGGGTGCGCCGGTGCTCTTCGTCGATACGCAGAAGCTCTTCGGAGAGACCCTGCGCTATCGCGAGGCGCTGATCGGGCGCTTCGGCCTGACCGGCGTGCGCACCATCCTTCCCTATGCGGACGATCTGGCGACCGCCGATCCTCAAGGCTCGCTGTGGCTGCGGGATACGGATGCCTGCTGCCACATCCGCAAGGTGCTTCCGCTGGAACGCGCGCTGGAAGGGTTCGACGCCTGGATCACCGGGCGCAAGCGCTTCCAGAGTTCCGGCCGGGCGGATCTCGACGTTTTCGAGGTCGCCGAAGGCCGTATCAAGCTCAATCCGCTGGCCAACTGGTCGGTCGCTCAACTGAAGGAGTATGCCGAACAGCACGACCTGCCGCCGCACCCGATGGTGGCGCAGGGCTATCCGTCCATCGGCTGCATGCCGTGCACGGACAAGGTCGCACCGGGCGAAGACCCGCGCGCGGGGCGCTGGCGCGGCGCGGAAAAGATCGAATGCGGCATTCATCTGCCCACGCACGGGCGCGAAATCGACGGCAGCGGGATCTAGGGTGTAACGAGCGAAGATATGAACGACATCTTCAAGGACGGCCGGTTTCAGGCCGATGCGTGGCGCTTCCTCGACGAGGAGGCTTCCCCTTCCCTCCGAGGACGCGGTTTTCGTACCGCTTTCGCGCTGGCAGGCCGAGCGGGAGACCTTGCGCGAACGCAATGCCCCGGTCGGCGTACTGGTGGAAGCGGGCGAGGATGTGCGCACCGTTGCGCACGATCTCGCCCATATCGTGGCCTTTGCCGTTTCCTTTCCGAAATTCGCCGACGGGCACGGCTATTCCACCGCGCGTATCCTGCGCGAGGACCCGGGCTATGAAGGCGAGATCCGTGCCGTCGGCGACGTGCTGATCGATCAGATCGCCTTGATGCGACGTTGCGGGATCGATGCCTTCATGGTCAGTCACGCGCCGACGCGCGCGGACCTTGCGGCCGGACGCATTCCGGAGGTCGAGCTCTATTACCAACCGGTGGGTCGGGCGACGGAAATGCCGGCCAGCATCCGCCCGCGGCTGCGTCGCCCGGCGTGAGGCGATATCGCAACGGCTGCGGCCGCGCGATTGCTCCACCATTGGAGCCCCGACACAGAAAATCGGCGGTCCCGCCTGCGTCTCATTCCCGCGCCGCGTGACCGGTCCTCCCGACGCTCGTCCAATACGGCCGAACGAAGAGGAGCCGATCATGTCAGATATCCGCATCGAGGACCGTGAGACGTTGGTCGATACACCGCGCGTCAGAACCGAGCGGCTGGTGCTTTCCAAATCCGGTTCGTCGCAACAGGATGCGGGCGGCCGTACGCGGGTGGAGCGGATCGTTCATGATCACGGCTCGGCCATCTCCGTGCTTCCCTATGATCCGGAGCGCGGCACCATCCTGCTGACCCGTCAGGTTCGCGTTCCCGTTCACCTGAACGGCGACGACGCCCGCCTCGTGGAGGCCTGCGCCGGACTGATCGATGAGGGAGAGGACGCAGAACACGCCGTTCACCGCGAGGCGATGGAGGAAATCGGCACGCGACTTGTGACCTTGGAAAAAGTTGAGCAAGTCTATACTTCTCCAGGTTTCTCTACGGAAAAGATCTCCCTCTACCTGGCCCCTATTGCCCTGCCGATCGGGTCGCGGACGGCGGCGGACTGGCGGAGGAAAACGAGGAAATCGAGGTGCTGGAATGGCCTGTCGGGCGCCTCAGAAAAATGCTCGAGGCGGGCGAGATCCTCGACGCCAAACTGCTGATGTTGACCCAGGCCCTTATGGGGAGAAACCCTCAGCTTTTTTATCTAAATCAATCCGTTACCAAATCTTTTTGAAGGCCCGCAACGGCAATTTTCGATGCAGGCCGACAGCCCATTGCGTGGATTGATTCTCATTTTCAGAAACAGGCGATCAGGCCCTCATCTCTCAGTGTTTTATACCTCTTTTCTCGCCTGCGGCAGTGCGTCGCGAGAGCGCCATAAAACCGTACACGGAACGTTCAGTCATGTGATCGGGGCACGTAACGGCACAACCGGTAATCGTAAAATCGGACCAGTTGATAACCCGACCGGGAAGGTCCCCAAAATCGGAGCCTAGACTATCGTGATTAGGTGAAAACATGACAAATTCCATTGCCCTGGCGGCAGGCTTGGTCGCAGCGTCGCTGCTTTCAAGCACGGCGATGGCACGCGTTGTGGATTTCAAGATCGAGTCCTCGACGCCTGTCTTTGACGGTACATCCTACGGTGTGTCGGTAACGTATGAGTGCATCGACGCTCTTGCGACCATCGCCGTAGACCCCAAGGCCCCAGAGAATGCAGTGATCGTTGGGCTGGACAAAGCGCCGAAAGACAAAAACGGCGACGTCGTCTTCTCAACGGAAGTGTCCATCCTTCGCCCCACGGACGAGGCTAAGCGCTCTCCCTTCCTATTCTACGAAGTGGTAAACCGCGGTCGTAACCTGAGCTTCAAGCTGCTCGACGATGCGAGTGCGGCGGGCATTCCCTCCAAGCCCGAGGACGCCGGTGACGGCTTCCTGCTGAAGCACGGCGACACGCTGGTGTGGAACGGCTGGCAGCCGGGCCTGCCGAACAAGTTGATGAACATCAACCTGCCCGTCGAAGAGGGTGTTACCGCCACGTCGCGCGAGCAGGCCATCTTCGACAAGCCGGGCAAGATCGGCACGCTCAAGCTCAGCTACCCGGCCGCAAGCCTTGACGTTTCCAAGGCGACGCTGACCGTCCGCAACAACGAGACCGGCGAGCAGACGACGCCGAAGGGCCTGAGCTTCAAGTATGTTAGCCCCACTGAAATCGAGATCACCCGTCCGGAGGGAATGTCCAACGGCGCGATCTACGAGTTCATTTATCAGGTCAAGAATCCGGTTCCCGCAGGACTCGGCATGGCGGGCATCCGCGACGTGGTGTCGTTCCTGCGTGGGAACCCCCGGCCATGAGGCGACCAACCCGCTGAGCGGCATCAAGTACACCGTCGGCATGGGTATCTCCCAGTCCGGCCGCATGATGCGCGACCTCGTCTATCAAGGCTTCAACGCGGACGAGGGCGGTCATCGCGTCTTCGACGACGTGACGGCGCACATCGCAGGCTCCCGCAAGACGTTCACCAACTTCGCCTTTGCGCAGCCCGGTCGCTATTCCCGTTAGCACGAGGATCACAACTATCCGAACGATCAGTTCCCCTTCACCTATGTGAATATGACTGATCCGATTTCGGGCAAGACCGGCGGCATTCTGCAGAATTGCCTCTCGACCAAAACCTGCCCGAAGATCATGCAGTCGGACAGCTCCACGGAGTTCTAGCAGGCGCAGGCCTATCTTCTGTCGACCTCTCCGGACGGCAAGACGGCACTGACCATGCCGGATAACGTGCGCCTCTACTTCATCACCGGAACCCAGCATTTCGCGAACTGGAGTGCGACCCCGGCCGAGAAGACGCAGACTGTTTATCCGAATGATCCGCTGAGCGCCACGCCGATCCTGCGCGCTCTCTTCACCGACATGAAGGCCTGGGTCGCCGACGGGACCGAACCTCCGGCCAGCCGCTATCCAAACCTGACCGACGGCACCCTGACGCCTCTGGCCGATCAGGTCTATCCCAAGATCGAGGGCAAGCCGCTGGCGCCGAAGTACAACGTGCTTCAGGTGATGGATTATTCGACCCAGCCGCCGGCCCGCGGCGAGACCTATCCGGAACCGGTTCCGACGGTCGATGCCGACGACAACCCGCAGGGCGGCGTGATCCAGTCGCGTCTGGCCGTGCCGCTTGGCACCTATGAGGGCTGGAACCCGCGTGCGAAGGGCTATTCCGCCGGTGAGCTCTACACCACGAACGGCACCTTCATCCCGTTCCCGGCCGAAGCCACCAAGACTGACAGCCGCAAGTCGCTCGCCGAGCATTATGCGGACAAGGCCGACTACCTGGCCAAGGTCAAGGCTGCGGCGGAAGATCTGGTCAACGACCGGCTGATGCTGAAGGAAGACGTCGCCACGACGCTGAAATATGCGGAGCGTGACGCCGATTCCCTCGGCCTCAAGTAACCGCCGGAAGCCTCACGATCATCGAGCGCCCGCCGGGAAACCGGCGGGCGTTTTCTTTTGAAGACCCGACATGCGGAGGGATGTCTTACGCTACTTCAACGCCTGCAGCACCGAAACGTAATTGGCGACCGCCGCGCCGCCCATGTTGAAGATGCCGCCGATCTCCGCGTTGGGAAGCTGCATGTCGCCCGCTTCGCCCGCCAGTTGCATGGCGGTGATGGCGTGCATCGACACGCCCGTCGCACCGATCGGGTGCCCCTTGGCCTTCAGCCCGCCGGAAACGTTGACCAGAAGCTTGCCGTCCGGCGTCGTCCACCCCTCTCAAGGGCTGCACGCGCCCTGGCCTTCCGGCGCCAGTCCCATTGCCTCGTATTCGATCAGTTCCGCGATGGTGAAGCAGTCATGCGTTTCCACGAAGGAGAGATCGTCGAGCGTGATCCCGGCCGCTTTCAGGGCGCGGTCCCAGGCGGTCGTGCAACCTTCGAACTTCAGGATGTCGCGCTTCGACAGGGGCAGGAAATCCTGCGCATGCGCGGTGGAGCGGAAGGCGACGGCCTTCTTCATGCCGAGCGCCGTCTCGGTGTTGGTGAGAACCAGCGCGGCCGCACCGTCCGACACGAGCGAGCAGTCGGTACGCTTCAGCGGACTGGCGACGATCGGGTTCTTGTCGCTTTCCGCCCGGCAGAAATCGTAGCCCAGATCCTTGCGCATCTGCGCGTAAGGGTTCTTCACGCCGTTCTTGTGGTTCTTCGCCGCGATCGCCGCCAGCGCATCCGACTGATCGCCGTATTTCTGGAAATAGGCGCTGGCGATCTTGCCGAAGACACCGGCAAAACCGGCCGGGATATCACCCTCCTCCGCCAGATAGGAGGCCTTCAGAAGGTTCTTGCCAATCTTAGGCCCCGGCGTGGTGGTCATCTGCTCTACGCCGACGACGAGGACGAAGCGTACAGCCCCGAAATTGACCGCCCGCACGCCCTGATGGACGGTGGCGGAGCCGGTCGCGCAGGCGTTTTCGACCCGAGACCCGATTGGCTGGCTTGAAGCGCAGCGCCGGATTGGCCCTGCAGCACCAGCGCGGCGGTGAAATCCTGGGCGGAGAAGCCCGCGTTGAAATGACCGAGCACGATCTCTTCGACATCGCCCGCCTCGATCCCCGCATCCGCCAACGCGTCGTTCGCGGCCTTGACGAGCAGGCTTTCCACCGTCTCCTCGGAAAGCCTGCCGAAGGGCAGATGCGATCAACCGACAATTGCTGCACTCATATACGTTCCTCCCTTTGCGCCCGCGGGGGCGCCGTGCTGTTTGCGACGAGCAGCGCGATGCTTCGTGTTTCCCGCGCGCACATCCTCCCGATACGCCGCGAACATGGCGAACGTTAATGCCCATTACGCAATGCAACAATAGCGCCGGGTGCAATTGGGTCGATTCATTCAATTGAATGATTGATGCGTCTGAATGATTTGGAACGCGCGTGAAGGGCTTCGGCAATTCCGGCGTGCCAGTCGTCGCGCCTTATGAAACTGATGCACAAGACGGCTACCGCACTCGTGACCTGAGCGACGCGGATGCCGGGGATTTGCGGCTGACGACATGAGACGATGGGGGATCGGGCGGATCAGTCGGCGCCGGAGAGGATGGAGTGGAGCGCGAAGGAGGTCGGCGGGCAGGTGGCGCGGAGCACCAGATAGACATTGTCCGTGTCATCGACATATCGACGGATGAGGATCAGTCGACACAGGTTTCGTTCCTCTCCATCTGCGCTTTCGCAGAGAATATCCTGCCGTATCTGCGCTGAGCGAAGCCCATGCATGAGCGCCAGCAGATCCGGCAGGCGACCATCCCCCAGGCGCGGAACGACATCACCGCAGCTTTCATTCAGGAAGATCTGGGCAGGCGCCTCCATTGTGGAGGCTTCGTCGCCGAAGATGCCGGCCAGGCGCAGCATCTGTTCGGCCGAGGACCAGTCGATCTCCGCCCGCTCTTGCGCCGTCACGGTGGAGACACCGCTCAGACGAAAGGGCCAGTCGAAGGGAGCGGCGGCGAAACCTTCGAGCAGGTGACGTCCGGCGCGGACGGTGCGCTCGCAGATTCTCACCACTTCCGTTCCGCGCCCCTGCTGCGACTTGACGAGCCCACGTTCGCGCAGCGCGCGCAGGCCGTGGCGTATCGTATGCCGGCTAACTTGAAAACGGACAGACAGTTGCGCCTCCGTCGGCAGGAGTGCGCCTTCCGGGTGAACGCCTTCGCGGATCTCACGACCGAGTGTCTCGGCAATCAACTCGTATTTCGGAACCTGCATCTGTATTCCGTGATCAGACGTTTAAAATTTTAATTCTCTCTACTGAGATTTAGCGCGGTATCTTGTTACACGGTCGCGCGACCTTTTTTGGCCATCTTTAGCCTGCGGCAGTCAGTTTATGGCATTATGGTTACTGACATCGCTCTCTCTTGACTTGCTTTTCGTAACTCGTGCACTCTGTAACCGCATTTCATGTCGCCATGTATACGTTATTGTCTGGCGGACGAATGTGTAACCTCGTTAAACGAGCGGCACGCCCTCGAATGGAACAGGGTTACCAGGCGTCATGACTGCGGTGATACGATGGCCGCAGGCAGTTAGCCGGCGATCTCGCCAGGGGTTTCACCAGAGATATCACTGGAGATCCGGGCAACAGATGATGCGCGGGAAACTTACGTGAGCCTTGTCGTGCGGCACGGACAAGGGTAAATGCGCAAGGATCATGGCACCTCCTCCGCTCCTCACTCTGCAATCGACCCGGCTGACCTTCGGCGGCACTGCGCTGTTTGAAGATGTGGAAATGTCCGTCTCGACCGGCGACAGGCTGTGCCTCGTCGAACGCAACGGCTCCGGCAAGTCGAACCTTTTGAAAATCGCCGCCGGTCTCGTGGAGACCGACAGTAGGCGTCGTTTCGTTCAACCGGGCGCGACCGTGCGCTACCTGCCGCAGGAACCGGACCTTTCCGGGTTCTCCACGACACTCACCTATGTGGAGGCGGGGCTGGCGCCGGGCGACGACCATTACCGTGCGCAATACCTGTTGAACGAACTCGGTCTTTCCGGAGAGGAAAAGCCCGATACGCTTTCGGGCGGAGAAGCCCGCCGTGCCGCTCTTGCCCGCGTGCTGGCGCCCGTTCCGGACATTCTATTTGCTGGACAAGCCGACCAACCATCTCGATCTGCCCGCGATCGAATGGCTGGAGGAGGAACTTCCCTCCATGCGCTCCGCGATGGTTCTGATTTCGCATGACCGCCGTTTCTTGCAGGATCTGGCCCGCTCGACACTCTGGCTCGATCGCGGGACCCTGCGCCGGATGGACCAAGGGTTCGCCAATTTCAAGACCTGGCGGGACGAGTTACTCGAGCAGGAAAAACGCGATCACCACAAGCTCGGCCGCAAGATCGTGGCGGAGGAGCATTGGGTGCGCTACGGCGTCATAGCAAGGTGAAAGCGCAATATGGGCCACATGCGCGCACTCGCCGAACTGCGCACCCAGCGCCGCGAGCAGAGAAAGGCGTAAGGCAACGTCAAGCTGACGGCCAGCGAGGGCCAGACGTCGGGCAAGGTCGTCGTGGAGGCGGAGGATATCTCCAAGACCTTCGACAAGCGCACGATCGTCAACCGCTTTTCCATAATCGTCCAGCGCGGCAACCGAATCGGCACCATCGGCCCCAACGGCGCGGGCAAGACCACGCTTCATGAATCTGTTGACGGGCGCGCTAGCCCCCGACAGCGGGACGATCAAGCTCGGCACCAGCCTTCAGATGATGACGCTCGACCAGCGCTGCGCGAGCCTCGATCCTTCCTGGACCCTGAAGTAAGCCCTGACGGAGGGGCGCGGCGACATGGTGGAGGTGGTAGGCGCCACCAAGCACGTGGTCGCCTAGATGAAGGATTTCCTGTTCACGCCGGAGCAGCCAGGCACGCCGATTTCCGCTCTTTCAGGCGACAAACGCGGGCGACTGATGCTAGCGCGGGCACTGGCAACGCCGTCGAACTTTCTGGTGCTGGACGAGCCGACCAACGATCTCGATCTGGAAACGCTCGACCTGTTGTAGGAACTGATCGCCGATTACACGGACACCGTGATCCTTGTCTCGCACGATCGCGATTTCCTCGACCGGGTGGCGGCGTCGGTCATCGCCGGAGAAGAGGACGGAGCCTGGATCGAATATGCGGGCGGGTATTCCGACATGGTCGCCCAGCGCGGTCACGGGGTTCGCGCACGCCCCCAGGGGCAGGACGGGTCCACAGCCGAAACCGCGCCCAAGGCAGCGAAGGACGGCAAGTCCGCCGCGCAATCCGCATCCTCGGCGAAGCCTCAGCAGAGCAAACGCAAGTTCCCCTTCAAGGACAAGCATGCGCTAGAGACCTTGCCCAGCGAGATGGAGGAACTCCAGATCGCCATCGCGACGCGGCACGGAAAGATCTCGGATCCGGACGGCTTTGCCAAGGTGACGGCGGAACTTGAGAAACTGGAAGCCGATCTTGAGGCGACGGAGGAGCGCTAGCTCAAACTCGAAATCCTGCGCGAGGAGCTGGCAAACCCGTGAGCGACGCACCGACCCCGACCGATCCGCAGATCTATGTGGATGCGGATGCCTGTACGGTGAAGGCGGAAGTGATGCGCGTGGGAGAGCGGCACGGCTTGGTCATGCATTTCGTGGCAAACCAGTGGATGCGGCTCGACGACAGCGCGCTGGTCAAGCGCATGATCGTACCCGAAGGCCCGGACACGGCCGACGACTGGATCGCGGACGCCATCACCGCGCGCGGTATCTGCATTACCAACGATATTCCGCTGACCTCCCGGTGCCTGGAAAAAGGCGCGCGGGTGCTCGGCCAGTCGAGCAAGCCGTTCGATGCCGACAGTATCGGCATGGCGCTCGCCATGCGGGATCTGAACCGTCACCTGCACGAGACGTTAGAGATCCGCGGCAACAACCCTCCGGTCGACCGCAAGGACCGGTCCGCGTTTCTGGGAGCGCTGGAAAACATGGTGCAGGCAGCGCGCCGCGCCGGGTGAATGCAACCTCGATGCGACGCAGATGAGCCTGGTCCGTCTCGTTCCTTTGCACGACTGGACAAATCTTTTCATTCCCTCCACACTTCCCCCAACGTGAAAAACAAATAGGCCGCGACCGGAGAGTGCGGGTGGCCGATTGTTCGTTGTGCACATCGGATTAACCGCACCAGATTGGGCGACAGCCGTTGAGCACTGCACACCTAGCCTCCCGGGTACCGACTTACGGAAATACGTCCGAGCGTCGGCAAGTCAGCGTCGTGTTCTGCGATATCGTGCAATCGACGGCCATGTCGTGCGCGTTGGAGCCTGAGGACCTGTGGGCGGTTTTCAACAGCTACCGGGAGACGGTGCGTCGTGCCGTCTTCGCTTTCGGCGGGATCATCTGTCATCACAAGGGCGACGGCATCCTCTGCTGTTTCGGCTATCCGCTCTCCCATGAGGACAATGCCAGCCGCGCCGTCATGGCCGCGCTCGACATTATCGGGAACATCCAGAGATCGTCGGATGGGCTCCGATCCGGAAAGCATAACGGGCGGGAGCTTCGCCTGCGCATCGGGGTTGCCACGGGCGAGGTTGCGGTGGTCGACCGGCGGGCGGACGACCCGGACGGGCTGGAGCTGCTCGGCCCCGCCCCCAGCCTTGCCGCGCGCCTGCAAAACGAGGCGGGCCAAAACATGGTGCTGGTCGACGACACCACGTTCCGGCTGACACATACCGATTTTCGCTATGGACGGGCGCGCAAGGCCCGGATCAAGGGTTTTCGCAAGGCGTTGACGGTGCACCGCCCCGTCATGCCGACGCACGGGCCCACACGTTTCGACCGGACCCGAGAGGACACCCTGTCCGAATTCGTCAACCGGAACGACGAACAGGCGGTCCTGCTCGAAGCCTGGGAGAAGACATGCGCGGGGCGTGGGCAGGTCGTGTGTCTGATCGGGGAGCCGGGCATCGGCAAGTCACGGCTGACCCGTAACTTTCTGAAAAGGCTGGCAAACGGCGAAGGCCTGCATTCGATCAAGCTGCAATGCTCGGCGCTCTTCACGCGGACCCCACTCCACCCGTTCGCAGCCAGCCTCAGCCATTTCATCGCTTTGGAGGAAGAGGAGACGGAAGAAGCCAAGGTCTTGCGCCTGCGCGCCTTTCTGACGGATCTGGGGATCCGAGACGGGTTCTATGTGCCGCTTCTCGCCCGTCTCGTCGATCTGCCCGCCGCGCAATATCTGCCCTTGCTGAGCACGCTTTCGCCGGAGGAAATCCGCACACGCACGACGGATCTGCTGGTCTCCTGCCTGGAAGATCTCGCCCGCCAACATCCGCTCATATTGGTCGCGGAGGATCTGCACTGGGCGGATGCAACCTCGCTTGCGCTTATCGAGGACCTAGCGGCGCGCACCGCGGACAAGCCGGTGATGATCATCGCCACCTACCGACCCTCTCCCCAGACAGAGCAAGAGACGCCGTTGAGCGGGCTTAAAACGGCGCGAAACTGCCGCTCTCTCACCCTGGAAAGATTGAACCAGACGCATTCCGCAGTGATCGTCAGCAGCGTTGTCCGCCTCACTGGAGCGAAGGCTCTGCCCTCAGACTGGATCGCGCGGATCGTTGAAAGATCCGACGGCGTTCCTCTCTTCATCGAGGAACTGACGCGCGCCGTCCTCGAGAAAAACGACGGACACGACATCGCGGCCCCTCTCCCTGCCTCGCGAATGCCCGCTGACGGCATTCCAGCGACCTTGCGCGATTCCCTCACCGCCCGGCTGGACGATTTCTACCCCGGCGAGCCAGACAGCCTCTCGCCGAAACGGATCGCGCAGATCGGAGCCTGTCTCGGGCGCGACTTCACTCTGGAAATGCTCGTTCGCGTTGCCGCGGCGACCGGCCTGCCGCCCACCGTCGGCAAAGGGGAGAACGAGCTGAGAGGGTTGGTCGATAAGGCGACGGATCAACTCGTTGCGGCAGATCTCGTCTATCGCACGGCCGGGCGCATGCCGACCTATCGCTTCAAGCATGCCCTCGTTCAGGATGCGGCTTATGCCGGTCTTTGGCGTGAAGACAAGATTTACATCCATGCCCGCATTCTGGAGTTGCTGGAAGAGAATTGGGAAGCGGGCCCGGCACAGGCGCGTCCAGAATTGCTGGCACACCATGCGCGCGAGGCGGGGCGGCCAGAGGCGGCTGCCGGGTACTGGCTGACCGCAGCAAAACGCGCGGCCGCACGATCGAACCTAAAGAAGACGCGGGCAGCTTCCGAAGAAGCCCTGCGGCTTGCGCGCGAGGCGCCTGCAGGCCCGGATCGGGTCCGGACCGAAATGAAGGCGCTGGTGGCGCTCGGCACGGTGCTGATGGTGGAGGACGGCTTCACCGAACCGGAGGTCGAACGCCATTTCAACAAGGCTCTCAAGCTCGTCGGCCAGATCGCGCCCGACCATCTGAATGCGGTGAACGGATCTCTGCTGAGCGCGCAGCTCGGCAAACAGATCATCATGCTGGTGCGCGGCCAGCACAGACAGGCCCTGCGTCTTGCGCGCAAATGCCTAGCCACGGCTCGTCAGAAATCCAATCCCTACTACGAAATCGAAGCGCGCCGACAAATGGGGGCTTCGTTGTTCTGGTCGGGACGCCCCGCGGAATCCCGTCAGCACCTATCCGTCATCCCCGATCTCTACAACAACCCTCAACAGGCCTACCGCTCCGTGCTCTTCGGCAAGGACTCGCGACCGGGCGTGCTGGCCTTCCTCGCCATGTCGCAGGCAATGCTCGGCATGAGCGAAACGGCCCTGGAGACAAGCCATCTCTCGCTGCGCATGGCGATGGAGCTGAACCATGGGCATACGCTCGGCTACACGCTGTTGTGCCGGGCTATACTTCACGACCTGCTCGGCCGACCGGACAGCGCCGAGGCGGCACAGATGGCACTCGAATATTGCGGCAACCGCTCCCTGCCCTTCTGGGGACGATGGGCGCAGATCACTCTGGGCCACGCCATGATCCGGTCCGGCGAGGTGGATGACGGTCTGCAGCTTGCCGAGACAGGATTTGCGGCTCTGATCGGCATGGGCGCCCGGGTCGCGTATCCATACCTTCTGGCCATGCTGGCCCAAGGCGACCTGCGCGCAGGTGCCTTTGAGAAAGCGCGAAAACGGCTGGAAAGTGCAACCCTACAGGCCAGCCAGAGTCACGAAGGCTTCTACCAGAGCGAGCTGTGGCGCCAATGTGCCGTACTGGATGCACAGACAGCGCCGCCCGAGCAGACGGAGTGTCTGTTCGTCCGCGCCCTGAAACATACGCGGCGACGTAACATGCTGCTGTTTGAGGCGCGAACCGCACTCGATTTCGCCAATTGGCTCGCCTCCCAGAACCGCCACGGCGAAAGCGGGCGAATTGTCCGCAAAAGCCTGACGCGTTGCCGCAAGGGGGAAGACCGGGATGGCATTGCGGCGCTCGAGGCGTTTTTGAAGAAATCAGCCCCGAACGCCATGGCGGAGATCGACGCGAAACCGGCGCAGGGATTTTCCGCCTAAACGCGCACCCGCAAGGCTCATTCGGCAGCGGTGGGCGCATCCTCAAAGATCAGACCGGGCACCGAAGTCTCTGCCAATGAAGGCAGGGCCGGAAGGCCGAGGCTACACAGATCGGCGCTCGGGGAGGCTTCTTCCGGAATGCGCCACAGACCGCTGGCAAGCGCCAGACGCCCCAGGAACATTGATGCCTTCAGCCGCGCAAAGAGAATGGCGATCAACGGCCCGAGGATGATCGGCAATGCCGGTATGAGCACGGGGCTTGCGAAGACCGAGAACCACGCGACACCGGCACCGCCGAACGGGGTCTGCGGCCACAGGCGGCGCACCGCGCTCATCCACGGCACCGCATGGAGCCCGCGACGCTGTGCTGCCCAGGTACCGCCCTTGCCCAATACCAGCTTGCCGATGAAAACCGTGTGCGTGATCGCCATGACGGGGGCAAGCAGCATGGAAAAGGCGATCTCGCCCACGACGCTCAGGACGATACGCACGTGCCACCGAAGGCGCGTCGACGCTCAGAATTGGCCAGAATGTCCGCAACGGTGGCGAATTTCGGAGCGAAGACCATCGTCATGACACAGGCAAACAGCACCCCGCCGAGGGCAGGATTGAAGTTGCGGGTGGCATCGTCATAGACGATGACGAGCCCTGCGGAGAGGATCATGAAGGCGACCCAGGCGGGTGAGCCGACGAACATCAGAATGGCGAGCACAAGCTGCATCCGACCGACGGGGCGGATGCCCTTCATGCCCAGAAGCTTCAGATACTGCATGTTGCCGTGGCACCAGCGCAGGTCGCGGCGGATGAATTCGATCAGGTCGGCGGGTTCTGCTCGAAGGAGCCGCCTTCCTCAGGAATGACGCGCACCTCGTAGCCCGCGCGGCGCATCAAGACCGCCTCGACCTGATCGTGACTGAGAACAGGTCCCGACAGGGGGCCACGCCCATCCAGTTCCGGCAGATGGCAGTCCTCGATGAAGGGTTTGAGGCGGATCAGCGCGTTGTGGCCCCAATAGGGCTCGCAATCGCCCTGCCGCCAGGCGGAGCCGAGCGTGTAGGAGCGCATGCCGAGATGCATGCCGAACTGGAAGACGCGGGCAAACGCGCTCATCGTCAGCAGGCCGACCACGAAACTTTGCGCGATGCCGAGCCTCTCGTTCGACTGCATCAGCCGCACGAGCCGCAGGATGGCGGACGCATCCATGTAGCTGTCGGCATCCAGCACCAGCGCTCGCAAAAGTCGCGGATATTCCCGGCCTTGGAGGCATAGTTGTCGGTACGACGACGGTAGGTCACATCGATATCGCTCCCCCAGCGCGCCTTCAGCGAGGCGGCAAGGCCTCTTCTTCCTGATCGATGATGTCGTCCCAGGAACTGTCGGAGAGCAGATAAAGATGGAAATGCGGAAGGACACCCTTGTGCAGGAGGTCTTCCAGCATGATCTCCACGCTGCGCGCGACACCCTCGATCTCCTCGTTCCCGAGACAGACGAGGATGGCGATCGACGTCGTCAGCGGGGCATTCGGGTGCTCGTCTTTGAGTAGCGGATTGACGGCGGCGGCCGGATCACGGAAAAACCGCATGAGCAGGAGCCCGACGACCGCATTCCAGAAGCCGATGACGAGCCAAGGTAGCATGACCAGGAAGAGCGCGAGCAACACGCCTTCCACTGGCAGGATGCCGCCGCGCCGCATGGCGGAAAACATTAGCACGGCGATACTGACGAGGCTCGCGACGACGAGAGACGCGAAAACGGCGCGACGCCGCATCACGATCTTTTTCATCACGCTGGGGCAAGGACTACGCGACGCAACGGAAAGACTCATGCAAGGGTCACCCGAATTGGAGCCGACAAGAGATCGGCTGAGGAACGGATACGAAAATGGTTGAAACGGAAATGGCGACTGCTTCCAGCGACGCCGCGGCCCTTTGGTACATCGCGCCTCGCTGCACTGCAATACATCATGAAACGTTGGGGAAGCTTCCCCCCGATCACATTCGCGTTCGCACCATCGCCAGCGGCATCAGCCGGGGAACGGAGGGGCTCGTCTTTGCGGGCGCCGTACCTGAAACCGAGTGGCAGCGCATGCGCGCGCCGATGCAGGCGGGCGATTTTCCCTTTCCCGTCAAATACGGCTACCAGAGCGTCGGCCAAGTCACCGCCGGGCCGCCCGAATGGCTGGGGCAGCGCGTTTTCGTCCTGCATCCTCACCAGACCCTGTTCGACGCGCCGATCGATACGGCGACGCTTCTCCCGGATAGCTTGCCGCCAAAAAGAGCCGTCCTTTGCGGCAATTTGCAGACCGCTCTTACTGCCGTGTGGGATGCCCAGCCAGCACCCGGCGATCACATTGCCGTGGTCGGAGGCGGCGTCGTGGGCCTGCTAACGGCCTGGCTTTGCGCTCAAATTCCCGCGACCTCAGCCGAACTCGTCGATATCAATGACGCAAGGGCGCAGATTGCCAGGGATCTCGGCTTGTCCTTCGCCAAACCGGAGAACGCACGACGCAATAACGACCTCGTGATCCATGCCAGTGCTCACGAGGCCGGACTTGCCACCGCTCTGGAGCTTGCCGGGGACGAAGCGAGCGTCGTGGAAATGAGCTGGTACAGGGCCAAACCCGTCACCGTGCCTCTCGGCGGAGCCTTCCACAGCCGACGGCTGAAGCTTTTGGCGAGCCAGGTCGGACGCATACCGGCGGCGCGGCGCGCGCGCTGGGATTTTGCACGCCGCAACCGCACCGTCGTCTCGCTGCTTGACGATGACCGCCTCGATGCGCTTCTTGAAGAGCCGATCGGTTTTGACGACCTGCCGGAGGCGTTGCCGCGTATCTTTGAGGAAAACAGCGGCATCCTGTGTCAGGTGGTCGACTACGGCGGCGCATGAGGGAGGACAGGCGCGGCTCGCAGCACAAAGCCGGCAACGCATTGCCGCAAAATCCCCGAACCATTTCCAAAATTGAAATCGCAAGGAGTTACGTGTGTTTGCCGTCGAAGTCCGCGATCACATCATGATCGCCCATAGTTTTACCGGTAGCCTGTTCGGACAGGCCCAGGCACTGCACGGCGCCACCTTCGTGGTCGATGCCGCCTTCTTTGCCAAGACGCTCGACGAGAACGGCGTCGTCATCGATATCGGGCGGGCGCACGAGGCGCTGAAATCCATTCTAGAACCGCTCAACTACCGCAATCTCGATGAGGTGGAGGCGTTTTCCGGCATCAACACCACTACGGAGTTCCTGACCGGCCACATTCACGAGAAACTCAGCGAAATCGCGCGCGCGGACGGCCTGGGTCGCACCGGATCGGAGCTTGACCGGATCAAGGTGACCCTGTCGGAAAGCCACGTGGCGCGCGCCTGGTATGAAGCCCCGACTACTGGAAACGCCAATGATAGGTGAGCCGGCCCCTCGCCTTGCCTTCGTCTATCCCGGCGCCATCGATACGCCGAGCGGCGGCTATGAATATGACCGGCGGATCATCGCCGGGCTTGTTACGCACGGCTGGGAGGTGGAGCCCGTATCGCTTGGAGACGGCTTTCCCTTTGCCGGTCACCAGACGCGCCAACGCGCCTATCGGCAACTGTCGGAACTGCCGGAGACGGTGCCGGTCGTCATCGACGGACTGGCACTCGGGGCCTTGCCGAATGCGAGTACGGTGCTCGGCCCAAACCGTCCATTGATCGGCATCGTCCATCATCCGCTGGCGCTGGAAAGCGGGCTCAGTCGGGAGGCGGCTGCAACCTTCAAGGTGAGCGAACGGCAGGCACTTGCCGGTGCACACGGCGTCATCGTTCCTAGCCCGGCGATTGCACGCGTGTTGTCAGAGGATTACGACGTCGCATTGACACGCATCGCGGTCGTGGCGCCCGGGACGGATCGCGTCCCATATCGAGCCCGACGACGCCCGGCAGGCGCACCGATCCGGCTTCTGTCTGCAGGCTCGCTGGTGCCGCGCAAGGGACATGCGATCCTGCTTAATGCGCTGGCGGAGATGACGGACCTGCCGTTTCACCTCGACATTGTCGGCAGCGCGGATTTCGATCCCGAATGCGCCGCCAGGATCCGCCAACAGGCAGAAACGCCACCGCTTGCCGATCGCGTGACGCTGCACGGCGCCGTCTGCCGGGAGCGATTGAATTCGTTCTATGAACAAGCCGATCTCTTCGTTCTGGCCAGCCAGTACGAGGGATACGGTATGGTTTTCGCCGAGGCGATCGCGCATGGTGTTCCAGTGGTGGCCAGTGGCAACGGCGCCGTGGCCGAAACCGTGCCGGATGAGGCCGGGATCACCGTCGGGGCCGACGACGTACACGGCTTCAGACAGACGTTACAACGGATGCTGGAAGATGCACCGTTGCGCGAAGAATATGCGGCGGGCGCCCGCACGGTAGCGGAAAAGGTGCCGAATTGGCGGGATGCCGCGAATGCCTTCGCGGACGCGCTTGAACGTTTTGCCGAACCTGCAGAGCAAAAACGATGACCGGATTTTCCGCTGACTGGCTGACCTTGCGCGAACCGGCCGACGAACGGGCGCGCGCCCCGGAAATCCGGGCCGCCGTGATTTCCGCGCTCAGCAATGCGCAGGCCCCGCTCGTCGTCGACTTTGCCTGCGGCACCGGCTCGACCGTTCGCGCGCTCTGCTCCCTTCTGCCCGCCGGACAACGCTGGCAGCTTGTCGATCACGATGCCGCTCTTTTGACGCGCGCACGTGCCGAGTGCACGGGGCTCGGCGGGATCGCAGAGCTTGAAACGATCAAGGTGGACCTTGCAGCGGGACCGTTTCCCCTGCTTGACCGGGTGGATCTCGTCACCACCTCCGCCTTTCTCGATCTGCTCTCCGAAGACTGGCTCGTCGGCCTCATCGACGCCCTGGCCGAACGGCGCCTGCCGTTTTACGCAGCTCTCACCTATGACGGACGTGTTACGTGTTCTCCGCAGCACGCCCTCGATGACGAGGTGACAGATCTGGTCAACCGGCACCAGCACGGGGAGAAGGGATTTGGTCCCGCACTTGGACCGAATGCCGCCGCCCATGCGATCGAACGCCTTGAAAAGGCAGGGTTCAAAGTGGTTCAGGCGCGCTCGGACTGGACTTGTCGCGAAGACGAACCCATCTTTCAGCGTGAGCTGGTAGAAGGCTGGGCGAATGCTGCAGCAGAAATCGGGGGCTTGAGCGCAGAAGATCTGCAGGCCTGGACACGATTTCGGCTAGAGGAGATCGATGCCGGACGGTCTCAAATCCAGGTCGGGCATATCGACATCTTCGCCCTGCCGACAGACGTGCCGAATTGACCGGCACACCAGGACTTCACGCCGGAGTGTTCGAAAAGTGGGTTTTCTGGAGCGGGACCTCTGATAGGGTGAGCGCCCTTGCGGAACCGGCGGAAGGAACAGGGTGAATTGCCTGTTCGTCGTCCCGGTGTTACTGGGTGGACCACAAGTTACGAAACGAATGTGATGCTTCAGAAAAACATTTCATTGTCCTCCTCGACCTTCGGGGACCCGCTCCTGACGGCCGTGCATCGGGCGCTGGGCGAAATTCAGGGCCACCGACCGCTCGCCATCGCGGATGATGAGGGCGTGCGTTTCGTGCTGGCGATCGACGGCATTGACGATACGCAGCTTGCCGCGTTCATCGAAAACTATTGCGAAGGACGCGCATCACTGGTCCTTTCCGCCGTGCGCGCCGGGATGATGGACCTGCCGCAGGAAGTCGCCCAGGGTGCGGTGGTGACCGCGATCGCCTCGATCCAGGAAGGCGACCCGGATGTCGCGCGCCTGATGGAGATCGCCACCGGCCTCAAGCCGGAGAACTTGCCGGTTTTCGAACCGGCGGGAAGGATCGCAGGCGTCGCGGTGGAACTTGCCAAGCTTGCCCAGCGCATTCCCGTCTGTCTCGTCTCCGAGCCCGTGGAGGCAACCTTCGGAGAGGAAGCCGCGATCACCGTTCGCGCCGACGATGTGGAGGCCTTCCGCCCCCGGCTTGCGGCCACATTCAAGCCCGTGAGCCAGGCGCGCGTTCCCATCGCGGACGGCATCAACTCGCGCTTCGTAATCTTCCGCAATGCCATCGGCGGGATTGCAACCGTGGTCATCGTCGGCGAACCGAAGGCGGATGCCCCGGTACCGGTGCGCGTGCACTCCTCCTGCCTGACCGGCGATATCTTCGGATCCCGGCGCTGCGATTGCGGCGAACAGCTTCAGCTTGCCCTCCACCGGCTTGAGGAGTTGGGCGGCGGTTGCCTGATCTATCTCGATCAGGAAGGCCGTGGGCTCGGCCTAGCCAACAAGATGCACGCCTACACGCTGCAGGATCAGGGGCTCGATACGGTCGACGCCAACAAGTTACTCGGGTTCCACGACGACGAACGTGACTACCACTCGGCCGGATACATGCTGAAACGGCTGGGCTGGGAGACAATCACGCTTCTCACCAACAACCCGACCAAGTTGACCGGGTTGGCGTCAGCCGGGATCGAGATTGCGGGCCGTCTGCCTGTGGTCACCCCCGTCAATCCGGACAATCGCCGCTATCTGGAAACCAAGGCGCGCCGGGCCGAACACATGCTGGACGACACGGCCGGTCTGCTGGAGACCGTTTAAGGGGCAGCTTTCTGTTGTCTGGTCGAAAGCGTTTCGCACCCATCCTTCCCTAACGACAGGGTCCGTATAATCCGTTAGCATACCCCTCCATTTTGAGGGGAGGTGACTGCATGCAGGTTGACGAGATTGCCTACGGAGCGACGGCGCGCGCATTTCACTGGGTCACCGCGGCCCTTGTCCTGACGATGATCCCGGCCGGATTGGTGATGCTGAGTGCACCGTCCGGCTGGATTCAGAATTTCCTGTTCGATTATCACCGCTCCTGCGGGGTGGTGCTGTTCATCATTACCGCGGCCTGGCTCGTGTGGAGGTGGAAGAACCCGCCCGCCGCCATTCCGGAAGATATCCCACTCCCGCAGCGCATCGTGGCACATATCGTGCACATTCTGCTCTATGCGTTGCTGCTCGTGCAGCCGGTCGTCGGCTGGATCGGAACGTCGGCCTATGGTGCGCCGATCAAAGTTTTCTGGCTTTTCACGCTGCCGCCGATTGTCGACAAGGACAAGGCGACCGCCGACACGTTCCTCGGCCTGCATGAAACGCTGGGACTTTTGATGACCGCGCTGGTGCTGATGCATATCGCGGGCGCGCTGTTCCACCATTTCGTGCGCCGCGACCGCACCTTGATGCGAATGGTGGCAGGCGCCTGACCTCTGGCGGCACCCGTCCCACCTCCCCTCGTCAACGCGTCTTGGTGGGGGGAATAGCGGTATCGCGCCGAAGTTCTTCCCGGCTCTGACGGCGCGGGAGCTCTTCCGTCTTGCGCCGTATCTCGTCCTGCTGTCGATCACTCAGCTCCTGGTGCCGCTTGCGCAACTGTTCGCGCAGAGCCTGATCCGTCTGCTGTTTCTGGTTCTGCAGCAGTTCCGATCCGCTCGGCAACAATTGGACAACGGTCATCGAGCCCAGGACCAGAGCCACGACGACGGGGAGACAGAGAGCAATCAACGCGCGCATGGGCCGGATATAAGCCCCAATATGGTGAATTTGGAGTCAATGCCCTTACGCCAGGCGACAAAAGGCCCCTATCCGGCCCTTGCCTGCCGCTTCTCGCGTTCCAGACCGGCAACGAGATCGTTGAAGCCCTCGCCCTGGACAGGATTTGGCTTTTCAGGGCCTCTTCCGCCTGCTGTGGCCTCTCCTTCATGATCGCTTCGACTGGCGCAGTACTCGCTCAAAGAACGACGCATGCGGCCGCGCACGCGCAGTTGCAGGCGGCGATAAGGCTTCAGCCGCCGGTGCAGCGTCATCGCCTGATCGCAGAGATAGCTGTTGCCGCAGGCACGGTAGATCACGAGGTGAAAACGCTCGTTCTCATAATAATAGGTGTCGAGTTCCCCCGCGCGCGCAGACCGCCTTGCAGGCCTGCAGAGCATCGATCAGCTCCTCGGTTTCCGCCTTGGTGATGCGCCGGGCCGCAAGACGGCCGCACATGCCCTCGAACTCGGCCATGACCTCGAACATCTCGATGATCTCGGAGACGGAGGGTCTGCGCACAAAGGCGCCGCGCCGGGGCTTCAGTTCAAGCAGGCCGGAGGCCGCAAGATGCTGAAACGCCTCGCGGATCGGCGTGCGGGAGACATCGAAGCGCTGGGCGAGCCGCACCTCGTCCAGCCGGTCTCCGGGCGCATAGGCTCCGGTCAGAATATCCTGCTCAAGCTGGTCGCACAGCCTGTCGGCAATACGCTCACTCATTCACATGCCTCACAAGCAACACATGCCGGAAACCGCGTCCCTTCCCTTTGAACCCGAAAAACAATGCGATGCATCGCCCATAACTATCGGTGAAAAGGATATACACGACCCGCATCGCACTATGACTGAACGTTGGAAAACGCGAGGGAAACGCTTGTATTTTCGTTCTTCCTCTAAGTTTATATAAGGTCTTTCCCTCATTTCTTGTATACAACGATCTTGACTCTGTGTGCACGGCTCCGTCAAGCTACCCTTCCCTAACGTTATAAGACCAGCGACGACCGGTGGGAGGGAACGAAATGCTGACGACCGCTTTGCGGAAATCGATCCCCATCGCCACCATTACCGCTGGCGCCGCTCACATGGCCGGCGTTACGCTCAAGGCATCGCACCAATGGCCCGGCGGCAAGGGCGACGTGCGCGACGAGATGGTGCAAATTCTCGCGCGCGAAGTGGAGAAGGCCAATGTGGGCCTGAAGGATCCAGGTCTATCCGGGGCGCTCGCTGTTCAAGCCGAAAAAACAGTGGGGCGCCATGGTGAAAGGCCAGCTCGACATCTCCGCCTTCCCGCTCGACTATGCCTCCGGTCGTCACCCTGAATTCTCCGCCACCTTGATGCCGGAGCTGGTGCGCAACCACGACCGTGCGCAGCGGCTGAACAATTCCCCGTTCATGAAGCAGATCAAGCAGATCAAGCAGATCGTGAATGACGCGGGTGTTGTGGTTCTGGCCGATGCGTGGCTGGCGGGTGCGTTCGCATCCAAGCAGCAGTGCATCTCACCTCGCCGGAGAGCATCAAGGGTCAGGTGACGCGCGCAGCGGGGCCAGCATTCGAGCAGATGCTCGTGGGTGCGGGCGCCTCGATTGCGTCGATGCCGTCGTCGGAGATCTACACCGGCCTGCAGACCGGCGTGCTCGACGCTGCCAATACCTCGTCAGGGTCCTTCGTTTCCTACCGCATCTACGAGCAGGTCACCTGCCTGACCAAGTCGGGCGCCAACGCCCTTTGGTTCATGTACGAGCCGATCCTCATGTCCAAGCGCACCTGGGACAAGCTGGATGACGCGCAGCGCGATGCGCTGATGGCAGCGGGCAAGGTCACGCAGGACTACTTCGTCGGCGAGGCCAAGGGGCTTGATGACAAGCTGGTCAAGGCCTACGAGGACGCCGAGGTCAAGGTCGTGGAGATGAGCGCGGACGACTACAAGGCCTGGCTCGATATCGCCAAGGCGATCTCCTACAAGAACTTCGCCGAAAAGGTCGACGGTGGTCAGACGTTGATCGACGCCGCGCTGGCGGTCGAATAGGACGCAAGGAAATGACCGGCGAAGCCGCAAGGCATCGGGTTCACTGGTCGTTTTGCATGATCTGCCCTCGTGTTCCCCTCTCCCCCCTTGAGAGGGAGATGTCACCGATGGTGACAGAAGGGGGGTAAGCCACTTGTTCTGAACCTGCCGCCCACCCCCCCCTCTGTCGGTCTAGGACCGACATCTCCCCCTCAAGGGGGGGAGGGGGGAACCAGGTGTTGGCTTACAGACCAAGCCTTCTCTCGTTCCATCAGGACCCTTTCATGAAAGCGTATATCTCTTTCGTCTCAGCAATTTTGCGCGCCTGTGGCGTCATTGCGATCCGGCTCGTCGCGGCCACGGCGCTGGTCGTGTGCCACATGGTCTTCGTGCGCTACTTCCTGAACGGATCGACCGTCTGGCAGACCGAATTCGTCATCTATGCGCTGGTCGCGGCCACCTTCATCGGCTCCCCCTTCGTGCTGCTCGAAGGCGGACACGTGAATGTGGACCTGCTGCCCAACGCCATGACCAGACCGGTGCGCATGCTGATGAACCTGGGGGTCGGGCTCGCCTTTGCCGCGCTGCTCGCCTGGTCGGGATGGATCTATTTCGAAGAGGCGTGGGCCTATGGCTGGACGACGGACACCGTCTGGCCGCCGCCGCTCTGGATCCCGCTGCTGCCGTTGCCGCTCGGCATCGGCAATTCTGTGCCTTCAATACATCGCATAAATCCTGCGCCCCTTCACCGACCGTTACCACGGAGCACGACGCCCATGACACCGCTTGCCATTGGAGCCATGGTGCCCGTCGCATTGATGGCGCTTCTTGCCATCGGAACGCCGATTGCCTTCGCACTCGGGTTCGTTTCCATCATCGCGCTGATGATCGTGGAAGGAACGGGAACGCTGTCGATCCTGGGCGAGACCTTCTTCGGCGGGCTTGCCTCCTTCGGGCTCATCTCCATCCCGATGTTCATCCTGATGGGCGCAGCCGTCGCCTCCTCGCCCGCGGGCAAGGACCCCTATCTGGTGCTCGACCGCTGGCTCAACCGGGTGCCGGGTGGGCTGGTGCTGTCCAATCTCGGGGCCTGTTCCATCTTCGCGGCCCTGTCCGGTTCCCACCTGCCACCTGTGCGGCCATCGGCAAGATGGGCATTCCGGAAATGACGAGTCGCGGCTATCCGAAAGAGATCGCAGCAGGCTCGATTGCGGCGGGTGGCACGCTCGGCATCCTGATCCCGCCGTCCGTCACCATGATCGTCTACGGCATCGCGACCGAGACCTCGATCGGGCGGCTGTTTCTGGCCGGTATCCTGCCGGGTGTCATGCTGACCGGCCTGTTCATGGCCTGGAAGCTGTTTGCCTGCAACCGCAGCGGCATCGGGCTGGCGCCGGTCACCGAGCGCTTCACCATGCGCCAGCGCTTCGAAGTCCTGTCGAAGGTTCTGCCGTTCCTCGCCATCATCGTCGGCATTCTCTGGGTGTTTTACGGCGGTGTGGCGACGCCGTCGGAGGCCGCAGGCGTCGGGACCATCTTCTGCATCGTGCTGGTGATGATCATCTACCGGCTGTGGAAGGTCGGCCCGCTGTGGAACGTTCTGCGCGACACGCTGAAGGAAAGCGTCATCATCATGATGATCATTGGCGCCTCGGAACTTTTTTCCTTCACGCTCTCCTCGCTGTTCATCACCCAGTCTATCGCCGCCTGGATCGCGGATCTGGAGATCAACTGCTGGGTGCTGATGGGAGTGATCAACCTGTTTCTGCTCACCGCTGGCTGCTTCCTGCCCCCCGTTGCGGTGATCCTGATGACCGCGCCGATCCTGCTGCCGATCATCTCGCAGGCGGGGTTCGACTCCTACTGCTTCGCGGTCATTCTCACCATCAACATAGAAATCGGACTGATCACGCCGCCGGTCGATCTGAACCTCTATGTCATCAACCGAATCGCGCCGGATATCTGCCTTTCTCAGATCCTGCGCGGCTCGCTGCCCTATGTCCTGTGCATGGTCACGGGCATTCTGCTGTTGTGCGTCTTTCCCCAAATCGCCACATGGTTGCCTGAAGCCATGATGGGGTGACCCAGAAAGGACACGAAAAATGAGCACTGAACAACACGGAGAAACACGGCGCATGAGCATGCTGCGAGACATGCTGTCGGCCCTGGTGAGCCGGGGCGCGCGACTGATCGACAGTCGCGGCGAGACCTCCGGCGTAGCGCTGGCAAGCGAGATCCTGCGCGGATTCGACACGCTCGACGAGCAGGGGCGCAAGGACTTCCTGACCATGCTGGGGAACCCATACGACCCGGATACCAAGCGCGTGGGCCAGGCCGCCGATGCCTATCGCGAAACATATACCAACGAAGCTCTAGCGGAACTGATCGCTGCCAGCGAGCCGCCGCGCCAGGAATTGCTGCGCCGGCTCAATCTGGCGCCCGGCGGCACGGCAGCGCTCGTTCACATGCGCGAGGCGCTGCTGCCGCTTCTCCGCGACAATCCGGACCTGAAGCGGGTGGATGCCGATTTCGGACGGCTGTTCACCTCTTGGTTCAATCGCGGCTTTCTGGTTCTGCGCCATATCGACTGGGAGACCCCGGCGCATATCCCGGAAAAAGATCATCGAATACGAAGCCGTTCACGCCATCGACACATGGGATGAGCTGCGCCGCCGCGTGCAACCTGCTAACCGGCGCTGCTTCGCCTTCTTCCACCTTTCCATGCCCGACGATCCGCTGATCTTCGTGGAGGTGGCGCTGTCGCGCGAGATCCCCTCCTCCATTCAGGGGCTTTTGTCCGAAGAACGCGAAATCCTGAGCCCGGACAAGGCGACGACGGCGACCTTCTATTCGATCTCCAATTGCCAGACGGGTTTGCGCGGGGTTTCCTTCGGCAATTTCCTCATCAAGCAGGTGGCGGAAGATCTGGCGCACGAGATCCCCGACCTGAAGACCTTCGTCACGCTGTCGCCGGTGCCCGGCCTGATGCGCTGGGTGAAATCGGAGGCGGAGAAGGATGCGGAAGGACGCGCGGCTCAGGCGCTGAGCTTGACAGAAACCGAGGGCTGGCACCTTGACGAAGACCTGACGACCAAGGCAAGCCCGCTCCTGAAGGGTCTGGCCGCGGAATATTTCCTGACCGCCAAGCGCTCGGACGGACAGCCGCTTGATCCGGTCGCCCGCTTCCACCTCGGCAACGGCGCGATGCTGCGCCAGATCAACTGGCTCGGCGACGTCTCGCCCAAGGGGATCTCACAATCGGCGGGAATCATGGTGAATTACCTCTATGACCTCGGCGACGTGTAGGTTAACCACGAGGCTTACGCTTCGCGGCGTGAGGTGAAGGCGGCCCGCCCGGTGCGTGCGCTGCTGCCCGCCGCCGACAAGAAGACCAAAAAGACGGAAACAGACAATAAAGACATGGCATGACGAACGGTTCCCCCAACGTGCTCTACGATGCCCTTTTGGGCAGCCCGGAAGACCCGAACAAGGTGCTGATCCGCCGTCCCGACGGCAGTGAGATCAGCTACGGCGACATGATCGTGCTGACGGGCCGTCTGGCCAACGCGCTTTGCGCGCTGGGCGTGGAGCCGGGGGATCGGGTTGCAGTGCAGGTGGAGAAGTCGGCCGAGGCGCTGGCGCTCTATCTCGCCACCGTGAGCGCGGGCGCCATCTTCCTGCCACTCAACAACGCCTATACGGCGGCCGAGATCGCCTATTTCGTTGGCGATGCGGCCCCCTCTCTGGTTGTGTGCGATGCGCGTTCGGAAAAGACGCTGCACGAAATCGACAAGGATTCCGGTGCTGCGCTGAAAACCCTCAACGCCGACGGAACCGGCAGTCTGATGGATATCGCGGCGGCCCAGAGCGAGGCATTCGGGACCGTGCCGCATACGACCTGGCCGCGATCCTCTACACATCCGGCACTACGGGACGCTCCAAGAGCGCGATGCTCTCGCACGCCAACCTTCTCGACAATGCGCGCACGCTGGTCGAGGCATGGCGTTTCACCGCCGACGACGTTCTCCTGCATGCGCTGCCGATCTTCCACACGCACGGACTGTTCGTCGCCTGCAACACGGTGATGGTGTCGGGCGGGTCGATGATCTTCCTGCCGAAATTCGATGCCGATGCGATCATCGCCGGGTTGCCGCAGGCCACCTCGATGATGGGCGTGCCGACCTTCTACACGCGGCTTCTGGCGCGCGAGGATGCGGAGCTTTCCGAGGAGAGCGTGAAGGTGGAAATCGCCGACAAGCTGGCGCGGTTCAAGCAGCCCAAGCGCGTGTTCTTCGTACCCGAACTGCCGCGCAACACCATGGGCAAGGTGCAGAAGAATGTGCTGCGCGACGAGCACTCAGGGGAGTCTGCGGCAAAGACCTAGGCTTGAGAGCTGAGGAGCGGCTTTGCCGCTGCTTGTTAAGCGGGATTCCGGATCAGCGTTCGGATCTGCCTCACTTGTCCGGAATGAGGAGAGTAGGCTGAGTTGTAAGTAGACGCCAACGCCGCATGCTGCTCGCCCATCATCTGCGTTTGCTTACGACTCTCCCCTTGCTCCTCATTCCGGACGGTCTGCAGCGAAGCTGCATGGCCATATCCGAGATCCAGCGCGGGTAGCCGGCGCGAAGCGCCTCCACTCCCCTTCCTCTTTCCCTCCCCCTTCCCCAGCACAACCATTCCGGTGTACCAACCGGGCACCGTCACGAACCGCCGAGGATTCGCGAACCCATCATGGAATGGTCGCCGCAGCAGGAAGAGGCCTTGCGCGCGGTGTTGAGCTGGCTGAAGACGCGACCGACACAGGTCTTTCGTCTGTTCGGCTATGCAGGCACCGGCAAGACGACGCTCGCGCGCCATCTGGCGGAAGGCGTGGACGGCGACGTCGCCTTCGGCGCCTTCACCGGCAAGGCCGCTCACGTGCTGCGTACGAAGGGCTGCGCGGATGCCTCCACCATCCATTCGATGATCTATCGCCCGCGCGGCGAGGACGAGGACGGCGAAGGTCCCTCCTTCACCATCAATCGCGACAGCACGGCGGCGTCTGCCTCACTGATCGTCATCGACGAATGCTCGATGGTGGACGAGGATCTGGGCCGAGATCTCCTGTCCTTCGGCACGCCGGTTCTGGTGTTGGGCGACCCGGCCCAGTCGCCTCCGGTCAAGGGCGGAGGTTTCTTCACCGAAGCGGAGCCTGATGCGATGCTGTCGGAAGTGCACCGACAGGCGGCCGACAATCCGATCATCCGCCTGTCGATGGATATCCGCGAGGGCCAGCCGCTCGATTATGGCACCTATGGCGAAAGCCGGGTGATCCATCGCTGCGAGATCGACGCCGACGCCATTCTGGCCACCGATCAGGTGCTGGTGGGACGCAACAAGACCCGCCGCCTCTACAATGACCGGATCCGCGAACTGATGTGCTACACCTTGCAAATGCCGGAGGTGGGCGAGAAGCTGGTGTGCCTGCGCAACGACAAGGCTAAGGGTCTGCTCAACGGCGGACTGTGGACGGTCAAGGCAGCCCATCCACCCAAGCGCGGCAAGCTGCAATATGACGTGAAGCCGGAGGATACGCTGAAGCGGAAGTCGGTCCGGGTTTCCATCGCGCCGGAGCTTTTTGACGAAGGCTCGGAGGAAGTGCCCTACGCGCTGCGCCGCCGCTCCGACGAATTCGCCTATGGCTACGCCATGACCGTGCACAAGGCGCAGGGCTCGCAATGGGACAACGTCGTGCTGTTCGACGAAAGCTGGGCCTTCCGCGAGCATCAGGCACGCTGGCTCTATACGGCGGTGACGCGGGCTGCCGAAAAAATCTCGGTGGTGAAATAGGCTCCGCCTATCCCCGCTAGGACACTAGGAAGGCGCCTGCCGCGATCAGTCCGATGCCGAGCCAGTTCGGCAGTGTCAGATGCTCTCCCAGAAAAAGCACGCCGAACACGACGGAGAGCTTGTCGATTGGTGCGACGCGGGCCGCGTCGCCCAGTCTGAGGGCGCGGAAATAGCAAAGCCATGAGGCTCCCGTCGCCATTCCGGACAGAACCAGGAACAGATAGCTCCGCCCCGAGATCGAGGCGAGCGACTGGTACTGTCCCGTCGCCGCGACGATACCGGCCAGCACCAGGAAGTGCGGATGAGCGTGGCGAAATCGGAGCCGACATCCTCCACGCCGATCTTGGCGAAAATGGCCGTCAGCGCCGCGAATACGGCTGCGAGCAAAGCCCATAACCGCCAGGACAGATAAAGATCCTTCACGAGACCTCCCCTTCTCGTTTGCGTCCATGAAACGACGCGGCCGCGTGCCGGAAGTCGGAAGGGCCTAGTCGAGCTCCGCCACTTTCCTCAGCGCGGCGTTGATCCTATCCTGCCAGCTGGGGTCGTCTTCCTGGAAGAAGGCGAGCACGTCGTTGTCGATCTTGACCGTAACCGGTTTCCTTGCCGACAGGAATGGCGTTGCGCTTGAATTCGGGCGTCTCGGGGGCGGGTTTGGTCTTAACCTTCTTGAACATCGCCTCGACCTGATCGATGGCGGAGGTGTGGCGACGAGGGGCCATGGCGAATTTCCGATTCAGATTGGGGATGAAAGGCGCACTATGGCACAGCTCGCGCAAATTGCGCAGCGCGTAGATGGGCTATCGCATGACCGGTTGAGACGGGGTTGCCTACTCCCATCACTTCTACACCTTCTCCAGCGCCTTCCACTTGTCCTTTGCATCACCCCAGGCATGGTCCGCATTGGTCTGATGCCAGCCCATGACATATCCGGCGGTCATGAGCGAGAGATCGCGGTCGGCACGGGTGCCGGGATCGATATCGGCAAGGCGCCGCGCCATGGCGACGTCGTTCAGATAGCCAAAGACATCCTGCAACGCCCTCAGGTCCGCCAAGAACGGCTTCAGCTTCTTGCCCTTTGCAAGGGCCGGCGAAGAACTCCACCGCGTAGCGGAATTGCTTCAGCTTCTTGCGCAGGACGTGGCGTTGTTCAATGTCGAGCTTTTCAAGTCCTTTGGCAGCCTTGGTGCAGGACTTCCACCGCCTTGCCAGAGCCTCGCGCGCAAGATCACCGATGGGGCGGGCAAGCGCTGCGGTCTGTTCGATATTCTCGCCCAGCCAACCACGGGTTTCCGCATAGCGTCCCAGATCGAGCAGCAAGGCGTTGACGAACGGCTTCGACAGACTGGCAACGACATGGGCGCAGGCCTTTACCCTTCGCGCCTCCAGGGTCGCGATCAACGCCTTGGTTCCGTCGGCCGGAGCCCCCGTTGCCGGGCAGACGATATCGGCGATCAGCACATCGGCATCGCGCAACTCGCCCACAAGCTGCCTCATGCGTTGCGCCTCCGCATCGAGCCTGCAAATTTCCGGCGTATCGGCCATGATCCGGAAAACCTTGAAGGCGGACCGCAGTCGGCGCAGCGTCACGCGCAACTGGTGCGGGCCTTCCGGATCGTCGCCCGAAATCGTCGCCAGGCGATTGTGGGCGATGCGATCGAGGCAAGCGCGCAGGATATCCGCATAGGCCTCCTCACTTGTGATGCCTGCCTTCATGTGATGATCGAGACCTTTGCGCGATGCGATCGGATTAGGCTCCTCGCCATGGGCGAGCCTGTAACCGCGCGCCGCCTTGCTCATGGCTGAAAACCGGATCGGGCCGTCATCGAACAGAAATCGGGCAGCCTGATAGAGCACGCCGAGGGAGCCGCCGGTCAGCTCCAGTTCTGCTTCCACAAAAGGCAGCTTGCGCTCTCCGGCAACGATCTCGCCATTGTCGAACGCAAATTCGACGGTGCCCTCATCGACGGTGAGGTTCCGGACCGTGCGACGCATGTGCGTCTCATAGCGCGCCAGAAGTGTCGCCTCGCCGATCTGACGAACGATTTCCTCGGCGATTTTCAGATCGGAAATGGCGTCGAAGCGCGGTTCGAAAATGGGAACGGGGGCTTCAAGTTCGATCGGGGGCGAAAGCCCGCCGGGAATCGGCTTGCCCCGTTTGACGGTCTGCACCCACTTGCGGCCGACTTTCCGCACGCGCAGCGACAGCCCAACATTGAAGAGCGCGTCGTCCTCTGTATCGTAGTAGATGGAAACCAACGTGCGCGTCGTCGCGCGGCCTACGGTCAGGTCTCGCAAGGTGGCATGATTTCGCAGGCGATCGATTTCCGAAAGCTGTAATTCGAACTTCAGTTCGGCTTCCCTGTTCGCTACAGACATGGAACACAGCCCCCATTTCGTCGGATCGACCACATCGCGAGAAAGACTAATATCAGTCAACAGCTTGTCCACCCTGCAAATTCGAGGAACGAGAAATAGCCGGCTAAGTATTCATTGCCTCCGCAAGGCCACCACACGCTGAAAGGAATGACCATGGTGCATAACGAGAGTTTTCTGAAACGGGCCATCGCCGTCAGACGTGGTGTGGAAAAGGCCGATCTGGTGCTGAAAATACCACCTTGCTCAGCGTCATCGACGGATCGTTGACCCCTTGCGATATCGCAATTGTCGGCGACCGCATCGTCGGCACGCACGGAACGTACGAGGGCTTGCGCAAAATTGACGCAGCCGGGCGCATCGCCGTGCCGGGTTTCATCGACATGCATCTGCATGTGGAATCGTCCCTCGTCATCCCGCATGAATTCGACCGGTGCGTTCTGCCGCACGGCGTGACCACCGCCATCTGCGATCCGCACGAGATCGCCAACGTTCTGGGCGCCGAGGGCATCAGGTACTTTCTGGCCTCGGCGGAGGCCGTGGTGATGGACCTGCGCGTCCAGCTTTCCTCATGCGTGCCCGCGACCACCTTCGAGACATCGGGCGCGCGGCTGGAAATTGGCGATCTTCTGCCCTTTGCCGATCATCCCAAGGTGATCGGGCTGGCGGAGTTCATGAATTTCCCGGGCGTTCTGGCAAGCAACGAAAACGTCCTGGTAAAACTTGCCGCCTTTCAGGAGGGGCATATCGACGGGCATGCGCCGCTTGTGACCGGTTTCGATCTGAACGGCTATCTGGCGGCGCGCATCCGCACCGATCACGAGGCGACGACGGCGCGCGAAGCCCGCGAGAAGCTTGCCAAGGGCGTGAGCATTCTGATATCCAGGAGGCTCGGTCTCCAAGGATCTGGAGGCGCTCAAGAGCGTCGTGGATGCGAACACGTCTTCGTTCATGGCGCGCTGTGCACGGATGATCGCAATCCGCTCGACATCGCCGAGGAGGGCCATCTCGACCACATGATCTGCCGGCTGATCGCCGACCTGAAGACCCGCGGCGTACCGTTTCACCATGCCTACCGGGTGGCGAGCTGGTCGGCGGCGACGGCGTTCGGCCTGCGCAATCGCGATCTTCTGGCCCCCGGCTGGCGGGCGGATGTCGTACTGCTCGATGACGTGGAGCACTGCAAGGTGCATTCGGTCGTGGCGGGCGGGCGCCCGGTGGAACGCTCGCTCTTCGCCGCACGCAAACCGGTCGAGCCGGTCGGACTTTCCAGCATGAAGGCCAACCCCGTGACGGCCGACAGCTTCCCCGTCGTCGCGCATAATGCCCCCCACCCCGGTGATCGGGGTGAAGGCGGGCCTGATCCTCAGCGAGCATCACAAGATGAACCTGCCGGTGCGCGACGGGGAGATCTGCATAAATACCGGCCAGGATGCGACTAAGGTCGCGGTGGTTGCCCGGCACGGCATCAACGACAATATCGGACGCGGGTTCGTCACCTGTTTCGGCTTGAAGCGCGGCGCGATCGCCTCCTCCGTCGGCCATGATAGCCACAATATCTGCGTGGTCGGCGCCAGCGAGGCGGACATGGCCGTGGCGATCAACCGGCTGATCGAGTTGAAGGGCGGTTTCGTGGTGGCGGAAGGCGGCGTGGTACGGGGGAACTGGCGCTTCCCATCGCCGGGCTGATGTCGGATCAGCCGTTCGAAGCGGTGCACGATGCGTTTCTGGTGCTGCGGCACGCGAGCTCGGCTGCACCCTGCCGGAACCGTTCCTGCAGGTCGCCTTCCTGCCGCTCCCGGTGATCCCACACCTGAAGATCACCGATTTCGGCATGTTCGACGTGGACCGCTTTGCGTTGGTGGAGTGAGGCGGGAAGCGGAGCGGCTTTGCCGCATCCTATTCCTCGCCCTCTTCCCGCTCGACCATGGTGCGCAAGGCCGCGACGTCGATGATTTCCAGATCCCGACCGCTGCGGCGCAGAATACCGCAGCGCGTCAGGCGTCCGAGCTCCCGGGTCACCGCCTCGCGATGAGTCGACACGCGCACGGCCAGATCGCCGTGGGTGGGAAAGCCGCGAATGCTGAGCGGGCCCGCATGGCCCTGCGGATCTCCGGCAAGACGCAGGATCTCCGTCTGAATGCGCGTCTTGACCGGCAGGGTGGAGAAGGCAAAGACCCGCGCTGTCAGATCCCGGATCTGCGCCACCAGGTGGCATGATACCGCCTCCATGACGTCCGGCTCCTCGCGCATGGCCCGTCGAAAGGCTTCGGCAGACAAGCGAGCCACGACGCAGGCGCTGGACGCCTCCACGCTGGCAGAGCGCGGACCGTGGTCGATGGCGGCAAGCTCGCCGAAAAGGTCGCCGGTCTCGATCGTGCGGAAAGCCACGGCCTTGCCGCCGCGCGAATAGATCATCACCCGCGCCGATCCGCTCACAAGAAAAAAGACGTCATCGCGCTTGTCGAGATAGGGGACAATCTCCTCTCCCTCGTCATAGGCGCTCCATTGGCAGGCGGCGGAAAGCCTTTCGCGGCTCCCGTCGCACAATTTATAAAAGATTCCAATGGTGCTCAGGTCGCGGCCGGTCGGCCCCACCGATTTCACGACGCTTCCCCCTTCGCCTCAGTACGGCGAAGGTGCGTCGCCCCGCCGCGAAAAAACGCGATAGTCAGAATACGGTAAGATAGGCTGCCGCGAAAACATCCCAGCGTCAAATTAGGTTGAGAAACCGATAATATCCGCCGTTAATTTCCCCAAGGACGCACACGTGCCTTGCGCCTATTCGGCTGCGGCAAGCGCCAGTTGCGGCCCGATGACGGGTTTGTGAGCAGGATGAGAGGTCGGGGTTCCCTTTTTCACCCCGGACGCCTACTTGAACCAGCCGATCACATAGGCCGTGGCGATCAGCACCGCGAAGCCCGCGAGATTGGATAGGATCTGCGCCACGTAGCCCTCTGCGAGGAACTGGTCGCGCAGGATCGCAATCGCCTGTGCCGTCACGAGGCTCATCAGGAAGACGGCCAATGGCTGCTGCCCGACCTTCTGAACGATGCGGACGAAAGCGCCCCATGCGCCGCTTCCCCTGAGCCTCGACCCGGCCTCGCCCGTCGCGATCCAGAAGAGATAGGCCAGCGGCAGGAAATGGACGTAGCAGGATCCCGAAATGGGTTTTGTCGGTCAGCGGCAGGATTGCGCGCGCCATGTCGAGCAATTCGGGCACGGCCTGCAAAATCCGAAAGTAGGCGAAGGGCACCGTCGCGATTACCATGACGGCGGCGGCGATCATCAGCGGCCGGGTGACGGGCGGCGGTGCCAGCCAGCCGCGCATGAAGGCAAACCCGGTGAAGACGAAGAGCTGCCAGGCGAACGGATTGAAGAACCAGGGGCGATCGGACCAGGGCAGTTCCAGCAGACGGAAGCTCGCGACCAGTCAGATGGCCACGATCGCGGCCATCGCCAGCCTCAGACCGCCGATCCTCCGCAATAATCCCATGACCACGGGGATCATCGCGAGAATGGCGATGTACATGGGCAGAATGTCGAAATAGCTCGGCACGTAGCTGAGCGTCAGAAGCCCCGGCAGGTTGGCGACCGAATTGTCGAAGAAGTAGTGGAGATTAAGCTCACCGACATAGTCCTGCGCAAACCAGCCCGCCCCGTCCACCAGGACCAGTATGGAGGCGATGACCAGGAACAGGCAAATATGGGCCCAGTAGACCTGCCATATGCGATAGAGAATGCGCGCCGTACCCATGCGCCAGCCGATGAATTCGAAAACCCGGCCGAAGGCGATGGCCGAGGCCATGCCAGAGCAGAAGACGAAGATCTCCGTGGCATCGGAAAACCCGAAACGGGCGGGGATCCACAAGGTGCCCCGGTTTCCGGACGGGTGCGCCATGAAGATGATGAACACGCCGATGCCGCGGAAGAAGTCGAGCCTCGGATCACGGCGACGTTGGCCGGGACGGTGATCGTTTGCGATGTCCTGGTTCGCGGAGACTGCGTCAACGGATCGGGAATGAGCCTTCATCATTTTCTGGTATGGGATCCTTCGCATTGGTCGGCCGAAGTGCTGTACGCAACGCCTTGGTCACCCGGCCTGCCACCAGTCCCGCAATCCGGGCAGGAATGGCGAAAATTCCTGATGAAATATTTCGGCTTATTTGTGGTGAAAACGCCGGTTCAGGTTATTCATGCACTCCTTGAAACCGTTGCGTCAAGATAACGGGATCAGGCCAACCGCAAGGCGGGAGCCGGAGCTCCAGCTCCAAGCGTCAGGTCCAGCATCGCAAGGCGTCTTGCGGCGAAACCGTCCTTCCCTCCGCGCCGGGCCAGAGGCTCCTCCAGGAGCGTGAGCACATCCTCCAGCAGGCCCGCTCTCATCGCTGCCTCGATCATGATCTGCTCGAAGACATCGCGCCGGGCGTGACTGCCGCCGACGCGCTGCAGATTGGGACGAGCGCGCGAAAGACCGCTGAAGGTCGCCCGAAAATCCCTATTGTGATGCCTGCAGGGCGAGCGCGCTCGGCACGCCCACCGCTTGCGTGACCGCATCCATGTCGCATGCGCCGCGCTTGCCCGCAGCCGTCCCAGAAGCTTGTCGACCGCCTCCTCGCGACGATCCCCGACAAGCGCCAGCATGTAGTTCAGATCGACGAAGACCAGACAGTCATCCTGCGTACGCCCGGCGGGCAGGTCGGCGAGTTCGTACCAGCGATCTCCCACGTCGACGCCTTCCATTTCCAACCGGGCCAGAAGCGAAGCCTCGTTGGAAATGTCACGGTAGTCGTCCGTATGGTCATGTCGCACGCGCTCGTCATATAGCCTCAAAACCTCGCCGATCTCGCCGCGATCGAGATGCATGAGCGCCAGATGCCACCCCATGTGATAGCGAAAATTGTTGCAATGGGCCCAGCTGTCGGGACGGCCGGTGAGCCACGCGATGCCGCGATCGCTGCGCATCTCGTGAACATGGGCGACCGCGTGAATGCCCCAGACATCGTCAGGGGAGTGAGCGACCACGCGGCGGCCCACGGCCTCCGCACCTGACAGATCCCCCGTCTCCTCAAGCGCGAAGGCGTGACAGCCGAACACATATCCGTGGGCGGGATGATCCTCGCCGTAGTGCGGAAGAACGCGCTCAAGGGAGGACCGCATGCCCACCGCATCGCCCATGATGAAGCGGATCGCGTGGATCAGTTTCACCGCCAGCGCATCGCCGGGCCAGGTCTCCAGAACCCTGTCCAGACGCTCGGCGGCGGCACACGGGCGGCCCTGCAACCAAAGCGTCAGGCTGTCAAAATAAAATGTTTCGCGCGGCCCCGCCCCGTTTCGTTGACGGATGCTCTAGGCCGTGCGATGCGCCTCCTGAGACGTTTCGACAAGCTCGCACCGTCCAAGCAACAGGCAGAAAAGCCCGCGCGCGACGGTAGCGAGCAGATAGTCGAACTCATGGGCAAGGGTCTGCTGAAGGTGGTCGGCGGCATCGGCGGAATGGCTCAGGAAACCGAGCAGGGTTCTGTTCCAGGCGTCGCGGGCGGCCGGGCTCTCCACCGGCAGATCGTAACCGAACAGATCGGATTGTGGCATGTCTCCCAAGTCCTTCACCGGAGGGGCCGAGCGGGCACAATTCGGCAACTGTCGCACCTCTTGCGCCGACCGCCGTTTCATCGGTCGGAGCGCGCCGGAGGATGACGCGGCGCTTCAATTCCGAATGTGCAACCGAGTTCCTGGAAGCCTCGTTAGACCAATGATTACAAGCAACACACAAGTCCGTGTGCTGGCCGTGTCCGGCGCGGCAATGGTTCTCGTCACGATCGCAGGCTGGCTTGCGGGCGGTTGGCGGGTGGGCGTCGGCGCGCTGATCGGCATCGGCGCTGACTTTGCCCTCTATCACGCGAGTTTCGGCTTCACCGCCGCCTGGCGTCACTTCCTGCGCGAACGGCGCGGGGCGGGCCTGAGAGCGCAATTCGCGCTCATCAAGGCCATCGCCGTGCGAGCGATCTGGGTCGATGAGGCTCCCTGAGCCGCCTCACGCGACTTCAGTTCAGATCTTCCCATCATAATACGACAGGCGAGAATGGTGAAGGTATCGCGCGACAGCGCCGCTTCCGCTTCAAGGCGCAGACTTTCCGCATCATCCACCCAGGCGCCGACCCCTCCGAGCGCCTTGGCCACGGCCACGAAATCCGTCTCCCCGAAATCAACGCCCGCATTGGAGCGCTGACCGGCGCGCTGTTTCAGTTCGATCAGAGCCAGCGACGCATCGACCAGCACCACGACGATTACGGCCAGCTTGAGATCGCGCAAGGTCGCGAGTTCGCCGAGCCCCATTTCCAGCCCCGCATCCCCGACGAAAACGACGACCGGAGTATCCGGTTCAGTACGCTTGTGCCCTGCGCCGAGCGGCAAGGCGCAGCCCATGGTGCAAAGCCCGGAGGATTGCAGCAGGGTACGCGGGGTCGGACAGTGCCAGATCTGCGAGAGCAGAATGCGGTGTGCCCCGCTGTCGGCGGTCGCCACCGTTTTGTCGGACAGAACATCCCGCAGAATGTGAAAGACCGTCGACGGTCCCCAGCCCTCCGGCTCGGCAGAAAAAGCCCCGACAAGCGACGCGCGTGCGGTCTCCACCTTTCCTTCCGGCTAGGTGGAGCGTGTCGCCAGACCATCGCCGAGGGCGGCAAGGGTGAGCGCAATGCCGCCCGCCAGCGTTTCCGATGCACCGTGCATGCCGTGCGTGCGGGCGACGGCCGTGATCTCCACCGCCTTGTCCGACTCCCAGGGGTTGCGCCAGCCGATCCGCATCTCGATCGGATCTTAGCCGACGAGAAGCACAAGATCGGATCGGTCGATCAGCGGCATCAGGATCGCGTCCGCGCGCGGCGAAAGGCCCGCGCCGCCCAGACAGGCCGGATCGGCCTCGTCAATCAGCCCCTTGGCCTTGTAGGAGGTGATGAGCGGTATGGAGAACCGGCGGCAGAACGCCTCGATCGCCGCTCCGGCGCCCTCGTTCACCGCATCGACGCCCGCAACCATCAACGAGCGTTCAGCTACGGCCAACATCTGCCGCGCGTTTTCCAGACAAGGCCCGCCCGCAGGCGTATCGCGCAGACCCGAACGCGCGACCAGGATATGGACAGGCTCAGAGATCTCGGCTTCCGCCACGAAGATCGACACGTCGATATGGACCGGGCCCGGCTGGCCTTCGCAGGCCAGAGCGAGCGCCTTTTCCATCACCGCCCCGATACTTCCCGGAGCAACGCGGAAGCTCGCCTTGACGATCGGCCGGAGCACGACCTGATGATCGAAGACCTGATGGGTGTAGCACGCCGCTTCCGCCTCATCGACGCAGCCGGTGAGGAAGATCAGGGGGACACGGTCCTGCATGGCGTTCGCCACGACATTGACCGCATTCGCCATGCCGGGGCCGAAGGTCACCACCAGAACGCCCGGCGCGGTGGAAGGACCGGAACCGCTCAAGGCGTGCCATTCGCCTTCCGCCATGAAGCCACCGGCATTCTCGTGCTTGACCAGAACGAAGAACAAATCGGCCCGCTCAGCGCCTCGACAAGCGCCAAGACCTCGCCGCCGGGAATGCCATAGGCCGTGCGGCAACCGACAGCGCGAAGGGCCTCGGCGATGATGTCAGCTCCGGTCATGTGGAGATCCCGTGCGCGAGAGAAGTGTTGAGGAGAGAGCATATCGGATGCGAGGCTATTGCGCGTCGGTAGGCACATCCCAGCCGCGCAAATCGGCGAGTTCCAGCCAGGCGCGCTTCACCCAGACAGGCTTGAAGACATGATCGCCGGGATGGAGGCACAGTTCGATGGTTCGCCCCGCACAGGCTGTGCGGCGTTGGCACACGAGCCCCGTGTCGTCGGGCTTGAACTCCTGCGGGACTTCGGTTGTGCAGGCGCCTTTGGCCAACCACAGCGCCATCCCTTCGTTGACGTCCGCCTGGTGCGCCACATCACCGATTGCTCGGCCAGCCATCGGCACCACCTTGTCGCCGGTTCCGTGGACGTGGAAAAGATCCGACTCCGGCCCCGGACATCCGGTCGGTTGCGGCTCCCAGAATGCGCCTGCAACCGGGGCAAAATCGGCGAACCGATCGCCCAGATAACAGGCGAGATACCAGACCATCGAGCCGCCGACGAAAAACCCGGAAGCCATGACCTTGTCCGGATCAACGGCGTGGTGCGCGACGGCATCGTCGAGAACGGTGCGGATGAACGCGATATTATCGCGCCGCTGACGCGGGTTGCCGGGGAAGGACCAGGACCGCTCCGCACCCTGGAGCGTAATAAGGGCGAGGCTGAGGTCGGAGGCCGTGCGGATCAATCCCTTGTTGTTGATCGCATTCTCCGCAGTCCCGCGATAGCCGTGCAGATAGAGGATCGCACCCACGCGTGACGTGCCGTCCCACCCTTGCGGCATGCGAACGCGATATTCACCGCCGGGCACGTGACAGGGGGCAGCCACGCCGCAATCGTCCGTGGACGGTCTCGGCACGAGCGACGTCTCCGCCGTGCCCGCAGGGGACAGTCCCAGCAGCAGGGCGGTGAAGGCAACGCCGCAGATAAAGCCTCGGCCGAGAAACGCGATCGTTCCGGCCGACGGCCTTCGTGCTTTGATCATCCGGAGCCTTTCTGACATGACGGCACCGACTGTGCCGAGAGGAGAGGCAAAGTCAATTCAAGCCTGACACGGCGCATCTCAAAGGATCGTGACGAACGCCGGACGTGACGGGCAAGGACATGCGCACGCGATGCCCTGCCTGCAAACGAGTATTGATCCGGATAAGGGCACCAAGGGAGCAGCCGTACATTGCTGCACCCATGTTGCGCGGTAAATGTCTGGAATCGCGTCTTTCAGCTTTCTTCCGGAGCCCGGCGCAGACGCCGGATGACCACCTGCTTTGAACGCTCGTCGGCGGCTTGATCGATTTCTTCGCGAATATCGAGCAGAAACTCGGCGGTATCGTTGTGCCAATCGAGATGGCTGATCACGGCGGGTTCCACCCGGCGGGCGCGCAGCGACTTTTCAGCAGGCTCTAGCTGTCCACTCACGAGATCGAAGACATCGTCGATTTCCGGCTCGACCACATGATCGGCGGGAAACCCGGTCGCCACCATCGCCTCTCGCAGCGCGACGCGCGCTTCGGGATCGCCATGGGTGAGGATTAGGCGATGGATCGGCATGCGTTCCTTGATCCAATCAACCAGTTCGCCGTGGTCGGCGTGGCCTGAATAAACGTCGATCTCGCGGATGCGCGCGCGCACCTTGATCGGATCGCCCTGGATTGTGACCTTCTCGACACCATCGGTAATGAGATGCCCGAGCGTTCCCGGCGCCTGATAGCCGACGAGAAGAACCGTTGAATCCGGACGCCACAGATGCTGATGAAGATGGTGCCGGATGCAGCCCGCATCGCACATACCGCTCGCCGCCAGAATGATCGCCTCGCCGCGAATGCGGTTGATCGCCTTACTCTCGTCCACCGTCTCCGTAAAGCGGATGTTGGGATTGTCGATCAGATGCGGGCGGCGGCTGAGATGTTCCAGTTCATGCGCATGGCGCTCGAAAACCTCGGTGGCGCGGATGGCGAGCGGAGAGTCGAGGAAGATCGGGGCGTGATTGATCACGCCGGATTCCTGCAGGATCGTGATGTCGGCCAACAATTCCTGAGTGCGCTTCACGGCAAAGCTCGGGATCAGCAGGTTGCCGCCCGCCTGAAGTGCGGCACACACCTCGTGGGCCAGGATTTCGCGGCGCTGTTCTTCAGTCCGACGGCTGCGGGTACGGCCTCCGTAGGTGGACTCGCTGATGACATAGTCGAAGCTGCTCGAGGCCTCGGGATCGGGATGGAACAGCTTGTGGTCCGGTCCGATATCGCCGTAAAAAAGCAAGCGAAGCGGCTTGTCGCTCTCAGGCTGTGCGATCTCCACCTCGATGGAGGCCGAGCCCAGGATATGGCCCGCATTCCACATGTGGAAACGGATGGCGGGGGCAGCCTCCAGCCAGCGCTCGTACTCCTCGGCGCGAAAGAGCTTCAAGCAATCGGCCGCATCATCCCGGGTATAGGCGGGCGTGACTTCGGGACGACCGCGGCGCGCATTGCGGCGGTTGAGCTGCTCGGTCTCCATTTCCTGAATGAAAGCGCTGTCGGCCAGCATGAAGGAGAGCAGATCGTGGGTCCCCGCCGTCATATGGACGGGACCGCGGAAGCCGGCCTTGTAGAGTTTCTGCAGCAGGCCGGCATGGTCGATATGGGCGTGTGTCTGGAGAACGAAATCGATCTTGGAAGCGTCGAAAGGAAAGGGCTCGTAGTTGAGCGCCTGCAGAGTTTTGTTGCCCTGAAACATGCCGCAATCGACAATGAATGACGCGACGGGCGTGGTCAGCCAGTAGCAGGAACCGGTCACGGTTCCGGCGGCGCCTCAAAAACGCATGGTCAGCGACATGGATTCATTTCCTCCCGAATTCCAGTTCACTCCGGCTTCCTTCCCGCCGTACCGGTACTTGAAGCAGGTGACGCGGCTGCAGCGCAAGAGACTTGTGCCCGCACTCCCCTCCGGCACAGCCGGATCCGCGACAGGCGAGACAGCTCCCGAACCCGCGCGTTCTCCTCAAAACGGATCGGATGCAAGCCGGAGCGTTCATGCTATTGATCGCACAAACAGGCAAACAGGGAGGTAACGCCTGGATGACAATGATCCTGCACAATTACTTCCGATCCTCGACCTCGACGCGGCTGCGTGCGGCGATGAACCTCAAGGGGCTTCATTCGCGTTATCAGGCCTATCATCTGGTGAAAGGCGAGCAACGTAGTCAGCGCTTCCTCACGCTCAATCCGCACGGACTGGTGCCCGCGCTGGAGCTTGAAGACGGGACGGTTCTGACGCAGTCACCAGAAATCATGGAATATCTGGACGAGGTCTATCCCGAACCGCCGCTTCTGCCGCGCGATCCGGTCGGCCGGGCCCGGGTGTGTGCGCTCGGGTTTTCGATCGCCTGCGAGGTGCATCCACTCAACAGCCTGCGCGTTCTTGGTTTCCTGCGCAGCGAATACGGCACCGATGACGCCGGAGTGACGACCTGGTTCCGCCATTGGGTTGAAGAAACGTTCGAGCCGCTGGAAAAAAGCTCACCGAGGACAGCGAGACGGGGCGCTATTGCCACGAGGATACGCCCGGCTATGCCGATTGCTGCCTCTATGCCCAGGTCCACAACAATCGCCGGTTTGATGTCGACATGACGCCTTACCCGAGATCAACCGGATTTTTGCTGCTCTGGACGAGCTGGAAGCCTTCGCCGCCGCCGCCCCTGCCCGTCAGCCCGACGCGGAAATGTGAGCGGAAGCATCGCCTCTTCTCAGTGTCGTCGCTCGCTCGTTCTGTCTCTCCGCCATCATCCCCGGGCTTTGTCCGGGGGATCCATCCCGATCCGCATATGCCATCGCCTGCTGGATTGCCCGGACGAAGCCGGGCTATGACGACGGAAGGGACGGAAAACGCATCAGCGCGCCGCTGCTCTCCCATCCACCAGCCCTTCCGGCGTCAGTTCGATGCCGGTGACCGCCAGTCGAGGTGTTCGGCCCGCCAGGCCAGAAGCCGCTCCGCCATCTCGATGCGTATGGCGGCATGAGCGTGGTCATCGGCGAGGTTCACCAGTTCTGCCGGATCGTTGTCGAGATCGAACAACAGCGGCGGCAGAGCGGCGAAGTGGACGTATTTCCAGCGTGCCGTGCGCACGACCGCCATGTTGCAGGCATCGAGCGGGAGATCGAGTGCGGCTTGTGCCGCCCCCATCGCCACTTCACGGAAATCGTCTTCCCAGAAGACCGCCTCGTGCGGCTCCGGCCTACTCTCAAGCGCGGGAAGGAGCGATCGCCCATCGAGATGCGCGGGCGGAGTCAGCCCTACGGCTTCCATGATCGTCGGAAAGATGTCGATGTTTTCGGAAAATGCGTCGACGGTCGTTCCATACCCTTGCGGGCGGAACGGATCGCGGACGATCAGCGGCACGCGATAGGCCTGATCGTGGAAGCCGAACTTTCCGAGCGTCCCAGTGATCGCCCATCATCTCGCCGTGGTCGGAGGTCAGCACGAACAGCGTGTTCTCCCACTGAACGGCGGCCTTCAGCCCCGCAACCAGACGGCCGATCTGGCGATCCACTTCCGAGACCATGCCCCAATAGGTCGCCCGGATCTGGCGGACATCGTCCTCGGTCCAATCCGCCACCAGCCCGTCGCCCGCCCCGATGACGTAATGCTCGGATCGATGCTGCCCCGACAGCCAGTAATCGATGAGCGGATAATTGCCGCGTTCCTTTGCCGCCGTTTCGGCTCGGGCGAAAGCGGGGCCGTCGACCGGGTCGTACATGGTGTTGAAGGGTTCGGGCACCACGAAGGGCGGATGCGGGCGCAGGAAGGAGATATGGGCGCACCACGGCTCGTCATTGCGCGTCTGCTTTTCCATCCAGCGCAGGAATTCGCCCGTCAGGAAGGCCGTCTCGGTCTCGTCCTGACCGTAGCGCGACGGGGCGTCCGTCGGCCGACCGTCGCAGGCGTCCCCCGGACGCGAGATCGGCAGATACATGTCCCATTTGTCGTCGGGCACCTCGTGGCCGCGCGCCGCCAGCCAGGAAAGCCACGGGCCGGCATCCTCCGGCAGGCGCAGCCGCACGGAAAAGCCCGGCAGGATGCCTCATAGGTACGCAGCCAGGGATCGTCACCGGGATGAACGCGGGGGTCCACCGCCTGATCGGTATAGCCGAACAGCGTGGGATCGTATCCGGCGCGCCGCAGGGCTTGCGCGATGTTTTCATGGCGATGATCGAGCGGCGTCCCGTTGCGCACGACCCGGTTGATCATTTGATAAGGTCGGTATAGAGGCAGGCCCGCGAGGGACCGCAGGGCGCGGCCTGCGCTTAGTGGCGCGAGAAGTAGGTCGCTTCCGTGGCAAGCCGGTCGACATTGGGGGTTCACACGACCGGGTGACCGGCAATACCCAGACAGTCGCCGCGCCACTGGTCGGCGGTGATCAGGAGAATGTTGGGGCGCATGGGATCCCTGGATCTGGCGGGGAACAACGGTGGGAACGGAACGTTTCTACCTTAACGGCACCCATAGATGCGCAAAACGACGGAGCCGTGACAAGAGGAGATTGCGGGTGTTAAGGAAACGTTAGGCAATTGCTACGCCACAGCCTCCCCCATGCGGCAGATTGCCTTGCGGAAGTTCCACCCTGGAATGATATAAGCCCCGCTCAACCGGACCGTGGGTCAAGAGACGCAAAGATGGGGCGGTCCGGGGGCAAAGTTGCAGGGAGGGCGAGCAGGATGGCGCCGATTGCAGCGCACCGTCCATTTCCGGGAAAAACATGGGAGGACCCATTCGATAAGCGCGGGCGCGCGGGCGCGAACAGGTTCGAAAGGAACTTCGATGACCAGGTCCGAGAAACGCGACTTTCCCGTCGAAGAGGCCCGACACTTTCTGGAGCCCGGCCCGGTCGTGCTCATCTCCTCGCACTGCGACGGAGCCTCGAACATCATGACGCTCGGCTGGCACTCGATCCTCGCCTTCGCCCCCTCCCTCGTCAACTGCATGATCTCCTCCGGCAATCACAGCTTCGAGATGATCCGCAGAACGGGCGAATGCGTGATCAACCTGCCCACGCTCGACCTCGCCGACATTGTGTCGAAGGTCGGCAACTGCACCGGTTCTGAGGTCGACAAGTTCGCCGAATTCGGACTGACGGCAAAACCGGCGGAGATTGTCTACGCCCCGCTCATCGACGAATGTCACGCATGCTTTGAATGCCGAGTCTACGACGATGCGATGGTGAATAACTACAATTATTTCATCTTCGAGATCGTGAAGGCGCACGTGGCGGGAGACCCGGAGCATCCGAAGACCATTCATTACATGGGCGACGGCAAATTCATGGTCGCAGGCGACGTGATCGACCGGAAAGAGTTCTTCACCAAGGTGAACTGAGGGAAAGTCCTCCACGCGGTGCCGGGCGGGGTGGCATCCCATCCGTCAAAACAAATCCCTCCATCGTCATTGCCCGGCGCGGTCCGGGCCATCCATCCAGCAACAGCATATGCGGAGAGTGCTGGATCCCCCGGACGGAGCCTGTGCCCGCGAAGGCGGGTGCCGGAGGATGACGAAGGACGGGACGGAGACGCTGTAGCCTGCAGGAGCACCCCTCAGAGCGTTTCCCAGAGGACCTGGCCCTTGGCCTTTCCGAAAGCCAGGCGGCCGGACCGGCACAGGAATTAAGCCCTCGACAGGCTGAATTCGGGGCCACCCTTTCAACGCCTTGTCGCAACCCTCCAGTGCCCGTTGAGGGTCGCCCAGACGCAGGCGCAGGCGGGCGTGATTGCCGTAGGCGGCCGCGTCGTCGGGGAAGAGGCCCAAATAGGAAGTGAAAGCAGCTTCGGCTTCGCCGCAGAGGTACCCCCAGATCCATCAGGCAGGCCGCCTCTTCGAACAGAGCTCCCTGATGGATCGCATGGCGGTCGAGACTGGCGCGGGCGGAGTGCAGCGCGTCCTCGGTCCGGCCGAGTCGTCGCAGGATCCGGGCGAGATTGAAATGCAGGCAGGGATCGTCCGGTGCGCGCTCCAGAAAGTTGCGCAAGGCGGCCTCGGCTACGGGCCAGTCCTCGCGGGCGGTGGCGGACATGAAACGCTGTCCCGGATTGTCGCGCACATCGCCTCCCTCGCCGCGTTGCTCCGCACACGATCAACAGCAACGCACCTATTTTGTTATCTCGGCCAGTTCCTCCAGCGCGGCGACCAGCCGGGCGCCAGCATCTGGCAATTCGCCGGAATTGTCGATCTCGATCGCACCGGGACCAGAAGGGCGCGGTTGTTCACGGTTAAGACGCTCCTCGATTTCCGCAGCGCTTTCCCGCCCGCGCGCCGCAAGCCGCCTTGCCACGATCTCACGCGGGGCGGTAACCGAGATGATCCGGCAGAAATCGAATTCCACGCGCGCCGCCTCGATGCTGGCGCGCGAAATATTGGCAATGACAGTGCGCCCTTCCGCCAGATCCTGCCGGATCTCACCCGGCAGCGCATAGCCCAGATCATGGGCGCGCCAGGCGAGCGCGAAACGGCCGGAGGCGCGGGCAGCATCGAATTCGGCTGGGCTCAGGCTGTCGTGATCCTCAAGCGCGGCATCGGCGATGCGGATCACCACGCGGCGCACGAAGACGAAGCGCGGATCGCGCGACAGCGCCTCGCGAGAATAGGCGATGAGGCTGTCCTTGCCCACACCGCTCGGCCCGACGATGGCAACGAAACATCCCGTCACCTGACCTACCGCGCTTTCCTCGACCGCCGTCATCAGGACACCCGCACCCCTTCGCGCCAGACGGAGCGCACGACCGGCACTTCCTCCTCGGTGGAGACACGCACCAGATCCGCGCGGCGATCGACCTCGATCGCGCCGCGATCGTTCAGCCCCACGGCTTCGGCGGGAAGCTTGCTCACCATGTTGATCGCCTGGTTGAGCGTCACGTTCTCAACCGATTCCGCCAGCATGAACGCGCCCTGCATGAGGGAGAAGGGAATGTAGTCGGAGGAGAGCACGTCGAGCAGCCTCTCTTCGGCCAGCGTGCGCGCGGAGATGTTGCCGGAATGCGATCCGCCACGCACCACGTTGGGCGCGCCCATCAGCACCTTGAGCCCCGCCTTGTGGGAGGCGCGCACCGCTTCCAGCGTGGTCGGGAATTCCGCGACCGCGATGCCCTGGGCTTCAGCCTCCGCCACATGGGCGTCGGTCGCATCGTCATGGGAGGCGAGCACGATGCCGCGCTCATGACAGACGCCGGAAATCTCCGCCCGATGGGTATCGGAATACTTGCCCGCCAGGGCCTGCCGCATGGAGGCGAAGGCGTCGAATTCCTCGTCCGACATGCCCGTCTTGCCCTGTTAGTAGACCTTGTAGGTCTCAAGGCTCGTGAACTGCCGCTGGCCCGGCGTGTGATCCATCAGTGAGGCGAGCTTGATGCGCTAGTCGTCATCGAAAAGGCGGAAGCCTTCGAGCACATCCGGCGAGGAAACCTCACAGCGCAGGTGCAGGAAATGGTCGGACCGCAGACGACCCACCTTCTGCGCGTGTTCGATGGCATAGGCCAGAAGCCGCATGTCGGTGGAAGTGACGCGGTCGTCCTCGTCCATGCCGACGCGCAGGGCATCGAGCACGGTGGTAATGCCGGAGGCTGCGACCTGCGCATCATGGGCCTGAACGGCGGGCATCGCGTTCCAGCGCACCTTGGGGCGCGGCATGTAATGGCTTTCAAGATGATCGGTATGAAGCTCGACAAGACCCGGCATCAGCCAGTCACCGCCCATGTCCTCCTCCCGGTCGGGATGCGCGGCGGAATCGATCGCCGAGATCACACCATCACGGACGACGAGATCGCCCCGGATGACGGTATCGGAAAGAACCAGACGAGCATTGCGGAACAAGGTTTCAGTCATCAAAGCCTCTTGGCGGGACTTAGGGCGTGCGGGGGGCGGGTTGATATCGCCTGCAAGTGTTCATGGAGCACCCAGCGCATGACGGGAAAAGACCATGAAATCGGCTCCCGTGGCGGGTTCGAGGAACAACGCCAGCGCATCGATGGTCAATGGTTTGCCGATAAAAGCCTCGAACTTACGTTGAAGCAAGTCCCCCACGACGGAGCGTTTTTCCTCCGCCACCGACCCCGTCAGGGTCATGTGGAAGCGAAAGTCTTCGAAAACACATGGATAGCCCCAGTTTCGCACGTTTTCGATCTGCGCTTCGTTCAAATCCGCAGCGGTGCGACGCGCAAATTCCTCCTCATCGAGCGGCACGCGGAAGGGCTCGAAGGCGCGCACGACATCCCCGGCAAATTGCTGCAAGGCCGGGCACGGCGCAGACGGCGCCAGCGCGAAGAAGGATCCGATGCGGCGCAGCTCCAGGGGCGACAGCTCGATCGGTGCGGTTTCCACACACCAGACCTGCAATGCATTGTCGACGCTCGCGATGGAGCGATGGGCCTGCAGGGAGAACGGCGCCTTCACTGTGGCATGGAAGCCGTAGCGGCGCGGCGGTCAGATCGATCCATTCCTGAGGCGCCAAACCGTCAGACCGGGACCGTCGGAGACGGGATCGCCGTAGACGTTGCGGTCAAGCCAGCGGGCGGCGGTCAGCGTGAGCCCGTGGTCGGGCGGCGGCGTGAAGTAGATGGCGGTACGCACCCGGGACATATGTGACTAAGCGATCTTTTCGAAAACTGACACTTTGGACCGGACGAAACCAAGGACAACGACCGGCCCGCGAGCGGATGGTTCCCGCCGACCTGCGGGTCGACGAATCGTGTCGCGACGGAACCACCCTATGTAGGCCAGTTATACTTCAGTTTGATGAAACCGGAGGGCATCGGCGACATTTTCCAGAAGGACCGGGTGCGTTCGACCATTTGCCAGCTCAGTAAACCGTGCGACATCCCCCGGATAGCCGCGACGGCAGATCACCTTGGCGGCGATATGCGGTGAAATCGCCGCTCTTTTTCGTCTCTCCATAAGCCGCGAACAGACGAGCGAACATCTCGTTTTGCCGGAAGAAAGCGAGGATGTCTAAGCCGGGCGTCTCGGAGTGACTGAAATCGTCGACAAGGATGATCTCCGGCGAATTGCACAGCAGATCCTCCACCGTATTGGCGCGAACCTTGTCAGCCATTACCTCGACCTGCGATTGGAGCGGACCTTGATCGTGCTCGTGGCGGGCGACGGCGTAGAACATCCAGAAGCTGTAGTAGCGCGACGGCCAGACGAGGCCCGCCTGTTCGTCCATCGGCCAGATGCGGGAGGGATGCGCGGTCAGCATGATCGCGGCAGAGCCTGCGGGAACATCGGTGAGGAGCGGGGCGACGGTATCCTGGTAGGCGCTACTGGCAGGCCCCGCCCGCAGAGAGGGCAGCAAGCAGATGACCATCGCCGCGACGACGATCGCACGACCGAGCGGGGAGCGCAGTGGCGACATCCGGCGGGCATCGCCAAGGGCTGTGTCGGAGGATGCCTCCCCCCGCGCGCCGCCAGCAAATCCGCCAGAACGACCAGTGCGGCGCCGGTGGGCGGCAATGTCTGGTAGCTCCAACCCTTGTCTGGACCAAATAGGCAAGCACGAACCCCGCCATGGCGAGCGTGGATGCGACAGCAAGGGGCGACAGGTTGCGGCGGCTGACAACGACAAGGAGCGCAACGAGCGCCCAGGCGCCGACCCACGGCTGCGAGAGCGCATGGCCGAGCGAGAGACCGAAATCGCCATAGGCAACCTGCAGGAACGGCGCGATGTCGCTCAGGTAGGCCAGTGTCAGGAACACCACTGCGGCGCCGTAGGCCATGGCAGCTATTGCGAGGACGAGGGTCTCCGGTCGCACCACTGCGCGCCAGCCTTGGCGGCGGCGCATGATGAGCCAGAATTACAGAACGACCGGGACGACGACAAAATAGTGCTTGAGCGCAAAACCGGCGGCCGCCAGCAGGCCGACGGCGAGCGCCTGCCAGAGGGATACAATCCGCCCGTCCGCGCACTGGGCAGCAAGGAGCACGTAACACATTGGCCCGAAGAGGCAGATGTGTTCGCGCTGGGCGAAATCCGGCAGGGGGAGCAGGACGAGGAAGGCAAGGACAAGCGCAAACAGGATGGCCGCCCGCCGACGCGGCGTTTCGTGCGCGAGAAGCGTGGCGGCAAGAGCAAGCCCGAGGCCGGCGAACGCCATCATCGCGGCCACCATCATCCGGGGAGCGGGGATGTCGGTTGCGCGCGCCAGCCATTCCACCGGCAAAGCCATCCAGAACCATAAGGGCGGATTGACCTCGATGATGCCGGTATAGAGATCCGTGCCGCCGAGCATCTGACGCGCGATCCACAATTGCCAGATGACGTCGTGCGACAGCGAAGTGACCGAAAGAGCCGCACAGGCCGCCAGCCAGAGTACGGCGAATGTCAGTTCCGGCCACCACCTGCGAACCCCGCGACCGCGCGCGCCTCGCATCGATCTGGTTTTCGTATCTGCGTGAAAGACAAACCGGGCGCAGGCGACATAGAAAACGGCTGAATAAAGCGCGATCGCGGCGAGATGCACGAGGCCATTTTCGAGAAAGCCGGCCTTGCGGGCAAGAAAGACGATCGAAAGATTGGCAGCGTAGGCGAGTGCGAAAGCGGCCCCGTAGCGAAGGGCAAGGCGCCCGTCATTCGGGCCCGAATACCGGAAAGTTCAGCGCCGGTTGAGCAGCAAACCAAGCATCAGGCCTGCACCGTAGCTGGCTATGTTGGCGGCGTAATCCCCCGCGCCTGCGGCGAGCACGATCAGGATGATCGAATCGCCAAGGGCTGTGTTGGCGATACCGGCGGCGGCGAAACGGACCAGCCGGCTCACTTCACCCGGCAGGGCTGATGGTATTGCGCCCCGAGCGGACATGCGGTCAACCAGCGCTCCAGCAGCCTAAAGGCCGAAAGCAGGCGCGGAAAGAAAATCCGGAAAATCGTTCGCGCGCCGGTGAGCCCAGCCGCATCGAAGCGACGTCGCATCTCGCGCGCATCAATCATCACGGCGTTTTCATCGAACGGGCAGTTCCGCACCGCGTGGCGGGTCAGCGGGTTCAAAGGGGTGTGCTCAAACAGAAAGAAGCTCCCGCCGGGGGCAAGCACGCGCGATATCTCGCGCAGCAAGGCGACGTGCTGATCGGCAGGAATGTGATGGAACACGCACGCCGCATAGGCGAGATCGAAATGAGCGTCGGGATGGGGATTTTCAGGCCGTCAAAAGCACGCAAGGTGGCGGCCCCGGGAAAGCGCTGACCGGCGATCTCCAGCGAGCGAGCGGATGGATCCAGCAACATGATCTCAGCATCCGGAAAGGCGCGGTGGGCATGCGGCAGAGAGTTGCCCACGCCTGCGCCGAAATCGAGCACGCGGCGCGGCGGCGTCGCGCTGCCTTCGAGCGCACGAACAATGTCATCGATCTTGTAACGGGCAAAGTAATCCAGATCCTCGCCGCTCAACCGGATGCTGCGGGCGTGCTGGTCGTGATATTCGGCGGCAAACCTGTCGAATTCAGCCTCAAGCATTGACAGCTACCTCCAGCTTTTCGCGAAGCCGGTGCACGGCCGGCCCGGTTACCTCGGGACAATCGCCCGTCTCGTCGCTCCCCTCATTGCGCCTTGCACGACCGCAGGCCTCGGCCATGATCTAATTTACGATGAAAAGCGGCCGCCGTTTCGTTTCCATGTACATGCGGCCGAGATATTCCCCGAAGATGCCGAGCACTAAGAGCTGGACGCTGCCGATTACAAGGATGAGCGCAGCAAGGCTCGTCCAGCCTGGCACGACGGCACCGAAGACCCACGCCACGAGCGTGTAGGCGAGCATCAGGACACCGAACAGCCCGAACGCAAAACCCAGAAGGGAAGCAAAGCGCAGCGGCACGATGGAGAAACTGGTGATCGCACTGACCCGCCAGAAGGATCATCTTGCGAAGCGGATAATGGGTCTCGCCAGCAAACCTGGCGTCGCGATCATAGGCAACCGCCGCCTGGCGCAGACCGATCCAGCTCACCATGCCGCGGATGAAGCGGTAGCGCTCGGGCATGGCATTGAGATGGTCGAGCGCGCGCCGGCTCATCAGCCTGAAATTGCCGATATCGGACGCGATCTTGACATCCGACAGCTTGTTCAACAGGGAGTAGAAGGCGGCCGCACTCTTGACCTTGAACCACCCCTTGCCCGCCCGGACGCGACGTTGCGCGTATACGACGTCAATCCCTTCGTCCATCTTCGCAGACAGCTCGCCGAGAAGTTCCGGAGGATCCTGAAGGTCGGCATCGAGAATGAGAATCCGGTCGCCGCGACAGATTTCCAGACCGGCGCTGAGCGCGATCTGGTGGCCGTAATTGCGGGCAAGATCGACGCCGATGACATGAGGGTCGGAAGCAGCAAGGCCAGCAATGGCCTCGCAGGTTCCATCGCTTGATCCGTCGTTGACCAGCACGACCTCGTAATCGTTGCCCACAACCTCACAGCAGGCCGCGCCCACCCGTTCGTGGAATGCCGCGATGCAATCGATTTCGTTGAAACAGGGTGCCACGACGGACAGTGCGACACGCCCATCTACATGCTGGGCGATGTGATGCGTCACCGTCAATCCCCTCCGTAGTTTGACGGTCAGTATCAGGATCGGCCGTTATCAAACTAGTAATTTTACTAATGCAAGCGGCTGTTGCATTCGCAGACGTTGCGCATTCGGATCGCCAGCTTGCGCAGTTGCTGCGACAGCAGGTCGACGACGGTAACGGTGATGACGACGATGATCAGGATCGCTGCGGTCTCCGCGTAATAGAAGCCGCAGATCGATTCAAACAGGATCTGCCCGATACCGCCGGCACCCACGACCCCCAGAACGGTAGCGGAGCGCACGTTCATCTCGAAGCGATAGAGCGAGAAGGAGATCCACAAGGGCGCGACCTGCGGGATAATGCCGTAGATGATCTCATGAAGCTTGGAGGTCCCCGTCGCGCGGATGCCTCCCACCGGATAGGGATCGGTCGCCTCCACAGCTTCCGAAAAGAGCTTGGCGATGATGCCGAGATTGATGATGCCGAGATTATGGACGAACAGGGCCATGACGCCGGCAAAGGGGCCCAGTCCGACGGCCACCACGAAGAGCACAGCGAAGACCAGTTCGTTGATGGCGCGGCAGGCATCCATCAGTCGGCGCACTGGCTGAACGATCCACACAGACGCGACATTGGACGAGGAGAGGATGGCGAAGGAAATACCGAAGACGATGGCCAGAACCGTCCCCCACAACGCGATCTGCACCGTCAGGACCATCGCCTCCACGTAATAGTTCCACTCGTGGAAATTCGGATGGAGAAAGCCGGAGGCGTACTCCGCCATGTTGGAGCCGTCGGTGAAGAGATAGGTGATCCGATCCATCTCCGCCGGGGCCCAGCTCCACAGCAGGGCAATCGCCAGCCCGCCCCAGACCACATAGCCATAGAGCGTGTGCGAGAGATCTTTAGGCGGCAAAGCGATTGTTTCTGGCGATGGCGCGGCGGGCGATGTCGTCATGGGGTTTTCCGGAGTTTGCGGTCTGTCAATTTGATCTTGTTTGTGACGCGGCGTAGAAGTGTGGCCGGTTTTGAAGGGGGAACCACACCACCGCGCTTCGCCCGAAAACGGCGGCGCTTGAACGCGCCGCCGTCCGAGGAAAGCCGGGTTGCCGGCAGGATCAGACCTGCGGAACCGTCTCCATCAGCTTCTCGTACTTGGCCTTTTCCTCGCTCAGTTCCTTGAGCTTGGCGGCCTTCTCGTCGGCCGAGTACTTGTCGTCGACCTCGATCTTGAACATGTCCTTGGTGATCGCCATCACGCGGATCGGGTAGAGCTGGGCATCCGACGAGGGCTTGAAGGGCGCCCAGGCGAGATCGGCCAGAACCTTGCGGGCCACGGCAACCTCTTCCGGCGTGCCGAAACGGCCGTAGGACATGAAGAACGTGTAGAGCTTGTCCTTGGTGGCATGGTCGAGATCGGACTTCCAGACGATCGGATCGGCCGGGATCAGCGGCAATTTCCAGATCACCTTGATGTTCTTGAAAGCTTCCGGGTTGCTCTTCTCGATACGGGCCAGGTTCTCGGTGTTGTTGGCCGCAACATCGACCTGACCGTTGGCGACGGCGAGAGCGTCGGTTTCGTGGTTGGCGTTACGCACGGTCTTGAAGCACTTCTTCGGATCGATGCCGTTCTTGGTAAAGATTAAGGTGGTCGGGACCAGGAAGCCGGAGGTGGAGTTCGGATCGCCGATACCGAAGTTCAGGGACCCGTCGCACTTCAAAACGTCGTCGAGCGAGTTGTCCTTGTGGGCCAGCAGCAGCGACCAGTAGCCCGGGTTGCCGGACACGCCGACGGTCTGGGCGAAGACCTCACCGCCGGAGCGGTCAACGGCTTCCATGGCGGACTTGTTGCCGAACCAGGCGGCATCGACCTTGCCGAAGCGCATGCCTTCGATGACGCCCGCATAGTCGGAAGCGAAGAAGGCGTTGATCTTCAGGCCCGTCTCCTTCTCCATCGCCTCAAGGAACGGGTCCCACTGCGGCTTCAGGTTCTGCGCTTCAGGTTCTGCTGGGATTCGGTGGAGATGATGCCGAAGTTGATCTCGGTCGTTTCCGCGTGGGCGGCCGTGCCGAGGGAAAGAGCAAGCGCCGCCGCTGCGGTAACCTTCAAGAAGGCGTTCATGCTGTGTCCTCCGTTTGGACGTTTGGCATTTGGACGTTTGGGGGTTGGGGCGTTCAAACCCAGCCTTTCCGGTCAGGCGGTTACCAGCGCCAGTGCGCCGGATGCGATGGCCACGACGGGGCGCTCGATGGGCTGCTCGGTAACCGGGGCATCCGGCAGGATCAGCTCTTCGGAGGTTTCGCCGTAGAGTTTCTTCAAGAAATCGGTAACGAGGGCCATGAACGGGCCGTCATAGACGATCGCGCCGTCCTTCATGGCGATGGTGTGCGGGCAATAGCGGCGCGCGTATTCGACCCGGTGGAGCGAGACGACGACCGTCATCTCATCTTCCTTGTTGATGTCGCCCAAGATCTCCATCACGCGACGGGCGGAGGCGGGATCGAGCGAGGCAATGGGCTCATCGGCCAGCATCAGCCGTGCGCCCTGGACAAGGGCGCGGGCGATCGCCGCGCGTTACTGCTGACCGCCGGACAAGGTGGAGGCGCGCTGACGGGCCTGTTCGGAAATGCCGACCCGGTGAAGCGCGCGCATGGCGGTGAGCTTCTCGTCCTTAGAAAAGAAACCGAACGTGCCGCGCGCCCGGCCGATCTGGCCCAGAAACCCGATCAGGACATTGGTGAGGATGGGCAGCCGCGAGACCAGATTGAACTGCTGGAAGATGACGCCGATCGACCGGCGCATGTTGCGCGCATTGGCAGACAGCCTGCCGCCCGACTGGATTTCCGCGCCTTCAATGACGATCCGTCCCGCATCCCCGCGTTCCAGACCGGCGATGTGGCGAATGAGGGTCGACTTGCTCAACCCCGACGCCCCGATGAGCGCCACCATTTCCCCTTCGGGGATTTCAACGCTGACCCCGTCAAGGGCCCGCTTGCGGCCGAAGGTTTTCGTCAGTCCGTCGATCGATACGGCAACCATATGAGCATCCCGTGTTTTGCTCACTGTGGGTACCGCGGATCTGTTTCAACTGTGTCTCACTTTTTTGACAGTTGAGTGACTGTTGAAAAACGTATAGATGGCTTTGTTTTATTTTATTTTTCAGCCTGACTTTACAGCGCTTTTCTACGAATTCACCGACAACTTTAATACAAAGACACGCAGTGTTTGCGTGTTCTTGCGTTATTTAGCCTCATGGCGCGTCAGGAAGGCTTCTATGTCGAGATGATGGAAATCATCGAGCGCGGCGCGCAAAGCCTCATGCGTCCAATCCCACCACGCGAGAGCCTCCAGCCGATCTGCGATCTCGACCGGGAAGCGGCGCCGGATCGGCTTGGCGGCGATACCGCCGACGATGGTGTAGGGCTATACGTCCCGCGTCACGACGGCGGCGGCGGCAACCACCGCCCCGTTGCCGACCGTGATGCCGGGCAGGATGGTCACTCCGTGTCCGATCCAGGTGTCGTGGCCGATCGTCACCCGGTTGGCGCGACGGCGATCGAAAAAGTCCGCCCCATGTTCGGCGTCCTCGAAATAGTCGCCCGTGCGATAGGTGAAGTGATGGAGCGTTGCGCGTTCCATCGGGTGATTGGTCGCGTTCAGGCGGACATGGCTGGCGATATTCGCGAACTTGCCGATATCGCTTGCCCAGACCTCGCAATCCTGGGTGAGATAGGAGTAGCCGCCGACCGTGCTTTCGGTGATCTGGCACCGTTTGCCGATCTCCGTGTAGCGGCCGAGCGTGGAGGCGACGATTTCAGCGCTCTCGTCGACGCGTGGGGTTTCGGAAAGCTTGGTCATGTCGCATCGCTCCGCCGGTAGAAGGCCGCGACGTCGATCACCCGATCGGCCACGATTTCGCGCACGTCCTTGTCGTGGAAGATGCCGAGCATGGCGACGCCCGCCGCTTTCTTCTCCGCAATGAGATCGATGACGACGGCCCGGTTCTGCGCATCGAGTGAGGCGGTCGGCTCATCGAGCAGCAGGATGGCGTGATCGGTGATGAAGCCGCGCGCGATGTTCACCCGCTGCTGCTCGCCACCGGAAAAGGTCGCGGGCGGCAGATCCCACAGGGCCTCCGGCAGATTGAGGCGGGAGAGCAGTTCAACCGCCTTGTCGCGCGCCACCTCGTGGCTTTCGCCTTGGGCTGCGAGCGATTCCGCGATCACATCGAGCGCGGAGACGCGCGGCACAACCCGTAGGAACTGGCTGACATAGCCGATGGTCCGGCGCCGAAGCGCATGGACCGTGCGAGCATCGACCGACGCGAGATCGATGATCTTGCCGCTTTCGCAGGCGCAGATGATCTGGCCAGCTTTCACGCCGTAATTGCCGTAGATCATCTTCAGGATCGAGCTCTTGCCGATCCCCGAGGGGCCGCCGAGGACGACGCATTCGCCCGCATCGAGCGAGAAGGAAACGCCGGAGACGACGGGAATGGTGATCCAGCCGCGCAAGTGCATGAGGAAGCTCTTGCCGACATCGGTGAGAATGAGACGGGCGGGCATGGCTACACCTACCTGCAGGATGGAGGAGACGAGAAGCTGCGTATAAGGCTCGCGCGGATCGTCCAGGATGCGATCGGTGAGCCCTTCCTCGATGATCGTGCCGCCCTTCATCACCATCATGCGATGGGAGAGAAGCCGAGCAACGGCGAGATCGTGGGCAACAAGAACCACCGCAAGGCCGAGATCGGTGACGAGCTGGCGGATCAGATCGAGCAACCGGGCCTGAACGGAGACATCAAGCCCGCCGGTCGGCTCATCCATGAAGACGAGGCGCGGGTTCGTGACCAGATTGCGCGCGATCTGCAGGCGCTGGCGCATGCCGCCGGAGAACGAGCGCGGATCGTCGTCGATGCAATCGGTGGCGATTTCCACCCGTTCCAGCCAGTGCGAAGCCTCACCGCGGATCTTGCCATAGTGACGCGCGCCGACCGCCATCAGCCGCTCGCCCACATTGGCACCTGCGGAAACCGACATGCGCAGGCCGTCGATCGGGTTCTGCTGGACGAAGCCCCAGTCGGTGCGCATCAGGACGCGACGCTCGGTTTCGCTCATACGGAAGAGATCGTGCACCGTGCCATCACGCATCCGCTATTCGACGCAACCGGCCGTCGGCGTCAAGCGGGAGGCGAGACAGTTCAGCAGCGTCGTCTTGCCCGACCCGCTCTCGCCGACGATCGCCAGAACTTCGCCAGGCCACAGGCTCAGCGAGATATCGCGACAACCGACGCGATCACCATAAAACCGGGTCAGGCCGGAGGCGCGCAGAAGCGGCAGATACTCGACTGCTACCGGCGGGATTTCAACGTGTTCGTTCATTGATCGTCCTCTCAACCGGCGACGGGAGCCGATCCGTCTTCCGGCCTGTGGCGCTCGCAATAGTCGGTGTCGGAGCAGACGAACATGCGTCCGCCCGCATCATCCAGAATGACCTCGTCCAGAAGATAGACGCCGCGCGAACCGCACAGCGCACAAGGCTGGTCGAATTCCTGGATACGGAAGGGATGGTCCTCGAAATCGAGGTTGACGACGGAGGTGTGCGGCGGGATGGCGTAGATGCGCTTTTTTTCGCGCCCCGCCCCGAAAAGCTGCAGAGCCTCGCAATCGTCCATCTTCGAATTGTCGAATTTGGGGATCGGGGAAGGATCCATCACGTATCGGCCGTTGACGTTCACCGGATAGGCGTAGGTCGTGGCGATGAGGCCGTATTCGGCAAGCCCGTGCATCTTGCGCGTTTCCGCCCTCGCGCGGCTCCAGATAGCGCAAGGGCTCCGGGATCGGCATCTGATAGACGAGGATCTGGTTGGCGTTCAGCGGTGTTTCGGGAATGCGGTGGCGGGTCTGGATGACCGTCGCCTCCTCCGTCACCGTGATCGTGGCAACCCGGGCGGTCTTTTCAAAGAAACCGCGCATGGCGACCGCGCTCGTGGTGTCGTCCGCACCCTGATCGATGACCTTGAGCGTATCATCCGGCCCCAGAACCAAAGCCGTGACCTGCACGCCGCCGGTGCCCCAGCCATACGGCATGGGCATTTCGCGGTTGGCAAAGGGCACCTGATAGCCGGGGATCGCCACCGCCTTCAAAAGCGCACGGCGGATCATCCGCTTCGTCTGTTCATCCAGATAGGCGAAGTTGTAGGCGAGGGGCGTCGTGAGCGTCGATTGCAGAGATTTCCTTCATTCCGCGGCCTCCTTGTTCTCTTGCGCCGCGCGGTCCTCGTATTCATGACGCATGCGGCGCACGAAGTCGAGTTCGGCCTGAAAGTCGACGTAGTGGGGGAGTTTCAGGTGCTCCAAGAAACCGGTGGACTGCACGTTGTCGGAATGCGAGAGCACGAATTCCTCGTCCTGGGCGGGCGCCACGACATCCTCGCCGAATTCACGCGCCCTGAGCGCCCGGTCGACCAGCGACATGGCCATCGCCTTGCGCTCGCTCTGGTCGAAGACGAGGCCGTAGCCGCGGGTGAATTGCGGCGGAGCCTTGGCCGAGCCCTTGAACTGGGTGACCATCCGGCACTCGGTCACCTGGATCTCGCCGATGGAAACGGTGAAGCCCAGCTCGGGAATTTCGACCTCCACATCCACCGTGCCAATGCGGATTTCGCCGACAAAGGGATGGGTGCGGGAATAACCGCGCTGGGTGGAGTACCCCAGCCCCAGGAGGAACCCCTCATCGCCGCGTGCAAGCGCCTGAAGCCTGAGATCGCGGTCAGCCGGGAAAGACAGCGGCTCGCGGGTGAGGTCGCCTATTTCGACCCCCTCCTGCGCTTCGCCATCATCCTCGATCAGTTCCTCGTGGCCGAGAAGATCGGTGACGCGCGGCATGGGGCGATCTTCGTCCGTCACCTCGGCGCGGGCGGCCTCGTCGATCTCGGCCCCTTCCAGGGTCGGGTCGAGCAGACGATGGGTGTAGTCGAAGGTGGGCCCCAGAAGCTGGCCGCCGGGCAGATCCTTGAAGGTTGCCGAGACGCGGCGTTCAACCCGCATTTTCGATGTATCGAGCGGCTCGGAGAAGCCGAAGCGCGGGGTGATGGTGCGATAGGCGTGCACCAGAAAGATCGCATCGATGAGGTCGCCGCGCGCCTGCTTCATGGCCAGCGCTGCAAGGTCGCGATCATAAAGCGAGCCTTCCGACATGATGCGGTCGACCGAGAGCGCTAGTTGGGTCGCGATCTGTTCCAGCGTGATGTCGGGCAGATTGCGCGGGCCGCGGCGCTTGTCGGCGAGCAACCGGTGGGCATTGCGGATGGCGCGCTCGCCACCCTTGACGGCGACATACATGGATTACGCCTCCCCGATCTCGATTTGCGTGGACCGCGGCAGGCCGGCAATTGCCTCGCCTGAGACGAAGATCACGTCGATGCCGCGCGGATAAAGGGCGTGATTGGCGACAAGCTGCTGCCAGAGAGGCAGAGAGACACCATCGGGTGCAAAAGCCTGTTGGTTCTTGATGCCGGGGCCGGACAGGGTGACCGGCAAGCCGCCGTCGAAACTGGGCACGGCAACGATCACAGTGGCTGAGCGGTCGGGATAATCCGGCATACCCACCGCCAGTTGCGACAGCGGCGGCAGGGTCTGCGGCGATGCGGCGATGACGAAATCGGCCTCTGCCGGATTGGCCGTCACGGACGCCCCGGTCTGGAAGCGGAGCCAACCCGCGGGCGTCTTGGCCTTGGCAAGCGCCGGGCACAGATAGACGGACGTTTCCTGATCCGCGAGCGCTGCGGTAATGTCGACTGCAAGCGGTGGCAGAGGTTTCGGCGGGCTGGTGCGCGCAGCAAGCGGCTTCACCTGCCCCGGCCTTGCCAGCGCATCGAGCACGATACGAAAGACACTCTGGGAATCGAAAACCGGCCGGAGAAAACCGCCGGAAAAGGTGTCGGCGCGGGTCTCGAGGGTCATTCGTCTTCTCCCCGTGTCATGGTGAAGAAGTTGACGCGAGTCGCGGCCGTCTCTACCGCCGTCTGCCGACCCTCCACATCCAACCGGTTGCGAATACCTGCCAGAAGGCGGGTATCGACAGCTTCCGCCTCGCTCTGCCACAACGCATCGAAGAGGGCTGCCAGCCAGGCCTTTTCCAGATCGCGCCCAAGCACACAGGAGAACCCGACCTCCCCCGTCGACAGCCGGACGGTTGCGCGCGCCATCGTCACTTCGCCGAGATTGAACGACGCACCGCCGCCGCCCGCGCGTCCGCGCAACATGATCATTCCGGCCTCGGGACCGCGTAGAGCTTCGGATTGCGGCGGCTCGGGCCAGGCATCCAGCGCGTCGTGCAACTCCTCCCGGTTTGCGCGGGCCAGAACGCCCATCGCTTCCTGTCGCGTCATCGGCAAAACCTCCTGCCTCGTGATCGTGAGCCCGCGGCTGGGCGCAAGCGCCGATAGTCCCGTCATCACCGTCTCAACGGCCCGCCATCGTCCGCCGTTGCGACGCGCGATGGTCCGATGCCCCGGCGCCCTGCCAGCTCGTGATCCCGGGATGCGCGGACCGTGCGTCACATCCGCTGAATATCCGTTCCGGATCCTATTTGTCTAGTCATCTATACAAGTATATTTTCTGACCCCAGTCCTAGCGGATGCACGTGACGCGGCGATGACAGAATGCGGCGCGCAGGCTATGTGAAGGCTGGGCTTCGCGACGGAAACGGCAGAAGAAGACACAGGGCGAGTAAGAACGGCAGCAATGATGCTGAGCGACGACGGCACGGGCGATATTTCGATGGAGCGCAGCACGGGCGTGGCGCTGTGGCGCCAAATCGCCGAGCGGCTGAAGACCGACCTGCGTACTGGCGTCTGGGGTCAAGGCGCGAAGCTGCCTGCGGAATCTGAACTTGCCCAGCGTTTCGGCGTGAACCACCACACGATCCGCCGCGCGGTGAGCGAACTGGCCAATGAGGGTCTTGTGTCCTCGCTCCAGGGCCGGGGCACCTTCGTTGAAAGCACCCCGATCAGCTATCCGATCGGATCTCGCACTCGGTTTCCGAAGATCATTTCGCGCCAGGCGCGCGAACCGGGAGGACGGCTGATCGCCTCCTTCCGCGAAACCACCGCTCCCTGGCTGACGGACAAGCTGCATCTGCCCGCAGGCGCGGTCCTACACCGGCTGGAGACGCTGCATGTGGCCGACGGCATCCCTGTCTCCGTCTCGACCGCCTGGTTTCCCGCCGCCCGCTTCCCCGATCTCGTGCTGCATTACGCAGAGACGGGGTCGGTAACCAAGGCTCTGGCCGCACACGGCGTAACGGATTACTCGCGCGCCCACACCGACATTTCCGCCCGCATCGCAGAACCGGAAGAAGCACGGTTGCTGCAGATCGCGCCTAATGCGCCGGTTCTGGTGACGGCGGTTATCAACGTGGATGCGAACGGCACGCCGATCCAGGTCGCGCGCACGCGCTTTGCGGCGGAGCGGATCCAGTTGTCGGTGAAAAGCTGAAGGAACAGGCGCGCACAAGCGACGTCCCTGTCGCGTGGCCTTATCCGACAAGGTCATGATTTTCGGAAAGATTCGGAGACACACCGCTGCCGCTCAGACGAGGTCCGAGTGTGGTCTTTAAAAGTGCGTGGGATTGCCGAGGGGAATGGCGCGCCGGAGAGGATTCGAACCCCTGACCCCCAGATTCGTAGTCTGGTGCTCTATCCAGCTGAGCTACCGGCGCCTGCCGTGGGCTGTTCGCCCAGGTCGTTGCGAATCGGCTCGCTTCAAGCGACCCCGAATAGGGCGCTACCTCTACTGCCTAAGCCCCGCGATTGCAAGGGCGCAAAATGCGAAATCTGCTTTGACAGCCAACTCACCGTCCCTTCTGTGGAAATCCAATGCGCGAAACACGTTTCCGTCAGCCGCGCTCCGTCCTTTGTGCCCCTTCGTCCACGGGCGTTGCACCGTTCTGCCCGGCCTTGTGCACACCGTTGCGAGCGCTCCCTTGTGTCGAAAGATCGCGTGAACGATCCGGCAACATGATGCGGAAGCATGCCCCCGGCCTCTCCTCTTCCAGAGCGATCTCACCACCGTGGGCGCGGATGAGTTCGGCGGCGATCGCAAGACCGAGCCCGGTTCCGCCCGGACGGACGGAGGACTGGAAGGCGCGGAAGAGATTGACCTTGGCGGCAGGAGGAACGCCCGACCCGGTATCCGTGATTCGAATCGTCACCAAGCTGTCGGTCCGGTCGGCGGCAATCGACAGACGCTTGACCACGGCCGGGTTGTACTCCCCCTGAAGGGCCTGAACCGCATTGCGGCAGATGTTCATCAGGACGCGGAAGATCTGCTCGGGATCGGCGTCGATCTCCATTCCGCGGGCGACCCCGTTCTCCCACGTGATCGACCCGTGCTCGACGAACCCCAGAACCAGACCGACATCGTCGACGATACGCGACAGATGGACCAGACGGCGCCAGGGCGGGACTTCCTGGGCACGGCCATAGGCGAAAACCGCGCTGGTGTAGCCGACGGCACGGTCCAGCGTGGACACGATCTTCGGCGCAAGACGCGCGGCAAGCGGATCGGAACTCGTTTCAAGTCGCTCCAGGAAGAGCTGGGCGGAGGCAAACAGGTTCCTCAGGTTATGGTTGATCTTGGAGACCGCGAGCCCCAGATCCGCCAGCCGCCGCTGCTGGTTGAGGGTCTGACCAAGGGTCTTCTGCATGGTCACGAGGCGTTGTTCCGCCTCCCCAATCTCGTCGGACCGGCCGGTGGGCGTGATCACCCGGGATGCGTCCTCCGGCGCCTCGCCGAAGCGCGCCATGTTGGCGGAAAGGCGCTACAGGGGGCGCACGAAGAGCCAGCGCAGAGCGACGTAGACAAGCGATGTGGTGATGATCGAGATCATCAGCGACAATTCCAGAATACGCCCAGCGAACCCCAGCATCGCATTGCGCAAGGGAGCCTCGGGCATCACGATCTCGACCGTTCCGCTCATGCCCATCTCGGCCTTGCCGATGATCCGGATCGTGCGGCCCGCGCCGTTCACCAGGGTGTCAAAAGCCTGCAGAATGGCGGTGGAGGTATCCATCGTGCTCATGTCCACGACCTCATCGACCATCGGCGGCATGGTCGACATGGCGACGAGCCGCCGCGTCGGGCCGTCATTGAGGGCGATGGCGGAGGATCCTGTCGCCTGCAGCAAGCGGGTCTGGAGAGAGGGAGAGATCACGTCGGATTCCGCCAGGACGGCGGCGGCGACACCGGCGGTGCGTAGCTTGTCCGAAACCCAGCTATTGCGGAAATTGGCGACCAACGGCACGAAGATCAGCACTTTGCTCATCATCACGAAACTGACCTTCAGAATCAGAAGCTTGGCGGACAGGCCGAGCCGGCGCGTACGCGGGGCATCGGCAGGGCTTGAGGTTTCGGACATCTCCGGCATGGTGATCTTCAGACGCACGTCTTGTGAACAGAAAGAACACCTTATCCGAAGATACGCAGGAAACGAACCAGCCGCCGGACCCACGGATTTTCCAGACTGCAGGAATAAAAGCCAATGGCCGCCCGCTTTCCCGTTTCCGACAGGGTCGGATAGGGCAGAACGAGCCCCGCGATCGCGGAGACCTTCAGCCGCTTCGATACGGCAAGAGACCACAGCCCGATCTGCTCGCCCGCCCTGTCGCCAACGATCGTGACGCCGAGAATCCGGCCCCGGCGATCGGTCACCAACTTGACGAAGCCATCCGTGCGCGCTTCGGCCCGGGCCCGGTCGTTTTCCTCAAACGACGCCCGCAACACCTTGATCGTTTCCCCGTGACGCTCACGCGCTTCGCTCTCGCTCAGCCCGACATGGGCCAGCTCCGGATCGGTATTAAGTCAAGCGCAGCACAAGAACGGGTCGATTGCACACGGACAAACGGAACAGAATCGCCCGCACCACAAGCCCCGCGTGATAATTCGCGGCATGGGTGAATTGCAGACCGCCCGCCACATCTCCGATGGCATAGACCCGGCGGTTGGACGTGCGCATCGAGCGATCGACCTCGATCCCGCGCCGGTCATGATTGATCCCGGCCTCCTCAAGCCCGAGACCGGCGACATTCGGGGCCCGGCCGACAGCAACCAGCAGGTGGGAGCCGGTAAGGCGCCTTTCGCCGTCATCCGTGTCGATGACAACGGCAACGCCGCTTGCATCCCACTCCACCCGCGTGACCTTGGCCTTTTCATGCAAGGTGACGCCGTCGGCGCGCAGACTGCGCACGACCACGGCAGCGGCATCCCTGTCCTCGCACGCCAGGGCGGTTTGGGCTTCCACCAGCGTGACCTCGGCTCCCAGCCGCCGATAGACCTGAGCAAGCTCGATGCCGATGGGGCCGCAGCCGATGATGACAAGATGATCCGGGCACTCGCTCAGATCGAAGATCGTCTCGTTGGTGAGATAGCTCACCCCATCGCCCCCGACCCGACAAGCCCCGGAATAGGAGGCACGGCGGGGGCGGATCCGGTGGCGAGAACGAAACGGCGGGCCTGCACGCGGGTGTTCCCTGCCTCCACGGTGCGCGCATCGATGAACCGGGCCTGTTGCTGGAGCACGGTCACGCCGAACCCTTCAAACCGCTCCGCCGAATCATGGGGAGCGATCGCAGAGATGACATTGCGCAGATGTGCACGGGTACGCGCAAAATCGATTTCGGGATCGCCCACTGTTACGCCCAAAGGCGCTCCGGCGCGCACGGCATGGGCATGCCCGGCAGCCGCGATGAGCGATTTTGAGGGCAGGCAGCCGTAGTTGAGACAATCGCCGCCCATCTTGTCCCGCTCGATCAGCACCACGTCGACGCCGAAGACAGCGGCGGCGGCGGCCACGCTCAAGCCGCCGGATCCGGCGCCGATGACACAGATATCGGGTGTGAGAAACTGCATCGTCACGCGCCGTCTCCCGAGCGTTTACGCCGCAATTTCTTTGCTCCCACGGGAATGAGGGACACGAGACCGAGGGCGACGATCATCTCGCACGTGATCAGGGCGGAAGGATCTATCTGGCAGGTTCCTTGCGCCGCGCATCCCGGATCCGCCTTTTCCTGCGCCGCAATCAGGCTGTCGAGGTCGGATCCGAGAAAGACATAGGCATAGGTGCCGGGCAGGATCCCGATGAAGGTCGCGAGCGTGTAGGTGCACAACGGCACGTTGACCAGCGCGGGCGCCGCATTGACCAGCCAGAACGGGAAGATCGGCGTCAGGCGCAGGAAGAACAGATAGTTGAACGCATCCTCCCGCAAGCCCTTGGCCAGGCGTTTCATCATGGGACCGGCGCGATCACTGAAGGTGTGACCGAACGAAGTGCGGGCGACAAGAAAGATGATCACAGCACCGAGCGTGGCGGCAAAGTCGGTCATCGTTCCGCCCGCAAACGCGCCAAACAGGAGGCCTCCCGCCATGGTCAGCAACGAAGCGCCGGGAAAGGACAGGGCAACGGCCGCCACATAAACGAGACAATAGACCGTGACGGTCAGAGCGAGGTTCTGCTCCACCATGTCCGCCAGCAGCGCGCGATTACGGATGAGTTCCGACAAGGTGAGGTACTTGTGCCAGCCGAGCACGAAACCGACCGCCATCAGGCCCGCCAGAACGACAAGCAGCCCCCAGCGCCTCAGCGTCCGCTTGCGCGTCTGCGGCACAGGCTCTGCCTGGGAGGCGGGGGCATCCCGGTGTCGTGTCGGCATCGAAGCTCCCGTTTCATGCACGGCGACCCGTCAGAGGGTGACCGGCCCCGTGCCATCGGGTTCAAACATTCTATCGGGAATCGCCGCAAGTCCAATCCCGCAAGTCCAATCCATGGACACGTGAGCGCGACGGCATGCGCCGCGAGGACCTTTCCCGATGATCCTTTCCCCGATATGTGGAGGTCTCGAGGCGCGCATGCGCGCTCAACCTGCCCCGCTCACCCGGAATTGAAGAGCCGAGATTGCGTCATCAAACGGGCGTGAACGGGTGAAAGAAACAGTGTGACGGCAAATATGGGCAAATCCCGGCTTTGCCATCGCTCATGTTCCTTTTCCGTTTGCGTTGACTTGCGCCGCTGCCGCCCGTACGAGCGCGCTCCATCAAGACCTGTCGCCCGGACCGGTTCTTTCCGGTTGCGGTTTTGCACGTTTCGTGCCCCTGTCCGTGTGGAACATGCGCTTGACGAAGCGCGCCGGGTGCATCCTCAGTTGAACATCGATCGTCTAAAGTCAATTTATCAAGGGCCGCGTCCGGCGCGGTGGGAAATCATGAAGCGCACGTATCAGTCGAGCCGCCTTGTCCGCAAACATCGCCACGGTTTTCGGTCTCGTATGGCCACGAAGAACGGCCGTCAGGTCATCAATCGCCGTCGCGCGAAGGGCCCGCAAGCGGCTGTCCGCCTAATGCCTGAATGAGGCGGAGTGCCATGGTTGCACCGCCATTTTCCATGCCCGTGCTGAAAAAGCGCTCCGAGTTTCTGGCCGTCGCCAAAGGTGTGCGGACAGCTCGGCGCGCTTTCGTGCTGCAAGCACTATGCGATCGCGGGAGCGGCGACGTGCCGCGCATCGGCTATACCGTCACCAAAAAGACGGGCAATGCCGTGGAACGCAACCGTATCAAGCGCAGGTTGAGGGCGGCCATCCGCGACGTCGCGCCGATTGCAACCAGGCCAGCTTGCGACTATGTCCTCATCGGGCGGCGCGCCGCACTTGATATTTCCTTTTCAGTTTTGAAAAAGGATTTGGCAGCAGGCTTTGCCTGCGTGCATAAGGACGCCAGAACCCTCGCCCAAGAACCGACCGGTCCGAAGTCGGATCATCGCGGACACGAGCGCCGCGACACGTCAAACACCACGCCCAAGGCGAAACCAGATTAACGGTGAGACCAGAGGCATGTTCGAGAACAAGAATTACATTATCGCGATCGTGCTCTCTTTGGCGATCCTGCTCGGTTGGCAGATGCTGATCGTTCAGCCTCGGGTCGAGGAACAGCGCAAGCAGCAGGAAATCGCCCAGCAGGCGGATGCGGCCAAGGAGCCGGCGCCCGAAGCCGGGCAGAGCACCGCGCCGAGCGCCTACGTCGTACCCACGCCAGGCGCCGACCAGGGCGTCGCCCCTGCTCCGGCCGCCGGCAACGGCACCCAGGCCGCCACCGCGATGACCCGCGACCAGGCGCTTGCCGCCACCCCGCGCGTCGAGATCAAGACGGAAAGCCTGTCGGGTTCGATCAACCTGCGCGGCGCGCGCATCGACGATATCCACCTGGTGAAATATCATGAGACGGTGGATGACAGCAGCCCGACCATCACGCTATTCTCGCCGTCGGGCAGCGAACATCCCTATTACGCCGAATTCGACTGGGCCGGAGATCCGGCCGCGAAGATCGCGCTTCCCGATTCCCGGACCGTCTGGACGCAGACGAATTCCGGCGCGCTGACGGAAGACAATCCACTGGAGCTGAGCTGGGAAAATGGCGCGGGCCTCGTCTTCCATCGCACGATCGCGCTGGACAAGGACTACATGTTCACCGTCACCCAGTCCGTGGAGAACACCACGGGCAATGCGGTGAATCTCTATCCCTACGGTCTGATCTCGCATCACGGCACCCCGAAGACGGCGGGCTTCTACATCCTTCACGAAGGCCTGATCGGCGTGTTCGGCGACGAGGGGCTGAAGGAAGTCAAATACAAGGACCTGAAGGAAGATAAGACGGTCCGCGGCAGCAAGATCAAGGACGGCTGGCTCGGCATCACCGACAAGTACTGGGCCGCAGCCCTGCTGCCGGAAACCGTGGACGGCGATTTCCAGCCGCGCTTCTCCTACATTCCGAGCGTCGACGGCTATCAGGCCGACTTCCTGGGTGATGCGATCACCATTCCCGCGGGTGGATCTTCGGAGGCCAAGGCGCGCCTCTTCGCCGGCGCCAAGGAAGTCGCCCTCATCAACAAGTACGAAGACCAGTACAATCTCCACAATTTCGATCTGATGATCGACTGGGGCTGGTTCTATTTCATCACGAAGCCGATGTTCCACATGATCGACTGGTTCTACAAACTGGTCGGCAATTTCGGCATCGCGATCCTGCTGGCGACCGTCGTCGTCAAGCTCATCTTCTTTCCGCTCGCCAACAAATCCTACGTCTCGATGAGCCGGATGAAGAAGGTTCAGCCGCAGATGGCGGAGATCCGCGAGCGCTACAAGGACGACAAGGTCCAGCAGCAAAAGGCGATGATGGAGCTGTACAAGACGGAGAAGATCAATCCGCTGGCAGGCTGTCTGCCTGTGGTGATCCAGATCCCCGTCTTCTTCTCGCTCTACAAGGTGCTCTACATCACCATCGAGATGCGGCACGCGTCGTTCTTCGGCTGGATCCAGGATCTGTCCGCGCCTGATCCGACATCGGTGTTCACGCTGTTCGGCTACCTGGCCTGGGATGCGCCGCACTTCCTTATGATTGGCATCTGGCCCATCATCATGGGCATCACGATGTTCTTCCAGATGAAGATGAACCCGACGCCGGCCGAGCCCGCGCAGCAGGTGATCTTCAACTGGATGCCAGTGCTGTTCACGTTCATGCTGGGATCCTTCCCCGCGGGCCTCGTCATCTACTGGGCCTGGAACAACACGCTCTCGATCCTGCAGCAGTACGTCATCATGCGGCGTCAGAGCGTGGAGGTGGATCTGTTCGGCAACGTGGCGGGCACCTTCAAGCGCAAAAAGAACGCGCCAGAGAAAAGCTGACGGCGCAGCTGCGCAAATCAGTCACGACAGTTTTCGGCAGGCGTGGGTTCCGCGCCTGCCGATTTCTTTTGCTTTCCGTGATCTCGTGCGCCGTCATGATCAGGATCGCCTCGACCGGCTCCCCACGGCCGACCTGAAAGTCCCTGAGGCTCTTGCCACACATCCGGTCTCTTTCGGCAAGGACCGGGCGCATGGCCTGCGCCGGACTCCGACTTGACGGTAACGAACAACTTATCCCGTTGCCGGTGGTTCCCCCGCAGTACGGCTTGCTCTAGAAACATAAGCATGGACCAGAGCCCAGAAGAAGACATCGACGCACGCGCCGCCGCTCTCGAAGCGGGACGGCTTCTCTTTGCCAGGCCCTGGGGCTTCGTGACCTCGATTGCCCGCTACGAACAGCTGGCCGCACCGCGGGGCGTTGAAGTTGCCTTCGCGGGGCGCTCCAATGTGGGCAAGTCGAGCCTGATCAACGCGGTGACGGGGCGCAAGGGACTGGCGCGCACCTCCAACACGCCCGGTCGCACCCAGCTTCTCAATTTCTTCTCCGCTCCCGATTTCGGCCCCGCGTATCCGGTCACCATCGTCGACATGCCCGGATACGGCTATGCGGAAGCGCCGAAGAAGACGGTGGATGCCTGGACGAACCTGATCTTCGATTATCTGCACGGACGACCGAACCTGCGCCGGGTCTTCGTGCTGGTGGATGCCCGTCACGGGTTGAAGGGAAACGATCTCGCGGCCCTGAAGGCGCTCGACACGGCAGCGGTGACCTATCAGATCGTGCTGACCAAGGCCGACAAGGTGAAGCCGCTGGCATTGGAAAAGCTCGTGACCCAGACGCACGACGCAATCGGCCGACGCCCGGCGACCTTTCCCGAAATCATCGCCACATCGAGCGAAAAGGGGACGGGTATTGACGAATTGCGCGCGACCATCGCGGAGATCGGCGGCTTTCATCCCCCATCAGAGACGCCCTGAGACGAACGACAGCGCGCATCTGACCATTGAGGGACGACAAGTCCTGCGGCGTTCACGCTTACCCTTCCTCCGGAATTGTTCTATAGACGCTTCGCGAACCGATACAGGATCGGGCATGACCGACGACAGCAGCACAGCCTCACAGAACCATTCGACGTCGGGGCAGAACCGCGCCACCATCATTTCCGAAGCCCTGCCCTACATGCAGCGCTACGACAATCGCACGATCGTGGTGAAGTACGGCGGGCATGCGATGGGAGATCCGGGGCTTTCGCGGGCCTTTGCGCGCGACATCACGCTGCTGCGCCAGTCCGGCGTTCATCCGGTGGTGGTGCATGGCGGCGGGCCGCAGATCGGCTCCATGCTGGAACGGCTCGGCATCAAGAGCGAATTCCGCGGAGGCTTGCGCGTCACCGACAAGGCGACGGTTGAAATCGTGGAGATGGTGCTCGCCGGGGGCATCAACAAGAACATCGTCAACACCATCAACTACGAAGGCGGCCGCGCGGTCGGCCTGTGCGGCAAGGACGGCCGCATGGTGATCGTTGACAAGCTGACGCGCACGGTGGTCGATCCCGGTTCCAATATCGAGAAGATCGTGGATCTTGGCTTCGTGGGTGAGCCCAAATCGGTCGATCCGACGGTTCTGAAACTGGTGCTGAAGGAAAATCTCATCCCCGTGGTAGCGCCCGTGGCGCCGGGGACGGACGGCGAGACCTACAACGTCAACGCGGACACGTTCTCCGGAGCGGTCGCAGGTGCGCTCAACGCCTCCCGCCTGATGTTCCTGACCGACGTGCCGGGCGTTCTCGACAAGACGGGCACGCTTCTCAAGCACCTCACGGTCGCTGAGGCGCGCGCCCTGATCCTCGACGGAACGATCTCCGGCGGCATGATCCCGAAGGTGGAGACCTGCATCAGCGCGCTCGACCGCGGCGTGGAGGGTGTCGTCATCCTGAATGGCAAGGTGCCACACGCGGTGCTTTTAGAACTCTTCACCGAAGGCGGCGCGGGCACGCTCATAACCCGATAACCGGGCTGACACGCTCACCCCCTGGCCGGAGCCCTCTCCCGGAGTGGCTCTGGCCAAAGACTTCCCCGCCACGAACGGCCCCCCGCCAAGGACTTCCCCCGATTGACGCGCGGCCCGCGCGCCACTAATCCGAAGCCGGAAGATCGGCCTCCCTCGACCATCCTAAGCTTACGAACCTTTCCCGCATGCCCATGAATTCGTTCAGCTCGGTCACCGACTGGGTCTTCGATCTCGACAACACGCTCTATCCCGCACAGGTCAACCTGTTCGCCCAGATAGACGACCGGATCGTTGACTATGTGAGCCGGTTGACGGTCGCCAGTCGGGACGATAAAGCTGAGAGCGTAGCGGGCTTCTTGCATCCCCTCATGGAGGGGGCGCTGTCAGGTGGATGCGGACAACCCGACACCCCCTCACCCGTCGTATGCGCGCCGACCTCTCCCCATGGAGAGGTGATGAAGTTCCGCCAAATCCCGCAAGTACAAAAGCAACCGACGCAACACGACGCAGACGTATCCCCTCTCCCATGGGGGAGGGGTAGGGGGAGGGAATCAAATCTCTCAAGGATACGAAAGAAGCCGGCGCCACGGCCCCAGCCCCCGCGCAGAGCGCTTAATCCTATTTCGTGCCGTACATTCGATCGCCCGCGTCGCCGAGATCGGGAACGATATAGGCGTGCTCGTTCAGCTTCTCGTCGATCGCGACGGTGAAGATCGGCACTTCGGGATGGGCTTCGGAGAACTTCTTGACGCCTTCGGGCGCCGCCAGCAGGCAGACGAAGCGCAGGTTCTTGGCGCCCGCCACGCTCCTTCAGCCGCTGCACAGCGACGATGGAGGAATTGGCGGTTGCCAACATCGGATCGATCACGATGACGAGGCGGTCTTCGAGATCCTCCAGCGCCTTGAAATAGTATTCCACCGGGATCAGCGTCTTGGGATCGCGATAAAGGCCAATATGGGCGACGCGGGCGGAGGGCACGAGATCGAGCATGCCTTCCAGCAGGCCGTTACCGGCGCGCAGGATCGAGCAGAAGACCAGCTTCTTGCATGCCAACGTGGGCGCCCGCATTTCCGCGATCGGGGTCTCGATCGTGATCTCGGTCAGAGCCAGATCGCGGGTGACCTCGTAGCACATCAGATGTTCGATCTCCCGCAGGAGCTGGCGAAAGCTCGAGGTGGAGGTTTCCTTGTCACGCATGATGGTAAGCTTGTGCTGCACCAGCGGATGATCGATGACGGTCGCCGTGCTCATGCCGGAAACTCCTTCTCCTGGTCTGCCTGACCCGCATTTTCCACTGACAGCTTACAGTACCCCGTCCGCCGCCACAAACAGAAGGATCGGGGACGGACTCGTCCGCTTTTCCAATGCAATCTTGCCTGCGGCATACCGCATCACGCCTTCGAGCAGGCCAGCCAGCGGTATTTCCTCCCGCTCACGGTCGAAAAGCGCGTAAAGGCAGGCAGCGAGTCGGTCGAAAAGCGCGACGGTGAGTCCCCGCAATTCAACCGTACATTGATCGGCAATAGCGAGCTCTCCGGTAGGCCCCCTTACCCCCACGCAGGCGAACGAGCCCCGTATCGAGCAGCAGTCCCGCAACCACGGCATCGCTTTGCGCGGTCAGTCGCTCCAGCCCCTGAATTTCAACTCCCGCCCAGACAAGCGGTTCGGCCAGATCCGCAACGAGACGTTGCAGGCGCGAATGAAGCGGCAGAAGGCCGACCGTATCCGGATCGATTCCCTCCCCGCTCACGATGTCGAAGCGGCATGTATCGTCAAGCGGGATGCCGCCGAGCTCCGGGCCTCCGGCAAAGACGGGAGCCAGACCGTCGACAAGAACCTCCAGAACGCATTCGGCGGACACGGAACCCGACACCCCTCCTCGAACAGAAGATCGAAAAGATCGCCGGGCCGTGGATCGTCCTCGCGCGCAAAGAGATCGTCGCGCAAGCCCACCGCCTCCCCGAGACGGCGCAGCGCAATCGCGTGGCCCTCGCAGTCGATCCCGCCGTGAACCGATGCCGCCTGCAAGCCTGCCACGATTTCCTCGGCCGAGACGCGCACGAGCTAACCGGCATCGGCGCGTAAGGGGTCGCGGGGCACGCCCGAAAACAATCCGCTTGCGATCATGGCGAGGCTTGCGATTGCCAGTCCGTCGGCGCCGAAATGGCTTTCCGCCGTCAGCCCGTCGGCATAGGCCCAACCAGACGGGGCGGAGATCCCGATGAACCCACTGACCAGCGCCATGTCGAAGGCGGCGCGGCCCATCTCGCGCACGTCGCGCCATTGCCGGGATGCGGCAAGGCCAGCGAAGCGGTCATGTCCCCCGGCCTCAAAGCGTCGCCAGAGTGAATGAAACGGCAGGACGAGATCGAGCCAGCGCTCGCGGATCAGCGCAGCGATGCGGTCGGCGGTCGGTTCCAGTTGCGCAAGATCGACCTCGACATGCTCAAGCCTGGCATCGAGCACGCTCTGCAGCACCAGATCGGATCGATGGCGCACGGCCGCCGCGCCCATCAGATCGCGCGCCTTGTGGGCAAGTTTTTCGTCGTACCCGTCGGGCAGGTCGTCTTCCGGAAGTGTGGCGTCGGGATCTTCGGTCATAGGGATCTTTCAGCGGACTGAACCGACATGTTCCTATCGAGACGATCCAGAAGACGCAATCGGGTCGCCTCGTCGCAGAAGGCGGCATTAGGGGCGGTCCGCGTCACCGCCACGATATCGGCATGGCTCCACCCTTGCGCATGCGCCGTTTCCGCATGATCGCGCGCCAGCGTGGTGGCGAAGAACGGCGGATCATCGGAATTGATGGTGACCGCGACGCAAGCGGCCGATGGGATGGGTGGAAAAATCGGCATAGAGCCCGAGCGAAATGTTGGAGCCGGGGCAGACTTCGAGCGCCGTCCCCTCCTCCGCCAGACGGGCAACCAGAGAGGGATCCTCGATCGCGCGAACACCGTGGCCGATCCGCGTTACCGCGAGATTGTCGAGAACGTCGACCACGCTTTCCGGCCCGCCGAATTCGCCCGCGTGCGCCGTCAGGCCATAGCCCGCCTCCCAGGCGAGCGTGAAGGCACGCGCGAAATCCTGCACCCGACCCTGGCGCTCGTCCCCGACCAGGCCGAAGCCGGTCACAAGAGGGTGCGGCTCTTCCACCATGATCCGGGCGGCTTTCTCCACCGCCTCCTCGCCGAAATGGCGGATGCCGACGACGATCATCCGGCCTTCCACGCCCGTCTCCGCCCGCACACGCTCGATGCCTGCGGCAAGGCCTGCCACATAGCTCGCATAGGATAGACCGGCAGCCGCTGCGTGATCGGGCGAGATGAAGACCTCCCCGTAGATCATGCCCTCGCACGCGGCACCTGAGAAATGAGCGTGGGCGAGATCGGCATAATCCTCCTCGGTACGGAAGACGGCGGTAGCCCGGTCATAGTCGGCCAGAAAGGAGGTGAAGTCGTGCCAGGCGTAGGCACCATCAGCGGTAAACAGGCCATCGAGCGCGATCCCGTGCCGCGCACCAAGACGGCGGACGAGATCGAGGCGCGGCCCCCTCGATATGGCAATGGAGCTCCGCGATCGGGTTCATTCGAAGCCACGCATCGGCATGTCGGGGGAGCGCCGCAACCAGTTGTCCGTCGACCAAGAAGCCGCCCCGTCGACGACATGCACCGCATAGGCATGGCGCGAGCGCGGCGAGCGGTTGGGCGCGGATTTGTGCGGCAACAGCCCGTGCAGGACGACCAGGGTTCCCCTTCGGCGCATTGAGCGCGACATGCTCCTCATCGGGGCGAAGGGCGTTTCGTCCAGTGTCTCCATGACGAGATCGTCGCCGCGATATGCGATATGCGATATGCGATATGCGATAATGGAAGCGCGTGCGCAACGGCCCCTCGTGACCGCCAGGAATGCCGTAGAGCCCGCCATTGCTGTCATCGGCATCTTCCAGCGCAAACCAGAAGCCGGTGCAGCTCAGCGGGGTGGTGTGCAGGAAGGTGGAATCCTGATGGCAGTTCACTTCTCCGCCGATATGAGGCGGCTTGAAGATGTACATGGACTGGGCCAGCAACGGGTCCCGGATCCCAAGATCGCGGGCGACATGCCCAAGCCGCGCATCATGCGAAAAGGCGGCAAAGACCGGATCGATATCGTGCAGGGCGTGGCCGACCTTGTTCAGGGCATCGTGCTTGCCCTTGACGAGATAGCCCTCCTCATCGAACGCCTCCTCTTCGAAGAAGAAGCGGATCTTGTCGCCGGAGGTGCGGAAATAGTCGTCGCGAGCATGGGACTGGGTGGAGGTGGAAAAGACCGTCGAGGCCGTATCCGGATCGAACTGACCCACGAGCGCCGCAATGCGTTAGCGCAACGCATCGCAGGTAGCCGGGGGAACGAAATCCTCCAGCAACAGAAATCCATCTTCCCGGTAAGCCGCAACCATCTCCGCCATGAGACTGCCGTCGACCATCGCCTTGAAGCGCCGTGCCTCCATGTCGTCCTCCCTGAAAGCGCTCCTGTTCCTGAGGTCTAGAAAAAGCTCTTGCCGTGCTTGCCCGGTGCGAATCTCAGATGCGCGGCCACAGTCTCGCCGATATCGGCGAAGGTCAGCCGTGCACCGATGTCGCGGCCCGCGATTCCGGGGCCGAATGCCAGAACGGGCACATGTTCCCGGGTGTGGTCCGTGCCGCGCCGCCATGTGGGATCGCAGCCGTGATCGGCGGTGAGAAGGGCGAGATCGCCGGGCCGCAGGCGCGCCTCGATTTCCGGCAGGCGGCGATCGAAGGCCTCGAGTGCGGCGGCATAGCCCGGCACGTCGCGGCGGTGGCCGTAGAGCATGTCGAAATCGACGAAATTGGTGAAGACCAGATCGCCGTCGCCCGCCATATCCATCACCTTGAGATTGGCTTCGAACAGCGCCTCGTTGCCGGACACCTTCAGCACCTTGGTAACACCCTGATGGGCGAAGATGTCGAAGATCTTGCCGACGGCGATCACCTGACGTCCCGCCGCTTTCGCCCGGTCGAGCAGGGTCGGTTCCGGCGGCAGCACGGAATAGTCACGCCGGTTACCGGTACGCTGAAAATCTTCGGCCGCTTCTCCTATGAACGGACGCGCAATGACACGGCCGATATTGTAGGGATCGACCAGCTCACGTGCGATCTCGTAGAGCCGTTCGAGACCGAAATGCTCCTCGTGCACTGCGATCTGGAAGACGCTGTCGCCGGAGGTGTAGCAGATGGGCTTGCCGGTGCGGACATGCTCCTCTCCCAGCTCCTTGATTATCTCGGTGCCGGAGGCGTGCTTGTCGCCGAGAATGCCGGGAAGGCCCGCCCGTTCCACAAAGGCGCTGATCAATTCGGGCGGGAAAGTCGGCACGGTCTGAGGGAAATAGCTCCAGTCGAAGAGCACCGGAACGCCCGCGATTTCCCAGTGCCCGGACGGAGTGTCCAACCTCAGCCGCATAGCCCCACAGACCGGTCGGCGCCCCGTATCGGTCGAGGCCCGGTGGGTGGATGCCGTTTGAGGCGATGGCAGCAGAGCCCAGGCCCAGCCGGTCCATATTGGGCAAGGATAGCGGACCGGAGCGCAGGCCCGCGCGATCGCCTCCCCCGCGCAAACAGTTTTCCGCGATATGGCCGAGCGTATCCGCTCCGGCATCACCGAAACGGTCCGCATCTCCGGCGTCTCCGATTCCGAAGGAATCGAGCACCATCATGATGGCACGCCCCATTGGGTTTCCTCATCGTCTTTACCGGCGCATCGAGCCGGGGAGAGGCGCCGCGTTCCAGTACCATCTTGTTTAATTTCCGAAGTCCGTGACCCGTCAAGGCGCGATGCGCTCGCCGATCACGTCGTAATCCGTCATCTCTCCGCCGATCGTATAGGTGACCCGCAGGGTTTCGGCCGCTTTCCTCGCGGACGCTTCGTCGGCGGCATGGACAGTTCCCAGCGGCTCGTCGTCCGGCCCGACCGCCATGCCGACACCGGCAAGCTGCGAAAAGCCGACGCGCGGATCGATTTCGTCCGCCGCCGAACTCGATCACCGCAACGCCGATCACCCGGGTATCAACCGCGCTGACGAGCCCGTGACGTTCGGCATGAACCTCGCGCACGATGGGAGCCACCGGCAGATAGGTCTCCGCCTTTTCCAGCAGATCGTGCGGTCCGCCAAGGGCGGCGACCATTCGTGCAAATACCTCCGCCGTGCGACCGCTGTCGAAGGCATCGCGCATCTTCTCGGTTCCCTCGGCCGCATCGCGGGCCAGTCCGCCGGGCGCCAGAACCTCGCCGCCAAGCGCGGCCGTGACGTCGAAAAGACGGTTGTCGATATGGCGCCCGGTCAGGAAGTCGATGTCGTTCTGCACCTCCACCGCATTACCCGCGGCACTGGCGAGCGGTTCGTTCATGTTGGTGACGAGCGCGCTCGTCTTCAGCCCCGCCCCGTTGGCGACGTCGACGAGGCTCTGCGCCAGCGCGCGCGCCTCCTCAAGCGTTCCCATGAAAGCGCCGGAGCCCCATTTGACGTCGAGCACCAAGCCCTGAAGACCGGCGGCCGGCTTCTTCGACAGGATGGAAGCGGTGATCAGATCCAGGCTTTCCACGGTGCCTGTCACGTCGCGGATCGCATAGAGCCGTTTGTCGGCGGGCGCCAGATCGGCCGTCTGCCCAATGACCGCACAGTCGACATCGGCCACGACTTTACGAAATAGCGCGTTGTCGGGCTGCGGGGTGTAGCCGGGAATGGAATCGAGCTTGTCGAGCGTGCCGCCGGTATGGCCTAGGCCGCGGCCGGAAATCATCGGCACGGCCGCGCCGCAGGCGGCAAGTGCCGGGGCAAGGATCAGCGAGACGTTGTCGCCCACCCCGCCGGTGGAATGCTTGTCGAGGACGGGACGGTCGATATCGGACCAGTCGAGAACGGTGCCGGAGTCGCGCATGGCGAGTGTGAGGGCCACACGCTCATCGACAGAAAGCCCGCGAAAAAAGATCGCCATGGCAAGGGCGGCGGCCTGACCTTCGGAGACTGTCTCCTCGGTCAGTCCCTTGATGAAACCGGCGATCTCGTGCGCCGCCAGCGTGCCGCCGTCGCGCTTCTTGCGGATGATCTCCTGAGCAAGCATCAGTAGCCTCCGCCTGCCACGGCAGGACGGCCGTCGAGTTCGGCGAGCAAGGCATCGAGCAGCCCCCCTCGCACCGAAACGGAAGGTCTCGGCGTTTGCCCATTTCGGGCCCAGGATTTCGTCGGCCAGCGCCAGATAGGCGGCGGCGTCCTCCACCGCGCGAATGCCCCCGGCGGCCTTGAACCCTGCCGGCTGCCCGGATTCGCGAACGGCTTCCAACATGATGCGGGCAGCACCGAGCGTTGCATTGACCGGCACCTTGCCGGTGGAGGTCTTGATGAAATTGGCGCCCGCGGCAATCGCCATGTCGGAGGTTTTGCGGATAAGGCCGGGATCGCAGATCTTTCCGGTTTCCAGAATGACCTTCAGCCCGATCGGCGGAATGCAGGCGGTACGCCCCCGCACGACGGTGGATTCCGCCACGACCCGATCGCCGGAAAGCCAGCTTTTGTAGGGCATGACCAAATCGATCTCGTCCGCACCGTCGGAAATCGCCTGCTGGGTCTCTTCGATGATCTCGGAGATATCCTGATCGCCGCCCGGGAAATTCACGACCGTTGCGATGCGCACGCCGGTTCTGGCCAGCAGCACCTTCGCTTGGCCGACGAAGCGCGACCAGATGCAGACGGCGGCGACGTTTTCATGCGGCGTGAGCGCGCGCGTGCACAGATCGCGGATTGCGGCGGCGTCGCAGTCGTCGGTCAGATCCGTCAGATCGAGCAACGGCAAAGTGCGCGCGGTAGTCGCGCGCGCATCGAAGTCAGGCATCGGACTTATCCTTGTCGAGCATTTCCAGAAGCCCCGTTACCAGCGCGGTCAGGCGACCGACGCCTTCAAGTCCCATTTTCTTGGTTTCCGCATGAGACAGCGCGGCCTGCATCACCGCGGCGAGATTTGTGATGGTGGAGACGGCGGCGACCTGAAGGCCCAGGAACCGCGCCAGGATCACCTCCGGCACGGTGGACATGCCGACCGCATCCGCCCCCAGCGTCCGCGCCATGCGGATTTCGGCCGGCGTCTCGAAGCTCGGGCCGGAGAACCAGGCATAGACACCCTCGGCCAGTTCGATGCCCTTCGTCGCGGCGACCGTTTTCAGACGCGCGCGCAGGTCCTTGTCTTAGGCTGCGCTCATGTCGACAAAGCGGGCATCGCTCGCCTCTCCGATCAACGGATTGAGGTCGGAGAAGTTGATGTGATCGGTGATCAGCATCGGCGAGCCGGATTTGACGTCGATATCGAGCGAACCGGCCGCATTGGTGAGGATGAAGATCTCGCAACCCAGTGCCTTCAGCGTCTCCAGCGGAGTGCGCATGAGGGTCGGATCGCCGCTTTCATAGTAATGAGCCCGGCCTGCCAGAACGACCACCTCCTGACCCGCCAATCGTCCCACGATCAGCTCGCTGGCGTGGGAGGAGACGGTGGAGACGGGAAAATCGGGCAATTCATTGTAGGAAATGCGCGCGGCATCCTCGACCGCATCGGCGAGAGAGCCAAGGCCGGAGCCGAGCACGATCCCGACCCGGTAGGAGCTCGGACGCGCGGCCCGCACGATGTCGGCGCATTGTTGTCCGTGGCCGGTCATCGCGTTTCTCCTTCGCCGTTGGCAGCACCCTTGTCGTCCAGAGCAAATCCTGCGGGCAGCAGCTCACTGAGCGTGAAGGTGCGGCGCAGTCCCTCCAGTCCGGCTACATGGACGGGCGTGTCAGCACCCGCGAATTCCGCAAGGCGTTGACGGCAGCCGCCACACGGCGTGCAGAGCCGCTCGCCGTCGGCAAGGACGACGACTTCCGTCACCTCCGCCCCGCCCGCCGCGACCATAGCGCCGAGCGCGGTCGTCTCCGCGCACCAGCCTTCCGCATAGCTGGCATTTTCAACATTGCAGCCCGAAAAGATCCGACCGTCGCGCGTCTTTACGGCCGCGCCGACCTTGTAGCCGGAATAGGGGCATGGGCGTTTTCGCGCGCGGCCTTCGCCGCCGCGAAAAGCGCATCGAACGAGCTCATGTACGCTCCTTGACGTAAGCCGTACCGCCCGCCTTGGGCGGGATTGCCTTGCCGATGAAACCGGCCAGCAAAATCACCCGTGAGAGTATAGAGCAGAGCCTGGAAAAACTGGACCGGAACGACGCCGATCCCCGGAATTTCCTGCCCCTGCAAACGGATAGCGACCGCATCGAGCATGCCAAAGAGCAGGCAGGCGAACATGGCGAGCACCGGTTTCCATTTGGCAAAGATCAGCGCGGCCAGCGCGATGAAGCCGCGCCCCGCCGTCATGTCGCGATTGAAGCCCGCCGATTGAGCGATCGACAGATAGGTTCCGGTCATGCCGCACAGGATGCCGGTGCCGATCACAGCGCGATAGCGCAGCCAGGCAACCGAGATGCCTGCGGTGTCGACGGCGGCCGGATTTTCACCGACCGCCCTGAGCCGCAGGCCGAAGCGGGTGCGATAAAGCACCCACCAGGAAAACGGCACGGCGAGAAACGCGGCATAGACCAAAATGTTGTGACCAGAGATCAGATGGAGATAGACGTCGCCCAGAACCGGCACGTCCTTCAGCGCCTGTTCGCCGGGCAAACTGAGTTCGCCGAAGCGCGCCCCGTGCCCAAACTGCGGCGTGCGCCCGCCCTGATGGAACCAAGCCTACCCCAGAAGCGTGGTGAGACCGGCTGCGAAGAAGTTGATGGCGACGCCGGAAACGATCTGGTTGCCACGATGGGTGATGGAGGCAAAGCCGTGGACAAGAGCCAGCGCCACGGAGACGAGCATGCCCGCGCCGAGCCCGAGCCAGGCCGATCCCGTCACGCCCGCCACCACTCCGGCGGCGAAGGCTGCGGCCAGCATCTTGCCCTCAAGGCCGGTGTCGAAGACACTGGAACGTTCCGAAAAGAGCCCGGCAAGGGCTGCCAGAAGCAGCGGCGTCGACAGCCGGACGGCGGCATCGAGCGTCGACAGATTGAAGACGATGGCAAAGATCGCGAAGAAGAAATCGATCATGGTCGCCCCCTTTACGTCGCTTGAGCCGCGGGGTGCGGCGCGGAGGCGAAAAGCCGTTCCAGATACGGACGGAAGACATGCTCCAGCGCCCCAGCGAACAGGATCACGAGGCCCTGAATGACAACGATCATGTCCCGGGTGATGGCGGGCTTCTCAAAGGCCAGTTCCGCGCCGCCCTGATAGAGCATACCAAACAGGATCGAGGCGAGAATGATGCCGATGGGATGGGCCCGGCCCATCAACGCAACCGCAATGCCGACGAAACCGTATCCGGCCGTGAATTCCAGAAGGAGACGTGTCTGCGAGCCCATCACCTCGTTGATTGCCATCAGACCGGCAAGCCCGCCGGAAATCAGCATGGTGATGATGACGATCCGGACCGGCGATATTCCGGCGTAGATCGCCGCCGTCTGGTTCGCACCAAAAGTGCGGATCTCAAAACCCAGTTTCGAGTGCCAGACCAGAACCCAGACGAAGACGCAGGCCGCAAGTACCAGGATGAAGGCCAGGTTCAGCGGCGCCTGCCCGAGATCGAGACCGGGCAGGATGTCCCGGATGAGCGGCAATTGTCCGCCGGCCTCGAAATTCCGCGTCTCCGGCTGCATGGAACCCGGCTTCTGCAGCACGTTAACCAGCAGGTAGACCATCAGCGAGGACGCAATGAAATTGAACATGATCGTCGTGATGACGATATGGCTGCCGCGCTTTGCCTGCAGATAGGCTGGAACGAGCGCCCAAGCCGCGCCGAACACCGCACCGCCCGCCACCGCGACGGGAAAGGTCACCCACCAGAGCACGATCCGGTCGAGCGCCAGACAGGCGATCCCGACGCCGAGACCGCCGATATAGGCCTGTCCCTCGCCGCCGATATTGAACAGCCCGACATGGAAGGCGACGGCGACCGCCAGCCCGGTGAAGATGAAGTTGGTGGCGTAGAACAGCGTGTAGCCGACGCCCTCGCCGAAACCGAGCGAGCCCCAGACCAGGATCTTCACCGCCTCCAGCGGGTTCTCGCCGATCAACAGGACAACGAGCCCAGCCACGAAGAAGGCGGCTGCGAGATTGAGGACCGGCAGCAAGCCGTAATCGACCCATTTCGGCAGCTTGCCACGGCTCATGATGCGCTCCCCTGCCGGAGGGCGAACACCGCGACGAGTGGGTGATGTGTATTTCTCATTCCGCCGCCTCCTCGGTCACGCCGGACATCATCAGGCCGAATTCCTGTTCGCTCGCGTCAGCCGCGCGCTCGCCGACGAGACGGCCGTCGAACATCACCAGAACCCTGTTGGCCAGCATGCGGATCTCGTCGAGTTCGACGGAAACGAGCAGGATGCCCTTGCCCTGATCGCGTAGCTCAAGCAGTCGCTTGTGAATGAATTCGATGGCGCCGATATCGACGCCGCGCGTCGGCTGGCCGACCAGCAGCACTACCGGATCGCGCTCGATCTCGCGCGCCAGCACGATCTTCTGCTGGTTGCCGCCGGAAAACATCGAGGTCTTCAGCGTGCAGGACGGCGGGCGAATATCGTATTTCTCGATCTTGTCACGGGCATCGGCCTGCATGGACTTGATGTCCATCAGCGCACCGGAGCCGTATTGCGGATCGCCGTGATAGCCGAGAACGGAGTTCTCATATTCCGCAAACGCGTTGACGAGCCCCATGCGGTGCCGGTCCTCCGGCACGTGGGCAACGCCCATGTTCCGGATTTCCTCAGGCCCCACGGCGCCGTCCGCCGTCACGTCGCGCCCATCGACGAGGACGCACCCTGTCTCCCAGGTGCGGATACCGGCGAGCGCTTCCAGCAATTGCGATTGGCCGTTGCCGGATACGCCCGCGATGCCGACGATCTCTCCCGCACGCACGCAAAGAGAGGCGTGACCGACCCGCACCACGCCGCGTCCGTCGCGCACGGTCAGGTCCTCCACCTCCAGAACCGTGCGTCCCGGTTCGGCCGGTTTCTTGTCGACCCGGAGCAACACCGAGCGGCCGACCATCAGTTCGGCAAGCTCTTCGACGCTGGTCTGTGCGATTTCGCGGGTATCCACAAGCTCACCCCGGCGCATGACGGAGACATGGTCGGTCACGGCCATGATCTCGCGCAGCTTGTGAGTGATGAGCAGGACCGTCTTGCCCTCGTCGCGCAGGATGCAGAAGAGATAGTCGGCCTCGGCCGATGTCAGCACGCCGGTCGGTTCGTCCAGAATGAGGATGTCGGCACCGCGAAAGAGCGCTTTCAGGATCTCCATGCGCTGTTGCAGGCCGACAGGCAGCTCTCCCACTTCCGCATCCAGATCGACGGCGAGGCCGTAGTCATCGGCCAGACGTTTCAGCACGGCTCGCGCCTTCGCGATCCCGGCGTTGAGCAGCAGGCCGCCCTCCACCCCCAGCATGACGTTTTCCAGAACGGTGAAATTGTCGACCAGCATGAAGTGCTGGTGGATCATGCCAATGCCGTTGGCGATCGCAGTCTTGGAATCTGTGATCGAGACTGGCTTTCCGTCGATACGTATCTCGCCCGCATCGGTTGCGTAGAAACCGTAGATGATCGACATCAGGGTCGACTTGCCCCCGCCCCGTTCTCGCCGACAATGCCGTGGATCGAGCCCTTGGCGACGGAGAGGTTGATGTCCTTGTTGGCCCGCACCGAGCCGAAGCGCTTGTCGATGCCGATCAGCTCGACGGCGGACACCGCAGATGAAGCATCGCTCATGACCGGATCTCCGGCCGGGGAACGTTGGGTGTCGGCGACATGGCTCACTCCAGCGGGCACAGACCGTCGGCGAGGACGTCGTGCACCTTTATCCGGCCGCTCGAAATGTCGGCAACGGCCTTTTCAGCCACCGCCTTCATCTCCGGCGTGATCAGTTTCTCATTGTTCTCGTCAAGCACCCAGTCCATGCCGCCATCGGCCAGACCGAGAACACGGACGCCCGGCTCGAAACGTCCCTCGCGCGAGGCCGTGAAGCTCTCGTAGACGGCATTGTCGACCCGCTTGCGGATCGAGGTCAGCATATGGCCCGGGTGCAGGCCGTTCTGATTGGAATCAGTGCCGATACCGAGGACGCCCGCATAGGCTGCGGCCTGAAGCACGCCAATGCCGGTACCGCCGGCCGCCTGGATGATGACGTCAGCGCCCTGATCGATCTGCGAGCGTGCGAGCTCGACCCCGCGGGCGGGATCGGCGAAGGCGGCGGGCGCATCGCCTGCCATGTTGAAGACGACGATCACATTGCTTGAAGACGACGATCACATTGCCGCCGACGGACGCCGCACCCTGTCGGTAACCGCACAGGAAGCGCCGGATGATCGGGATGTTCATGCCGCCGAAGAAGCCGATCGTGCCGTTCTTCGTGGCCATCGCCGCCAGAACCCCGGCGACATAGGAGCCTTCCTGTTCCTTGAAGACGTAGGAGGCGCGACGTTCGGCTTGTCGACGACCATGTCGACAATGGCGAAGGCAGCATCGGGGAATTCATCACCGCCTGTCCCACGGCGCCTGCCTGATTGAAGCTGATGGCAACAATCGGCGCACCATAGCCGCGACCGGCGAAATTGCGAAGGGCCTGAAGGCTCTGGGCATCGCGCGCGATCGCGAATTCGTGCACCTCCGCGCCCGTATCCTTCGTGAAGCGTTTGACGCCGGAAAAAGCGGATTCATTGAAGGAGCCGTCGAACTTGCCGCCGACGGAATAGACGATGGCTGGGCCTGGCGTCTCGCTGTCGGCAGCCGCGCCCCGGGGATCGCGACCAGGCAGAGCCGACCGTTGCGGCCAGCCCGACCTTTCCGGTCAGTATGTGCCACATCGTTCGCATGTGCCTGCGCCCTTCCCGCTTTTCGCCGTTCTTCTGAACCTTGCCGTTTCTTATCCGATCCCGCGCCATGCTCAGGAGCATACGCGGGACCGGACCGGGATCACATCGGGCAGGAATTATCCGACATGTAGTCGTGAACCTTGATCTCGCCGGAGATTATGCCCTCGCGCGCCTTGTCGACGGCCACCTTCATCTCGTCGATAATGAGATCCTTGTCGTCGTCGTCATAGGCCCAGTCGACGCCGCCTTCCTTCAGGCCGAGCGCCTGAACGCCGGATGTCCAGTTGCCGTTGGCGGAGTCCTCGAAGACCTTGTAGACGACCACATCCACGCTCTTGACCATGGAGGTGAGCATGTTGCCCGGATGAAGCGCATTCTGGTTGCTGTCTACGCCGATGCCGAGCTTGCCCGCATCCGCCACCGCCTGCAGAACGCCGATGCCGGTGCCGCCGGCGGCGTGGTAGATAACGTCCATCCCTTTGTCGAACTGCGGCTTGGCGAGCTCGCCGCCCTTCACCGGATCGTTCCAGGCAGCGCCCGTCGTGCCGGTCATGTTCTGGATGACCTCGATATCGGGGCTAACCGATTTCACGCCCTGAACGTAGCCGCAGGCAAACTTGCGGATGAGCGGAATGTTCATGCCGCCGACGAAGCCGACCTTGCCGATTTTCGACGCCATCGCGACGAGGACGCCAACGAGGTAGGAGCCTTTATGCTCCTTGAACAGGACGGAACGCACGTTGGGCAGGTCCACCGCCGCATCGACGATCGCAAATTCGGTGTCGGAGAATTCCTTGGCGACCTTCTCGATAGCCTGCTCGTAGGAAAAGCCGATGCCGACGATTGGGCTCATGCCGCGGCGGGCGAAATTGCGCAGGCCCTGTTCGCGCTGGCTGTCGTTTTGGATCTCGAAATCGCGATAGGCCGTGCCCGTGTCGACCTTGTATTTCTCGGCCCCCTTGTAGGCAGATTCATTGGACGACTTGTCGAACTTGCCGCCGAGGTCGTAGACGACCGCAGGCGTGGTGTCCGCAGCCGAGGCCGCGACCGTGGCCGCACCCGACATCATGGTCGCGACGGCGACCGCTCCCATAAGCTTGGCTATCGTCTTCACGTAACCCTCCATCCTTGTTCGACATCGACGCCCGCCGATTTCGGCAAGTCCCCGAGCCAACCCGTTTCAATCGAAATCGACGGCGCATGCGCCGCTTCGCTCATTCGTACCGCGCCGATCTCACGCCGGCTACGGCACCTTCACGTCGATCGCTTCAGCAAGACTTTTCGCCAAAACCTCGTCGACGACGAGATCGGTCACAACGCCGGTGCGCAGGGCCGACAGCGTCGCAGCGGTCTTCGAGATCCCGCCCGAAAGCGCCAGAACCCGTGCGCCGCGCACGTCCTCGAACCCCAGGCCTACCGCCTGTTCGCTCAGCCGGGTCGAGACCGCGGCGCCGTCAATGTCGATGAAGCGTCCCATCAGGTCGCCGACGGCGCCCACTTTTTGAAGCGCCTGCTGTTCGTCCGACGAAATCAGCCCCATGCGCCGCAAATGCCCATCGTCACCGATGGAGCCGATGCCGACCACGAAGACATCCGAGCGCCGCGCGCGGGCCAGAAGCTCCTGCACACTCGGCTGGCTCAGGAACATGTCCTTTTCCGCAATCGTCGCGGCCAGATAGGGCACCGGCAGATAATAGCCCTCACCGCCGGAGCGCTCCGCCAGCGATTGAACAACGTCATAGGGATTGGCCGAAAGGCGGCGCGTCAGGGAGCCGGAGATCGAAACGATGCTCAGATCGTCAAGGGAGACGCGCGGCGATTTCGCCCTGGGTGCAGCCGCCGATGAACGACAGCCACGCCGCACGTATGGCCAGGTAGGTCGTCCAATCGTCGGGCTCGCCCATGTCCGATGATCCATTGTCAGTCCGGCCTGTCGCCGGATCGGACTTCCCTTTGCCGTTGACACCCGCCGACAGCCCGCTTCGTCTCGTCAATCGCAGGGGCGTAAAGAATTCTTCACTGGCTGAGAATAATTTTAACGCACCACATACCAAACCGTCAGGGTCAAGCGGATTGTCCGCCCGGGCCGGCTTTCCTCGAAGCTTTTCCCCTAGCATGACGTATTTCGGCGCAATTGCACAACGGGGCGACAGATTTCTGCCCGTTTGCGCGACACGTACCGGTCCATCGCGCATATCAGACGATTCCGCCTTTCACATCTGACCGGCAAGGCACGACGACCAAGGCCCGCAGAGAGTCGCCTATCGACCTCCGACATCACAAATATTGCAGTACAGCAATCTGACTCGATTCTTGCTGCAACCAACATTTGCGACACGAGCCTATTTTATCCGCAGGACTGCAAGTATGCAGAACTACACTTATGTGATTTTCTATAAAAATCAATAATATATATCCGCATAAATGATTAATTTTATTAATTTTTAATAGAAAAATGAAAGAATATATTGTTCATTTTGCGATTCATTTCACATTTTTGCAAGAAACTATGCAGAAGAATTACGGATTTTTTGCGTCCGATCGGCTCGTATGAGCCCGGTTTGAGTAGAGTCCGGAAACGGATTGCTGCACCACAAAATGCAATCGGGCAGCTCTTATTCAAACCGAACACGAGATCGCGCGGTGGGAGGTCGTTTGCGCACAAGGTTTGAGGGTTTCAGCAAAGAACAAAGCAGAAGGACGCCAAGACACGTTCATTGAAAGAGGAACCGTCGATGCGTCTGAAAGAAGAAACAACAAAAGCGGCGACCATGGTGCTCGCCCTGCTCCTGATCGCCATCATGGCGCTCCCTGTCCGGTCCGTCTCAGGCGACCGACTTTGACGCCTACAACCCGGCCTCCGAGGTCGATGTGGAACTGGTGCTGGCCGTCGATATCTCCCAGTTGATGGACGAGGAAGAGCAGCAGGTTCAACGGCGCGGCTATGTCGAGGCAATCACCTCCACGGAAGTCATGGAAGCCATCCGCATGGGCCCGACGGGACGCATCGCCGTCACGTATGTGGAATGGGGCCGGGATCGGCGAGCAATATGTCGTGGCCGACTGGCAGGTGATCGACGGGCCGGAGACGGCGGCCAGTTTCGCCTCCAAGATCGCTGAATCGCCCCTCCGCCAGGTTCAACGCACGTCCATTGCGGCGGCGCTCGCCTTTTCCGTTGCCCATATCGAGAAGAGCATCTTCAACGGCTTGCAGCGCGTCATCGACATGTCGGGCGACGGGCCGAACAACCAGGGTGGGCTGGTCACCTCGGCGCGCGACGATGTCATTGCCAACGGCATCACCATCAACGGATTGTCGCTGATGCTGAAGGGCACCGGCAACGGCTGGTATCACATGCTGAACCTCGATCACTATTACGAGGACTGCGTCATCTGAGGGCCCGGCTCGTTCATGGTGCCGGTCTATTCGACCGCGGAATTCGGCATGGCGATCAAGACCAAGCTAGTGATGGAGATTGCCGGTCTCATTCCGCGCGACGAGGTGCGGTTCTATCCCGCCTCCGGCCGCAAGCCGATTGCCTGCAATCTGTTCAACTAATCCGGCCGATTGCCGCCCCGCCGGGAGGCTGAGATCTCTCGTTGGGTAAACATGGCACCAACATGTGCTTTGCACCCCGGCACGGCTCTGCCAGACTGAGAGCCGCCAGGGAGCCACGCGGTCATTTGAGGCCGCAGCGGCGAAGGCGGTCGGCGCCGGGATTCGCACGCGAGGAGGAAGTTCAGTCACCTACCGCGCGCGCCTTCGATCTTGCGCGACCGGAGCCGATCAGCCGCACCAGTAGTTGGAGCGGTTCCGTGCGCCCTGGTTCGATCCTCGCCCTATTTCTCGCCGTCGACATTTCCTATTCCATGGACGAGGACGAGCAACGCCTCCAGCGGCTGGGCTACATTTCCGCGATCACCGCGCCGCAGGTTCTCAAGGCGATTTCAAGCGGGCTCACCAGCCGGATCGCGGTTGCCTATGTGGAATGGGCCGGGGCCTCCTCCCAGTTCACGCTCGTCGACTGGCACGAGATCTCCGACCAGAGATCGGCGGAGGAGTTCGCCGACGCGCTTGCGGAGGCACCGGTCCGGCGGGCCTATCGCACCTCGATCAGCAGCGCGCTCACCTACGGCGCATAGGTGCTGGATCGTCTCGACGAGCATCCGTTCAGGCGCATCATCGATATCTCCAGCGACGGCCCCAACAACCAGGGCATGCCGGTGCTGGAGGCCCGCGCCGCGGTTCTGTCGTCGGGCATCGTCATCAACGACCTGCCGGTGGTGCTCAATCGGCGGGGTCGGAGCCTTTTCCATACCGGTACGCGACATTGACGCCTTCGCCGAAGCGGTACGGCGGAAACTCGTCATGGAAATTGCGGAAAGCGACGCAGCGGCGTCCTTTCAACCCGCAGCGTTTTCGCCTCAGGATCGGGAATTCTGCCTGAGCGGAGAGCGCATCTGGCGCGAACATATACAAGATCGCGACTGGAACTGGCGTTGAGAAAGGCTTTCAATCAGACGCTGTAATGGCTAAACCGGCATGGGGAATAAGGTAAAGTGTGCCCATGCAAGATCGTCCCGCTTTTGCTCTCGTCGCCCACGACGCCAAGAAAGACAGCCTTGTCGCTTTCGTTCGCCAGCACGAGAAAAAACTTGCCCCCTTCCACCTGGTCGCCACCGGTACGACGGGCGCACGGGTGAAGGCAGCCTGTCCCAATCTCGACGTGACGCCCGTCAAGAGCGGCCCGCTCGGCGACGATCAACAGATCGGCGCAATGATCGCCGACGGACGACTTTCCGCCCTGATCTTCTTCGCCGATCCACTCACGCCGATGCCTCATGATGTCGACGTCAAGGCTTTGACGCGGCTGGCCATCGTCTATGACATACCCATGGCATTGAACCAAGCGACGGCCGAAGCCGTTATCAGTACGATTGCGGAAACCGCAGATCCGGAAAGCACGCCATCGCAATGATATCCACTTCGCGCGACGTTCAATCCTTTTCCTTCCCCATCCTTGTTGCCGATGTCGGCGGCACCAACGCCCGCTTTGCCGTCGTCTCCGACGCGCATGCGGACCTGCCCGAGGTGATCACCGCGCATACGCGCGATCACCCGGAAGGGCTGGCGCAGGTCATCGCAGACAAGGTGCTGGCCCACACATCGCTCATTCCGCGCACCGCCGTCATCGCCATGGCCGGGCCGATCCAGGGCGACCGCACCAAGCTCACCAATACGCCGTGGACGGTCGACCCAAAAGAACTAATCCGCGAGCTCGGGTTCGATACGGTCGTGCTCCTCAACGATTTCGAGGCGCAGGCACTTTCGTTGCTGACGCTTGAGGACAAGGACCTCACGCAGATCGCAGGTGGGGAACCCGTGCCCTTTGCTCCCAAGGCCGTGGTCGGTCCCGGAAGCGGGCTCGGCGCGGGCACGCATGATCCATGCCGCCGACCGCTGGGTTCCGATCCTAGGCGAAGGCGGCCATGTGGAACTGGGGCCTGTGAGCGAAGAGGAATACCGGATCTGGCCGCATATCGAGCGCAAGGGCGACCGCATCGGGGCCGAACAGGTGATCAGCGGCGACGGCATGGTGCGGCTGGCGGCAGCCGTTGCGCGCGCGGACGGCAAGACACCGCAGTTTTCAGTCGCAGCCGAAGTCGTCGCGGCCGCGCGTCACGGCGATGAGTTGGCGGAAAAGACCCTCGAACTCTTCACCGCCGCACTCGGCCGCATCTCAGGCGACATGGCGCTGATGACGCTGGCGCGCGGTGACATCTATCTGGCCGGCGGCATTCCGCCCCATATCGAGAGCTTCCTGCTGGACGGTCCCTTCCGGGCATCGTTCGAGGTCAAGGCGCTGCACGAGGCGATCATGAAGACGATCCCGACCTTCATCATCAAGCACCCCCGCAACCGGCGCTTGAAGGACTGGCGGGCTTTGCGCGCACGCCCTCACGCTTCGCCATCGATCTGATCGGGCGGATGTGGCGAGCTTCTTCCACTTCCTGAGCCGGAGTGCGCATGGACGCGCCGCCTACCCGTCGAAGAGGTCCTGCCTCAGCTTCTGAGCGCGCTTGAGAGGCTGCGCCGAACGCCGTTCTGGTCGCAAGCCCCGGCGCGGGCGAGACGACGCGCGTGCCGTTGGCGCTGCTCGATGCACCGTGGCGCGACGACGGCCGAATTCTCGTTCTGGAACCACGCCGCCTGGCGACCCGCGCCGCTGCCCGCCGCATGGCCGAGACGCTCGGCGAAAAGGTGGGAGAAAACCGTCGGCTACCGCATGCGGATGGAAACCAAGGTTTCCGCACGCACGCGCATTGAGGTCGTCACCGAAGGTGTTTTCGCCCGCATGATCCTGAACAATCCGGATCTGCCGGGCGTCGCCGCCGTGCTCTTCGACGAATTCCATGAACGCAGTCTCGACGGCGATCTGGGGCTGGGGCTGGGGCTCGACGTGCAGTCGGCGTTGCGCGAGGACCTGCGCCTTCTGGTCATGTCCGCGACACTCGATGCCGCCAAGGTCGCCGCCCTTCTGGGTGAGGCTCCGGTCATCGAGAGCAAGGGCCGGATGTATCCGATCGAGACCCGTTATCTCGGCCGCGATCCCTCCAAGCGGATGGAGGCGGAGACGGTGAAAGCCGTGCGCACGGCTCTGTCGGAAGAGACGGGCTCCATCCTGGTTTTTCTGCCCGGACAGAGTGAGATCCGCCGGGTTGCGGAGATGTTCGGCGAGCGCTTACCCGACAACGTGACCGTCGCCCCGCTCTACGGCGTGCTGACGAGCCGCGAGCAGGATGCTGCAATCCGGCCTGCACCGGACGGACTGCGCAAGGTCGTGCTGGCGACATCGATCGCGCAAACGTCGCTGACCATCCAGGGCGTTCAGATCGTCATCGACACCGGCCTTGCCCGCGTGCCGCGCTATGAGCCCGCAACAGATCTGACGCGGCTTGAGACCGTGAAGGTCTCGCGCGCTGCGGCCGACCAGCGGCGTGGGCGTGCCGGGCGAACGGAACCGGGTGTCTGCTACAGGCTCTGGGACGAGGCGCAGACGACGGCGCTTGCCGAGCATGATCGGTCGGTCGGAAATTCTGGAAGCCGATCTCGCCCAGCTCGTGCTCGATCTGGCGCAGTGGGGCGCGTGGGAACCCGATGCCCTCGCCTTTCCCGATCAGTCGCCCGCAGGCGCCTGGGCGGAGGTCAAGCAGCTTCTGACAGATCTCGATGCGCTCGACGGGCAAGGCCGGGTGACGCGCGACGGCGAGGCTCTGGCGCGGCTGCCGCTTCATCCGCGTCTCGCCCACATGATCCTCCGCGCTGCCCACGAAGGACGCGGACGGCTGGCGGCGGAGATCGCCGTCATCGTTTCCAAACGCGGGCTTGGCGGAACATCAAGCGATCTGCGAGAGCGGCTGCGGCGATTGCATCGGGAGAGCGGAGGCCGATCCAAGGATGCCAAGGCGCTTGCGGCACAATGGTTGAAACGCATTGAGGCGCGGCTCGGCGACGGAGATATCGAGGAAGCGGGCCGGGTTCTGGCACTGGCCTTCCCCGATCGGCTGGCCAATGGGCGCGGGGCGCAGCTTGAGGAAGCGGATGCTCTGGCGAGCGACCCCTTTCTAGCAATTGCCGAGGTGCAGGGCAGCGCGCAACACGCCCGCATTCTCCTCGCCGCCCCGATTGCGCGCGAAAACATCGAAGAGGATTTCGCCCGACACATCGTCGCGCACGACGAGGTACGCCTGCAGCCGGGCTCCGATACGATCAAGGCGCGGCGGATCCGACGGCTCGGCAAGGTGATCCTCGAGGAACAGCGGATCGACGATCCCGATCCGGAACGGATTACGGCGGCGCTTGTCGATCTTGTGCGCAATCGCGGGCATTGCCCCGTCTGCCTTGATCGAAGAACCAAAAGCGGCTGCGCGCGCGGATCGGTTATCTTCGCACCAATCTGGGAGAGCCGTGGCCGGACCTCTCCGACGAAGCGCTTCAATCCTCGCTCGACGACTGGCTCGCGCCCTATTTTGCAGGGGCCCGCTCGCTCGCCGATATCGATGCGGAGCGGCTCGGTCAGGCACTTGGCGGCTTGCTGCCATGGGGACGGATAGCAGAGATCGACCGGCTTGCACCGAGCCATTTCGAAGCGCCGACGGGCTCGCGCGTTCCCATCAATTACGTGGCGGATCCGGGGACCCTTATTTCCATCCGCGTGCAGGAATTGTTCGGTCTGAACCGGCATCCCACGGTGGCTGACGGGCGTATTTCGCTTATGGTGGAGTTGCTCTCGCCCGCCCAGCGCCCCATCCAGCTCACGCGCGATCTTCCCGGTTTCTGGGTCGGATCGTGGTCGGACGTAAAAGCCGATATGAAGAGACGCTATCCCAAGCACCCCTGGCCGGACGATCCGGCCTCAGCCCAGGCGACCCGGCGGGCAAAGCCGCGCAGTTGATCCATGACGGGAGGAGACGCTCATGCATTCGAAATGGCCGAAACGTCTCGGACTTGCCGCCGTCGTCGCCTCCGACCTCGGGATCGTGGCGCTTGCCGGTATGGACATGATGCTGTCGGCCCCGCCGATTAGTCGGACGGATCTGGAAACGCTGCCCTTAAACAAGCCGGTGCGCGTGGCCGACCTCATCAAACACGATCTCGATACGGCCTGCGTGCTTCCCCCGCACGAAAAGCGCGTGCCGGAAACGGCGCTCGATGCTGCGCGGATCAACGATTTCCTGCTCACGCGAACCTATGGCGGCGAGGAGGCCCATTGGGCGCTCGTCACACGGACAGGCGACACCTTCGCATTGGCCCGGTTCGAACGCAGCACGACGCTCGATACCGCATCGGCGTCGGACGCGAAAGAGATCGCGCCGGAGGGCCTACGGCCCGTAGCGTGCGCGCCCGGCGACAAGGCTGTGGTGGTGCGGCTCGGGGAGGAGCGGTCGCGGATCGTTTTCGGAGAGATGGACTAGGCGAGTAACCATCTCTCCGTCGTCATCCCCCGGCTTCATCCGGGGGATCCAGCACGCCCAGCTTAAACCGCGGCCCGATGGATTGCCCGGACTTCGCCGGGCAATGACGGTGGACAGGTTGGCAAGAACCGGCTCGAAGGACAGCCCCCTCGCCTATTCCTCGGCCTGCGCGAGCAAACTCGCGTTGCCGCCTGCCGCAGCCGTGTTGATCGAGATCACCTATTCCAGCGCGAAACGCGGCAGATAGTTCGGGCCGCCCACCTTCGGTCCCGTGTCCGACAATCCCGAGCCGCCAAAGGGCTGGGTGCCGACGACCGCGCCGATGATGTTGCGGTTCACGTAGACATTGCCGACCTACAGGGCATCAACGACCTGCTTCACCGTGGTGTCGATACGGCTGTGAACGCCGAGCGTCAGACCGTAGCCGGTGGAGGCGATCTTCTCGATCACCTCGCCGAGCTTGTCCGCTTTGTAGCGCACCACGTGCAGGATCGGGCCGAAAACCTCGCGCTCCAGCGCCTCCGGCTTGTCCAGTTTGATGATATGCGGCGGCATCCAGCTTCCTCCCGCCAGTGCCCCGTCCGGGGCCTTGCCCGCATAGCGGATGGTCTGCTCCGCGCGCATCCGGTCGAGATGGGACTGGATGCGATTGCGCGCTTCCACGTCGATGACAGGCCCCACGTCGGTAGAGACCAGTTTCGGGTCGCCCAGCCGCAATTCGGCCGCCGCTCCCGCGATCATCTACAGCATCCGGTCGGCGACCCCGTCCTGCACGAAGAGCAGACGGAGTGCCGAGCAGCGCTGACCGGCGGAGCGGAAAGCCGACATGATGACGTCGTCGGTCACCTGTTCCGGCAGCGCCGTGGCGTCGACCACCATGGCGTTGATGCCGCCCGTTTCCGCGATCAGCGGCACGATCGGCCCGTCTTTCGCAGCAAGCGTGTGGTTGATGGCCTGGACCGTCTGCGTCGAGCCGGTAAACGCGACACCCGCAATACGCGGATCCTCGACGAGCGGCGCGCCGATGGGCCGGGCCGCCGGGAACGAGTTGCAGCGCCTCTTTCGGCACGCCCGCCTCGTGCAGAAGGCGCGTCGCCTCAAAGGCGACGAGCGGCGTCTGCGGAACGGGCTTGGCAACCACCGCATTGCCGGAAACCAGAGCTGCCGCGATCTGACCGATGAAGATCGCCAGCGGGAAATTCCACGGCGAGATGCAAAGGCAGACGCCGCGCCCACAGAAGCGATAGCGGTTCTCCTCGCCCGTCGGCCCCGGCATCAGCTTGCCCGCACCAAAGAGTTCACGCGCCTCCACCGCGTAGTAGCGGCAGAAATCGACTGCCTCGCGGATTTCCGCCATTCCGTCGGCCTGCGTCTTGCCCGCCTCAACGGCCAGAAGCGCCATGATGCGGTCGCGGTTTTCCTCCAGCAGATCCGCCATCCGGTCGAGCGCGGCAGCACGCCCCTCCACCGGTAGACGCGACCACGTCTTGAAGCCCTTGGCGGCGACGTCGATCGCCTTGGTGGCATCCTTCGACGTGGCTTCCGCCACGCTTCCCGCAACCGTGCTGCCGTCGACCGGAGAGACGACAGAGCGCGGCTCGCCCGTTCCCGGCTTGCCGCCGATCAGGGCTGTTGCCTCGACCATCGGGAAGGATTGTTCGGCGATCCCGGCGGAGAGCGCCTCGCGCTCCTTGGTATGTCCGAATTCGGCACCGGCTGAATCCTCGCGGTCGCCGTAGATCGCGCGCGGCCGAACGATCTGGCGGTTGCGGGCGCTGTCCGACTCCAGATAGGCCGCGGGCCGCTTGAGCAGATCCTCCATCGACTTCGACGGATTGCCGACGGCAGCAACGAAGGAGGAATTGGCGCCGTTTTCCAGCAGACGCCGGACCAGATAGACCAGCAGATCGCGGTGACCGCCGACGGGCGCGTAGATGCGGCAGGGATGGCCGTCCTCCTCCACCACCGCCTTGAAGAGGGATTCCCCCATGCCGTGCAGGCGCTGAAACTCGAACCGGTCGACCGGCGAGGCGAATTCCAGAACTTGCGCGACCGTCAGCCCGTTATGGGTGGCGAACTGGGAATAGATCCGGTCTCGCCCGGCCAGCATGCGCTGGGCACAGGCGAGATAGGAGAGATCAGTTGTCGCCTTGCGCGTGAAGACGGGGTAGTCGTCAAGCCCGCGTTCCTGGGCGCGCTTGATCTTCGTATCTCAGTAGGCGCCCTTGACGAGGCGCACCATCAGGCGGCAGTCATAAGCGCTGGCGAGATCGTGGATATGGCTGACCACGTCCACCGCCCGCTTCTGATAGGCCTGGATCGCCAGCCCGAAACCTTCCCAGCCGGCCAACGAGGGATCGGCCAGAGTTGCAGCGAAAACGTCAAGCGAGAGTTCCAGCCGATCAGCCTCTTCCGCATCGACGGTGAAGTTCAGGTCCTTCGCCTTGGCATAACGCGCGAGCTCGATGAGCTGCGGCACGAGCGTGGCCATGACCTCTTCGCCATTACCCGCTTCATAGCGCGGATAGAGGGCGGAAAGCTTGATCGAGATGCCCGGCCGGTCGGGAAGCACGCGATCGCCGGCGCGTTTGGTGATCGCTGAGATCGCGGCCGCATAGCTTTCGAAATAGCGGTCGGCATCGGCTGCGGCGCGCGCGCCCTCGCCCAGCATGTCGTAGGAATAGCGATAGCCCTTGGATTCCATCGTGCGGGCGCGATCGAGCGCGTTTTCGATGGTCTCACCCAGCACGAACTGGTGACCGAGCAACCGCATGGCCTGGCGCGTCGCCGTGCGCATGGCAGGCATGCCGAAACGTTTGGTAAGCTGGCGCAGGATCGTTTCCGGCGGATTGCCCAGATGCAGCAGGCGCGAGGAAATATCGAACACCCAGGAGGAGGCGGAAACGAGCCAGGTATCGGATTTCGGTCGCTGTCCGCCGAGACGGTCGGCGAGCTTGTCCTCGATCAGCTTGTCGGCGGTGATCGCATCGGGCACGCGCAACAGGGCTTCCGCCAGCACCATCAGCGCCAGGCCCTCGCGGGTCGACAGGCCGTAATCGCGCAGGAAGTCTTCCACACCACCGAGCCCGGAACGGGTGGTGCGGATGACGTCGATATAGCGTTCGGCGGTTGTATTGATCCGCTGCTCGGCAAGCGGGTCGAGCCGTGTTCACTCCTTCAACTTCTGGACGAGCATCTCATCGTCCGGAGCATAGTCGGCGCGGAACGGGGCAGGTGCGGGCTGAGTCATATCGACGCGCGCGGCCGGCTGGTAAGAAAGAGTGCTCACGTTAGGGATCTCCAAACTGCTCTTCCGCTAAGATAGCTCGAAGGCAATAGTGTTATCCGCCAAATGCGACCGAAAATTCCGAGGATTTTCTGGAAATGGATGAATTAATAGCGGTTTTTACGGATCTCGACAAATAGGACCGGAAAATCCTGGCTCAGCTGCAGGCCGACGGCCGCATCACTACGACGCAGCTTGCCGAGCGGATCGGCCTGTCTCCGACCGCCACATCGGAGCGTGTGAAGCGGCTCACACGCGAGGGTTACATCCTCGGCTTCACAACGAGGCTGGATACGGCAAAGATCGTCTCGGCCTGCTGGTTTTCGTCGAAATCAAGCTCGACAGGACCACGCCGGACGTGTTCGACGCCTTCTCACAGGCCGTCCACGACGTACCGGAAGTTCTGGAGTGCCACATGGTGGCGGGCGGTTTCGATTATCTGCTGAAAAGCCGGGTCGCGGACATGGCCGCCTATGGCCAGTCTATGGCCAGTTCCTGTCCGATGTCGTGTTGAAGCTACCGGGCGTGCGCGAGACGAACAAATTCATGATGATGGAAGAGGTGAAGGACACCTCCGTCCTGCCAATCTGAAGCCTGCTCTCTCACGGCGATCTCCTGAGCGGACCTCTCGCGCCTTTCACCAAGCTATGTGGTGACCTTCACCCGGCGACGAACACATGCAAACGTGCCTGAAGGTCGGTGATCCGGCCCTGTCGGACAGGAGGGACCGTTTCCATGTTTCGCGCCGTTGTGGCGGCATTCACCATGCTGTTGCTGCTTGCCTCCCCGGGGCGGGCGGCGGAACCCGATCCACAGAACTGGCCGACCCTTCTGGATGCGGCCAAAGGTCAGATCGTCTATTTCCACGCATGGGGCGGAGAACCGCGCATCAACGCCTATATCCGCTGGGCGGGCGAACAGGTCAGCGCGCGCTACGGCGTCACCCCGAAACAGGTGAAGGTGGACGACACCGCCAATGTGGTGAGTCAGGTCCTGGCGGAAAAAGCGACGGGGCAGACCGAGGACGGCGCCATCGACCTCGTCTGGATCAACGGCGAGAACTTCGCCGCCTTGAAGCGGCAGGGCCTTCTCCTGAAAAACGGCTGGGCGAACAAGCTGCCGAACTGGAAATACGTCGACGTTTCCGGCAAGCCCACTGTCGCCAGCGATTTCACGGTTCCCACCGACGGGCCCGAAGCCCCCTAGGGAATGGCGCAGCTCGTCTTTCTCTATGACACCACGCGCGTCAAAACTCCGCCGTGCTCAAGGCGCGCTGCTGGAATGGGCCCAGGCTCATCCCGGCCGCTTCACCTATCCCCCCAGCCGCCCGATTTCCACGGCTCGACTTTCCTGAAGCAGGAGCTTTACGAACTGACGCCCGATCCGGATCTCCTGAAGGCTCCCGCCACGGATGCGAACTTCAAGACCGCAACCGCTCCGCTCTTTGACTATCTCGACGCGCTCCATCCAAATCTGTGGCGGGCGGGCCGGGCCTTTCCCAAAAACAGCAGCGCGCTCCGCCGGCTTCTCACCGACAACGAGACCGACATCGCTTTCAGCTTCAACCCGGCCGCTGCCTCCAACGCGATCGCCAACGGGGAACTGCCTGATACGGTGCGCACCTATGTTCTGGACGGCGGCACCATCGGCAATACCCACTTCCTCGCCATCCCCTTCAACGCGAGCGCTGCGGCCGGCGCCATGGTTGTCGCCAATTTCCTGATGTCGCCGGAGGCCCAGGCCCGCAAGCAGGATCCTGATATCTGGGGCGATCTGACCGTGTTTGCCGTCGACAAGCTGCGCGGCCCCGACAAGGCCCGGTTCGATGCGCTCGATCTCGGCATCGCGACCCTTTCGCCGGAAGAGCTCGGCAAGACCTTGCCCGAACCGCACCAGAGCTGGATGACCCGGCTGGAACGGGCCTGGTCGGCACGATACGGCATCGAATGAGCGCACCGAGTTTCGGCCCTGGTTTCACCCTCCGTCTGGCCCCAAGCTTCACCGTTCTGGTGCTTCTCGGCCCGGTGATGGCCGGGATCGCAGGTGTCACCCTGCCCGCTTTCGGCTACCTGCCGATCCTCGGGGGGACAGGCTTCACGCTCGCCCCCTTCAGGGATCTCGCCGCCATACCGGGGATTGCGCAGTCCGCTGCGCTCAGCTTTGCGAGCGCGCTGATAACGGCGTTCTGTCCCTTTGCGCTGGTGCAGCTCTTCGTTGCCGCATGAGGCGGGACGCGGCTTTTTGCGCTGATGGAACGCGCCTTGTCGCCGCTCCTGTCCGTGCCACATGCGGCAGCTGCCTTCGCACTTGCCTTTCTGATCGCACCGTCGGGCTGGATCATGCGGCTTCTGTCGCCCTGGGCGACGAGATTGACCCGCCCGCCGGACGTTCTCGTCGTGCACGATCCGCTGGGCCTGACGATGATGGCGGGACTGATTGCCAAGGAGACGCCGTTTCTGTTCCTGATGACGCTGGCGGCCGTGCCGCAGGTCCGGGCCATGAGGCTATCGCAGATCGCGGCGAGTTTCGGATACGGGCGGTTCGCGGGCTTCTTCAAGGTGGTCCTGCCGCTGCTCTATCCGCAGATCCGCCTGCCCATCCTCGCGGTCATCGCCTATGCCTCATCGGTCGTGGACGTCGCGATCATCCTCGGCCCGATCCGGCCCGCACCGTTCGCGGTGCAACTCACCCGCTGGATGAACGATCCCGACCTCAGCCTTCGTTTCACCGCCTCCGCAGGCTCCATGCTGCAACTCGCCGTCACGGCCGGAGCCATCATCTGCTGGCTCCTCGGCGAAAGGCTCGTCGGCGCACTCGGTCGGCGTTGCGCCCGTGACAGCTCGGTCCGGATTGCGGTTGCCGCGCTTGCGGAATTGCCGATCGCCTTCATGGGGCTCGGCCTTGTGGTGCTGGGGCTCTGATCGCTCTCTGGCTGCTGGCCGTTTCCCGATGCCCTGCCTCCGAGCGTTTCTCTCAGGACCTGGCTTCGCGTGCTGCCGGAGGAATCTTCCCCGATCGGTACGACCCTGTGGCTCGGGCTCATTGCGATATTTTTCGCGCTCGTCCTCACCATCGCCTGCCTGGAGCGGGAGGTGCGCACCGGGCGGCGTCCAGGGGATGCCGCGCTCGGGCTCATCTACATCCCGCTCCTTGTGCCGCAGGTGGCGTTTCTGTTCGGGCTGCAGTTCCTTCTGCTTGCCGCAGGCTTCGGCACGAGTGCGGCGGGGCCCGCCTTCGTCCATTTTCTCTTCGTGCTGCCCTATGTGTTCCTGTCGCTCGGCGATCCGTGGCGCGCGTGGGATCCGCGCTACGGACAAGTGGCGGCAAGCTTTGGCACGACGCCCGCTCGCATCTTCTGGCGTGTGCGATTGCCGATGCTGATCCGCGCGACATTGACAGCCGCCGCCGTGGGCTTTGCCGTATCCGTCGGCCAGTATCTGCCGACCCTGCTCATCGGCGGGGGACGGTTCTCGACCGTCACGACGGAAGCCGTGGCGCTTGCGGCAGGCGGCAATCGCGGGTTGATCGCCGTCTATGCGCTCGTGCAGGCGGCCCTGCCCTTTGCCGGGTTTCTGCTGGCGCTCGCCGTTCCCGCAGCTCTATTCAGAAATCGGCAAGGCATGAGGGCGGGACGATGAGCGCGCACCCCGAGACGAAGGATCTGGTCCTTGAGGATATCCGCATCCTGCGTGCGGACCGTCCGCTCATCGGCTTCGATGCGGTCGTCAGCCCCAGCGAGGTTCTCACTGTCATGGGCCCGAGCGGGATCGGCAAATCGACGCTGCTTGCCTATATCGCGGGATTTCTGCCGCCCGCCTTTTCCGGAACGGGTCGCGTCATGATGGCGGGCAAGGACATCACTGCGCTCGCCACGCATACGCGGCGCATGGGGCTGCTGTTTCAGGATGATCTGCTCTTTCCGCACATGTCGATGATCGAGAACCTGATGTTCGCGGTTCCGCAAGGCGTGGGACGAACGGAGTGGCGAAAGCGGGCACGAGCCGCACTCACTGACATCTCGATGGAGGAAGCTGGAGAACCGCGACCCCGGCACCCTTTCCGACGGCCAGCGCGCCTGGGTGGTGCTGATGCGAGTGCTATTGTCGGAACCTCGAGCACTTCTGCTCGACGAGCCGTTTTCCAAGCTCGACATGGCGTTGCGCGATCAGATCCGCCGACTTGTCTTTTCCAAGGCGCAAGAACGGCGCCTGCCGACCCTGCTCGTCACCCACGATGCGCGCGATGCGGAAGCCGCGGGTGGCCCCCTCGTTACGCTATCTGCGCCAGAAGGCGAAGATCATAAAAAACGGGCGGATAAGACCGCCCGTTCTTTGAAGCCTGTTGGGAATGCGAGAGGAGATTACTCCGCCTCGTTCGCCGGGGCCGCCTGTGTCTGCATATAGCGCTCGACGCCGATCGCCTCCAGCAGCTCGATCTGGGTCTCGAGGTAGTCGATATGACCTTCCTCGTCGGCCATCAGATCGTCGAACATGTGCATGGTGACGTAGTCGCGCTTGTCGTGGGCGCACTCACGGGCTTCCTTGTAAAGCGCGCGGGCGGAATACTCACCGGCGAGATCGCAATCGAGCACTTCGCGGATGTTCTGGCCGATCCGCAGCGGGTCGAGGCTCTGCATGTTCGGATGCCCGCCCAGGAAGATGATCCGCTGGACCAGCTTGTCCGCGTGCTGCATCTCCTCGATCGACTCCTCACGCTCCTTCTTGGCGAACTTCGCAAAGCCCCAATCCTCGGTGAGCCGATAGTGCAACCAGTACTGGTTGACCGCCGTCATCTCATGACGCAGCGCCTTGTTCATATATTCAATGACTTCCGGTTCACCCTTCATCGCCGAGGTTCCTTTTTCCGAGGGGCCTTTGGGGAGCTGGTCCGGCCGGGAGCGCCTTCCGGGATCATCGGCTCTTCAGGGTCGACACCCCACCAACGCGGCGTTTCCGGTTTGGACTCGCGTAGTTTAGAATTATTATAACTCCGATGAATAACCTGCACAACCATGGGAAAGCAGTTGCCGCATTTCGGCCGACAGTTCAGCTTCTTGAAGCAGCCTCCAGGCGTCACGATGCGACCGGAGGGATCGTCCCGGATTTCGGCAGCCGCCTTCTCCAGATCCTTGTCGGTCAGCACGTTGCAGGAACATATGATCATCGACGAATTACCCGAGGCACATTGCGGCGTGACGGCGTGCGTTGCGATGCGATAGGGTGTCACGCTCCTCGAACGCATCCTAAAGTGCTTCGTATTCGAGAGAAACCATTTGACTGACAAGAAAGAAATCAAGATCAATACCTTAAGCTAGCCCTTGTCGATCGGTTTGATTCAATCGGATCGAAATATGCCGGGAACGCGCCGCGTTCGGGAAGCCCCCGGACGAAGGGAAACCGCTCCGTCAGATCGGGGCTGGGCCGGTCACGCAGAATATTCGCGCCAAAGTCTTCTCGTTCCGATCAAACCGGTTCGATTCCGCTCCAAACCGGTCTAACGTATGTGCGACACTCGATTATGCAAGGCAACCGAGATGAGTGATTCCGACAGTCTGCGTGATGCTCGCGAAACGGTCGTGCTTACCGGCGCGAGCCGGGGCATCGGCCATGCGACGGTCAAGCGGTTTTCCGCCGCCGGTTGGCGCGTGATCACCTGTTCGCGCCAGCCCTTTTCCGACAAATGCCCCTGGCCGATGGGACCGGAAGACCACATCCAGATCGACCTGTCCGATCCCGAGGCGATCGATATCGCCGTGGCGGAAATCCGCGAGCGTCTGGAGGAGGAAGGCTCCAAACTCCACGCGCTCATCAACAATGCGGCGATCAGTCCCAAGGACGAGAACAGTGGACGACTGGACTCCCTGACCACCCCGATGGAGCTGTGGCGCACAGTCTTCCAGGTCAATTTCTTCGCCCCGATCATGCTGGCGCGCGGCCTTTTCGAGGAATTGCGCGCAGCGGCGGGCTCGGTGGTCAACGTTACCTCCATCGCAGGCATGCGGGTGCATCCCTTCGCCGGCACAGCCTATGCCACCTCGAAGGCCGCGCTTGCCTCGCTGACGCGCGAGATGGCCGCCGACTTCGGACCTTACGGTATTCGCGTCAATGCCATTGCGCCCGGTGAGATCGACACCTCAATCCTGTCGCCGGGAACAGAAAAGCTGGTCGAACAGATCCCGTTACGCAGGCTCGGCAGGCCGGACGAGGTGGCTGAAACCATCTTTTTCCTGTGTAACGCGCCGAGCTCCTACGTGACCGGAGCCGAGATTCACATCAACGGCGGCCAGCACGTCTGAAGCGGCTTTTCGTCAACGCAACGCCCCGCGCGCGCCTTTTCCGCAATCCGCAAAAGGGATGCGTGCGGAGTGTGTCCGCGCGCTTTCCTTGCGGGAGGTGACGCACATGCGTATTACTCCCCAACCAGCCTTCCCTAGTGGAAAATTTTACGTACGTTAGTCGGCATGCGGCTGACCACGCTGGTCGGAGCCTCGGTACTTGGGATGGTGGCCGTTGCCGCCTTGATCATCACGCAGCAGCGGCAGAGTCTCTACGACCAGCACGCCACTGAATTGAAAACATACCGTGGAGACGATGAGCGGGATCGTGGAGGCGAATTACGCCCTCGCTGCCTCCGGCGCCATCTCTAAAGACGAGGCCAAGACGCGAGCCGCCGAAACGATTCGTAACCTGCGTTACGGCAATGACGAGTATTTCTGGATCAACACGCTCGACGGCGAGATGATCATGCACGGCTCCGTGCGCAAGCTGGAGGTAACGAATGTCCTGGACATCAAGGATGTCAACGGGATGAAGTTCTTCCGCAAGTTCGTCGACGTCGTGAAGAGGCAAGGGGCGGGTCCGGCCGAATATTACTGGCCCAAGGGCGGCAGCGACGAGGCGATCGCCAAGGTCTCCTATGTGACCGGTTTAAAGCCCTGGAACTGGCTGATCGGTACGGGCGTCTATGTCGACAACATCGAAGCGATCTTCTGGAACCGCATCCTGACGACCTCGCTCATAACCCTGCCGATCCTGCTGGCTCTTGCCGCAGCTTCCTTCGTGCTCGTGCGCTCCATCACGCGGCCGCTTAAAAACCTCGGCAGCGTCATGGACAGCCTGCGCGAAGGCCGCAAGGACATCACGATCGCGGAAGCCGAGAAATCCGACGAGATTGACGACATGGCGCGGGCGGTGGAGATCTTCCGGCTCAACGCGATCGAGCAGGACCGGCTCGAACAGGAGCAGCAGAGCAACCACGTGGCGCGCGAACAGCGCCAGCAGCGTACCGAGGCCCTGCTGGAAACCTTTCGCGGCACCTCGCAGCGCCTGCTCGGAGAGCTGGAAGAGACCAATTCCGGCCTGGAGTCGACCGCGCTCAGCCTGGACGGAGTGGCGACGGCCAGCGCAGAACAGGCCCGCGAGGCCGCGGGTACTTCGGAGGAAGCTTCGGACAACGTCCAGTCGGTTGCCAGCGCGTCGGAACAACTGGCCTCTTCCATCACCGAGATTTCGCAGCAGGTGGCCCGCACCACCAATATCGCCATCGAGGCAACCGAGGCCGCACAATCCACCAACAACAAGGTGGCGAGCCTCGCGGAAACCGCTCAGAAGATCGGCGATGTCGTCTCCCTCATCCAGGAAATCGCCGAGCAGACCAACTTGCTGGCGCTGAACGCGATCATCGAAGCGGCCCGCGCGGGCGAGGCCGGTCACGGCTTTGCCGTGGTGGCGGCTGAAGTGAAGGAACTGGCACCCCAGACCTCGAAGGTCACGGAGGAAATCGGCACGCAGGTCGCCGCCATCCAGTCCTCGACGGACGAAGCGGTCGCCGCGATCGGTCACATCAGCAAGACCGTGGGCAGCATGAACGAATACACCGCCGCCATCGCCACCGCCGTGGAGGGAACAGGGCGCGGCGACGAACGAGATCAACCGGAACATCCAGAATGCCGCCCAACACACGCATGTGGTGGTCACGAGCATTTCCAAACTGGATCAGGCGGTGAACGAAACCAACCGATCCGCGGAAGCTGTACTGAACGCCTCCAAGGGAGCCGCAAACAACGCGTCGCATTTCCATCGCGAAATCTCGGACTTCCTTAGGGACGTCGCCGCAGCCTGACGCAAGGCCAAGACCGCGGAGGGCGTTCAGCCCATGCCCTCCACAAATTCCCTTACAGTATATGACAATATTAAAAATTACTTATATATTTAACTGACATTTCCAGAATAGATAACGCACAATAAATACAACTTTATTTAATTTTATTATTTATATCTAAAATGTTGAATTATACGTATATTTAATTAATCAATTATATTAAGGCAACTTTCATTACTTTATTTTCACATATTCTCCCAATTTAGACATCGATCGATTACGCCGAAGCCGGAGTAAATCATCATGAAATTCAACATCAGTCGACTGGAGCTCGTCGGTGCTCTGGTGACGACTTTCGCAGTCTTGATGACGGCTGCCTTTGCAATCACCGGTTATGTTATCTTCCTGCTCCTATCCAATCAGGTCGCAAACGAGGCGACCGCACGACAGGACACCTCGCTGCGTGTCGCCGCCACGATCTTCCAGCGGGACGTTGCCGGGGCCAAGGTCACCTGGGGCGACGACGACAGCATCGACCGCATTTCCGTCAGCGACATTCCCAGTTTCGCCAATAACGACATGATCGACACGATCGGCCGGATGACGGGCGAGACGGCGACCGTTTTCCTCTGGGATCCGGAAAGTCAAGACTTCTGGCGCAAGACGACCAACATCGTGAAGCCGGACGGATCGCGCGCCGTCGGCACTCCGCTGGGCAAGAACGGGGCGGTCTATCCCGTTATCACCAAGGCTGAAACCTTCCGCGGCGAGGTCACCATTCTCGGCCAGCCCTACTACACGATCTACAAGCCGATCTTTTCCGCAAGCGGCGAGCCGGTCGGCATTCTCTACGCGGGCGTTCGCAAGGCCCGGATCGTTGCGGTCATCAACAAGATGCTCTCCTCGCTCTCCATCGCGTTCAGGTTGATCCTGGTGATCGCCATCGGCGCCACGGTGGTGCTGACGCGCAAGATGCTTCGTCCGCTGACCGTGCTGGCCGGGATAGCCCGCCGCATCGCCCATGACGATCTGGAGGCAGTCGTCCCCCACGCTCAGCGCGTCGACGAGATCGGAGAGATGGCCAAGGCGGTGGAGACACTGTAAAGAGCGCAGCCAGGAACGTCACCAACGGACCGCCGAGCAGGAGCGTGCTCAGGCCGCCCGAGAGGAACGCGCGCAGAGGACGGAGGCGCGGATTGCCAGCTTCCGCGACACGGTGCAGTCACTGATCCAGTCGGTCGAGGATACGGCACATGGGCTGGAAGATACGGCGCGCTCGCTGACGGGCATTGCGGGCGAAAGCTCCACCCGGGCCCATGAGACGGCAAATGCCAGTCAGGAAGCGACCAACAACGTGGAAACGGTCGCTTCGGCGGTCGAGGAACTGGCGGCATCGATCACGGAAATCAGCCAACAGGTCGGACAGACGACGGAAATCGTCGCCCGCGCAACGGCAGGCGCCTCCTCCACGAACGAGAGAAGGTCATTTCGCTTGCCGACGCCGCCAACAAGATCGGCGAGGTGATCGGCCTCATTCAGGACATCGCAGAGCAGACCAACCTCTTGGCGCTGAACGCCACGATCGAGGCGGCGCGCGCCGGCGAGACAGGCAAGGGCTTTGCCGTTGTGGCGACGGAAGTGAAGGAACTGGCCAACCAGACCTCAAGGGCGATGGAAGAGATCAGCGCCCAGATCTCCGCGATCCAGCACAAAACGCAGGATGCGGCGATCGCGATCAAGGAGATCACGCAGACCATGGGCGATGTGGATGGATACACCTCCGCAATCGCCGCCGTGGAAGAGCAAGGGGCCGCGACCTCGGAAATCTCGCGCAATGTCCAGGAGGCGGCGCGCGGCACCGTCTCGGTCACGGGCAACATGGAGACGCTTTCGCAGTCGATGGCGCAGACCAACGAATCCGCGGAAACCGTGCTTCAGGCCTCCTCGGCCATGGCGGATAAGACCGAACAGTTGCGGCGCGAGATCAACACGTTCCTCACGGAAGCGAACGCGGCCTGATCAGGGCCGCAGGCGCCAGGCGGGGCCGGACAGACAAGACCATGAAAGCGGCCAGGCGGGAAATCGTCCGGCCGTTTTCATTTTGCGCCCCCCCTCGCTACGAGCGCTTTTCGGCGGGCGATAGCCATCTGCGACGCGCCTTTGATACTCATTGATCGAGGCCACCATAAGCTTTCTCGAGAAATACAAACAGTCATCCGCAGAGTGCCGTAGCTGTTCTTTCCTACGGAGACCCTCATACCCCGACTATTTACCGATTATTCTCATTTTCCGATCACCCTCGCGCCCATTCTTCAATGGGATTCCAGAGCGAACATGTCAAAGAAGATGGACTTTCTCTTGAACTTGCCTATCGGAGCGATGATCAGCGGCGGGTTCGCGCTTGTCCTAGTCCTTTCCGTCGTCATCGGCCTTGCAGGCGTGCTGGCGGTCATGTCCTTGAACGGCCGCATGGAATTGACGGCCGAATCCACCGAAGCGGTGAACCAGCTCCAGAAAATTTCCGCGGCGCGCGAAGCCTACATGCAGCAGCACACGCCAGAGCTCCTGAAGGCGGTGGAGACGGAAACGACCGAGCTGGAGCGACAGCTCTCCCAGATGGCCCAGAACGCCGACGCCGTTCAAAGCGAAAGCGGGATCCGCAAGGCCGAACAGTCGGTCGCCTCGCTCGCCGAGGGCTTCGCCAAGATGACGCGGATTATCGACGAACGAAACGAAACGTTGACGGATTTTCTCGACCAGTCCACCGCGCTCGACACCGCGGCCAGCGCTTTCAGCCAGTCCATCCAACAGGTCCGTCACCAGATCGACAAGGAATTGGCGACCAATCAGGCCGAGTTGCAGCGCGTCGATACGCTGGCGCGGCTGACATCGCGCACGATCGAGAACCTGCTTCTGGTTCAGCGCTATTTCTCCGGCAGCGCATAGGGCAACGCCACCAAGCAGGCGCTTGCGAAATCCGAAGCGCTGGAACCGCTGGCGAAGGATCTCGCCAAGGCCGGCAAGGGCAGCCCGCAGGAGGCCGCCACCCAGGATCTTGCCAACAAGCTCACCGCCTATCGCGCCAATATCGTGGAGCTTTCGGGGACCACGGATTTCGCCACGCTTTACGGCCTCGAAACGCGGGTCCGCACGAGCGGGAGCGCGACTCTCGATGCAGCCAACGCCTTTCGCGATGCAGTCTATGGCCTGGTCGATGCCGGGCGTCGCCGGTTTGACGAGATCGGCGCCAAGGACGAACAGTTCTCCCAGCTGGCGCGCGCGGCAACCTACATCATCACGCAAGCCTTGACGACGGAAGCCAAGTTCCACGCATTCGTTAGCGATCGCAAGGACATGACGGGCGAGAAACCGCTTGAAGCGCTGAACGCCCTGAAAGCGGCCAACGATGCCATGTCGCTGGAATTGCTCAGCCTGTCGCCGCTCGATCCGTCGGCGGAAACGTTGCGCGGTTCTCTGGACAAGCTGGAACTTCAGGTCACCGACATGCGCGCTTCCTTCGAGAAGCTCATCGGCCTGCGCACGGCTCTCGTTGACCAAAGTGCGGTTCTGGACGGAATGTCGCAGGAAGTTCGCATCGGCATCGCCGACATGACCAACCGCGGCAGCGAAACCACCCAGCAGGCCGGGCGCAATGCGCTCTGGCAGATCGGCGGCACGCTGATCATCGTCGTGCTGGCGGCCAGCGCCATCGCATTCGTTCTGTCGCGCACCATACGGCCGACACGCAACCTGACGGAAACCATGGACCGTCTGGCCGCCGGAGATACCGACGTGACAATCCTCGGCACCGAGCGTCAGGATGAAATCGGCGGCATGAGCCGGGCCGTGCGGGTCTTCCGCGACAACGCCGTGGAGCGCGTGCGCCTGCAGGAGGCCAAGCAGGCCGAGCAACAGGCGAATGCGGAACGTCGCCGCCGCGTCGAAACCCTCATCGCGGACTTCCGCGCCGAGGTTCAGGAATTGCTGGCCTCCGTTTCCGGCAGCATCGACACGATGGGAACCACCGCCAACGACCTGTCGGAAATCGCGGAGAATGCCTCTTCGCGCACCGCACATGCCGCCAGCGCCTCCACGGGCGCATCGCAGAACGTGCAGACGGTCGCGAATGCTGCGGAAGAATTGGCCTCGTCCATCGGGGAAATCGGCCGCCAGATCAAGATGACGACCGATGTCGTCGGCAAGGCCACGACCGACACGCAGGAGACGAACAGCAAGGTCGCCTCGCTGGCGGAATCGGCCCACAAGATCGGCGAGGTAATCGACCCCATTCAGAACATCGCCAAGCAGACCAACCTGCTCGCGCTGAACGCCACGATCGAGACCGCGCGCGCCGGAGAAGCTGGCAAGGGCTTTGCTGTGGTGGCCGCGGAAGTGAAGGATCTCGCGACCCAAACCTCCAAGGCGACGGAGGAGATTTCCGCCCAGATCTCCGACATCCAGGGCTCCACCGACGAGGCGGTGAAGGCGATCCAGCAGATCGCGTAAACGATGGAAGAGGTCAACAGCTACACCTCCGCCATTACCGCTGCCGTGGAACAGCAGGACTCGGCGACGACCGAGATCAGCCGCAGCGTGCAAGATGCGACGCGCGACACCAGCGCGATCAGCACGGAGATGGAGAGCCTCACCGAGGTGGTCGACCGGACCACGCACTCCGCACAGTCTGTCCGCGTCTCAAGCGACGACGTCTCCCAGAAGACGGATCCCTGCGCAATCAGATCGACCGCTTCCTGAAGGACGTGACCGCGGCCTGACACCGTCGCAGCAATGCCGGACAAAATGCAAAAGGGCGGGATCAGGATCCCGCCCTTCGTCGTTTTCGACCCGGTGAATATTGAGGCCGATCGGCCGCCCGTATCAGAGCGTTTCATCGTCTATGGAATGGACCGTCTCCGCCCCCTCTCCCATGGGGAGAGGTGCTTCCCTTCGATTACTTCCGTCAGCTCTAGGCGGCTACCACCGCGCGCTTGGCCATGACGGTGACGAGGTTCGCGCGATATTCGGCCGAGCCGTGAATGTCGCCCAGAAGATCCGCCGGGCTGACGGCAATTCCGGCGACCGCATCGGCCGACCAGTTGCCGGACAAGGCGCTTTCCATTTCCGGGACGCGGAAGATGCCGTCCGCCCCGGCGCCAGTGACGGCGACACGAACCGAGCCATCGGCCAGCTTCGCCACGAACACGCCCGCCATCACATATCGCGAAGCCGGGTTCGGGAACTTGGCATAGGACGATTTCTGCGGGACCGGCACCCTGACGGTGGTGATGATCTCGTCCTCGTCAAGCGCGGTTTCAAAAAGGCCGGTGAAGAAGTCATCGGCCGCGATCTCACGCTTGCTGGTGATGATCGTCGCTCCCAGCCCCAGCATGCCCGCCGGATAGTCGGCCGCCGGATCGTTGTTGGCGATGGAGCCGCCAATGGTGCCGCGATGGTGCACGTGCGGATCTCCGATCTTGCCCGCAAGGGCCGCCAGCCCGGGGATGTCGACCTGCAACCCGGCGTGTCCGGCCACTTCGGCATGCCGGGTTCCTGCACCGATGACATAGGCGTCACCATCTTTGCCGACGCCGCGCAGCGTCTCGATGCGCGAGATGTCGATCACGTCGGAAGGCGCGGAAAGGCGCTGCTTCATCGTCGGAATAAGGGTCTGGCCCCCGGGCAGGATCTTGGCTTCGTCATTGGCAGTCAGAAGCCCCGTCGCCTCGTTGACGCTGCCGGCGCAATGGTAGTTTGTCGCGTACATGGATGTCCCTTCCCATTTCAGGCCACGCCACGTTTTGGGCGGGCCGGTAATTCATCGGTGGCCGCGACCCGGCGAACCGGGTCGCGGCGGACGTATCGATGCCTATTCGGCAGCCATCGGTACGCGCGCGGTCTGAGCCAGACGCCAGACCTTTTCCGCCGTTGCGGGCATGGTCAGCTCCTCGGTGCCCAGCGCATCGGTGAGCGCGTTGATGATTGCGGGTGGAGAACCTATGGCGCCCGCCTCGCCACAACCCTTGATGCCGAGCGGATTGCCCGGACAGACCGTTTCCGTCGTCATCACCTTGAAGTAGGGCAGATCGTCGGCACGCGGCATGCAGTAGTCCTGGAAGGACGCCGTGGTGAGTTGACCGAACTCCGCATCGTAGGCACAGCCTTGTAGGTGGCAAGCGCCACCTCCGTCATGGAAAGCTGCTTGTCGGTGCCCGCAACCTTGAAGGCGCCTTCTTCCACGACGATGTCGGTCTCCGCCGCTTCCATCAGGTGCGCGGCGATCTTCTTGGCCTTGGCCTCGACCTTGTCGAGCACCTTGGAGATCGCCGACATGCCGACAGCACCGAAGCGAGAGCCGTAAGTGCCCATGCCGAATTGCACCTTATCGGTGTCGCCGTGGACGATCTGCACCGTATCGGTGCCGACGCCGAGACGTTCGGCAACGAGCTGGGCAAAGGTCGTCTCATGACCCTGGCCGTGGCTGTGCGAGCCCGTCAGAACCTCGATCGTGCCAACCGGATTGACCCGAATTTCCGCCGATTCCCACAGGCCCACGCCCGCGCCGAGCGAGCCGACCGCCTTGGACGTAGCAATGCCGCAGGCCTCGATGTAACAGGAGGGGCCGATGCCGCGCAGCTTGCCGCGGCTTGCGGCCTCCGCCTTGCGGGCGGGGAAAACGGCATAGTCGATCGCCTCTTGTGCGGCGCGCACGGAGGCGTCGTAGTCGCCAGCGTCGTAGCACATGATGACCGGGGTCTGATGCGGGAACTCGGTCACGGAGTTCTTGCGCCTGAGTTCGGCCGGATCGAGCCCCTGTTCGCGCGCGGCGACCTCCATCATGCGTTCCACCACATAGGTCGCCTCGGGACGGCCTGCGCCGCGATAGACATCGACCGGCGTGGTGTTTTGGTGTAGACCGCCTTCACGTTGGCGTAGATCGCGGGCATGGTGTACTGGCCCGACAGCAGCGTCGCATAGAGATTAGGTCGGCACGGCGGAGGAGAAGAGCGACATGTAGGCGCCGAAATTCGCCGTCGTGTTGACCCGGAAACCGGTGATCCAGTTGTCGGCGTCAAAGGCCACTTCCGCCGTTGTCTCATGGTCGCGGCCATGGGCATCGGTGTGGAAGGCTTCGGTGCGATCCGACACCCATTTGACGGGACGTCCGGTCTTCTTGGCAGCCCAAAGACACGCCACCTCTTCCGGGTAGACGTAGATCTTGGAGCCGAACCCGCCGCCCACGTCGGGCGCGATGACACGCAGCTTGTGCTCCGGTGCGATGTTGTGGAAGGCGGACAGGACCAGCCGCGCGGTATGCGGGTTCTGCGACGTGGTCCAGAGCGTGAAATGCTCTTCCGCCTCATCGTAGTCGGCAACAGCCGCGCGCGGTTCCATCGGATTGGGCACGAGACGGTTGTTGGTGATGTCGAGCTTGGTGACATGGGCGGCATTGGCGATCGCCGCATCCGTCGCCGCCTCGTTGCCGATCTCCCAGTCGTAGATCAGATTGCCTTCACATTCGGGATGGATCTGCGGAGCGCCGGGCACAAGGGCAGCGGCCGTGGTGGTCACGGTGGTGAGTTCTCCCAATCGACCATCACCGCCTCGGCCGCATCGCGGGCCTGGGCATAGGTGTCGGCCACGACCATGGCGACCGACTGGTCGACAAACCGCACCGTGTCGGTGGCGAGCGCCGACCAGGCGCCCATCTTCATCGGCGTGCCGTCTTTGGAATGGATCATCCAGCCGCAGATGAGATTGCCGACCCCGTCGGCCACCAGTTCCGCCCCCGTCAGCACCGCATCGACGCCGGGCATGGCCTGCGCCTCGGATACGTCGATATTCATCACCTTGGCGTGGGCATAGGGGCTGCGCACGAAGGCCACATAGCCCATGCGCGGCAGACTCATGTCATCCGTATACCGGCCCTTGCCGGTGATGAATCGCTTGTCTTCCTTGCGCGGCAGGCGTACGCCGAAGCCGTCAACAACTCCCATTTCAATCCTCCCTGGGCGGCCGCTCACGTCGAGAGCCTTCCCCGTTGAAGCGTCACGCATATCCGGAGCCCTTGCCCGGGCTTTTCTCAGACACGAAATCCGTTTCGCGAACAGCTGACCCGCCCGCTGAAAATCTCAGAGGTTTTCGCTATTCGGCCGCAGCCGCCACGGTGCCGGACATCTCGCCGACGGCCGCCTTGATGGCCTTGACGATATTGTGGTAGCCGGTGCAGCGACAGATATTGCCTTCAAGCTCGTGGCAGATGGTCGCCTCGTCGAGCTTGCCGCCGTAGCGCTCGATCATGTCGACCGCGGACATGATCATGCCGGGCGTGCAGAAGCCACACTGAAGTCCGTGATGTTCGCGGAACGCGGTCTGCCTGCACGGGGTGAAGCTGGTCGCCCCTGGCCAGCCCTTCGATTGTGGTGACCGTGCATCCGTCCGCCTGGGCGGCCAGCATGGTGCAGGATTTCACCGCCTTACCGTCCACATGAACGACGCAGGCCCCGCATTGCGAGGTATCGCAACCGACATGGGTGCCGGTCAGCCCCTGCCCCTCGCGCAGGGACTGCACGAGCAACGTCCGGCCTTCGACCTCGCCCGTGACGGCCTTGCCGTTCACGGTCATGGAAACCGTAGCCATAGATAATCCTCCCGTTTCTGCATCAATATCCGGCGACGCCGCAGCCCCTCTTCCCGGCATGCGGCGTGCCGTCAGACCTCTCACAATATTCGCAATCAGAATGATGACGATCAGCACGGCAAGGCCGATCAGGCCCCAGACCATCGGGTCGCCGAGCGTGCCCTTGCCGGCCTCCACCTCCAACCATTCCTCCGCATCGCGCACCGTGTCCTCCATGGCGTTCTCGACCTCAGCCACCACACCGGCGATCGAATGATCGCCCGCGCCCTGAGGCGCACCGCCGAGAAGCTCAGAGAACTTACCGAAGAAATCGTCCGCCATCTTGCGCGCCGTTGAATCGATCAGCCGCGAGCCGAGCTGGGCCAGCTTGCCGCCCACCTGGGCATAGGCCTCGTAGGTGAGGACGGTCGCCTCGCCCTCCTCGGCCAGATGCACGTCCGCACCGCCCTTAGCGAAGCCGGCGACGCCGCCCTTGCCCTTGCCCTCGCCCGTGATGGTGTAGCTTTCCGGCGCGTTGATGTTCTCGAAGCTCACCTCTCCCTTGAACTGCGCCTTGAGCGGGCCGACCTTCGCGGTCACCTCCGCGGCCATTTCATGTTCGCCCGTCTTTTCCAGGCTTTCGCAGCCGGGAATGCAAATCTTCAGGATTTCCGGATCGTTGAGCGCCTCCCACACCTTCTGGCGCGGCGCCGGGATACGATATTCCCCCTTCATGTCCATCGCGGACGTACTCCTCCAGAACGATCTTCTTGCGAGCAGTTTTCAACAAAACGGCCATTCAGCCGAAAGTTCAATCATGCCAAGGTATTATGATCGATGAATTCTGGCGCTCGCCTAATACACGGATCACGGATCACGGATCACGGATCACGGATCACGGATCACGGATCACGGATCACGGATCACGGATCACGGATCACGGATCACGGATCACGGATCACGGATCACGGATCACGGATCA
>NZ_JASJAV010000001.1 GCF_030066895.1 Breoghania sp. | reverse complement strand
AATGTGTCAGTTTCGGTGACGCTGATCGTGCCGATCGCGATGGAAGAAGGTCTGCGCTTCGCTATCCGCGAAGGCGGCCGGACCGTCGGCGCCGGCGTCGTTGCCTCGATCATCGAGTAATCGAACTGGATAAGTCGGGATGCCGTCAGGCGGCATCCCACGGAGGCGACGCAAGTCGCCTCCAACGTTGAAGAAGTCAGGAGCGGTCGTCGCAACTGCGGCACGGTTCGTAAGGACCAGAGCAATGAATGGTCAAAATATCCGGATCCGCCTGAAGGCGTTTGATCACCGCATCCTGGATGCCTCGACCCGCGAAATCGTCTCCACGGCGAAGCGGACCGGAGCCCAGGTGCGCGGACCGGTGCCTCTGCCGACACGGATCGAAAAGTACACCGTGTTGCGCGGCCCTCACATCGACAAGAAGAGCCGCGAGCAGTTTGAGATGCGCACGCACAAGCGTCTGCTCGATATCGTCGATCCGACCCCGCAGACCGTCGATGCCTTGATGAAGCTCGACCTCGCCGCGGGCGTCGACGTCGAAATCAAGCTCTAAGGCGGACCAACCGAGGAACACGCTGATGCGTTCTGGAGTGATCGCTCAGAAGGTGGGCATGACCCGCATCTACTCCGATGTAGGGGAACACGTGCCGGTGACGGTTCTCAAGCTTGAGAACTGCCAGGTCGTTGCCCACCGGACAGCTGAGAAGAATGGCTATACCGCGCTGCAGCTCGGTGCAGGTCTGGCCAAAGTTAAGAACACGCCGCGGCCGATGCGGGGGCACTTTGCCGTCGCCAAGGTCGAGCCGAAGCGCAAGATTGCCGAGTTCCGGATCTCTCCGGACAACGTGATCGAGGTTGGCGCCGAACTGACCGCAGACCATTTCGTCGAAGGCCAGTTCGTCGACGTCACGGGCACTTCGATCGGTAAGGGTTTTGCCGGTGTCATGAAGCGCCACAACTTCCGGGGTGGCCGCGCGACCCACGGTAACTCGATCTCGCACCGTTCTCACGGTTCGACCGGTCAGTGCCAGGACCCCGGCAAGGTGTTCAAAGGCAAGAAGATGGCCGGCCACATGGGTAACACCCGCGTGACCACGCAGAACCTGAAGGTCGTGCGCACCGATGTGGAGCGCGGGCTGATCATGGTTCAGGGCGCGGTTCCCGGTTCCAAGGGTGGCTGGATCCTCGTCAAGGATGCGATCAAGCGCGTCCTGCCGGACGGGGTTCCGACGCCTGGCGCCTTCAAGGCGACCGACGCGGCGGTTGCGGCTTCTGTGGTGAACCAGGCTCCGGCGGGGCCGGCGGCTGAGAAGGAGGCCGAGTGATGGAACTGGACGTCAAGACGCTCAACGGCGACGCGGCCGGGTCGATCACCGTGTCGGATGAGGTCTTTGGCCTCGATCCCCGCGCTGACCTGATGCACCGTGTGGTTCGCTGGCAGCTTGCCAAGCGTCAGGCGGGCACGCACAAGACGAAGACCCGCAGCGAGATTGCGGCGACGGGCAAGAAATTCGTCCGTCAGAAGGGCTCAGGCGGTGCACGTCACGGCGACCGCAAGGTCCCGCAGTTCCGCGGCGGTGGACGTGCTTTCGGTCCGGTCGTTCGCGATCATGCGATCGGCCTTCCGAAGAAGGTTCGTGCCCTCGGCCTGAAGCATGCGCTTTCGGCAAAGGTGAAGGCTTTCAACATCATCGTTCTCGATGATGCAAAGTCCGCGGACGGCAAGACGAAGGCGCTCAAGGAGCGCTTCGGCAAGCTTGGTTTCGCCAACGTGCTGATCGTGGACGGTGCTGAGCTCGACAACAATTTCCGCCTGGCGGCCCGCAACATTCCGAATGTTGATGTGCTTCCGGTGCAGGGCATCAACGTCTACGACATTCTCCGTCGCGAGACGCTGGTTCTGACCAAGGCGGCGGTGAGTGCTCTGGAGGAGCGGTTCAAATGACGGACCTCAAGCACTACGACACGATCGTTAGCCCGGCGATTACCGAGAAGTCGACGATGGCCTCTGAGCAGGACAAGGTCGTCTTCAACGTTGCTCTCACGGCAACGAAGCCCGAGATCAAGGTTGCTGTTGAAGCCTTGTTCGGCGTCAAGGTCAAAAGCGTGAACACCGCTGTCCGCAAGGGCAAGGTCAAGCGCTTCAAGGGCGTCAAGGGCCGTCAGAGCAATATCAAGCGCACCGTCGTTACCCTCGTCGAGGGTCAGTCGATCGATGTGACCACCGGTCTTTAAGGGCGGAGAGGAAAGATGGCACTCAAGACCTTCAAGCCGACTTCGCCGGGTACCCGGCAGTTGGTCATCGTGGATCGCTCCGATCTCTGGAAGGGCAAGCCGGTCAAGACCCTGACCGAAGGCCTGTCCAAGTCGGGTGGACGCAACAACCGCGGGCGCAACACGGCTCCGAACCGGGGTGGTGGGCACAAGCGGGTCTATCGCATCATCGACTTCAAGCGTCGCAAGTTCGACGTCGAAGCGGTGATCGAGCGGATCGAATACGATCCGAACCGCACCGCCTACATCGCTCTCATCCGTTACGATGATGGCGAGCTGACCTACATCCTGGCGCCGCAGCGTCTGGCTGTTGGCGACAAGGTGATCTCCGGCGCCAAGGCGGACGTCAAGCCGGGTAACGCGATGCCGCTGTCGGCCATTCCGGTCGGCACGATCGTGCACAACATCGAGCTGAAGCCCGGTAAGGGCGGTCAGGTCGCGCGTTCGGCCGGTGGCTACGCGCAGATCGTTGGCCGTGACCAGGGCTACACCGTGATCCGTCTGAACTCCGGCGAACAGCGCCGCGTTCTGGGCTCCTGCATGGCTTCGGTCGGTGCTGTGTCCAACCAGGATCACATGAATACCAACCTGGGCAAGGCGGGCCGGTCCCGCTGGCTCGGCAAGCGCCCGCACGTGCGTGGCGTGGTGATGAACCCGGTTGACCATCCGCACGGCGGTGGTGAGGGTCGCACCTCCGGTGGTCGCCATCCGGTGACGCCGTGGGGCAAGCCCACCAAGGGCAAGCGGACCCGGTCCAACAAGTCGACCGACAAGTTCATCGTCCGCAGCCGCTACCAGCGGAAGAAGTAAGGGGAACGACCGTGGCACGTTCTGTTTGGAAGGGTCCGTTTATCGACGGTTACCTCCTCAAAAAGGCCGAGAAGACTCGTTCCTCCGACCGTAACGAGGTCATCAAGACCTGGAGCCGGCGCTCGACGATCCTGCCCCAGTTCGTTGGACTGACCTTCGGTGTCTACAACGGCCATAAGCATGTGCCGGTCCTCGTTTCCGAGGATATGGTCGGTCACAAGCTGGGCGAGTTTTCGCCGACGCGGACCTACTACGGTCATGCGGCGGACAAGAAGGCGAAGAGGAAGTAGCGATGGGCAAGCCGAAGCGCGAGCGTAGTCTCGCCGACAATCAGGCGAAGGCTGTCGCGCGCATGCTGCGGGTCTCGCCGCAGAAGCTGAACCTCGTGGCAGCCGGCATTCGCGGCAAGAAGGTCTCCACGGCTTTGGCCGAGCTGAGCTTCTTGCGCAAGCGGATCGCCCGGGACGTCAAGAAGACGCTGGAATCGGCCGTCGCCAATGCCGAGAACAACCATGACCTCGACGTCGACGTGCTCGTCGTCTCCGAGGCCTACGTTGGCAAGGCGCTTGTTATGAAGCGCTCCCAGCCGAGGGCGCGTGGCCGGGTTGGACGGATCGAGAAGCCGTTCGCCAATCTGACCATCGTCGTCAGTGAAGTTGAGGAGGCCGCCTGATGGGCCATAAAGTCAATCCGATCGGTCTTCGCCTGGGCATCAACAGGACGTGGGACTCGCGCTGGTTCGCTGACAAGAGTGATTACGGTTCGATGTTGCACGAGGATTTCCGGATCCGTGAGTTCCTGCTCGACAGCCTGAAGCAGGCGGCGATCTCCAAGGTCGTCATCGAGCGTCCGCACAAGAAGTGCCGTGTCATGGTTCACTCGGCTCGTCCGGGTGTCGTCATCGGCAAGAAGGGTGCGGACATCGAGAAGCTGCGTCGCACGCTGTCGCAGATGACGAGTTCGGAAGTGCACATCAACATCGTTGAGGTGCGCAAGCCCGAGATCGACGCGACGCTGGTCGCCGCTTCCATCGCGCAGCAGCTGGAGCGCCGCGTTGCGTTCCGTCGCGCCATGAAGCGGTCGGTTCAGTCGGCGATGCGCCTGGGTGCCGACGGTATCCGCATCAATTGCGGTGGTCGTCTGGGTGGTGCGGAAATCGCGCGTACGCAATGGTACCGCGAAGGCCGCGTGCCGCTGCACACGCTGCGCGCCGATATCGATTACGGCACGGCGACGGCGCACACCGCTTATGGTGCCTGCGGCGTGAAGGTCTGGATCTTCAAGGGTGAAATCCTGGAGCACGACCCGATGGCTTCCGAGCGCCGCGGTGCGGAAAGCAATGAATCTGGTGGCGGCGGTGGCCGTCGCGAGCGCGCCGCGTAATCGGTAGCGGTCGTTCGGTAGGGATCTAAGAAAGCGAGAGAGCAACAATGCTGCAGCCAAAGCGAACAAAGTTCCGCAAGCAGCACAAGGGCCGCATCCACGGCAATGCCAAGGGCGGAACCGATCTGAGTTTCGGCGCCTTCGGCTTGAAGGCCGTCGAGCCGGAGCGCATCACAGCGCGCCAGATCGAGGCGGCCCGTCGTGCGATCACCCGTCACATAAAGCGTGCCGGGCGTGTGTGGGTCCGCATCTTCCCGGATGTGCCGGTGTCGTCTAAGCCGACGGAAGTGCGCATGGGTAAAGGTAAGGGTGTCCCCGAGTACTGGGCGGCCCGCGTCAAGCCGGGCCGGGTGATGTTCGAGATTGACGGTGTCGCGGAGTCGATCGCGCGTGAAGCGCTGCGTCTCGGTGCGGCGAAGTTGCCGATCAAGTGCCGGTTCGTCCAGCGCATCGCCGAGTGAGCGGAACACAGGAGTGAAAGCCATGAAGGCGAGTGATGTGCGGGCTCTGACCCCGGACCAGCTCCGCGAGGAGCTGGAGAAGCTGAAGAAGGAGCAGTTCAACTTGCGCTTTCAGAAGGCGACCGGTCAGCTCGAGAACACGGCGCGCGTGCGGCAGGTTCGCCGCGATATCGCGCGCATCCAGACAGAGGTCCGCGCACAGCGCGCGACCGGAAACGCAAACGCATAGGAGGCGAAGATGCCGAAGCGAGTCCTCCAGGGCATCGTCGTCAGCGACAAGAACGACAAGACGGTCGTGGTGAAGGTGGAGCGCCGCTTTACCCACCCGTTGCTGAAAAAGACCGTGCGCCGCTTCAAGAAGTACAAGGCGCATGATGCAGATAATGCCTGCAAGGTCGGCGACACCATTCTGATCCAGGAATGTGCTCCGATTTCGAAGAACAAACGGTGGGGAGTCGTCCCGGGGACGGCGGAAATCTCCGCCAACTGACACGACTAATCATGCATCCGGACCCCTGTATTAAGGGGCCGACAGAAGAACAAGGCGGCCAGTCATGATTCAGATGCAAACAAATCTGGACGTGGCGGATAATTCCGGCGCGCGTCGCGTTATGTGCATCAAGGTGCTTGGCGGCTCGAAGCGCAAGTATGCTGGCGTTGGCGACATCATCGTCGTCTCCGTCAAGGAAGCCATCCCTCGGGGGAAGGTGAAGAAGGGCGACGTCATGAAGGCGGTCGTCGTGCGCACGGCACGGGATATTCGCCGCGCCGACGGGTCCGTCATTCGCTTCGACCGCAATGCAGCTGTGTTGATCAATAACAGCAAGGAGCCGGTCGGGACCCGTATCTTCGGCCCGGTGCCGCGCGAGCTGCGTGCCAAGAACCATATGAAGATCATTTCGCTTGCACCGGAGGTGCTCTAATGGCCGCGAAGATCAAGAAGGGCGACACGGTCATCGTGCGCACCGGCCGCGACAAGGGCAAGACCGGCGAAGTCATTTCGGTCCTGCCGGCGGAGTCCCGCGTGCTCGTACGTGGCGTGAACGTTGCCCGTCGCCACCAGCGCCAGACGGCGCAGGATGAGGGCGGCATCATCGCCAAGGAACTGCCGATTCACGTTTCCAACGTGGCGCTGGCCGATCCCAAGGACGGGAAGGCCACGCGGATCGGGTTCAAGACCACGGATGAAGGCCGCAAGGTTCGGATTGCCAAGCGTTCGGGAGACCTGATCGATGGCTGACACCAAGTACGAGCCCCGGCTCAAGAAGCATTACGACGAAGTCGTGCGTGCGAAGCTGCAGGAAAAGTTCAGCTACGCAAACCCGATGCAGGTTTCCGCGCTTGAGAAGATCGTCCTCAACATGGGCGTCGGCGAGTCCATTGCTGACAGCAAGAAGGCGCAGATCGCGGCCAACGACCTGGCGAAGATCGCCGGTCAGAAGCCCGTGGTCACCCATGCGCGCAAGTCGATCGCGACCTTCAAGGTTCGCGAAGGCATGCCGCTTGGAGCGAAGGTTACACTGCGCCGTGCGCAGATGTATGAATTCCTCGATCGCCTGGTCACCATTGCGCTGCCGCGCGTTCGTGACTTCCGCGGCCTGAGTCCGAAGAGCTTCGACGGGCGCGGCAACTACGCGATGGGCATCAAGGAGCACATCGTGTTTCCCGAGATCAACTACGACGAAGTTGATCAGATCTGGGGCATGGATGTGATCGTGTGCACCACGGCGAAGACGGATGATGAAGCGCGCGAATTGCTGCGTGCCTTCGACTTCCCGTTCCGCCAGTAGTTGACCGATCGGACGAGGACATAAGACACCATGGCCAAGAAGAGCGCGATCGAAAAGAATAACCGGCGGTCTAGGCTGGTTAAGAAGTTTGCCGGCAAGCGTGCCCGGCTGAAGGCGATTGCTCGCGACGAGTCGTTGTCCCTGGAAGAGCGGTTCGCCGCCCGGCTGAAGCTGGCCGAGCTGCCCCGCAACTCTTCCAAGACGCGGCTGCGGAACCGCTGTGAGGTTACCGGACGCCCCCGTGGTGTGTACCGGAAGCTGAAGATGTCGCGTATCGCCCTGCGCGAACTCGGGTCCCAGGGACGGATCCCGGGCCTGGTCAAGTCGAGCTGGTAAGGAGAGCCCAATGGCGATCACGGATCCCTTGGGGGATATGTTGACCCGCATCCGCAATGCGCAGATGCGGCGCAAGACAAAGGTCAGCACTCCGGCCTCGCGGCTGCGCGGTGGCGTGCTTGATGTGCTGGAAGCCGAAGGCTATATCCGCGGCTACAGCAAGGTTGAATTCGACGGCGGCAAGTCGGAGTTCGAGATCGAACTCAAGTACTACGATGGCGAGCCGGTCATTCGCGAGATCTCGCGGATTTCCAAGCCGGGTCGGCGGGTGTACTCGTCGGTCAAGAACATCCCGCGGGTCAACAACGGCTTCGGCGTGTCGATCCTTTCCACGCCCAAGGGCGTGATGAGCGATCATCAGGCGCGGGACGAGAATGTTGGTGGTGAGGTGCTCTGCCGCGTCTTCTAAGACGCGCGGGGCCACCGCTGAAGTAAACGATCGAACCGGACAGGTTGGTTTCATGTCTAGTATTGGCAAAAAGGCTGTCCTCGTACCGAACGGTGTGACCGCAACGATTGACGGACAGAGGGTCGAAGTGAAGGGCCCGAAGGGTCAACTCGATTTTGTCCTTAATGAGTTCGTTGTCGCCCAGATGACGGATGACAGTATCAAGATCGACCCGCGCGATGATAGCAAGCAGGCGCGGGCGATGTGGGGCATGTCCCGCACGATGGTTCAGAACCTCGTGACCGGCGTGTCCTCGGGCTTTGAAAAGAAACTGGAAATCTCCGGCGTCGGTTATCGTGCGCAGATGCAGGGCAAGAACCTGCAGCTCGCGCTCGGCTTCTCGCACGACGTGGTCTACGAGATCCCGGAAGGGATCCAGGTGGCCTGTCCGAAGCCGACCGAGGTCGTGATTACCGGCATCAACAAGCAGCAGGTCGGCCAGGTCGCGGCCGAGATTCGCGAGTATCGGCCGCCGGAGCCCTACAAGGGCAAGGGTGTGCGCTATGTGGGCGAGTACATCGTTCGCAAAGAAGGCAAGAAGAAGTAACGAGGCGCTGTCATGGCGAAGACCAAGAATACTTTCGAGCGTCGCCGCAATCGCGTCCGCCGTTCGATCAAGGCGGTGGCAAACGGACGGCTTCGGCTTTCCGTCCATCGTTCGTCGAAGAACATCTACGCCCAGGTCATCGACGACGAGAAGGGGCATACTGTTGCTTCCGCGTCGACCTTGGACAAGGATCTGCGCGACGGTCTGAGGACCGGTGCGAACACCTCGGCCGCCAGTGTTGTCGGCAAGCTGATTGCCGAGCGGGCTGTCAAGGCGGGCGTCAAGCAGGTCGTGTTCGACCGTGGCGGTTACATCTATCACGGGCGTGTCAAAGCGCTCGCCGATGCCGCGCGTGAAGGCGGTCTTGAATTCTGAGCGGCGCTTCATCCGGCGCGCAGATACGGAACTGAATTATGGCTAGAGACAACCGCGATCGGGATCGCGACGAGCGCGACAGCGAGTTCGTCGACAAGCTGGTCCACATCAACCGCGTGGCGAAGGTGGTCAAGGGCGGCCGTCGCTTCGGCTTTGCCGCACTCGTTGTCGGCGGCGATCAGAAGGGCCGGGTCGGTTTCGGTCACGGCAAGGCACGCGAAGTGCCCGAGGCAATTCGCAAGGCAACGGAACTCGCGAAGCGTGAACTCGTTCGGGTTCCGCTACGCGAAGGCCGCACGCTGCATCACGACGTTGCCGGCCGCCACGGTGCCGGCAAGGTCATCCTGCGGGCCGCGCCTCCCGGCACCGGCATCATCGCGGGTGGTCCGATGCGCGCCGTCTTCGAGACGTTGGGTGTGCAGGACGTGGTGGCCAAGTCGCTCGGCTCGTCCAACCCGTACAACATGGTTCGCGCGACGTTCGACGCGTTGAAGCGTGAAGACAGCCCCCGTTCCGTGGCAGCGCGCCGCGGCATGAAGGTGTCGACGCTTCAGGCCCGCCGTCGTGATCTCGATGATGCCGGCGCAGCCGGCGCCGAGGGTTGACGCCGGCTCGCGGCGTCCCCAGTTGAACAAGGGTATTCCCATGGCGAAGAGTGAAAAGACCGTCACGATCGAGCAGATCGGTAGTCCCATTCGGCGCCCCTGTATCCAGCGTGCCACGCTGGTTGGTCTCGGCCTCAACAAAATGCACCGTCGGAGCACCCTTGAGGATACGCCCGCAGTGCGCGGCATGATCTGGAAGGTCCAGCACCTTGTACGCGTTGTTGAAGACGCGTAAACGGGAGCGGAGAGATTAGAAAATGAAACTCAACGATTTGCGCGACAATCCGGGTTCCAGCCCGGCGCGAACCCGTGTCGGTCGGGGTATCGGCTCCGGCAAGGGCAAGACGGGTGGCCGTGGCGTCAAGGGCCAGAAGTCCCGTTCCGGCGTCGCGATCAAGGGCTTTGAAGGCGGCCAGATGCCGCTGCATCGGCGTCTGCCGAAGCGTGGCTTCACCAACATCTTTGCGAAGGACCTCAACATCGTGAGCCTCGGCCCAGTGCAGGCGGCGATTGATGCCGGCAAGCTGGATGCCAAGGAAACGGTGACGGCGGAAACGCTGAAGGCCGCCGGCGTCCTGCGTCACGTCAAGGATGGTGTCCGTCTCCTGGGCGATGGTGAGCTGAGGGCCAAGGTGTCCTTCGAGATCGCGGGTGCTTCGCGCTCGGCGATCGAGGCGGTCGAGAAGGCCGGCGGTAAGGCCACGGTTGTTGCGCCGAAGGCGCCGGCCGCAGAGGTCAAGGCCGAGTATAAGGCTTAAAGGCCTGACGGCACGAGAGAAAAGATCCGGCCCAACGGCCGGACCGTAGCTTTCGCGGCGAAATGGCAGCATTTCGCCGTTTGCGGTTGCGGGAGCCGATAGATCGTCGAGATTCGGCTTGTGGACTGCGGGAGCGAGTGGTCGCAAATGCCTCGAGGGCAGGGTCGATCGGAGCTCGCTTCAGGTATATGGCTAGATCGTATTTATTCGGGGTTCCGCCGATTCGGTGGGGCTGGAATACGATTCTAGGGAACGTTCGGATGGTTCGCCGCGCCGCGGTTCGCGGCCCAAGGCGGTGGCCGGTCCGGCATCAAGGGCTCGACCGGAGTGCGGCATGGCGTCTGCGGCTGAACAACTCGCTTCTAATCTCAATTTTTCGGCCTTCTCCAAGGCGACCGAACTCAAGAAGCGCATCTGGTTTACGGTTGGTGCGTTGCTGGTGTATCGGCTGGGCACCTATATCCCGATGCCCGGCATCAATCCGGAAGCCCTGGCACAGGTCTTCAACCAGCAGCAGAACGGCATCATCGGCCTGTTCAACATGTTCGCCGGTGGCGCCGTGGGGCGCATGGCGATCTTTGCGCTGGGCATCATGCCCTACATTTCCGCCTCCATTATCATTCAGCTGATGACAACGGTTGTTCCGTCGCTGGAGCAGTTGAAGAAGGAAGGCGAGGCGGGCCGCAAGGTCATAAACCAGTGGACGCGGTACATAACCGTCATCCTGGCTGCCCTTCAGGCCTACGGCATTTCGGTCGGCCTCGAAGGCCAGTCGAATCTGGTGCTCGATCCGGGCCTGTTCTTCCGGCTTTCCACCGTCATCACGCTGACCGGCGGCACGATGTTCCTGATGTGGCTTGGTGAGCAGATCACCTCGCGCGGCATCGGCAACGGCATATCTCTGATCATCTTCTCCGGTATCGTCGCGGGCCTTCCCAAGGTCGTCGCCGGAACGCTGGAACTTGGTCGTCAGGGTGCAATCTCGACCGTCGTGATCCTCGGCATCATCGTCGTTGCGGTCATCGTCATCGCGTTCATCGTCTTCATGGAGCGTGCCCAGCGTCGGCTGCTGATCCAGTATCCCAAGCGCCAGCAGGGCAACCGCATGTTCGAGGGCAACACCTCGTTCCTGCCGCTGAAGCTCAACACCTCGGGCGTCATCCCGCCGATCTTCGCGTCTTCGCTGCTGCTGGTTCCGGCAACGGTCGCGAACTTCGCCTCCAGCACGGGGCCTGAGTGGCTGACGACGGTGACGGCGCTGCTCGACCACGGCCAGCCGCTCTACATGCTGCTCTATGCGGCGATGATCATCTTCTTCGCCTTCTTCTACACCGCGATCGTGTTCAATCCGGCCGATACCGCGGACAATCTGAAGAAGCACGGCGGCTTCATCCCCGGCATTCGTCCGGGCGAGCGAACCGCTCAGTATATCGATTACGTCCTGACGCGTGTTACCGTACTCGGGGCGATCTATCTGGTTCTCGTCTGCCTCTTGCCCGAATTTCTAATATCGGCAACCGGTGTTCCGTTCTATTTCGGTGGTACGTCTCTGCTGATCGTTGTCAGTGTTACGATGGACACGGTTTCGCAGATCCAAGGTCATCTGCTGGCGCACCAATATGAGGGCCTGGTCAAGAAATCAAAGCTCAGGGGTAAGCACCGATGAAGCTCATCCTTTTGGGACCTCCGGGTGCCGGCAAGGGCACTCAGGCCGAACGATTGGTCAAGAAGCACGGTATCGTTCAGCTCTCCACGGGAGACATGCTGCGGGCCGCGGTGAAGGCCGCAACGCCGATCGCTCTCAAGGCCAAGGAAGTGATGGATCGCGGTGATCTCGTCTCCGACGACATCATGGTCAAGATCATCGAGGATCGCACCGGCGAGCCCGATTGCGCCAACGGCTACATCCTGGATGGCTTCCCGCGCACCATCGCGCAGGCCGAGGCTCTTGAAGCCCTGTTGGCCAAGCATGAGACCGCGCTTGATGCGGTGATCGAGCTGCGGGTCGACGACGAGATCCTGGCGGAGCGAATCGAAAAGCGCGCCAAGGAGACCGGCGGCGCCCGGGCGGACGACAATATCGAGACGCTGCGCAAGCGCCTTGAGGTCTATCACGCCCAGACCGCACCTCTCGTTTCCTTCTATTCCGAGCGCGGCATGCTCAAATCCGTCGACGGGATGAAGTCTATTGATGAGGTGGCTGCTGAGATCGACGCCCTCCTTCACGAGAGTACGACGGCCTGAGTTCAAGATGATGGCCACGTGACGGTTGCGTCGCGCGGCTAAATCCAGTAATACCCGGCGCAAATCACGAAATTTATGCGGTCGGCGCCGGTTTAGCGAAAATCAGTCCGATCTTGTCGTGTCTGCGACGCGCGATCAATTTAGCGACAAACGACCGACAGACGATGGGCCCCGCAAAAAGAGGCGCGGGCCGAAAAGGAGAAATAAGCGTGGCCCGTATTGCTGGCGTCAACATCCCGACGAACAAGCGCGTCCTGATCGCGCTGCAGTACATTCACGGCATTGGTGCGGCAAAGGCGAAGGATATCATCGAAAAGGTTGGTATCGCGCCGGAGCGCCGTGTGAACGAACTGTCCGATGCCGAGGTTATCCAGATCCGCGAAGCTATCGACCGCGACTATCTCGTGGAAGGTGATCTGCGTCGTGAGACTGCGATGAACATCAAGCGTCTGATGGACCTGGGCTGCTATCGCGGCCTGCGCCATCGTCGCAGCCTGCCGGTGCGCGGTCAGCGCACCCACACGAATGCCCGTACCCGCAAGGGTCCGGCCAAGCCGATTGCCGGCAAGAAGAAGTAAGCCGGAAAGATCGGTCGACTGCCTGATAAGGGTGGCAGGAAGGTCAAGCATTCATGCCGGAAAGGTTGTGTTCCGAAGGAGCGCGGCTTTTGCGGCATCCGGTGGAGCCGCCGGGAATACGGCGGTGTCGAGATCGATTGAAAGGTAAATTGAGAATGGCGAAGGAACCGGCGCGCATACGTCGTCGCGAGCGTAAGAACATCACCTCCGGCGTTGCGCACGTGAACTCCACGTTCAACAACACGCTGATCACCATCACCGACGCACAGGGCAACGCGATTTCGTGGTCGTCCGCTGGTACTATGGGCTTCAAGGGCTCGCGCAAGTCTACGCCGTATGCGGCTCAGGTCGCTGCCGAAGATGCTGCCAAGAAGGCGCAGGAGCACGGCATGCGTACGCTTGAGGTCGAGGTTCGCGGTCCGGGTTCGGGACGTGAGTCTGCTCTGCGCGCGCTGCAGGCTGCGGGTTTCACGATCACCTCGATCCGTGACGTGACGCCGATCCCGCACAACGGCTGCCGTCCGCCGAAGCGCCGCCGCGTCTAGTCGCGCCGCTTTGTTCGTAGGCGAGGGGAGTTCGCTTCTCCGCCACTTCGTTTCCTCTCTTTAGGCAAGGTATGGCCGGACTTCGGGAGCCGGCGGGAAAGCCGAAAGGGTTTTTGACGTGACCATTCAGAAAAACTGGCAAGAGCTGATCAAGCCGACCAAGCTTGATATCAAGCCGGGTGACGATCCGCGCCGCGTGGTGACGGTGGTTGCCGAGCCGCTGGAACGCGGTTTCGGTCTGACGCTCGGCAATGCGCTGCGGCGCGTGCTGCTGTCGTCGCTGCAGGGCGCGGCCGTGACCGCGGTGCAGATCGACGGCGTGCTGCACGAGTTTTCGTCCATTCCGGGTGTGCGCGAGGACGTGACCGATATCGTCCTCAACATCAAGGAAATCGCCCTGAAGATGCAGGGCGAGGGCCCCAAGCGCATGGTTCTGCGCAAGCAGGGTCCAGGCACCGTTACCGCCGGCGACATCCAGACCGTGGGCGACATCGAGATCCTGAACCCCGAACTCGTGCTCTGCACGCTGGACGAGGGCACCGAGATCCGCATGGAGTTCACCGTCGACACCGGCAAGGGCTATGTTGCGGCCGACCGCAACCGTCCGGAAGATGCTCCGATCGGCCTGATCGCCGTCGACAGCCTCTATTCCCCGGCGCGCAAGGTTTCCTACAAGGTCGAGAACACCCGTGAGGGCCAGGTTCTCGACTACGACAAGGTGACCTTGACGGTCGAGACGGACGGTTCCATCAAGCCGGAGGACGCCGTGGCGTTCGCCGCGCGTATCCTTCAGGACCAGCTCTCCATCTTCGTGACGTTCGAAGAGCCGGAGAAGGTGGTCACCGAGGACGCCGTTCCCGAACTTGCGTTCAACCCGGCGCTGCTCAAGAAGGTCGACGAACTGGAGCTTTCGGTGCGTTCTGCCAACTGCCTGAAGAACGACAACATCGTTTACATCGGCGATCTCATTCAGAAGACCGAGGCGGAGATGCTTCGCACTCCGAACTTCGGCCGCAAGTCTCTGAACGAGATCAAGGAAGTTCTGGCGCAGATGGGCCTGCACCTCGGCATGGAAGTGTCGAACTGGCCGCCGGAGAACATCGAAGAACTCGCCAAGCGCTACGAAGAACATCATTATTGATGGACGTGAAGCACTTCCAGATCGTTTATCGAGCGGCGGTTTGTGGCCGCCAAGGAAGTCAAGAAGGAGAGGGCCATGCGCCACGGTAAAGCCGGCCGCAAGCTCAACCGCACCGCGAGCCACCGCAAGGCGATGTTCGCCAACATGGCGGCCTCGCTGATCAAGCACGAACAGATTGTCACCACCCTGCCGAAGGCCAAGGAGCTTAAGCCCATCGTGGACAAGCTCGTGACGCTCGGCAAGCGCGGCGACCTGCACGCTCGCCGTCAGGCGATCTCGCAGATCCGCGACGTCGAGAGCGTCGGCAAGCTGTTCGACACGCTCGGAGAGCGCTACAAGGAGCGCCAGGGTGGCTACACCCGCGTGCTCAAGGCGGGTTTCCGCTATGGTGACAACGCGCCGATGGCCGTGATCGAGCTGGTCGATCGTGACCCGGCCGCCAAGGGCGCCGAAGATCGTGCCCGCGCCGAAGCGGAAGAGAGCGAGACGGCAGAAGCCGCAGCCTGAGGTATTCAGGTCCGACGATCTTTTACGTCTCTACAAGATTGAAAAAAGCGGCCTTCGGGTCGCTTTTTTGTATGCACCGCGCACTGCCGTTTTCGAATGGGGCCTTCGGGCGCGCAACATGACGGTATTGCTTGGTTTCCGCCCGGAATACCTGCTCAGTATCGGCTGAAAATCTGACATGCCGAGACTCGCCCGCCAGTGTTGTCCGTATCATTCCGCAGAGGATATGGCGGGAATATAGGCAAAAAGACTGAGTGGCTTCCAATATTTGTTCGATTCAGCATTTTAACTTAAGTATTTTTTAGGAAGTGCATGTGAGCATCTCCCAACAGTTGTCATGTTACAAAGCGTTTCTAGGGGAACATAGATGGTCGCAGGGGTGGAAACGGAAGGTAAATCCGGGAAATCTAGATTCGGGTTCATGGCGCGTCTCGCCACGCGCCTGCCGCTTATCGTCAGCGGATTGTCTCTGGTTTCCTGCATTACGGTCGACGTTCTGGGGTATCTGAACGGGCGAGAGGGGCTCGTCAATGCCGCGGAAAGCGAGTTGCACATCCTGGCCCATGCGCGAGCCGATGCCTTGTCGATCAAGCTCGCTGGAGCGCGGGCCGATCTGAACAATCTGGTTTCGAGTGTCAACGTGTCGATCGTTCTCAACGAGATGAACGAAGCTCTGACGACCCTTGATCAGGACAAGGGCGAGCTTGATGCCTACTACCGGACTTCCGACGATCCGGCCAAGCGGGCGGAGCTGACGGGCGAAAACAACAAGACCATGTATTCCTGGCGCCATACGGGCGTTCACGGAACCTTCCTCACCTCCTGGAAGCAGGCCGGCTACGGTTATATCTACGTTCTCAACAAGGACGGACGGGTCATCTATTCGGTGACCAAGTCCTCCGACTTGCTTGAAACGGTCGACGGTTCGAAGATCGCGGGAACGGGTCTGCAGAAGGCTTTCGACGCGGCACGCGAGATGAAGGCGGGCGAGCAGGCACTCTCGTCGACTTTTCCACCTACGCGCCTTCCGGCGAAACGGCGTCGATGTTCATCGCACAGCCGGTTTATCTCAGCGACTACAACGAGACGGCATTCAAGGGCGTGATGGTCCTGCGGGTTGATGTCAATCTGCTCGCCAGCCGGGAATCTCTTGGACAGACGGGACAGTCGTTCCTCGTGGGCAGCGACGGTCTGGTGCGCTCCAACAAGCCGCTTTCTGCGTGCAAGACGGCGCTTGCCGACAAGGCGACCAGCCCGATCATTCTCGATGCCGCGCGCGGATCCGAGGATTTCGGTCTGAGTCAAGCGGGATAATGGGCTCGGGGAATTCGTTGCCGCCGTGCCGATGTTCTTCAGGGGGTAAAGTGGGCGGTCGTTGCAGAGCGCAGCGAGAGCGAGATGCTGGCACCTGTCGTGGAAATGCAGGACTCGATGATCTACGGCACGCTGATCGTGCTGGCGGTTATCTCTTTCATCGGCAAACTGTTTGCCATCTCCATCACCCGAGCGCTCGGCAATCTGGTTGCCGCACTCCGCAAGATCGCCAATGGCGAGCTTGATACGGAGATCAAGGCAGCTAAGCGTTGCGACGAGATCGGAGAGATCGGCCGCGCTGTGCTGCGGATCCAGAAAAACGCCGTGCGCGAACAGGAGCGCAAGGCGGCGGAAGATGCTCACGAGCAGGAAACGCAGGCCAAGTAGCGGCGCAAGTTCGTGGAATCGCTGGCCAGTGATTTCGAGGCGTCCGTCGGCGAAGTCGTCCAGCGCGTCTTCTCCGCTTCCAACGAGTTGCGGTAATCCGCGGAGAGCATGGCGAAGGTTGCCGGCACAGCTGGGGATCGTTCGGAGAGCGTGTCTCGGGCATCCGAATCCGCACGTGAAGAGGTGCAGACCATTGCCGGTGCCTCGGATGAGCTGTTCAAATCGATCCAGGAAATCTCGTCGCTGATCTTGCGTTCGTCCTCCATCGCGCAGATGGCCCATGACAGCGCGTCGACCATCGACGAGACGGTTCGTTCGCTGGCAGAAGCAGCTGATCGCATCGGCGAAGTGATTCGGTTGATCTCCGATATTGCCGACCAGACCAACCTGCTGGCGCTCAACGCAACGATCGAGGCGGCGCGCGCCGGTGAGGTGGGCAAGGGCTTTGCGGTCGTGGCGTCGGAAGTGAAGGAACTGGCCGGTCAGACCGCCAAGGCGACGGGCGAGATCGGGCAGCAGATCGACTCCATTCGCTCGGCCACCAAGGATGCCGTGGAAGCGATTTCGGAAATCCGCACGACCATCGGCGAGATTTCGGAATCGATCGACTCCGTGGCGTCGGCGGTGGAAGAGCAGAGTGTGGCAACGCAGGGCATCGTGGAGAACACCCAGCGCGCGGCCGATGGCACTACGTCGATGTCGAACGACATCGAAGATGTGCTCCAGAGCGCCCAGCATACGGGGGCCGCGGCCGAGCAGGCGATGGGGGGCCGCTGGAAACCTCACCGAGCAGGCACGCACCCTGGACAAGCAGGTGCGCGACTTCCTGGAGCAGATCCGCGCCGCCCTTTTTTGTTGTCGTCTGAGGTCGTCCGGCTCCGCCTATTTGGCGGGTTCCAATTTGTCCTGCGTCTTCGTCTCGAAGTCCGAGGCATCGTGGCGCTCGTGAAGCTGGCTTGCGGGATTGCCCGAGGTCCGGTTGACGATCCGGCCACGCTGGACGGCGGGGCGTTCCAGGATCGCGTCCGCCCAACGCAGAACGTTGGTGTAGCTTGCAGCGTCGATGAACTCGGCCGCATCATAAAGCCAGTCCTTCACCAACCTGCCGTAACAGGGAAAGATCGCGATATCGGCGATGGTGTAGTCTTTCCCCGCCACATAGGTGCTTTCAGCCAGTCGCCGGTCGAGCACGTCGAGCTGGTGCTTGGTCCCCATGGTGAAGCGGTCGATCGGGTATTGGAACTTCTCCGGCGCATAGGCATAGAAATGCCCGAAGCCGCCGCCGACATAGGGAGCCGAGCCCATCTGCCAGAAGAGCTAGGAGAGGCATTCGGCGCGCTTGGCCGGATCTTCGGTTGGGACGAAAGCGCCGAATTTTTCCGCAAGATAGAGCAGGATCGCGCCGGATTCGAAAATGCAGATCGGTTCCGGGCCGCTGTGGTCCATGAGCGCGGGAATCTTGGAATTCGGGTTCACGTCGACGAATCCGGATCCGAACTGATCGCCATATATTCCGCACCCGTATGTCCGGCGGCGAGAAGCTCTTGCAGAAGGATGGTGATTCTTCTGTCCGTTCGGCGTTGCCAGCGAATAGAGCTGAAGCGGTGCCTGCCGACGGGTAGTTTCTTTTCATGGGTCGGCCCGGCAATAGGGAGATTGATAGAGGCAAACTTGCCACCGCTCTCTGTCTCCCACGTCCAGGCTTTCGGCGGGACGTAGGGGGCGTGTCAGTCATCTGCGCGGCGCTCCAGTGTCTTGATGTAAAGCGTTCAGTTGGGCGAGATTCTGCCCGTGTATCACGTGGTAAGATGCAAGTGACGCACCGCTTTGCAAGGGGAGGAGGCTCACGAAGGCGCGAGCCCGGCCATAAAGTCGCCACAGCGCCACGCATGGCGACATAAGCGAAGCAAAATGCCCCGCGTGTAAGGCGAGATAGGGCAACGCCCTATCCCATGATCTCAGACGATTCCATCAGGCGATCAACAGGCCTGCGTCTCAGAGCTTTCCGCCATAGACGAGAAAGACGCTCGCATCGCCGTAGTCATTGATGCGTTCGATGTTCTTCAGCGTTTCCATGTCTGCATCGGGAATCTCGAAATCCACGGCGGCGTTGGAGCGCATGTGGTCCGGGTTCGCGGTCTTGGGTAGTGAGGATCGTATCGAGTTGCAGGACATAGCGGATGCAGAGCTGGGGAATGCTCACGCCGTATTTCTCGGCCATCTGACCGATTTCGGCGTTGTTCAGGATCTTTCCGTGGCCGACGGGCGAATAGGCCTCGACCAGCAACCCCTTGCTTTTCGTGTAGTAGATCAGCTCGAAGAGCGTGTTGCTGACATGCGCGAGTATCTGGTTGATCATCGGCTTGACGGAAACGTTGTCGAGCAGGTTATCGAGATCGGCCTTTTCGAAGTTCCACACGCCGATCGCGCGGAGCTTGCCGGCGTTATAGGCCTCTTCAAGCGCGCGCCATGCTTCGAGGTTGCCTTCGAAGAAGCGGTTTTCGCCGGCAAATTTCATCCAGGGCTGGGGGCTGTGAATGATCATCAGATCGATCGTGTCGAGCCCCAGGGTCCGCAGCGAGCCGTCAATCGCCTCTTTCGCGTCCTTGTAGGTCTTGTGTGCGGCATCGAGCTTGGTCGTCACGAACAGTTCGTCGCGGGCGACACCGCAGTTGCGGATGGCTTCACCGACGCCGCGTTCGTTTCCGTAGGCCTTGGCCGTATCGATGTGACGGTATCCGAGTTCCACGGCGGCCTTGACGGCCTCTGCGACCTGACTGTCCTCGATCATCTACGTGCCAAGGCCGAGCTTCGGGATCTTGACGCCGTTCGGCAGGGTAAAGGTTTCTTCCAGGATCATGGTATCCAACTCTTGTCAGAGGTTTTCGCGTCGGTCGGCATGTCGGACGTGTGCCGGGACATCCGTCGGCAGGTGCCTTCGCGAACCGGGACGCGACTTCTTTCACAAACACTGCCCCCAATTTAGGGCAGTAGGGGCGCTCTGATTACCGAAGCGAAATTGATGCAACTCATGAATCTGGTGCATCAATCGAGCGCTCGATGTGTGGAATTCGATGATCCGGGCGGTCTCCCTTTTCCCCCGATCTGCGGAAATCCGGGAAAAACGTGCGCGCTGATCCCTCACGCATGGTGGCAAAGTTGCTGGCCGGTTAGCCGTGATGACCGTATGGGAACGGGTGGCAATTCGCCCCACAACCTTAAATTTCCGTCATTTTTGGCTTCTGCCATACCGTGCCGCGTTTTCATCGCATATCGTTGGTCTCACATCATTCGAATACCGCCCCGTTGCATGCTGGGGCGGAACGCGAAAATCAGGAATACCGACAATGTTGCCAAGCCAAACAAGAACAATCCGGCGAACGATCGCCGCCGTATCCCTCCTTTTCTCTCTCGCTGTTGTCGCGCCGTTGGGCCTTGCTGGCTCTGCCCGGGCGCAGGCCGGTGTGGTTCCCCAGTCCGCCACGCAGCTCAAACTCTCCTTTGCGCCGATCGTGAAGAAGGTCGCGCCGGCGGTCGTCAACGTCTATGCGCGACGGGTCGTTTCGCAACGGCGCGTCTCACCCTTTTTCAACGATCCCTTCTTCCGCCGTTTCTTTGGGGATCAGGGCGGGTTCGGCGCGCCGCGCAAGCGGGTTCAGCAGTCGCTCGGCTCCGGTGTTATCATTTCCGCCGACGGCGTCATCATTACCAATCATCACGTGATCAAGGATGCGGACGAGATCCGTGTGGCGCTGGCCGATCGGCGCGAATTCGACTGCGATATCGTGGTCGATGACGAGCGCACTGATCTAGCGGTCCTCAAGATCAAGGACGGCGACGGCGATTTTCCGCATATCCCTTTCGGTGACAGCGACAAGCTCGTGGTCGGCGATGTCGTGCTGGCGATCGGCAATCCCTTCGGTGTTGGACAGACCGTGACGCAGGGCATCGTCTCTGCGGTTGCGCGCACACATGTGGGCGTGTCCGACTACCAGTTCTTCATCCAGACGGATGCATCCATCAATCCGGGCAATTCCGGCGGCGCGCTCGTCGACATGTCGGGCAATCTGGTGGGGATCAACTCCGCCATCTATTCCCGTTCGGGCGGTTCCAACGGCATCGGGTTCGCCATTCCGGTCAATATGGTCAAGCTGATCGCGGATGCAGCCAAGCATGGCGGCAAGGTGCGTCGTCCGTGGATCGGCGCATCGATGCAGGTGGTGACGGCGGATATTGCCGAAGGAATGGGGCTCGACCGGCCGCGCGGCGTGCTCGTCACTCGGATCGCCAAGGGCTCGCCCGCCGATGAGGCGCATCTTAACGTGGGGGATCTAGTGCTTGCGGTCGACGGCGTGCCCGTGGAGGATCCCAATGCGTTCGGCTACCGCCTTGCCACCAAGCAACTCGGCAACAGCGCGGATCTGACCGTCCTGTCGGATGGCAGAAAGCACACGCTCTCCATCAAGCTTGAAGCCGCGCCTGAGAACGTTCCGCGCGACACCCGTCAGATCGGCGGCCGTTCGCCGTTTACCGGTGCGACGGTTGAGAACCTGTCTCCGGCGGTGGCAGAGGAACTGTCGGTTCCCAGCGACGAAGAAGGCGTCGTCATCAAGTCCGTCACCCCAGGCTCTCCGGCCGAGCGTGTGGGGCTTCAACCTGGCGACATCGTTCTGTCGGTCAATCAGGAAGATGTGGTGAACACGCGGGCTCTGGCCTCCATCGCGAAATCCGACCCGTATGTCTGGCGTGTGGAAGTCAGTCGCGACGGCCGCACGTTGAGGTTCGCGGTTAGAGGGTAGAGCTGCAACGGGGCCTGCAAGGCGGGCCCCGTTGCAGCTCTACCCCGGAAAGGGGGACATGGTACCTGAGCTTCATGTCCCCCTTTCCATTCCTTTTTCGCAAGGGTTATGGCTCCGCGTTTTCTCGCGGGGCCATAGTCTTATTTTCAAACGTCAATCGACCATTGTCCGCGGCCCCTCATGGAGCCTATATCCAAGGGGGAACGGACAAGGAACAATATCCCAATGAGCGATCTCTTCGCCGTCTCCGGCATGGCCAATGATGCGCCTCGGCCGCTCGCCGACAGGTTGCGCCCCGAAAAACTCGAGGATGTGGTCGGGCAGGATCACATTGTCGGGCCGGACGGTTCCTTGACGCGGATGCTGCGGTCCAGCTCGCTTGGCTCGCTCATCTTCTGGGGGCCGCCGGGCACGGGCAAGACGACCGTCGCCCGACTGCTGGCCTCGGCGACCGATCTCGGCTTCGACCAAATATCGGCCATCTTCTCCGGGGTCGGCGATCTGAAGAAGGTGTTTGAAGCCGCCCGCATGCGGCGCATGTCCGGACGCGGCACGCTTCTGTTCGTGGACGAGATCCATCGCTTCAACCGGGCGCAGCAGGACAGCTTTCTGCCCGTCATGGAGGACGGCACTGTCACGCTTGTGGGGGCAACCACGGAAAATCCGTCCTTTGAGCTGAACGCGGCGCTTCTCTCGCGTGCCCATGTGATGAGTTTCAAGCCGCTCGACGAGGCAGGGGTGGAGAAGCTTCTGGGACGGGCCGAGGCGTTGGAAGACCGTACCTTGCCGCTCGATGAAGAGGCACGCGCGACGCTCATTCGCATGACGGATGGGGATGGACGGGCCTCGCTGACGCTTGCCGAAGACATCTGGCGGGCGGCCGGCGAGGGCGAGATCTTCGATTCCAAGACATTGCAGGAGATCGTGCAGCGCCGCGCGCCTGTCTACGACAAGTCGCAGGACGGGTACTACAACCTCATCTCCGCGCTCCACAAATCTGTGCGCGGGTCGGATCCCAATGCCGCGCTCTACTATCTGTGCCGCATGATCGATGCGGGGGAAGATCCGCTCTATATCGGGCGTCGTTTCGTTCGCATGGCGGTGGAGGATATCGGGCTTGCCGATCCGCAGGCGCTGGTGATCGCCAATGCGGCGGTGGAGCAATACCGTCTTTTGGGATCGCCGGAAGGCGATCTGGGGCTGGCGGAGACGTGCATCTATCTGGCGTCATCGCCGAAATCGAATGCTGTCGAGGTCGCCTATCTGGCGGCCATGCGCTCGGCAAAGTCGGCCGGCTCCCTGCCGCCACCGCGCCATATCCTCAATGCGCCGACAAAGCTCATGAAGGCGGAAGGGTATGGCGAGGGCTATCGTTACGATCACAACGAGCCGGACGCCTTTTCCGGACAGGACTATTTCCCTGAGCAACTCGGTCGCCAGACTTATTACGAGCCGGTGGAACGCGGTTTTGAGCGCGAAATCCGGAAGCGGCTCGATTACTGGGCGAAGCTCAGGCGCGAACGCGGCGGGGCGTGAGCCCCGGGGGCCTATCCGGCCAAACCTCGCACCAGCCATAGCGCTGCGAAGAGGGCGGCGATGGATGCGACCACGGTAACCAGTACATAGCCCGCCGCGAGTTCGAGCTGACCGCGTTCCCACAGGGTCGCGGCGTCGAGCGAAAATGATGAAAACGTTGTGAAGCCGCCCAGCATGCTTGTGGCGATGAGAAGACGCAGGCTCTGGAAGGAGCCGTCCAGGCGCGCCAGCGTCGCGATGAACAGCCCCATGATGAACGAGCCGAGGATGTTCACCGTCAGCGTGCCATAGGGAAAGCCGCTGCCGAAGTGGCGCATCATGAAGAGACCGACAAAGTGGCGACCCGCCGCGCCGATGCCGCCGCCGATCGCGACGAGAAGAAGATTATTCATGCTTGAGTTTGCCTGCTGCGCCTATTCCGCTGCCTCGGTCGCCTTTTCTGGCGCCTTTCCGAGCCGCTCGAAGCCTTTGACCGCCTCATCGTATTTTTCGGGTCGATCGTAGCCATCAGTCGGTCCCATAAGGAGAAGAAGTTGGCGTAGTTGTATTTGAAACGTGAATGGTGCTGGTTATGGAAGGTGACGCAGACCATGGGGGAGGGCGCGCGCGAAGCTGGGCTCGCCCAGAATTCGAAGCCGGAATGACCGGATCGTGCCGTTGAAATGGTCGTAAAGCCGATGGCCGATCAGGACCAGAGCCGGGATGGGCAGAATCAGCGGCGCCCACAGGTAGTAGCTTTGCATCCCGAAGGCGTCGACCAGATCGTCGTTATAGGTGCTCCACACCGTCGGCGCGACGGAGCGATGGTGTTCCGCATGGAAGCGGTACATCAGTTTCGTGTGCATGAAGCGGTGAGCCCAGTAGAACCAAGCATCGAACACCACGATCGACAGCACGAAGGTTAACGGCATCGACCACCAGGACAGGGCCGGCGGATCGATGAGCGTCAGCCCCTGATATTGCAGGAACAGGCCTCCCGTCAGGCACCCGTCAGTCACCAATAGTGAGATCACCGATTGGCGGATCTCCTTGGCCTTGCGTTTTTCTCCGCGCCGGTTGGGCTGGGTGCGGAGTTCCGGATGGCGGTTCTGGATGGCGACAAGCGTCCAGCCGGTGATGAAATAGAGAAAGAGATTAACGGCATAGACCGCCGCCCACCACGGCAGGAAGGCGAGGAACAGATTGCCCGCGTTGAAAAGCGCGTCAGCCATGGGCGCCGTCTCCGGTTTCCGTTGCCGTCTTGCCGGTATTCGCCGGGTTTTCCATCTCTTCCACCATCGCATCGTATTTCGGGTCGACCGTTCCCATCATCCGGTCCCAGAGGGAGAAGAAGTTTCGGTAATTATAGCGAAAGTCCGAATGATGCGGGTCGTGGAAAGTCGTACAGATAAATGGCGAGGGCCAGCGTGAGGTGGGCGAGGCGAAATACTCGAAGCCCGCATGGCCGATCATGCCGGAAATCTGGTCATAAAGCCGCTGGGCGAAGATCGCCGTTGCGGGCATCGGCAGCAGGAACCAGATGATCAGGTGGTAGCCGTGCTCGATCAGCGTATCCACGGTGGTGGAGGAATCGTTGCTCCAGGCGGTCGGCGCGATGGAGGCGTGATGCGGGGCATGAAAGCGGTAGAAGGTCGGAAGGTGGAGCAGACGGTGTCCCCAGTAGAACCAGGTATCGAAAAGCACCATCGAGACGACGAACATCAGCGGGAGCGACCATCAGTATGCTTCGAGCGGTACGACCGCCCAGCCTTCAAGCTGAGCCAAATAACCCGGCCGACAGCAAGGCGGAGGAGACGGCCAATGCCTTCATGGAGGCCCGGATTTCGCGGCGCATGCGTTTCGAGCCGTCGCGCGTCATCTGGATGCGGCGTTCGGGATGGCGGCGGTTCAGCCATGTGAGAGCGAGGCTGGTCGCGAAATAGACAACCAGCGTCACGGCATAGATCGCGGCGAACAGTATCGCGTACTGGACAAGCAGTCCCAGACCGGCGGCAGCAAAGATCATCTCGATTATCCCGAAATACTGACACCCATCGTGCGACGTTCCGTCGGGACCGGGGATCGCTAGGGTCAGAAAGCGCGAACGTAGTTCACGAGCCGCTGCAATGCAAACCGGCAGCCGGTCGATCCTCCTGGTAATTCGGCAGAGCGGTGCGGTTTTTCTCGCTCATCACGGCAATATGTTCGCGAATGTGGGCGATGAGCGTGGGATCTGCGGTCAGGTTGGCCTCTTCTTCTTCCAGAATGGCCTCAAAGAGGTTTCTGCGCAGGGCTTCGGTCTGAAGCCCTTGCGGGGCGTGTTCGCCGATCGCGGTCAGGACCGTGGAAAACAGCCGGTCGGCGGCATTGAGCCGTCCCCACAGATGGTCGTGCTCGCGCCAGGCCCGGTTGAAGAAGGCTCCGAAAAGCGACAGGGCGACGCCCTTCAGCTTGCCCGGCTCGTCGTTGAGCGCGCCGGGATCCGCCGCGGATATCCGCTCCACGAGGATCTCGTTCACCTCGGTGAATTCCCTGCGATGCATCACGGGGAAGGTCACCAGATCGTAGAACGCGAAGCCGATATAGGCCTCGCTGAGGCGGCGGCGCAGCGGGGCGGCGATGAAGGCGAAGCTGACCACGGAAAAGATGTCGTCATGCAGATCGTCGAGTGTGGGCAGGGCGGTGGTGCGCGCAAAGGCGCCGAAGAAGATCTTGAGCTGCTTGTCGTCGTTGTCGTCGTCCGCACACAGATCGCGCGCGATCTGGCGCAGATCCTCGTCGTGGTGGTTCGGCTGCCAGTAGAGCGCGAGATGCTCGATCTGTTCGTAGAGCGTTGCCTTCAGTTCATCCATGCGTTGAGAGGATTTCTCGAAGGTACGAATTTCAGGGCGATGGTAGAGTCCGTTCAGGCGGCGGATGACGAAGCGCAGACGCCGGATCCGGTAGTCGACGTCCAGATCGCGCAGCAGGTTCACGATGGGCTCCGGTACGGCTCCCATCGCCTCTTCCTGGCCCGCATCAAGGCGGCGCGCCTTTTCTTCCAGACGGTTCAGGTAGGCGGTGATCCGTCGCTCCAACGACCGGGTCAGGGAGAGCGTGTCGTCGGTGTCCGCAAGTCGCGCAATAAGCTCCGCCAGATGGTCGGACAGGGCTGCGAGCTTCAGTTTCAGATAGGGCAGGTGCATGAAGCCCGCCTGATGGTGGGCCTTGGCGTTCGCTTCCCGACGACAGGCGCATATGTGTTGCGTGGCCGGGGCATCGTTGCCGCCGCGGCTCAGGATCGTCGCGACTTCGCTGGTCACAAAAGGGTCGGTCGCGGTGATCAGGTCGCTTAGATGGCGGGCCTTGCGGTTCGCTTCCTCGATGCCCGCCAGTTCGTCCCCGACCGGTTCGCTGCGCGGGATATGGGCGAGCGAGGCGAGGATGATGCGGAAGAAGCCCGGCACCGTTTCCCTGTCGACCGGGCGGCGCTCCGTCTCCGGTATCGCATCGATATAGATCAGGCGGCGCACCACTTCGCGCATGGCCGGGCGCTCGCCGATCGCCGGCGCAAACGGCTTGTTCATGACGACCGAGCCGTCAACGAAGACGCTGGGGATGGGATCGTCCGGATCGATGCCGAGCGTGTGGCGCAGGGACCTGTCTCGATCCGGCCAGGGATCTCCGCGCTCGGCCAGCAATTCGTCCATCTCGGCGACGGTCGCAGGCGGAAAGGCGCCGGGAAAGGAGGCGGTGGCACGCGCGGCGAAAATGAAAATAATGTCGGCCACGTTCTCGCTCCCATGTCGCTGACGATGCCCTTGGCGCGATGGTCGGCGCGGAAGTGCAGGATCCGGCGGTGGTTGGTCTCTTCCAGCTCGGTGGAGCCCTCCACCAGGATCTTGCGGCGTTCTCCGTGAAAATCGGTCAACGTCACGAACAGGTCGAGCCGCTGGCCGCGCGGAAGAAGGCTGGCACCCGGCTTCCAATGGGCATCCATGTGCGCGCAGGCATCGAGCATCCAGCCCGCGAAGCGTTTGTCGGAAAAGGTCGGGGTGAACCAGCGCAACTGGACGAAGGCGCGCAGTTTCTCCCGTGTCTCGGGATCGTCGATCTGACTTTTCAGTGTGGTGGTGACTCGCCTGTCGATGACGGGGGTGACAGAGCGCTTGAGATACCGGATGAGCCCGTCCTGGGGCTTGGCGAGGCGGGTAACATCGGCATTTTCGAGCCACAGGACGCGATGATCGGTGAGCGGCAGGTCGTGGGCGCGCGCGGGCGAGCATGATGCCGTTCACGCCGCTTGCCGAGGCCCCGGATATGGCATCGACCACGACACACAGTTCGACGCGGTTTGAAAGAGCGTCGAAAAGCTTCGCCCAAGCGGCTTCCAGGGGAGACGTTGTGTCGTCGGGGGCCGGATCTGTGCCGTTGTCGCGATGTCGGGTGGCGGAGGCGCGCACAAGGGCCAGCACGTCGCGTGAAACGCCGTGCATGTAGATGGCGAGGGAAACGCCACCGTAGAAAACCAAGGCCAGACGCAGCTCCAGTTCCTTCATGGAAACTTCCTGCAGTCCCCGAACGTCGTGTTGCCCGGACTATCGCTCAACAAACGTAAGCCTATCGTGAATTCACGCCTTTTTGCGCGGATGTATTGTCGCTTGTCATCGTCAGTGATGGGGAGAACCGCTACGGCATCCCCGGATTTGGAGGAGACTGGGTCCTGATTGAGGATGTGTCGGCTCACAATCTCTTCAAGGAGATCTGATCGCCGCGATACTGCGTCTTGGCGTAAAGGTGGTGGCAACGAGGACATGCACTTCCACATGGGAGGCGAGGTGCCGTACCTGTCCGGGCGACCGATACGGGCGGCGCTTTTGAAAACCTGGAGGAACATCATGGTGGGCAGAACGATCAGCAGACGGAAGATGCTTCTCGGCGGAGCCGTCGCGGTGCTCTGGACGGTGGCGCCTATTATTCGGTCAAGGCGGAAACGGATGGATCGTTCGAGGTATCTCATTCGGAAGAAAAATGGCGCAAGCTTCTAACGGACAAGCAGTATGCCGTCCTGCGCGAGGAAGCGACGGAACCGGCCTTCACCAGTCCGCTGAATGATGAAAAGCGTGAGGGAACCTTCCATTGCGCAGGCTGCGACCTGGCGGTGTTCTCATCGAAGGACAAGTTCGACAGCGGGACAGGCTGATCGAGTTTTAAACGGGCCTTGCCCGATGCTGTTGCCTACCGGAAGGATTACAGGCTCTTCTTCGCGTGCACCGAAGAGCATTGCAGTCGGTGCGGCGGGCATCTGGGCCATGTTTTTGATGACGATCCGCCGCCGACCGGCAAGCGGCATTGCATCAACGGTGTGGTTCTGGTCTTCAAACCCGCTTGAGGAACGAATTCTCCCGGCGCGGGAATGGCGTTCCTGTCGCGCTGAGGCTATAAGGCGCGCAAATACCAACGCCAGCGAAAGCACCTCGATATGAGCGGCATCGAAACCCGCACCGTTACCTCAGATGAAGCCGGAATGCGTCTCGACCGGTGGTTCAAGAGCAATTTCCCCGGTCTCGGCTTCGGGCAACTGCAGAAGATCGTCCGCACCGGTCAGGTGCGCGTCGACGGCGGCCGCGCCAAGACCGATACGCGGGTGGCGGCCGGCCAGAAGATCCGCATCCCGCCGCTCGGCGTCGATCCCCGGAAGGTGGAAAAACAGGCGCCGAAAAAGATCTCAGACAACGATCGCGCGGCCATCGAGGCGATGATCCTCTATGAGGACAAGGACCTGATGGTGCTGAACAAGTCCGCCGGTCTGGCGGTGCAGGGCGGGTCCGGCACCAAGCGCCATATCGATGGCATGCTGAGTGCCTTTGCAACGAAGTCGGGCGACAAGCCGCGTCTCGTTCACCGGCTCGACAAGGATACGGCGGGGTGCCTCGTGGTGGCGCGGTCGCGCAAGTCCGCTAAGGCGCTCACCAAGGCGTTTCGTGCGCGCTCGGCCCGCAAGGTCTACTGGGCGCTCGTCAAGGGCGTGCCGAAGCAGCGTCAGGGCAAGATCTCGACCTATCTCGCCTGCGAGGAGCACGGCGAGAAGATGGCGATCGTGCATCACGGGGACGAGGACGCCCAGCACGCGATGACCTTCTATTCGGTGGTCGACAATGCGGGGCCGAATCTCTCCTGGCTGAGCCTGAAACCTGTTACCGGGCGCACCCATCAGCTTCGCGCGCACACCGCCCATATCGGCCATCCGATCATCGGCGATCCGAAATATTTTGATATTGAGAACTGGGAAATGCCGGGTGGCATGCAGAACAAGCTGCATCTGCTGGCCCGTCGGATCATCATTCCGCATCCCACGCGGGGCGGAAAGCTCGACGTCACCGCTCCGCTGCCGCCGCATATGCAGCAGTCGTGGAACCTGCTTGGCTTCGATACGTCCGATTATGATCCGGAAGAGGATGAAGAAGAGGTGTGAGATCCCGGATCTCTGGTCGAGGCACCGTCGTTTTCAGCGCGTCAGCGACCAGCCGACTACCACGACCGACAGGGCGAAACCGGCGGCCACGAGCTTCCAGGCATCCTTGCGACGTTTCAGACCCGGCCACCCGAGCGGGCGGATGATCTGGATGAGCGCAATGAGCGCGAAGAACAGAACGATGGCCTTGGTCACGATTCCCCGCCTGGCTGGAGATCTGTCTGCGGCCGACCAATAGGCGTCCCTGCGGGATGTGTCCAGCGGTGAGGCGGCAGGGCGAACACGGCTCCCGCCCTTGACCGGGGACGGAAAAGCCGCCACATCGGGGCCTCAAGGAACAGCTTCGGCACGCACATGTATCTCATCATATTCGATTGCGACGGCACGCTCGTCGACAGCCAGGACACCATCGTTTCCGGGATGGACGCCGCCTTTTCCGCGGTCGGGCTGGTGCCGCCGCGCGCGGCCTCACTGGGGATCGTGGGGCTCTCGCTGGAAGTGGCAATCGATCGGCTTGTCGAAGACGAGCACCGGCATCTCGTGCCTCAGATGGCGGAGGTCTACCGGGCCTCGAAGATCGCCGAGCGCAAGGTGGGCGGCGGGCTGGATCCGCTTTATCCCGGTGCTCGTGCGGCGATCGATGCGCTTCATGCGCGCGATGACGTGCTTCTGGGCGTTGCCACTGGCAAGGCGTTGCGCGGGGTGGTTCGTATGGTCGAGGTGCACGATCGTCTCGTGACCATCCAGACGGCCGACCGCGCGCCCTCCAAGCCGCATCCGGGCATGATCCTGCAAGCCATGGAAGAGGAGACCGGGGCCTCACCGGAAAATACCGTCATGATCGGCGATACCAGCTATGGCGATACCAGCTATGACGTGGCGATGGCACGCAATGCCGGAGTGACCGGGATGGGCGTTTCCTGGGGCTATCACGACCGCCCGCTTCTGACGCAGGCCGGGGCGGCCACTATTCTTGATGATTTCGCCGATCTGGTGCCGGAACTCGGCCGCAAGTTCGGTTGGCAGATCGAGGGCATCGCATGAGCCGTGAGACTTTCGAAGAGCACGAAGCGCAGGCCGGCAGCGATCCGATACACAAGGCGCAGGAGCTGATGCACCCGGCGCTGCCCAAGCGCTTCTACAAGGACGTGACAGTCGAAGAGCGTGACCAGGGACATGTGGTCCTTCTCGACGCTCGACCAGTCAAGACGCCTGGGAAACTGACCCTCGCGCTGCCTCTGGCCGGTCTGGCGAAGGCGGTGGCCGAGGAATGGCGGGCGCAGGTCGAGGTCATCGATCCCGATACCATGCATCTGACGCGTATCGTCAATTCGGGGATCGAAGCGGTGCCTGCCCGGCACGGGGAAGTCGTCGAGGCGGTGGCCGCTTATGCCGGGTCCGACCTGCTGTGTTATCGCGCCGAAGGCCCGGACCGGCTTGTGGCCCGTCAGACCGATACTTGGGGCCCGGTGCTGGCCTGGGCGGAAAGCGGACTCGGCGCACGCCTCATGCTGGTGGAAGGCATCATGCCGGTCGATCAGCCCGAGGATGCACTCGCCACGGTGCGCGAGGCCGTCGGCCGGTTCGGAGCACTGGAACTGGCCGCGCTTCATACGGTGACGACGCTAACGGGATCCGTCCTTCTGGCGCTGGCGCTTGCCGCCGGTGAGATTGATGCCGACCGAACCTGGGCGGCTGCGCACGTCGATGAGGATTGGAACGCGGAACTGTGGGGGCAGGACGCGGAAGCCATGCAGCATCGGGAATGCAAGCGGGCGGAGTTCGATGCTGCGGTGTTGATTCTGAAGGCGATGGTCGGGCGGCAGGATCCTCGCTGATACGGCGTTCTCGCCGTTTTTCGTGAACGATGCGATTTCGCAGCGTCCTTGCGAGAGGATCGGCACTTTTCTCTATCTATATGATCTTGTAATCAAATTTATTCCATTTCGGATGTTGTCGCCGAGGCCTGATACCCCACATACAAGACTGTATGCAACGACGAGTTGTGCCGTCCGTTTGCCGCTCTGAGCGGCATCCGCGCCGTTCGGGCGAGGATCAGTTTCTCCGACGAATTCCGAAAGGACAAAAGAATGAAGCTCGACTTCACAGGAAAGGTCGCCTTGGTGACGGGGGCGACCAAGGGGATCGGCTTTGCCACGGCAAAGGCGCTCGCAGAGTCCGGGGCCGACGTGATCGTGAACGGCCGCAGCGAGGAGAGCACCTCCGCTGCCGCCGGAAAGATCGGCGCGCGCGGTATCTCGGGGGATCTTTCCTCCGTCGGAGGCTGCGAGCGGTTGGTGAAGTCCATCGAGCACGTCGATCCTCGTCAACAATGCCGGGATCTTCGAGACTTCGGACTTTTTCGAGGGTGATGACGAGGTCTGGGAACAGCACTGGCAGGTCAACGTGATGGGCCCGGTGCGGCTTTGCCGGGCGCTGGTGCCTGCGATGGTGAAGAAGGGCTGGGGCCGGATCATCATGCTGGGTTCGGAATCGTCCTTCAACATTCCCTCCGACATGATTCATTACGGCGTGTCCAAAGCCTCCGACGTCGCATTCGCGCGCGGTCTTGCCAAGCGACTGGTGGGCACGGGCGTGACGGTCAACTCCGTGCTGCAGGGACCGACGCTGAGAGATGGTTTCGCGGCCATCATGGAGGAGGAAATGAAGAAGACGGGCAAGAGCTTGGAAGAGGCAGCCAAGAGCTTCATCATGGCGCACCGTCCGAGCTCGATCATTCAGCGCGCGGCAACGGTGGAAGAGGTCGCCAACATGATCGTCTACGCCTGTTCCGAACAGGCCTCCGCCACCACGGGCGCAAGCCTCCGTGTTGAAGGCGGCGTCATGGATTTTCTCTGAAGTCCGATATTGGTTCGAAAGAATTTGCGCGTTCCCTCTCCGAAGGGCGCGCACGTTTCCTTGTTCCTCACACGTCGAATCGCGGCAAGTGGGAGAAGGCGTCGCGCAAGGCGTCCGACCAGCTGTTTGACAACTGTCTGAAATACGGGTCGTCCTGCTCGATGCGGGTCTGGCGGTTCACCTCCAGCGTATCGCGGTTATAGAGTAGGAGATCGATCGGCATGCCGACGGAGAGGTTGGAGCGCAGTGTTGAATCGGATGAGATCAGCACAAGCTTTGCCGCATCGCCGAGCGTCATGTCGGAACGGGTGACACGGTCCAGGATCGGCCTGCCGTATTTGTGTTCGCCGATCTGGAAGAAGGGCGTGTCGTCGGTCGCCTCGATGAAGTTTCCTGCCGCATAGATCTGGAAGAGGCGAAGGGCCTCCTTGCCGATCTGACCGCCGAGCAGGAAGGAAACGCCGAAATTCTCGCTGTTGGCGGCCAGCGCCTCCCCGTCGATGGTACGGACGTCGCGCACTGCCTGGCCGACCACGCGTGCGACCTGAAAAATGGTCGAGGCGGTCATGATGGTGGGCTGGGAGATCGTTTCGTCGTGGGCGTGCTCGTGCAGCAGCGACACCACGGATTGCGTCACCGCAAGGTTGCCCGCTGCGCACATGGTGATGACGCGGTCGCCCTTTTTTCGAAGATGTGAAGCTTGCGGAACGTGGCGATGTTGTCGAGTCCCGCATTGGTGCGGGTGTCGGCGGCGAATACCAGACCGCGCTCGAGCCGCAACGCGACGCAATAGGTCATTTCCGTTCCTCAGAACGCCCGCGAAGATCAGTTCCCGCTCTGCGCGGCAAGTGGTTGTTATTTCTGTTGCTGTTGCGCGGCACGATCAACGCGAATCTCCACGGCCAGCGCCTCTTGTGCACCGCCCCAGCGTACACCGCGAATCGGAGCCGCGGAACGGGAATCGAGGCCCACCGAAAGGCGTACGTGGTGGTCCGTCGGCGAGATGCCGTTGGAGACGTCGAAGCCTACTCAGCCGAGCTGTTCGATCAGAACCCCCGCCCATGCGTGATGGGCCTCGGAGGATTCGTCGTCCTCCAGAAACAGGTAGCCGGAGACGTAGCGTGCAGGCACGCCCGCATGACGTGCCGCCGCGATGAAGATGTGAGCATGGTCCTGACAGACGCCTTCGCCCGGGTCCAATACCTCGGCCGCAGCCATATGGGGTTCCGTGACGCCGACGCGATAGGTGATCTGATCACGGATTTTGTCCATCAGCTTGTGGAAGCTGGCGACGTCATCCGGTTGGTCGACGAGGGAGGCGAGCTTGCGGATGCCGGCATTTGGATGCGTCAGCTCGGTCTGGCGCAGGTAGACGCGGGGCGGCATCATCTCCGGCAGATGGCCGATCACGCCGTGATTGTCGCGCGTCTCCACCGTGCCCGATGCGGTGATGGTCATGGTGTCGCCAATGCGGCCCTGCGAGATCAGGTGGACCACATTGCCGAAGGCGTCGTTGTAGGCCAGCGCCTTCTCCATGCCCGGGGTCTCGATGTGCCAGTCCAGGATGCTCTGGCAGGTATCGGAGGGCGGGGTGAGGCGCAAGTGCTGAACCGATTGTGAGACCGGTGCGCCATATCGGTAGTGGGTGGAATGGCTGATTTCGATGCGCATCGGTCCGTCCAGCAAGGGCCTGTCGCAGGCTTCATTGGGTGTCAGGTGGAAAGCATCGAGCGGGAAGCCCGGTTCAGGCGAAGTTATAGTTGGTTGCGAGGGCCGTCGTCAGTTTGTTGTTGCACGTAATGAAATTCTGCAGGAATTCGTGCAGCCCGTCGGAGAAGATCGAGTTCATGTCCCCGTTGCGCAAGGTGTCGTAGGTCTCGCGTGCGATATCCATCGAGGGGCTGTGTTCGGCATAAAGCTGCTCCAGCCCAGTCGTGCTCTCGTTCAGCCAGTTGTAGCAATGAAGCAGCGAGCGGGGCATCTCGCGGCGCAGGATCAGGAACTCCGCCACGTGCCAGGGGTTCGGCCGGAGTTGCGGTGGGCGGAGACGGATCTGAGGATCGTCGACCACTGGTAATTGTCCATGCCGCCGCCGATCATCTCGTTTTGCGGCAGGAGCAGGTGGTATTTCACATCGAGAATGCGCGAGGTGTTGTCCGCGCGTTCGATGAAGGCGCCGAACTGGCTGAAATGGAAGGTGTCGTTGCGCAGGCTGGTGCCTAGCATTGCGCCGCGGAACAACATGGAGCGTTCCTTGATCCAGTCGAGTAGGGTCGGCAGCTTGTTGCGCGTCATGTGATGCGGCTTGACGTCGGAGAAAACTCGATCCAGGTGGTGTTGAGGCTCTCCCACATTTCCCGCGTCAAAGCGGTGCGGACGGAACGCGCATTGTCGCGCGCTGTGCGCAGGCAGGAGCGCATGCTCGATGGGTTTTCCCGTCAAACAGCATGTAGTTGACGACGTCGCGCTCGTTCACCTCGTCGTATTTCTGCTTGAAGCCCCAGTCGCATCCGGCGCTGACCAGGGTGGAATTCCAGTCCGCCCTGTGGCCGCCGTTGCTGATGCCGGGAAGCAGTGAGATGCGATAGCTCACATCAAGCAGATGGGCCATATCCTCGGAGCGTCCACATAGCGTGAAAGCCAGGACAGTGAACTGGCGGTACGACCTAGCATGACGCGCCTTTCGTATCTGTCTTATCCATCAATCTTCCAGCACCCAGATATCCTTGGTGCCGCCTCCCTGGCTGGAATTGACGACGAGCGATCCCTTCTTGAGAGCGACGCGGGTGAGCCCGCCGGGCGTGATGCGCACCTTGTCGCCGACAAGAACATAAGGCCGCAGATCCACATGGCGCGGTGCAATGCTTGCGCCGACGAAGGCCGGGCAGGCGGACAGCGCCAATGTCGGCTGCGCGATGTAGTTGCTCGGTTGTGCCTTCAGCTTCTTCACAAAGGCGGCGCGCTCTTTCTTGGATGAGGTGGGCGCCCGACGAGCATGCCGTAACCGCCCACGCCATGGACTTCCTTCACGACCAGCTCTTCCAGGTGCTCGAGCACGTAGGCCAGGCTGTCCTTATCCTCGCATTTCCAGGTCGGGACGTTGTTCAGGATCGGCTTTTCGCCGGTGTAGAACTCGATCACCTCCGGCATGTAGAAGTAAGATCGCCTTGTCGTCGGCGATCCCGGAGCCCGGCGCATTGGTGATGGTCACGTGTCCTGCGCGATAGACGTCGAAAATTCCCGGAACGCCGAGCGTTGAATCGGGGCGGAAGGTGAGGGGATCCAAATAGGCGTCGTCGATGTGGCGGTAGAGCACGTTGACGCGCTCCGACTGGCGCGTGGTGCGCATGTAGAGATAGCCGTCATTGACGAAGAGATCGCGTCCCTCCACCAGTTCCACGCCCATCGTGTCGGCCAGGAAGGCGTGCTCATAGTAGGCGGAGTTGTATATGCCGGGGGTGAGGACCGCGATGGTCGGCGAGCCGTCGCAGGCGGGCGGTGCGACGCTTTCCAGCGTTTCGCGCAACAGTTCCGGATAATGCTCGATCGGTGCTACGCGGTGGCTTTGGAACAGCTCGGGAAACATGTGCATCATCGTTTCCCGGTTCTCCACCATGTAGGAGACGCCTGACGGGGTGCGGGTATTGTCTTCCAGCACGTAGAATTCGTTTTCGGAGACGCGGACGAGATCCGTGCCGATGATGTGGGCATAGACCTGCCGGGCGGGCGTATGGCCGACCATCTCGGGCAGGAACGCCTCGTTCTGAACCACCAGTTCGGAGGGCAGGCGCCGGGCGCGGATGATTTCCTGGCGATGATAGAGATCGTGGATGAGCGCGTTGAGCGCGCACACGCGCTGGTCGATGCCGGCGGAAAGCCTGCACCATTCGCGCGAATCAAGAATGCGGGGAACGATGTCGAAGGGAATGAGGCGTTCGGTTTCCTCGTCGGCGCCATAGACGGCGAAGGTGATGCCGTGGCGGCGGAATATCGTCTCCGCTTCGCTGGAAAGGCGCTTGAGTCTTTGTTGGGAATCTGTTCCAGCCAGTTTTCGAGTTGCCGGTAGGCGGCGCGCGGAGTTCCGTCATTTGTCAGCATCTCGTTGAAAAAGCTCGTGTTGGCCATGAGAGTATGATGTCTCCGTCTCCAAGGTGTCCTTGCGTTAAGAATGCAATACTGGCCGTTTGGTTCGTTCCACTGCGTTAGTTGCCTAAAATCATTGCAAATTCTATCACTCTCGCCAGGGACAAATGTAGCACTGTAAGTGCTCGAAAATTAGGCAAATAAGATGAATTGTGGAGTTCTCAGGGTGCGGCATGTTGCCGATTCCGGCAAACGGCGTGCTTTGCCGGAATCGCCGCGCGTGCTAATAGCCTGCTTCAGAGGAAGGTAGTGGAGGAGTGTCGACGATGAATGAGATCCTGGCGGAGCTCGAGCGGCGGCGGGATGTGGCGCGGTTGGGCGGCGGAGAGCGGCGTATCGAGGCGCAGCACAAGCGCGGAAAACTGACCGCGCGCGAGCGCATTGACATTCTGCTCGATGAGGGATCCTTCGAAGAATACGACATGTTCAAGCAGCATCGCTGCACCGATTTCGGCATGGAGGAGAGCCACATACCGGGCGACGGTGTCGTCACCGGCTGGGGCACGATCAGCGGTCGAACGGTCTATGTCTTCTCCAAAGACTTTACCGTCTTCGGCGGTTCCCTTTCGGAAACCCATGCCCAAAAGATCACCAAGATCCAGGACATGGCCTTGCGCAATCGCGCCCCGATCATCGGTCTGTTCGATGCGGGCGGCGCGCGTATTCAGGAAGGTGTGGCTGCGCTCGGGGGTTACGGCGAGGTCTTCCAGCGCAACGTGACCTCGTCCGGCGTCATCCCGCAGATTTCGCTCATCATGGGACCGTGTGCGGGCGGTGACGTCTATTCGCCCGCCATGACCGATTTCATTTTCATGGTGCGCGATACCTCCCACATGTTCGTCACCGGCCCGGATGTGGTGAAGGCCGTGACGAACGAGACGGTCACAGCGGAGCAACTGGGCGGGGCTTCGATCCACACCACCAAGTCGTCTATCGCCGACGGCGCCTATGACAACGACGTCGACGCGCTACAGCAGATGCGGCGTCTGATCGACTATCTGCCGATGAACAATCTGGCGGACGGTCCGGAGATTTCCGTTGTCGACGATCCGTCGCGCTTTGAGAAGAGCCTGGACACGCTGGTCCCGGCCAATCCGCACAAACCCTACGACATGAAGGAACTGATCTGCAAGGTTCTGGACGAGCGCGATTTCTTCGAGTTGCAGGAGAAGTTCGCCGCCAACATCGTGACAGGCTTCGGGCGCATCGAAGGACGTACGGTGGGGATCGTGGCCAATCAGCCGATGGTGCTGGCGGGCGTGCTCGATTCCGATGCCAGCCGCAAGGCGGCGCGTTTTGTGCGCTTCTGCGATTGCTTCAATATTCCGATCGTCACCTTTGTCGACGTGCCGGGCTTTTTGCCGGGAACGGTGCAGGAATATGGTGGGTTGATCAAGCACGGGGCGAAGCTGCTGTTCGCCTATGCGGAAGCGATCATCCCGAAAGTGACCGTCATCACCCGCAAGGCATATGGCGGCGCCTATGACGTGATGAGTTCCAAGCACATCCGCGGCGATATCAACTATGCCTGGCCGACGGCCGAAATCGCCGTGATGGGGGCCAAGGGCGCGGTGGAGATCCTTTATCGCGCGGAACTCAACGACAAGGAAAAGATCGCTGAGCGGACCAAGGAATACGAGGATCGCTTCGCCAACCCGTTCGTGGCTGCCGAGCGCGGTTATATCGACGAGGTGATCATGCCGCATTCCACGCGGCGGCGGGTTTCCCGGGCGCTGGCAATGTTGCGCACCAAGAAAGACGAGTTACCGTGGAAGAAGCACGACAACATTCCTCTGTAAAATGTCGGCGGGAGGAGAGAGGGAGCGCGGCCTCGTCCTCCTCTCCGCATTCTGTGCGTCAGTCGTACATTTTCAGGATGGTGATCGGCACACAGCGAAACCCGGCGAAGCACTGGCGAGAATCGTTTGAGGGCACGTAGGCGGGCTGGGTGATCTCCATACGCAGACAATAGCCCTTGTCGGCGACGACCCGCTCGTAGGTGTGGGCCCCCGTCGTGACCGTGATTGCGCCTCTATCGCGCACGAGAGCCTGCACTTGTGCACAGGTTAGAGTGTGTGTGTCGGCGCGCGCGTAGGCGGTTCCGGCCTTTGTGCCGAGGGCGGCGGCAGTGAGGAAAAGAAGCGTGCCGACGAAGGGGCTGCGCATTGAATGTCTCCTGTCATGGTCGCGTTGGGTGAGGGGCGGAAATGTTTGGCTTTACTTCCCTTTAGCTCCCCGCCTCGTCGCGCATGGCGGTCGTTGATTTTTTGCTGATAAGCGATCTTCGGCTGTAACACCATGATGCAGGTTACGAAAAAGCGACGTGACGGCATTCAAGGAAGACGACGAAGCGCAGCGCACGACCGTCTTTGCGGAAACTCTTGGAAATAAATAAATGCCTGACGGGGCGCGAGTTTTCTGCATAATCTCGCCATCATGTTCTCATCTGCCAATGTTCTTGTCGTCGAAGACGACCGTGAAATTAGAGCTCTCGTCTCTCGCACCCTGAGCGCTGAGGGATGGTGCGTTACACAGGTTGCTGATGGGCGGGAAATGGATGCCTACCTGAATTCGTCACGCATCGATCTGATCGTTTTGGATGTGATGCTGCCGGGCGAGGACGGGCTGAGCCTGTGCCGTCGTCGGCCATTCCAATTCTCATTGTTTCGGCCCGTGGCGACGACGTCGATCGGGTGGTCGGGCTTGAGATCGGAGCGGATGACTATCTGCCCAAGCCGTTCAATGCGTGCGAGCTTGTCGCTCGGGCGCGGGCGCTTCTGCGTCGAGCGATGCTGTCGGCCAACGAAGTGGTGGTGCGCGGCAAGCGGCTGATCTTCTCCGGATGGACGATGGATACCCGCCAGCGTATCCTGACCAATGTGGACGGCGCGCTGGTCATGCTGACGCCGGCGGAGTTCGATCTGCTGCAGGTACTGGTGGAGCGTGCGGGGTGGGCGCTCAGCCGCGAACAGCTCATCGATTTGACCCAGGGACGCGTTGCCGGTCCCAATGAACGCAGCGTGGACATCCTGATCAGCCGGTTGAGGCGCAAGATGGAAAGCGATACGGGCCAGCCCCGGTTGATCCGTACCGTTCGATCGGGTGGCTACGAGTTCGTCGGTGAGTCCGTGGAGGCTGCCGCGGAATGAGTTTGCGCTTGCCTCTGCCGCGCGGTGTCGCCGGGCGGATGGCCGTTGCGCTCGTTGCGTCTTTGATCGTGATCCACGGGGTTATCTTCCTCTATTTCGCCTTTGGCAGCGGCAAGAGCGAAGACGTGCCCGGTCAGATGCATCGGGTTGCCGCGGCTGTGTGGTTCTCGACCGATTGTCGGGCGAGAACCGCATGAACAGCCTGCAAGCCCTCAACGAAGGTGATCCCGACCTCAATCTGGTTCTGACCGATCAGGAGGTTTCGGGATTCTACTGGTCGGGGCAAGATGTTCCGATCCCCCTTATCGAGGAATTGGGCCCTCAGTTCGATATCGGCCTCTCCACCCAGGAGCGGGTTGACGATACGACCCGGATGGCCTTCCGGCTGGATGACGGCAAGATCCTGCTGGCAACGGGGTTCTCCTGCCGCCGGTGCCAAGCTGGGGCGGCCCTGTGATCGTGACAGGGTTGTTTCCTGCGGTCACTCTCATCGTTCTCATCGGTTGGGCTGCTCACGAGTTGATCCGTCCGCTGCAGCGGCTGGCCGCTGCGGTGGAGCGGTTCGGCAGCGATACGGTGGAGCCGGAAGCTCTGCCGCGTGAAGGTCCAGCGGAAGTCCGCCGCGTGGCCTCTGCTCTCAATCGGATGCAGCACCGGATTGATCATCTTTTGAAAAATCAGGTGCGCATGCTGGCCGCGATCGGTGCGGCTTCGCGCCGATTATGTAGAGGACGATGCCCTCCGGCAGGCCTTCGTCGACAATCTCGACCACATAAATGTGCTGTTGCAGAGCACGCTCACCTATCTGCGCGAGGGGCGCAGCGGCGAGGCGACGGTATCGGTCGATCTGGCGAGCCTGCTGTCGACCGTCAGCGATCAGTTCGCCGATCTCGGTCAGGATCTGCCTTTGGAGGGTGTTTCGGGCCGGGTGCCGGTCGAAGGGAGGCCGTCGGAATTGCTCCGCGTGTTCTCGAATCTGGCCGACAAAGCCTTCAAGCACAGTGGAGACGGCATGATCCGTCTGGTGGTGGAGGACGGTATGGCCCGCGTCGATGTGGTCGATTACTGGCCCGGCATAGCCGATGAGAACAAGACCGCGATGCTGGAGCCTTTTGTGAGCGGTGATGTCGCGCGCAACAAGGACTGGGCCATGGGCTTCGGGCTCGGACTGGCAATCTGCCGGTCGATCGTCTGGGGATACGGCGGCGCGTTCACGCTGCTCGATACGCCTGGCGGCGGATTGACCGTTCGGGTGGAATTGCCGCTTAAACGTAAGTGAGCATGGCGCAAGAGAGGCGGGATTTCCCGCCTCCGGCCCTTCAGGACTGCTCGCGCTCGATGGAGACCGACACGCTACCGGTGGCGATGGGAAGCGGGGCACCGGGTTTGTGCACGCGCACGGCAACCCGTTTGATGCGCTTATCGGCCAGAACGGCGTCCGCGATTGTCTGGGCGAGGCGTTCGATCAGCTTGAACCGACGTCCCATCACGACTTCTTCGACAGTGCGGGTGATGTGCGCGTAGCAGATGGCGTCGTCGTAATTGTCGCTTTCGGCTGCTTTCGACAGGTCTGCCCAGATGGTCAGATCGACGTGAAAGCGCTGGCCGAGGCGCGTTTCTTCGTCATAAACGCCGTGATAGGCGAAGAAGTTCAAATCTTCCAGAATGATGCGGTCCATCGGGGTGCCCGGTACGTGTGGGGGAAAGGCGGGCTTTAGCGCATTGTGCGCTCAAAGGCCAGCGGTGGTCTTGCCTCCCGCGGGACGTCCGCCTTCCTCCGTTCAGAAGAAGTCGTTGAGAAACGGCACCAGAAGCGCGGTCATCAGACCGTTCAGCCCCATTGCAAGACCTGCGAAAGTGCCCGCAAGCGCGTTGTGACGGATTTGGGCGCGAGCGACATCAGCAGGTTGCGCGGTGCGCCAAAGAGCCAGGCGGTGCCGACGGCCGAAACGATGGCGGTTGCGGATCCTGCCGTCAGCGCGAGCATAATGGGAATGACCGCGCGCCGGATTTGCGGAAGGTTGTCCACCAGCGGAATGGCAAGCGCGACCGTGGCCGGTCCGAGCATGAAATGAACGAACTGCGCCCCGCTGAAGTAGGTCTTGTAGTCCGTGCCCGACAGACTGAGCACGAGGACGATGATCGCGGTCGAGATCACGACCGGATTGACGAGCGGGTGACGCTTGGCGCGCAGGGCGATCCAGTCCGCAATCGTGTAGGCGGTAAGGGTGACCGCCAGCCACATCAGCGGCTGTTCGGCGAGATAGACCCAAAGTTTTTCGACATTCACCATGACGGGTCTTCCTCTAGCGCTCGTTCTTGTGGCCGGGAGTGGCGCGCAAGGTCGCCCAGCGGAAAACGATCGCGGTGACCGTCATGGCGAGGATTGTGGAAACGACGACGGAGGCCGCAAGGGCGAGGCTGTGCGCTTCCAGCACATGCACCTGGGTGATGATGCCCACGGAGGCGGGCACGAACATCAGGGCAAGGTTACACAGGATGCCGGTGGCTGCGCCTCGGCATTTTCCGGGACGTTGCCACGAATGCTCAGGCCAACTGCGAGAAGGACAAGGCCGGCGATCGGGCCGGGAAGGGGCAGGCTCAAGAGACGGACGATGATCTCGCCCATGAGCTGGCACAGGAGAAGGATGGTCAGAGCTGCTATCATGAAAGCACGTTTGACGCGTCGGCTGAGCCGCGCGTTTTCATGGTGACGAAACAATTTGGAGGTTGGTGCAAAACCGAACTCGGTTCTACCGTGGATTGCCGCAATGTATAGTCATGCATCCTGGTTGCCGCCATTGCGCCAAATCCCGGAAATTTAGCACAAGGCGCCATGTTTAGATCAACGTCCACCTATCCACCCCTTAATTGCCTGAAGCAAGTTGCCGACAATGTCTGGATTGTCGACGGTCCGACGATTCACTTCAGATTGCCTTGGCCGAAACTGACGTTCGCCACCTGGATGACCGTCGTCCGGCTTTCCAACGGCGACCTGTTCGTCCATTCGCAGACACCGCTCACACCGAAGCTCAGGAGCCAGATGGAGGCGGAAGGTCCGATCCGTCACCTGATCGGCCCCAACCGGATCCACTATTGGTGGTTGCCGGAATGGAGGGCGGCCTTTCCGTCCGAAGACGTCTGGCTTGCCCCTCGCATCCGCGAGCAGGCCGATATGCGTATCGACTTCCCGGCCTTCGAGATCGATACCGATGAAGGGTATCCGTGGGACGCGGATATCGAAACCATTCTTGTCCCCGGCGCCTTCATGAGCGAGGTCGATTTCTTTCATCACCCCAGCCGGACGCTGGTCCTCACCGATCTCATCGAAAATTTCGAGCCGGAAAAGGTGGGAAGCTGGCCGAAGCGCTTGCTCTATCGCCTGGGCGGTGTGCTCGATCCGCACGGCTCCATGCCGTCCGACCTCTGGCGGACCTTCGCGGAAAACAGGGGTGACCTGCGCCATGCGGTGGAGCGGATGATCGCGCTTGATCCGGAACGGGTGATCCTGGCCCACGGGCGCTGGTACGAGCGGGATGGCGCGGTGGAATTGCGCCGCGCCTTCGCCTGGCTGCTCGATTGAGTACGTGGAACGCTTCGTCTTCTCGTCAATGACCGATCGTGCGCGGTTGGCTGCAGGCGTGATGCGTGCATTCCATCTCAAGCGTCGTATGACTGACGTCGAATTCCTGCATCAGCCGGGCCTTCGCCGCCGCCTTGATTTCGTCGGCTCTGGTCCAGCATCCGTCGGCGATGACGAGATGGGCGTCGACCGCATTCTGGTGCTCGTTCATCTGCCACAGGTGAACGTGATGGATATCGGCAACGCCGTCGACGGCGCGCAGGGTTTCCAGCACGGATTCAGCGGCGATATGCGGTGGGCTTCCCAGCATCAGGATGCGGATGACAGGACCGATCTCGACAAATGACTGCCACAGGATGTAGCCGGCGATCATCAAGGTCACGATCGGGTCGATGAGCCGCCAGTCATAGAGCAGAATCAGCGTCCCGGCGAAAATGACGGCGACGGATCCCAGCGCATCGGCAACGTTGTGCAGGAAAGCGGCGCGGATGTTCACGCTGGTCTTCGACATGGTGAAGGTGAGGAGGGCAGTCCCCAGGTCGATCACGAGTGCGACGGCGGCAATGATGATGACAAGCCAGCCGTCGACCACTTCGGACTGAATGAAGCGCAGCATAGCTTCGTAGACGAGATAGAGCCCGACGATGATCAGGCCGGTGTAGTTGATCAGAGCGGCGACAATCTCGATCCGGTCGTAGCCGAAGGTCATCTGTGCATCGGAGGGGCGGCGGGCGATCTTGCGCGCGCCGAAGGCGATGACGAGGGAGATGGAATCGGAGAAATTGTGCAGCGCGTCTGCGATCAGAGCCAGGCTTCTGGCCATGACGCCGCCGATGATCTGGACGACGGTTAGCAGGAAGTTGATGCCGATGGCGAAAGCAATCCGCAAATCGCCGGCATTCGGATCGACGTGATGATGATGGCCATGACCATGCGAATGCGCGTGGCCGGAACAGTGGTCATGCACGTGGTCGTGATCATGCGTGTGGTTGTGGCTCACAGCGGCCTCCTTTGACAGGCGGTTTTGCTTCCCCTGACGCTCTGATTACAAGATGGAGGCGACGTTACACTATTGTCTGCGGTGCCGTTTTCTGTGCGGTCGCACGACGCGAACTTCTGGGCAGCCGTCAGGCCAGACGCCGCGGCTGGTGTCGGGAAATCTGCGGCATGTCTTCGGGCGGGGCAATGCCTTCGGTCAGATCCTCGGCAAAGACGCTTTGACCGCGGCCGTTGCTCTTTGCTGCGTAGAGCGCGTGGTCGGCGGCGGCGAGCAGTGCCGTCTTTTCCGTATCTGCATGACGGGCAATCGCAATTCCGATACTGGCGCCGACATCCGTGGTCGCCTCTTCGTTCACGGAGATCGGGGCGGACATGGCGGCAATTGCCTCGCCGCACAGTGTGGAAAGTCGCAGCCGGTCGACCTGACCGGAGATGAGCGCGATGAACTCGTCGCCCCCGGTGCGAGCCACCAGACCGTTTCCGCCGACAATCTGCGAAAGCCGTTCTCCGACCGTGCGGATGACGATGTCTCCCGCCGCGTGGCCGTAGGTGTCGTTGACGGCCTTGACGCGGTCGAGGTCGAAGGCGAAAATCGCGAAGAGGAGATCGGGAAGTTGCGCGAGCGCCTTGTACAGTGCGGTTTCAAACTGATGGCAGTTGGCGAGTCCCGTCAGATGGTCGTGACTGGCCAGATGTCGGTTGTGCCTTTCGCTCTCCTCAAGACGACGGGAAAGCCTGCCGATCCGGCGCGCCACGAACAGGGCCGCCAGGGCGAGGGTGGTGGCGATGAGCGCGATCAACGGTATGACCGTCGACCAGATCTGACTGCCCGGCTTGTGGGCACGCCAGGTGAAGGTACCCAACGGTTCATTGTCGATTGAGAGGAGCGGCTATCCCGTTTCCGCGGTCGTCTGGCCTGTCGACTGGCCTGGAGTGAAGGCGATGTCCTGGAAACCCAGTTGAGCGTTCAGGTTCTCGGTCAGGGTTGCGTCGATATATTTCGCCGAGACGAGGATCGTCGGCGGGTCGTCGGGCAGGGCGACGGTGCCGTCATCCGGTACGATCGCCATGGCGCTGATCATGGCGGGCCGCCCGTCGACCGTGGCGAAGCCTGTGGCGGACGCCCGGCCTGCGTGGTGGCGACCTTGCGCTGGCCGTATCCACCGGGGATGGAGATGCGGTTTTCCGTGTGCCGGCGGGCGGCTAGTTCGGCGATCAGGCGGACGTCGTGCCCCCCCCCGGGGAGTGTTTTGCCGGAAAAATCGACCTCGTTGCGCCAGGCTTCGGCCAGGACCTTGCCGTCGGCCGCGATGAACCAGGATCGATCGTGGCGGAAGTCGTGCCAAAGAGAGTCCACCATCTCCTCTTGCACGTAGATCTTGTCGAAGGTCAGCACGACGTTGGCGACGGTGCGATCCCAGCGGGCAAGCGTGTGCTGATCGCGCGTTATCAGGAGGAAGCGGCTGCGCAGGGTATTGTCGAAAAGGCGGCGGTCACCGGCCGAGGCTTCCTTGGCGGCGATCTGGGAGGCCAGATAGCCGAGCAGCAGAAGGGACGTGGCCGTTAGGGCAATCAGGCCGCCGAACGCAAGGAAGACAAGTCGGGCGAACCTTGGGGTCTGCCTGCGTTTGGTGTTGATCGTCATGGTGAGAGTGCTCCCCCCTTCGCTGCGGCGCATTACCAGTTTTACCTCGAGCGAAATACTGATGCGGAGCCGTTAATTTTACGTGCGCGGTTGTACTTAAGGGTTGTGCTTGGCGGGGCTTGCAGCTTTTTCGCGTCGCTTCCGTTCAGGACGAACGCGCGAACCATCGATTAGGTGGTTTCCTTGCCTTCCGTATAGTTGCGTGGCGCTTGAAGCGGGCTTACAACGCAGCCTGAGGAGCCGATAACGGGCTGGGAGGTCCAATGTTCGATAAAATCCTGATCGCCAATCGCGGCGAGATCGCATGTCGTGTCATCAAGACGGCGCGGCGCATGGGTATCGCGACTGTGGCGGTCTATTCGGATGCGGATGCGGACGCGCTGCATGTGGAAATGGCCGATGAGGCGGTTCATATCGGCCCGGCGGTCGCCGCCGAAAGCTATCTCGTCATCGACAAGATCATAGCCGCGTGCAAGCAGGCGGGTGCCCAGGCCGTTCATCCGGGATACGGCTTCCTGTCGGAGCGTGCGGAATTCGCCGAAGCGCTGGCGGCCAACGGCACCGTCTTCATCGGGCCGAACAAGCGTGCCATCAAGGCGATGGGCGACAAGATCGAATCGAAGAAATTCGCCAACGAGGCCAAGGTTTCCACGGTGCCGGGTTATCTCGGCGTGATCGAGAGCTTGGAAGAAGCGGTTCAGGTTGCCTCCGAGATCGGTTATCCCGTGATGATCAAAGCGTCTGCGGGCGGCGGCGGCAAGGGCATGCGCGTCGCCTGGAGCGAGAAGGAGACCCATGAGGGGTTTGAGCGCGCGCGCTCTGAAGCTGCTTCTTTCTTCGACGATAACCGGGTTTTCATCGAGAAGTTCATCGAGAACCCGCGTCACATCGAAATTCAGGTGATCGGCGACAAGCACGGCAACGTCATCTATCTGGGTGAACGCGAATGCTCGATCCAGCGGCGTAACCAGAAGGTCATCGAGGAAGCGCCGTCGCCGTTGCTCGATGAAGAGACCCGCCGGAAGATGGGTGAGCAGGCCGTCGCTCTGGCGAAAGCCGTCGATTATGACAGCGCGGGTACGGTGGAATTCGTCGCCGGGCAGGACAAGAGCTTCTATTTTCTGGAGATGAATACCCGTCTTCAGGTGGAGCATCCGGTCACCGAACTCATCACCGGCATCGATTTGGTGGAGCAGATGATCCGGGTTGCGGCAGGCGAAAAGCTGTCGATCGCGCAGGATGACGTAACGTTGTCCGGATGGGCGGTGGAAAGCCGCATCTACGCCGAAGATCCGTTCCGCAACTTCCTTCCCTCCATCGGCCGGCTCGTGCATTACCGCCCGCCCGCCGAGAAGTCCCATGTCGGCATGACAGTGCGCAACGATACCGGGGTCGTGGAAGGCTCCGAGATCTCGATGTTCTACGATCCGATGGTCGCCAAGCTGATCACGCACGCGTCGACCCGCGCAGACGCGATCAAGGCGATGGGGCTGGCGCTCGATCAGTTCGTCATCGACGGTATCGGCCACAACATCCCGTTCCTCGCGGCGCTGATGAAACATCCGCGCTGGCGTTCGGGGGAGCTTGCCACTAGCTTCATCGCTGACGAGTACCCGGAGGGGTTCGTCCCCGTCGAGCCGACCCATGCGGATCATGTGGTTCTGGCTGCCGTTGCGCTTTCCATGGAGGTCGTGCGCAAGGATCGGCTGACCGGACGCCTGCGGCCGCATTCCGGCAAGCTTCGGCGCGAATGGGTGGTGAAGATCGACGGCGAATATATCGATGTCGGGTTGGCGGAAGGTTATCCCGATCTGCCGGTTGAAATCGACGTAACCATCGAAGGGCAGACCTTCCCGGTGACCAGTGACTGGGTGCCGGGCGATCTGCTATGGAAGGGCCGTGTCGGCAGTGAAGTGGTCGCCGTCCAGGTGCGTGCGGTCGAAAACGGCTGGAAACTGGACTGGCAGGGCTGTTCGACGGAAGTTCACGTCATGCTGCCGCAGATGGCGGAACTCGATCGGCTGATGCCGGAGAAGGTGCCGGCCGACACGTCCAAGATGCTGCTTTGCCCGATGCCGGGGCTCGTTGTTTCCATTCACGTGGAAGAGGGCGAAACGGTCAGCGCGGGGCAGAGGCTTGCCATCGTGGAAGCGATGAAGATGGAAAACGTTCTGGTAGCGGAGCGCGAGGTCAAGGTTTCCACGATCAAGGTGGGGCCGGGAGACAGTCTCGCGGTCGATGCCGTGATCATGGAATTTGAATGATCTCAACCCTGTCTGGCGATAGTTGCGGGCGTGCCGTTCTGTTCGATCTGGACGGCACGCTGACTGATCCCTTTCCCGGTATTACCCGCTCCTTCCAATATGCCCTGGAATGCATGGGCGTGGAGGACGTCCCCGATGCGGATGACCTGCGGTACATCGGGCCGCCGCTTTCCAACAGTTTTGCGGTGCTGCTCGGCAAGGACGATCCGCAGCGGATTCAAGAAGCAATCGGTCACTATCGCGTGCGCTACGGCGAGACGGGATTGTTCGAAAATCAGGTGATCGACGGCGTCCGCGAGGTTCTGAGCGCATTGCAGGACCGCGGTCATGCGCTTTTATGTGGCGACCTCGAAACTGCTCGAACGGCGGTCCGGATCGTGGAGCATTTCGATCTGGCGGACTATTTCTCCGGCATTTACGTTCTCCGGCATTTACGGCGCCCGTCCCGATGGCAGTCTGGATTCAAAGTCCAAGTTGATCGGGTATCTCCTGCGCGAAGAAAAGGTCGATGCGTTGCAAAGCATCATGATCGGTGATCGCAAGCACGATCTTGTCGGCGTGCGCGCCAATGCCGTCGCGGTGATTGGAGTGACTTACGGCTACGGGTCTCGCGAGGAACTGCAAGCCGAAAAGCCGATGGCGATCGCCGACATCCGACCGAGGTCGGGGATCTGGTCGTGGAATGGAGCGCAAACGCGACGCCCGTCTGATCGATGCGGATAGAGCGGGAGGCCGGCCATGAACGCCAATGACGAGCCCGAGATGCGCGCCGTGCACGTCCTCATCAGCGGACGTGTGCAAGGTGCGGGCTATCGCGCCTGGTGTGCTGACAAGGCTCGAGCATTAGAGCTTTTCGGCTGGGTGCGTAATCTGCGCTCCGGTGAGGTGGAGGCGGTCTTTTCCGGCAGGTCGGAGAGTGTGGAGGCGATGCTGGCCGCTGCTTTCGAAGGCCCCGGTTGGGCGCGCGTCTTTGGTGTTCGAATGCTGGGCGAGGCTGGCCTCGTCGGTGGAGCGTTCGAGGTGTGCCGCTCCGAGTAGCGGGCGATATATATCTATGGTTTCGCGGGCTCAGGTGCGCTCAGCCAAACTTCCAGGGTGTCTTGCGGGATCTGGAAACGGCTCGATGTGATGTGCCTCAGGCCTATTTTCGGCGCTTGTCCGTCCACCTCATCCACTTCCTGCTCCAGAAGTTCCGCCGCCTTCAGCGCACTTTCCTGAGAAAATCGGACCTCGTTGAAGCCGCGGGCGTTTGCCGTCCACTTTCCTCCATTCGAGGTGTCTTGAACATTCCAGCTCAACGCGGCCAGTTTGGCTGCAGTCTCGCGTACGGCGTCCCGCTTCAAAGGTGTTGCGAACTGGATGAACACCTTGAAGGCGCTGCGGTCGATGGCGGGCTTCGGCAATGCCGGTGGAGAGGGGCGTTTGGCCTTGGCCGCAGTTTCCGGCGCACTTGTCACTGCGCTTGCAACCACCATGGGACCGAGATGGGTATTGGCCGCGATCTTGAGGTTGGATTCGCAGGGGTTCCAGGCCTTGATCAGACAGATGGCCGGCGGCAGGATGTTCAAGGTCGGCATAATGGCGGCAACGAACAGGCATTCGGTGTAGGCCATGACGATGATCAGGACGAACCAGGACAACACCATTTGTTGCAGGGCGTTGCTAAGAATCTGGCGGATCAGAATTAGCACAAGACCGAAGGCGAGAATATAGATTCCCGCAATCATTGCGGAATCCAGGTCGACTGCCCACGACATGAAAATTGTTGCCGCGGCCAGTGCCGCGAGGCCTGCCATGATGGGAAGTATGAACCTCTTGTCCGCCTTGAAGGTGGTCGTGAGAATGTCTATCGGCGTCATGACAGTCCAGAAAGGCTATGGGAAAACTTCAGAAGGAAATGAATGCCGCTGCTCTAAACAGAAAATGACGTTAGGGAAAGTATTTAAAGTATCTGATGAGGTCTTGGAACGGACGTTCCTGCCCTTAGAAACCTCTCCGGAACCGTGTCAGGCCGAGATCGTCTCGCCGAAAATCTCTTCGAATTCGCCGCGCATGATCGAATCTACCTCCGCCATGGTGACGGGGAGGCCTAGATTCACCAGGCTGGTCGCGCCGTGGTCGGAGATGCCGCAGGGCACGATACCGGAGAAATGTTCCAGCTCCGGCTCCACGTTCAGACTGATTCCGTGGAGCGTGACCCATTTGCGCACCCGGATGCCGATTGCGGCGATCTTGTCTTCCGCATCCAGCGCTTTTTCCGGTCGGCGAACCCATACGCCGACGCGGTCATTCCGGCGCTCACCGCGCACGTGAAACTGCCAGAGCGTCTGGATCAGCCACTCCTCCAGCCCGGCGACAAAGGCGCGCACGTCCTGCTTGCGGCGCTTGAGGTCCAGCATCACGTAGGCAACCCGCTGGCCGGGCCCGTGATAGGTGTACTGGCCGCCGCGCCCGGTATTAAAGACGGGGAAACGGTCGGGACTTACAAGGTCTTCTTCATGCGCACTCGTACCGGCGGTGTAGAGAGGTGGGTGCTCCAGCAGCCATACGCGCTCCGGCGCGCTGCCCTCCGCGATAGCCGCGGCGCGCGCTTCCATGGCGGCAAGAGCCTTCGGGTATTCGACCAGTTCGTCCTCGACATGCCATTCCACCGGGCCTGAGCCGGGCTGCGGCAGCATCGACACGGTCAGGGAATCGCGCGTCTCATGGGTCATGCATTAATACCTGTTAACCATCGAGTAACGCCTGGCTGGCAAGGTTTTGTTAACGACCCGAAACCGGGTATCTGTTTTCCCGTCTTGAGGTTGCCACAGGGGAAGCGTACACTCCATGTCTCTTGAGCGCCTTCATAGGCCCGGATCGTTTGTATGACCAGCGTAGACAAGATTTCCGTCCATATCTCCGTCGTGCTCGGGCGTGCGGAGATGCCGATCCATTAGCGCATGGGCCGCGGCGCGGTGATCGAGCTCGACGTTTCCGAGGACGACGACGTGGAGATTCTCGCCAATGACATCCCTGTCGCGCGCGGTCAGGTGGTGCTTCGCGGGGACCGGATCGGCATCTCGATTACCGAGGTTTTGATCCGCTCGCCGGAATTCCGTCCACAGCCTGAGAATGTCCGTATCTGATTTTCCCCAAATGCTTCTTGAACAGGGGCAGGGGGTTTGATACATGGTCCTCCGCCGAGGGTTCGCCCCCGGCTTCAGTCACATGCGGTCGTGGCGGAATTGGTAGACGCGCAGCGTTGAGGTCGCTGTGGGGTAAAACCCGTGGAAGTTCGAGTCTTCTCGACCGCACCACTCTTCACCTGTCCCGATATCGGGTGAAGCATCCGGATGAAGCGAGCATTCGGTGTTCGTTTTGGAAAGCGGCGGCCCTTGGGTCGCTTTTTTTGTTTTCCGCCAATACGCCTTCTTTTCGAAAATCGACATTCCAGCACTCATCAGCATGAAAAGGCTGTTCCTTAAGCGCCGATAATTTCGTAGCTTTTGCGGGTTGCTCCCGTACCTGTGCGACGCGTACCGGCACGCTCATCCCAACCGCAAACATACCAACCGCAGGAGGAGGAGATCGTGGCTGAGACCGATTCTGTCGATGCTACCGACATCGCCCCTGCGGAAATCGCCTTTCGCGATGAGAATGGCTATGTCTCCAAGGAATTCGTGGCCCTCGTCGAGGAGGCCGTGGAGGCCGATGACGAGGAGCATACGCTTGAGCTTGCCGGCAATCTGCATGAGGCCGATCTCGGCGATCTGATCGAGACGTTGCATGCCGAAGAGCAGGTGAAACTGGTTCGCCTGCTGGGCGATTCCTTTGATTTCGCTGTTCTGACCGAGCTCGATGATTCCGTCCGTGCGCGCCTGCTGGAGGAAATGCCCGCCCGCAACGTGGCGGAGGGAATCGGCGAACTTGATCCGGACGATGCGGTCTACATCCTGGAAGACCTGCCGCAGGAAGACCAGGAAGCGATTCTTCAGGAACTGAAGCAATCGGACCGGCTGCAGCTGCGTCGCGCACTGGATTATCCGGAAGAATCGGCCGGTCGGCGCATGCAGAGCGACTTCGTCGCCGTGCCGCCGTTCTGGACTGTGGGGCAGACGATCGACTACCTGCGCGAATCCGATGCCCTGCCGGATGATTTCTACCAGATCTACGTGATTGATCCGGAGTTCCGGCTGGTGGGCACGGTGGCTCTGGACAAGCTGTTGCGCACCAAGCGCAGCGAGCAGATCAGAGGCATCATGGGCGAGACGGTGCATGCCATCCTGGCAACCGAGGATCAGGAAGAGGTGGCGACGACATTCGAGCGCTACAACCTGATTTCGGCGGCCGTGGTCGATGATTCGAACCGGCTTGTCGGTGTGCTGACCATCGATGACATCGTCGATGTCATCCAGGCGGAGGCCGAAGAGGACATCTTCGCGCTGGCCGGTGTCGGTGGCGATGCGGAGATTTCCGACTCCATCTTCGAAACCGTGTGGGGGCGTTTCGTCTGGCTTCTGGTCAATTTGGGGACAGCGGTTCTGGCCTCGTTCGTCATCGGGCTGTTCGACGCGACCATTCAACAGATGGTGGCGCTCGCGGTGCTGATGCCGATCGTTGCCTCCATGGGCGGCAATGCGGGCACCCAGACCATGACGGTTGCCGTTCGCGCGTTGGCCACCCGGGATCTGGGCAGCTTCAACACCATGCGCATCATTTTGCGTGAAACGGCGGTGGGGCTCATCAACGGCGTGCTGTTCGCCGTCTTGATCGGTGCTGTGGCTGCTTTCTGGTTTTCGAGTACGCAGATCGGCGGGGTCATCGCGGTGGCGATGATCATCAACATGCTGGCGGCCGGGGCGGCGGGGATCCTTATTCCTCTCACCCTGGACAAGCTCGACATCAACCCCGCCGTCGCCTCGTCGGTCTTCGTGACGACGGTTACGGATGTGGTCGGATTTTTTGCATTTCTGGGCATTGCGGGCCTGGTGGTTCGGGCTCAACTGAACAAGTCGGGGGGCAGGGCGCGGGAGCGGGTCGCAGGGGGCAAGGGAGGGCCCGTGATGCAGACACCCAAGATCGGCGGCATTTTGGAAACGGTAGTCTATGTGAACGACATGGAGGCCGTGCACGGTTTCTATTCCGGCATGCTGGGGCTTCAGCGCATGGATGGGGGCAGTCGGCTCCATGCCTACGATGCGGGGCCCGGCGAGACGTTGCTGGTCTTTCGGCGCGGACGACGGACGAGGACATCAAGTCACCCGGGGGGACGGTGCCGGGGCATCACAGCGTGTGCCACAGCCATTTCGCATTCAAGATAGCCAAAGCCGATCTCGACGCGTGGCGGAGGACCCATTTGCGGGAAAACGATGTCACAGTCATTTCCGAGGTCGTCTGCCTGCAGGCGGCACGAGCCTTTATTTCAGAGAGATACCGGCGGCAAAGTGCTGGAACTGGCGGCCCCGCCGCTTTGGGCGAACTACAAGGAATAGGCTGCTTCACGTCGGCGAAGACGGGGTGGGGCCCCATTTCGCGACGGGGCTTTTCTCTCTTGTCCGCATCAAAGGGCTGGCGGATTTGTGCGTTGCCCTTTAGGTTTCCTTGGTAATTTCCGCCAGAAGAGGAAACTGTTGAGCTCGTTGCATCCGGTTTGACCGATCTCGTCTGCAATCGGCGTCAGGCCGACGTCTGTCGTCGATTTCCGGCGGCAGTGGGACCGGTGCTGGTGAAGCCGCATGATCGCCAAAGTCAGGCGGACAGGGAGATCCGCCAGGGAGGAGAAACGCATGATCCCCAACGCACCCGCAGCGTTCAATTTCAATCTCGGCGAGACGATCGACATGCTGCGCGATAGCGTGCAGTCCTTTTCGCAGGATCGCATCGCGCCGCTTGCTGAAAAGATCGATCGCGACGACTGGTTTCCGCTGGAACTGTGGCCCGAGATGGGAACGCTCGGCCTGCACGGCATTACGGTGGAAGAGGAATGGGGCGGCGCAGGGCTCGGGTATCTCGAACATTGTGTGGCGATGGAGGAGGTGAGCCGGGCCTCTGCTTCCATCGGGCTTTCCTATGGCGCGCATTCCAACCTGTGCGTCAATCAGATGCGGCGGTGGGGGAACGAGGCGCAGAAGAAGCGCTATCTCGAAAAGCTGATCACGGGCGAGCATCTCGGCGCGCTTGCCATGTCGGAACCCGGAGCCGGATCCGATGTCGTCTCCATGAAGCTGAAGGCGGAGAAAAAGGGCGATCGTTATGTCTTGAACGGATCGAAGATGTGGATCACCAACGGTCCGCAGGCTGATACCCTTATCGTCTACGCCAAAACCGATCCGGATGCCGGGCCGCGTGGCATTACCGCTTTCATCATCGAAAAGGATTTTTCGGGTTTCTCGGTGGCGCAGAAGCTCGACAAGCTCGGCATGCGGGGCTCGGAGACCGGCGAACTGGTGTTCCGCGATTGCGAGGTGCCGGAAGAAAACGTGCTGGGTGAGGTTGGCAAGGGCGTCAATATCCTGATGTCGGGTCTCGACTACGAGCGTGCCGTCCTGGCCGCCGGATCGATCGGCATCATGCAGGCCGCGATGGACGTGGTGATTCCCTATGTCCACGAACGCGAGCAGTTCGGCAAACCGATCGGGACTTTCCAGCTCGTGCAGGGCAAGGTCGCGGACATGTATGTGACGATGAATGCCAGCCGGGCCTATGTCTATGCGGTGGCGCAGGCCTGCGACCGTGGGGAGACGATCCGTCAGGATGCGGCCGGTGCCATCCTCTACGCTGCGGAGAATGCCACGAAGGTGGCCCTGGATGCGATCCAGCTTCTAGGGGGCAACGGCTACATTAACGAATACCCGACCGGTCGTCTTCTCCGGGACGCCAAGCTCTATGAAATTGGGGCGGGGACAAGCGAGATCCGGCGCATGTTGATCGGGCGTGAATTGTTCGAAGCATCACGTTAGATGCTTGTTTCGGCTGGCTGGTATCAACCCGACCGACAAGAAATCATTCCGGTGGCTTTGCATTCTCGCTGTAGTCGTCCGTTCGTTGGAAGTCAGTTCAAGATTTCGATCTTGAGACTTTCAGCGCTCGGGCGGCTTCCATTGGCCAATCAGAGGCGTTCATACTCTGGTATGAGAGCATCTCCGGATCTGTTTTCTCTCGCGATATGTATAGATGTATATTGTAATATCAGACCATTCTGCCCGAAGTGCTATGACGTAGCGGCAATATTGCGCTTTTGAGAAAACTTTTCTGTTAAGTAATTTGACAATGTTTCCAACTTCCGGTCATTAACACCCGCTCAGGGGTGTGCCCGGCTCGCCGTTTCTGAGAAAACGCGGTCGGGGCGGGAACCATAGTATGCGGTTGGACATCTTTACACTTCTTGTTCTGTTGGGAACGGTTTGCCTGACCGTGGCGTTCGCCTTTCTGGTGAATTGGTGGCGAAATCCTTCTGACCGTCTGCTCGGCTATTCGACCGTCACTTTCGGGCTGACCGGCAGCGGAATGCTGCTGCTTGCCTTGCGCGGTCACGTCCCGAATTTCCTGAGTATCGATATCGACAATATCCTCATATTCGCCGCCCTGGCGCTTGGGTGGAACACCTTCCGCTTCATGAACGGTCGTCGCGTATTGATGGCGCCGCTCGTCTTGCCTGTCGTGGTGTGGTTCGTCTCCTGTCGGATCCCGGCCATCTATTCGGATACGTCCATGCGCACGGCAATCGCCTCTCTTCTGGCGTGCGGGCTGTTCTGCGGCTACTGGTGCGAGTTCATGCGGACCCACGCCACCAAGGCGTCGAACCGGAAGGTTCTGCTGTTTGCGGCGGGCGCGAATGTGCTCGTTTTCGGGGCCAAGGGGATCTACAGCCTGGTGACTGGGCAGCCGAACAAGTTGCTTGACGGCAATATCTGGCTCGCTCTGGCCTTGTTCGCGCCGGTGATCTTTGTGGCGTTGATGGCGATGGCGGGGTTCTGGCTCTGGCAGGCGCGCGCGGTCGGGCAATTTGCAGCACGAGGTCGAGATCGATCCCCTGATGGGCGTCCTCAACCGTCGCGCGTTCGACCGCAATGCGGAGATGCTGTTGAAGCGGGTTTGCTCGCCGCACGACACAATGGCGCTGCTGCTGATCGATATCGACCATTTCAAGGTGATCAACGACGACTACGGGCATCTGGCTGGGGATCAGGTTCTGCGGGTGTTTGCCGGGCACTGCAGGAATTGCTCCGCAAGAGCGATCTTCTTGCGCGCTATGGTGGGGAGGAGTTCGTCGTCCTGCTGCCGGAAGCGGATATCGAGGATGCGCGGCAGGTGGCGGAGAAGCTCTGCACGCACATTGCCGATTTGTAGGTCGAGTGGGGGGAGACGCGTCTCCAGGTCACGACGAGCATCGGTGTGGCGGCTACCCAGGGCCGATCCACAACATTGCTCGATTTGATCGATCTCGCCGACCGCGGGGCTTTACGGCGCCAAGGACGGCAGCCATAATCGTGTGGCGATCGCCGCCCCGGTTTGAGGCAAAGGGACGAACGATTGGCCGCGAAGTGTGGTGCGTCGTGCTTGCTGGCGGGCGGAATGGCCGGGGCAGGGCGGCTATCCCTGTTTTTATCGCCGCATGCCTTTCTTCTCCTGGTGCAGGACCCCATGTTGAGAGTTGTGAATGTTGACTAACCTTTTTACGAAAAGGTTGGGTGGGGATGGTTTGCGAGGCGCGACGGCATCTCATACACATGGAGTTGGAAAACGGAGCGGCCGATACGCCGCCCTGCAATCAATGGAGCCTATCCAGCGCATGAACACTTATTTCACGTCGGTTCCTCCGCACCTCGATGACGAGGAAGAAGACGAGGAAAAGACCAAGACGCCTGGGTCGATCCAGGTCGACAAGCATCTTTTCGATTCGCGCACGGTGCTCATCATCGGTCAGATCTCCATGGAGCTTGCCCGCGATGTCTGCGCGCGCCTGCTGGCCTTGGCCCAGGTCTCCGACGATCCGATCAACGTGATCGTTTCGTCGCCCGGTGGGCACGTGGAATCGGGCGATATGATCCACGACACGATCAAGTTCATCTCGCCGAAGGTGCGCATGCTCGGCATGGGCTGGGTGGCGAGTGCCGGGGCGCTGATCTATGTGGCCGCGCCCAAGGAAGATCGCTATTGCACGCCCAATACGCGCTTCCTGCTTCACCAGCCCTCGGGCGGTGCAGGCGGTCCGGCGACGGATATCGAGATCCAGGCACGCGAGATGCTGCGGATGCGTGACCGTCTCAACAAGATCTTTTCGGTTGCGACCGACCAGTCGATCGAGCGCATCGACAAGGATACCGACCGCGACTACTGGATGACGCCGGATGAGGCCATCGAATACGGTCTCGTCGGCAAGGTCGTGCAGTCCGCTTCCGAACTCGGCTGAAGCGGCGACTGCACATGATCGAAAAACAATTTGCGCGGCGGGCGATTGCGTCCGCCGCGATACTGTTCGTCTCCGGCCTGAGCTGCCTCTCCCTTCTCGTCTCTTCCGCTTCGGCACAACCACCCTATCACCAGAGCTACTGGGCTCTGGCGGATCTATAGTGCTCAATGTGGAAATGGATCCGGATTCTTGATCGCTGGGAGGGTTCGCACCAGTACAGGCGGCATTCGCCTGCACTGGTGCGAACCGGAAACCCCTGCGGCCGAGTGGGGAAAGGGGCGGACGCCGATGAGCAACGGCCGCTGATGTGAGGTGGAAACCCACAACAACGCCGGCAATGTCCGGTCCGAGCTGTTGGCTCCCGAACAATGATTGCCGTTCCGGCGAGCCAGACCCGCAATCGGTTTGGCTCGCCGGAACGTTTGCCTTTTTAGGCCAACTGCCGTTCCAGCATGTAATCACGCACCAATTCGATCACGGCCTGCGCTTCCTGCCGGAGCGTGGGGGCGATGCGGCTTGCGTGAAGGGTCGTCTGGAAGTGGTTGGCAAAGCGGTTGTAGTGGTGATCCGTCTCTAGCAAGGATTTGAAATCCGAGCGTATGGAGTCGCCTTCGTAAAACGGCGATCCCTCGAATATGAATACCAGCAGGGAATTCAGTCGATCGTGAACCCAGGAATGGTCGATCCTGTCCAATTCCTCCGCAAGAATGTCGTCGTGGCGCATCAAATCGATAAGTATGAATGTAAAACGCTCAATAACTTTCGCGTCCGTCTAATCTCAGATAGAGCGTCGTCATTGCCGCACCTCGAAAACCAGCTCTATGCCTCCAGCGGAACGGAGCTAAACATTTCAGTGCGGACACTACTGTGACTATTCGCACGTTTCGGGAGATTCCCTTTGATTTCAGTGGCTTGACCGGTGACGGAGAGGTTATTCGTTTCCTGCCGATCGCAGGCACGCTGCCCTGATATTGTCCGCTGGGCACGAAGGAAGAAATTCTCGTAAAAACGCCCAATGAATAGTCACTTTTCGCGAATACGTTTCCTGCTCACAATACGTGCAATACGAAATGCTACGGGTTCCTTCCTTAATATATATGAAAATCAACGGCTTATTCCCGTCATAAGCCGCGTTTTGAGGTTGATTTCCCGTTCCCTCCACAGGCGATCCCTTTTCAAGCTTGCGAAGAAGTTACCAAGTCGTTAAATGAGCGCAGCTTCACGGTGCCGGGTGCCGGTTTTAGATCGGTGGCCTTTGGCCCTGTTCAGCAATTAGGAGTTCTATGGACGACCACGTGCAGAAGTCCTGCTGGGGGTTCATGACCTGGACGGTTTTGACCCTTGGAGGCGCTATGTTGCTCATCTACCTGTTCGGCAGGTTCGACCCTGCGGTAACGGCAAGCGCCGCTCAATAGCTTGCAGCTGGTACGATGACTCTAGTAAGAAGGGGCGCGGTAAGAAGGGGCGCGGGGCGGACCGTGCCCCTTCTTCGTTTTTTCTCCCCCTTTCCACATTCCTGTCCTCTCGAATTCTCGGCACGTGCGGGATTGCCTCTTGTGAATCTCGTCAAGGCACACGACACTCCGTCGCTCAAAAAGGGAGGGGTTCGATAGCGATGAAAAAGGGATACCGCCAGCTCATCGAGGAGGCTGAGGCGGAAACCGTCACGTTGCCGGTGGAGGAGGCGATCACGGCTTTCGGTGAGGCGGATACGGTTTTCGTCGATCTGAGGGATATCCGCGAGTTGTCCCGTCAGGGGCGCATGCCCGGGGCCGTCCATGCCTCACGAGGCATGCTCGAATTCTGGGTCGATCCCGACAGTCCCTACCATCGCCCGGTCTTTTCGGAGCCCAAGCGCTTCATCTTTTTCTGTGCCGCCGGGTGGCGGTCGGCGCTGGCGACCAAGGCCGTGCAGGACATGGGACTGGAAAACGTCGCGCACATTGCGGGCGGATTCGGCGCATGGCAGGAAGCCAGCGGTGCGGCTGAGCTTCCCGATCCGAAGTGGTAATTCCTTTGGGGGGCGTGTGAGGAGTGTCAGGCGTGAAGATTGTCATCGGCAACAAGAACTATTCCACCTGGTCGCTGCGCGGCTGGCTCGCCCTGAAACAGACGGGGGCGGAATTTACGGAGGTGATGGTTCCGCTCGATACGCCGAATACGCACGATGCAATCCGTGATTATTCGTCGGCGAGGCGCGTGCCGGTTCTGATCGACGGAAGCCTTTCGGTCTGGGACCGTCTGGCGATCGTCGAATATCTGGCGGAACGGTTTCCTCAGGCGGGATTGTGGCCGGCAGATCGGGAGGCTCGGGCTCACGCCCGTGCGGTCGTTGCAGAGATGCATTCCGGCTTCACCGCCTTGCGCGGCTACTATCCGATGAATATCCGTCGGGTTCCCGCGGCACGCTCGCGTGTCGACGATGTGGAGGCCGATGTCGCGCGGATCGTCGAGATCTGGCGCGAGATGCGGACGCGGTTCGGCGCGGGGGGATTTCCTGTTCGGATCTTTCAGTGCGGCCGATGCGTTCTATGCGCCCGTTGTCAGTAGGCTCGTCACCTATGACGTGGCCGTGGACGATGTGGCCCGCGCTTATATAGATGCGGTTCTCAACCACCCGGCCATGCGCGAATGGTATGAGGCCGCTCTCGCGGAGGCCTGGATCGTTCCGTCCGATGAAGTCGATTGAAATCATAAAACAAACATAGTCCGGCGACCGGGGGGGACCTTTGCGGTGGCACTGTTAAAGTCTGAAATCTCTTCTTCTTCCGATCTCTTTCGCGCTCAGGCAGCGGAAATGGGGGCCTTGGTCGAGGATCTGCGCGCGCGGCGGGTGGAGGCGGCGCTGGGCGGTCCGGAGCGGGCACGCGAACGGCATGTGGGGCGGGGCAAGCTGCTGCCGCGCGAGCGCGTAACGCGTCTTCTGGATTCGGGCGCGCCGTTTCTTGAAATGTCGCCGCTGGCAGCCACCGGCATGTATGACGCTGCGATCCAAGGCGCGGGCGTGATTACCGGTATCGGGCGTGTTTCGGGGCGCGAGTGCATGATCGTGTGCAACGACGCGACCATCAAGGGCGGCACCTACTATCCGATGACGGTGAAGAAGCACCTGCGCGCTCAGGAGATCGCGCTGGAGAATCGTCTGCCGTGCATCTATCTGGTCGATTCCGGCGGGGCCAACCTGCCGAACCAGACCGACGTCTTTCCCGATCGGGAGCATTTCGGGCGGATATTCTACAATCAGGCCAACATGTCGGCAGCGGGCATTCCGCAGATTGCCGTGGTGATGGGATCGTGCACCGCGGGCGGTGCCTATGTGCCGGCGATGTCGGACGAGACGATCATCGTGCGCCAGCAGGGAACTATCTTTCTGGCCGGTCCGCCGTTGGTGAAGGCTGCGACCGGGGAAGAGGTCTCGGCCGAGGATCTCGGCGGGGCGGACGTCCATACCAGGATTTCCGGTGTGGCCGATCATTATGCCGTCGATGATGATCAGGCGCTTGCCATGGCGCGGCGTGCGGTGGCAAACCTCAACTCGGTGAAGCCTGCGACGCTGGACCTCGCTCCGCCTTGCGAGCCGCTCTACGATCCGAGCGAACTCGATGGGGTCGTTCCGAGCGATCTGCGCAAGCAATACGATATCCGCGAAGTCATCGCCCGCCTGGTCGACGGCTCGCAGTTCGACGAGTTCAAGAAGCTCTACGGCACGACTTTGGTGACAGGCTTTGCGAGAATTTTCGGCGTGCCGGTCGGAATCGTTGCCAATAACGGCATTCTTTTCTCCGAGTCAGCTCTTAAGGGCGCGCATTTCGTTGAATTGTGTTGCCAGAGGCGCATTCCGCTTCTCTTTTTGCAAAACATCACCGGATTCATGGTCGGGCGCGAATACGAGGCGGGCGGTATCGCCAAGGACGGCGCGAAGCTGGTGACGGCCGTGGCCTGCGCCAGGGTGCCGAAAATCACCGTCATCGTCGGCGGCTCCTATGGAGCGGGCAACTATGGCATGTGCGGGCGCGCCTATTCTCCGCGCTTCCTCTTCATGTGGCCGAATGCAAGGATTTCCGTGATGGGCGGAGAGCAGGCGGCCTCCGTTCTGGCGACCGTCAGGCGGGACAATATCGAGGCCGACGGCGGGGAGTGGAGTGCGGAGGACGAGGAGACCTTCAAGGTTCCCATCCGTGCCCGCTACGAGGAGGAAGGCCATCCCTATCACGCCACGGCGCGACTTTGGGACGACGGTATCATCGCGCCGTCCGAGACGCGTCGCGTGCTGGGTCTTGCCTTCTCCGCAACCTTGAATGCGCCGATTGGACCGACTCCCCTCGGAGTATTCCGTATGTGATCTTCGGCTTTGTGTTAAAATATCAGAGTAATAACCCCTAGTGCAAAATTACGTTTATCAAACGTAACGATAGGAATATAAATTGAACTATTTCATTTATTTATAATTTAAGTTCCTTCTGGTAATCGGTTTGAGAAGTTGGATAATTCTTGGATCGGTGCTGCGATGCTGTCTGGGCATTTCATAAGAGAGAATGTAAAGGACACGGCTCTCGTTCCGGCCCTGTTGAGTTCGATTCATCAGGACATTGCGCTTCTTGATGACGATCTCAATGTGATCGTCTTCAGCCGCATGGCGAAGGATCTGCTCGATCCGCCGGAGTGTCTGTTCGATACGGCTCCGAACCTGTCCGATATCATCCGCTACTTCGCCCTGCGCGGAGATTACGGGCCCGGCGATATCGATGAATTGGTGGCGCGGGTCACGGCGGAATCGAAGAGGACGAAGGTTGAGGCCTTCGATCGCGCTTTGCCGAACGGCCGGATGCTGAAGGTTCAGGTGACGCCGCTTCCCGAAGGGGGGCAGGTCACCGTCTATTCCGATATCACCGACTATCGCAAGGTGGAGCTGCAGCTTGAAGAAAGCCAGCTTCAGCTTGTGAGGACCCTGCAGAGCCGGTCGCGGGAACTGGAACTCAGCCGCGATCTTCTCTCCTCCGCGGTGGACGCGATCCCCGATGCTTTGGTGATGACAGACGGTCGGGGTCGGTTGATGCTCGCCAATTCCAACATGAAGAGCCTTTACCCCGAGATCGATGCCCATCTCGCGGTTCAGGCGCATCTCAAGGATGCGTTTCCGTTCGAATGGGCGAGGTACAGGATCTGGAGGATTTCTTCTCCCAGGTTGCCGTGGAAAGCGATCAGCGGATGTTCGACCGCTGGTTCCGCATCCAGGTCTCCAGCGTGGCTACGGGCGGGTACATCGTCGTCTTTTCCGATGTCTCCGACTTCAAGGAGCAGCACAAGAAGCTGTGAGCTCATACCGATCAGCTCGTGAAGCATCTGCGCAAGGAGAAGAGGCTGAACGAAATGCAGCGGCAGTTCGTTTCCATGACCTCGCACGAATTCCGCACGCCGCTGGCGATTATCGACGGCGCCGCCCAGTGGCTGAAGCGCGGGCTCGGGCATCTGGAGCCGGAGGCAGTGCTTGAACGGCTGGACAATGTCCGTGAGGCCGTGCGGCGCATCAACTACCTGATCAAGCGGTTCATCGATTTCTTGATTTCACAGGACGACTCTCTGGAAATCTCGCCGGAACGGCATGAATTCCTGACGATCATCCAGACGGTGTGTGAGCAGCAGCAGGCGGGTCAGAAAACCCACGAGATCATATTGAATGAGACGATCGGGAATCTGGTGCTGAATATTGACCGGCGCATGATCGAACAGTGCCTGGTCAATGTCATCGGCAATGCGATCAAGTACTCGCCGGTAAAGGATAAGGACGAGGGGCCGGGCAAGGTGCTGGTCGACGTCTTCCGGGACGACAAGTTCGTGTCGATCACGGTCTCCGATTTCGGCGTCGGTATTCCCAAGAGCGAGATCAAGAAGGTGTTCGGCCGGTTTTACCGGGCCTCCACCTCGAGCGGCATTCCGGGAACCGGCATCGGGCTCAATCTGACCGAGATGATCATTTCGCGTCACAAGGGGCGCGTGGCGATTTCGAGTGAATTGGGCAAGGGGAGCACGATCACCTTGCGGTTGCCGATCATGGCACCGGATACGAAGGCGGCGGAAACGGATGCCTTGTCGCAAGACGCAGACAAGACCAAAGCCGAGACCGGCAAGGTGGAAGCGGCGTAGCCCGCAAATATCGCCGGGCGGAAGGGTTTCGCCCGGTTCGAGGAGGACGTGAGTGGTTATTCGAAGCGAAGGGGATCGGTGATGAGTGGAGAAATCAACATCCTGTGCGTCGAAGACGAAGAGCTGGTGCTCGGCGATCTGGTCGGGGAACTGGAGGATTCCGACTATGGCGTGATGCCTGCGTGCAACGGCCGCGAGGCGCTGGATATTCTCCAGACCATGAAGCCTGATCTCATTCTGTGTGACGTCATGATGCCGGAAGTGGACGGTCCGACATTGCTGAAGACGATCCGCGAGACGATGCCTACATTGGGTCAGGTGCTGTTTATTTTCCTCACCGCGTGTTCCTCGCGCGAGGATGTGATCGATGGCAAGAAGCTCGGCGCCGACGATTATCTGGCCAAGCCTGTCGACTACGACATGCTGCTGGCGACGAGCGAAACGCGGCTTGCGGGCGTCAAGCGGATGGCGGAGCACTCCCGTCAGCAATTGGCTAAGCTCTACAAGGTCTACAAGGAAACGCAGAAGGAAAAGCCGCCGATCCAGGTGTGCGTCGTCACGGCCAATACAAAGACGATCGTGCCGATCACGTCAGCGCTCAGCGAAGTCGGCTGCATGGTCACGGTGATCCCGGAGGATACGCTGCATGCCAATACCTTCGTGGAGCAGAGCTTTGACGTGAGCTCCCTAGTTTATTCCAAGAAGGTGCATTACCTGCTGCAATATTTGGAGAATTCGGCGCATAAGAACAAGGTGTCGAAGATCGTCGTGTTGGTGCCTTCCGGCTTCAACAAGAATGCCAAGGAAGCCCTGCACGAACTCGGGATCGACGGCCAGATCGAATTCCCGTTCCGGCCGGTGGAGATCTTCAAGGTGATCGTCGACAAGCTGTCTCAGCGTGCTCCGTCGGCGAACAAGCCCGTATCCTCACTCGCCGGATAAGGAGCGAGTGAGGGGAATGGCGTTTTCGGATTTTGCTCAGATGAATGTGGTCGTGCCCTTGGCGACCACGTAGACACCGGCGCAAATCACCACGGCGGAAAAGATCCGGGTCAATGAGTGCTTGCGTTTTCCCAAACGCCCTGCCGCGCTGGTGCCGATGACGCCGCCTGCGATGAATTGCAGGGCGAGCGACCAGTCGACAAGACCCGCCAGCGCGTAGTTGGAGGTTGTCGTCAGGCCGAAAGTGGTCACGGCCACGAGCGAGGAGCCGACCGCGTTCAAAATGGGCATGGCGGTCGCCGCAATCAGACCCGGCACGATCAGGAGGCCGCCGCCGATCCCGAAAAATCCGGAAAGAGCGCCGACGCCAAAAGCAGTGAGGATCAGACGCGGTAGCAGGCGTTTGGCGTTGCTTCGGTCGAGATGAACGTCGGGATTTGTCATGGGAAGCAGGCCGACGCAGCATCGAAATTCCCACCACGATCATGATCAGGCCGAACAGGGCGAGGAGCTTCTCGCCGTCGATCGCCTTGCCGAGGGGTGAGCCGAGAGCCGCGCCGACAAGACCGCTGGTGGCGAAAACCAGCGTGCACGGCCGTTTCACCGTCCGCGCATGCGCATGACCGGCCAGCCCGACCGCGGCATTGACAGCGACGGCCAGCGCGCTCGTTCCGATCGCAATGTGGGGCGCGGGAACCCCGACGACATAGACGAGCAGCGGCACGGCCAGAACCGAGCCGCCGCCGCCGATCAATCCTAGCGACCCTCCGACAAGAGCGCCGCTGGCCAGGGCTGCTATCATCCGAACTGGCCGATGCCGGTTGTTCCGGGAAGTTGCGGACGGTTACGGTTCCACGGCAGCAGCGAGACGAAGAAGGCCATCGGGCAGAAGTTGGTGGAGCCGGAAAAGAGCAGGCCGCACCCTACAAGCAGGGAGAGAAGATGCCAGGCGGGCGCCACGTAGGTGCCGAGCACAAAGTCTGCGATGGCAAGAACGCCCGCTACCATCAGGGCCTGGCGCAGGATGGAGATCGGCTTGCGCTCCTGCCGTTCGATCGGCAGACCTGCAGGCTTCCAGGCGCTGAGGCCGCCTTCCAGCACATAGGCGTCGCAATCGGTGCAACCGGCCAGCGCGGGGCTGTTGGCATTGGTGCGCGCACCGGTGGCACAGAGGAAGATGAACTTGCTGCTGTTGCTGGTAACCGGCTTTCCGTCCCGCATCTCCGACATGGGATGGGGGAGGGAACCGGGAATGCGTTCGCGGTCGAATTCGCAGGCTTCTCGCACGTCGATCAGAACCGCGCCGGCTTCCACCAGCGATTGCGCCTTGCGGGCATCTATCGATTTCAGGTTCATGGTCGGGTCCTCATTGTGATCGCGATCCGTCGTCCGGGAAGGGACTGATCGCGGAACCTGTCGTGATGTGTGTCCGTTGTCGGGTCGGTGTCGTGAAAAGGGAGAACGGCGGGGCTCAAACCTCGCAGAAGACATCCTTGAGCAGCACCAGAATTCGTTCGGCGGCCGGGTTGTCGATACGGTAGTAAAGCGTCTGCCCATCGCGGCGGAACGTGACCAGGCCCTCCGCCCGCATCTTTGCCAGATGCTGCGAGAGCGCCGACTGGCCCAGGCCGATCGCCTTGGTCAGGGCGGTGACCGAAGCTTCGTGATGGGCCAGTTCGCAAAGGATTTGCAGCCGGCTTTCGCTGGCAATAAGCTTCAGCAGGCGTGCCGCATCACCGGCGCGCGCAGAGAGATCATCCGTATCGCTCAAGGGACGCATCGCTCCCATCCTCGACGAGATTGTATATTATATATTTCTAACATTAGAATGTATGAATATATTTGTCAAGAACGTGTATATGCGGTCCCTTGCCGATCAGAGAATAGGAAGGGGGCGCAGGAAACCGACAATCCAGAAACGGCCAAGGAGTGAACCATGAGCGCCCCGGAGATACAGGCCTTTTTCGACGAGCCGACGAACACGGTCAGCTATCTCGTCGTCGACCCTGCAACGCACAAGGCGGCGGTGGTCGATCCGGTCCTCGACTACGACCACAAGTCCGGCAAGGCATCCACCCGATCGGCCGATGCGATCCTGAAAACGGCTGCCGACAGGGGGCTGGAGATTGTCTCGGTTCTGGAGACGCATGTCCATGCGGATCACCTGTCCGGCGCGCCCTATACCAAGCTCAAGATCGGCGCCAAAGTCGCCATCGGCGAGAGCATTCGCGAGGTGCAGAAGATCTTCCGTCCGGTCTTCAATGCGGACGACGTCTCCGGCGACGGCTCGGAGTTCGATCATCTGTTCTCCGACGGTGAGATTTTCGAGATCGGTTCGCTGAAGGGGGGAGGTGATCGCCACGCCCGGTCACACGCCCGCCTGCATCTCCTACAAGATCGACGGTGCGGTGTTTGTCGGCGATACGCTCTTCATGCCGGACTACGGGACGGCGCGGGCGGATTTCCCCGGCGGCGATGCGCGCCGGCTCTATCGTTCCATTCACCGATTGCTGAGCCTGCCTGAAGATACCAAGCTCTACATGTGCCACGACTACAAGGCACCGGGCCGCGACTCCTATGCCTGGGAGACGACGGTGGCGGAAGAGCGGGAGAGCAACATCCACGTGGGCGGGGCAAGAGCGAGGACGACTATGTCGCCATGTGCGAAGCGCGCGATGCGACCCCGGCCGCGCCCAACCTGTTGATGCCTTCCATTCAGGTGAACATGCGCGCCGGTAAGCCGCCGCCAGCCGAAGCGAACGGCGTTTCCTATCTCAAGGTGCCGGTAAAGCTCGCCGGCTGAGTGGGACGTTGATCGGCTCGTTTTCGACCAACCTCATTTGGTGTGTTGTGGCGTGGAACCGTCGCAACACACGCTTTGCGCGTGCTGGCGTTTGCTGCCGCTGTCACTCAATCTGACATAACGTAAAGCGGTACTTGCAGTTCTTGCCCGACTGGGCTTTCCTCGCCCCCAAAGGGAGCTTGCGTGACAGGCCAGAGGGAACGTTCAGGGGACACATGTTTTCATCGCTTTTGATCGCCAACCGTGGCGAAATCGTCTGCCGGATCATCAAGACCGCCCGCGCGCTGGGAGTGCGCACGATTGCCGTCTATTCGGAGGCGGATCGCGACGCGCTGCATGTGCGGCTGGCGGATGAAGCGGTCGCCATCGGACCTGCCCCGGCCTCCGAATCGTATCTCGACAGTGCGAAGATCCTTGCCGCGGCGAGACAGATCGGGGCGGAGGCCATTCACCCCGGCTACGGATTCTTGTCCGAAAATGCCGCCTTCGCCGAGGCATGCGAGAAGGCAGGCGTAATTTTCGTCGGCCCGCCGGCCTCCGCCATTCGTGCGATGGGGCTCAAGGACGGCGCGAAAGCGCTGATGGAAAAGGCCGGGGTTCCCGTTGTGCCCGGCTATCACGGAGATCTGCAGGATCCGGCCTTTCTCAAGCAGAAGGCCTACGAGATCGGTTATCCGGTTCTGATCAAGGCTGTGGCAGGCGGCGGCGGCAAGGGGATGCGCCGGGTGGACAAGGCGGTCGAATTCGATGACGCGCTGGAATACGCCAAACGCGAGGCTCAGAACGCCTTCGGCGATCCCCGCGTTCTGATCGAGAAGTTCGTCACCAATCCGCGCCATGTCGAGATCCAGGTCTTCGCCGACGGGCATGGTAATGCGGTGCATCTTTTCGAGCGCGACTGCTCTGCGCAGCGACGCCACCAGAAGGTGATCGAGGAAGCTCCCGCACCGGGCATGACCACTGAGGTGCGAAAAGCGATGGGCGATGCGGCCGTCGCGGCCGCGCTTGCCGTGGGCTATGTCGGCGTCGGTACGGTGGAGTTCATTGCGGACGGCTCGGGCGGACTGAAGGCGGACGGTTTCTGGTTCATGGAAATGAACACGCGCCTTCAGGTCGAGCATCCGGTCACCGAACTGGTGACGGGAACCGATCTCGTCGAATGGCAGCTTCGGGCGGCCTCCGGCGAGACCTTGCCGCGCGCGCAGCAGGACCTGACCTTGAATGGTCATGCCGTTGAAGTGCGCCTCTATGCCGAGGATCCGGATAACGGCTTTCTGCCGTCCACCGGTACGCTCGATCTTCTGCGTTTCCCACAAGGCGAAGGCATCCGCATCGATACCGGTGTGGAGGAGGGGGCTGCGGTCTCGTCCTTCTACGACCCGATGATCGCCAAGGTGATCGTGCACGGGGCGACGCGAGACGCGGCCATGGAGCGGCTTTCCGCAGCTCTCGCGCAAACGGCGGTTGTGGGCCCGCGCTGCAATCTCGCTTTCCTGCGCAAGCTGGTCGATCATCCGGCCGTGCGGGCTGGCGGGTTCGATACCGGGTTGATCGATCGCGAAATCGAGACGTTGACCGGCGGCGAGGTGTCCGATGCTGCAATCGCGGCAGCCGTTTCCATCCTGAACGGTTTGGTAAAAGAGCCGGAAGTCTCCAGCGGCTGGTCTGACCCATGGTCGATCTGCGATGCCTTCCAACTTTCCGGGGATCGCGAAGTGGGCGTGCGGGTCGTCGTCGATGGCGTGGAACGCGAAATGCGGATGGACTGGCGCAATGGCAAGCCGGTCGTGCCGACCGTGGAAAACGCAGAGGTTGTTCGCATCGCCGATGGCGTCGTGGCGCTCGAAGGCGGTCGTGCGGTAAAGGTTGCGCTTGCCGACAGTCTCTTGCGTGAGGCGAAGGACGATAGCGGTCATGCCGCCGTCAAGGCGCCGATGCACGGCAAGGTGATTGCCGTCTTTGTGGAGGAAGGCAGCGAGGTTTCTCGCGGCGACCGACTCTTCATCGTGGAGGCGATGAAGATGGAGCATGCGGTGAATGCCCCTCGCGACGGCCGGGTGGAGCGTGTCGCAGCCGGAGAGGGCGACCAGGTCGAGGAAGGGGCCGTGATCGTGGTCTTGGAAGAGATGGAGCTGGAGGCAACGGGTTGATCTCGGCCCTGTGCAAAAGGAGGCTTCGGCTTTGCGCTGGGCCTCGCTCCTGATAAATTACCTCCCATGGTCCTTCATCTCGTCAAGCTCTGTGTCGGCATTGAGTCCGTTGAGGACCTCCAGGCCTGGATCGATTTCACGCGCGACGAGGCCCGGGTTGCGGGCCGCGAATTCGAGCGGACGCACGTGACCCGCATGGTGCCGACCAAGCGCGACGAGATCCTCGACGGGGGCTCGCTCTACTGGGTGATCAAGGGACAGATACAGGTGCGCTCACGGCTGATCGATATCCGGCCGTTCACCGACGGCGCGGGGATCAAGCGCTGCGAACTCGTTATGGATCCGCGCCTGATCCGCACCGAAACCCAGCCGCGACGGCCCTTTCAGGGCTGGCGGTATCTCAAGCCGGAAGATGCTCCGAGGGATGCCCATGTGGTCGCGGACGCGCCCGACATGCCTGCGGACATGCGGCGTGAGCTGGCCGAACTCGGTTTGCTGTGAAGGGAAGGAGAGTGCGATCCGCGCTCCCGCACCTACGCCTCGGCGGCAACCGCCATGTTGTCGATGAGTCGCGTTGAGCCGATGCGTGCGGCGACGAGCAGGCGGCGGGCAGCGCCGAACTTCGGTGCTGCCAGTGTCGCGGCATCGCACAAGGCGAGATAGTCGACTTCGAACCCTTCACGCTCCAGTGCCGTATGGCCGTCGGCAAGGGCCGTCTCGACCGGAGCGCCCGCTTCCAGAGCCACGACCACATACCTCAGGATCGCCGGCAGGCGGCTTGCACTGCGCCGGGCGGCGCCGTCCAGATAGGCGTTGCGTGAGGATAGGCCGAGATCGTCGGCTTCGCGCACCGTCGGGCGGCCGATGATCTCGGTGCCGATATTGAGATCCGCGGTCAGGCGTTTGACCACGAGAAGCTGCTGATAGTCCTTCTCACCGAAGAACGCGAAATGAGGGCGGGCGGCGAGCAGCAGCTTCGTCACCACGGTGGCGACACCGGCGAAAAAGTGAGGGCGGAAATCGGTTTCCAGTCCGGCGGCCGGGCCGCCGACGGTCACCGAGGTCGCGAACCCTTGCGGATACATCTCCGCGGCGTTGGGAGCGAAGACTACGTCCACGCCGCGCCCGGTGAGCTTCTTCACATCCTCGGCTTCCGTTCGCGGGTAAGCGTCGAAATCCTCGCTCGGACCGAACTGAGTCGGATTGACGAAAGTGGAGACGACCACTGCGTCGGCCTTGGCTGCAGCGGCCTCGACCAGCGAAAGATGACCGGCGTGGAGCGTGCCCATGGTTGGAACCATGGCTATGCTGTGGCTCTGTTTGCGGCAGTCGTCGGACCAGGCCTGAAGCTCTTTGGTGGTGCGAATGAGACGTGGGGTCGCCGGGGGCCGTCACGGTGCTGTCTCCGGATCGTTGTTATGGGAAAAGCTCTGTTGCGGAGGGGTTTAGCAGAGCGTACCGGCAATTGCACCCGTGTTGATCGGGGCGGGCGCACCGCATTTCCTGAACGCGATGCGGGGGCGATCGCTTGCGAGCGGGCAAGCGAGGCTCCAAATTATGTCGGAGAAAACAGTCACGTGGAGGAGAGGATGGGCGAGAAGAAGATCCCGGCACGACGAGAGGCCGGGCCGCTGCCTCAGGAAAAGCCTCGATTTTCTTATTCCAAGATCGACGCCTTCTTGGAACAGACGCACGCGCGAGATCCGCCTCAGACGACAGGGCGGGGGCGTCTTGTCTTTGCGCTCGATGCCACGATGAGCCGTCAACCGACCTGGGACAGTGCCTGCGCCATTCAGGGCGACATGTTTGACGTGACCCCCTCCATCGGCGGACTGGATGTGTGGCTCGTCTATTTTGCGGGCTTGGCGAATGCCGGGCAAGCAAATGGGCGGGAGATGCGACGAAACTCGGATCGTTGATGAGCCGGATCGACTGCCGGGGCGGACATACCCAGATCCGGAAGGTGCTGCGCCACGCAATCAACGAGACGAAGACGCGCAAGGTTCAGGCGCTGGTCTATGTGGGCGACTGCATGGAGGAGAAAGCCGACGATCTGTGCGCGCTCGCCGAGGAGCTGGGATTGCTCGGCGTGCCAGCTTTCGTCTTTCAGGAAGGGTCGGATCCTGGAAATCGCGCGGCTGACGGGCGGGGCGTTCTGCCGCTTTTCGTTGGCTTCGGCGAAGGAGTTGCGGGACTTGCTCGCCGCGGTCGCGACGTATGCGGCGGGCGGTCGTGCCGCTTTGGAGGATCTGAACAGTCGGGGCAATGCCGGAGCCCAGCTGCTTATCGAACAGATGCGGAGCTAGCGGGCATGGCATTTTTTGTGATCGGCGTTGTCATCCTGCTGTAGTGTAGCTGCTGTTATTCGCCAATTCATTCATTTCGGCCGATCCGGCGCAGCTCGCTTTCTGGATCAAGATGGTGGGCGGGATCGTGCTGCTGGGGATTGCCGCGGCCTTTCTCATTACCTGACGATTGGCTGTTGCCATTCCCGTCGGCGCGCTGGCTTTGTCTGTCCTGGGATGGGGCAGCGCGCCCGGTTTCGGGCGTACGCGCTCCCGGCCTTCGCCGGGCAAGCGCTCCACGGTGCGTTCAGCGATGCTGGAAATGGTGCTCGATCAAGATTCGGGTGATCTGCAGGGGAGCGTGATCGCGGGCGCCTTTGACGGGCGAAGCCTCGAGGCGCTGTCACGCGACGAGATGGTCGAGTTGTGGCGCGAAACGGCAGGGGACGGCGAAAGCCGTTCCTTACTCGAAGCTTATCTCGACCGCAGGCATCCCGGATGGCGTGTAGACTTCGAGGCGGATAGCGCACCGTGGCAGAACGGCCCGACGAGCTCTGGCGCCATGAGCGAGGAGGAGGCCTATCAGGTGCTTGGGCTTTCGCCCGGCGCCGGGGAGGCGGAAATCCGAGCGGCCCACTGACGTCTTCTGCTTAGATTGCACCCCGACCAGGGGGGCTCGACTTTCCTTGCGGCCAAGATCAACGAGGCCAAGGACAGACTTCTCAGAAATCATGGATCCTTCCATACGCAAAACTAGCTGGAGGTCGGAAAGCAAAGGCTTTCCAAGAAACGACCGGTGCGATGAACGCCGCTCCGGCCGCAGGCGACAACAATTCGAATTCACTGTGTGGCGTAGCAACCGACCTTTACGCGCTTGAGAGACCGGCATGTTGCAACGGCTGCATCCTGGTTGGGAAAGCCCGCGAAGCGGGCGCGATAGAGCGTCTGGCCATTGCTCTGAATGGTCTGGGTGAAGGGCGTGCGGCCCTTGAGGACCTTGCCCGCCTTGTCTTCCGCCTTCTTGAGCATTTCGAGCGCGCCGGCTTCCGACGGGGTGGCGGCGATCTGTACGTGCCAGCCGGCGGGGCGGACGGGGGTTGGATCAGTCGGCGTGGAGGCAACCGTGATCGTCTTGGCCTTGGGCTGTGCCTTTGCGGCGGAGAGGTCTTTCAGCTCCGCCGTTTCAGCCAGAGCATGGGCCCGTGCGATGGCGACGTTGATGGCCTTGGGCGCCGGCACGATGCTGGCGGTCTCGATCGTGGATTCGGAATCCGCGTCGCCCTCGGCCAGAACCGGGGGAACGAGATCATCGGCATTTTCAGGCGTATCGGGCTCGGTCACTGCGACCGGCGGCAAGGGAATGTCGGCGACGACAATCGGCTCGTCCGGTGCGGACGAAGTGTCGTCAGGCTTGGCGGAGGGCAATGGTGCACGACGAGCGACGATGATGAAATCCCGTTTGGTGGCACGGCTGGCCTTGGGCAGATAGGTTGCGATCAGCTTGCACATCTGGGCGTCGCGGGAGCGGCCGGTGCGTCCGCCGAACACGACGGCAACGATGTGGCGGCCGTCCTTGCGAACGGAGGTCACCAGATTGAAGCCCGAAGCGCGGATGTAACCGGTCTTGATGCCGTCGACACCCTCCACGTGGCCGAGCAGGTGGTTGTGGTTGCCATAGCGGCGGCCCTTGTAGGTGAAGACCCGCGTGGAGAAGTGTTTGTAATACTTGGGGAACCGCTCCTGGATGGCGCGCCCGAGGCGGGCCGTGTCAGCGGCGGTCGTGTATTGGTGGCTGTTCGGCAGGCCGGACGCATTGCGGAACTGGGTGTTGCGCATGCCGAGCTGATGGGCCGTACGGGTCATGCGCCTTGCGAATGCGGGTTCGGACCCGGCAATGTTTTCGCTGACCGTGGAGGCGACATCGTTGGCGGACTTGGTAACCAGCGCGCCGATCGCATCGCGTACGCGGATCGTCTGTCCGGGACGCAGGCCGACCTTGGAAGGCGGCATTCCGGCCGAGTGCCGGGACGCCTTCAGCTGCGTGCTGAGCGACATGCGGCCCGCTTCCAGCTCCTCGAACAGGATATAGAGCGTCATGATCTTGGTTAGCGAGGCAGGGTAGCGGTGCGAGTTAGCGTGGTTGGCATAGAGGATCTTGCCGGTCTTTGCGTCCACCACGATGCCTGCGTATTTACTATTGGCCGAAGCCGGAGGAGCCACGGCAAACGTGGCGGCGGTGGCGATGCATAGCATCACCCAGACCTTGATCGGCGTCGACAGCGCAGCGGAGCGGCGGTTACGCGAATGCATGATCAAGACAACCCCATTACCGACCGGGTTTGCTTGCTTCCCAGCCTGAACACATTGACGCTTTCGGGTACGTGACGCCATGGTTCCTGTTTACCCGTGCCGTGCGAAATGCAATGCCCGCTTTGTTTCCTAGTGCCTTCAGCTACTTGGCGAAGACCGATCCAGTCGGTCCGTTCGACCGTCACCGCGATGTCAGGACAGGATGAATAAACGCGGTTACGAATCTGTAAAGTTGGGGAGACAGCTTGTGCTTATCCGTCTCGCTTCGGGACGAGCGATTAAACTATTGCAATGCAATATTAAAACCTTGACATTTTTTGTGCAGTGCATTATTTCTGAGCTATTGTTTCAGTGTCCGGTCGTTATCCGGGGGTGTCTATCTGCGTGCAAAGCGAAGGTGGGGTTCAACCAGATGATTAACGGGTTTGATGAATTGCAGAAGGCCAACAAGGACAGCATGGATATGGCGTCCAAGAGCTTTGGCGCTTTTTCCAAGGGTCTTCAGGCGATTGCGACCGAGTATGCCGATTTCTCCAAGAAGTCCGTAGAGGACTGGACCGCTGCGTTTGAGAAGATGGTCGCCGCGAAATCGCCGGACAAAGCCTTCGAAGTGCAGTCGGATTATATGAAGAGCGCCTACGAGAACATGGTCGGCGAGTTCAACAAGCTCTCCGAGATGTATCTCGATCTCGGCAAGGAAGCCTACAAGCCTTTCGAGGGAATGATCGGCAAGGCCGCTTCCAAGTAGGCATTCGTCACTGACACAGCGATGGTTTTGGAATGTTCGAGGTCCGGCACGCCGGGCCTCTTTGTTTTTGTGCTCTCTATTTCATATCGGATCGACGTTGTTCAACCCGGGATCCTCCATCGCAATTTTTCGCGGGGCCAGACGGTTGAATGCGCGAATTTTAATGGCTTTGACGCTGCGAATGCGGACAAGCCCCATTGCGCCAATCGGCAAGCGGCTTACAATTCGCATAAAGTGACCTACATGGTCTGTCGGGAAGGCCATGCCGGATACGGCGACTAGGAACGTCCCGAAAGAAGGCTCGAAGGGGCCTTGTCGGAGGCGATCGGCGAACGAGATTCCCAGGACCGGACGATGCAATGGCACATCCGGTGCCGATGGGAGGCGAAGCGGAGTTCAGGATCGGTTTCCCGGGCGCCGCTCTCGAGGATCGAGAATGGTCACGGGGTTGCTTCGGGGCCCCCGAGGTTGGGATCAACGGTAGGACTGATCGGGGTCGGCGGCAAGACAGACCGGACGGGGATGAGTAGAGACAATAGTCACGAAAATGACGGTGATACGGGAACCGTCATAGTTACGAAGGCGCGGTCGAAAACGAAACGGCCGAACATGTATCGCGTGCTGCTCCTGAACGACGATTACACGCCGATAGGGTTCGTCGTTCATGTGCTGGAGCGCTTCTTTCAGAAAAACCAGGAGGACGCCACCCGTATCATGCTTCACGTGCACCATCACGGTGTCGGGGAGTGCGGTGTCTTCACCTACGAGGTCGCAGAGACCAAAGTGACTCAAGTCATGGATTTTGCGCGCAAACATCAGCATCCGCTGCAGTGCGTCATGGAGAAGAAATAAGGGGACCCACGTGCCGTCATTCTCCCGCAGCCTGGAAAAAGCCCTGCATCAGGCTCTCGCCCATGCAAATGAACGCAACCAGGAATACGCGACGCTGGAACACCTTCTGTTGGCGCTGATCGACGATCAGGACGCGGCCGCAGTCATGCGGGCGTGCAATGTCGATCTCGATCTCCTGCGGCGCAACCTGATCGAATATATCGACACCGAACTCGACAACCTCGTCCACGACACGGACGACGACTCCAAACCAACAGCCGGATTCCAGCGCGTCATACAGCGCGCGGTCATTCACGTGCAGTCGTCGGGGCGCGAAGAGGTGACGGGAGCCAACGTGCTCGTGGCGATCTTCGCCGAGCGCGAGAGCCATGCCGCCTATTTCCTGCAGGAGCAGGACATGACGCGCTACGACGCGGTGAACTACATCTCGCACGGCATCGCCAAGCGTTCGGGTTCCTCCGAACAGCGCACGGTGCGTGGGGTCGACGAGGATGCTGCGACCGTGGAGGATCAGGAGCCGACTAAGAAGAAGACGGATGCGCTGGAGGCGTATTGCGTCAACCTCAACGAGAAGGCCCGTGAGGGCAAGATCGATCCGTTGATCGGTCGCGACAAGGAAATCCAGCGCACCATTCAGGTGCTGTGTCGCCGCCAGAAGAACAATCCGCTGTTCGTCGGTGATCCCGGTGTGGGCAAGACTGCCATCGCGGAAGGTCTCGCCCGGCGCATCGTGAGTGCGGACGTGCCGGAGGTCCTGCGTGATTCAACCATCTTCTCGCTCGACATGGGCGCGCTTCTGGCGGGAACCCGTTATCGCGGCGATTTCGAGGAACGTCTGAAGCAGGTCGTCAAGGAGATCGAAGATTATCCGGGCGCGATCATGTTTATCGACGAGATCCATACGGTGATCGGCGCCGGGGCGACGTCGGGTGGGGCGATGGATGCCTCCAACCTGCTCAAGCCGGCCCTGGCGTCGGGCGCGATCCACTGCATCGGCTCGACCACCTACAAGGAATATCGCCAGTTCTTTGAGAAGGATCGGGCACTCGTCCGCCGCTTCCAGAAGATCGACGTGAACGAACCGTCGCTCACCGATGCGATCGCCATCCTCAAGGGGCTGAAGCCCTATTTCGAGACTTATCACAAGGTTCGCTACACCAACGATGCGATCAAGTCGGCGGTGGAACTGTCGGCGCGCTACATCTCCGACCGCAAGCTGCCGGACAAGGCGATCGACGTGATCGACGAAACCGGCGCCTCGCAGAGGCTGCTTCCGGAGAGCCGCCGTCGCAAGACAATTGGTGTGAAGGAGATCGAATCCACCATCGCCACCATGGCGCGGATCCCGCCGAAGTCCGTGTCGCGCGACGATGCGGAGATGCTGTTGGGACTGTCGGCCTCGCTGAAGCGCGTGGTCTACGGCCAGGATGCTGCGATCGATGCGCTGTCGTCGGCCATCAAGCTGGCGCGTGCGGGCTTGCGCGAGCCGGAAAAGCCGATCGGGTCGTATCTCTTCTCCGGTCCGACCGGTGTGGGCAAGACGGAAGTTGCCCGTCAGCTCGCCTCGTCGCTTGGCGTGGAGCTGATCCGGTTCGATATGTCGGAGTACATGGAACGCCACACCGTCTCGCGGTTGATCGGTGCGCCTCCGGGGTATGTCGGCTTTGATCAGGGCGGTATGTTGACCGATGGCGTCGACCAGCATCCGCACTGCGTGCTGCTGCTCGATGAGATCGAGAAGGCCCATCCGGACCTGTTCAACATCCTGTTGCAGGTGATGGATCACGGCAAGCTGACCGATCACAACGGCAAGACCGTCGGTTTCCGCAATGTGATCCTGATCATGACCACGAATGCGGGCGCGGCCGACATGGCCAAGGAGGCAATCGGGTTCGGGCGTACCAAGCGCGAGGGCGACGATACGGAGGCGATCAACCGGCTGTTCACGCCGGAATTCCGCAACCGTCTCGATGCGATCATCGCCTTCGGCAACCTGCCGATGGATGTGGTCTACCAGATCGTCAACAAGTTCGTCATGCAGCTCGAAGCCCAGCTCGCCGACCGTGGCGTGACGTTCGAGCTGACGGACGAGGCGGTCAAATGGCTGGCCGACAAGGGCTACGATCCGCAGATGGGCGCGCGCCCGTTGTCGCGGGTCATTCAGGACAACATCAAGCAGCCGCTTGCGGATGAGGTGTTGTTCGGCAAGCTGCAGAAGGGCGGCACCGTCAAGGTCTCGGTGGAAACGCCGAAGGACGGCAAGCCGGGTCTGAAGCTTGAGGCCATCGAGGACACGCTGGTTCGGCCGAAAAAGCCGACGGCCGCGAAAAAGCGCAAGAGCACTTCCAAGGCGAAATCAGCGCCCAAGGGCGACGGCGGCGGTGAGGACGCAAAGCGTTCGCTGGTGCCGAAGGTGCCGCTAGCCGATTGAGCCTGCGCCATACGAAACAGAGAAAGGGTCGGTCCCGTGGGGCGGCCCTTTTTGTTTTGGGGGAGGAAATCCTTTTCCAGAGCCGATTTTTCCATTTTAGCTATGACAAAAATGCGTAGGCTATCCGTCAGCACATGCATCTTATGACCTGACCTAGCGGTTCCGGCTTGTTAGTGTGTCATCTCTAATTTTTAAATCTCCAAATGGATCTGTCCCTTGTCTGAAGTCGATGAGATGTCACGGCCGGAGCCTTGTCCTTCCGGTTGCGTCCGGTTCTTTCGCGGTGCTCGTGCCGTGGTTTCACTTCCTGCCGTCATTCTGAGACCGCGGCCTTTATCGGATATGCCGGGCTTGCGCGTGGGAGCGGGCTGTCGCTCGGCGAAACGCTGGCGCTGACCGGGCTCGTGTGGGCGCTGCCTTCCATCGTGGTGATGACGGGAGCTATCACCTCCGGCATGGAGCTCATTCCCACCGAGATCGCCGTGGCGCTCGCATCGGTGCGCTTGATGCCCATGTCCGTGGCGTTGATGCCCGTCCTGCGGGTCGAAGGGCGTCGAATGCCGCGCTGGAAATTGTCTGACCTCTCATTTCGTCGCGGTGACGGCCTGGGTCTACGCGATGATCCACCTGCCGAACCTGCCGAGAGAGGGGAGGTTGCCTTTCTTCCTGGGGTTCGGGGCGACGATTTCCGGGTTCGTCTTTTCTGCATGACCGGCATTGCCTATGAGCTTGTGGGTGCCATGCCTGAGCCTCTGACGGCGGCATTGTTCCTGCTGATCCCGGTCTACTTTCTCTGTTACTTGTGGGAGGCGTCGCGGCAGAGCGAGGAAAAGCCGGCTATGACCGCCGGGCTCGTTCTGGGACCGCTCTTCTATGTCTATGTGCTGGGGCTCGATCTTCTGTGGAACCGGACTTCTCGGCGGCACGTTGGCTTATGCCGGGACGCGCATCGCCAACGCGGTGCGGCCATGAATGCGATGACAGATGCCTGGTGGTGGCCCTCTATGTGATGATCATCGTCGCAGGTTGGCTTGCGACTGACATATGGCGCTGGATTGGCGTGGTGGTCGCGGGTCGTCTGCGCGAGGACAGCGAGATACTCGCCTGGGTCAAGGCGGTGGCGACCGCGCTGGTGGCGGGCGTCATCGCGAGGCTGATCCTGTTTCCGGCCGGTTCGCTGGCGGAGGCGCCGATCTGGCTGCGCGTTGTCGCGGCTGTGGCCGGGTTCGCGGTATTTCTGAGCACCCGTCAGCGCCTCATATTCGGGATATTGAGCGCTGGGGCGATCCCGATCGGCGGCTGGATGGTGCTGGAGTTATGAACGCACGGAACGCTGCGGAGACAGGTTTCGCGCGGCGTTCGTGCCGGTCATCGTGTGAAGCGCTCTTTGAAGATGGTCAGGACAGCGCCTGGTGGATATTTTCGGCCTGAGCGGCCAGCACGTCCTGATCGCCCATCTCGCCGGTATGGGGGCGCAGGCTCACGCCGGTGAAGCGCGGAATGACGTGGACGTGGGTGTGAAAGACCGCCTGTCCGCCTGCTTCTTCTGAAAACTGCTGGATGGTGCAGCCGTCGGCCTCAAAGGCGGCGATGCTGGCGCGGGTGACCTTCTGGACTGTCGCCATCAGCGTCGTTAGGTCGGCGGGGGCGATGTCGAAAATGTTGGTTGCGCGAAGCGGCCTTGGGGACCCACCAGCACATGATCGTCGCCGCGAGGCATCACGTCCATGAAGGCCAGGGTGTTGTCGTCTTCATAGATCTTGTGGCAGGGTAATTCATCGCGCAGGATTTTCGCGAAGACGTTCTGGTCGGCATAGTCGGGCGTGGTCATGGACTCAGCTTCCACCGGTTGTTGTTAGGATCGCGTTTCCTATAGCTCAAATTCGCTTCGGACAAAACGAGACGAAGGTGCACGACGCAGTCGCGCCGCGGCGCCCGGCATTGAGAAAACGATTCAACTCGCGCCGAAACGGGAGTCGTTTCAGGGCTCTCACTCAGTCCCTTCACCCCGTCTGTAGGGGGCGTGGTGGCTCAGGACCTCCTGTTCTTCCGCCACCGCGCGGCGTTCATCCTCTAGGTAATCCTCAACCGCACGGTGCAGGCCGGGATGGGCGATCCAGTGGGCCGACCAGGTCGTCTCGGGCATGTATTCCGCGGGCGAGCTTGTTGTGCTCCCTGAGCTCCCGCTTTCACGCGCCTGAGGCGGTGGCTGATCGCGTAGTCGATGGCCTGGTGGTAGCATAGCTCGAAATGCAGGAAGGGGTGATCCTCCGTGCAGCCCCAGTAACGGTCATAGAGGGTATCGGAGCCGATCATGTTGAGCGCTCCGGCAATGTAGTGACCATCCCGTCGGGCCATCACCAGCAGGATGCGCTCCCCCAGCATCGAAAAGAAGGTGCGGTTGAGGTAAGGCCGTCCCCACTTGCCCGAGCCGGTGTCCATGTAAAATTCGTAGAAGGCGTCCCAATGGTCCTCGGTGATGTCCTTGCCGGTGAGCCATTCGATCGTGATGTCGTTCTGCAGCGCTTCGCGACGTTCGCGACGCACGGCCTTGCGCTTGCGCGAGGCCAGCGTGGAGAGGAAGTCGTCGAATGTCTCGTAACCGCGATTGGTCCAATGGAACTGGCGATCGGTGCGAATGAGAAAATCGTCGCGGTCGAGAAACTCGGCTTCGTCCTTCGGCAGGAAGGTGAGGTGGACGGAAGAGGGGCCGAGTTGGTCGCACAGTTGATGGAGACCGGCGGCCAGAACGGCACGGCCGGTGTCGCGGTCGATGTCGGGACCCACGAGCAGCCTGCGACCGGTTGCGGGCGTGAACGGCACCGAGATCTGCAGCTTGGGATAGTAGCGCCCGCCGGTCCGTTCAAATGCATCCGCCCAGCCATAATCGAAGACGTACTCGCCTTGCGAATGCGTCTTCACATAGCAGGGGGCTGCGGCCAGCGGTGACCCGTCCTCGTCTTCCAGCAACAGGTGCTGTGCCAACCAATCCGTGCGGGGCGCTGCGCAGCCGGACTCCTCAAGTGTGTATAAAAACGCATTTGAAATGAATGGGTTGAAGGTGGTTTCTTCGCGTTTTGATTCAGGTTCTTGAAGTTTTGATTCAGGCGGTCGAGGATCTGCGCCGCCTGTCAGGGGCTTGGTCGCGCCTGTTGGGGCAGAGGTGCGCTCTGCTTGATGTGACGATTCAAGTCGTCCTCTCTCACTCAGGATCCAGCCTGGATTGGCCAGTCGGTCCCAGCGGGTTGCCGGAATATCGGCGAGGGTGGAGAGGACGCGGATGATGTGGTTCGAACTGTCGGTCATCGCTTGATGGCTTGGGACGAGGCTCTTGAATATCTAGTACGTCGTTCGGGCAGTTCTATGGTCACGCGCGATCTGGATGATCCGCGTGGAAATCGGAATGCGGGATCCGTCGAGATCGGAGACTAGATCCGATCCGGATCAAAGCCTTCGAAAACGATCTGATCTGCATAGCGGGCAGCTGCCGCGCGATCGTCGGCCGTGCGCACTGTCCAGGTCATGACCGGCACGCCGAAAAGGTGGCGCATGATCCAGGGCGCGGGGGCGGGCAGGGAGTGCACGCCGTAGGATATGAAATCGGGCCGGGTGCGTGGCCAATGCAGCATGTTGCGCAGGATGAAGCGTTCCATGACGCCAAATTGTCGGCGCCATTCCGCGCTGCGCGTGTTCTCCGCCAGGATGCCGCGTGGGCGGTCCGGCATGGCGTGGCGAATATTGGTCAGAATTTCGGGATCGAACGTTTTCAACGTCACCGACCCGTCATAGGAGGCGAGCTTTTCGGCGACACCTTCGACGAAGGCACGTTGGCCGTTGCGGGCGTTGAGCGACTTCAACTCGATGATGAGCAGCACGCGACCGGCGACGAGGGCATCCAGATCCCAAAGCCTGTCCTTGCCGTCGCGAACTCGGAATGGTTACGAGCTCGGCAAGCGTGCGCGTCCGGACCGGACCCGTTTCGCGGGTCAGCCGATCGAGATTGTCGTTATGGAAGACGACGGCTCCCTGGTCGGCCGTTTCCTGCAGGTCGACTTCGATGGCAAAACCGCGCTCAAGCGCAGCGGCAACCGCGTTTGGGCTGTTTTCGATGCGACCGGCGGATGCGTCGTGCAATCCGCGGTGGGCAATCGGTCGGGCGGTCAGCCAATCGGGGGCAGACATGGGCACGTGTCCCGTTCAGCGATGGTCTCAGGACAGCTCGAAGATCGCCTCGACCTCGACCGCAACGCCGAAGGGAAGCCCGGCGACGCCGACGGCGGAACGGGCATGACGTCCCTTGTCGCCCAGAACCTCGACTATCAGCTCCGACGCGCCGTTGATGACCTTCGGCTGGTCGCCGAAATCGGGCGTGCAGTTGACGAAGCCGGTCAGCTTGACCAGCCGGGCGATGCGGTTCAGGTCGCCGGTCGCGGCCTTGGCCTGGGCAAGAAGGTTGATGGCGCACAGGCGGGCGACCTTTTGACCGTCTTCCACCGAGAGATCTTCGCCGCAGCGGTCTTTAAAGCCAATGCCGGAGCTGTCGGAGGGGAGTTGCCCGGAGATATAGAGGTGCGTCCGCTGAGTACATAGGGCACATAGTTGGTGGTAGGGGCGGCGGGACTGGGCAGGACAATGCCTAGATCGGCAAGTCTGGTTTCGATCGATGCACTCATGGGAGGCTCCGGCAGATCAGGAAAATGAGGTGGGGGCATTGGCGCAATTTGCGAATGGCGGCAACGGGGTTATCCTTTCTTTTCATGCGGGGATGTTATCAAGCTTGGACAGGCGCATGGCGCCGACTTGTTTCATCCGTTGTCTCCGTCGGGTTTCGGCGCGGAGCGCATCCCCATTCCAAGGTGTGGCGCGCGCGTAAACGTCCCCAGGTCGAGAGGCTCATCCGTGCCGCACTCCGTTCGTCGTTCCTTCAAATCCTTCCGTTTGTTTTCGGGCGTTGCGGGGATTGCGACCGCCGCGTTCATGGGCTTGTCGGCCGCTCAGGCTCAGGCCCTTTCCAATGTTGAGGATCTGGTACCGCATCGCGCGGTCTATAACCTGAAATTGCACGACGCCAGCGATCGGTCCGGCATCGCCGCCGTTGACGGTCGCATCGTCTACGACATTAGCGGATCGCGGTGTGAGGGGTATACGTCGACATTTCGATTGGTGATGAGGGCCTTCGATACCAAGGGCGGATCTCAGCTTACGGACCTGAAGACGTCGTCCCACGAAGGTGGCAATGGCTTCGATTTCACCGTGCGTACCTTCGCCAACGGCGTGCAAACGGAAGACACGCTCGGGCATGCGCGCCATGACGATACCGGGATCGTCGTCGATCTGAAGCGCTCGGACGAGGAAACGCTTTCCTTCGAAGGCGACGCGCTTCTCCCTGTCGAACACACGAAGGCGATCATCGCTGCTGCACAGGCGGGAAGGCATATTCTTCAAGCGGATACGTTTGACGGGTCGGAAAGCGGCCGAGCCGTGTTCCCAACTCTGACGGTTATCGGCAAGCCCGTTGACAAGACAGATGGAAACGAGGCGTCCGCAAACGCTGCCGTGCGCGGGGAAGATCATGCGGATGTCGTCGCCAAGATCGGCAAGGAACGTGCCTGGCCGGTCACGGTCAGCTACTACGATTCCAGCACGCAGATGACGGAAAGCGCGCCGATCTACGAGATATCGTTTCTTCTCTACGCCAACGGCATCACCCGCCGCTTGCTGCTCGATTATGGCGATTTCTCCATCGACGGAGGCCTGAGCGATATCGAGTTTTACAAGCCCGCGGCTCCGTGCCCGGCAAATTAGGACCGCTTGCCGCCCCAAACGAAGCCTAGCTCGACCGCGTCCTTGCCGAACTTCTCCCTGAGCGTATCGACTGCGTGCTCTGCCTTGGCGGCGCGGGTTGAGGCCTCGTCGACCAGATCGTTCGGGTCGGCAAAGGCTGCATCGCAGAGATCTGAAACGCCGATGCCGAGGAGGCGAAAGCGGCGGCCGTTCGTCTCTCCGAGAAGCACTTCGCGTCCCGTGCGGAAGATCCTGTCGGCAAGCTGGGTCGGATCGGCAAGCTGACGGGAGCGGGTATGGATGTGGAAATCAGGTGTCTTGAGCTTCAGCGTGACCGTGCGTCCGGCAATGCCTGCCTTCTTTAGCCGGAAGGAGATCTTCTCGGACAGACGGCGTAGCACCCGGATCAATTCATCCGCATCGCGGATGTCGGTGTTGAAGGTCGTTTCTGCCGATACGTTCTTGGCTTCGTTGTCTGGTGAGACTTTCCGATCGTCGCGGCCGCGGGAAAGGTAGGCCAGACGGAGCCCTATTGTGCCGTAGTACTTGGCGAGATCCGTTTCGTCGGTTGCCTGCAATTGCGCGATGGCCGTGATGCCGTCGGCGGCGAGCTTTCCCTCCAGCGACTTGCCCACGCCCCAGATCTTCGAGACCAGCAGGGATGCCAGCAGCGAGGCCGTTTCAGCCCGGCCGATGATGGAAAACCCACGCGGCTTGTCCATGTCGGACTCCATCTTGGCCAGAAACTTGTTGTGCGACAGGTCGACGGAGACGGTGATGCCGATCTCCCGCTCGACCGTGGCGGCGAAACGGGCGAGCGTTTCGGCCGGGCTTGCATGGTGCAGGCGTTTCGTGCCGGTGAGATCGAGGAAGGCCTCGTCGATGGAAAGCGGTTCCACGAGTGGCGTCAGCGCCCGCATCATTTCGCGGATCTCGCGTCCGATACCGGCTGTATTTCTCCATGTCGGGCGGAATGACAACCGCGTCCGGGCAGGTTTCCAGCGCTTTGAACATCGGCATGGCCGAATGCACGCCGGAGATACGGGCAATGTAGCAGGCGGTGGAGACCAGGCCCCGCTTGCCGCCGCCGACGATGAGCGGTTTGTTGCGCAAGCTCGGATCGTCGCGCTTTTCAATCGATGCGTAGAAGGCGTCGCAGTCGATATGGGCGATCGTCAACTCATCCAGTTCGTCATGCCGTACGATGCGCGGGCTGCCACAGGAGGGACAGTGCGGCACAGTCGGGGAGACGGGCGTCATGCAATCGCGGCATAGCGCCTTGAGGGGCCGGCCGGGCTGGGAGGGGCCTGATTGCATGGCTTGACGAACCCGTCGTAGTGAAGAGGGGAAATTATAACCCGAAGCTCGGCGGTCAGCACGCGCCTTGATTGTCGGCGGCGCTGTTATCCCGCCTCAAGCAGCGTTTCGATATGGGCGCGGGTCGCTGCCAGTCGTTGGTGAAGAGTGTCGCGCCTTCCACGGGATCTGCTCCGGCGAAAAAGCGTGGATCGGCGATGAACTGGATGATGTGGACGCCGAGAACCGCGTTGCGTACCGACGTCAGGTTCGCGATTTGTCCGAATGCGGGGTTTACTCCGGCCCGGCCTTCAGACATCGTCGTCGACCGATCCAACGAGGCGGAAATGGGCGACGGCGATCATCGTCGGCCGTATCCGCGCGTTTTCGGTAAAGGTGAGCAGCAGCGACTCGTCCGACATGAGGAATTCCAGGACACCTGCGAGGAAGCCGGGTTCTGCCGCCGCATCGCGCAAGGTGTCGGGACCAAGGCCCGAGAAAGCGAGAAAACGGCCAAGATGATCCGGTTCACGGGCGATGAAGCCCAGTGCCTCGACGGCGATTCCTTCTGCCTCTTGCGGCGTCAATCCGCTGTCTCGCTCGATTCCGATCACCTGTTTGCCTTTCCGAAACGAATCCACGTTAGTCTTTTCACCGATATCCGGGGGACGGGGTTGCTGAAAGTGTGCTGCAAGGGAAGAGACCCTCGCAAGCCGTCAGCCGTCCTCGCCCCGCCAGTAGAGGCGCTCTGATGGCAAAAACCGTGCTCATCGTGGAAGACAACGAGCTCAACATGAAGCTCTTCCACGACCTGCTCGAAGCGCATGGCTACGCAACGCTTCAGACCCGAAACGGTCTGGAAGCGCTCGACCTGGCGCGCGCCCACCGGCCCGACCTGATCCTCATGGACATCCAGTTGCCCGAGGTCTCGGGGTTGGAGGTGACCAAATGGATCAAGGAAGACGACGATCTCAAGACCATTCCGGTCATCGCCGTCACTGCCTTCGCAATGAAGGGGGACGAGGAGCGAATCCGCCAGGGCGGATGCGAAGCCTATATCTCCAAGCCGATTTCCGTCGCGAAGTTTCTGGAAACGGTCCGTTTCTATCTCGGGGAAGCTTGAACAAGGAGCTCATGCGAGCCCATGTCCGCACGCATCCTAGTGGTCGACGATATACCTGCCAACGTCAAGCTGCTTCAGGCGCGGTTGATGGCGGAGTATTTCGAGGTCCTGACTGCCACCAGCGGTCAGGAAGCGCTCGAGATCTGCGAAAACGAAGAATGCGGCATCGTTCTGCTCGACGTGATGATGCCGGGCATGGACGGGTTCGAGGTCTGCCGACGTCTCAAGGCCAATCCGGTGACCCGTCATGTACCGATCGTCATGGTGACGGCGCTCGACAGGCGTCCGATTGGGTCTGTGGGCTCGAAGCCGGAGTGGATGATTTTCTCACCAAGCCCGACAGCGAGATCGCGCTGATCGCGCGTGTGAGAAATCTCATCCGGCTGAAGCGTGCCGCCGACGAACTGACCATGCGGGCCCACACCAATCGGGAGATGGGCCACGACGAGATGGACGACGTGGAGGACACTCTGCGCGTCAGCGCCGGGAAGGCGCTGCTGGTCAATGACCGGCGCTCGTCCTATGAGCGGATTGCCGGGGGCTCTCCAGCGCATTGGACGTTTCGGTGGAGACCAACCCGTAGGAGGCGCTCTTTCGGGTTGCGGGCGGCGATTTCGACGTTGTCCTTCTGTCCTTATCTCTGGAAGGCTTCGACAGCCTGCGTCTGTGCTCGCAACTGCGTTCTCTTGAGCGGACACGTTCCTTGACAATTCTGCTGATCGTGGAGCCGGAAGACGAAGAGCGGCTGGTCCGCGGACTGGAAATCGGCGTCAACGACTATATCCGGCGTCCGGTCGATACGAACGAACTAATCGCACGCACGCGCACGCAGGTGCGCCGCAAGCGCTATGCCGACTATCTGCTGCATTCGGTGCGCGAGACCATGGAAATGGCCGTCACCGATGAGCTGACCGGCCTGCATAACCGGCGCTATTTGCTCACCCATCTGGAAAGCTCTTTCCAGCAGGCGCAGCAGCGACGCACGGGGCTGACCTTCCTGATCTGCGATATCGATTTCTTCAAGTCGATCAACCACACCTACGGCCACGATGTGGGCGATGAGGTGTTGAAGGAATTCGCGTACCGGATGCACTGCTCGTTGCGTGGGCAGTATCTGGTGTGCCGCTATGGCGGTGAGGAATTCGTCATCGTGATGCCGGACACGGATCCTGGCTCTTGCCTATGGAGTGGCGGAACGGGTGCGCAAGCGCATCGCGTACGAGCCGTTCATGGTGCAGGGCGGGGCGAAGGCGATCGATGTGACTGTGAGCGTCGGCGTGGCGGCGGTCGCCGGGCGTGACGATACGATCGAACACCTGATCAAACGCGCTGATACCGCGTTCTATGCCGCAAAGCGGGACGGGCGCAACCGCGTCGTCGCTGATGCGGCCTGACAAGCTCTTTACGCCAATCCTTCACAAGCCACGTATCGGCGGTATCCATCACAGGGTGGCGCAGAAACTTCCCCTGAGCTGTATCAAGGTGAATTTTATCCGCATGTAAATCTCGTGTTCGTGCTGGATGTTTATTGGCTGATTGAGCGTTGAAGGTGCGGTCGCGTCGCCCCCCATATCGTCGCACGAGAGCGAAATTCCTGCAGTTTTCTCCAATCTCGACTTATTGTGCTTGCGGTCTGCCACGCTAGGACTTCCGAGTCCGGCAACCTGTCGCCCGGTTTCGGGCGCTCCGGAATAAAGGATTGATCTTAGCTGGCAGAGGACGGGGAGTTTCTGCCTTGAATCGATCTACGGCCGACCTCTGAACGGGCCGGTACATCTCGTTGCTTTTCAGCACTTTCATTGCCTATGTCGGCTTTCAAATGCTCGTTCCCACGTTGACCGCGCATATTCGGCAAGCCGGCGGATCCAACCTGAGTGCCAGTCTCACCTACAGCGCGGCTGCGATTGCCGCCCTGTTGTCGCGCTCCGTCTTCGGTTCGCTGATGGACAGGGTCGGACGACAACCGGTTCTGTTGATCGGCGGTGCCATTCTGGTTGTCACCAATCTTCTGCTTTTCGCCGTATCGCAGATCCCGTCGGTGTGCGTCCTCCGCTTCTGTCAGGGTGTCGGATGGGGCATGACGTCAACCGCCTTGGCGACGATCGCCTCCGATATCGTTCCGCCGCGTCGAATGGGGGTGGGGATCGGCTATTTCGCCCTATCGATCGTCTTCGCCACGTCCCTGTCCGTTGTGGTGGGGGCATGGCTGATGAATTGGGCCGGTTTTTCCGCGATGCTTGGTTGTTCGACGGTATTGTTTGCCGCCGCGCTCATGGTGTGTCTGCGATTTGGCGCTTCGCCTTTCAATCGGCCGGATGCGGCACGAAAGCCGTTCGTCTCGCTGCCGGCGAGACGGTTTGAGCCGCGCGCTGTTCTTCCCGCCTTTCTGTGCTTCCTCCATTCGGTTGCCTTCAGCGGCATCATTACGTTCATCATGCTGTTCGGCGCCGAAAGCGGCATCGCAAATGTTTTCATGTTTTTCATCGGCTATGTGCTGATGATCGTCATAAGCCGTCCGCTGGTGGGGAGGATCTTCGACAGCAAGGGGCACGCCGTCATCATCATTCCAGGTATCGTGGCGATGATTGTCGAGCTTCTCCTGCTGTCCTGTTCCCACTCGGAGCTTTTGCTGGTCGTCTCGTCGCTCTTCTATGGCCTGGGGTTCAGCATGGTGCAGCCCTCTCTGCAGGCTTGGGCGGTCGGGCGTTCACCCGCCGATCGCAAGGGCGCGGCCAACGGCATCTTCATGTCGTCGTTGGACCTCGGCTATGCCAGCGGGGCCGTTCTGACCGGGGCAATTGTTTTGGCGACGAGCTATGCCGAGATGTACTGCTTGTCGCCCATATTGCTGGTGATCTTCCTGGCAATCTATATCGCCGCACTGAAACGCGAGCGGAAATAGCCTTTAGCCGCGACAGTCGACATCGCTCAGGTATGTAAAACGAATGCCATGCGAATGATGTCGTCCGCTTCAATCGGCGTTTGGGGGAATGCGGAGTTATCCCGGATAGGGGAAAGGCTTTGGGGGTAATTGTCCCACGTCCAGAACGCCCAGCCTTAAGGTTAACGGTTTACTAAAATTGAAGGCAATTTAGACTTAAACACCAACAAAGCGTTGAAAAATCCCGGGTGTCGAGTAGTGTTAACCTTGGAGTTAGAGTCTTGCAGCAGGCCCCGCAGAGGAGAGGGCAGCATCAGTAAGCGGAACCAGCTTCGCATTTGAAGCGTCCTTTAGGGCCGGTACGTTTGACTGAAGTCTGGGTGCGTTCGCTTCAAGAAGAACGTGCCGTTCTCCTGAACGGGACACGAGACATCCGCTTTGCGACAGAGACGGTCGATGCGAGACGATAGTGCTCGCCCAAGCTTCCGCGAAGCGGCGGTCGCGTCTGAACAGGCTCTCAACAGCTACCCTACGGAGTGCTCAGGTCCGCCGCATCTCCTGGGGCGGTGGGATCTGGCCGGTCGGAAAGCGGGTATGAGTGGCCTCCTCGTAACGCCCGCTTCCCGCCGGTCACCATCGCTTCCGGATCTCTTATCATCGACCAGGTTGCGCCAGCTCCATTCATTGAGCATGGCAAGATTCTCTATGGCGTGCAGGTATGTGCGTCGTTTCAATCCACAGGAAGCGGGTCGCACACGCGCTGGTTGAAGCTGGCGCGAAAGGGATCGTTTTGCGATTTGAGTGTGGCGATTCTCGTCAGAGCGGCGAGGGGCAGGCACAAAAAAAGCGCGGTTGAACCGCGCTTTTATATCAGTCTTCTGGAAAGAAGACTTACTTGATCTTCGCTTCCTTGAACTCGACGTGCTTACGCGCGACCGGGTCGTACTTCTTCATCGATATCTTTTCGGTCACCGTGCGGCTGTTCTTCTTCGCAACGTAGAAGTAGCCGGTATCTGCCGTCGAAACGAGCTTGATCTTGATCGTTGTGGCTTTGGCCATAGCCGTTATCCCTTGGGTCTACGCCCTCGCGGCCAGTATCCGGCAACAGGGAGAGGGCGATGGCATGAAAATCGTGCGAAAACCTACGCATCGTCGGTGCAAAGTCAAGCGGGCTCTTGCGTGAGGTGTCCGAAGGCGTGCGATTTCTCCCGAATTCATATGCCTTCGGGTTTGCGCATCCGCCGGAAGGCGACGAGAAGATAAAGCGCAAAGAACGCCGAAACGGTCCACGGCATGGCCGCCGGGATGCCGGTATCGAGTGCTGCTCCCATCGTCATCGGCCCGGCCAGCATGCCGAGGGAATACATCATCGCGAAAGCCGCATTAGCGGAGGCGAGGTTGGCGCCTGTGAAACGGGAGCCCAGATGCGCCAACCCGATCGTGTACATCCCCGCGATGATGCCGCCCCACAGGAAGAGCAACAGCGAAAGCCCCGCGAACGTGCCGCTCATGGGCGGGATGGCGAGAGCGCCGAGTGCGCCCACGAGTGCGCAGGCCGTCAGGAGCTGACGGCGCTCGAAACGGTCTGCCAGCAATCCCATGGGGATCTGCATGACCACGTTTCCGCCGACGAATGCGGAGACCAGCAGAGCGGTATGTGTCGTCTCCATTCCCACGTGAACGCCGTAGATCGGCAATAGCGACATGGATCCCGATTCCACGGATCCGAAAATGAATCCCGCCAGCGTCGCCATCGGTGCGATGAAGAAGAAACGGGCGAAAGGGCGGTCGTGCCCGCCGTCGATGATGGGACTGGTGCTGCGGGCAAGGAGCACGGGGAGGGCGGCCATGACGAGGATCGTGCTGCCGATGGCGAAGGGCAGCATGCCCGTTGCGCCGATTGCCGCAAAGAGCATCGGTCCGACGACGAAACCTGCCGACAGAATGGTGGCGTAGATACCCAGGATCAGGCCGCGTCGGCTGGCGGGAGCGAGCGCGTTGATCCAGAACTCCGACAGAACGAAGGTCGCCGTGACCGCGCCGTGGAAGACCAGGCGGAGCGGGAACCAGGCCCAGAAGGTCTCTATGACGTGGAATAGATAGAACGAGACGGCCGACAGGATCACCATCCAGAAGGCAAGCCGTGCCGTGCCAACGCGCCGCGTCAGCGGCGTCACGAACGGCGTGACGACGACGGAGGCGATCCCGGCGAAAGCCGTGTTGATACCGGTCCAGGTCGGGGAGATGCCGCGCTGCTCCAGGATGAGGGAGAGCAACGGCAAGCTGAGGCCAAGCGAGATGCCCACGGCGGTGATCGTGGAAATCGCCGCGGCGATCCCACGCCATCGCGCGCCGGAGGAAATCGGAGAAACTCGCGGTGGCGTCGCCTCGGACATCGCCTGCTGATCCTGTGACGCAAATAAAGAGGCGGGGGGGGAGCCGTCGCAGTGCGCGGCTCTTCCTCAAGGGCTTCTCTTCAAGGGGAGCGTCCGCGCCACCTCAAGTCAATGATCGGGACGCGGATCCGGCCCTCATACTTCTTCGCGCACGAAGGCCTTGTTTTGCCAGTGGTAGAAGGGCACGGGTGTTGCCGGGTCGAGATCGGGATCGTCCGCGAGGTGCTGTTGCAGCTCCTCGATGATGGTGAGCGTGATCGTCGGCATCTCGAGGTTCTTGGCCTCTTCCAGGCTCAGCCAGCACAGCTCTTCCAGTTCTCCCGTGGAGCCGGTGCCCTCCGGCAGCTGGTCGCAGATCGCATCCGCCCATACGGCCAGGAAACGCGTGTCGAAGCGGCGCGGCGGGGTAAATGGCGCGGGCGATGAAGCGGATGGGCTTTAGATCGAGCGAGATGCCGCGTTCCGCGAAGGCTGCAAAATCGCCCCGGGCCTTCCAGTCCGTTCCGTCCTTGTGGCCGATGAAGACGCCTACCTCCTCGTAGGTCTCGCGAATGGCGGCGGCGGCGAAGGCACGCGCGCGTGCCTCGCCCTTGCGGTGCCTCATGGCTATCATGAGCTTGGACTTGACCGGATCCTCGTAGTCACCGGCCACGGAAACGCGGGAGTCGAGCGGATCGACCCGACCTCCGGGAAAGACGAACTTACCCGGCATGAACTTGTGCCGGGTGTGACGGCGTCCCATCAGGACCTGCGGTTCTCCTCCCGCCTTGCGATCCAGAATGAGCAAAGTTGCGGCGTCGCTCGGGCGTACGTTGTCATAGTCCATTCGCCTCTCAGCGGCACTCAAACGCTCGACGAAATTGGTCATGCGTCGTTGGAACCTCTCCCTTCGCTCGCCATCAGGGCGTATTCATCTTCGGAATTTGGATCGAACCCATGCATGTAAAGGGCCCATTGCAGGCCGACAAGCGCACCCTTGATGGGGCGCAGCAGAAGAAGTGCGGTGATCGTGGAGAACGGTATCCACATTGCCATGTGAACCCACATGGGAGGACGGAAGGCTGCCTCCACTCCCAGAACCAGGGAAATCAGGATATGGCCCAGGATTAGGATGGTGAAATAGGGCGGGGCGTCGTCGGCCCGATGATGGAAAAATTCCTCGCCGCACGTCGCGCAGGTTGGGCGAACCTTCAGGTATCCATCAAACAAGCTTCCCTCGCCGCAGCGTGGGCAACGGCAGAAGGCGCCGCGCTTCATCGCCTGGGAGAGATTCCGCTTGGGCAGCGGCGGCGGCTCAAGACTTGGGCCGCCTCTTGTTTCGACTGACATTGCCTTTTCCCTTCCTCCCGGCACCAGCCGGCTTTCCCGTCCTGTGCCTCTGCTTCGACGCCAGGCTTGCCTTGCCTGAGCGTCCCCGCATGGGACGGCCCTTGATGCCCTCGCTCAACATCTCGAATCGTAGCGCGCCAGCCAGCGGTGCAGCTTCCACCAGCTTAACCTCAACGCGGCTACCGAGCCGATATGTTTCCCCCGTCGTCCTCCCGACAAGAATATGCGACCTTTCGTCATAGTGGTAGTAGTCGGCCCCCAAAGTCGAGGCCGGAATGAAGCCGTCGGCTCCCGTCTCGTTGAGCTGGACGAACAGCCCCGACTTGGTGACGCCCGCAATGCGGCCGGTAAAGCGTGCGCCGATGCGGTCACATAGCCAATGGGCGATCAGGCGGTCGATCGTGGAGCGTTCCGCCTTCATGGCCTGTCGTTCGATCGCCGAAATCTCGGACCCGATCGCCTTCAGCTTGCCGTCGATGCCGTCCGGCAGGCCGTCGTCCCCTAGATCCAGCGCCCGGATCAGGCTGCGATGGACGATCAGGTCCGAATAGCGGCGGATCGGTGAGGTGAAATGGGCGTAGCAGCGCAGGTTCAGCCCGAAATGGCCGATATTGCCCGGCGCATATTCTGCCTGCGCCTGAGAACGCAGCACGACCGTGTTGACTAGTTCGGCGTTGGGCGTGTCCTCGACGTGCTTCAGGATGCCGTTGAAGTGGCTGGGGCGCAGAGTGCCCGCCTTCGGCAGCTTGATGTCGAGGGTGGAGAGGAAATCGCGCAAGGATTCCAGCTTCTCCGGGCTCGACGCGTCATGGATGCGGTAGAGCAGCGGCGTGCGGCGTTTTTCCAGCGTCTCCGCGACCACCACGTTCGCCTGTATCATGAATTCCTCGACGAGCTTGTGTGCATCGAGGCGTTCGGGAACGACGACGCGGTCGACGAAGCCGCCCTTGGTGAGCAGCACCTTGCGCTCTGGCAGATCGAGATCGAGCGGCTCACGGACCTCACGGCCCCGCTTGAGGCACGCATAGGCGTCCCACAGGGGCTTGAGCACGGGATCCAGAAGAGGGCTCGTCTTGTCGTCCGTACGCCCGTCTACGGCGTCCTGGGCCTGCGCGTAGGCGAGCTTGGCGGCAGAGCGCATGATCACGCGATGGAACGTGTGGCTCTTCTTGCGTCCGTCGGCGGCGAAGATCATGCGCACGGCCATGGCGGGCCGGTCCTCGCCCTCGCGCAGGGAACACAGATCGTTGGAAATGCGCTCCGGTAGCATGGAGATGACGCGGTCGGGGAAATAGACCGAATTGCCCCGCAGATGCGCTTCGCGATCCATCGCGGAGCCGGGCAGCACGTAAGCCGCCACATCGGCGATGGCGACTGTGACGATCCAGCCGTCGGGGTTTGCCTCGTCTCGGTCGGGCTCGGCGTAGATGGCGTCGTCGTGATCCTTGGCGTCGGGCGGATCGATGGTGACGAGCGGCAGCGTGCGCCAGTCCTCGCGTCCCTTCGGCTTGACCGGCTTGGCGCGCTCCGCCTCGTCCAGCACTGCCTGGGGGAAGACGTGGCGGATGCCGTATTCGTGCAAGGCGATCATGGAGATCGCCTTTTCCGGCTTCATCGAGCCGATTGTCTCGATCACCTTGGCCTTGGGGGTGCCATAGCGTCCGGTGCGTGTTGTCTCTACGGCTACGAGATCGTCGTCCTTCGCCTCATTGAGATCCCCCAGATCGATGGGCAGTTCCTTCTGCTTGCGATCAACGGGGATCAGACGGGCGACAGGGTCTCCCTCCTTCAGGCGGATGACGCCAAGGATCGAGGCCTTTTCTTTTTCCAGAATCTTTATGATGCGTGCGACATGGCTCGCCTGTTCTCCGGGATTGCCGGAGCCAAGGCGCACCAGGGCGCGATCGCCGACGCCGGGCTGCGGGGCGTTGCGGTGGCGGTCGGGGACGATCAGGACGGCCGGTACGGGGCCGTCTTCCGCATACCAGCGGGACGGCTGTCCGAGCAGTTCTCCGTCCGCATCGCGTCCTGTGACGTTTGCGACGAAAACCGGCGGCAACGATCCGGGCATGGCCAGGCGGCGGTGGCGTTTTTCCACCAAACCTTCTTCAGCCAGCTCGCGCAGGAGCTGTTTCAGGCCGATCTTGGCCGCCCCGGTCAGGCCGAAAGCGCGGGCTATCTCGCGTTTCCCGGCCTTGCCCGGGTTTTCGGCGACGAATGCGAGGATCTCTTCGCGCGAGGGGAGGTCGTCGTCTCTCCGGCGGGACTTGTGGGATACCAAAGTGTGCCTTGCCTATTCGTCGTCCGTCTCCGCCTTGGCCTTGGATGCGGACGTCGACTTTTTCGTGGTTGTCTTTTTGGTTGTCGTCGACTTGGCCTTTGTCGTCGCTTTCTTCGCCGGGGTCTTCTTGGCTGCCGTCTTTTTGGCTGTCGCTTTTTTCGCCGCAGGTTTCTTGCCGGATTTCTCCGCCTTGGCGGCGATCAGCTCTACGGCCTGTTCCATCGTCACCGAGGCCGGGTTCATGTCGCGCGGCAGGGTCGCGTTGATCTTGCCGTGGTTGACATAAGGCCCGTAGCATCCGTCGCGCACGGTAATCGGGCCGCCCAGATCCGGGTGCTCGCCCAGTTCCTTCAGCGCTGCCGGGGTAGAGCGCCCATGTCCGCCCTTGGCGGCCTTTTGCGCAAGCGCATCGACCGCGCGGTTGATGCCGATTTCGAAAACCTCATCGACGCTGTCGAGATTGGCGTAGGTGCCGTCATGCAGCACGAACGGACCGTAGCGGCCGATGCCCGCTGAGATGGGCTTTCCCGTCTCCGGATGCAAGCCGACTTCACGCGGAAGCGAGAGAAGCCGGAGAGCCTTTTCCAGATCCATCGCCTCGGCCGACCAGCCTTTCGGCAGAGAAGCGCGCTTGGGCTTGACTTCTTCGCCGAGCTGGACGTAGGGGCCGAAGCGACCGGTGCGAAGGGTTACGTCCTGACCGGTTTCGGGATCCTGACCCAGAACCTTCGGCCCGTCGGAGGCCGCGCCCTCCTCGTCGTCGCCATTGACGCCGAGCTGGCGGGTGTAGCGGCATTCGGGATAATTCGAGCAGCCGACGAAGGAGCCGTAGCGGCCGATCTTCAAGGACAGCTGGCCCGTGCCGCAAACGGGGCAGACGCGCGGGTCCTTGCCGTCCTCGGTGGGCGGGAAAATGTGGGCTGCGAGGATTTCGTTGAGCGCGTCGATCACCTGGGAAACGCGCAAGTTCTTGATCTCGCCGACATTGCCGGAGAAATCGCGCCAGAAATCGCGCAGGACTTCCTTCCAGTCGAGTTCGTTCGCGGAGATCTTGTCGAGCTTTTCCTCCAGATCCGCCGTGAAATCGTATTCCACGTAGCGGTTGAAGAAGTTCTCAAGGAACGCTGTGACAAGGCGGCCCTTGTCGTCGGGGATGAGACGCTTCTTGTCGAGCTGGACGTAGTCGCGGTCGCGCAGGGTCTGCAAGGTGGAGGCGTAGGTGGACGGCCGGCCGATGCCGAGCTCTTCCATCTTCTTCACCAGCGTGGCCTCTGTGAACCGCGGGGGCGGCTCGGTGAAGTGCTGGTTGGCCTCGATCGCCTTTTCGATTTCCTGACGCGTCAGAGGTTCGCCCATCTCCATCGGCGGCAGACGGCGCGATTCCTCGTCGTCATCATCGTCGCGGCCTTCCTGATAGAGGGTCAGGAAACCGTCGAAGCGGATGACGGAGCCGGTCGCGCGGAGCTGGGCCTGTTTGCCGGCGCCCGTGGCTTCGATATCGACCGTGGTGCGCTCGATCGTGGCCGACTCCATTTGACTGGCGATGGTGCGCTTCCAAACCAATTCGTAGAGGCGGGCCTGGTCGTTATCCAGATAGCGGCTCACGTCCTTGGGCAGGCGCCCCAGGTCGGTCGGGCGGATGGCTTCGTGAGCCTCCTGCGCGTTCTTTGCCTTGGTGGAATAGTGGCGCGGCTTTTCCGGCAGGTACTTGTCGCCGAATTTGCGTCCGATGACGGAGCGCGCGGCACCGATGGCCTCGCCTGCGATCTGCACGCCGTCGGTACGCATATAGGTGATGACACCGACCATCTCGCCGCCGAGATTGATGCCTTCATACAACCTCTGCGCGACCTGCATGGTGCGCGAGGCGGCAAATCCGAGTTTGCGCGAGGCTTCCTGCTGCAGGGTGGAGGTGGTGAAGGGGGCGTAGGGGTTGCGCTTGGTCGGTTTGGATTCGACCGACGATACCTTGAAGGCGGCGCTTTCCAGCATCGAGCGGATGGCCGTGGCTTCCGTCTCTCCGGCAATGTCGAGACGGCCGATCTTCTTGCCGTCGAAGCCGGTGAGTCGCGCCTGGACGCCGTCGCCCTTGGCGATCGTCAGGTTTGCCAGGATCGACCAGTATTCCTGCGGGATAAAGCTTTCGATCTCCGCCTCGCGGTCACATACGAGGCGCAGCGCAACCGACTGCACACGCCCGGCCGAGCGCGCACCGGGAAGCTTGCGCCACAGCACCGGCGAGAGCGTGAACCCAACCAGATAGTCGAGCGCCCGGCGGGCCAGATAGGCTTCCACCAGCGGCTCGTCGATGGTGCGCGGGTTTTGCATCGCGTTCAGGATGGCGCTTTTGGTGATCGCGTTGAAAACGACGCGCTCGACCGGCTTGTCCTTCAACGCCTTCTTGTTGCGCAGAACCTGCAGCACGTGCCACGAAATTGCCTCTCCTTCGCGGTCGGGGTCAGTGGCGAGCATGAGCCGGTCGGCGTCCTTGACCGCCTTGGCGATCTCGTTGAGGCGCTTCTGTGACTTGGAATCAACGGCCCAACTCATGTCGAAGTCTTCGTCCGGACGCACGGACCCGTCCTTGGCGGGCAGATCTCGCACGTGTCCGTAGGAGGCCAGGACGAGATAGTTCGAACCTAGGTACTTGTTGATTGTCTTGGCCTTCGCGGGCGATTCGACGATGACGACGTTCATGTATGACTGAGACGAATATCTGTTTTAACTGAAGGACATGCGACCCTTATGTCACGTGTCTGGACGGTGATTCGGAACGGACGGACATTCGAGGATCGGACCGGCACTGTCAAATGACCTGTTCGTCGCTCTTTGTCCAGCACTCGCGGCTTGCTTGATCTTTCCTTGTTAAAGGCCCTAAGGTTGCATAAAAAGATTATTGCAATTTTTAGTTTTAGCGGCGTCTGCTACGGCTGCCTTTTCGAGGTTATATATGACCGCCCAAAGGCCATCCAATTCAACCGAAACCCGCCGTTACATCGCCCGCATGTGCAAGGAAATGCGTGATATGGCCCGCGGCATCGAAATGCCGATGCTGGTCTATCTGCTCGACATGGCGCGGCTTGAGGCTAATCCTGATGAAGGGGCTCAGGGCAAGCGGTAGAAGATAGCCTTCGATCGCACGAGGCGAAACTGCCGTTACTGTCGAGACGATATCTCCCGTATTCGCAGGCCGGTTATTATCCGGTCAGCGACACCCGATTGGCCGGATGTCGTTCCAGCCGGCCCGCCAGTTCCAGTTCCAGCAGCACGATGTGAACGACGCTCACGCTTAGATCGGTATGGTGAATGAGTTCGTCAACATCGACGGGGGCAAGCCCCAGCGCGTCGATGATCTGTTGACGGGCATCGGTGCTGATATCGTCGGGGCGCAGATGATGTTCGCGCTCGGGTTCCTCCACCAGCGGAGGCGGGGGGGGAAAGGCGCGTCCGACGTCAAGAGCGGCCATGACGTCATCCGCGTGGTGCACCAGCACCGCGCCGTCACGGATAAGCGCATTGCAGCCGTCGCATCTGGGATCGAGCGGCGAGCCCGGTACGGTGAGCACGTCTCGCCCCTGTTCAAGCGCAAATCGGGCCGTATGGAGGGAGCCGGAGCGGCGGGCTGTCTCCACGAGCACCACGCCGTGCGATATGCCGGAAATCAGACGGTTGCGGCGGGGAAAATCGCGCGAACGCGGCTGCCAGCCGGCCCTCCTGCGAAAACGGCTATGGTGCCGCTCCTGAGGCTGCGGTGTGGGTGGCGGTATCGATGCCCCGGGCAAGTCCGGAAACGACCAGGAACCCGGCGTCTGTGAGATCTCCGGCGATCTGACCGGCGATCTTGCGCCCGGCGAGCGAGCAGTTGCGCGCGCCGAAGATGGAAACGGCCGGGCGACGTTCCTCGAAAATTCCGGTCCCGCCTTTCATGGCGAGAAGCGGAGGCGGGCCGTCGACATGGCGCAGCAACGGCGGGTAATTGGGTTTGCCAAGTGCGACCAATCTCGCACCCAGGTCGTTGAGCCGGTGCAGTTTCTCGACGGCTTCGTGTTTGGGGGCGATACGGATGGCGCGCTTGGCGCCGCCGCCTCTTGAGAGAGCGGGCAGGGCATCAAGGGCCGCTTCGGCGGAGCCGTAATGATTGAGCAGCGTGCGGAAGGTGGCGGGGCCCACGTTTTCCGATCTGATCAACCGCAACCCCGCCAGTTTCTGGCGATTACTTAATATCCGGCCCCTGGCCGGCGCGGGCGGCGTTTCAACCATTCACGATGTCCGTCTATTTTGTCCCGATACGCGCCTCCGTACCCTTGATGAGGCGCTTGATGTTGGCGTGGTGCTTCGCCCAGATGAGAAGCGTCAGAAGGGCGAAGAGCTCGGCATATTGCCACTGACCGAGGGCGGCCAGAATGAAGGGGCAGGCGAGGCTCGCCGTCAGGGCCGAGAACGAAGAGAAACGGGTAAAGACGGCGACATAGAGCCAGATGGCGCAGAAGATCAGCGCGCCGGGCCAGCTCAGGCCGAGGAGGATGCCAATATAGGTGGCGACGCCCTTGCCGTCCTTGAACTTCAGCCAGATTGGGAAAATATGCCCGAGAAAGGCGCCGAGACCGGCAATCAGGGCGCCGTCCACCCCCGCGAAGCTCCAAGCGAGCAACACGGCGACGGTGCCCTTCAGCATGTCGCCCAGCAGCGTTGCGGCGGCAAGGCTCTTCTTGCCGGTGCGCAGGACGTTGGTGGTGCCGATATTGCCGGATCCGATGGCGCGGATATCGCCGAGCCCGGCAATGCGCGTGATGAGCAGGCCGAAGGGGATCGAGCCCAGCAGGTAGCCGCCGATCAGGCTGGCGAGGAGATAGGGCCAGGCGCTTGCCCAGCTGATCGGATCGGGCACGGCGGCTCCCTCAACCCAGGAGAAATCAAGATCAAAACGTCAGACCGGAGGTCCTGCTCAGGCCGGACGCACAGAGTAGGGATGTACTGTGCGTCCCGCAACCAGCGTGCGCAAGACCTTGCCCTGGAAACGCGCATCCTCGAACGGGGAGTTCTTGGACCGCGAGACGATGTCTTCCTTGCTCAGCACCCACGGCATGTCGGGGTCGAAGAGGATGACGTCGGCGGGGGCGCCGGGCTTGAGCGTGCCCGTCTCAAGGCCTAGCAGTTCTGCCGGACGGCTCGTCATGGCGCGCAGCACGGTAATAAGCGGCACGTATTCGGAATGAACCAGGCGCAGAGCGGCAGGCAACAGCGTTTCCAGGCCGATGGCGCCGTCGGCGGCTTCCGGGAAAGGATGGCGTTTGGTTTCAACGTCTTGCGGATCGTGCGAGGAGACGATCACGTCGATGGCGCCATCCCTCAACGCTTCGACCATGGCACGGCGGTCTTCCTCTAGTTTGAGCGGCGGCGACATCTTGAAGAAGGTCCTGTACGGGCCGATGTCGTTTTCGTTGAGCGTCAGGTGATTGATGGAGATACCCGCGGTAACGCGATGCCCGCGGGCCTTGGCAGCGCGGACGATCTCGGCGGATTCGCCGCAGGAGATCTGGGCTGCATGGTATTTGCCGCCGGTCATGGCCGCAAGCCGGAGATCTCGCTCCAGCATGATGATTTCCGCTTCCACCGGAATGCCCATCAGGCCGAGGCGGGAGGCCGTCTCGCCCATGTTCATCACACCGCCCTCGGACAGGTTGACGTCCTGCGGGTGGTGCATGATCAGCGCATCGAAATGGTTCGCATAGGTCATCAGACGCTGCATGACGCGGGTATTGGCGATGGAGTGGCGCCCGTCTGTGAAGGCGACCGCTCCGGCCTCCTTCAGCAGGCCGATTTCCGTGACTTCGGCGCCTTCGAGCCCCTTTGTGAGGGCGGCTGCCGGATGGACCCGCACGATCGCGGTGTCGTGGGCACGCCTCAGCACGTAGTCGACCAGCGCCGGTTCGTCGATGACCGGATCGGTGTCGGGCATGGTGATCAGCGTGGTCACACCGCCCACGCTTGCCGCTTTGGAGGCGGAGCGCAGGGTTTCGCGGTGCTCCGCGCCGGGCTCGCCGACGAAGACACGCATGTCGATCAGGCCCGGTGCAACGACCTTGTCTGCGCAATCGATCACCTCGGCGCCCGCTGGGGCTGCCTTGCCGTCGGCGTCCGGGCCTGCGGCCTGGATCACGCCGTCGGCGATGATCACCGTGCCTTTTGCATCGAGATCGCGCGCCGGATCGACGATGCGCGCATTGCTAAGCACCACCGGGGCGCCATTGGCGGCGTTTGCGTCACCGCTCATCGGAAGCTCTGGATCATTTGTTGGGCAGGTGGGCCGCGAGCGCTTCAAGCACAGCCATGCGTACGGCGACGCCCATTTCCACCTGTTCGCGGATGAGGCTGCGGGGGCCGTCGGCGATTTCCGGGCCGATTTCCACGCCCCGGTTCATCGGGCCGGGGTGCATGACCAGGGCATCTTCCTTGGCGTAGCTGAGCTTTTCGGCATCCAGCCCCCAATAGCGGAAATATTCGCGCACCGAAGGTACGAAAGAGCCGTTCATGCGCTCGCGCTGGAGGCGCAGCATCATGACGATATCGGCATCCTTCAGGCCGGTGCGCATGTCGGTGAAGACATCCACGCCGAGCCGGTCCACGGCGGCGGGAAGAAGTGTCGGCGGGGAGATGACCCGCAGCCGTGCGCCCAAGGCGTTGAGCAGCAGGAAATTGGAGCGGGCGACGCGGGAATGGCGGATGTCGCCGCAGATGGCCACGGTCAGCCCTGCGATCTTGCCCTTGTGCCTGCGCATGGTGAGTGCGTCGAGCAGGGCCTGGGTCGGGTGCTCGTGGGCGCCGTCGCCGGCATTGACGACCGAACAACTGACCTTGTCGGCCAGTAGCCGCACCGCACCGGCGGCATGGTGGCGGACCACCAGTAGATCGGGGTGCATGGCGTTCAGCGTCGCGGCCGTGTCGACCAGCGTCTCGCCCTTCTTCACCGAGGAAGAGGCGACGGACATGTTCATGACGTCCGCGCCAAGTCGCTTGCCCGCAAGCTCAAAGGAGCTTTGCGTGCGCGTGGAGGCCTCGAAGAAGAGATTAATCTGGGTACGGCCGCGCAAAACGGCCTTTTTCTTCTCAATCTGCCGGCTGACCTCGACCGCTTGGTCGGCTAAGTCTAGCAGGGTAAGAATCTCGGATGGCTGCAGGCCCTCGATGCCAAGCAAACGGCGATGCGGGAATGAAGCCGCGTTATCGGTGATGTGTGCTGTCATTAAAGTGGGTTGTATAGGCGGAGTCGGCGTTTGTCACAAGCGCGCAATCGGGCCGTTCACCCGTTATCCCCCACGCCCGTGCTAGGGTCGGGCAAATTATGCGAATCGCGCCCAAAACTGGCGGAGACCTGACGAATGGATCTAGACCCCGGTGTCACCCACGAGGTGTTCAACCAGACGCCACCTTATGCCGGCCGCAACTTGTTCACAGGCGATCCGGCGCTGCGCAGTGCGCTCGATGCGCTGCTGGACCCGCAGGCTGAAGAAGACCTGACGCGTGTCGGCACCTATTGGGGCTCGTCGGACGCTCTGGAAATGGCGCGGCTGGCCAATACCAACATCCCCGTGCTGCATACGCACGATGCACAGGGACGGCGGCTCGATACGGTGGAGTTTCATCCCGCTTATCACGCCATGATGCGGCGTTCTGTGGAGGGCGGGCTTCATTGTTCGGCCTGGGATCAGGACAAGATGCTGACGGGCCGTCGGCACGCCCTGCGCGGCGCGCGTCTCTACATGACCGCGCAAGGCGAATGCGGGCACATCTGCCCCATGACGATGACCAATGCCGCGATCGCGGCGCTGAAACTTTCGCCTGAGCTTCTGGAAGTCTGGCTGCCGCGCATTACGTCGCGCCGCTACGATCATCGCTTCCTGCCGCCCGAGCAGAAGGTGGGCGTCACCATCGGCATGGGGATGAGCGAAAAGCAGGGCGGCACGGATGTGCGCGCCAACACCACGGCGGCCACCCAAAGCGGCAACGGCATGTGGGAGCTGACGGGACACAAGTGGTTCTTCTCTGCGCCCATGTGCGACGCTTTCCTCGTGCTGGCGCAAACGCAGTCCGGGCCGACCTGTTTCCTGATGCCGCGTTTCCTGCCCGATGGTAGCGTGAACCGCATTCGCATTCAGCGTCTGAAGGACAAGCTCGGCAATCGCTCCAACGCCTCCTCGGAAGTTGAATTCCACGGGGCCGGAGCCTGGATTGTCGGTGAAGAAGGGCGCGGCGTTCGTACCATTCTGGAAATGGTGACGTTGACGCGGCTCGATTGCGCGCTGGCGTCGGCCGGACAGATGCGCGCGGCGCTCGGTGAGGCCGTCCACCATGCCCGCCACCGGCAGGTATTTGGTACCCGGCTTATCGATCAGCCGATGATGACACGGGTGCTCGCCGATGTGGCGCTCGACGTGGCGGCTGCGACCGCATTGTCGATCCGGCTGGCCCGGGCGTTTGATCATGGGCCGGTGAACGAGCGCGAGGCACTGTTTGCACGGCTCGTGACGCCTGCCACCAAATACTGGGTGTGCAAGGCGACGCCGCCGCTCGTCTACGAAGCGATGGAGTGTTTGGGCGGCAACGGTTACGTGGAAGAGGGCAATCTCGCCCGCATCTACCGGGAGGCGCCACTTGACGCCATCTGGGAAGGGGCGGGCAACGTCATGTGCCTCAATGTGCTGCGCGCGCTGCAGAATTCACCGGAATCGCTTGATGCGGTGATTGGCGAGGTGGAGCGGGATCTGGGGTCCAGCGGGCCTGTCTCCAGCCAGGTGCTGAAGGCGGCGGCGCGGGCCTGCGTCGACGATCCCGGCTCCTCGCGCATCCTGACCGAGCAGCTCGCGCTGACGGTCGCGGCCGCCTGTCTGCGTCAGGTCGCGCCGCGTGCGGTGGCCGATGCCTTCATCGACACCCGGCTCGGCGGGCAGTGGCGGGCCACATACGGCATGCTGGATTCCCGGTTCGACGCCAAGGCCCTGGTGGAATACGCCTTCCCCGAGATGTGAGATCCGAAGGGGCGGAGTTGCTCAGCTCTCCGCCTCTTCGTCGTCCCCGTCAGGTATGACCATGTCGACGGCCGTCGTGGTGACGCCGACGGTCGTGCCGACTGCAGTGGTCGCCACCTTGGCCGTGCCCCCGACAACGGCGCCGGTCACGGCCACGGCGGCACAGCCGCCCAGTGTTGGCGCCGAAAAAGCGCCAGCAGAAACAAACGGATCGTCATGAAAGTCCTCCTGTGCGGACCGGTTTTCCCCACCCGGTCAGTGAGGCGTTGGATACCGCATGGGACTTAAGATCGGATGAGAAAGAGGCCGGGGTGTTTCGGAACGATCGCGTTATGGCCCATCCTTCGAGACGGTCGCTAACGCGACCTCCTCAGGATGACGAGGTGTGCTTTTTTCTTGAAAAATATCAATACGATAACGTCCTTCTGAGAAGGTCCGAAGGATTGTCTCGAAGGATGGGCTCCAACACGAAACCATCCCGACACGCCATTACTTTGCGCTCGCCTATCCCAGCACTGTCAGGTCATGGGCAGCGTCACGATCGCGGCGAGGGTCTGCAACGTCAGGATTTCCGCCATCAGCTTGGCGTCGCCTCCCATCTGGCGGGCAAGCAGATAGGCGCCGGGCGATGAGGGAATGGCGGTCGCCGGGATCGCGATGCCGTGGGCCGCACCCGTCAGGCCGAGGATCGCTGCGAACCCGGCCACCAGCGACGGCATGCCGACAAGACGCAACAGCGTGGCAGTGGTGAGGGCCGGGCCCGGTCGTCTCAACGCTCCGATATCGAGGCTCGCGCCCACGACCATCAATCCTGCGGCAAGGGCTGCGCGTCCCATCATCTCCATGGAGACCATGATCGCATCCGGCGGCATCAGATCGACGAAATTGATGGCGAGACCGATTGCTGCCGACCAGATGTACGGGATTTTCATCAGGTCTGTGAGGATGTGCAGAACGTCCTTGGACGGGCCGTGCGCATAGCGGATCATCACCAGCACGCTCAAGACGTTGAGAAGCGGGATCATGGCGACGATGGCAACCGCTATCAACGCCACGCCTTCCGCTCCCCACAGACGGTCCGCCATTGCCAGCGCGACAAATGAGTTCTAGCGCATCGCTCCTTGAAACACGGACGTGAATCGTGCGGGGGACACCACGAACCAGCGTTGCAGGAGGGGCCGCATTGCCAGCAGAAACGCAGACATGGTCAGGATCGATCCGGCCAGCGTCGCGCCGAGCTGCAGATAGGGCAGCGTGCCGAAATCCACCAGCACGAGATTTCGGATGATGATGCAGGGAAAGATAACGAAATAGGCGATCTTCTCGAAACCGCGCCAATGGTCGCCCGTTACCAGCCCCAACCGCGCCACGATGTATCTCGTCGCAATGACGAGAAGAACCGGGACCAGTGCGTCGAGGGCCATCATCATTGGCGGGGGATCTCCTCAAACCCCGGTCTGAAACGACAAGCGCCGGGATTTCCGGTCGCCAGCCATTTCGTCATGGGGTCATCGAGTGAGCGATACGGTCGAGGAAGCCCTGCAGGATGTAGGCGGCGGCCATCTTGTCGACGACCTCGTCACGCCGTGCGCGTGAGGCGTCGGCTTCCAGAAGGGTACGGGTAACAGCCACGGTGGAGAGCCGTTCGTCCCAGTAGGTCATCGGCACGGGCTTGCGGGCGGTGAGATTGCGGGCAAAGGCGCGGGTCCCCTGGGCGCGCGGACCTTCGGTGCCGTCCATGTTGAGGGGAAGTCCGATGACGAGACCGACCACCTCATGTTCCGCGACCACAGAAAGGAGCCGGTCGGCGTCGGCAGTGAATTTCTTGTGGCGGATGGTCTCCAGCGGACTGGCGATCGAGCGGCGACTGTCCGACAGGGCGAGGCCGATGTTTTTCGTGCCGAGATCGATGCCGATCAACCGCCCGAAAGGGGGCAGTGCGGCAAGGAAATCGTCGAGGGACAAGGTGGGGTCTGCAGCCATGCCCCGGCTCTATCATGCCCTTTGACTGACGCCTAGCGTAAAGCGCTGCGAGGCGAGGGACATGTCAGCCCAGCTTTTCCAGCATCTGCTCCGCCAACTGCTTCGCCTTTGCCTTGTTGCGGTCCGCGAGCGCCTCGAAAGTTTCTTGCGCTTCGCGGCACATCTCGGCCGTCGTGCGTTCCTTGATCTTCACGATTTCCTTATGCATGGAGCGCAGGCGTTCGAGTTTTTCGCCTTTCTTTTCGTTGGCAAGCTCCAGAAGCGCTTCGGTGATGGCGCCGAGCTGCTTGCCATTGCTGGCGACTTCTTCCGCTACCCGGTTTTCGATCTCCGGCGAGCCCTTGTAATTGACGGTGGTCGAGAACCATCCGCTCGTGGGCGAGATGTTTTGGAAATTGCCGCCTGCTCTGGGAAACTTCACTTCCGTCGGCCAGAAGAAAGGAAACATGGCAATCCTCCGAAATAAGGGGGCGAAACGGGATCTGAATGCGCAGAAAAAATTAGGGCAGTATCATACCGGCGATATCGTTGCAGTACAAAATATCTGCCGTTACGGGATGGCTAGGGGCGCTTGAGACGAAGCCAATACGTCCTATACTTCGCGCGCAATTGCCGGATTTCTCAATCACGACTTCTCATCTATCTGTCGTGTTCTGGTTCCGTCGAATTTTCCAAGGGAGAATAACCATGCAGATTACCTGGTACGGTCACGCCGCCTTTCGTATCGAAATCAAGGATGCCGTCATCCTGATCGATCCGTTCTTGAGCGGCAGCCCGGTTTTCCCGAAGGATCTCTACGTGGATCAGGTCGCGGAAGGCGTCACGCATATCGTGCTGACCCACGGCCACGACGATCATATCGGCGATACGGTCGCCATTGCCAAGAAGAGCGGGGCGCTCGTCACTGGCAATGCGGAGATCTGCAACTGGGCCGTCAGCCAAGGGATCAAGAACGTCAACTCGATGAATTCCGGCGGCAAGGTCGATGTTGAGCCCTTTTCCGTGGCCTTGACGATAGCGCACCATTCTTCGTCCACCAGCATCGGCAAGAAAGCCGACGACTCAGGGGCCATATATCTCGGCAATCCGCACGGCGTGGTCATTTCCGCACCGGGTGAGAAGACGCTCTATCACATGGGCGATACATGCGCGTTTAACGATATGGCGCTGATCAACGAGTTCCATGCCCCGAAGATCGGTATCGTTCCGATCGGCGACCGGTTCACCATGGGTGGCAAGGAAGCGGCCGTGGCCTGCACACGCTTCTTTGACTTCGACACGATCATCCCGTGCCACTTCGGCACCTTCCCAATCATTGACCAGAATGCGGACAAGTTCGTTGCGGCCATGGGGTCGGGCGCGTCCAAGGTGAAAGTGGCCGAGATCAACGTGCCGTTCACGGCCTGAGGGGCTCCGGCTCCTCTATAATTGGTCCGCCGGCACGTTCTTGATCTTGCGCCAGTTCGTGTCGGCGCGGCTGATGATGCCTTCTACTTCGAACAGGTAGCGCTTGTGCGGGGTATCGCCCGCATTCAGGTAGAGCTTGCCGTCGTGGATGTCCCAGGTTTTCGGATCGATCGGGATCTTGTAGCCGAAGCTTGCGCTCGTCGCGCAGTAGCCGCCATAGGCGGGGGCATATTTCGCCGGGTTTGCCGTAAACATATCCCGGTGTTCGGCGCTGACGAATTTCCAGGTGACGCCGTCATGGGTGGCGGTGAATTCGTCGGAGCCCATGACGGGTTTCATGTCGGTGAAATAGGCGACCGGGTCGATGCCGCCGAGTGCTGCGCCGTCCTTGACGTACGTGGTCACTTCGTCGGCCATAAGCGGTGCGGGAGCAACGGTGGCAAGACCGGCCACGATGCAGAGAACAGCGCTGATGCGTGCATGGTACATCTCGAGATTCCTCCGCTTGAAACCCTGCGCGCCTTGTTCGCATGAGGCTTTCAGTTCTCGCGCGAAACCGGAGAGGCGGCCAATCAAGCCCGGTCACAGGCTCGTAAGGGGTCCGTGACGGGTGGAACCTTGTATCCTGGCGGTGCGAATGCATTGCGCGCGTGCAAGCGACGGTGCTATACGCCGCAAAGTCGTTTGCTCAACACAACAGGATCGTTTTCATGTCCGTCGATACTGCCACGGTGAAACGAGTGGCCCGGCTGGCGCGTATTGCCGTCACCTATGCCGAAGCCGAAAAGATGAAAGGCGAACTGAACGCCATCCTCGGTTTCGTGGAGCAATTGGATAAGGTCGATGTTTCCGGCGTGGAGCCGATGACCTCCGCGGTGGAAACGACGATGCGCAAGCGCGTCGACGAGGTGACCGACGGCGATCGCGCCGAGGATGTCGTTGCCAATGCGCCGATGAGCGAAGACAACTTCTTCATGGTGCCGAAGATGGTCGAGTAACCGCCGCCTTTCCAACCGCGAACAATGCCGCTTTCGGCCCGACCCGAGATTTTTCCATGACCGACCTGACAGATCTGACGATCGCCGAAGCCCGCGAGGGGCTGGAGAAGAAAGACTTCTCTGCGATGGAGCTGACCGATGCCTATCTCTCCGTAATTGACGGCGCGAGCGCGCTCAACGCCTATGTGACGACCGTGCCGGAGAAGGCTCGCGAGATGGCGGCGGTCTCCGACAAGAAGCTCGCCGCCGGTGAGGGGGGCGATCTCGAGGGCATCCCGCTCGGCATCAAGGACCTCTTCGGAACCGAAGGCGTTTACACGCAGGCCTGCTCTCACATTCTCGACGGCTTCAAGCCGCGCTACGAATCGACCGTCACCGCGAACCTGTGGGCGGATGGCGCGGTCATGCTCGGCAAGCTCAACATGGATGAGTTCGCCATGGGCTCCTCCAACGAGACCAGCTATTACGGCCCAGTCTTGAACCCGTGGCGGGCCAACGGCTCGGATGCGGCGCTGGTGCCCGGCGGCTCTTCCGGCGGCTCGGCTGCTGCTGTCGCAGCGCATCTGTGCGCAGGCGCCACGGCGACCGATACGGGCGGCTCCATTCGTCAGCCTGCGGCGCTGACCGGTACGGTCGGTATCAAGCCGACCTACGGGCGCTGCTCTCGTTGGGGCGTGGTGGCGTTTGCCTCCTCGCTCGATCAGGCCGGTCCGATCGCGCGCACCGTCAAGGATGCGGCGATGATGCTGAAATCGATGGCCTCCGTCGATCTCAAGGACACCACCTCGGTTGATCGTCCCGTGCCGGATTATGCGGCCGCCATCGGGCGTCCGGTGAAGGGGCTGAAGATCGGCATTCCGAAGGAATACCGCGTCGACGGCATGGCCCTGGAGATCGAGACGCTGTGGCAGCAGGGCATCGATTGGCTGAAGGCTGAAGGCGCGGAGATCGTCGACATCTCTCTGCCGCACACCCATTACGCGCTGCCTGCCTATTACATCGTGGCCCCTGCCGAGGCTTCCTCGAACCTTGCGCGCTATGACGGCGTGCGCTTCGGTCTGTGCGTTCCGGGCGACGATATCATCGACATGTACGAGAAAACCCGCGCGGTCGGTTTCGGTGCCGAGGTCAAGCGTCGCGTGATGATCGGCACCTACGTGCTGTCGGCGGGCTATTACGATGCCTACTATCTCAAGGCGCAGAAGGTACGCACGCTGATCAGGTGCGACTTCGATCTGGCCTTCGAGGCGGGCGTCGATGCCATCCTGACGCCGACGACGCCGGATGCGGCCTTCGAGCCGGGTGCGATCACCGATCCGGTTTCCATGTATCTCAACGACATCTTCACGGTGACGGTGAACATGGCGGGCCTGCCGGGCATCTCCATCCCCGCCGGTCTCGACGGCAAGGGCCTGCCGCTCGGCCTGCAGCTCATCGGCAAGCCCTTCGGCGAGGAGACGCTGTTCCAGGTGGGTCAGGTGATAGAGAACGCCGCGGGAGGCTTCCAGCCGGAAAAGTGGTGGGCCTGATCGCCACACAACGGATTTAACGAAAAACACATAAACCCCGCCCATCCGGACTTGGCGTCAAAGCTCCGGCCCGTCCTTTTCCGCGGCCTGAAACACCCGGCTGACGGCAATGTTCTCCGCCTTGATGGTGGAGAGTTCCTTCACCCCGACCGATCCGGTTGCCGTCTCGAATATCCGGTTCGCCTGCCGGAGCCGCGCGCAGTCGAGTGCGTTGCGGATGGAGCGGGCGTTGGCGAAGAGCGGCTGGGCGCGGCGCAATTCGATATAGCGCGCCATGACGCCGTGCGCCTCATCATCGAGCCGGTAGTTCTGATCGCCCAGCAAATTGTTGGCGATCTTGAGCAGTTCCACGTCGGTGTAGTCGGGGAAGTCGATGTGATGGGCGATGCGCGAGCAGAAGCCCGGATTGGAGGCAAAGAACTTGTCCATCCGATCGCCGTAGCCGGCGAGGATGACCACGAGATCGTCGCGCTGGTTCTCCATCACCTGCAACAGGATATCGATCGCCTCTTGGCCGTAGTCGCGCTCATTGTCGGGCCGGTAGGGATAGTCGGCCTCGTCGATGAACAGCACGCCGCCCATCGCCTTCTTCAGGATCTCCTTCGTCTTCGGCGCGGTGTGGCCGATATACTGACCGACGAGATCATCGCGGGTGACGGAGACGAGGTGGCTCTTGCGCACGTAGCCGAGCCGATGCAGCAGATCTGCCATTCTCAGCGCCACGGTCGTCTTGCCCGTGCCGGGATTGCCGGTGAACGACATGTGCAGCGTCGGCGTCTCGTGCGCGAGGCCGAGTTTTTGACGGACGCGTTCCACCAACAGGAGTGCCGCGATCTCGCGGATCCGCTGCTTGACGGGTTTCAACCCGACGAGTTCTCGGTCCAGTTCATCGAGGATCTCGCCGACACCGGATTGGGTGAATTCGGCAGCAAGATCGACGGTGGCGGGCGGCTGCTCGACCGCCGGGCCATTCGTTTCCGGGGCTTCGAGCGTGTCTGTCATGGTCGCTGTGCCTTGAGGTTTGAAAGGTGAGGGGGCCGGAAAGCCGCGCCTTGCACCGCTCTGGGCGGAGAAAAAGAGCCGGTGTAATCACCTCTCCCAATGGGAGAAGTCGGCGCCAATGCGCCGGGTGAGGGGCGGAGATCTCTCGGGGATACGGAGAAATTTCCTCCCCTCACCCTAACCCTCTCCCCATGGGAGAGGGGACGGCAGACCCGGGGGGCCTACCGCACCGCTTTCAACGTGTAGTCCATGCGGCGGCCCATCACGTCGGTGCGGGTGAGGTCCAGTTTCAGTTCCACCTTCGGGCGGTTGACGATGAAGGACATCCTCACCGTCTCGAAACCACGGGTGGAATCGAAGGTGTTAAGGCGGATGTCGCTTTTCCGAACTTGTCGAGGCGCTCACGTTCCACGACGATGCCGGTCGGCGGGTCCTTGTAGGTCTTCACGTAGGCGACGGGGAAACGCATGTCCTCAAGCTGCGCCGCCTTCAGCGGCTTGAACGAGAAGACATTGCCAATGATCGAGGTCGTCAGGTTGGCGACGGAGCCTTCCTCGAACAGGATCAGGTCGTAGGCGACGTAACAGAAATACTGGCCCGGCGTGCCCGGCACCGGATCGACCCGGTAGGCCTTGGCGCGGTAGCTGTCGCAGGCCGTCAGCCGGTCGGTCCACACGACGGTCCAGGTCGCGGTGGAGCTTTCGCCCGCAACCGCTGCGGCTGCCTCGATCGGATCGACGCCTTCTTGCGGCGTGATGCGGAAGAGGGCGATGACGTCGGTGTCCTTGGGCTCGTAGTCGCCGTCCCAGTAGCCCATCTGGGCGTATTTCAGGACGCCTGCCTTGTAGCGTTCCTTGCCCCGGATTTCGGTGGTCTTGGTGTCTATGATTGGGTTCCTTGTCTGATCGGCTTTTGCTCAGGCGGCTGCGACCGGGGCGATTTGTGGATCGAGGCGACCGGCTGCGTAGCGCGCGACCATGTCGCTCATCGGGATGATCTTGATCTTCGACGCCTGACCGGCCGCGCCGAAACGGTCGAGGCAAAGCGCACGCATCGCCTCCATGGCGGGTTTGAGGAACTTGCGCGGATCGAACTCGGTTGGGTTTTCCTCCGCGATACGGCGGAACTGGCCGGTCATCGCCATGCGGCAGTCGGTGTTGATGTTGACCTTGTGCACCCCGTGGCGAATGCCGCGCTCGATCTCTTCCACTGGCACGCCGAAGATCTGGGGCATCGCGCCGCCGTGGGCGTTGATGATGTTCTGCAACTCCTGCGGCACCGAGGACGAGCCGTGCATGACGAGATGCACGTTTGGCAGCCGCTCATGGATCTCCTCGATGACTGTCATAGCGAGAATGTCGCCGGTGGGCTTGCGGGTGAACTTGTAGGCGCCGTGGGAGGTGCTGCAGGCAATCGCCAGCGCGTCGACTTGAGTACGGGCGACGAAATTGACCGCCTGATCCGGGTCGGTGACGAGTTGGTCATGATCGAGCTTGCCGGTCACGCCGTGGCCGTCCTCGGCTTCACCCTCGCCGATTTCCAACGAACCGAGAACGCCCAACTTACCTTCCACGGAAGCGCCGACCTAATGGGCCATTCTCGCCACGCGCGCGGTGATATCGACGTTGTAGTCGTAATCAGCAGGCGTCTTGGCGTCCGCCATCAGCGAGCCATCCATCATCACGGATGTGAAGTCGTGATGGATGGCCGTCAGGCAGTTGGCTTCGTCGTTGCCGTGGTCCTGGTGCATGCACAGCGGGATTTCCGGTTAGATTTCAGCCAGAGCATCGATCATGCGGGTAAGCATGATGTCATTGGCGTAAGTCCGTGCGCCCCGTGATGCCTGGATGATGACCGGCGCATTGCAGGCGCGCGCGGCCTCCATGATTGCCAGGCCCTGTTCCATATTGTTTTGTTGATGTTGAAAGCGGGAATGCCGTAGCCGTGCTCGGCCGCCTGGTCGAGCAGCTGTCTCTAAAGTGATGCGTGCCATGGTGCAGGCCTCCTGAAAACGGTCGTTTCGTGGGTGGTCCGCACTCATGCGTGCGCGGCGTCGATGGCTTTAGCCGCCGCATCCGCGACAGCCTCGGCCGTGATTGAAAAATGGCGATAGAGATCGCCCGCCGGAGCAGAAGCGCCGAAGCCCTTCATGCCGACGAAGCAAACTCCATCGCCCAGTAGGGCTTCCCAGCTCTGGGAGATTGCAGCCTCGACGCCCACGCGCGGCGCTGAGCCCAGAACCACCGTGCGGTGATCGTCGGGCTGCTCGGCAAAAAGTTCAAAGCAAGCCATGGAGACGACGGCCGCCGAGATCCCGCGTGTCTCCAGAAGATCCGCCGCCTTCATCTCCAGCGACACTTCCGAGCCGGTGGTGATCAGTGTTGCGGCACGCTGGTCGGTCGTCTCACGCAGAACGTAGCTGCCGCGTGCCGTCCGGTTCTCCGCCTCTGCTGTATCTCGCAGGGCAGGGAGCTCTTGGCGCGAGAGGGCCAGAAGCGACGGGCGGTTCTGATTGTTGAGGGCGACGGCCCAGGCTTCGGCTGCTTCCATCGCATCGGCAGGACGGAAAACCAGCAGGTTCGGAATGGCGCGAAGGCTTGCCAGATGCTCGACCGGCTGATGGGTTGGCCCGTCTTCGCCGAGCCCGATGGAGTCGTGCGTCATCACGTAGATCACGCGCTTGCCCATCAGGGCGGAAAGTCGGATGGCGGGGTGGCAATAGTCGGCAAAGACCAGGAACGTGCCGCCATAGGGAATTAAGCCCCCATGCAGTGCCATGCCGTTCATGATCGCGCACATGGCGTGTTCGCGAATGCCATAATGGATGTAGTTGTCCGCGTAGTCGCCGGGGGCGATGGCCGTGTGTGCCGCCACCCGCGTCCCGTTGGAACCGGTGAGATCCGCCGAGCCGCCGACGAGTTGCGGCAGCGCCTCGGAAAAACTCTCCAGTGCCTTTTGGGAGGAGACGCGGGTGGCAAGCGTTGGCTGTTCCACGGCCAAAGTGTTCCACGGCCAAAGATTGTTTCAGGGCATTCAGGGTTGAGGAGACAGTTGCATGGACGTCCGGTTCCAACTGCGTAGTGAAGGCGGCGCGGCGTTCGTCGTCAGTCGCCTCCAGCCGGACGTTCCAAGCGAGGTTCTCGGCAGCACCGCGATGCCCGGGATAGTCTCCGGAATTTCGAAGGGGGCGTAGGGCCAATCGAGAGTTTTGCATGGGCCAGCGATTTCATCCGTACCCAGCGGCGAGCCGTGGCAACCGGATGTGCCCGCCTTGGTCGGCGCGCCGAAGCTGATGGTCGTCTTGCAGGCGATCAGCGTCGGTCGGTCGGAGGCGCGGGCCGTCTCGATGGCGGCTGCGATCTCGTCCGCGTTGTGACCGTCGATGCGTGCCGTTGCCCAGCCGCTTGCCTCGAAACGGGCGATCTGGTCAGTGGAATCGGAAAGTGCGATCGAGCCATCGATGGAGATGCCGTTGTCGTCCCAGAGCACGATCAGTCGGGAGAGCTTGAGGTGCCCGGCGAGCGCGATGGCTTCCTGGGAGACGCCCTCCATCAGGTAGCCGTCTCCGGCAATCGCTTAGGTGTGGTGATCGACCAGATCATCGCCGAAGCGGGTGTTCATCATCCGCTCCGCCAGGGCCATGCCGACGGCATTGGCAAGCCGCTGACCGAGCGGGCCGGTGGTCGTCTCGATCCCTGCGCCGTGGCCGTATTCCGGATGACCCGCGGTCCTGGCGCCGAACTGGCGAAAGTTCTTCAGAGCTTCAAGCGAGAAGTCCTCGTAACCGGTCAGATGGAGCAAGGCATGGAGCAGCATCGAGCCGTGGCCTGCCGAGAGCACGAAACGGTCGCGATCGGGCCAGTTCGGAGCGCTCGGATCGAACTTTAGGAACCGCGTGAAGAGCACGGTTGCCACGTCTTCCGTGCCCATCGGCATGCCGGGATGACCGAAATTCGCGATTTCCACCGCGTCCATGGCGAGCGCGCGCAGGGCATTGGCCATGTCGTGGGGCTGCGGTGTGGCATCGCCATTGGCGAAGATCTCGGGGGTGTCGGGGCGGTTCGTCACTTGGCTCCTTCGCTGATGGCGACGCGCGGGCGGGAGCGCTGCGCACGGCGGCTGCGCTCCACGAGCTGCAGGATCATCGGCGTCAGGATGAACTGCATACCGAGATCGAGTTTGGCGCCGGGAATGACGATGGAATTGGCCCGCGACATGAAGCTGTCCGGGATCATCGACAGGAGGTAGGGGAAGTCGATGCCGCGCGGATTGCGGAAGCGAATGACGACCATCGATTCATCGGCCGTGGAGATCCAGCGGGCGATGAAGGGGTTGAAGGTGTCGACCGTCGGCACCCTCTGGAAGTTGATATCCGTCTCGGTGAACTGCGGGCAGATGAAACGGATATAGTCCGGCATCCGACGTAGGATCGTGTCCGTCACTGCTTCCGTGGAATAGCCGCGCGTGTCGCGATCCCGGTGGATCTTCTGGATCCACTCCAGGTTGATCACCGGCACGACGCCGATCTTTAGGTCCGCATGCTGGGCGAGATTGAGCGTATCGGTGACGACCGCTCCGTGCAGGCCCTCACAGCTCTTCCAGCTTGTCGAGGATGTTCGCTTCCGGCCCGAAATGGCTGAAATTGAAGTTGCCCGTGTTCATCTCCGCATGCATCGCGCGCTTCATTTCTTCGCGGTCGTAGCGGTGAAAGGCATCGCCTTCGACAAAGGTCGCCTCGATGCCCTCGCGCCGGAAGATCTGGGCAAACCCTCTTCCCAGTGCTGGTAGTTGGACGCGTTGATCGCGAACTCCCCGGTTTCGTGGGCAATGGAGACCGCCTCGCGGGTCAGCCGGAAGGTGCCGTCACTGCGATCGAGCACGAAGACGTGGGTGCCCTCGCCACAAGTGAGGACCAGTTCGGTCATGGGGCCGTAGACAAGAAAACCGGCGGCCAGCTGGTTGCGGTCGGACTGGAGGACGGATGCTTCGGCTCCCGCCTCGATCGCGGGCAGGATCGAGAAGATCGTGCCCATGGGCAGGTTGATGCCGATATTCGCGGAGCTGTCGAGCGGATCGATGGCCGCCGCCAGGGGCGCCCCCGCCTGCAGGGTGATTGGGTCGTCCGCCTCTTTTGATCCGACATAGGCGACGGGAGCGGCCGACAGGGCGGCGATCACGTCGCGATGGGTACTGACATCGAGGAGTTTTTGCAGGTCGCCGCCGAGCGGTTCGGCCGCGATGCGCCTGGAAACGGCCGCTCCCACGCCTGCCAGCGCAACGATGGTTTCGGCAATGTCACGGCGGGCGGCGTCATCGCCCGCCCAGCGCTGTAAAAAGCCGGATAACTCATTAAAATCATATATTTATTTCTCCTCCGCACCGCGCTTTGTTTGTTCGTAGCCACCTTCGGCGCGGTTCGAGGTTGGCGTAAATCTCTCCCTTTCCGCTACGGACAGGCCGCACCGGGTGTCATGTCGCGTTTTTTGTGCGATGGCTCGAAAGAACGTCGTTTCGCGCCGTGTTTGGCGTTCGGAGAGATGACGATGCGAAGAAATTTGGATAAAATGAATTTGAAAGAAATTAGTGTGCGTTAAATTTTATTAAAGGATATGGGATGCGCAACGTTTCCTTGAAGCAATTGAGGGTACTCGCGGCGGTTGTCGGGACCGGCACCGTGACGGTGGCCGCATCCGAACTTCGTTTGACCTTTCCAGCGGTTACGACCTAGATGCGCCTTCTGGAGGAAGCTGTCGGCATGCCGCCCGTCGAGCGTAGCGACAGTCACTTCCATCCAACGGAAGCGGGGCTGGAAATCCTGGGTGCGACAAAACGTATCGAGGCAGCCTTGAGCGAATGCGATGCCTCGCTGGAGCTTTTGCACGGATTGGGGCCGGGACGGGTTGCCGTCGGGGTCATCAGTACGGCGAAGTATTTCGCGCCGATGGCGATTGCCGGTTTCGCGCACGATCATCCGGAGGTGGAGATTCGGCTGGTGGTGGGAAACCGGGGCGAGACGATCGCCGTACTCGCTGAATCATCCATCGACATCGCCGTCATGGGACGCCCTCCGGAGGAGCCCAATGTGGAGGCGGACGTTCTGGGCGATCATCCCCATATCATCATCGTTCCTCCGGATCATCCGCTTGTCGGGCATGAACGGATCAACATCGCAGAGCTTACGGAAGAGACGTTTCTGGTCCGCGAGCAGGGTTCGGGTACGCGGCAACTGACAGAGCGTGTGCTCGCGGAAATGAACATGACTGCGCCGCGTTTCGGCATGGAGATCAGTTCCAACGAAACCATCAAGCAGGCGGTGATGGCAGGGCTCGGCATTGCGCTGCTCTCGGCACATACCTGCGCGATGGAACTGGAAGCGGGACGGGACGGCTGGCGATGCTGGATGTCGAGGGATTGCCGTTGGTGCGGCAAGGGTATGTGGTCAAGCGGGCCGACCGGCGTCTGCTTCCCGCCGCCCAGGCGTTCAGAACTTTCATGGTGGAGTGGGGGCACGACTTCCTGCCCGCGCCGGATCTGGTGCAACCGGAAAGGCGGCGGTGAGGAGAGGTTAAGGGCGGTGCGGATGCCCATCCTTCGAGACGACCGTTTCCGTGGCCTCCTCAGGATGACGTTGAACAGGTGATAGCTTCGGAGCAAGTCCCCCCGAAAACGTCATCCTGAGGAGGGCCGACAGGCCCGTCTCGAAGGATGGGCATCCGCACCAACGCAGCACCGCTGCCGCATCAGCCTACCGCCAAATCCTTTTCATCCGCGCCTTGAGATCAACCGGCTGCATCGCGGCCCGTGCGGCGGCATCCTCGGCAGATCGCGGGGCCGTCTGCCATGAGCAGCGCTCGAAGAGCTTCAGTGAGGCGGTGTCGATGAAGCGGGTGCGACTGGCATAAACGTGCCGGTCGCCGCGCGAGCGCTGGCCGTGGGTGTAGAAGCGCTGCGGCGTGATCAGATGCAGCGCATCCTTGGCTCGCGTCATCGCCACGTAGAGCAGCCGCCGTTCTTCCTTGATCTCGGCACTGGTTCCGACCGCCAGATCGGAGGGATGCATCCGTCGACGCAATTCAGCACGAAGACCTGGCTCCATTCCTGCCCCTTGGCGGAATGGATGGTAGAGAGGATCAGATAATCCTCATCGAGCAGGGGAAGGCCGGCTTGATCTGAGGTCGCATCGGGCGGATCGAGCGTGAGGTCGGTCAGGACGCGGGCGGGGGTTGCGGACGCGATCTGTTCCAGTTGTGCCAGATCCGCCTTGTGGATGTCGGCATCCTCGTGGCGGCGTTCCAGATGTGGTTCGTACCAGCGCCTGACCCGCTCGATTTCCGTCGGCCATTGGCTGTTACGGGCGCGCAGGTCGCGGAACAGGGTGACGAAGCCTGCCCAGTCTTCCCGTGTTTTGGCGGCGATGGGAAGGCGGCAAGTTCTTCTGCAAAATCCGCGCTGACGTTAAGCGCATCCATCACCGTCCCGGCCGTTGACGGATCCACGCCCGGAATAAGCTGCAGCACCCGAAACCCGGCCACCCGGGTTGTCGGCGAACCGAAGGATGGCGAGCGTGTCCTTCACATGGGCCGCGTCGAGGAATTTCAGCTCGCCGTATTTCACGAAAGGAATGTTGCGGCGGGTGAGTTCGATCTCCAACAGTCCGGAATGGTGGGAGGCACGGAACAACACGGCCTGATGCTTCAGGAGCGTGCCGGATTCCCGTTCCGCCAGTACCTGTTCGCAAACATACGATGCCTGATCGTTTTCTTCGCGCACGGTGACGAGCTTCGGTTGAATCGTGCTGGTGCGCTCGGTCCACAGATCCTTTGCGTAACGTTCCCGCGCCTGGGCGATAACGGCATTGGCCGCCTTGAGGATCAGTTCCGTGGAGCGATAATTGCGTTCCAGCGTGACCATGCGCGCGGGAGGCGTGAAGAGCGCAGGAAAATCCAGAATATTGCGCACTTCCGCCCCGCGGAAGGAATAGATCGATTGGGCATCGTCTCCGACGACCGTCAGTCCGTGTCCATCCGGTTTGAACCCCGTGAGAATGGCTGCCTGAAGCTTGTTGGTGTCCTGATATTCGTCGACGAGAACGCGGTCGAACCGCGCGCCGATTTCTGCGCCGAGCCCAGCATCGGTCACCATGGCGCGCCAGTAGAGAAGCAGGTCGTCGTAATCGAGAACGTTCTGCGCCTGCTTGGCCTCCACATAGGCCGCAAACAGTGCCTTCAGCGCTGCGACCCATTCAAGACACCAGGGAAACGAGCTTTTCAGCACGTCCTCAAGTACCATCTCGGCATTGACCGTGCGCGAATAGATCGCGAGGCACGTGCCCTTGGCGGGAAAACGCTTCTTCGTCTTGGAAAGCCCGAGATCGTGCCGTACCAGGTTCATCAGGTCGGCGAAATCGGCCCGGTCGTGGATCGAGAACGTGTCTTTCAGCCCTATTAGCGGCGCGTATTCGCGAATGAGCCGGGCGTCGATGGTGTGGAACGTTCCTGCCCAGATCAGTCCTTCGGCAAGGATCAGCGCCCGTTCGCCCATCACTTCGCGCGCGATGCGTTCAACGCGCTTGGTCATCTCTTGCGCCGCGCGGCGGGAAAAGGTCATCAGCAGAATGCGCCGCGGATCGGCTCCGTTGACGATCAGATGGGCTACTCGGTGGGCCAGCGTGTTCGTCTTGCCGGATCCGGCTCCCGCAATGATCAGCAGCGGGTCGGCAATCGTGCCGTGACCGTGCAAGACGGCGTCGCGCTGCTCCGCGTTGAGGCAGTCGAGATAGATCGGTGGTGTCTGTGATTCGCTATCGGCCAGGCTCATGGCTCCATGTAGCGATATTCTCGCTTTGTTCGCAACGGGGGAAGGGAGGGGAGTGGCGCCGGGCTCCCGTGTCTCGGTCGTCATCCCACGGCGAAGTCCGGGGGATCCATCATCCTCCGCATGCCTTGTCGTCTGCTGGATTGCCCGGACTTCGTCGGGCAATGACGGTGGAGAGGGGTGTCTCGAAGGGTGGGCCACGAGCCGGTATCCGTTTTCGCAGCTGAGCCCTACTGCCCGTCGATCTCGCTCAACGCCATTTCGGTTGCCATGCGGGCGAAATCGGCCCGGGTCAGCGGACCGCCTGGGCGGAACCAGGTGAAGGCCCAGTTGAGCATGCCCATCAGGGCCATGGTCACCGCGATAAACCGTCCGCGCTCCAGATCCGGCGCGATCTCGCGAATGGTCGAGCGGAAATGCTCCAGTATCGATCGCTCCACCTGCCGGATACGCCGGGCGTCCTCGTCGGGAAGGGCTCCGAGCGCGCCGAGTTGCAGGCGGTGCAAATCGTCGGCGTTCTCGTAGAGATCGAGCAGGGTGGCGGACAGGCAATGCAGCCGTTCGCGGCCTTGCAATCCGTCAACGGCATCCGCCAGGGCCCGGTCGATCTCGCTCAGGTGGGTGTGGATGATGTCGAAGACGAGTTCGTCGCGATTGCGGAAGTAGTGATAGAGCAGCGCCTTGGAGATGCCGCAGGCCGTTGCGATTTGCGTCATCGATGCCTTGCCATCGGCCTTCGACAGGATGCGCGCCGCGGCGCGATGGATCGCGTCGCGTTTGTCGTCGTAATCGGCCGCTCGTGTCCGCGCCATGCCTCAAGCTCCAAGATAAGCTTCGCGCACGCGCGGATCGGAGATGAGATCCTGCGCCGAACCGGAAAGCGCGATTTTTCCCGTCTCCATAACATAGCTGCGATCGGCAATGGAAAGAGCGGCGTAGGCGTTTTGCTCCACGACCAGAAGGGTTACGCCTCTGTCCCGCAGTGCTGCGATGACCTCAAGGATCTGATCGACCAGCACGGGGGCCAGTTCCATCGAGGGCTCATCGAGAAGCAACAGCTTCGGACGGCCCATGATGGCGCGGCCGATGGCAAGCATCTCCTGCTGGCCGCCGGAAAGCCCACCTGCGGCCAGGTGGTGCTTTTCCTTCAGGATCGGAAAGAGCTTGTAGACCTCTTCCATGTCGGCGGTGAGATCGTCGCTGCGATGGTACCCGCCGAGCGAAAGGTTTTCTTCCACGCTCAGATCACCGAAGATCTGGCGTCCTTCCGGCGAATGGGCGATGCCGAGTCCGGCGCACCCGTGATTGGGCACCTTGGCGAGCGGTTGCCCGGCAAAGCGGATCGTGTCTGCCTTGAGCGGTTGGACGCCGGAGATGCAACGCATCAGCGTCGTCTTGCCTGCACCGTTCGCGCCAACCAGTGTGACGATCTCGCCCTCGTTGACGACCAGATCGATGCCGTGCAGCACTTTGATCGGGCCATATGCAGTGACGAGGCCCGAGATTTCCAGAAGGGGATCAGCCATGAGCCGCTCTCGCCTCCGCTGCACCATGCGCGCCGAGATAGGCGGAGACCACGCGATCATTGTCCCGAATTTCTTCCGGCCGTCCTTCGGCGATCTTGGTGCCCTGATTGAGCACCACGATATGCGACGAGATCCGCATCACCATGCGCATGTCATGTTCGATCAGCACCACGCAGACGCCTTCCTCCGCGATCTGTTGGATGAGGTCATCGACCTCGAGGGTCTCCACCGCGTTGCAACCGGCCGCCGGCTCGTCGAGAAGCAGGATCGAGCACCCCGTGACGAGCGCCCGTGCGATCTCCAGCCGCTTCAACTGGCCGTAGGACAGATCCGAGGCGGGACGGGCGGCAAGGTTGCCGAGGGTCTCCCGATCGAGGGCGGCATGCGCCAGCTCGCGGCTCTTGGTCGTCTCGCGTCGGCTGGACGGCAGGCCCAGCAGATCGGCGAAAAGGTTTGACGTTTCGCGCAGGTGGCAGCCCGTCATGACGTTGTTGAGCGCGGTCATCTGCGGAAAGATCTGCAGGTTCTGGAAGGTCCGCGCCATGCCGCGCCGGGCAAGGCGATGGAGCGGCTCGCCGGTCACTGGCGTGCCCTCGATGCGCACGTGACCCGTGTCGGCCGTATAGACACCGCTGACCAGATTGAACAGCGTGGTCTTGCCCGTACCGTTCGGACCTATGATTGAGGTAACCTCTCCGGCCTGTGCGGAGAAGGTGATCCCGTCCACCGCCTTGATGCCGCCGAACAAGATGCCGAGATCTTCGATTTCAAGCCTGTTGTTGCTCATTTCGACCTCCCGCACGAACGAAGGCGGTGGGTGAGGTCGCCCAGCGCCGGAACCAACCCGCGCCGCATAGCGACCATGGTCGCAACCATCACCGCGCCCAGCACGATGTGCTCGTATTCGGAGACGATGGTGAGAACCTGGGGCAGGGCGGTCAGGATCAGCGAGCCGACGATCCCGCCGTAAAAGGTGGTCGTACCGCCGAGCACGGCCATGGTCACCATTTCGACCGAGTGCATGAAGCCTGCCGTGTCGGTCGTTATGTAGCCGTTGGCAAGCGACAGCAGCGAGCCTGACACCGCCGCATAGACTGCGGAGATCGCGAAGGCCACGACCTTGGCACGCGCCACATCGACACCCAGCGAGGAGGCGACGACGTCGCTGTCATGAACTGCTCTCAGTGCACGGCCCCCACGGGCTGTTGCCCAGATTGACGGCCAGCACGACGCCGAATGTGGCGATAAGGCCCGTCAGCCAGTACCAGGCCTCCGTCGACTTCATCTTGATGCCGAGCGCCATGAACCAGTAGCGCGGGTTGAAACCGGAGACGACCATGCCGTCGGGCCCACCCGTCAGCCAGGATTCCTTGGTCAGCACCATCCAGATCAGCATGCCGAGGCCGAGCGTGGCGATGGCGAGATAGTAGCCGGAAAGCCTCAGGATCGGGCGCCCGATGACGACCGCCAGAAGTTCCGCTATCGCTGCGCCGATGAACAGGGCCGCACCGACGGTACGCCGTAGGCGGGCAGCAGCGCCACCGCGTAGGCGCCGATGGCGAAGAAACCCGCATGGCCGAGGCTGACAAGCCCGACATAGCCCAGCAGGACCACGATGCCGGTAACGGAGATGGTGTTGATCCACACCAGCGCGCCGACGCGGAAATAGTAGCTTGAGGGGAAGATCAGCGCGCCCGCAACGACGAGGGCGAGCGTGATCAGAAGCGCTTTCAGGGTCGGGTTCATCACACGTGTTCCGTTGTCCGCTTGCCGAACAGGCCCTGCGGCCGGACGAACAGGACGCAAAGTATGACGATGAAGGCGGCCGCGTCCTTGTAGTCGGACGAGATGTAGCCTGCGGTCATCGCTTCAATGAGACCGATGGCGAGCCCGCCGACGAGCGCGCCGAACGGAGAACCCCACACCGCCCAGCATGGTGGCGGAAAAGCCCTTCAGGGCCATCAGCACGCCCGCGTCGTAACTGGTGAAGGTGACGCGGGTCGCCAGAACGCCAGCAAGAGCATCGATACCGGCCGACAGCGCGAACGAGAGGTTCATCGCGCGGGCCCGTATTGATGCCGATGAGAACGGCGGCCAGACGGTTGGAGGCGGTCGCGCGGATGTCACGGCCCGCATGGGTGTGGCCGATGAACCAGGCAAGTGCCGCAAAGACCACGAAGCTGCCGCGGATGATCCACAGGCTCTGTGGCAGGATCGTTGCTCCCAGAAAGCGCAGGGCGGTCGCCGCCCGAAAAGCCTTCGTAGCGGTGGATCTGCTTGTCGAAGATGAACTGCATCACTCCGCGCAGGAAGATGCTCGATCCGATGGTGATGATCACCAGCGAGACCAACGGTGCCTTGCCTGCGGGCTTGATCGCCAACCGGTACAGCAGAATTCCGGCCGCGGTGCCGACGAGGATTGCCACAGGGGCGGCGATGATCACCGGTACGCCGAGCGCGACGGCGGCATAGATTGCGCCAACCGTCACGCCCGAAAGAACGAACTGAAGAAGCTCGGACAAGGTCGCCCCGTTACTCTACCGGAACCCAGCCGCCTTCCTGGATTTCCAGCATGCGGAAAGCAGTCAGGTCGAGGCCGAGATGATCGGTGGGTGACATGGTGTAGACGTCGGTAACGCCGGCATAATTCTTGGTCTCCTCGATCCCGTCGCGAATGTTCTGGGGATCGGTGGAGCCTTTGGTCTTGATGGCGGCGACGACCATCTGGAAGGCATCGTATGCATAGCCGCCGAAGGTCGACGGGGCCTCGCCGTAGGTGGCCTTGTAGTCCTTGATGTAGGTAACGACCGGCGTCTTCTGCGCATCGTCGTCGGCAAGCTGGCCGGGGATCCGCATCGCGGTGGCGGGCAGGCGCACGCCCTCTGCCGCATCTCCGGCAAGATGGATGAAGCTGTCGGAAGCAACGCCGTGGCTCTGGTAGAAGGGCAGCTTGATGCCGAGCTGGACGTAGTTCCGGGTCACGACCGCCGGGCCCTGGCCGAAGCCGGGATTGACGATCACTTCGATGCCGTCGGTGTTGGTGAGCTGCGGGGTCACGTCCGCATCGCCCGGGCCGTAGGTCTCGTCGGCGACGATCTCAACGCCCGCATCAGCGGCAACGTCCAGGCACTGCTGACGTATCGACTTGCCGAAACCGCCCGTGCCGGAAATCATCCCGACCTTGCTCATGCCGCGCTTGGTGATGTCCTCGAAGATCTTCAGGCAGGCCATCCGATCGGTGTGCGGCGTCTTGAAGACGTATTCCTTCACGGGATCGATGATGACGACCGCGCCGGCCAGCGAGACGAACGGGATCTCGGCCTGGGTGAAGAGCGGCGCCATGGCCATGGTCGCACCGGTCGAAGATCCGCCGATCACGGCGACGACTTCATCTTCCTCGATGAGGCGGGTTGCGAAGGTGCGGGTCTTGTTTAGGTCGGCGCCGTCGTCATAGAGCACCAGCTCCACTTCTTCACCGTTGATACCGCCAGAGGCGTTCAGTTGCTTGACGAGCATTTCGAGCGTCTTGGCTTCCGGATCGCCCAGGAACGAAGCCGGGCCGGTCACGGCGAGAGACACACCGATCTTGATCTGCGCGAGCGCAGGCGTAGCGGTAAGCAGGGCGAGTGCGGTCGCGCACGCGCCGAATTTGGCAAATGTCATCATTTCCTCCCAAATCGTCACATATTGAGTTCCCAACCTCGAAAAATTTTGTGTCATTTATTGACCGCGTGGTTGGCTTATGAAACATTTTTTTCCAAGAGGAGCTCGAAGGCGCGGTTCTGCCTTGACTTCGACGTCAAATGGGGAGGATCCGGAATGACTCAGCCCGAGCTGACGCCCGTGTTGTTGGAAGAGGTCGTCGACGGCGTCATGACATTGACGCTGAACCGGCCGGACAAGCTCAATTCCTTCAAGTCGGAAATGCATGCGTTTCTGCGCGCCGCCCTGACGCGCGCAGCGGAAGATGCGGCCGTTCGTGTCGTGTTGCTGACGGGGGCAGGGCGCGGCTTCTGTGCCGGTCAGGATCTGGGTGCGCGTCATCATGACAGTGAAGGCGGTGCGCCGGATCTGGGCGAGACGATCGAGACGCTTTGAAACCCGATGGCGCGGTTGATCCGCGATCTGCCGAAGCCCGTCGTGTGTGCGGTGAACGGCGTTGCGGCCGGGGCCAATCTGGCGCTTCTGTGCGACATCGTTTTGGCGGCTGAAAGCGCGCGCTTCATCCAGTCCTTCGCCAAGCTCGGTCTGGTGCCCGATTCCGACGGGACCTGGACAATGACCCATCGCCTTGGCGAGGCCCGTGCCATGGCCTTGACGTTGACGGGCGAGCCTTTGTCTGCGGCAAAGGCGGAGGAGTGGGGGTTGATCTGGTGCGCAGTGCCCGACGACAGGCTGATGGATGAGGCGAAGGCGCTTGCGGCAGGGTTCGCCAAGGGGCTGACATTCGGCTACGGCCTGACCAAGCAGGCGGTCCATGCGGCCGGTCATCTGAGTTTCGATGAGAGCCTCGATCTGGAGCGCGATTATCAGCGCCGCGCCGGTCGCAGTGCCTATTATGCGGAGGGCGTGCGCGCCTTCATGGAAAAGCGTGCTCCGGTCTTCACGGGGAGGAGCCCTCATGACGACAACGGATCAGGCCGCGCTCAAGGAGGATGCCCAGAGCATCGCCGAGCGTTGCGCGGAAGCGATGTGGGCGAACGATCACGCCAGCCAGGGGCTTGGCATGGAGATCGTCGCCGTCGGTCCGGGCTCTGCAACGCTGACCATGCGGGTGCGCAAGGACATGCTGAACGGGCTCGGCACGTGCCACGGCGGTTTCATGTTCACGCTGGCCGACAGCGCGTTCGCCTTTGCTTGCAACACGCACAATCAGTTCACGGTCGCTCAGCACTGTTCCATTACCTACCACGCCCCACCGGGCGAGGGGGTTTTGCTGATGGCGACCGCCAGAGAAGTTCATCGGGCTGGCCGCTCCGGTCTTTACGACATTTCCGTCGCCGGTGAGGACGGGACGCTTTATCACCTTCCGCGGTCATTCGCGGACGGTGCCTGGAACGCATCTCGCCCCCAAGCAGGGCGATGTCTGAGGCACATGACGTCTGAGTCACATAAAGAACCCCGCAAATAACCCCGGCGCCGGGAGAGCGCCGAAAAAGGGAGGTCCCACAATGCTGGACACCGTTACCGAGAGGCGTGTGCCCCTCGACCCCATCGAAACCGTCTCGCGCGACGAGATTTTCGCGCTTCAGCTGAAGCGCATGAAGGAAACCGTCAAGCGTGCCTATGAAGGCTCGCCCTTCTACCGCGCCAAGTTCGATGCGGCAGGCGTTCACCCGGACGATCTGAAGACGCTCAGCGATATCGCCAAGTTCTCCTTCACGGTGAAACAGGATCTGGGCTACAACTATCCCTTCGGGATGTTCGCCGTGCCGCAGAACCAGATCGCCCGCCTGCATGCCTCGTCCGGCACGACCGGCAAGCCGACGGTCGTCGCCTATACTCAGAACGACATCGAGACGTGGTCCGAGGTCGTTGCCCGCTCCGTCCGGGCTACTGGCGGCGCGCCGGGCGATATCCTGCACAATGCCTACGGCTGTGGCCTCTTCACCGGCGGGCTCGGTGCTCACTACGGTGCGGAAAAGGCCGGGTGCACGGTCATTCCCGTTTCCGGCTGCATGACCGAGCGCTAGGTGACCCTGATCGAGGATCTCAAGCCCTCCATCATCATGGTCACGCCGTCCTACATGCTGTCCATTCTCGACGCCTATCGCGCCGCAGGTCTCGATCCGCGCGCCTCGTCGCTGAAGGCCGGTATCTTCGGTGCGGAGCCGTGGACCAACGCCATGCGCGAGGAAACAGAGCAGGCCTTCGACATGGATGCGGTCGATATCTACGGCCTGTCTGAGGTGATGGGGCCGGGCGTTGCGCAGGAATGCGTGGAAACCAAGGACGGCCTGCACATCTGGGAGGATCACTTCTATCCGGAAGTCATCAACCCGGAGACCGGAGAGCCGGTGGCCGATGGTGAGAAGGGCGAACTTGTCTTCACATCGCTCACCAAGGAAGCCTTCCCGATCATCCGTTACCGCACGCGCGATCTGACCCGTCTTCTGCCGGGCACCGCGCGTTCCATGCGTCGCATGGAAAAGGTGACGGGCCGTTCCGACGACATGATCATCCTGCGCGGGGGCAATGTCTTCCCGACTCAGATCGAGGAACAGATCCTCAAATGCGCGCATCTTGCGCCGCATTACGAGATCGTCCTGTCGCGTCAGGGGCGCATGGATACGATAACCGTGCGCTGCGAATGCAAGGAAGATGTGAGTATCGCAGAGGTCGCCGACAGCACCTCGCGCGAGCTGATTCACCACATCAAGAGCGTGATCGGCGTCTCTTCCCGCGTGGAAGTGGTGGAGTCGGGCGGTGTGATGCGGTCGATCGGCAAGGCCAAGCGGGTGCGCGACGAGCGGCCCGAGCGATAGACACTCGTACGGCTTCTGATTGAGCGAGGGAGGTGCGCTGGCTAAAAAAGGCACTTCGTCACTTCCGGAGACTCTTTATGTCCACATCTCTCATCGATCAGATTCTCGAGAGTTTTCCCGTTCGCACGGGAGCTTTCACCGTCACGCTTTACGGCGATGTGGTTGCCCCACGCGGCGGCGAGATCTGGATGGGGCAACCTCATCGAGGCCTGCAAGGTCGTGGGCATCGGCGAGAGTCGGGTGCGCACCACCGTCTCCAGGCTGGTGAGCGCCGGACAGATCGAGGGCGAGAAGGAAGGGCGCAAGAGCTACTACCGGCTGACGAGCCGCGCCAATGACGAGTTCGCGCGAGCCGCGCGGCTGATCTATAGGCGAGGCGGCCGAACGTGGCGCGGCTGAAGGGCTGGCATCTCGTTCTGCTGCCGCATGGGGCGGAGCGGGAGGCTTTGATCTCGAAGCTTTCTGCACTGCGTTTCGGCATGGCCGAGCCGCATCTGGCGATCCTGCCGGACCGTGGCGAGCCGCTGCCATCACTGGGAGTGCCGCATTTTCGGGCGACGACCGACGACGATCTGACCGAGGTCGCGCGTGGAGCCTGGCCGCTGAAAGAATTGGCGGAGAGCATCGATCACTTCGTGAATGGATTTGCGCCGCTTGAAGGTGTGCGGTGCCCGCCGAAGGTGGCCCTGGGCCTGCGGTTGCTGCTCGTTCACACCTTCCGCCAGATCGCGCTGGCGGATCCGGTGTTGCCGGTGCCCTTGCTGCCGGAAAGCTGGAAGGGGCCGGAGGACCGGGCCTTGTTCGCCCGGCTCTATCTGGAGCTGTCGCCTGCTGCAGATCAGGCGATTGCGGATACGTTCGTGGATCGGGGCGGTCTGCTGACGGCCGATCCGACGCGCGTCGCTCGCCGGATCGCGGATCTGTCGTACAGCTAGGCCTTTCGGCGCTGTCTCGACGGATGGGGCACCCGAAAGACAGACGTCCAGTGGAAACCGAAAAGGCCGGACAGACGCCGGAAGAACAAGTGTTCCAGAAGCGGATCGACCGGGGCATAAAGATCGAGCCCAAGAATTAGATGCCTGAGGGCTATCGCAAGACCCTGGTCCGCCAGATTGGCCAGTACGCCCATTCGGAGGTTGTTGGTCAGTTGCCCGAGGGCAACTGGATCACCCGTGCGCCGACGCTGGAGCGCAAGGCCATTCTGCTCGCCAAGGTGCAGGACGAGGCCGGGCATGGGCTTTATGCTCTATTGCGCGGCTGAAACGCTCGGCGTTTCGCGCGACGAGATGGCGGAGCAGCTTCTGGTCGGCAAGGCCAAGTACTCCTCTATCTTCAACTATCCGACGCTAACCTGGGCGGATATCGGAGCGATCGGCTGGCTGGTCGACGGCGCCGTGATCATGAACCAGGTGCCGCTGCAGCGTTACTCCTTCGGTCCGTATTCGCGCGCCATGATCCGCATCTGCAAGGAGGAATCCTTCCACCAGCGCCAGGGCTTCGATATCCTGCGCGCGCTGTGTGAGGGCACGGACGAGGGAAGGAAATGGCGCAGGACGCCATGAACCGCTGGTGGTGGCCGTCGCTGATGATGTTCGGTCCCTCCGGTAAGGATTCCGTCCATTCCGTGCAGTCGATGGCGTGGGGCATCAAGCAGAATACCAATGACGAGCTTCGCCAGAAGTTCGTCGACCAGACCGTGCCGTAGGCCGAGTGGCTGGGGCTGACCATTCCCGATCCCGAACTGAAGTGGAACGAGGAGAAGGGCGGTTACGACTTCGGCGAACCGGACTGGAACGAGTTTTTCGAAGTCATCAAGGGCAACGGTCCGTGCAACCGTGAGAGGCTGGAGGCCCGCCGCAAAGCCTGGGACGACGGCGAATAGTTCCGCGAAGGTCTCATGGCCCATGCCGAAAAGAAGCGTACCGCCCAGGTCGCGGCTGAATAGATCGGGGAATAGGGAGGAGAACAATGTCGCACGAATGGCCCCTCTGGGAAGTTTTCATCCGCGGTCAGCACGGCCTGTCTCACCGCCACGTGGGCAGTCTGCATGCGCCTGACGCCGAAATGGCGGTCCGCAATGCGCGTGACGTCTACACGCGCCGCAACGAGGGCGTGAGCATCTGGGTGGTACCGTCCGCTCAGATCACGGCGTCCTCGCCGGGCGACGCCGGTCCGCTCTTCGAGCCGTCGGAGAGCAAGGTCTACCGTCATCCAACCTTCTTCGACAATCCCCAAGGAAGTGGGGGCGATGTAATGGATCCGTTCGTCACCTTATGTCTGAGGATGGGCGACAACGCGCTCATTCTCGCCTAGCGCACCGGCGAGTGGTGCGGCCACGCGCCCGCGCTGGAAGAGGACATCGCGTTCGCCAATATGGGGCTCGACCTGATCGGCCAGACCCAGCTTTGGTTGAAGCTGGCGGGCGAGGCGGAAGGCAAGGGGCGTTCTGCCGACGATCTGGCCTTCCTGCGTACCGAGCGGCAGTTCACCGACTGCCTGCTGGTGGAGCAGCCGAACACGGATTTCGCCCACGCCCTGATGCGACAGTATTGTTCGATGCCTGGCATCTGCCGGTGCTCGACGGGCTGGCGCAGTCGTCGGACGAGCGGGTGAGTGTGGTGGCCGAAAAGGTCATCAGGGAAGTGCGCTACCACATCGACCGTTCGCGCGATCTCGTCATCGGTCTCGGCGACGGGAGGGAGGAGAGCCGGGCCCGCATGCAGGGTGCGCTCGATGCGCTGTGGCCGTTCACGGCGGATCTCTTGGCGACCGACGAAATCGACGCGGAGCTGCAGGCCAAGGGGATTGTTACCGACCCTGCTCCGGTTGCGGACGCGTTCCGGGCCGAGATCGAGGCCACCTTTGCCGCCGCCCGGCTCTCCATGCCGGAGACGGGACTGGCGCTGACGGGCGGGCACAACGGCGTTCATTCGGAGCACATGGGATATATCCCGGAGCACATGGGATATATCCTGGCGGAGATGCAGTATCTCCAGCGGGCTTATCCCGGTGTGATCTGGTAGGCCATGCACGCCACCGTCGACACCGTGTGGAACTGGCTCGGCGAGATCCCGGATCCTGAAATCCCGGTCATCTCGCTGGCCGATCTCGGCATCATCCGCGACGTTGCCTATGGCGACGACAAGCTGGTGGTGACGGTCACGCCCACCTAATTCGGGGTGCCCAGCGACTCCGATCATCGCGCTCGACATCGAGATCGAGCTTTTGAAGCGCGGTGCGGAAAAGGTGGAAGTGCGTCAGCAGCCTTCGCCTGCCTGGACGACCGACTGGATCAGCGAAGAGGGGCGCGAAAGCTGCGCGCCTTCGGTATCGCACCGCCTGCCGTGGCCGCTGCCAACTGTGCCGGAATGCTGAAGGCGCAGACCTTGATCTGCCCGCATTGCGGCTCCGAGGACACCGAGAATATCTCACCGCGAGGTTCCACGCCCTGCAAGGCGTAGTTCCGCTGCCGCTCCTGCATGGAGCCCTTCGACTATTTCAAGGCGATCTGAGATGAGCGACTTTTATTCCCTGACCGTCACCGACATCGCCCACGACACTCGTGACGCGGTCGTTGTCACCCTGACTCCGCGCGCAGACGATGCCGAACGCTTCGCCTTCACGCCTGGCCAATACCTGACCTTTCGCAAGGATTTCGACGGCAAGGAACTGCGCCGCAGCTATTCCATCTGCGCCGGTCCCGGCGAAGGCGTGCTGAAGGTCGGCATCAAGCGTGTGGGCGGTGGTGCCTTTTCCACCTTCGCCAAGTCCGAACTTCACGTCGGCGACACGCTTGAGGCGATGCCTCCGCAGGGTCGTTTCGGCATTCCGGCGGGCACGAAGGCGCATCACTATCTGGGCTTTGCCGCGGGCCTCGGCATCACGCCGATCCTGTCCATCATCAAGTCGGTGCTGGAAGGGGACGTGAAGGCCGAGTTCACACTGGTCTACGTCAACCGCTCGGTGGCGCAGGTCATGTTCCGGCGCGAGCTGGCCGATCTGAAGGACCGCTTTCTCGACCGTCTCAACGTCATCCACGTCTTTTCTGGCGAGGCGCAGGAGATCGAGCTGTTCTCCGGGCGCATCGACAAGGACAAGTGCAAGGCGCTGTTCGGCTCCTGGGTGCAGCCGGAAAACGCCGATCTCGCCTTCATCTGCGGCCCGTAGGGCATGATGGAGAGCGTGTCGGAGGCGCTCTGCAGGAAGCGGGCATGGCGAAGGAGCGGATTAAGTTCGAACTGTTCGGTGCCGCGCAGCCCGGTCGTGCCAAACGTGCTGCGGATGCGGAAGCGGTCCGGGCGGTCGGTGACATGGTCAAGGCGACCGTCATCATCGACGGCAATCCGCACACTTTCGAGATGCCGCGCAAGGGGCAGTCCGTCCTGGAAGCCGCGCGCGAGCACGATATCGACGCGCCGCATTCGTGCTGCAACAGCGTCTGCTCCACCTGCATGGCCCGGGTGAAGTCGGGCGAGGTGGAAATGGCGCAGAACTTCGCGACGCTCGGTACCGCCGGTCTCGACATGAAGGCCGCACTCGACTACGGCCGCCAGGTGGGTTCCTCCGCCTTGCGTTCCATGCGCATTCGCCAGCGCGCATTGATGATGAAAGCGATCGGTCTGAAGCTACTGGAACTTAAGGAAGAGTTCTACGAGCTTTCCGCAGCCACTGGCGCGACGTGCAGCGATAGCTGGGTCGATATCGAGGGCGGTATCGGCACGTTGCTGTCCTATGCCTCGCTCGGTCGTCGCGAATTGCCGAACGGCCACGTCATTCCCGACTGCAAGCTGGAGATCCTGTCCAAGGACGGCAGCTTCATCGGTCAGCGTGTGCTTACGCCGCTGGAAGGCGTCGCGATCCACATCAACGCCTTCAACTTCCCCGTCTGTGGCATGTTGGAGAAGTTGGCGCCGACTTGGCTTGCGGGGATGCCCGCCATCGTCAAGCCGGCGAGTCAGACGACCTATCTGACCGAACTGGTCGTGCATCGCATTCTGGAAATGGGCATCCTGCCCGATGGCGTGCTACAGCTTATCTGCGGGTCCACTGGAGATCTTCTCGATCACGTAACCTGTCAGGACGTGGTGACCTTCACCGGGTTGGCCAAGACAGCGGAGATGCTCAGCCAGACGCCTGCGATCGTGAAGAATTCCGTTCGCTTCACAGCCGAAGCCGATAGCCTGAATGCTTCCATCCTGGCGCCCGACGCGGGGCCGGGGACGGAAGAGTTCGATCTCTACATCAAGGAAGTCCATCGCGAGATGACGGCGAAGGCGGGTCAGAAATGCACCGCCATCCGCCGCGCCATCGTTCCGGCCGAACATCTGGACGCGGTGATCGAGGCGCTTCGCGCGCGCATCGAGAAGACGTGGATCGGTGATCCGGCCGAGAATGATACGCGGATGGGGCCGCTTGCCTCGCTCGCGCAGCTTGAAGACGTCCGCGGTGCCGTTCGTCCCCTTGCCGCGGAAGCCGATCTGGTGAGCGTGGACCCGGAAGTCGAACCGGTTTCCGGCGGCGCTTTCATGGCGCCTTGCGTGTTGGTGTGCAAAGACCCGCTCAATGCCTCCACGCCGCATGAGATCGAGGCCTTCGGTCCGGTCTGCACGTTGATGCCGTATTCGCGTCTGGAAGATGCCGTCACCATTGCCAATCGCGGCGCGGGGCCTCTCGTGGCCTCGATCTTCACCGATGATGCCGAGAATGCACGTGCGCTCGGCCTTGGCATCGCGCGGTTGCACGGTCGGGTCATGTTCGGCAACCGGGCTTCGGCCAAAAACTAGACCGGTCACGGCTCTCCCTTGCCGCAACTCGTCCATGGCGGCCCGGGTCGCGCTGGCGGTGGCGAGGAACTAGGCGGTATCCGCTCCGTCTTCCATTTCATGCAGCGGACCGCCTTGCAGGGAATGCGGGACCTTATCACGGCGGTTGCGGGAAAATGGATGCCGGGGGCTGCGCGCAACACGGACGGTCCTCATCCCTTCCGCAAGTCGCTGGCCAAGCTGGAAATCGGCGACACGATCGTCACCGACAGCCGCGTTGTCGCGCTGGAGGATATCGAGCATTTCGCCAAGTTCACCGGCGACACGTTCTATGTCCACATGGACGAGGCCGCCGCCGCCCGCAATCCCTTCTTCGAGGGGTGCGTCGCGCATGGCTATCTGATTGTCTCGTTTGCCGCCGGTCTGTTCGTGGAGCCGAACGAGGGGCCGGTTCTCGCAAATTACGGCGTCGACAATCTGTGCTTCATGACGCCGGTCTATGCGGGCAATGCGCTGCAGGTGCAATTGACCTGCAAGCAGATCGTCGAACGCGAGAGTGAGGATTACGGCGAAGTGCGCTGGGATTGCACGGTGACCCGCGACGGCGGCGAGGTCGTTGCGCAATACGACGTGCTGACCATGGTCGCGAAGACCTGGCCGCGCGACTGAAACACGCATTGAGGCGGGCGGCGGCATCCTTGCCGCCCGCCTCATATCTCCTCCGAGAGCTACTTCTCCGTGAACAATTCCGCCCAACGCTCTTCCACGCGCTTGGCGACATCCTTGTCCATCGTCAGCAATTCGCCCCACTCGCGGTCCGTCTCGCTGCCGATCTTCTTCGTTGCGTCGATGCCGAGCTTTCCGCCCAGGCCCTCAAGCACGGAAGCGAAGTCGAGATGGTCGATCAGGGTGCGATCGATGGTCATGAGATCACGGGAAGGATCCATCCGGGTCGCCACCGCCCACATTACGTCGTCCCACGAACGGATGTCGATGTCCTCGTCCACGACGATGAGAAGCTTCGTCATGGTGAATTGCGGCAGCAGTGACCAAAGTCCCATCATCACCCGTCGCGTCTGACCGGGATAGCGCTTGTCGATGGCCAGTACCGCGATGCGGTAGGAACACGCTTCCGGCGGCAGCCAGAGATCCCTGATCTCCGGGATCTGCTGTTTCAGCAGCGGCAGGAAGATGTCGGCCATCGTGTCGCCCATCACCGAGGGCTCGTCCGGCGCACGTCCCGTGAAGGTCGTCAGGTAGGACGCATTCTCGCGCAGCCGCATGTGCTTGGCGGTAAAGACAGGATAGGTCTCCGGCACATTGTAGTAGCCGGTATGGTCGCCGAACGGGCCTTCCAGTGTGCTCTCGGTGTGAGAGACGGTTCCTTCCAGAACGATCTTGGCTTCCGCCGGCACATGCAGCGGAATGATCTTGCATTTCGTGATCTGCGCGCGCTGGCCGCCGAGAATTCCGGCAAGAGCCAGTTCGCTGATGCTTTCGGGTGCGGGCATGACCGAGGCCAAGATCGTGGCCGGCGCCGCGCGCCGATGACGATCGCTGCAGGCGTGTCCTTGCCCGTCTTGGCCCACTACGCGTGATGACCTGCACCGCCGCGCATGGAGGGCCAACGTATGACCGCGCGGCGTTCGTCCAGCACCTGCATCCGGTAGATGCCGAGATTGTATTTCGCCGGGTCGTCGGGCCCTGGCGGACGGGTCACCACGATCGCCCATGTGATGAGCGGATCGGCATCGCCCGGCCAGCATGTCTGGATCGGGAGGAGGCTTAAATCAGGGGATAAGTCGGTATGCGGCACCGTGTCGCGCACCACGCGGGGGCGAGATTTGAGCCCGGCACGGGCGGAGGGTCAGAGCGCGCGCGCTTCGCTGAGAGAGGCCGGCGGCGGCGAGCGCATCCAGGCCATCATCTCGCCGAGTGCGGTAAGTCCTTGCCTCATCGGTTCCCATGCCCGCGGCGACGCGGGCGCGCGTTCCGAACAGGTTTGCAATCGCGGGAATTGTCGAAGGGCGGCCGGAAATCTGCGGTTGATTGAAGCGGAGGACGGGGTCACCGGAGGCGATCACCCGGCGGTGAAACTCGGTGGCTTCGAGCGCCATGTCGATCGGTGCGTCGATCGTCGTTACCTCGCCCTTTGTGGAGAGGCGATCGAGAAAACTACGGATTTAGGGGAAAGGGGGAGATTACGTCGATACATTCAATGGGGTTCCGATTTGAGCGCAGACTGCCTTATCGGATTTAAATTCTCCTTGCGATGGCGCATTTACACCCGCCCCGTTCGGGCTTTATCGCAAGGGCGATGAGGAGAGTCACATGCTCGAACAAAGAATGCCGGAGCTGCCGCATCCCGCCCGTTGGCTTGCAGCAGCTCTCCTCTCGTGGCCGTTGGAAATGATTCTGACGCGGACTCTGCACGACCTTGCAGAACGTCGGCCGGAACTGTTCGAACGCCTCGGGGACCATTCCCGTTGCGTTTTCGTGGTTCGTCCCACGGATCCCGATTTTGCCTTTTTCGTCGTTCCCCATCGCTGGCAGGGGAAAGTGAGCCTGGTTCGCCCCGAAACGTGCGGCGATGTCCATATCGAAGGTCCGTTGCTTGGTCTTCTGGGTTTGCTCGACGGCACGCTCGACGGTGATGCGCTGTTCTTCAACCGGGTGATTTCGGTGAGCGGGCGCACGGATGCTCTGCTGGCTCTGCGCAACGCCATCGAGGAAGTGGAACTGCGTCCTTCCAATCTGCTCGGCGTCAGCGGCCGTCCCGGCGAGATCGCCGACATGGCCGTTCTTCGCGCTCTGGAGGCCCTGCAACGCATGGGTGAACCCAAGGACGGGACTGCCGAACCCGCCGAAGCATTCTGAATGGCAGGAGCATTCTGAATGGCACTAGAACTCGTATGCTCCGCCGGTACGCCGTCCGCCTTGCGGTCGGCCGTCGATGCCGGAGCGCACTCGGTCTATTGCGGCTTTGCCGACGAGACCAACGCGCGCAACTTTCCGGGCCTGAATTTTTCGCCCAAGGAGATGATCAAAGGCGTGGCCTACGCCGATGAGCATGGCTCCAAGGTTCTGACGACGATCAATACCTTCCCCAAGGCCCGGATGTTCGATCTCTGGCGCCGGGCGCTGGCTGCGGCGGAAGAGGCCGGGGTGGATGCGGTGATCATCTCAGATATGGCGGTGCTCGATTATGCCGTCACGCATCATCCGAACCTGAGATTGCACCTGTCGATGCAGGCAGCCGCCAATACGCCGGAAGCCATCGGCTTTTACGCCGAGACCTTCGGCATCAAGCACGTGGTGCTGCCGCGCGTGCTCTCGGTGGAAGAGATCGCCAAGCTCAATGCCGAGATCAACGTTGAGACCGAGGTCTTCGTCTTCGGCGGGCTGTGCCTGATGACCGAAGGGCGTTGCTCGCTGTCGTCCTATGCGACCGGTCGCTCTCCGAACCTGTCCGACGTCTACTCCTCTAATGAGTATGTTAAATATTTCGAGGAAGAGGACAGCATCGCCGTGAAGCTTGCGGGCTTCACGATCGATCGCTTCGGCCGCGACCAGGCCGCTGGGTATCCCACGCTGTGTAAGGGGTGCTTAGTGGCCGGGGCAAGTCCAGTCACCTGTTTGAGGATCCGGTCAGCCTGAATGCTGCCGGTCTGCTCGGCCGGTTGGCTGATGCCGGGGTGACGGCTTTCAAGATCGAGGGACGCCAGCGCGGCAAGGGCTATGTCGCGGAGGTGGTACGCACCTTCCGTGCCGTTGTCGATGCGTTGGAAGCGGGCAGGGACCCGGTTGAGGCGGAACGGCTTCTGGCCGATCTGGTCGAAGGCGGACGCCAGACTTCCGGCGCCTACCGCAAACAGTGGAGATGACCGACATGGATCGTACTGAAGGCCGTGTCGGCCTGACGCTTGGGCCTATGCTCTTCAACTGGAGCGCGGACCGGTTGCACGACTTCTACGCTTCGATCGCGGCAAGCTCGGTCTATGACCGCGTGCATGTCGGCGAAGTCGTTTGCGAAAAGCACATGCCGTTCAACGATCCGGTCTGGCCGGACGTGATCGCGATGCTGGAAGAGGCGGGCAAGGAAGTCGTCGTCTCCGCATTGGCCCTGCCGTTCACCGTGCGCGAGCGCAAGTCCGTGACCGGCGTTTGCGGCGTGGAGCAACTGGTGTTGAGATCAACGACGTGATCGCGTTGTCAAAGTGCAACGGCCGTCCCTTCGTCAACGTCTACAATGAGGGCACGGTTCGCCTGATGGCGGCGCGTGGGGCTCGCACGATCTGTGTTCCCGTGGAGCTGCCGCTCGCCTCGCTCACGACGATGGCGCAGAACTGTCCCGATATCGAGTTCGAGGCCTTTGCCTTCGGTCGCCTGCCGCTGGCATTGTCGAGCCGCTGCTATCACGCGCGTCTTCATGGTCTGCACAAGGATTCGTGCCGTTTCATCTGCGAGCAGGGTCCGGATGGCCTAGAAGTGTATACGCTCGACGGTCAGCCATTCCTGGCGGCAAACGGCATCCAGACGCTCTCGTACGGCGTGCAGGCGTTCTGTCCGACCGCTCAGGAGGCGAAGGGCGCCGGTTTGAGCCGTCTGCGCCTGTCGCCGCATACCGTGGACATGGTTGCCGCGGGCGATGTCTATCGCGCGTTACTGGACGGCAAGATCGAACCGGCGGAAGCGCTCAATCGCTTGCGCGGTCTGAATCTGCCCGGAGAGCTTGTCGATGGATATCCGCACGGCAAGGCCGGGTGTGAGGCCAATTGACTGCGTCTGACGAGCCGCGCAGCGTCTAAATCGAACCAATGAGATTGCAAAACGCGTCTTGTGAGCCTTCAGGCCGCAGGGCGCGTTTTTTGTTGATGCCGGATTTCGCGAGCGCGGCTTAGAAACGCGCATCGACATGAACGTGCGGAGGTCGCGACGAGCATCAATTCATATGAAAATTGAAAGGGGGAAGAAGGGCGGTACGCCCAAGGGGAATCGAACCCCTGTTTCCGCCGTGAAAGGGCGGCGTCCTAACCGCTAGACGATGGGCGCACACGGCTGCCCCCCTCGACCGAGCGGTTCATGGGAGCGGCTTGTGGGTCGGCTTATAGTGGCGTTTGCCGGCCGCCTCAAGAGGCTGTGGAATAATCCCCATGATGTTTTCAAAAGAGAAGTGACGTATCGGCGGCAAAGCAGCCCAATGCCCCATCGTCACCGGTCCGACGCACCCGGGAAATGGTTCCCGGAGCGTCGATTTTTCAAACAGGGGACGTCTGTGATTCCCTGAGAGCGGGGAGTGCCTACCACTCGCCCGTGTTGGCCATGGAGGCCCAGGGCTCCTGCGGGGGCAGGGCATCGCTCTTCCGCAGCAACTCGATGGAGATGGTGTCGGGGGAACGGATGAAGGCCATGCGGCCGTCGCGCGGCGGGCGGTTGATGGTCACACCCTGGCTGCGCAGCCGCTCGCAGGTCTCGTAGATATTGTCCACCTCATAGGCGAGATGACCGAAATTGCGCCCGTCCGTATAGGTCTCCGGATCCCAGTTGTAGGCGAGTTCCAGAAGCGGTGCGGCTTTTTCCTTGCCCATCGCCTCGTCGTCGGGGGCGGCGAGAAAGATCAGCGTGAACCGGCCTTTTTCACTTTCCGTGCGGCGGACTTCGGTCATGCCGAACTTGTTGCAATAGAAATCGAGTGCCGCATCAATGTCGGAAATCCGGACCATTGTGTGAAGATATCGCATGGCATCATCTTTTGATTTGAAGGAGGATTCGGGCGGATGACTGGTCTATCGGACCCGGTCGTTACATGATGCCCCGTCCAGACCCAGGATATGGAAATTCGAAACGCAAGATATGCCCTTTGTCTCCGACATCAATGGCGGTCGACAGACTTTATCCGGGCTCATCGAGCAAAGCCGGCAGTGTGTTTTCTTTACCGGCGCTGGAATGTCGACCGAATCCGGCATCCCCGATTTTCGCAGTCCCGGAGAAATCTGGTCGCGTATGGATCCCATCGAATTCGATGAATTCGTAGCTGACGAGGCAACGCGGCTAGAGGATTGGCGCCGACGTTTCGAAATGAACGAGCAGTTCACCGCCGCCAAGCCGAATTCAGGCCACCGCACCGTCGCTGCGCTTGCCGGGCGTGGCAAGGTTGCTGCCGTCATCACGCAGAATATCGACGGATTGCACCAGCGTGCCGGATGCGCTCCTGAAATGGTGATCGAACTGCACGGGAATGCAACGTACGGTGCGTGTCTCAACTGCGGCAGCCGGCATGAACTGGACGAGGTTCGCGCCATCATCGATCGATCCGGTTCGTCTCCGCGCTGCGACTCGTGCGGCGATCTGGTGAAGTCGGCGGTGATCAATTTCGGTCAGGCCATGCCGGTCGAGGCGATGGAAGGGGCGCTGGAGTTTTCCGAATCCTGCGATCTGTTTATCGTCGTGGGGTCGTCGTTTGGCCGTCCAGCCAGCCGCTTCCCTACCGTTGGTTGCGGAGCGGCAGGGCGCACATCTAGTTATAATTAACCGAGATCCAACACCCCTTGACGACGCTGCGGAACTTGTTTTGCGAGGCAGTATCGGGGATTTTCTCGGGGATATTGCGTAATTTCCGGGTTAAACTCTCAGAAATTTGCTTTTTTTCACGATTAGCGCTGGCGGTTCGGATCTTGAATGCTATACTTTGCGGTAGGAGTCGGTGTGCCGATCTACCTGTTGATTGCTGTTTGGATACGAGGCGGAGACCAAATGGGGGCCAAGCTAGCTTCGGACTTGCGTCCATTTGAGGGCCGATCGGAAATCGATGGTGCTTCAGTCGAGGTCCTTGAAGTCGCCGGGTCTATCAAGTGGTTCGATGTTGCCAAAGGGTATGGATTCATTGTTCCCGACGATGGCGCCGACGACGTCCTTCTGCATGTGACCTGCTTGCGGTGCGACGGTTTTCAGACCGCATATGAAGGCGCACGTGTCGTTTGCGAAGTGTTGAGCCGGCCCAAGGGGCTGCAGGCCTTCCGCGTCCTGTCCATGGACGAGTCGACGGCCGTTCATCCCTCGCAGCTTCCTCCGTCACGCACCCATGTTCAGGTGATGCCGTCCGGCGGCTTCGAGCGGGCGACGGTGAAGTGGTTCAACCGGCTCAAGGGCTACGGCTTCCTGACGCGTGGCGATGGCACGCCGGACATCTTTATCCACATGGAAACCCTGCGCCGGTTCGGTATCGCGGAATTGCGCCCCAGACAGACCGTCATGGTTCGTTTCGGTGAAGGGTCCAAGGGTCTGATGGTCGCCGAAATCCGTCCGGACGGGCCGAACCATATCCCTCAGTCCCACTGAGCTGGAGGTGCGAGCGGCGAGGCAGTTTCTCGCGTGCTCGTGCGGCTGAACTTCGGAATTCGTTGGATCGGATCGTGTCGATCGTCTCTTGGGCGCGTCGCGGATAGTCCTGTCTCTCAAGCAAAGGGCGGGCGATCTGTGTCGTCAGGCGACCTTGTGCGTGCGCTCTGGATCGGGCATGAAAATGCGGCGGCATGCCGGGGAACATGCCGCCGCTGAGGTCAGGAAATCCGCCGCGCGTGGCTGCGGACACTGTTCAACCCGGCGCTTGACCAGAATGGTCGTGTTCGCGCCGTCTTGAAGGGCAATGGTCTCGTAAGACACACCTGGTTTCGTCCACGGGCTGTTACCGACTAAGGTTCAGCAGCCGCCTCCGGCGTCGGAAATGATGTCCGAACCGCAGGCAACCGTAACTTCCGTTCTCAAGCAGTCGCTCTTCTTGACGACGCCGTTATCGGATCCGGAAAATCCTCCGATCGCGGCGAAAGTCAGAGCGGAGCCGCCAATGGCGATGGCAAATGCCAGACGCCCTGCGTTGCTCTTCATTTTCGCCTCCCTGGCATTAGAGCAGCGTAATATCACAAACTGACGTTACGTCTCATAAAAATTTTGCATGTTGTGAATCTGCAACGTTCCCCGAAGCTTGAAAACTCTGCGTCATGGTGCCTCGTTGCTAGGTATTCGCGATATTAACGATATCTCCCATTGTCTCGGCCGTGAAAGGTCGATAGAGAAAGGCGCATGACACGCACTGCGCTTTATCCCGGTTCTTTCGACCCGATTACCAACGGCCATATCGACATTCTGGGCCATGCGCTCGGTCTTGCCGACCGGATCGTCGTTGCCATCGGTATTCATCCCGGCAAGAAGCCGATGTTCACGCTCGATAAGCGCCGCGCGATGATCCGCATGGTCGCACAGGAGCGGTTCGGTGAGGATGCCGGACGGATCGAAGTTGTGGCGTTCGACAATCTGGTTGTCGATGCGGCCCGCGAGCAGGGGGCAACCATTCTCATTCGTGGCCTGCGGGACGGGACCGATCTCGACTACGAGATGCAGATGGCGGGCACCAACGGGGCTATCGCGCCGGATGTTCAGACGGTCTTTCTCCCCGCGTCTCCGGATGTTCGCCATATCGCCGCCACGCTTGTGCGGCAGATCGCCGCAATGGGCGGGGACGTTTCGCACTTCGTGTCCGCGAGCGTTGCGCTGGAACTTGGCCGCAAGCGCGCAATGTGATGGTCTTTGCCCGTCGGGCGTGAAAACGCGGGCGGCCTTTCAACTCAAGGAGTGAATTACGTGCTGCGCACTCTATTCTTCGCTGCCGCGCTGGCCACGGCCTTCGTCGGCGCCGTTCGCGCCCAGGATACGGATCCGGAAAACACTCTGGTCCTGCAACTGAAGATCCGCCCGGTCGTGATCAAGATGCTGCCCGACGTTGTGCCCAAGCATGTGGCGCAGATCAAGAAGCTGGTGCGCCAGAAATTCTACGACGGCATCATCTTCCATCGCGTGATCGACGGCTTCATGGCCCAGACTGGCGATCCGACAGGCACCGGCACCGGTGGCTCCGGCAAGAAGCTGAAGGCGGAATTCTCCAAGGAGCCGCATGTGCGCGGCACCGTTTCCATGGCACGCGCGGCCAACCCCGATTCCGGTGACAGCCAGTTCTTCATCTGCTTTGCCGACAGTGTCTGGCTGAATGGGCCAGTACACGGTATGGGGCAAGGTGATCGAAGGCATGGAGAATGTCGACAAGATCAAGCGCGGCGAGCCCGTGCGCGACCCGGACAACATTGTCTCGCTGAAGGTCGCGGCCGAACGCGGTCTGAGCGAGAGATGCCTTTCAAGGCACTCTTTGAGGCGGCGGTGCAGGGTTCTGCGCCGCCGTCTTCGTGTTGACCGGTTCGCACCTCGGGCCTAAGACAGCGCCCTTGTAGCTGGGTGCCCCCTGAAAATGCGCCTCCGTACCGGCTCGACGGCCTTTCATTCCCATTTCAGGCACTGACATGCGTGTCGACGATTTCGATTTCGAGCTTCCCGAGGACCGAATTGCGCTGCGGCCCGCGCGTCCACGCGACAGTGCGCGGCAATTGATCGTGGCGCCCGGCGCCGAGCCAGAACTGAGCGACGACATCGTTGCCAATCTGGCAAACCATCTGCGCCCCGGCGATGCGCTCGTTTTCAACGATACCAAGGTGATCCCGGCACAACTTGAAGGCACGCGCGAGCGCAATGGCTCGGTTGCCCATATCGGCGTGACGCTGCACATGCGCGTGGCGGCGGATCGCTGGAGGGCTTTCGTCCGTCCGGCCAAGAAGTTGCAGGTCGGCGAGCGCGTTCGCTTCGGTGCGGGGGAAGGAAACACATGTTTCGCCGGTCAGCTCGATGCGGTCGTGGTGGAAAAAGGCGAGGGCGGGGAAGTCGAATTCGCTTTCGACCTTTCCGGTCCCGATCTCGATATCGCCATTGCGACCGCAGGCCATGTCCCGCTTCCTCCCTACATCGCCTCAAAGCGTGGAGAGGATGCACAGGATAGGAAGGACTATCAGACCGTCTATGCGCGTCATGACGGGGCTGTTGCCGCTTCGACCGGGGGCTTGCACTTCACCGACGATCTGCTCAAGCGTCTGCGCGAGATGGGTGTGGAAGAGCATTTCGTGACGCTCCATGTGGGAGCGGGTACGTTTCTGCCGGTGAAGGTCGACGATGTCGCCGATCATCACATGCATTCGGAACTGTGCGACGTGGATGCGGCGACGGCGGATGCGTTGAACGCTGTCAGGGCGCGCGGCGGTCGCATCGTGGCGGTGGGCACCACCAGTCTGCGCCTACTGGAAAGTGCAGCGGACGAGATCGGCATCATCCATCCCATGCGCGGGCCGACCGATATCTTCATCACGCCCGGCTATCGCTTCCGTGCCGTCGATATCCTGATGACCAACTTCCATCTGCCGCGCTCGACGCTGTTCATGCTCGTCTCGGCCTTCTCCGGCCTGGACACCATACGCCGCGCCTATGCTCATGCGATCGCGAACGGCTATCGCTTCTATTCCTACGGAGACTCCTCCCTGCTCTTTTCTTAGGATCCGAAATGACCACCGAGGCTTTTTCCTTTTCGCTTCTCGCCAAAGATGGATTGGCTCGTCGCGGTGAGATCAAGACTCCGCACGGCACCGTGCGTACCCCCGCCTTCATGCCGGTGGGGACGCAGGCGACCGTCAAGGCGATGTATCCTGAGCAGGTGCGCGAACTGGGGGCGGACGTGGTGCTGGGCAATACCTATCACTTGATGCTGCGCCCGTCCGCAGAGCGTGTCGCCCGTCTCGGCGGCTTGCACAAGTTCGTGAACTGGCCGCATACGATCCTCACCGATTCCGGCGGGTTCCAGGTCATGTCGCTTGCTCAGATCCGCAAGCTCAGCGAAAAGGGCGTGACGTTCCAGAGCCATATCGACGGTTCGCGTCATGAGATGACGCCGGAGCGCTCCGTCGAGATCCAGGGGCTTCTGGGATCCGATATCCAGATGCAGCTCGATGAATGTCTGCGGCTTCCTGCCGAGCGCAAGGAAGTTGAACGTGCGATGCAATTGTCTTTGCGCTGGGCGGAGCGTTCTCGCGCGCAATTCGAGAAGATGGGCGGTCCGGCCAAGGGGCAGGAGCTCTACGGCATCGTTCAGGGCGGCGATGTGGCGGATTTGCGCGTCGCCTCAGCCGAGGCACTGTTGCAGATGCCGTTCGAAGGCTACTCGATCGGCGGTCTCGCCGTGGGCGAGCCGCAGGACGTGATGCTTCGGATGCTGGATATCACCACTCCGGTTCTGCCGGAAACGAAGCCACGCTATCTGATGGGGGTCGGCACGCCCGACGATATCGTGGAATCGGTTGCGCGCGGTGTCGACATGTTCGACTGCGTGATGCCGACCCGCGCCGGGCGGCACGGGCTCGCCTATACCCGGTTCGGCAAGATCAACCTGAAGAACGCCCGCCATGCGGATGACCCGCGTCCGCTCGATCCGGAATCCCCATGTCCGGCCGCCAGCACCTATTCACGAGCCTATCTGCACCATCTGGTGCGCGCCGGTGAAGGGCTCGCCGGAATGCTCGTGACCTGGAACAACCTGCACTATTACCAGAGCTTGATGCAGGGTATCCGCGATGCGATCGAGGCGGGCCGATACGCGAACTTCAAGGCCCAGGTTAAGGAAGGCTGGGTTAAGGGCGATATCCCCGCACTGGCCTGAGACCGTCTGCCCGCGCCCTTAAAGCCGCCACAGGCGCATCGCGCCAGGTTTCGTGTCGCCGCGCGGCAGGAATCGCCGGAATATCGGCGACGACGCCTGCTCCGCCCTTCAGAAATGAACAGACGAGCGCCCAATCCGGAGCACGGTTTTTTGCGAAAGCTTCGTGTGGTACGGCGAGTACCACAGCGTCAGCCGGTGTCGCGGCCCCGGCTGGAACAAGATCTAGTCCGTATTCTTCGCGGGTTTGTCTAGGATCTGCCAAAGGATCCACAACCTGCACATGGACGCTGAACTTCCCCAGCTCGCGCACAAGATTGACGACCTTGGAATTGCGTGTGTTCGGTACGTTGGCTTTGTAGGTCACGCCAAGCACCGTCACGATCAAAGGACCGGCAAGCCCGCTCGCGGCTGTCTCCTGAACGATGCTGGTCACCACGAAGTTTGCCATGTATTCGTTGATGCCGCGTTCCGCAAGGACCACCTGCGGTGTGTGGCCGATCGCCAGGGCCTTTTGTGCGTGAGGTAGTAGGGGTCGACTCCGATACAGTGGCCGCCGACGAGTCCCGGTTGGAAATTCAGGAAATTCCACTTGGTTCCTGCGAGCTTCGAGCACGTCGCGCGTGTCGATGCCGAGCGTGTGAAAGACGACGGAAAGCTCGTTCATCAGCGCGATGTTGAGATCGCGTTGGGTGTTTTCGATAACCTTGGCGGCTTCCGCCACGCGTATCGAGGTGGCCCGATGGATCGGCGCGGTTATGACGGATCCGTAGAGTGCAATGAGCAACTCTGCTGCTTCGTCTGTGCTGGCGGAGACAACCTTGGCGATCGTGGAGAAGTCGTGGTCATTGTCACCCGGGTTGATGCGCTCGGGAGAATAGCCGATCTAGAAGTCCTGGCCGAAGACGAGACCTGAGCCTTCTTCCGGTATCGGGAGCGCTACTTCTTCCGTCGTGCCGGGGTAGACAGTTGATTCAAACATCACGACCGCGCCGCGCTTCATATGGCTTGCAACGGTCCGGGCCGCGGAAGTCAAGGGACGCAGGTCCGGTTGTTTTGCGACATCAATGGGAGTCGGGACCGCAACGATGTGGACGTCGATGTCATTGAGGCATTGAGGGTCATCTGAAAGATGAAGGGTCTTGCTGCTCAACGCGTCGCCGGAGACGGCACCTGTGATATCTCGTCCCGCTTTGAGTTCGCCGATACGCTCTCGGTCGATATCGAAGCCGGTTATCAAGAATCCGGCTTGTGCGAATGCCGTTGCGACCGGCAGGTCCACATAACCAAGCCCGATGATAGCGATTTTCTTGCTGATAAGGTCATGTCTCATAATAAATCCGATACCAGTCTACAAATGCCTTAACGCCGCCCTGAACGGAAGTGGACGGTTTGAAATTGGTTGTCGCCTCAAGGTCGCTCGTGTCGGCCCATGTTGCAGCGACATCGCCCGGCTGCATCGGCATGAAATTGCGGATTGCCGTTTTGCCGAGGGCCGTCTCAATAGCTTCTAGATAGACCAGAAGAGGGACAAGCTGTGAATTGCCGATGTTAAAAATACGGTAGGGTGCAGAGCTGGTTGCGGGATCAGCTGCCTTTGCATCCCAATTGGCAACGGGCGATGCCGGTTTGACTGCAACTCGGACGATGCCTTCGACGATGTCGTCGACGAAGGTGAAGTCTCGCACCATGTTGCCGTTGTTGTAGAGATCGACGGGCTCTCCCGCCAAGATCGCCTTGGTGAACTTGAACAGCGCCATGTCCGGCCGCCCCCACGGGCCGTAGACTGTGAAAAAACGTAGTCCGGTCAGCGGGATATGGAAGAGATGAGCGTAGGAATGCGCTATCGCCTCGTTGGCCTTCTTGGTGGCTGCGTAGAAGGAGATGGGATGACTGGCTCCGCGATGCTCGGACAAAGGCATCGCGCCGTCGAGCCCGTAGACGGAGGATGTGGAGGCAAAGACGACGTGCTCCGGCTTGTAGGTTCGGGCGGCCTCCAGAATAGACAGAAAACCGGTGATGTTGGAATCGACGTATGTCTGCGGAGCTTCCAGAGAGTACCTGACGCCGGCCTGCGCGGCCAAGTGGATGACCCGGTCAGGCTTATGGCGCTCAAAAATCGAGAAGACCTTGTCGCGTTCTTCCAGGGAGACGCGTTCCTCGATGAAATGATCGTGCGTCTTAAGCAGTGCCAACCGCGCTTCCTTCAGCGCGGGATCGTAGTAGCCGTTGAGGTTGTCCAGCCCAATGACCGTATCGCCTGCGGCCAGCAGCTTTTCTGCCACATGATATCCAATGAAGCCGGCCGATCCGGTTACCAGTACGCACGCCATTTTTTCCCAAGCTCCCGTTGATCGAGGCAAACAAAACCGGAGCGGTCGTTTTGGAAGGAGGGTGCCTTGGCAAAGAGAACTCCGGACAGTCGGACCTATGCCCAGACTCGGTGAAAAATCAACGACTGTTGGAAAGCGGACCCTCTATTCGAGGATCTTTTTGCGGAAGACGCGTTCAAGCGCCAAGGCCAAAAACAGGCTGGTGAACGTGAAGGCGAGAACGTAACGCACGTCGACGAAGTTGCTTTGGAATTTCGGGAATAGACCGCTTCGAAGCCATTCGATGCAATGCATGATCGGGTTCCAGTAGAGAACGTTGCGTGCTTCAGTTGGCAGATTCTCTGCCAGGTAGAAAATTCCGGATAGAATAAAAAGAGGGCGCGAGATCACATCCAATATCTGTTCCCAAATTCGAAATAAAGACGCTATCACGCAATTGATGATTCCAACAGAAAATCCCATGAATTATATTAAATATAAGTTAATAATCACGTTTATCCAATCGTCATGAGGTCGCGATTTGTAAACGAAGCTGTGAATGGTGATGATGATTGTAAACACGGTGATCTGTGTCAGCGTTTCCAGAACAGCACGCGATACGAAGGTGTCGATAGGCTTGATGATCGGGAAGAAGAGAAGGGGTTTGTTCTGCTGGATGGCTTTTCGTACAACGTTGCTTGTGTTCTTGAAGGCTGAGAATGGCACCAGTTCTGAGGAAAAGAACACGAGGAAACTATCGCTGACCGGCGGTAGATGCGATCCCATTGCCATGAAGATCGCCGACATCATCAGAACCCAGCCGAGAGGTTCCAGCAGAGCCCAGGCGTAACTGAGTTTTTGTTCGCCAAATTTTGAGCGCATTTCGCGCAAGACCATTGATGAGGTGTTGCGAACGAAAATCTGCAGCGGTGAACCTAGGCCGTTCATTAGGAATGCTTGCCTGATCGGTTTGTCAGATCTGTCGGGTCTGTTCGTTTTGCCCCGCCCACTCTACACCATGCGTGGCGACAAAATGGAAAGGCTTTTCATCGAACCCCGCCCGCCATGCCATTGCGAAGACGCGGGCTGCGCGGTATCAGTCCGGGCGTTGCGACGCGCACGCACTATATGCAGTCATGAAAGGCAGACTTGTGACGCACTGCAATGCCACCGTCGAGATCGGATCCGTCCGTTTTTCGAACACTCTTCCGCTCTCGCTGATTTGCGGCCCGTGTCAGATGGAAAGCCGCGAAAACGCTCTCGAAATGGCCTACGCGATCAAGGAGATCGCCGATAGCCTGAATATGGGGGTCGTTTTCAAGACGTCCTTCGATAAGGCCAATCGTACGAGCCTGACCAGTGCCCGTGGTCTCGGTTTCAAGAAGGCGATGCCCGTCTTTGCCGAAATCAAGGAAACGCTTGGCTTGCCGGTTCTTACCGATGTCCATGAGTCGGACCAGTGTGCTGCAGTCGCCGAAGTGGTCGACGTACTTCAGATTCCGGCCTTTCTCTGCAGGCAGACCGACCTGCTGGTCGCCGCCGCCAAGACGGGGCACGTGATCAACGTCAAGAAGGGGCAGTTCCTCGCGCCGTGGGACATGCGCAACGTGGTCGCAAAGCTGGTCGATTCCGGCAATGCCAACGTGCTGCAGACCGAGCGCGGGGCAAGTTTTGGCTACAATACGCTGATATCGGACATGCGCGCCTTGCCGATCATGGCTCAGAACGGTGCCCCGGTGATCTTCGATGCGACTCATTCCGTCCAGCAGCCCGGCGGGCAGGGCGCATCTTCCGGCGGTCAGCGCGAGTTCGTTCCCGTGCTGGCCCGTGCCGCGACTGCGGTCGGAGTTGCCGGCGTCTTCATCGAGACGCACCAGGATCCCGACAAGGCTCCTTCCGACGGACCGAACATGGTGCCGCTTCATGCGCTCAAGGACCTGCTTCAGACCCTTAAGACGCTTGATGAGGTTGCCAAGGCCACACTCTAGCGGGTGCGCCTTTGCCTGATCGTTCTGCGGTATTCGGAGCTGTCACGGCGAAGTGCTCATCTCTCAGGCCCCGTTATGCGGGGCGCAGTTCTTGATCTAATCCCTTGGGGGTTTTTATGCGCGTCACGATGATTGGAACCGGCTATGTCGGCCTGGTTTCCGGCGTGTGCTTTTCCGAATTCGGCTTCGACGTGACCTGCGTCGATATCGACGAAGCGAAGATCGCAACGCTGAACAAACTTGAATCGCCGATCTACGAGCCTGGGCTCGATGATTTGATCTCGCTCAACCACGAAGCCGGTCGGCTGGTCTTCACCACCGATTTCGAGCGGGCGGTCGAGGAAGCCGATGTGGTCTTCGTCGCGGTGGGAACTTCGTCGCGGCGCGGAGACGGCGAGGCGGATCTGACCTACGTCTTCGAGGCCGCCAAGCGGATCGCCCGTGCCATGCGGCCAGGCACGGTCATCGTCATCAAGTCGACGGTGGTCGTCGGGACGTGTCGCAAGGTGCACGACATCGTTGCCGCGGAACGCCCCGGTGTTCCGTTCTCCATCGCCTCCAATCCCGAATTCCTGCGCGAAGGTTCGGCGATCGAGGATTTTATGCGGCCTGACCGCGTGATCGTCGGGGTGGAGGACGAGCGCGGCGAAAATGCTCTCCGTCAGCTCTATCGCCTGCTTTTCCTGCGTGAGACGCCGATCTTGGTGACGTCGCTGGAAAATGCCGAAATCACCAAATATGCGGCTAATGCCTTCCTCGCGATGAAGATCACGTTCATCAATGAGATCGCCAATCTGTGCGAGAAAGTTGGCGGCGACGTTCAGCAGATCGCGACCGGTATCGGCCTCGACAAGCGCATCGGCCTGAAGTTCCTTCACGCCGGGCCGGGATATGGTGGTTCGTGTTTTCCCAAGGATACCAACGCCTTTGCCGCCACGGGGCGCAAGGCGGGTGCGCCGCAGCTTCTCGTCGAGACGACGATCGAGGTCAACGAGACGCGCAAACGCGCCATAGCGGATCGCATTCTGGAAGCGCTGGGTTCCCATCCGGCCGGAAAGATCGTTGGCGTGCTCGGGATTGCCTTCAAGCCCAATACGGATGACGTGCGCGATGCGCCGAGCCTCGTGATCGTACCGCGCCTCGTCGGGACCGGCGTCAAGGTGCGTGCCCATGACCCGGAAGCCCGCGAGCAGGCGGAGCCGCTTCTGCCGGGCATGGAGTGGTGCGAACAGCCTTACGACGTCGCCGCCAATGCGGATGTCCTTGTCGTGCTGACGGAATGGAACGTTTATCGCGGCCTTGATCTGAAGCGGATTGCAGCAGCGATGACGGGCAAGACGATCGTCGATCTGCGCAACATCTATCGTCCTCAGGATGTTGCCGATGCCGGGCTGGGTCATGTCAGCGTCGGCAAGCAGTGGACCGCGACTGGGGCGTAACCCCGGCCGCGTTCAGGCGCGATGAAATGATGTGAGGATGGCCGGTATCCCCGACCATCCTTTTCGCGGGTGTGTTCGGCGCCGAATGGGACCTCCGTTTGGCAGCGACAGCCCGACGTTTTGATTGTGAACGCGGTCGGCCGAAGGGGCTTTCGGTCTGATCGAGCCGTGTTCGAGCAAAATGCCGTCGATCCCATAACCGGCGTCGGCGCGTTGAGAACGGGAGTGCCTCATGACTGCCATCATCGATATTATTGTCCGTGAAATTCTCGATAGCCGGGGGAACCCGACCGTCGAAGTCGACGTGTTGCTGGAAGATGGCAGCAAGGGGCGCGCTGCGGTGCCGTCGGGCGCCTCAACCGGGGTGCACGAGGCCGTTGAATTGCGCGACGGTGAAAAGCGCTACGGCGGAAAGGGCGTGCAGAAAGCGGTCGAAGCCGTCGACACGGAGATCCTCGAAGCTCTGATCGGCATGGACGCCGAGGCGCAGGTCGGCATCGATGAGACGCTGATCGATCTCGACGGCACAGAGAACAAGAGCCGCCTTGGCGCGAACGCCATTCTCGGCGTTTCGCTGGCTGTCGCGAAGGCCGCAGCGCAGGCTTGCGAGCTGCCGCTCTATCGCTATGTCGGCGGCGCAGGCGCGCGCATTCTGCCGGTTCCGATGATGAACATCATCAATGGCGGCGTTCACGCCGACAACCCGATCGATTTCCAGGAATTCATGATCATGCCGGTCGGCGCCGACAACGTCGCCGAAGCGGTGCGCATGGGCGCGGAAGTCTTCCACACGCTGAAGAAGTCGCTCAAGGATGCCGGTCACAACACCAATGTGGGTGACGAGGGCGGGTTCGCTCCCGGGCTTGCTTCCTCCGATGAGGCGATCGGCTTCATTCTGAAGGCCATCGAGAAGGCCGGCTACACGCCGGGCGACGATATCTACCTCGCGCTTGATTCTGCCTCCAGCGAGTTTTTCAAGGACGGCAAGTACCATCTGGAAGGCGAGGGCAAAGTGCTGGCGCCGGAAGAGATGGCAAAGGTCTATGCCGACCTCGTCGCGCGCTATCCGATTATCTCCATCGAGGACGGAATGGCCGAGGATGACTGGGAAGGCTGGAAGGCCGTTACCGATCTCATCGGCGACAAGATCCAGCTCGTCGGCGACGATCTGTTTGTGACCAACTCCGAGCGCCTGCGCGAGGGTATCGAGAAGGGCGTTGCCAATTCCATCCTGATCAAGGTGAACCAGATCGGCACGCTGACGGAGACGCTCGACGCCGTTCATACCGCGCATACGGCGGGCTACACGGCGGTGATGTCCCATCGCTCCGGCGAGACCGAGGATTCCACCATCGCCGATCTCGCGGTCGCCACCAATTGCGGTCAGATCAAGACGGGTTCGCTGGCGCGTTCCGACCGGTTGGCCAAGTACAACCAGCTCATCCGCATCGAAGAGGACTTCGGTCCCCAGGCCCGCTTCGCTGGCCTGTCTGTGCGCAAGGGCTGAGGGAACGCTCGTCGTTCCGATCTAACGGACAATGGGGCCGGTCATCACGTGGCGTGCGTGACCGGCCTCCGAGCCGAGGTCTCCTCCTCGGCTTCCGCTGCCGCCTTGCAAATGGCGGAGGCGATGTTTTCCGGCGTTTCTGCTCCCATCAGCACGTATTTTCCGTCGATGGTGAAGCAGGGTACGCCCGTCACCCCCATGCGATGTGCCGTTTCGATCTCGGTTTGCGTCTCCGCGACGTCGGCATCGCTCTTCAGCAGTTCTGCCACCAGCTTGCCGTCCATTCCGACTTCGCTCGCCAGAGCGACGGGGTCATCGCGCTTCGTCAGGTCGATGCCTTCCAGGAAGTAGGCGCGGAACAGGCGTTCACGAGGGCATCCTGCACGCCGTCATGACGCGCCCAGCGCACCAACCGATGGCAGTCGAGCGTGTTGGGCGAGCGTTTGATGCTGTTGAACTGGAAGTCGATACCGCTTTCGCTGCCGACGGCGGCGATGCGTGTATAGATCGCTTGCGCGCGTTCCTTGCCGCCGAATTTCTCATGAAGATACCGGGTGCGATCCTTTCCCTCTGCGGGAAGGTTCGGGTCGAGCTGGAACGGACGCCACCGGATTTCCACGGGCGCGTCGCACAGTTCGTTTGCTTGTTCCAGTCTCCGTTTGCCGATGTAACACCATGGACACATGATGTTCGAGATAACGTCAATCGTAAGCGCATGTCCGTGCATGCCTGGTCTCTGTTGGCATGGCTCTGGGCCGCTGCTTACTTTTCTCCTCCCGGCGTCAGATCTCGTTCGCTCTCGGCGAAAACGCTTCTCCTCTAAGCGCAATTTACCGACTCGTGGCTATCTGCCAATCCGGGTAAGTGCAGTTTCTCAACACGAAAGGTTGAATGCGCTGAGCCCTATCGCCGCGTCTTGGGAGTTCTACGGAAGCAATGAGAACAGTTGCCTGATCCGGCAAACGTCATCAAATCAGCAGTATACGGCCCTGTTCAGGCCGCCGTATTGACGACTGCGACCTTGGCCGAGGCATCAAACCGCAGGGGGGCGGCGCCAATTTCGAGTGTCACCGGCGTCATGCGCATGATGCGCTCCACCCCAGTTCCACATTTGCCGCGTTGGTGCCGGGAAAGGCCGTGATGATGTCCGTGCCCTTGATGATCAGCGCCAGGTCCTCGATGCGCACGATGCGCCGGATCAGTCGTAAGGCGGGCTTTTCGAGCGGAAGGCTCTGAAGATGAAGCGGGGCCGGGTCGTCGGTAACGGGTTCGATCGACAGGCGCGTCACGGTCAGCGGTTTGTTGAGCCGCCGCGCGGCTTTCTTTGCGCGCTCCAGATAATGCCGGAACGACTTGGCGGACATCATGCCCTGGGTTCCGTCCAAGGCATCCTGGCTGCGGAGCAGCATTTCCTGCGTCTGGCGGTCAAGACGGCAGGTCCGAATGCTGGTGGTCAAACGCAGGAAGAGGTCCGCGCGGGTGGAGCGCAGGGTCAGCACGTCGCTGGCCCGCGACAGATAAGCGTGCTCCGCGGTCTCCCTGTCGAGCCCCTCTGTCAGCAGGATGATTGGCAAATCGTGATGGACGAGGTTGCTGCGCAGGAGCAGCAGCGTGTCCATTGCTTCGGTGTTGGCCTGATCGAGGATGACCGCGTCGGAGGCGCGTCAGCCCAGATAGAGATTGGCCATGTCGGCCGTCAGTGCGGTGACGATCTGCACCTTTGCGCCGAGAACGGATTCGATCTGGGAGAAACTGCCGCGCATGCCCACGACGAGGAGGGCCGGTCGATTGTCCGCGCACCCTCCCGAAATGGGCATGGCCGGGCGCGGGACCTCGATATCCAGACCCTCAAGAGCGGCGGTGCGCACGGAGGCTTCGATCTTCTTGGTCTTCAATCGGGCGAGGGAATGGATCTGATTGATGACGGTTATCGGCGGAATCGGATGGGTCAGGATCGCTTCCGGCCGGATCGCTTCGGGTTTGCGGAAGGAATGTTCGGCCAGGCAGACAAGAGGGATATCGTGTTTGCTGGGGGCGCGTTCCGCTCCGCGTACGAGGCCGACGAAATCCTCGATCTTCATGTCGTAGCCGTCGACGACGATCGCTTGAAGGATATCTGGTCCCTGAAGAAGATCGCTCAGTTCCTCCACACGCGAGAATACGTGCAGACGTTCGATCTTATCGCGCAGATCTCCCCAGAACCCATCATTGCTGCTCCCTTTGCTACGCAGAGCAGCAACCGTGCCTGTCAGCGACATCGTGCAATCAACCTGTAAAAACCAACCCAGGGGGACTTTGTCACACGACAATTAAAGAGAAGCTAACGCCAGAAATACCTACGATTTTTCCACGAAATTCTATAAATAAAACTTGAGTTTAATTTTAATCAGTCGCATTCCAAGTGAAGCGCGGCCATGAATACGGCGCGTCTCACTGTCTCGTGGCATCGGTCGGGAGCGTGGATCAGCCGGCGGCGCGGATGTCGAGGCGCTGGTTCTCCAGGGCCTTTCTGTTGACGAAGCCGGCATCCGAACGCGGAATGGCATCGACCATGACGAAATCCGCCGGTCTCGCCTGCAGGCCTATCTTGCGCTCATCGAGAAAGGCCAGGAAACCGGCGCGGTCTAAGGGCTTGTCGGAGGTGCGCACGATGGTCGCATAAAGCCTCGTTCCAAGGACCGGATCGCTGCAAAAGAAGGCGGCCGCATCGAGGATGCCGTCGAAATTCCGGTAAAGTGTATCGAGTGCCGCAAGATCGAGGCTAATGCCGCCGATCAGGCCTGAATTCCCGAGGAAGGGGTTCACGTCGAGATGGGTGATCCGCTCGCCGTCGCTCAGTGCGATCAGGCGTGTGCGCAGGTAGCCGTCGGCGGCATCCGGCCAATCTTCGCTCGGAGCTCCGGGCCATGCGCATTCGGGTACCATGGCACCGCGAACCAGAAGACTGGCGGCGCCGGAGCCTGACGACGATCCGCGGTCGGGAGTGTCGAGCTTGAGTTCGGCCACGGAAATGGCACCCGGTCCTTCGCTTCGCCCGAGCTGCAATGTCTATGAATAGGTCTCGCCTTCGCGCCTTTGGGCGATGGCCGCGAATTCCTGGATGAGCGTGACGTCGACCACGGTGTGGTCGGGGATCGGCTCTTCGGCGCGTTCCGCTCCCGATTGCCAGATTACGACGAGCGTCGTCGGTTTCTTGATCGCTGCTGCGGTGCGAACGGCGAGCTGGCCGGGCATGACCATCATATCCGCCTCCACGGCGTGGGCATGGCGGGCGATCCCCGACATGTCTTCCGGGTGGTGCAAATGCAACGTGCCGCCGCTGAGCAACCACGGCACCACGCCGCTGCCGAGACCGGCAAGGCCGGTCATGGAATAGGGCAGGAGGGGATCCTGGCGCCATCCCCGATGCGGCTTTCCGGCATCGGGGCAAGTCCGGTGGCTATCCAGTGATTGTGGGTGCGCGGAACGGGCAGGGGGCGCCCCGATGCGCCGACCGTCCAGGTGAGCGTTGCCAGATGATCGGCAGCCTTGTCGCCCCGAACGATGTCGGCGGGCGGGATTTCGTCTCCGAACTCTTCCATGACCGTGGATAGGGAAATCAGACCGTCGAGCAGGTTGTCTCCAAGACCGAGCACGTAGCGCAGACCGAAGACCTCAACGGCGGCGTCGCGCATTCAGTTCGCTGTTGCGGCGTCCTCGAACCGGTCGGTGGTGATCACCGCCTTGGCGCCTGCCATCGAAAGGGTGTCGGCGATTTCGCGACCGCGCCAGACAAGCGGTATTCGGAGTGACGATGAGCCCGGTGCGGAGTGCTGCCAGAACGATCACGGCCGCATCGGTCGTGTTGGGTAATTGCAGGCCAATCACGCTGTCGGGCGTCAGTCCCAGCGCCTTGCACAGGCCTGCCAGGCGGGAGATCTCGAGATCCGCGGCCTCGTAGGTCAGGCTGCGGGCCTCGCCGCTCGTCCAGGAGGAGCGATTCGGCTCGTCCACCAGAGCCAGACTTTCCGGGTGCTTCTGTGCCATCTTGCGGAACAATGCATCAAGCGCCACCCGGCCCCAGACGCCGGAAGCGTGGTTGCGCTCGATCGTGGACGCGGTCGAGAGGATCATGCGCCCCTCCTGCACTGTGGGTTTGGGCTCATTGAACCGAGTCATCATACCACCAGGTGTCCAGGCGATAGCCCGTAAGCGGCGTGGTTTCGGTGGGGACGATACGCCGCCATCTGACGATCCAGTCGGCGGGCAGATGGAACAGCGGAACGGCATAGGCGCCGGAGATCAGAACCCGATCGAATGCACGGACGGCGGTGACGAAATCCTCGCGGCTGCGTGCCTTGAGCATCGCGGTGATCATCGCATCCAGAGCGGGTTCGCGTGCGCCTGCGAAATTGAAGGAGCCTTCCTCGTCCGCACTGGCCTGCGACCAGCGCAGGGTCTGTTCGTTGCCCGGTGACAGCGACGCCGTCCAGGTCGCGACCGTCATGTCATAGTCGAAGGCGATGCGGCGGCGTTCATACTGCGCGGAATCGACGGTGCGCACCGTTACCTCGATGCCGACGCGCTTCAGGGTTCGGGCATAGGCGAGCGCCAGCCGTTCCTCGTCGGATGACCGCGTCAGGGTCTCGAAGGCAAACGGTTCGCCCGTCGCCTTGTTGATCATCTTGCCGTTCTTGATCTCCCAACCGGCTTCGCGAAGCATCGCAACGGCGCGGGCGAGAGGGGCTCTGTCCGTTCCTGTCCCGTCGGTGCGCGGCGGGTGCCAGTCTCCCTTCATGACAGCGGGCGTCACGGCATTGGGGAAAGGGGCCAGCAAGGTCTTTTCCGCATCCGAGGCGGGCCGTCTGATCGAGGAGAGGTCCGATCCGTCGAAATAGCCTTCGGTGCGCTCGTAGAGACCGAAATAGAGGTTCTTGTTCACCAACTCGAAGTCGAAGAGCTGCACCAGGGCGTGCCGCACGCGGATATCGGAGAAAATCGGTCGCCGCGTGTTGAAAACGAACCCGGTCATTCCGGCAGGTAGGTCGTTATGGAATTCCTGCTTGATCACGTCGCCGTCCTTGACGGCGGGAAAATCGTAACCTTGCGCCCAGCGCTTCGGATCGCTTTCGACGATCAGGTCGATAAGGCCCTTCTTGAAGGCCTCGAAGAGCGAGTTGCGATCCCGGAAATACTCGATTCGGATCTGATCGAAATTGTCGTGTCCGACCTTCACCGGCACATGAGCGCCCCAATAGTGGGGATTGCGCTTCAGGACGATCGTGCTGCCCAGATCCACCTTGTCGACAGTGTAGGGGCCCGACCCGATGGGAATGTCGAGTGACGACTTCTCGAAATCGGTCGGGTCGATCGCATGTTCCGGCAGAATGGGGGCCAAGCCTATCAGAAGCGGCAGCTCACGGTCCTTGCCGTCCTCGAAAATCAGGCGCACGATCCGCGCGTCCCGGCTTTCCATGCGCACGATCTTCTTGAACCACGTGTGGTAATGCGGGCGACCGGAATTGCGCAGCAAGGCGAGGGAAAAGATCACGTCCTCTGCGGTGACCGGCGTGCCGTCGGAGAATTTCACTTCCTTGCGCAGGCGGAATTCCACCCAGTTGCGTTCGGGCGGCGTCTCGATGCTTTCCGCCAGCAGTCCGTAGAGCGAAAACGGTTCGTCGCGATTGCGAACCAGCAGGCTCTCGTAGACGTTGTTGCCGAATTGGTAATCCCACAGGCCGCGTGCCGCGACGCCCTTGATGATGAAGGGGTTGAGACTGTCGAACGTCCCCTGAACGCCATAGGTGATCGAGCCGCGCTTCGGGGCATCCGGATTGACGTGGGGCAGATGTCTGAAGCCCGCGGGCAGGGCGGGTTCGCCGTGCATGGCGATGTTGGGTGCGGGCTTTGCGCGAGCCGGGGCGGAGGCTAGTCCGCAAACCATTGCGGTTACGGTGAAAACGGCGAGGAGCGACGCCAAAAGCGGGGCGCAAAGCCGTGTGCGCATCCACGCAGCCAACGACGTCTGGCCAGGATGCGAGCGCCGCATCTTGCACACGAAAGCATTTACCATAAACAGTGTCGCCGTCGTCTTTGATGCTCTGCCGCCTGCCGGGATTTTACAGCATGCGGCCGAGGATCTGCGAAAAAAAACGTTGATTCTAAGGCAGATCCTATCACACAACAGGGCCGACCGGTCCTTCGTAGTAGTCGGAATGACTGGCATTTGGGGCGCCAAGCCGCTATTCATGCGGCGCAATACAAGGGTAGTCACCGTCTCGCCGCAATTGGCGGCGATGGAGGGCCCGAGATTTTTGGGGCGGTCCCGCGAGCCGGGGTCTGGATGGGGCGGTCCGCCGGGAAACAGGGAAGCAAGGACGATTTCGTATGGCCAATAGGTACTCCCGAGTTCGAGCCGTGGCACAGGGAGCGTCCGCCGCGCTGGCCGTGCTCAGTCTCACCAGCATTGCCTCAGCGCAGACGGCGGACACCTCCGCAGCGCAGCCCGAGGCCGAGTCCGCCTGGACCAAGGTTTGCAACACCGATCCCAAGAGCCAGAAGAAGATCTGCATGACCTTGCAGAACAAGGCGACCGATACCGGTCAGCTTCTTGCTCAGGTCGCCATTCGCGAGATCGAAGGTGAGGATCGCAAGTCCATGGCGGTGATCGTTCCGCCGGGAATGCTCCTCCAGCCGGGTCTGCGCGTTCAGATCGACGGTGGCCAGCAGAAGGCAGGCAAGTACAATATCTGCTTCTCCAATGGTTGCGTCAGTGAGTTCCTGATCGATGACGCCTTCATCAGCGCGCTGAAGAAGGGCAACAACCTCGTTCTGACCACGCTGAACCAGCAGAACAAGCCGGTGCAGCTCGAGCTGACTCTGATCGGATTCACAAAGGTCTACGAGAGCGCCGGTCTCAGCCCGCAGGACCTGCAGGCCAAGCAGAAGAAGTTGCAGCAGGAGCTTCAGAAGCGCGCCGAGAATGCTCGCAAGAAGCTGATCGAGCAGCAGAAGAAGGCGACGGAGTCCGAGTGATCGCTCGGGCATCCGAACTTCGTCTCGACGAATAAGGACGGGTCGTCACGATCCGACAGAAACAAAAACGGCGGCGGTCCGGATGGGCCGCCGCCGTTTTGCTATGTGCGGAACGGTCAGGAGCGGGGAGGCTGCCCCTGACCGTTTCGGTCAGTCTCGTGCCGCGTTATAGGCTGCAAACCCGCGCTCAAGGTCGGCGGTCAGGTCGGCCGGATCTTCAAGGCCGATGTGGAGGCGGATCAGTGGGCCCTTGGTATCCCAGTTGATCGCGGTGCGAATCGATTTGGGATGTGGCCAGGTGAGGAGGCTCTCGAAGCCGCCCCAGGAATAACCGAGCCCGAACATCTCCAGCGCATTGAGGATTGAGGAATGCCTTGGCGTCCGCATCCGGGCCGCGAACCAGTTCAATGGCAAACAGTCCGCTTGCGCCGAGGAAGTCGCGTTTCCACAGGTCGTGTCTGGGGGCTCCGGGCCGGGCCGGATAAAGAACGCGCGTCACATCCTCGCGCTCGGAAAGCCAGCCCGCGATTTCCAACGCATTCTTCATGTGGCGTTCCAGCCGCACGCTCATCGTCCTGAAGTCGCGAAGCGCCAGATAGATATCGTTCGGTCCCACGCACAGGCCGAGATCGCCGTGGGTCTGTTCGAGGGCTTTCCAAGCGCGTTCGCTGGCGGCCACGGTGCCGATCATCACGTCGGAATGGCCGACGATGTATTTGGTGCCGGCCTGAATCGACAGGTCCACGCCATGCTCGATCGGCTTGAAATAGAGCGGCGAGGCTCAGGTGTTCTCGGCCAGGACGATCGCATCGTGCTTGTGGGCAAGGGCCGCGATTGCCGGAATGTCCTGCATTTCGAAGGTGAGGGAGCCGGGCGTCTCGGTGAAGACGGCGCGCGTGTTGGGATGGAAGGCGACTTCCAGAGCGTCGAGATCGATCGGGTCGTAGTAGCTCACCTCGCCCCCGAAGCGGGTCAGCACAGCATCGCAAAAGTGGCGGCAGGGGCCGTAAACGGAATCGGCGACCAGCAGGTGATTTCCGGCCGACAGGCACGATTGCAGTGCCACGGAGATGGCGCTGAGGCCGGACGGCGCTGGAAGACGCGTGCCCGCAGCGCCTTCCAGCGCCGTGATCGCTTCTTCCAGCGCATTGGAGGTGGGGGTGCTCCGCCGTCCATAGGTGTAAGGTTGATTTCCCGTGCTCATCGTCTCGATGTCGGGGAACAGAACGGTGGAGGCGTGGATCACGGGCGGATTGACGAAACCGTGATTGTCTTGGGGGTGGCGGCCCGCCTACGTAAGCAGCGTGTCAGGGCGAGTTGATCCGGTTGATGTTTTTTTGGTCATGTTCACGGTCTGTGCAATTGCAATTGGACGTTGGGTGGGCAGATGCCGCGCATCTGGGTCGCAGGTGGGAGGATACTCTTGACCCGACTTTATAAATGTCCTCGAATAAGCCTATGGGGCGATAATCGACAACCGCGCCGTGCGAACTGAGGAATTATGAGCCGAAGATATTGTACAGGCTAGCGGGTTCTCTCTCATTGATATGAGTTTGTAATTACTTCGCCCCCAATACGCAAATGCATCAACCGGGCAACAGAAAAGGCTTCAATCAATGACCATCAAATTTTTGCCGCTCGCTATGGGGGCAGCGCTTGGAATGGCCGTTACGGCAGCAAGCGGCGCGACCTTAGACGATGTAAAAGCAAAGGGATTTGTTCAATGCGGCGTGAGCCAGGGGCTGCCGGGGTTCTCTAATCCGGATTCCGCGGGCAATTGGTCCGGCCTCGATGTGGATTACTGCCGCGCGCTGGCGGCTGCCATTTTCAACGACGGGGCCGCGGTGAAGTTCACCCCGCTCTCCGCCAAGGAGCGCTTCACGGCGCTTGGCACTGGTGAAATTGACATCCTGTCGCGCAACACCACCTGGACGATGACCCGCGACACCACGCTCGGGCTCAACTTCGTCGGCGTCGACTACTACGACGGTCAGGGCTTCATGGCCCGCAAGTCGCTTGGTGTTTCCTCCGCGCTGGAGCTGTCCGGCGCCGCGGTCTGCACCAATACGGGAACGACGACGGAGCTCAACGTCGCCGACTATTTCCGCGCCAACAACATGCCTTATGACGTCGTCGCCTTCGAGAAATCCGACGAAGTCGTGCAGGCCTATGACGCGGGCCGTTGCGACGTCTACACGACCGACGCCTTCGGCCTTTATGCCCAGCGTCTGAAGCTCGCCAATCCGGATGAGCACATGGTTCTGCCGGAAATCATTTCCAAGGAGCCGTTCGGTCCCGTGGTGCGCCAGGGCGACGATGAATGGTTCAACATTGCCAAGTGGACGCTCTTCGCGCTCGTCAATGCCGAGGAACTCGGCGTGACCAAGGCCAATGTCGATGAGATGAAGTCCTCCGACAATCCGGCCATCAAGCGCCTTCTGGGCATTGAAGGCTCGTTCGGCGAGACAATCGGCCTGACGAATGACTGGGCCTACAACATCATCAAGGCCGTCGGAAACTACGGCGAAGTCTTTGACGCCAACGTCGGGCCGGATACTCCGCTCGGCATTTCCCGTGGTCTGAATGCGCTGTGGTCCAAGGGCGGCATCATGTACGCCCCGCCGATCCGCTAAAGGTTCTGCGCTGCACCCGGTCGGACAGAGGTCCGGCCGGGTGTTTCGTATCCGGGCTTGAGATTGACAGGTGACGAAGGTCGCGGCGTCGGGAGACGGGCGTTGCAGTTCACGGACGGGTTCTGTCCGGTTGTCTGTCGATTCGGGGCTGCACAGTGATCGATCTCGGAGGACCCGCGATGGCGGCCGTATCACCGGTGCAGTGACGCATGCCGATTGAGTCGGCGCCCGGCAGGGTCCTTGCATGTCGTTGGAAGCGACCTCGGGTTGTTGCCGAGATAAATGGGCGGAGACTATGGCTATTCAGGAGCATTCTGCGACGGAAAAACCGTCGCGCGGATCATTGTTACACGACCCGTGGGTACGCGGCTTATTCTATCAGGTCGTGGTTGTCGGATTGGTCGTTGCCCTGGGTTGGGAAATCATTTCCAACACCATGGCAAACCTTGCGCGCCAGAATATCGCGTCGGGGTTTGATTTTCTCGATTATACGGCCGGTTTCGGCATCATTCAGGCCCTGGTCCACTACACCGAGACATCCAGTTACGGCCGGGCTCTTTATGTCGGCTTTCTGAACACGGTCCTCGTGGCGGCCATCGGCGTTCTGTTTGCCACGATCCTCGGCTTCATCGCCGGCGTGGCGCGGCTGTCGAGCAACTGGATCATCGCCAAGCTGGCCTATCTCTATGTGGAGATCCTGCGCAACATTCCGCTGCTCTTGCAGATCTTCTTCTGGTATTTCGCGGTGCTGCGCTCGGTGCCTTCGCCGCGCAACAGCGTGACCTTTCTGGAAAGCATCTTCATCAACAATCGCGGCATCTACACGCCGCGGGCAATCTTCCAGGAAGGGGGAACGCTCATCGGTGCGGCCTTTCTGATCGGTATCGTCGGATCGATCGTGTTGCATATGTGGGCACGCAAGAGGCAGGAAGAGACGGGCCAGCCGTTTCCCTCCGTTCTGTCGGCTCTGGGGCTGATCATCGGTCTACCGGTCATTGCCTTCTTCGTCACCGGAATGCCCGTCACCGTGGAATACCCGGTCCTGCGCGGCTTCAATTTCGTCGGTGGGCTGAAACTCACGCCTGAATTCGTAGCCTTGGTTCTGGCGCTCTCCATCTACACCGCGTCGTTCATCGCCGAGATCGTGCGCGCGGGCATTCTGGCCGTCAGTCACGGCCAGACGGAGGCTGCCAATGCGCTCGGTCTCAGGCCGCGTCCGACCTTGCGTCTGGTGGTCATTCCACAGGCCATGCGGGTGATCATTCCGCCGCTCACCAGCCAGTATCTCAATCTCACCAAGAATTCCTCGCTGGCGGTGGCCATCGCCTATCCGGACCTCGTTTCCGTCGGCGGTACGGTTCTGAACCAGACCGGCCAGGCGATCGAGGTCGTCGGTGTGTGGATGCTCATCTATCTCTCGCTGAGCCTCACCACGTCGGCATTCATGAACTGGTACAATCAGCGCATGGCGCTGGTGGAGCGGTAGGAAGGCGTCATGGCTGCAACAGATTTCCATTTCGTTCGCGATGAGATGGCCCCCGTCCTGCCCCCGCCGGCTGCGACCGGTGGATTGGTCGGTTGGGTGCGTAACAACCTGTTCTCGTCATTGACGAACACCATCCTGACGTTGATAGGGGTGATCATCCTGAGGCTCCTGTTCGAGCCGCTGGTCAAATTCGCGTTCATCAACGCGATGTGGACGGGAGAAAATCGTGAGGCGTGCCTCGGCCATCACGGGGCCTGCTGGCCCTATATCACGGACTATTTCTCGCAATTCATCTATGGCCGCTATCCCATCAGCGAACGCTGGCGGGTGGATATCGTCTTCGCCGTCTTTGCGCTCGGTCTTGTCCCGCTGCTCGTCCCGTCGGCTCCCTTCAAGCGGGCCAACGTGATCTTCATGCTGATCGTCTTTCCCGTCGGCTCTTTCTTCCTGCTGACGGGTGGCTTCGGGATGGAGATCGTGGAGACATCCAACTGGGGCGGGTTGCTGGTCACGCTCGTCATTGCCGTGACGGGCATTGCCGCATCGCTGCCGATCGGCATCGTGCTGGCACTCGGGCGACGATCGAAAATGCCGGTGGTGCGGCTTGTCTCTGTCATCTTCATCGAGTTCTGGCGCGGTGTTCCGCTGGTCACGGTGCTGTTCATGTCGTCGGTGATGCTGCCCCTGTTTCTGCCGGAAGGCGTCAACTTCGACAAGCTTTTAAGGGCTCTGATCGGCGTGACCCTGTTTGCCTCCGCCTACATGGCAGAAGTGGTGCGCGGCGGGTTGCAGGCTATCCCGAAAGGACAATATGAGGGCGCCATGGCGCTGGGGTTGCGGTATTGGCAGATGATGGGGCTGATCATCATGCCTCAGGCGCTGAAACTGGTGATCCCCGGTATTGTCAATACTTTCATCGGGCTGTTCAAGGACACCACGTTGGTGCTAATCATCGGCCTGTTCGATCTTCTCGGCCAGATTCAGTCGTCCTATACGGATCCGACCTGGGCGACGCCGACGCAAAGCCACACCGGATACCTTTTTGCAGCGGCAACATACTGGGCGTTCTGTTTTTCGATGTCGCGTTATTCCATCTTTATGGAGAGGCGCCTCCATACCGGGCACAAACGTTAATATGACGTGCTGGGGAGACTCGGCGCGCCCGAGACACCTTTGAGGGTCAAAAAATGAGTGAAACGGCAGCCATGACCGCCGAGACGAAGCCGAAGATGGAAGTGTCCGAGACGGATGTGGCCATCGAGATCGTCGGTATGAACAAGTGGTACGGCGATTTCCACGTGCTCAAGGACATCAACCTGAAGGTCATGCGCGGCGAGCGTATCGTGATCTGCGGGCCGTCCGGTTCGGGCAAGTCCACGATGATCCGGTGCATCAACCGGCTGGAAGAGCACCAGAAGGGCGACATCATCGTCGACGGGATCACCCTGACCAGCGATCTGAAGCGGATCGACGAGATCCGCCGCGAGGTTGGCATGGTGTTCCAGCATTTCAACCTCTTTCCGCACCTGACCATTCTGGAAAACTGCACGCTTGCGCCGATCTGGGTGCGCAAGATGCCGAAGAAGCAGGCGGAAGAGATCGCCATGCACTATCTGGAGCGGGTCAAGATCCCCGAGCAGGCCAACAAGTACCCCGGCCAGCTTTCCGGCGGTCAGCAGCAGCGTGTGGCAATCGCGCGCTCGCTGTGCATGAACCCGCGGATCATGCTCTTCGATGAGCCGACTTCGGCTCTCGATCCGGAAATGATCAAGGAAGTGCTGGACGTGATGGTAGGCCTGGCGGAAGAGGGCATGACGATGCTCTGCGTCACCCACGAAATGGGCTTTGCGCGTCAGGTGGCCAACCGGGTGATCTTCATGGATGCCGGGCAGATTGTGGAAGAGAACGCGCCGGAACCGTTCTTCACCAATCCGCAGCACGAGCGCACCAAGCTGTTCCTCAGCCAGATCCTGCATTGATCACTGGCGTAACACTTATTGCTATTCGAAAGGCGCACAGATTTCTCGGTGCGCCTTTTCTTTTACAGGCCTCATTTGAGTTTCGTTTGATGACGAGGCTGCCTATTTTGGCTCGATGACGATCATCAGGGGCGTGGGGGCAGATGAAGTTTCGTCAGGGCCTCGATCAACGGTTGAGCAGGATCTTTTCCTGTCCGAGTTCCATTCTCGCCAATCAGCAGGAATGTGTTCGCCTTGGCGGTAAAACCCGCGCCAGGCAGGCGCATTCTTGATCTGAGGACTGCCGGTTCGCGCAAAGGCGACCCAGCGATCGGCAAGTGCGTCGGAGAGTTTCCGGCTTTCCGGATCGGCTGATGTGTTCGCGGCGACATGCCCGAAGACATAAGGGATTTCGGAGGTGTGGATCGCGCCGCGAACCTTGCCGCGCTTCGCTTTCGGCACCCAGGCGAAGGGATACGCATAGACCGGGTTGCCGTGGTCTGCGTGCGTCTGCGTGATCGCTCGGCTGTTGATGCCCGCAAACCATTCGGTTGCGATCTGTTCTGCAAAGGCATCGTCGTTGTCGCGGCCGTAATCGTAGCAATATGGCTTGAGTTCTTTCCAACGCGCCTCACCGAGATCCTTCTTCACGCTTTGTCAGTAAGGCGGGGGAAAGAAACCTACTTCCGCGTTGTTCCAGCCGATGAGCAGGGGAATGTGCGCAGCATGGCCTTTGGCGACTTCGTCTGCTGCGGAGCCAAGTACCACCTTGCCGTCGCTACTGCGCCGAGCCCCAGTTCCGAGGCAACGGTCTCCCCGATTTCATCGGCCCCCTTGCGGGAATGGACGGGAACGGCGAGGCCTCCAGATTCCATGATCGCCTTGTCGAAGAGCCCCTTGGCGATCGGAGAGGCAAGCAGATACGAGACCGACACGCCGCCGGCGGATTCTCCGAAAACGGTGACGTTATCGGGATATCCGCCGAAAGCGGCGATTTTGTCCTTCATCCAGCGCAGCGCTGCGATCTGGTCGAGGAGGCCATAGTTGCTGTCAGTTTCGTCCGAAGCGGAGTGAAGGGCGGGATGGGAGAATATTCCGAAGACGCCGAGGCGATAGTTGATCGTGACGACGATCGCTCCGTATCTTGCGAGATCTGCACCGCTGTAGAGATCGAGGTTAACTGCTCCGAAGCGAAAGCTGCCGCCATGGATCCAGATCATCACGGGGAGTGGGGGTGCAGCATTGGAGGTGGATGCGGAGCGCCAGACGTTCAGCGTCAGGCGGTCCTCGCTTTGGGGATATGACTTCAGGCTCTTTTCGGGATTCTTTCGGGCCTCCTTCTGGATGCAGGCGGCGCCGAAGGTCGAGGCGTCGCGAACACCGGACCAGATCTTTGGAGACTGGGGCGCTTTCCATCGCAACTCCCCAACGGAAGGCGCGGCGTAGGGAATGCCTCGAAAGCTCTCTACCTCACCGGTCTTGATCCCGGCGAGGGATCCGGCAGACGTTGTCACGACGGGTTTAGACATCTGAGCTTCCGCAGCTTGGACCGGGTTGATTTATCCGCCGATCAGGACCGCAACGGCGAACGGCATTGCCAGCGCAAGAAACAGTAGGCGGCGAGAAGGAAGGCAAGACATGGTGCTCTCGGGGGCTTGTCTGATGGCAGGTTGGTGGCGGCCGGATAGTGTGGGCCGGGGCAGCCTTCGGGTAAGTCGTCTCTCTACGTAGGTCGGTCTGTGTCGGAGATTGCGTCTGAGACGGTCAGGCGAGCGTTCGGGCACCAAAGAAGAATCCAACCGGACGACGGGATCCGGTTGGCTCTTCATGCCCCGAGATGTTGATCGGGTGCGTTTCCCGGGGCCGGAGTTCAGGCGCTGGTCGGGGCTGCATCCACCTTCGGTTCCGGAGCGCTTTCAGGGGCGTCCTTCTTGGCGGCCAGCTTGTTGGCCAGGAACGGCATGATGATCACTGAGATCACCACGGACATGGCGATCTGTGCGGTGGCTGTCGTCACATAGGTCTGATGGGCGGGGTGGTTGGCCGCATAGAGCATGGGCACGGCCACGGCAGCACCGGCTGTCGGAACGACGCCGCAGGCGGCATAGCCTGGGCGACGCAGCAGGCCGCGATCGACACCCAGCAGGATCGGCACGTTGATGATGATGACGATCGCCGTCAGCAGCAGCTCGGAGAAACCGGCCGAGACAACGGCGCGAAGGTCGATGACGGCACCGAAGTAGAAGCCGAGGAAGGGCAGCACGACGACACTTCCCGGGGCCAGGAACTTCCGCAGGTCAGCGTCCAGATTACCGAGCAGCATGCCGATCAGGAAGGGGGCCAGTGTGGCGATGACCACCATGTAGTCGAAGCCCTGACCTTCGGCCAGACCGACCAGCAGCAGGGGGACGGCAGGAACGGAGACAAGGTTGAGAGCGCCGAAGGCGGAACGGTCGATGTTGTCGCCGTAGCGGGTGACAAGGGCCAGGTAGATATCTGCGTTGGTCGTTGCAATCGCCGAAATCAGCGCGATGGAGGGAATGCCCCAAATGCCGTCGGGCTTGAACAGTCCGATCGCCACCAGGGCGACGACAACGCCGATGATCAGCTTGGTGAGCAGCAGCACGAAGCCGCGTTTCACCGTGGGAGCGACATCGGAAATCTTGAATTGGGCGCCGGTGACGAAGAGCATCATGCCAATGACGGTCATCGTGCCGGTGTAGAAGAGCGCGGTCGTTGCGCCGCCGATGTTCAGGGCCGAAGGCCAGAACGTGTGGACGACGGCCGTAACGACCATTGGCACGTTCAGAATGCCGGCGGGCACCTTCTGCATTGATTTCAGAATTTGCATGTGGATCGTCCTGCGAGCGGGAAGGGGGCTCTCCGTGCGAAGGGCCCCCCGGTATCAACTCACTTCAGATCGAGCAGGATCGTCTCGGCATTGCCGTGGGTGACCTTCGCCTTGCGGGCGTCATCAATCTCGGCACCTTCGACCCAGTCGCAGGCCTCCTTGAGGCTCTCGAACGGATAGTCGGCGGAGAACATCACGTTGTCCTCTCCGAGATTGTCCAGAGCGCAGCGCAGCGAGACGTCATCGCACACACTCGACGTGGTGATCGTGATGTTCTTGCGGGATGTAATGCGACGGCTTCTCCGCGAGGGGTTTGTTCATGTAGGTGGTCGGCAGACGGCTGTCGAAACGCCACAGCAGGTAGGGCAGGGTTTCGCCCATGTGGCCGAGGATGATGCGGGCGTTGGGGTGACGTTCGAAGACGCCGTTGACGACGAGGCGCAGAGCATGGCTGGCGGTCTCAGCGCCCCAGCTCCAGAACGGGCCCCACAATGCCTTTGCGCCTTCATAGGTGATCGGCATCTGCACCGGGTTGCCCGGGTGGATGTAGATCGGGGCCTTCAGTTCGGCCGGTTTCGCCCAGAAGTCCTCATAGCAGGAATTGTCGAGGTATAGGCCGAGGGTCTGACCATTGATCATGGCGCCCTGCATTTTGAAGTCCTTGATGCAGCGTTCCAGTTCGTTGTGGCCGCCTCGGTCGGATCCTGCATGGCGAGGTGTGCCAGACCGCCGTAGCGTTTGGGATGGTCCTGCATCGCCTTGGCAAGCACGTCGTTGGCTTCCTTGGCGAGTTTGATTGCGCGACCTGCATCAGGTTCCACCTGGACGCCCGGGCCGGCAATGGAGAGAACGGCGAAATCGAGCCCGGCCTCGTCCATGGCATCGATGTGTTCCTGACCGAGCTGCTTCAGGCGCGGAATGGCGCGACTGGCAAGGTCCTTGTTGATGTTCTGGTACGTATCTTCGAGATGGGGAACGAGGTCTTCGGTAACGAAGTGTTCTTCCAGGGCGATCTTTTTCACTTTTTCACCCCTTGTTTTTCCGCCACGGGCGGAACTCGGGCATCCCCCCCGGCTCAGGATGACGGCCGGGGAAATGCAATCGTTGGGATGGATCAGGCCTTTTTCAGCCGTCCGATCAGGTTGTTGCCGCCGAAGATGAATGCGATGACGATCGCGATGACGGCAGCGGTGCCAAAGGCGGTCGTGCCGTTTCCGGGGATGAATTCCATGAAGGAGGAGAGGAACTGTCCGAGGAAAATCGCGACCGAGAGGTAGGTAAAGTTCTGAGCCCTGTGGCTGAGCGGGCTGCGCTCGGCGACCATGTTGTTGACCAGAGGAATGGAGAAGCCGAAGCCGCAGCCCATCAACACAGCGCCCGCGATCATGATCGACAGGGCGCCGGTGGTGTAGAGAATGTGGGAGGCGGCGTAGCAGAGGAACGCGAGGCCGAGTGTTCTGTGGTCCCCTAACGCCTTCTTGACGCGGGGCATGAAGAAGGTGGTGCAGACTGCGATCAGCGAGATGAAGGCCATGAAGTAGCCCGTCTCATCTTTGCTCAGCCCCATTTCCGCGAGTCGACGGGGCATCATGACAACAGCGGTAAAGAATAGGATCAGGGAGCAGCAGGCGGCGAAATAGATGTCCATCACGCGGACATTGGGTTGGGACCCGGCTGCCTTGGCCGCGACTTCTTCTTCCTGTGCCTCGGCCGAGGCCGGGACCTTGCTCGGGATGAAGAGCAAGCCATCGCCAGGAAAACCCAGGCTGCGAGGTATAGCAGGAAGGGGTACTGCCAGCCGATGCCGGCCAGGATGTCGCCGATCGCCAGGAAGATGACGCCGCCGAGCTCGATGGCCACGCCTTGTGTCGCGATCATGCGAAGACGGGCATCGCCTTCATAGAAATCTGAAATCAGGTTCGTGCCCGATGCCATCACCATGGCCGTCGCGCCGCCGAGCAGCAGACGGTCGGTGAACAGCACGATCGGGTTGAAGAGCCACATGCCAACGAGGCCGAGTGCGCCGTACAGAACCAGGTCGATGACCAGCGCCTTGTAGGCGCCGATGCGTTTCATCAGCAGACCGACGAGATGACCGAAGACGACAACGCCGAGAGAGGGGAGGGTGACAAGCCAACTGGCGGCGTTTGGCACGCCAAGCGCGGTGGAGACGCTGGGCAGGCCGGGCACGATGACACAGCCCACCATGATGGTCAGACAGGCGACGCACAGCAGTGCAAAGCCTCCCAGTGGATTCAGTTTTGACATGGCATGATCCTGATTGCGGAAAACCCGCGACAAACTTCTCCTGCATGCCTTTCGCCCGATCGGCACAAGGCACTGGAAATGCTTGAAACAGCGAGGGGAATGCCGGGTGACTGTCTTCTTGGTTTGAAGGCTAGGCAGGTCTTTTCCTGCCGACGAATGTCAGATCAGTTTCGCCGGGGGAGGTGCTGGCCTGTTGGGACAGCCTGCGGGGGACTGCGCGGGTCGATCAGCGGACCGCTGAACTGCATGAAGCTGGCGGATGTATCCGTTCCGAGCATCGGAACCCTCCACTCTCAAATTCCGTCCTGAGGCAGAATATAGGTTGCGTCGGGTGGTCAGTAAAATAGATTGATTTGACTTATATAATCAGTTTTGGTGATTTCCGTGTCCGAAATCCGCCAACTCCGCTATTTCCTCGTTCTGGCCGAAACTCTCCATTTCGGACGTGCCGCGCGTCAGCTCAATATCGTTCAGCCCGCGCTGAGCATGCAGATCAAGGCGCTTGAGGAGACGCTGGGCGTCAGTTTGTTCAAGCGAAGCCCCCACGAGGTTCGTCTCACCATCGTCGGCGAACTCTTCAGAACGCGGGCGCAGGCGCTCATGGCGTAATTGCAGCTTGCCGTGGACGAAGTGCGAATGGCCGGGGAAGGGGAGATGGGACGCATCGTGCTTGGCGTGTCGGCCACGGCGACAGCATCCGGCATCGTGGCGCATCTGGTGCGCTCCTACCGATTGCGCAGACCGCTTGTGAGCATCCAGATTGTCGAGACAGATCCCGTCACGCAGTCGCGCGCTCTTCTTGAAGGAGGAATCGACATCGCGTTGGGCCCCCCCTGAGTCCTTCCGGAAATCCAGAGAACTGGTTCGCGGTATCGATCTCGCGCATTTTCCGATTCAACTCGCCGTTTCGTCTCAACATCTTCTGGCGGGCGTCCAGAGCGTGCATCCCAAGGAACTCAAACACGAGACATTCATCGGACTGTCCGGCGAGGAAGAGAACGCGGGCATGTTCGTGACGCGCAACAGCCTCGGGTTCGAACCCGTTCGCAAGTTGCAGGCCCGCAATCCCATGACCATGCTCGGTCTGGTGGAAGCCAATCTCGACGTGGCGGTCGTTTCTGCCGCCCTTCAACGTGCGGCTCCGGAAGGGACCGTCTTCATCGAGCTTGAGGGCGTAAACGCCGGATTCGATCTCCATCTGTTCATGCGAAAGGGCGAGACGGAACCTGTCGTGCTGGATTTCATCAAGGAAGCGGAAATTCAGTAGCGGCCATCCTTCGATCATGGCCGCATCGGTGCTGGTAATTGGTCAGGCTGACGGCCGTCGGGACGACAACGGGATGCGGGCCGCGATCGCATTGTTTGACTTGTCAGAATTCCTGAAGCTTTCCGGAGGCGTTCTGGTCTATCGTCCCTGGACGAAGCCACTGAAGAACAATCATGCAAACGATGGTTCATTGAATTGAATCGCGAGGGGAGGAACAAAAACCATGAAGGTAAAGGCGGCAGTTCTGGAGGAAATCGGGCGGCCGGGGCCTTATGCGCAAACCCGGCCGTTGACGATCGAAGAGATTGATCTTGAGGGGCCGCGGGAAGGCGAAGTTCTCATCAAGGTGGAGGCGGCGGGGCTCTGCCATTCAGATTTATCCGTCATCAACGGCGATCGGCCCCGGCCCGTGCCCATGGTGTTGGGGCATGAGAGCGCCGGCATCATTCAGGAGGTGGGATCGGGCGTGGATCGCTTTGCGCCGGGCGATGACTATCTGAGCGGCAGAGTCGGAACGGACGTTCTTCGCGGCGGCGAAGGCAACGACTGTCTCGTCGACGGTGGCGGTACGACGTTCGACGGCGGCGCCGGTCGCGATACGGCCGACCTGTTGCAGCTTACCGGCAAGGTCAATGTCGACTTCACCGCCGGAACAGGCGGCTATGGCCCATAATGCGATCTTCATCGATATCGAGGATCTGATCCTCAACGCTTCCGATACCAGCGCACCTTCGGTTGGCGCCAATGTCATCAAGGCGAGCAGTGCGGATAACCGCATCGTCGAATCCGGCTGGGCCGATATCATCTCGGGCCTGGCGGGTGACGACGTGATCCTCGGCAATGACGGTGACGATATCATCGACGGCGGTGCGGGGGCCGATACGCTCGACGGTGGTGATGGCAACGACACCCTGCGGCTGAGCGTCGGCGGATCTTCGAGCGAAATTCATACCGTCAATCTCGCAACCAACATGGTTTCGGGCGGCGAATTGGACGGCGACACGATCTCCGGTTTCGAGAATGTCACCGCGGCTCACAATTCGCGGGCCGATTTCACCGGCGATCCCAATGACAACGTCCTGATGGGCAGCAACTACGACGACGTGCTGTGCGGCGAGGGTGGCAACGACACGTTTATCGGTGATACCGGATACAACGGCACGTCGAATGCCGACACGCTGATCGGCGGGACGGGTGACGATACGCTGAAGGGCGGCAGCGACACGCTCTACGGCAACGACACCGATCTCAGCGTCGAGGCCAACCTTCTGGCTCAGGACGGCGAGAACGATGTCGCCGTCTTCGACGGGACGGCATCCGACTACAATATCACCCGCGAGGCGGACGGAAGCTGGCGCGTGGAAGATACGAGCGCCGGTCACACCGATGCACTCTACGGTATCGAGGGTATCGATTTCGGCGGCGACGGCGTCGATTTGGACCTGACTACGAAGTGCTTGTCTTCGATGCCTCGAACAATCTTGTCGGGACCTACGAGACGATCCAGGACGGTATCGATGCGTCTTCCGACGGCTACCGCGTCGAGGTGAAGGCGGGCGTCTACGAGGAGCAGGTGGAAATCGACGGCAAGTCGAACATCACCCTCGTCGGTGAAGGCGATGCAACGATCATCCGCATGCCGGATACGCCAGAATTCGTCAACGACACGACTGGCGGGACCCGTGATCGAGCTGTTGTCATTTTGGTCGAGGATAGCACCGGCATCACGATCGAAAACCTGCAGGTGGACGGCAACGGCCTCGGTGATGAGATGCCGTCGGGCACGTCGCCCGATTTCGAGGGCATCTATTTCGGCAATTCCGACGGAACGATCTCCGATGTCACGATCGTCGGCGTGCGGGATGAGCTGAACGGCCACGGAACGCCTTCCGGCAATCAGCGCGGCAACGCCATCGTCGGCCTCAATGAGGATGGGACGGCCCGCAACGTCGAGATCCTGAACAGCACGATCAGCGACTTCCAGAAGACCGGCATCATCGCCAGCGGCGACGGGTTGACGGTTCTCGTGGATGGCAACGACATTGACGGCGCAGGCTTTCTGTCAGCCACCAATGCAATTGCCCAGAACGGCATCCAGATTTCCTACGGTGCGGGCGGTACGGTTTCCAACAACACCGTTTCGGAAATCGGCTTCCAGCGCGGCGATTGGGTGACCACCGGCATTCTGGCCTATTCGGCCGCAGACGGGCTGGTCATCGTCGATAATACCTTCGAGGGACCGGTCGAAGGGGGTGCTGTTCCGATCCCCAATACCCACTATGCCATCTACACCTTGGGCGAGACGGACGATGTGGAGGTCTCCGGCAACACCTTCGACGGCGTGCTCGTCGGCGTGGCGCTAGCCAACAACACGGATAACCCGGATCTTTCGTCCAACACCTATCTCCAGATGATCTCGGACGTGCTGATCAATACCGGTGACGGTACCTACGAAGGGCACTTCATCGAGGTCTATGGAGCCGACAATGATGCTCCGTTGAACCTCACCGGAACGACAGGCCCCGACTACATTGAGGGAACGGCCTTTGCCGATACTCTGGAGGGCGGCGACGGCAACGATGAGATCTCCGGCAACGGGGGAAGCGATGTGCTTTCCGGCGGCAAGGGGAATGACGTCATCAGCGGCAATGCCGGAGAGGACGTGATCTTCGGTGACGACGGTAACGACGTTCTTAACGGCAACGGCAATGCGGACGAGCTGCACGGCGGTATCGGGGAGGAAACGCTTTCCGGCGGCTCCGGTGCGGATGTGCTCTACGGCGACGAGGGCAACGATACGCTCGACGGCAGTTTCGGTGACGATGCACTGGTGAGCTGCGACGGCACGGATACGGCCATCTACAGCGGCGTGCTCGATGCTTCGGCCTTCACGGCGATCGCGGATGAGGAGCCGGGCGCAGGCGTGATGGCGGGCTGGCAGGTCGATGCCACGGGCATCGGCGAGGTCACCGATACGCTGACCGGGATCCAGTATGTCCAGGCTGCCGATCCGGACGGGGCGGGCGGTGAAACCGAACGCTTCCTGCTGGGTTGGCAACGGTGGCTTCGACACGATCCAGGAAGCCATCGACGCGGCTGTCGACGGGGATACTGTCATCATCGCGCCGGGTGTGTGGAACGAAAACATCACGCTCGACAAGGCGATCACGCTGGTCGGCTCGGGCAGCGGCGATGATCCGACGACCGACACGATCATCAATCCGGGCGGCACGGGGCGACGATCTCCGGCGATATCGATGACGGCGACAGCGCTTCCGTCACGATTTCGGGGATCAATTTCGCCGACAACTCGGTTGGCGTGCGGGTCGATTCCGGCACGATCGTCGATACGATCACGATCGAAGACAGCTCCTTCAACGACAATTCGAGCCACGGCTTCCGCATCGATGACGATACGTCGGGCGTCGGCGAGATCATTATCCGGGGGACCGATTTCGCCGATAGCGGGCAGGGAGGCTCCAACGGGTCTGCCGATCTGCTGCTGTGGCATTACTTTGGCGATGTGACTATCGAATACGTGACGATCACAAGTTCGATGACGGAGGCTGATCCCTCCGGTTCGAAGGGCGACAATGCCATTCAGATCACCGGTTTCGAGCGGAATACCTATGACGTCGATCAGGCGATCGGAACGATCACGCTGACCAACGTCACGGTCGATGGCTCCTATCACAAGCCGCAGGTGATGGTGCAGGGCTTCAATAATCTCGATGGCCTGACCTTCACGGATGTGTCGCTCACCGGTTCTTCCAATTGGGGCGATCTGCTCTTTGTGGATCCGATCGCGACGGCGGGTGACGGAACGCCGGGGACCAATGGCAGCCCGGGTACCTATACGGGTATCGGCGGTACCAGCACGCTCGATCTCTCGGCATCAGTATCACCAACTCTACGACGGCGACGCTCGGCGTGGACAGCTGCATCCGCGGCACGGATGCCGACGATCTGATTACCGGAACCGACGGGAACGATCTTCTCAACGATCTGGCTGAAGACGGGATCGATTACGGCGGTGATGATGAGGTCTACGGCGGTGCCGGCGACGACATTCTGCTCGGCGATCTCGGCGAAGACTTCCTGCAGGGCAATACCGGCAATGACCGGCTCTATGGCGGTGATGACGCCGACGAGATGCGCGGCGGGCAGAATGACGATTTCCCCGACTGAGGTCTCGGCGACGACACGATCCTTTGGCGGGTCGGCGACGGCAACGACCAGATCGACGGTGGCACCGGGGTCGAAGTGGTGGGTGACACGCTGCAGGTGGTGAATATCACCGGCACGGCGCAGACCCTCACCTTCGATGCGCCGGGCGACAACGGCGACGGGTTCACCGTTTCCGATGGCACCTACACGGCCGATGTCGACAATATCGAGAAAGTGGAAATCTCGCTCTCCGATGCCGGCGGTACGGTGGTCGTCAGCGGCGACTTCGCGAATTCCGGCGTCAACGTTTCCACCATCCATGTGGAAGGCGGGGCGGGGGCCGATACGGTCAATGCCGCAGCCATGACGAGTTCCGAGGCTGCGTCCAATGTCGGGATCGCGTTCAACGGCAATGGCGGGGATGACGCGTTCATCTCCGGTGTAGGCAACGATACGTTTGACGGCGGTGCGGACACTGATACGGCCGAATACGGGGCCGCGCTGACGAGTGTTGACATCGCGCTCGATGGTACGACCGGCTGGACGGTCACGACGGGTAGTGCCGAAGGAACCGACACGCTCAGCAACGTTGAGATCGTCGACGGTGCGGGAACCGGCCGCTTCCTGCTGGTTGGCAATGGTGGGTTCGAGACCATCCAGGCCGCGCTTGATGCGGCGGTGAGGGCGATACCGTCCTTGTCGCGGCGGGTACCTACAACGAGAACCTGACCATCTCCACCGATGACGTCACGCTGATGGGCGTCGGTGGTGAGGTGATCATCGAGGGCTCGTTCAAGGACGACAACGGCATATCCGGCACCGTCGGAGACTTCCTGAAGACCGCGTCGTCCTATGACAACGGGGCGGGCCGGGGCGTGATCGTCGATGCCGACGGCGTCATGCTGTCGAACATCACGGTGACGAGTTTCTACACCGGTGTCGAACTTGCCGATAACATCGAGAACGTGACGCTGAACGACGTTACCATCGACGGCGTGGTCAACGGTATCCGCAAGGGAACGACGGCGGATGTCGACGGTCTGACGATCAACGGCGGTGAGATCACCGACGGTGCGATTGGCATCTACTTCGCCAAGACGACCGCGTCGGGGGTCGAAGATGACGGCCTGATCACCAACGTCACGATCAACGGCACGAACTTTTCGCACCTTCTCGAGAAGGGCATCTACGCGGAAGCGCTCGATCACACCCTCATCACCGGTATCACGATGGAGGATGTGGGCGAGTTCGGTCGCGCACCGGTCTTCGGCGGGACGGGTAGCAATACCAGCGGTTTCGGCAATGGGATCGACATCAACCTGAAGAACGGCACCTACACGGATATCGTGATCGAGAGCCTCACGTTCACCGATGTGGGATCGTCCGACGGTGACGGCACCGCGCATGCCTTCGGCGGCGCGATCTCGCTTAAGGCACGCGATGACGGGAGCTACGCAACATCTCCTGCCGAATATGTCGGCAACATCATCGTGCGCAACGGCACCATCGATGGCACCTCCACCGGCATTCGGGCCGGTGAACCGGGCAAGTCGATCGATGGGCTATCCGTGACGATCCAGAACGTGGAGATAACGGGAGCGGAGCATCCCTCGATCCACGGCGATATCGACAACGTCAGCCAGTCCACGGTGACCGTGACCGGTTCAGCCGGCGCCGACAGCTATGTGGCGAACCCGACTGCAACCGGCAGCTTCGACTTCGACGACCTCGACGGTGATGACACCTTCACCGGCAGTGGCGATGACGACGCGCTCGATGGAGCCGGCGGCACGGATACGGCCAACTTTGCCGATATCCTCGCGGCTGGGGACATCACGATCGGTGCCGGTGGTTGGAGCGTTGCAACCACAACCGAAGGCACCGACACGCTCTTCGATATCGAGATCGTCGATGGGGCTGAGGCCGGTCAGTTCCTGCTGGTCGGCAACGGCGGCTTCGACACGATCCAGGAGGCTGTCGATGCGGCGAGCGCAGGTGACACGATCCTGATCGCCGAAGGTACCTATGTCGAACAGGTAATCATCACCACCAGCGACATCTCGCTCTTCGGTGTCGGCGACGTCGTGATCGAGTCGCCGTCAAGCGGCCTCGTGCAGATCACGACGAACCCGCAAAACGGCAAGGTGCTCTTCAGCATCGTCACTGTGGAAGGGGCCGACAACGTCAATATCCAGTCGGTCACGATCGACGGAGAATGGCAGGCCGGTCAGGTGACCGGCGGTGGCGACTTCAACGGCATCGCCTACGTCAATGCGTTGGGCTCCATCGATCAGGTGGAGGTCGTCGAGATCGGCGACGCGCCGATCGACGAGGCGACGGGGCAGGTTTCCGGCAACCAGCGCGGCAACGCGATCCTGGTGACCAATGAAGCCGGCTCGGCGAAGACGATCAGCATCACCAACTCCACCTTCTCGGAGTTCCAGAAGACCGCGATCGTGGCGCGCAACACCGTCGTCACGGCGCAGGGCAACACGATCACCACGGTCACAGACGGTGATTGCCCAGAACGGCATTCAGCTCTCGCAAGGATCCACGGGTAGCATCCAAGGAAACACGTTCTCCGGCTTCGGCTTCCAGGGATCGGGATGGGCTTCCGCCGCTCTGCTCGTCTATAACACGGTCGGATTGCTGGTCGACGGCAACAACTTCGCTGGAACCGGCGACAACGACAACGCCATCTACCTGATCAACAGCGATGGTGCCACGGTCACGAACAACACCATCGACGGCTTCGAATTCGGTGTGATCGAGTACGGTCAGATCTCGACGTCGCACGATGTGGTTAACACCGGGGCGGATGCCAACACCTACACCAACGTCGAAGAAGCCAATCACTATCTGCAGCTCAATCCGGCAACGCAAAAGACCGTGGTTCATGCCGGTTGGATCCGACGGTACCGATGCCTATTACGGCGGCGGCGGTGACGATACGCTCGACGGCCAGGGCGGGGATGACCTCCTGCTCGGGGGAGCGGGGGCAGACACGCTTTACGGCGGTGAGGGAGATGACTATCTCGCCGATGGTGCCGGTGATGATCTCATCTTCGGCGGAACCGGTGACGATATGATTCTGTGGAACGTCGGTGACGGCCACGACACGATCGACGGCGGCGCCGATACGGATACCTTCTTCGCAACCGGCGATGCCACGACCGAAACCTACGATATCTACAGCAATTCGGCGGCGAACCTGGCGTTCGGTTGCGGTGGTTCGGCAGAGATCATCATCGTTCGCAACGGTTCGATCATCGCCGAGATGGACGGTATCGAGGAGATCGTTATCGACGATCAGGGGGCTCCAAGCGACTTTAGCGACACGTTCAACGTGCACGGCAGCTTCGCGGGCACCAGCCTTGCAACCTCCACCATCACGATCGAGGGTGGAAGCGGCAGCGATACGGTAGATATTTCGGGACTCAGCTCCGTGCACCGTATCGTGTTCTCGACTAATGGCGGCGATGACGTCGTCCTGGGCGCGCTCAGGGGCAATGACCTCATCAACCTAGCGCCGGGGACGACGATCGAAGACTACTCGCTGGTCGACAATGGTGACGGCATCTACACGCTGCAGGCCAGCGATCATTCCGTCACCTTCTCCGGTGCCGGTGAAATTCCGATGTTCTCGGACGACAACGGCGATGTCGGCAATCTGCCGCCCGCGGCGAATGCCGGCGGGGTCTATGAGGTCGATGAGGACAGGGTGCTGACCGTCTCTGCGGCCGAAGGCGTGCTGGCCAATGACGAAGACCTCGATGGCGACAGTCTCTCGGTAGGTGTCGTCACCGGTCCGGCGCATGGCAACCTGACGTTGAATGCGGATGGTTCCTTCGAGTACACGCCGGATGCCGATTACAACGGGTCCGACAGCTTTGAATACGAGGTGAGCGAAGGGAATGGTTGGAGCGAACGGGCGACGGTATCTCTGACCGTCAACAGTGTTGACGAACCAGTGGTGCAGGGCGCGGACAAGCTGCTCGATCCGAACGGCTCGACCCTTGATCGCTTCGGTGAAAGCGTTGCGACCGGCGACTATGGTGCGGTTGTGGTGGGATCGGCAAGCGATGACGAAGGTTTTGCGGATGCCGGTTTCGTGTTCGTCTTCGTGCCCGATGGGGCTGGCGGCTATGAGGACCCGATCAAGTTGTCGTCTCCTGCCCCGGAAGAATATGAAGAATTCGGCTCTTCGGTGACGATCGGGGTCAATGGAACGATCGTGGTGGGAGCCATCGGTGATAATGTGGCTATACCGGGGTTGCCTACGTGTACGTGCCGGATGGCTCTGGCGGGTACAATGTTCCGATAACCCTAGTGGCACCGGACGGTGTGACCGATGACGCCTTCGGGGGTGCGGTTTCGATCAACGATGACGGCGTCATTGTCGTCGGAGAGGAAGAGGCCGATGGGAATGTATCCACGTTCGATTATATCGGGGCGACTTATGTGTTCGTCCCGGACGGATCGGGCGGTTATGAAACCGGCATCAAACTGGTTGCCCCGTCGGCCTCAGTCGGTGACGAGTTCGGCAAGTCGGTTGCGATCGGCGATGACGGGACGGTGCTCGTTGGCGCCTCCGAGGTCGACGTCGACGGCGATACGTCCAACGGGGCGGCTTACGTCTACAAGCCGGATGTCAATGGGGATTATCAGCTCGTTCTCACGCTGACGCCATCCTCTTCGGAAACCACACTTGCCGAAAGGTTCGGTAGTTCGGTTGCTGTGGGCGCGGATGGAACGCTGGTGGTCGGTGCGAGCTTCGATAGTCAGGACAGTGCTAATGCCCATGCGGTCTATGTTTATCAAGTAGATGACTCCGTCGACGGCTATGCCGACCCCGTCAAGTTGTTTGCTCCCGATGCGAGTTCCTTCGATTTCTTCGGTTCATCGGTCGCCGTCGGCGATGACGGGACTATTTTCGTGGGGGCAAACGGCGGTGATGGATCCGCCTTCAGTTCTGGCTTCGCCTATGTCTTTGTTCCCGATGGTGCTGGCGGCTATGACTTCGCAGTTGAGTTGACCGCCTATGACGGTTCTGCGGCCGATTTCTTCGGCCGTTCCGTGTCGATCAACTCCGACGGCTCGATTGTGGTCGGTGCATACGGGGATGATGACAACGATGCTACGTCCGGTTCTGCCTATACCTTCTACCAGACGGCGGACGGTGACTATGTCGGTGCGGATGGCACCGTCTACAGCGCAGTCAGTAGTATGTCGGTCTCGTCTGTGTCGTCTTTGGTGAGCACCTTCGTGGCTGCTGTCGACGAAGATCAGGTCTTCACCGGAACCGATGGTGATGACATTCTCGTCGGTGGTAGCGGCGATGATCTGATCGCCGGAGGGCTCGGGGCCGATATGCTCACGGACGGAGAGGGCAGCGATACCTTCGTGATCAGCTCGTTGGCGGAAGCCACCGACTTCATCACTGATTTCGAGATCGCGGGTGAAGGCGGTGACGATGGTGACGTGATCGATATCCATCAGCTCCTGGACGGTGCTTTCGGCGGTGTCGGAGATGCCAACGTGGCCGACTACGTAACTGACGGCCGACAATGACGGCAATGCCGTGCTGTCGGTCAATGCCGACGGTGTCGGATCGGATTGGACCCCGGTCGTTGAGTTCTCCGATATCTCGGTCGGGGAGACCATCCGCGTGGTGATCGACGATGAAGGCATCCAGGCGGATGTGAGCGTCGCCGTCGCCTGAGGTTCATCACCGAACTGAAAACAAAAAGGGTGGGTCCTTGTGGATCCGCTCTTTTCATGTGATGGCGCGTTCGGCAGACGGATCAGTGATCCCTGGTTCTGATCACGAAGGCTCCGGCAAGACTGGTCAGGAAAACGATGAGGCCGGAAAGGGCTGCGTAAAGAGAGAGGAACGAGGGGTGTTCAGACCTATCGGTCATTTTCAAAACCAGCGGGCCGAGGCTGAGTGCATGCGGCGACTGTGCTTCTGCCTTCTCGGTTTTCTGCTCAACATGGATGTCTGCCTGTCTCAGAGAGATGAGGACTGATCCGGGGCGAGGAGAAAACCGGCGGCGTCTTCCGGAGAAGCGTCGGCGGGGACCACAGCTCGTAGCCGTAATGTCTGCGGATTCGATGTCTCATCAATGATCACAGCGCTCCCGCCTTTTGCCGAATTCTGTGGCGGGGAGGTTGTCGTGTTGCTCTTCAGCAGGACGTTGTTCCTTGCGGAATAGGCAACGAGCGCATCGATGGAAGGATCGGTAGCCGAGGCGGCGAAGACGTCGTTGAGATAGGCTTTGAGTTCGGCCGTATTACCGCTGTCGGGTGTCATGGTGCTTGCGTGGAAGAATCCTTCGAGCAGCGGCAGTCTGGGGAGTTCCTCCAGCCGACCGGCGGCGAGCTGAAGGTCCTTTTGCAGCAGGGCGTGTGCGAGCTGAAGGCGGGCCGTGTCCGATGAGTTCAGCGCTTCGGACTGGGCGCGTTCGACGGTTTTGCCGATATGATATCCCGCCCCGCCCACAAGTATGCCTAGGGTTGCTGACAGGATCACCAATGTCCGGCGTCGTATTTTGAAGTCAAACGGTTGAATCATTCAGCCCGGGCCGCCGTCGTGTCGGTTAGACACATACACCACACGGGCTTGATCTGCCACAATACTTTACGCGAGGAGATGGGCAGATGAGCGCAGACAGCCCGCGCTCTACTCGGCGAACCGTTCCTTCAGCCTGGCAGCCAGCCGGACAGGTTGCGCAGGCTTGGTCGCATGGGACCACTGTGCCTGGTCGTTGAGGGAATAGAGCTGCTGATATTGCAGCAGATCCCGCTGCAGCCGGACGCGGGAAAAGCGGTTGTCGAGAATGAGCCAGTCGTCGTTGTAGTAGGCCGCAAGCACGGCATGGTAACGGCTTGCCGCGCGATCCTTGAGTACGACGATGCGCATGTTCGCGTCCTTGAAGCCGACTTCACGCAGGCTGCAGTATTTCAGGATTGCGAAATCCTCGCAGTCCCCGGCCTTCTTCGCCAACGTTTCTTGCGGCGAGGCCCAGTACTCGGCTGTCTTCCAGACATAGCGATCGTCGCGATAGGTGATTAGGCGGTTGATCGTGCGATTGATATAGCTGAGCTGGTAGCCTTTGCGCATCGTCCGGGCCTTGGAGACGATGTAATCCCATCCGCGCATCGCAAGCTCGGAGCAGACCCCGGAGATGCCATCGCACGTGGCGAAGCGGCCCGCGACAGGGGCCGTATCGTTCTGGATGCGGTTCCAGCGCGTGCTCACCGGGGTGAACGAGGTGGCCTTGCCGAGGCTACCCAGCAAAAGGCGTTTCGAATGCGGTTCGGCGGAAGCTTGCGTCTCGACCGTTATCTCGGGTTTGGCGGTCGGGCGGACAGTCATCTGCTCAGGGGAGGGCAGAAGGTCGTTCCACATCGCGTAAGGGCGAGCGAAATCGAATTCCACTGTCCGCATGTTCGATGTCTGAAGGAGCAGGTCATGCGCGGATTGTGCTGCCGACGTCGCGATATCGCGCTCGGCACCTGTGAGCGGAGTGAACTGTCCGGCCGTTGCGAGAGGAGCTGCAAGGCCGAGAACGATGCAAGTCGCACCGGCCAGCGCAAGAGCGCGCGCACCTATCCTGTTTGCCGCCCGCGAGGGCGCGCGTGAAATCCGTTCCATCTGCCGATCGCCCCATTATTCGTCGGGCTTTCAGCGCTCCCTGAGCGCCTCGTCCCGTACCTTTTTATCGGCTTCAAGAGATAATCGAGGACGCTTTTCTCTCCGATTAATATGTCGACCGAAGTAACCATTCTTGGAATTATTGGTAAAGTATTGTTATCTGATCCAAGGTAATTTTTATTTTTTCTTATCATCACACAGAAGAAGCGATTTCTTTTTCATCTTCCGTCGTATCGGCGCTGATACGCTCCAGATGATCGTCCAGCCCGCCGTAAATAGAGAAAGCATAAGCCGTAATCTTGACCCGTGCCTTCTGTCCCGGCCGCAGGAAGGCAACGTCCTGAGGTCGGATACGGGTTTCGATGAGAAGGGTATCCTCCAAGGGGACGATTTCGACGATATCCGAGCCGGGTTGAACCACAGCGCCAATCGTCGTCACGTTGAGGCGGTTGATCACGCCCTTGACCGGGGAAGTGAGATCTGTCCTCCGCACGCGGTCGAAAGCCCCACGGGTCGTTTCATCGATGACGGCGAGTTCTGCGCGTGCGGTCGCAAGCTCCTGCTGGGCCTCCGCGATAAAGGTCGTCTCCGCGTTGCGAATTCGCTCGGCTGCTTCGCGGCGCGTGGCTGCGGTCTTTTCCAGCGATGCCTTGGTGATTTCAAGCTCACCTTGTGTCTCCACCAGTTGTCGCTGCAGCCTCAGAAACTCGATTTCGGGAAGATCGCGCCTCTTGTAGAGCTTCTCGTTGATCTCCAGCTCACGCTCCATGATTTCCAGTGTGGAGGCGAGCTTGCGCTCTTTGGCCAACAGTTCTTCGTATTCCTGTTCGCGCTGTTCAGCCTGACTGCGCAGAACCGACAATTCGTCGTTGAGCCGGGTTTTCTTGGTCTGGAAGACCTTCATCTCCCCGGCAACGAGCACGGGAACGGCTTCCTTGAGGTCTCCGGGGAAAGTGGGCGCCTTGCCTTCCGTCTCGGCCTGGAGGCGGGCAATGCGGGTCAGCAGGGCCCAGCGCTTTTGTCTGATCTCGCCGAGCCTTGAGGTGAAGTCGGTATCGTCGATACGAACCAGAACCTGATCCTTGGCGACGATATCGCCTTCTTCGGCCAGAAGCTCTTTTACGATCCCCTTGTCGGGGGCCTGAACGGCCTGGATCTGGCGGGAGGGGACCACCCGTCCGTCGCCGCGCGTGACTTCTTTAAGCTCCGCGAAATTGGCTCAGATGAGGCCGATAATGATCAAGGCCAGCCCGATCCGCACGATATTGGTCGTATAGCGGGGCGGCCGCGTCTGAAGAATGTCGCGGATATCGTTGGCGTAGTTTCAGTCCCCCGGCTTCATCGCGCTGCACGGGCCTCCGCCGTGGTCGCCAGCTTCGCAGCCCCAAGCTCCTTCAACTGGCGCAGAACGGCATCGTGCGGCCCATCCAGCGCGAGCCTGCCATTATCCAGCGTTAACAGACGGTTAGTCAGTTGGATAAGGCTCATGCGGTGGGTGCTGATGATGACGGTGGTTCTCGGACGACTGAACGCTTTCAGCCGCTCGATCAGCCGCTTTTCAGACGTCAGATCGAGATTGCTGGACGGCTCATCGAGAAAGAGGATCCGGGGCTTGCAAGGAGCATGCGGGCAAACGCGACGGACTGGCGTTGTCCGCCCGAGAACATGCGGCCGCCTTTGCCGACCGGCAGGTCGTAGCCTTGCGGGTGTTGCGCGATGAAATCGTCGACCCCGGCGATGCGGGCCGCCTCGAGGACATCTTCATCTTCGGCGTAAGGATCGCCGGCGCTGATGTTTTCGCGAACGGTGCTGTTGAAGAGGTCGTTGTCCTGCGAGACATAGCCGACCCCGGTTCTCAGGTCGCTCGGATCGAACTGGCGCGTGTCGGTTCCGTCGATACAACAATACGGAATCCGTTACGTGATATCCGAACGAGCGGGCGATACACTTTATGGCTTCAATGAGCGGATCTTTCTCAATTGAGCGCGATCCACTGTCTTGGGTGCTCGCAGAGTGCACGTTGCTCGTTCCTATCACGGTTCAGGCTTTCGGCCTTCGATAAAACAGGGTTAATTCCTCTAAGGCGTATTCCGTTCGTTGAGCTCCATGGAAGGAAACATATTTTATTAGAATTTTCATTAAATATCGTCAAAATTGGTTAGCGTCCAAGGTACTCTTTATTTGAAGATTGAGAAAAATCTTGGAAACATATGAAAATAATAGAAAAGTTCGGAAATGAACGGCCGAAATCGCCGGGATTCCACGCGCAAATGGCGACGCGCGAGCGCGTGACCTGTCGCCGCATTATCCGGTCAACCGGCGGTTGTGGCAAGGACGCAACGAAAAATGCCGGAAGCGGTTTTCAACCGCTCCCGGCACATGCAGACGAAATCAGTTTGCGCAGCGGCTCGATGTGGAAGCTGGCATTCGTCGGGAAGATCGAGACGTTGCCGCGTTGGCCGTCAACGGCTTCCTCAGGCACTTCCACGTTCAAATAGGCGAGCAGTTCGCTCGTCGTTCCGCGCAACTGATACGTTGTGAAGGCGTAGATCATGCGCGCTGAAATTAGGTCGATCTTGCTGTTGAAGAGCGCGTTCTCGGTGTTCAACACGTCGAGCAGCGTGCGCTGACCGATGTCGTATTCCTGACGGTAGCCGTCGACGACCTTCCGGTTGGCTGCGACCTGCCTGGAGATTGCGCGGATCTTGTCGTTGCCGGTCTCCACTGCGGCCCAGGAACGCTCGATGGTTTCCTTGATCTCGCGGCGGATCTTGTCGACACGCACCTGGCTTTCGGTCAGGCGCTCGGCATATTCCATCCGCCGGGTCCGGTCCTTGCCGCCGTTGAAGAGGTTCCACGAAAAGACGAGCTTTCCCGTGTACTCGTTGTTGCGGCCTTCGACGCCGTCCAGATCGTCGCCCACGCTGGCCACGCCCTGCAGGCTGACGCGCGGCATGAAGGGGCTCTTGGTGGTCTCGTATTCCTGGCGCACCGCATCCGCATCTGCGATGGCTGCCTGGATCTGCGGGTTCTGGACGGCTGCGATATCGACCCGTCGATCGACCGGGCCTGCCGGCACGTTCGCCGAGTTGGCCGGAGTGAGCTTGCCGGGCTTTTCGCCGACCACGCGCTCGAACTTGGCAAGCGTGTCCAGAAGCGATTTGCGAACATCGGCGGCGACGAGCTCGGTTGCGGCGACGCGCTCCTGAGCCTGGCTCAGGTCGGCTGCTCCGGTCTCTCCGCCCTCATAGCGCTGGCGCATGTCGCCGAGAATGCTGCGGTGCTTGCTCACGTTGCGCCGGGTCTGCGCCAGGATGGCGGCATGGCGGATCACGTCGATATAGGTTTCCGTCGCATCCAGTGCGATCGCCTCGGAACGCTCGAGAGCCCGCAAGGCCGCTCCGTCGACACGGGCCGCCTGCCGATAGATCTCGTTGACCGATCCGAAGTCGTCAAAAAGGAGTTGTTCGACCGTAACGCTCAACTGCTTGCGCGTGCGCCATTGGTCGTTGTTGTTGCGAGTGAAGGAGTTGGGACGGTCAAGGCGTTGTCCGCCAATGTCCCCGGAGAGGCTGAGAGAGGGCAGGAAGGCGCCCTGGGCACGAGTCAGTTCGTGCCCTCTTGCCCGATGGTTTGCCGACGACTCCAGAACGCTCGGATTGGTGGCCACGGCCGTCTGAACAGCCTGCCTGAGATCCATCGACATTGCCGACGTCGTGGCGAGAACGACGGAGAAAGCCGACGTAACTAAACGAAATTTCACGGCGCGCGCCCACACGTGTGTGAGTAGTTCGTTAACGTACGTTTTCTTGCGCACTTACGTATGCACCACTAGGTAGGAATAAGGAATAAGATTTCTCTAAATTAGTAAAGGTGTTGCGTTATTGGCACATTTGACTCTGCGTCTAGACGGATAAAGATTCGTAGATTCAATGTGTTCCAAGCACATACGACAGAACGCCCTTAGAGGAAAGACCTCTCGTCGCCGGTCGGCGTGTGTGTGAAAATGTTGGGAATCCTGATTTTTTCAGGTCAGGCTAACGCCGAAAAACGGGAGAGATTCGCAAGCGTCATGTTTAAATTATCAATGTCTATACTGACGGATCCTGTCCCGGTTCTTTAGAAACCTTCCCTGCGGAAGATCAGTATTCTTTCTCGAAATAGATTCCGGCTTTGGAATTGCCGTCTTCGCCGACCTCGCCGCGTGCGCGCAGCGCCTTGTTGATATCGAGATCGATCGTCACGCGGCTGGAGGAGGAGACGGTGCCCTGTTGCACGCCGAGCCGCAGCTTGTCGCCGATATTCTTGCCGAGATTGACGGCGGTGTTGTTGTCCTCATCCGTCGTCAGGTTGATTCTGTCGACGCCGAGGCTCTGGCGCAGGCGATCCAGCGGGTCCTTGCAGCCGAGCGTTGCCAGCGCGCTTGCCAGTTGTGCGATCTGTGCCGGAGACAGGTTGGACAAGCTCTGCCCGAACAGAAGCTGCGCGAGGATCTCGTCCTGCGGCATCTCGGGAACCGAAGAGAAGGAAATCGTCGGGTCCGAGGCATTGCCGGTGACGGAGATCACGACCTGTGCATCCGAAGTCGAGGTCGTCGCCGTGAAATCGAGGCGGGGATCGAAACTGCCGAGGAAGGCGATCTCGCCCTTGGTGAAGGTAAGTTGTCGGCTGAGCACGTCGAGTGTGCCCCTGCGCAGGGTAAAGCCGCCGCTCGTGACGGGGGAGGCGGTTGTGCCGCGAATACGGACACTGCCCGCAAGTTCCGCCTGAAGGCCGCGACCGCGCACGAACATCTGTCCCGGCGCGCGGACAGTGAGGTCGAACCTTATCGCGCCGCCTCCACTGTTTCCGTCGCCGTCCTTCTTGTCGAGATCCTGGGTCTGTTCGCGAATGTCGGCCGGTGCGTTGACGTGCTTGACGGAAAGCGGAGAGATCTTGCCCGCGACCGTTTCGGGAATGGTGATGTCGGTGCGTTTCAGCAGCACGGATCCGGACAGGAGCGGGGACCCTGCCAGCGGCCCGGCAAACTTCATGTCGGCATCGAAGCGGGCTTTGACGATGGCGCCGTCCTGATAGGTCGCATCCTTGATCGTCAGGGAGAAGTCGGCGGGCATGCCCTGTCCGAGCCCGAGGGTGCCCTTGCCCGACAGTTTCCCTCCGCCGAGATCGCCTGAAAGGGAAGAGACTTCCAACTGCTCAGGGGTGAACCGTGCGCTGACATTCAGGGATTTGACGGTTACGCCCGTATCGAAGTCCTATCGCTGTCAGGTTCGAGCCTGAAATCGTGCCGCCATAATCCGGCTTGGCGACCGTTCCGCCGATCGACATGTCGAGATCCGCGGTTCCTTTGAGGCGCAGTCCCGCATCAAGCAGGCGGCGTTGGGTGAGCGACAGAGGCAAGGCTCCGTTGACCCGCAAATCCAATACGGCCGGTTGGGCTGCAAGATCTACGCTGCCCTTGGCGGTCAACGTGCCGTCTCCAAGCGAGGCGGCGGTGGTCTGCGTGACCCGCTTGTTCCGGAACTGTCCATCGCTCGTCACAGTCATGGCGGGCAGGCCGTAGGTCGCGATCTGGGTCGCGCTGGCTCCCGACCATGTGAGCTTTCAGGTCGCCTCCGGGTTCGAGTCGGCTCCCGTGGCATGGGCTGTCCCGGAGAACGTCCCTTCGATCCCGAAGCCGGGGGCAACGGCATTGGCGAGGCTCATCGGTACCGCATTGAGGTTCACGGAGACGTCGAGATTGGAACCGGCCGTTCCGGAAATCGAGGCCGAACCGCCGCCCAGCGCCAGATCCTCGTCGCTTATGGATGCCTGTCCGTTTTCGACGACGATCTGCGCCGCCTTCGTCAATTTCGTCTCGATGCCCTTCCAGCTACCACCGGCCTTGGAGAGCGTGATGGCGAACCCGTCGCCTTCCGGCTTGATCGAGCCGTCGAGCGACAGCTTGCCGTCATCCATGTTTGCGGTCGCAGAGAAGTTCGTCACGTCGCCGTCATGGCTGGCCTTGCCGGACAGATCTGTCACGGTAATGCCGCCCTGCCGGATATCGCGGGCTGAAATCGTGCCTTCGATGCGCGGGGTTGCAAGGGGATCAGTAATGGTGGCGTCGAGATCCGTTGATGCGATCGTCAGATCCGCACGCCGGAGATTGCTTGCCTGCACGGAGATCCGGGCCGTGTCGCCATCGCCTGCCTGTGCGATTTGCAGGTGGGCGGTCAGAGCCCCGGCGATATCCTGCAGAACAAGCGGCGCGATCTCCGCAAGATCGGGGCATAGAGATTGATTTCACCGCTCGGCTTGCCGTTTGCTCCGAGGGTCAGATGTCCCTGAAGCCGGGTATTGGCCGCGACAACCGAAATGTCGTTGAGACGGCGTGTGCCGTCATCCGCCGTCTCAAGTTTCGCGGTGGCGGAAAGAGGTTGTCCGCGGAAGGTCGCATCGAGTTTCGCCTGCGCCTGCGGGCGTCCTTCCGGCGCACTTCCAGTCACTGTTGCCACCAGTCCCTCGACGGCGTGCCCTGCATGGTCAGCTGTTCGCTTTCAAGGCGGGCGTCGACCTCGGGTGCGGTGAGGGGGCCGGTCAGACCGGCACTGAGGTCAACGCACCGGCCAGTCGATCGTCGAGCGGCTTCAAATCGGAAACCGTCGCAGTCGCCTGCGCCGATACCGTCTCCAGATCCGAGTGTCCAGAAACCCGCGCCTTGATGCCGGGGCTCTCCAGAACGGTCTCAGAGATGTCCACTTCTCCGTCTGCCGTGCGCGAGAGCGTGCCTGAAAGGGTGGCCTCGCCGCCGAGAAGGGCGGTCACGGGATCCTCGCCGGCGTCGAGCCCTTGGGCCTTCGCGTTGAAGGTCAAGGTTCCCGATTGGGTGGTGGGTGCTCCATCAAAGGTGATATGGGCCGCCAGCGTCCCGCCGATGCGCCGTCCGGCAAGGTCTGAAAGTGTACTCAGGTCAGGCAACGAAACGTCGCCGGCAATTTTCGCTTCCTGAGGTGCGTAGATTCCAGCCAGCGTTGCCTTGGTCGCGGCGGTTTCAACCGATAGCTTTTGCAGGTCGAAGGCATTGCCTGCCTTGAGGCGGCCTGCGCCGGCAAGCCGTACCGGACCGACGAAGGGCTTCAACTTTGAGGCGGCAAGCGCTTTGAGGCGGCAAGGGCGCCGACATCCGCAGTCGCTTCGAGGGTGACGGGAACGTTCAGCGTCTCCGCCCCGAAATCCGCATTGTCGCCACCTGCCTTGAGAGACAGGGTGTCGAGCCGTCCGTCCGCCGTGGACACACCCGCTGCGGTCAGTGACGTGTTCCATTGGGCATCGCTCAGGATGCCGCTCGCGGTTGCTGTGAGATCGAGGGCATTGGCGGAGATCCGCGCATTTCCTTCGCTCCAGTGTGCAGGACGCAAGAGCGTTGCTTCGAGATCGGTCGAAAGCCTGCCGCTGCTGCGGTCAAAGTTTCCGTTGGCATTGAAGGAGACGGCATCGGACGTCATGTCCAGCCGTCCGCCGAGCGGGGTGAAATCCTCCGCAAGGGCCGCCGTGCCCTTTACGTGCAGGGATCCGGCAAAGACGTCGCGCATGCCGGGCGGCAGAATTTCGGCGAGCACGCCATCGAGCGCCAAGGCAAGGTGGCGGTTCTTGTCGTCGCGTGTTAGGTCGAGCCTGCCGGTTACCGTCTGATGCTGATTGAGCGCGACGGCGAGATGTCCGTGCCAGGAATCCATCCGGCCCTCGCCAGAAAGTGTGGCGTCGATAGTGGGCAGGGCCTCGATACGCAGAAGACGCGCAATCAGTCCGCCTGCGGGTTCGCTTGCGCGCATGTCGATACGCAGGAGCGGCGTCGAAGCGTCCCGAAATGTCGTCGTCGCGTTCCACGTGAACGGCGGCTTCGATGATGGCGGGCTCAGCACGCAGACGCACGCTGGCGCGCGCCATCAGCCGGATCGGCGTGCCGACCACCGGAGCTGCGAGGTTGATATTGTCGATTGAAATTTGCGGGATATCGACGTCGATGGGGAGGGAAGCCGAAGTGGAGGACGCTGTGGTGTCGTCCTCGGTCTCGGTGGCCGTCTGCTCGCTTTCCTGCGGGCGTCGCGAAACTTCGACGTCCTTGACCTCCACCGCACCGATCGAAAGCCGTCCTTCCAACAGCGCCAGCGGCGTCCAGGTGGCCCGAATCCCGTCGGCCTTGAGCCACGTGCCTTGCTTGTCGCCGACGGTGATGGATTCGGCGTGGAGGGTGCCGTCCCAATTGACCTGCAGGGCGCTGAATTCGACCGTGCGCTCGTCCGTGGTCAGCGTGTTGCTGATCTTGCTCTGGGCAAAATGGCGCGCCGCTTCGGCCTGCAACAACGCCAGCAGTGCGAAAGGCACCAGCACGATGAGACAGAGCAGGGCGGCGATGACGATTAGAATACGGCGCATAGTTCTCTTCGGCCGATGAGCCGCAAACTCACTTTAGCAGGAGCTTTGCGTCTCATGTCCTTTTGTCGCTTGCCTTTACGTCGCGTATCGGGCTCCGGCCTCGTGATGCGGACGATCGGCGCTGCCCGTGGAACGAGAACCTAACATAACGTCACAAGATGGAGGAAAAACGGCGGCGGGCACTGCTCCGCAATGATGCTTGCGCGCCCGGTCGGTCGTCAGAAGGCCTGGCTAAGCCCGAGATAGAGCGCAAAGTCGAGGTCGTTCGGGCCCGGATCGAGTGGGAAGGCGACATCGAAACGCAACGGCCTGATTGGAGTGTAGTAGCGCAAGCCCACACCGGTGCCGATCTTCAAGGGCTCGGAAAAGTCGGGGATCTCCCCCTCATAGGCTGCGCCCGCATCGACGAAGGGCACGATGCCGATCGTGTCCGTCACCTTGACGCGCGCTTCCACGGACCCTTCCACGAAGCTGAGGCCGCCGACGGTTTCCGTCCCGTCTGAGGTCTTCACCGAAGGTCCGATATTGCGATATCCGTAGCCGCGCACCGAGCCGCCTACGCCGACATAGTAGCGTCGGCTCGGCTGAATGTCGGTGAGCGAAGCTCCGACGACACTGCCTGCCGCCACGCGGCCTGCGAGAACGAAGCGTTTGGCGTCATCCAGTACGCGGTAGGCGGAGGCCTCTCCCTTGACGAAGGTCATCAGTCCACCTGTTTCGACGTCGTAGGCCGGTTCCAGGGTCCCAGAGAGGCGGAAGCCTGTCGTTGGGTCGAGAATATTGTCGCGCGTATCCCAGGTGACTTCACCGAAGACGTCGAACAGAGCGTAATTCCTCGTGCCCAGCGCATCTTCCTCTCGGGCTTAGGACACTTCCGAGCCAAGTGTCGCCGTCAGCGTCTCGCTCAGGTTCTTGCTGGACCGGACTTTGCCGTAAACGGAACGGAACTGGTAGGTTTCCGGCCGTTCCTGCTTGGCGCCGATGGTGGAACTGAAGCTGGTGGCGGGTCCGAAGGAGTCGGGTTTGGTGAAGATGACGTGGGCATCGTATTCCAGATCGTCCGCGCCGCCGTTGGTCAGGCGTCCGACCGAGCCTTCGATCGCCAGTTGTTCCGCCCGACCGAACAGATTGCGGTGACGCCAGTAAGCCTCAAGCCCGACGCCTTCGACGCTGGACCATGTGGCGCCGCCACCGACCACCGAGCGCTTGCGATCGGCCACGTAGATGGTGAGCGGCAGGTGTCCGTCGTCGTCCAGGGATTTCGCTTCCACCACCGGTATGCTGGAGAAGATGCCGAGGTCGCGCAGGTTCTTCTCCGCCTTGCGCAAGGTGTGCGGGGAGTAGGGCGCCGCCTTCCGGGATGTCCGCCTGCTGCAGGATGAACGCGGGATCGGTTCGCTTCGCCCTTTCAACCGTTGCTGTTCCGAAAACGGTGGTGGGACCAGCCTCCGCATGGAGAACGAAATCGACGGTCTTCGTGGCGTGGTCGGCGACGATGTCGCGATCGAACGGATGTCCTTTTCGTTTCAAGGCGACCGCAATCGCGGTTTCTGCACCGAGGACCGTACCGGAGCGGGCCGCCGGTTCGCCTTTCACGAGACCGAAGGTGACGGGATCGAGCTGCGGCTGACCTGAATCGCCCTTGGTTTGGATTTCAACGTGGCCGAAGGAAAAGAGAGGGCCCGCCGAAACCTTGATGACGACAGGAACCGGCTTTCCCGTGGACGTCGACGGAATGCCTGAATCCACCGCCTGAGAGAGAGGCCGGCTCGCGACCGTGATCTCCACGGTGCTGCCGTAGCGTGCCACGCTGTAAAGGCGGGCCAGAAGCTGTTCGCGATCGCTCATGGCGCGCGCTATTAGCCCGGGCTCGCCGGAGGGCGGCGTGTCCTGCTTGGCAAGAAGGGTCGAATGCGCCTCCAGAGTTTCCTTCAGGTCGTCGCCGCCGCCGGAAAGCTCAAGGGTCGCGGAATAGGGCAGCGGGTCGATGACCTAGACGGTTTCGGCCTTATCCGATTCGAAAAATTTGTGGCCGAAGATCTCGAAGGCGTTCGTGGCCTGAAAATGGGATGCCGAAAGGGTAAGAAGGAGACCGGCGACAAAAACGAAAGGCTTCCGCAGAAACACTTAGGGGCTCATCGCGTCGCCTTGCGCCTTCGCGTTCAAGCTGTGGCCGTTTTTGTCCCGCCAAGGCGTCGTGCCGATACGCTCTTACTCACTGATCGATGCGACGCAAAACACAGCGCGCGCAATATTTTGCCCGATCGGACGCCACTCGATGCGATAGCGCGCGAGAAATGCTCATGCTCTGTCCTGGCCCCGTCCGCTATAGTGAATGGAAAGTCTCTATCAGCTCTTACCGTCGCTGCAAAGACAAGGGGCGGTGGTATGCCGCGCAAGGGGGAGGGTCTGGGTTGTTGAAACTTCGTGCCCGATCGCCTATTCAAAAACAGAGGAAACCGAACAAGGTAGCGTGGACCAAGTATCGGTTCGTAAGGGAGCCAACATGCGATTGACGCTTCAGGCGAATTATGCGGTGCGCACATTGCTTTATTGTGCGGCGAACCCTGACAAGCCGAGCAAGGTTCCCGAAATCGCCGCGACCTACGGCATTTCCGAGACCCATCTTTTCAAGGTGATGAAGATCCTTGTCGACAACGGGTTCATCAAGACGTTGCGTGGCCGCAACGGCGGAATCCTGCTGGCGCAACCGGTAGACGAGATGTCGCTTGGCGCGGTGATCCGGGTTGCGGAAGAGAATTTCTATCTCTCCGATTGCTTCGATCCGGGCAAGCGCGATTGCCCGCTCATTTCCTCGTGCGAGTTCAACCGCGTGCTTTACGAGGCGCTGGCCGCGTTCTTCGACGTGCTGGACAATTACACGATCGACGATATCGCCCGTAACCGCCAGAATCTGCGCACGCTCCTGAGCCTGGAAGTCCCGGCCCATCCGATGCTGGAAGCCGCGGACCTTTCCTGAAATCAGGACGTATGAGCGAAAGCCAAAGCCGGCGTTTAGCGCCGGCTTTTTTGTGTCCGAAATCTGTGAGCAGAGGGCTTAAAGGGCACAGGCTAACCGTCTGCAAAACAAAGCGAAAATTCGTTGAGTTCATCGTGTGGGGCGGGTTTGACTTTTAAAGTCGACTAAAAAACTCAAATTATATAGATATGTTCATGGGCGCTGTCGCTGGTTGTCCTGTTCGGTCTTTCTCCCATTTCTCCGATAAACGCTGGCGGCAGCGCTTTCTTTTCCTCCTCACGCGATGATCGGTACACGGGCTTCAAGGGACCGAGTGCACAAAAAGGGCCGGAGATCGTCCGGCCCGTGGTCTCGCTCATGCGCAGGGATATTGGGATCAACTGATCTCCGTATCGCTCACGTCGTTTTCAGGCGGCATTGTCGTTCCGTCGGCAAAAGTAGAGAACGACTGTTGATCTCGGTGACGGCTGGCGAACGGTGATTGTGTCTTCGGAGCCCTCGAAGCTGATCGTTGCGGTGGTGCCCGAATAGGCCGCTTGAGTACCCTCCGGAGTCACACCTTCGCCGAATTGTATCGAGGTTGCGCCGTTGGCGGTGATCGTGTCGCCGCCGCTGCCTCCGTCAATGACACTGTTCGTCCAGGCGGAGATGATATTGTCGCCGCTGCCGCCCGCGGCATAGCTTTTGCTCCGAACGGTGATATCGTCATCCCCATCACCTCCGTCGACGGAGCTGTTCGACCAGGCGTCGATCCTGTCGTCTCCTTCACCGCCGTCAATCCTGCTCTGCGACCAGCCGGTGAGGTGGTCGTTGCCCGCGCCGCCGAGGATCCGACTGCCGGACCAGGCAGAAACGAAGTCATCTCCCTGTCCCGCGTCGATGGCGGAATCCGACCATGCATAGATCGTGTCGTTGCCGCCCCCAGAGCCGACCGAAGCGTTGGATCCAACCGCGATATGGTCTCCTTCGTCAGTCCCCGTGACGTTCGCCCCGGGGACGTAATTTACGAAGTCCTCGCCTTCACCGCCGAAAAAGCCGAGTTCTTGGAGTTGTGTCAGGAAATTGAGAAAGGTTTGTGCGCAATCGCCGGAAGGGCAGGTTAGCCGGGAGGTTGTCTGGTTGTCGGATGCGGAGCCGGTCGCCGTATCATCGTCGATTGAGATGTCTTCGAGTGAGAACTCGGTCGGCGGCCTTGTGAGGGGCTCGGCTGAAGCTATTTCGCGAAGTCGCGGTTGAGGGATCATGGCAAGGGGAATGGTCGACAGCCGATGTGCATCGCTAATGTCCATGGGAACTCCGCTCTCCGGAACGCTAAACATACGCATCGGGCGCATAAAGCGTGCCAGTCAGAAACGATAAGAAATATTGGAGTTATGCGATCGGTGGGCAGCTCTGTGGCGGCAAAATCGTCTCGTCCGGAAACTTTTGCCGGTTGGCGAGCGCTCGCCGTTTCCTATCGGTCGTGCTGGGCGTTCCGAGCCAGGATGTGCATTCTGCACGCAAGTGTGTCGTTAACGGCTCGGGGGCGGGAATGCTGCTAACGCGCCAGACGATTGAGCTTGTGCTGTAGCGCGTTCTTCGGCTTGTTGCCGAGGGCGTGGAGGCCGCCGAGTTGGCGGCGGAATTCGTCCGTCACGTCGTTGGCTTCCTGGAAGTTGCGCACGACGTGCGGCGTGATCAGGATCAGAAGCTCGGTTCGGGTTTCGGTATCGTCCTCGTGGCGGAAGAGATTGCCGACCACCGGCACGTCGTCGAGGACCGTCACCTGCGACTTGACCACATCGGCCCGCTGCTGGACACATCAGCCCGCTGCTGGATGAGGTCGCCGAGCGCCAGGCTGTCACCGTCCTTCACCACTACGGTCGTGTTGACCTTGCGCTGGCGGATGGTTGGGCTGTCGATGTCTGACGTGGTGGTGCGGACCACGTCGGAAACTTCCTGCTCGATATCGAGGATCACGCGGCCGCTGTCATTTACCCGAGGCACGACGGAAAGGATGATGCCGGTATCCTTCAACTCGATGGAGTTGACGATGGTGTTCGTCTCGGTGGTGTCGACTGCCTGCTGCGTTGCGATCGGAATCTGATCGCCGATCCGCAGAACCGCCTTACGATTGTCCAGAACCATCAGGTTGGGGGACGAGATCACGTTGACGTTGGTGATCGACGAAAGCGCGTTGAGCGCGATGGCGGCTTCTTCTCCGGAAAACAGGAACGAAAAGCCGGGAAAGACTGAGCCTGTTGCACCGCCGGAATCCTCGGAGAAGGACAGGCTGTAATTGCTGTTTTCGAAGAACCAGCGCAGGCCGAAACTGAGCTGATCGGTTAGTGTCACTTCCGCGATCGTCGCTTCCAGAAGAACCTGGTTCGGCAAGAAATCCAGCCGTTTCAGCATCATCAGAATGGTGTTGTACTCGTCCGGTGTCGCGTAGATCAGGATTGCGTTGTTGGCTTCGTCGGCAACCACGCGGATGCCGTTGCCTTCCTTTGCCTGCGTTTCATCCGCAAGGCCGCTTGCCGTGAAGTTGGCGGGCGTCACCGCTGTAAGCCCGGAACCGACCGTTGATCCGGAACTGGAGGATTGTCCCGTATTTGTCGCAGAGTTGGACGTGGCGGTGTTCGTGCGTGCGGTGGCGGCTGCCTGGAAGGCCGCCGACGCGTGCATTGGTGGCCGCCGATGTCTCTCCTGTTGCTCCACCCGTTGCGTTTGCGTTCTTCTTGGAGTTCGGGTCCGTGAGAATGTTAGCGAGCAGCATCGCCAGTTCTCCCGCCGCGCGGTTCTGGATCGAATAGATGAAGAGCTGGCGTTTGGTGCCCCCGGCGATCCGATCGAGGCGTTCGACCCATTTCTGCGCCTGATCGAGATAACGGGGCCGGGCCGAGATGACGAGAATGGAGTTCAGGCGCTGGCTTGGCACGAAACGAACCACGCCTTTCAGCGCTCCGCTATCCTCTCCGTGGAGAAGATCGTGTCGAGCTCGGTGACGATCGCCTCCGAATCCGCGTTCTTGACCGGAAGGAGGGCGAAGGACATGCCCTTCATCTGGTCGATGTCGAAGAGATTGATCTCATCAAGCACGGTGGCGATCTCGCGCGGATTGCCACTGATGATCAGGACATTCCGGCGTTCATCTACGTGCAGGACCTTGTCGCTGCCGACGACCAGCTGCAGCAGGCGCTGCATTTCGCGCGCCGAGACGTATTCGAGCGGAACCACCTTGGCGGCGAGCCCGACGCCGCGGGCGTTGTTGTGGCCGAGCGCAGGATTGTTGACCGTAAGTACGTCCGGTGCGGAGGCGGGTACGATGTGCACGAGATCGTCGCTGACGACGAGGGCGGCCCCCGAAAAGCGCAGGAGCGCGTCGAAGGTGTCGAGCAAGGCGCTTTTGCGGATCGCGTTTGTGGTCTGGATGGTAACCGTGCCGCTGACCTTTGGATCAATGATGTAGTCGCGCCCCAGAATGTCGGAAACGATCACCTTGGCGGCGGCGGAAATGCTCGCATTGGCCAGGTTCAGATGAACGCGGTCATCATCCGTGATGGCGAAGGACTCGTTGCTGCTGGTGCCGAACGAATTGTGCGGTGCCGGGATAAAGCTGCGCGTGCGGAGAATCGGCGCGCAGGCGCTGCGGGCGGCGACGTTGGTCGGCAGGTGCGCCCGGCTGAAACCGCTGGGGTTGGTGCCTTTGGAAGGCGGCCCGTCGGCAACGTCCGTCCAGCACAGGCCGCCAGAACCAGGGGGACCAGCAGCAGGAAGTGCCGACAGCGCTCGCGCTGTCCCAATCCCAAAGCCCAAATCCGAAAATTCCCCGCACGCTTTCCCAGCGGTAGATTTTAGGCGTTCCAGAGCTTCTTGTGAGATCAATTTGTTCTTTTCCACACGGGATCAACAGGAAATGTGCGGAAAGTAAAAAGGATTAATCGAATATAGGGAGAAATACGGAATTAAAATGTCATTCGGACGTAACGTTCATGAGAATCGGGTGCAAATGAACGGCTGCGAATCTCACGATCCCGTGCACGGCGCGACTTTTTCCGCTTGGACATGGTCGAACCACTCACCGTAAGGCAGAGGTATGGTCGAGACGCGTACGACGTGGCTGTTCCACGACAGGGTTTGATAGATCGGGAAACTCTCCGGCCGGATTTTGACTTTTGTTTCAAAAAAATAGCCGTGGTCCGGTGCGGTGCGGGCCAGAACGCTGAGAGCGAATTTCCTGTCATCGGCAGACGCTGCATAGGCGGCATCCGGTGAGACGCCTGCACGCACCAGACGGGATCGCAAGTCCGGTCGGGTCGAGGCCTTGTCGAGAGCCGTAAGGGCACTGTGAACCGTGAGATCCATGTGCAGTCTCGAATAGACTTCACTCGTAACCCCCGGTAGTTGGGCGAATTCCTGCACCAGCCGGAAGCCGTCGCCGTTGCGACGTCGTTCAATGGCGGCAACGAGGGCGGAGATTGCATTCGGTTCCGCCAGACCGATCAGAGCGGCTCGAAAGAGATCCGATGATCCCTTGTTGAGATCGAGGCGCCCGGCGACATCCTGCATGGCGATGATGAACGTCGTGTTGTCATTAAAAGGGCAGGCAAACGGTGTGTCGTCGTCGGCCGTTTTCTGGGAGATGTCCTTCTCGTCGCTTACGTTTTCGACAAGTGCCGCTACCGCAATGGTGATCCCGGCATCTGCGGCGCGTCGGGCAATCCGTATCGTGCGGTTCTGGACCACGCTTGCAAAACCGGCCAGAATGCTGGCAAGCAGAGTCAGGCTCAAAAGTACGGTCAGGATTGAAAAGCCGCGTGAACCCACTCCGCGGTTGCGGGCCGCCGCGGGACACAGATTTCGCAACAGAGTTCCCAAACGTTTCACCGGATCCGGCAGACCGCGCGTCCCTCATGGCAGCTATCGAGCGTCAATCCATAGCAGATACCGATATGGCAGGACATCGCGAGGTGCGGGCCTCCCGCATGAGCGCGCGCAGACATCTGGAAACGGCCTTGATCTGTTTTGCGCTGATGTTCGCCGTCGCGCTCGTCGTACGGGTCGTGCATGGGCCGTATCCCGGACTGATCCTGGTCTTCAGCCTTGTGTTGGCGGCGATGCTCGCCTGGGGGGCAGCCGTCGATATGCGCGAGTTCATGATTCGCGATACGGTGAGCCTCGGGCTCATTCCGTTGGGACTTGCGGCCACGTGGTTCATCGATCCGATTGTGCTCACCCTGCATGTTCTTGCGGCGATCGTCGGCGGAACTTTGCTTTGGGCAGTGGCGGAGGGCTACAGGCGTTGGCGCGGCATTTCCGAACTGGGCTTTGGGGATGTGAAATTGTTTGCGGCCGCGGGCGCCTGGCTCGGCCCGCAAGGCTTGCCCGGCGTTCTTTTCTTTTGATCGGCTCGGTTGCGGCAATCACTGCGATCCTGTTTCGTCGGGTGCGGGGAGGGCGGCGGTTCTTGCGCCGTCAGATTGCGTTTGGTCCCTATCTTGCCTTCGGTATCTGGATGGTATGGATATTCGGTCCCGTAACGTGGGGAGCGTGACGCGGCGTGGTTAAGCAGATTTCGGATTGGGGGAATGAATGATCGTAGGGGAGATGCCGCCGAGCGGCGAGGCACGTCAGTCGCGTCGGTATCGAAGGAGGCGGTCCGCACGGCGCGGGTTTTCCTTTCTGGAAGTGCTGGTCGTGCTTGCCATCATCGCATTGGTGGCGAGTGTCGTCGGCCCGCGTGCGATCACCTATTTCTCTCGCGCCAAGACCAAGACGGCGGCTCTCCAGATCAAGGAGATCGAGAGCGCGCTTGAACTCTATTTCCTCGATACCGGGCGCTATCCGGGCGAAGATACGGGACTTTTGGCGCTTGTCGCCGCGCCTCCTGCGGAAACCCGCTGGAACGGCCCCTATCTGAAGCAGGCCTCTGCACTGACCGATCCCTGGAACTGGGCTTATCGATATCGCTATCCCGGCCAGCACGCCGAGTTTGACGTCTATTCGTTCGGGCGTGACGGCCTGGAAGGCGGATCCGGGGAAGATGCCGATGTCGGCAACTGGTAGGTGCGCCAAGTCGGGCGATCTCGGTTGATCCGGGCTTCAGTGGACCTTCGGCTGGACCGTCAATGTCCGTGATGTCCGGTCGTCCCCGTCTTCGAAGGTGATCGAGACCTCGATCCGGTCGAGAAGATGCGGCTGGTCGACCCATTCCTGTTGCCAGCGGGCCTGATCCTGATCGAGCGGGCGTCCGTAGTAGCGCACGGAGAAATCCGAGAGATGTTGCAGGATCTTGCGTTCCTGCGGCATGGCCCGACCGGTGAAGCGAGAGGAGAAGCCTACGGTCAGAAAATCGGTTTGCGGTATGTGGGCAAAGGAAATCCGCCACGGCTGATCCGCTGCATAGCCGGATGTGGAGCGCAAGACGACGATACCGACGTAATTGGCCTGTCCCTCGAAGGCGGAAGGTTTGCCCGATTATCCCTTATTGAAGATCAGGGCGTGCGACAGGCTTGTGCGCAGGAAGCTCAGTTCGCTCAGACATCGGCCGTTGTCCGATGCCAGCCCGGTGCGGTCCCAGATCCTGTTGCCGAAGGCAAGCGAACCGGCAATGAAACTGGCGATCACACCGAGGAACGCCATTGCGATCAGCAATTCCATCACCGCAAAACCGGACCTGCCCTTCGTGCTGTTCCTCACGATCCCGAACCTCCGGGTTCGACGCGCAAGGTCTCCAGGCTCATGACCGGACGGGAGAAATTGACGTTGTCCGATCGGTAGATGGCGATTTCCACGCGATAGAGGACGGTCCGGGTGCCCGATTGGCAAAGTGCTCGAACCCGGCGCACGGTTCGGACGCGGGTAAAATCATCGTCGAGGGCTTCCGTCTCCGTGCCCGGAGTGAGCTTTTCTCCTGCGAGAAGGTCATCGAATTCCGATTGCATCTGGTTGAGCACGCGTGCCGCGACTTCGGCTCTAGCAAGCGTTGCTGCGCCTGATCCGGTGATCCGGTAGGCCGCGCCCAGCATGACCGCAAGGATCGCGAAGGCGATCAGCGTCTCCAGCAGAACGAAACCTCGGCGTCGGGTTTCGTAGGAGAGTGGTAATCGGCGGCGTCGCATCGCGGTCAAAAGGCCAGGTCGTTGACGCTCAACACCGCGTTCATGATGACGAGGATGAAGCTGCCGACGCCGAGGCCAATGGCAAGGGTCAGGATGGGCGGAACAAGCTGGAAAATGAGCTGGATCTGTCTGGAGGCCTCCGCTTCCAGAATCTTGCCGATATGGTCGAGCATGTCCGGCAGGGTTCCCGTTTCTTCCCCGATGCGTACCATCCTGCGCGCGAGCATCGGGACATGGGGCGCATCATGCAATGTTGCGGCGAAGCTCTCGCCGTTTCGGATCGCGGATATCGCGCGGCCGATGGAGGCGCGATAGATGCGGCTGGCAAGTGTTCCCCGTGTCGTTTCCAGCGCCTGCTCCAGTGAGACACCGTTTCTGAGTATCGTGCCGAGCGTGTGGGAAAAGCAGGCGATCTCGATATTGGCCTTGAGCGTGGAAATGAGCGGTATGGCGAACGCGAGACGTTCGAAGCCTGCGCGCACGCTTTCCATCCGCCACAGGTGCGCCAATACGAGCAGGGATACCGCCAGCCCGCTCAGGAAGGCGATCCAGTTTTCCGAAATCGTCGAACTTGGCGAGCGTCACGAAGGCGATGATCGGCGGTGTCTTCTGGCCCGCGTTTTCAAAAAGCGGGGCGACGGCTGGGACGAGAATGGTGGCGATGACCAGCACGACCCCGATGGAGGTGGCAAACAGGATGGAGGGGTAGAGGAGCCCCGCCCGAATGCGTGCGCGGGTTTCCTGTTCGCGTTCCAGATGGGCGGCGAGTGCGCCGGAGCGTTCTCCCACCAGAACAAGGCTTCGGTAGGCGGGCAGTGCGAGGCCGGGGATGCGCTCCAGCGCTTCGGAGAGATCGGCGCCGTTCAGGATGGCGTCATGCACCTTTGCCAATGCGGAGCGCGCCGATGCGCGCTTCTCGCCGTCGCGGGCGATCGCGACCGCATCGCGGTCAAGCTTGCCATCATGCGCGTGAAGCGGACGAGCAGCTTCGGATCTCGGACGCGGGCCGTTTCGCGGGCCGCCGTTTCGGGCGACGAGCCTTCCGCGATTTCCACCGACACTAGTCCGCGATCGCGCAGTGCTGCGAAGGCGCCGATCTCGGTGTCCGCCTCAAGCTCTCCGGAAACGAGCGAGCCGGTTGAGAAATAGGCCTTGTAGGCGAATGCGGCCATGCCCCGCCTCCTAGATGGAACGTTCGGCGACGCTCAGGACTTCTTAAAGCGAGGTGCGTCCATCGCGGGCGAGCCGAAGTCCGTCATCGATGAGGCGGTCATGTCCCGCGGTCCGGGCGGCGGCCGAGATCTCGGCCTCGCCGTGACCGGCCAGAATGTGCTCGCGGATGGCGGCATCGACCGGCACCAGTTCGCATATGACCTTGCGCCCCGAATAGCCGGTTCCCCGACAGGTAGGGCACCCGACCGCCTTGCGGTAGGCGGTGTGACGTCCGGCGGTCTCTTCCTCACGGCGGATATGCTCGGGCAATTGATCCGCGGGAAGGGGCTCGCTGCAGGCAGGGCAGAGAATACGCACGAGGCGTTGGGAGAGAACCGCCCTGACGCAGGCCGCCATCAGATAGGGGGAGGTTCCCATTTCGGTCAGGCGAGTGATTGCGGCAGCTGCGTCGTTAGTGTGCAGCGTCGACAGAACCAGATGGCCAATCAGCGAGGTGAGGATTGCGATTTCCGCGGTTTCCAGATCGCGGATTTCGCCGATCATCACGATGTCCGGGTCCTGACGCAGGATGGAGCGCAGGGCGGAGGCAAAGTCGAGCCCGATTTCTGATTGCACCTACACCTGATTGATGCCGGGCAGGCGGATTTCGACCGGGTCTTCCACCGAGATCAGCTTCTTTTCACGCTCGTTGAGCTGGAGCAGCGCAGTGTAGAGCGTCGTCGTCTTGCCCGATCCGGTCGGCCCGGTGACAAGGAAGATGCCGTTCGGGTTCGACAGGATGTCGGACAGGTTCTCGCGAAGCGCGGGCGTGAAGCCGAGCGTGTCCCAGTCGAGCCTACTCTCGTCGCGGCGCAGCAGGTGGATGACGGTGCTCTCGCCGTGCATGGTGGGAAGGGTAGAAATGCGCAGGTCCGTGTCCCGGCCGCGGATCGTCACCGTCACCCGCCCGTCCTGCGGCAGGCGGCGTTCGGTGATGTCCATCCGGGCCATCATCTTCACGCGCGAGACGATGGCGGCGCGGGTTTCCACGTCGATTGTCTCCAGATCGTGCAGATGACCATCGATCCGCAATCGCACCAGCAGCGCATGACGGTCAGGCTCTAGATGCACGTCGGAGGCGCCGCGTTCCAGCACCGTCGACAGGATCGCGTTGGCCTTCTGGATGACGGGCCCTTCATTGGCGAGGGCGCGAAGGTGCTCCACATCGGACCGGCTGACGGCGGTGCCTGAAGGAGCGCGGACGTCGCTTTCCACCGATACGGGCTCGTAGAGCGCTTTCAGAAGATCGGCGATTTCCTTGCGGCTTGCCGCGACGGGGCGGATTTCCGCATCGAGCAGGTAGCCGATCGTCGAGAGGGCTTTCTCATCCAGCGGATCGGCCATCGCCACGTGGAGGCGCCCCTTTTTCTCAAGCAGGGGGACTACCGCGTTGTTGTTGAGAAAGCTCAGCGGTAGCAGGTCTTCCAGGATCGCGTTTTCTGGCGTCATCATCGTATCGAAACGCGGAATTTCAAGCTATTTCGCCCAGAAGTCGGCGAGATCCCGGTCGCTGAGAAGCCTGAGTTCGGCCAGAACGGTATCGAAACGCGCCGACGTCTGAGCCTGTGCACGGCGTGTGCGCTCCACTGCGGCAGTGTCGAGTATCTCCATTTCCAGCAGAGCTGCCGACATGGTATCAACGAGGCTCGCACGGTTTGATCCGACCTGGCTCAACAGCGATGTTCTACACAGCGATGTTCTACGCTTTTCTTTACATACCATCGACACGGCAACCGCGATCTGAGGGTAGGCTTGCAATATGCCGAAAGGGATTCGATATCACGACCGTCCCTAGCCAATAGATCATAACGTGCATGGCCAGACTAATTGACAATTCTTCGATGCCAATGCTTCAGAACGCGGTTCTGGGGTTCTGGGCCTGGTGGACGATAGAATTGGCGACGGTCTTCTCGCCGTTGTTGCACCTCGTTCTGCCCCGGCGTTCCGGCGGTGTCGCGGTGCGACTGGCCCGCGTTCCTGATGAGCGGGACGGGGAGGGGCGCGGTTTTTTCGCGACTCTGGAACCGGAAAGCTGGCAGGTCCTTGCCCGCAAGCTTGAGGGTGCGAAGAAGCGGTCGCAGCCGTTGATACTCGATCTGACGGACGATCTCGTCTTGCGGCGTCGGGCGAATTATCCCGCCAGTGCCATCGCCAAGCTCGATGACATCATCGCACTCGATATCGAGAAATCGGCCCCGTTTACCCGTCAAAGCGCGGTGTGGAAGTGGCGTGTTGTTGGGCGTGCGGGCGGTTAGCTCGACGTGGAGACGGTGATCCTGCGGCGCGATCTCGTTCTGAGCGTTCTGTTATTGGCGCGTGAGAATGGTCTCGATATCGGGGCGCTTGTGTTCGACGGGGTTTCGGACAGACGTGCGCTGGAGCTGATGAAGCTTGAAACGTCGGTGGATCGCATGCGGCGTCGCTGGAAACGCCTGAATGCCGCTCTCCTCGGCATAAGCATTCTGTTGGCCGGAGCGACCGGGGGGCTTGCCTATTGGCAGTGCGAAGCAGCGCTTGAAACGGTGACGACGCGGCTGGAGGCAGCAAAATCGCGGACGATCCGTCTGCGCCGTGAGCAGGCCGAGGCCGTCGCCGCATACGATGCCACCGTGGTACTGGTGCGCGAGAAGGTTCGCACGTCCTCGGTGGATGTGGTGTGGAACGCGTTTTCTGAAGTCCTGCCGGATACGATCTTCCTCAGCGGGCTTGAGTTTTCCGGAACATCTGGCCGGATCAGCGGATTCGCCAAATCCGCCGCGCCTCTGATCGAGAGATTGGAGGCTCTCGATAAGATCTCGGGCGTGGCCTTCGCATCACCCGTGATGATCAATCCCGACGACCATCTGGAGCGCTTCGACATCACCTTCGACCTGGCGACGGGCTCGGGCGAGACACCGTCTCTTTCCGTTGAAGACGGAGGTGCGCGGTGAATGATCTTGCCGTGAGATATAGAAGCCTTGGCAGTCGCATAGCGGCGGTGGCGCTGCTTGCTGTACTGCTCTGGTCCGTCGTCTAGGTGGTGATCGTGCCCGCCTATGACCAGTATCGCACCGTCGGTGAAGAAATCAAGGTGGCGCGGTCTCAACTGGGGCGGGTCGAGGCAATCCTATCGTAGTCGCACAATGCGCCGGTTGCAAGTGATCGTTCCGGCCAGAGCTGGCGGGGGCAAAGCCGGTCGATCGTGGCGGCCAAGGTTCAGGCGTTCCTGCAGGATGAAGCCCGTCAACACGGGGTGAGTGTCATCAGCATCTCGCCGTTGGAAACCGGATCCTTTGAGGATTTCGACGTCATCGATCTGCGCGTCGAATGCGAAGGGGAGATCGGTGCGGTGCGCGATTTGATCGGAGCCATGGAGAATACGGAGCCGTTTCTCTTCCTCACCGGAACGGATTTGCGTCGCCAACAGATCTTCGGGACCCGCAGACCCGATCAGAAGTTGCCGCTTGCCGCGCGCCTCGACGTGTTCGCGCCGTTTATGCAAGGGGAGGGCAAATGATGGAGCGCATATTGCCCGGGCTTTCAAGTCTGCTCCTGCTCGCTCTGACCGTGCTGTTGGGGCTGTCTTTGCCGGACGTCTGTCGCATGAGGTGGACATCTCTCCGATTGCAGCCAACGGGGCTGGTGGCAAGGTAGGGGCAGTTCTGGCGGAAGCCCTACCCGAGTGGGAGGGGTATGATCCCGCAAGCCTGACCTCGATCATCGAGGGGCGGCGCATGCCCGACGATGAGACGGCGGAAGAACCGCAGGTTGTCGAGACCGTACCGGAGCCCGAAGCTCCGCCGGTTCCCGTGAGCGAGCCGGATGTGGATCTCGTCGGCGTTATGATAACGAACCGAACCAGCAAGGCGCTGGTTGTCGGTCGCTCTTCCCACAAGGAACGCTGGGTTGGCGTCGACGAACGGATCGGCGAATGGATGGTGGCGACGATCGGCGATGATCACATAGTGCTGCGTCACGAGGATCAGACCCGCTGTCTCGAGATGCATGCCGACGCCAAACCTGGTCAGCCTCCGGCGAGGTAGCTGGCGGCTTCGTTCAACCGTGAGCCGTCTGCGCGCTAACTTCTTTTGTTCGCGACGTATTTGGGACGTTTCCCTATGGGGATCTCCGGGCTATGGTAGCTGAGCCTGCCCTTCCAGTCGGTCCTTCCCATGCGTATCCATTCCAGCGCGCTGCAATATTTCGATGCCGTCCGTCGTGCGGGGTTCATCCGTGAGGCTGCACGACGCCTCAATGTGGCGCCGTCCGCGGTCAATCGCCAGATTCTCAGACTTGAAGCGGAAATCGGTACGGCGCTCTTCGACCGAAATCCCTCCGGCGTCACACTGACGTCCGCGGGCGAGATCCTGGCGCATCACGTGATCGTCGTTTTGTAGGATCTCGACCGGATCAGTTCGGAAATCGAGGCCCTGAAGGGCGCACGCGTCGGCCATGTTGGGATCGCCGCGATTGAAGGCGTGTGTCCGGGACTTCTGCCCTGCGTCTTGCGTCAACTGCGGGAGAAAGCCCCGCGCATTACCGTGGGCGCGAAAATGATGGGCTCGGCCCGTATTCCGGAGGCGCTGGAAGCCGGGCTGGCGGATGTCGGCATCGCCTTCAACCTGCCGCGTTATCCCGATCTCAGGCAGATCTATGTCGCAAGCTTCAAGCTGGGCGCGATCATGGCGCCCGATCATCCGCTCGCCAACGAGACGGCAGTGAGCTTTGCGACCTGCAGCGATTATCCGCTCGTGTTTGCCGCCAGCGACCTGTCGATCCATCAGCTTCTCACCCTCGTAGTCCGGCAGGCGAACCGGTCGGTGGAGCCGATCATGCGGACCAACTCCATCGAGCTGATGCGTCAACTCGCGCTGCAAAGCCCCGCCATCGCGTTTCAGACGCCCATCGGCCTTGAGAAGCTGATCGACCGGGGAAGTGGTGCATGTACCCCTGACTGGTCCGATCTGGAGTGATCTCGGTGTCTATGTTCGGGCCGGACGCTCCTTGCCCGCACCCGTCGATCTGTTTCTTCAGATATTAATTTCCGAATTGCAGGAACGCGAAAGGTTCGAGCAGGAACGTCACTGACGACTGTGCGGGGATCGGTAGCGAACTGGTCCAGATGCCTCCGAGACCTGAAATGGGCGGGGAGGTGGAGCCGCCGGATCACGGACGATATCCGATTTGGAACCGCTCCAAATTGCGACGTTCTGTCAATCGGATAGTCAGGAAATCGCGGAATTCCGGGGCGCAGTTGTCTCGTCCCTGCCGGCATAACTTCTGCTTTGGGGCTGTTGCTCTTCGGATCGTCGGTGTGGTTGCCGTAAAAATAGGCAGGTTCTGACGCAAGTGCAGGCGATGCCAAACCGGCAGCGCCCTGGGCGAAAAACAGTGCTTTTTTGATCACATGCGACAGAATAGCGTCTTGCGCAAATTATGTTTCCCGGAACCAGCCCTGGAACTTTCGCATGTCTGCGCAAACCGCTCTTACCGCTCAGAAGATCGATACGGCTGCCCTCCCGGTCATCGATGTGTCCGATCTTTCTTCTTCCGATCCGCTTCGTTGCAAAGGCGTCGGGGAAGCGTTGCGGCGTGCCTGTCTCGACAAGGGCTTTTTCTACTGCTCCGGCCACGGCGTGCCGTAAGGCCTGATCGATGCGATGTTCGTCGAGACGAAGGCGCTTTTCGATCAGTCCTTCGAGAAGAAGATGGAGATCGAGAAATCTCTGTCGCGCTGCAATCGCGGCTATGAGGTTCTGGGCGGTCAGACGCTGGAAGCCGGTGCTCCGCCGGATCGCAAGGAAGGCTTTTATATCGGCGTGGAACTGCCGGAAGACGATCCCCGCGTTCAGGCCGGACGGTTCAATCGGGGACCGAACCAGTGGTCGAGCGATCTGTCCGGATTTCGGCCCACGATGCTTGCCTATTTTGCAGCTCTTCAGGAGTTCGGAAGTCGGTTGATGCAGGGGCTCGCGCTCTCGCTGGATCTCGATGAAGCCTATTTCGCCCTCTATTGCCGCGACCCGCTGGCGACCTTGTGTCTGCTGCGTTATCCGCCCCAGCGCGCCGATGTGGCGGAAGGGGAGAAGGGGGCCGGAACGCATACCGATTTCGGCGGACTGACCATTCTGTCGGCGGCCTTCAGGTCTACGACAACGAAGGGGAATGCTGGATCCACGCCGATCCGATCCCGGGGGCTTTCCTCTGTAATCTCGGGGATATGATCCAGCGCTGGACGAACCGGCGCTATCGCTCGAACCTCCACCGCGTGGTGGATGACTCGGGCCGCGAGCGCTATTCGATCCCGTTCTTCCATGTGGGCAATCCCGACTATGAGGTGCGCTTCATTCCGATCTGCTTGAGGGAAGGCGACGTGCTGCTTTATCCGCCGATCAAGGTGGAGGAGCACCTTCAGACCATGTACCGCAAGACCTACGCATGAGCGTGGAAGTGGCTTCGGGTGATCCCGTCATCTTCATTCACGGCGCCTGGCAGGGACGATGGGCGTGGGATACGTTCGCCCCTCGCGGGAAGCGGGGCTTGAGGTCCACGCGGTAGATCTTCCCGGAAACGGCTGCGATGACACCGATCCCCGCGAGGCGTCGCTTGCGCTATGTCTCGACTATTTTGGCCGGCTGCTTGAAGAGATCGGCGGCCTCGTCTCGCTGGTGGCCCATTCGGGGGGAGGAACCCGTTGCCTCGGCCGTTGCCGAGCGCTTTGCGCGGATCGTCTACGTGGCGGGCATGATGTTGCCGTCGGGTGTTACGTTTGCCGAAGTCCAGTCGGAGATCGACGGTTCTATCAGCTCGCCGTCCGGGGTGACGGGCGAGCTGTCCTGGTCTGCGGACGGCAAGGTCAGCACCGTGCCTCGGGCGGCCGCGACCGCGATCCTGTTCAGCGATTGCCCGCCCGACATGGCGGCGATGGCTGCACTGAAACTGACACCGCAAGGGGAGGGCGGTCGGGCCTTGCGGGTGACGACGCCGCCAGAACGATTCGGCCGAATTCCGCGTCTCTACGTCGAGGCGACCGAAGACCGGTCCGTCCTCATCGACGTGCAGCGGCGCATGCAGCAACTCGTGCCGGGGGCGACCGTGATTTCGCTGCCGACGGGGCATGTCCCGCAGCTCATTGCCCCGAAACTGCTGGCTGAAGCCATCCTTCCTTTTCTGCTGAAAAAAGAGCCCAGAGGGTCCGGCGACGGACCCTCCCAAAACCAACCAACACCAATCCCAGACGGAGCCTTCAGATGAAATCGCGTTTCCTGAAATCGATGCTCGCCTCGGCGGGTTTCCTTGCAGCCTCCGCCGGAATGGCGAGTGCTGCCGATCCTGTCACCTTCATGATCGACTGGCTGCCCGCGGGTGACAAGGCGGCGACCTACTACGGCGTGGAGAAGGGCATCTTCGCCGATGCCGATCTCGACGTGACCATTGCCGTTGGCCGCGGGTCCTCCGACGTCGTCACCAAGCTCTCCACCGGAGCTGCCGATGTCGGCAGCGGCGGACTTTCGGGTCTGCTGCAGGCGGTCGCCACCGAAAAGGCCCCGGCCAAGGCGGTGATGTCGCTTTACACCAAGCAGCCCGATGTGATTTTCACGACCGCTTCCTCGGGTATCGAGAAGTTCGCCGACGTGTCGGGCAAGAAGGTCGCCACGGCCACCTTTTCCTCGTCGCTGGTGCTTGAGGCAAACGACGTCGATCCCAGCTCCGTGCAGCTTCTCAAAGTCGATCCGGGCGCTCTGGCGCCGATTCTGGCGACTGGTCAGGTCGATGCGACGATCAACTGGATGACTGTTGCGCCTGCGTTTGTCGGTCCGATGAAGGAAGCCGGCAAGACCTTCAAGTCGTTGCCCTGGTCGGAATACGGCTTTGATGGTTACGGCCTGTTGATCTTTGCCTCCGACACGATGATTTCCGAACGCCCCGAGGTTCTGAAGCGCTTCGTCGTCGCCTTCAAGAAGGCAAACGAGATGGCGATCAAGGATCCTGGAGGCGCGGGCGCTGCTCTCAAGGCGATGGTGCCGGAGATCAACGAAGCCACGGCCGTTGAGCAGTAGAAGGCGTCGATCCCGCTGATGGTTAACGACATTTCCGACAAGGACGGTATGGGCACCTTCGCGCCCGAGCTTCTGAAGACGAGCTGGGGCTGGGTTGCCAAGTCTCAGGGGCTGGAGACGGGCGCGCTCGATCCGGAGACCGTCGTCAACCGCTCTTTCCTCAAGTGATCTAATTCCGGAGGGGTCGTCGGCGGGCGGTTTCGGCTGCCCGTCGATATTTTCTTTTATCGTCAGGGGACACCAATGGCGGCCAATATACCGGTTATCCGATTTCGCGATGTCGAGCAGATCTTTACTGAAAATGACGGGCGACCGATCCATGCGTTGACCGAGCTCGATTTCGAGATCACGCGGCATGAATTCGTATCGGTTCTCGGGCCTTCGGGGTGCAGGAAGTCGACCCTGTTGCGTCTCGTTTCCGGGTTGATCCATCCCAGCGAAGGCGTCGTCGAGATCTACGGAATGAAGGTGACCGAGCTGTGTGACGAGATCGGCATCGTCTTCCAGAAGCCGACGCTTCTCCCCTGGTTCAACGTCCTGAACAACGTCACCTTTCCCATGCGCCACAAGTATGGCCGCGTGCACAGGGAAGATGAAGATCGGGCCCACGAATTGCTGGCGCTGGTGGGACTTGGAGATTTCGCGCAAAAGCGCATCGACGAGCTGTCGGGCGGCATGTAGCAGCGCGTCGCCATCGCCCGTGCCTTGCTACTCGATCCCGATATTCTGCTCATGGACGAGCGGTTCTCCGCGCTCGATGCGTTGACCCGCGATGAAATGAGTTTCGAGCTTCTGCGCATCTGGTCGGAGCGGCCGAAGACGGTACTCTTCATCACCCATTCGATCCCCGAGGCGTTGCTTCTTTCGGATCGCATCATCATCATACCGGAACGTCCCGGCACCGTGCGCGAGGTGATCGACGTACCGTTTGCCCGTCCGTGCACCATTGAAACGCTTTCGGACCCGACCTTCACCGAGCTTGCCAACCACATCCGCGGAGAACTCTTCTCCAAGCCGGCTGCGGCTTGAGGGGGGCGTGATCGTGAAAAAGATCGTCCAACTCGCGGACCGTTTTGCTCCGTTCCTCGCCGTCTTTGTTGTTCTCGGCGTCTGGCAGGCGGCGACATGGATCTTCCCCATTCCCTCGTTCCTGCTACTGTCGCCGACGCGGATCGTTTCCGCCGGTTTGAATGTGGATTGGGTGATCTGGTACGGGCATATCTGGTCGACGTTGCGGGTCGCAGTGATGGGGTATGCGCTCGCCATAGCGGTGGCGATCCCGCTGGCAGTCGGGCTGGCAATGTCGCGGTTGTTGTCGCGCACGCTCTATCCGATGCTGGTGGTCATCCAGTCAACGCCGATCGTGGCGGTCGCGCCCATCATCGTGGTGACACTTGGTGCGGGTGACATGCCGAAGGTGGTGATCACCTTCCTGATCACCTTCTTTCCGATCGTTGCCTCCACCACGACGGGGCTTCTGGCAACGCCGGAGGAACTGATCGAGCTGTCGCGTTCCCTGCGTGCGGTGCGGACACGGGAAATCTTCCACATCCAGCTGCCCTTCGCGCTGTCCTTCCTGTTTTCGGCGCTGAAGATCTTGACCACGCTTGCCGTGATCGGCGTGGTGGTTGCGGAGTTCGTTGCGGCGGAAAAGGGGCTGGGCTTCTTCATCGCCTTCTCCACCTCACTTTTTCAAAATCCTGCAAGCCTTCTCGGGGCTGGTGATTCTGGTTCTCCTGCCGCTGACGTTGTTCCGCATCGTCGGTTTCGTCCAGAAGCGTTTTGCGCCCTGGTCGCTGCCGAAATCCGAAAGATAATTCCATGTCCGTATTCGATGAATCCCGCGATGAGGAATTCCTGCGCCGTGCCATTGCCGTGGCCGAGGAAGCCCGGAAAAGGGGCGATCATCCCTTCGGGTGCATTCTCGTAGGGCCGGACGGCGAGGTTCTGCTGGAACAGGGCAATGCCTGTTCGTCCGAGGGTGACGACCTGATCACCCATGCGGAAAAGGTTCTCACGAGCCGGGCGGCGAAGAAATGGAAGCCGGATTTCCTTAAGCTCTGCACCATGTTCACCTCCGCCGAGCCCTGCGCCGTGTGTTCCGGTGCGATCTATTGGGCGGGCATCGGCCGCGTCGTCTACGGTCAGAGCGAGCGGTCCTTGAAGAAAATGACGGGCGATCACCCGGAAAATTCGACGCTCGATCTGCTGTGCCGCACGGTCTTTGCCGCCGGACAACGTGAGATCGTCGTCAAGGGACCGTTTCTGGCCGAGGAGGCTGCGAAGGTTCAGGCCGACTTCTGGAAAGACCGCGAGCACTGACATGGGGTTTGCTCGTGCAGGCACGCTTGATGAAGCGTTGGAGCTGAAGGCTTCTACGGGCCGGAGGCTGTCTACGGTGCGGAGCTGACGGCCCTGCAACTCGAATGGGAGCATGAGGCGTCGGGCGTGCCTGTCATCGATGTCTCGGATGTCGATTTCGGCCCCACCGTCAAGCCACTCGACAATGGGGACTTGAGGATCACTGCCAATGCTCACCTGGAAGAGCTGCGGCTCGATCCGGTGATCGTGGCGCGTCTGCCTGCCTTGTCGGAACTGCTGGCTCTGGTCGGAGCCTCGGGCATTCGCAATCTGGCGACGATTGGCGGAAATCTCGCCTGGGGGCTCGGCGATACGGAGATCCTGCTTGTCGCGCTCGGTGCGCAAGCCCTGTTTGCGGGTGGTACGCGGATTGCCATTGGAAACAGTTTGCCCACCGACGTCCTCATGACCGCGATAGAGGTGCCGCCCGCACTTTCGGCGAATGTCTTCGTCGAGAAGGTCGGGCATCGGGCAAGCTTTTCTCCGGCAAAGGTCGTTGTCTCCGGGTGCCAGTTGCCTGACGGAGGTTGGCTTATTGCCGACCGATTGGGACCGACACGACCGGTCATCACGATCCTTTCGGGTGAGAGCGTAGATATCGAGGCGTTTTCTTGCAGTGATCCGCATCTTGCCCGGATCGCGACGAACCTGATCCGCAGACATATTCGTCTCCGTCGGGAGAGCGTGGCATGGGCCTGCAAATCGCCGAAAAACTCACCGGACGTTTTCGCTATCTGACGGATGATGCGCCTGACGGAACACTTGTCGGACTCGTTCTGCGCAGCCCGCATCCCCATGCGCGGATCCTTCGATTGGATACGGAAAAAGCCGCTGCCATGCTGGGCGTGCACGCGGTGGAGACCTCGGCGGACATGCCTGCCGACTTTCGCTATGGCCTGCGGTTGAAGGATCAGCCGCCGCTGGCCGATGGCATCGTTCAGTTTCGCGGCGAACCGGTGGCGGCCGTGGCTGCGGAAACGATGGCCGAGGCAAAGGCCGCGCTAGCGGCGATTTCCGTCGAATACGAGATCCTGGAAACGGTAAGCGATCCGCACGTGGCTTTGGGCGAGGGGGGCTGCTTCATGCGGGCGGGAACCTTTGTTGCGGGTTCGACTACGGCAAGGGCGATGTTGAGACGGCTTTGAAGTCATCGGCCCATGTGATTGATCAGAAAATGGAAACACCGCGACAGATGCATGTCGCGCTGGAGCTTGAAGGTGGTATCACCGTCCCGGAAGGCGACAGGCTGACGATCCGCGCTCCGGCGCATGATCCGCACCATGTTCGCCAGGTTATCAGTGCTCTGACCGGGCTCGATGAGCGCGCAATAACGGTTGTCGGCTCGCCTATCGGTGGCAGCTATGGCGGCAAGGAGGATCTGCACGTTTAACCGGTGCTCGCTCTCCTTGCGGTGAAGGCGCAGCGGTCGGTACGGCTGGTTCTCAATCGGTCGGAGGCCATTGAGGCGGGGATCAAGCGGCGTCCCTTTTCGATACGGCTAAGGGCGGGGTGTGACGAGGGAGGGCGGCTTACCGTTCTCGACGTCTACGCTGTTGCCGATACCGGCGCCTATGCCAGCCACGGGCCGGAAGTGCTCGATACCGCAATGGAATGCGCACCGGGAGCTTATGCTTGGCCGAACGTGCGGTTGGTCGGACGGCTCGCCTACACCAACAACGGCATTGCGGGAACCTTTCGCGGCTTCGGAGCGGTTCAAACCCAGTGCGCGCTGGAACTTGCCATCGATGTGCTCGCCGATAAGGCCGGGATCGAGCGCGCGGCTTTCCGCCGCCTGAACCTGGCGGATGCGAATGCGCCGGGGCCGCTCGGGCAGACGATGGTTCCAATGCCGGAACTTGCCGTCCTCGGTGAGGAACTGGCCGCGTTGCCGGTTCTCTCCGCACGCAGTTCCGACGAGCGTTTCATCTCCGGTGCCGGGCTCTCCCTGATCCGCAAGGGCGAGGGTTTTGGAGGCGGAGGGGCGAACGGGGCTCGGAGACGGCTCACGCTTTCTCGCGACGGCCAGATTTCGCTGGAAACCTCGATGACCGAGATGGGGCGAGGGCTCATGGCCGCGGCCGCGGCCGCTCTGCAGGAAGCCTTCGACATCTCCCCCGGTGACGTGTGAGCCTGCGCATCGGCGAAACGGCTGTTGGCGACAGCGGGCCCACGTCGGCATCGCGGGGAACGCAGATTGCCGTTCGTCTGGTCCGCAAGGTGGCGCTCCGGCCATGCGGTTGGTACTCCAATCTGCGGCCGTACGGCCAATTGGGCGGCGAGCCGGAGGAGTATGTTTGCGGGTCCGGTGGGCTCCATCGCATTTCAGAGCGATGCAACCGGCCGGATATCGGGTTCGCCGCGCTCGCGGAGGGCGGCCCCGTCTCCGTGGACATGGAGATCGAGCCCATCGAAACCCATCTGGACGGCTTCTCCTGCCACACGCTCTTTACCGCGTGTGCGGCTCGGGCGAGCGTTGTCATCGATCGGTGGACGGGGCGGGTGACGTGCACTGGTATCGACGTGTTGCCACCTGCGGAAAGCCGCTCGTGCCCGCAGCCTTCGAAGGACAGATGACTGGCGGTGCGGCTCAGGAGCTCGGTTTCTGCCTCACCGAAGATTTGCGGGCGGTCGACGGTGTCTTTTCCGCTCAAAATCTCGACGGCTATTTCATCCCGACTATCGCCGATATGCCAGATGTGCGCGTTCACCTGCTGGCCGAGCTCGATGCGGATCATCCCGTCGGCATTCGCGGAGCCGGGGAAATTGTTCTCAATGCGGTGGCGCCTGCAATCGCAAGTGTCGTGCGTGATGCGCTGAGCGTGTCACCGCAGCGTCTGCCGGTCGATCCCGACTGGGTGCTGGATATTCTGGAGGCTGGGCGATGAAGGTCGCATTCACGTTGAACGGTGAGCCGGTCACGGTTGAGTGCGAGCCATTCGACCGGATCGCACGCATTCTGGTCGATCGGTTTGGACTGAAGAGTGTGCGCGTTTCCTGCGGAATCGGCCGGTGCGGGGCCTGCATGGTGTTGCTGGACGGCAAGGCCTTGAATGCCTGTCTGCTGGTTGCCGGGAAGGTTGACGGTACACGGATCGTGACTGCGGAAGGCCTGTCCGAAGTCGCAGCTCCTATCATCAGGGCTCTCGAGGCGCGTGGCGCAATCCAGTGCGGCTATTGCGCGCCGGAGCTGCTGGTCTCGCTGGCCGCCGCTCATCTCTCAGGCGAGCCTCTGCCCGCAGAGGAAGTGGAAACGCGGCTTGCGGGCAATCTCTGCCGGTGCACGGGCTATATGCGGGGCTTCGAGCCGCGATCGCCGACGTTTTCAACTGACCTCTGCTGCCAATCGATCTTGGGCCATAGCCGTCAATCCGAGGGTTTCAGCGAATTGGGATTGAACGCGCCGCCGAAGGGAGAGGGATTGGCCGGGGCCGTTTCCTCTTTCGGGGTGAGCGATCCCGGCTTGAAGGCACCGCCGAGCGGCGAGGGATTGTTCTTCGCCGGAGTGCCGGATGTTGTCGGTGCGGCGTTCTCCCACTGCTTGCGGATCCGCTCGCGCTGTTCTTCCAGAAGACGTTCCTGAACGGCCCGCTTCTTCTCCAGAAGATCGACCTTGCAGGCAGAAGAGTCGTGCTGACTGCCGAAATAGACGAGAAGACCCGTCAGAGCGATCAGCAGACCGGCCATCCCCGCGGGATGGGTGAGCACGCGCGCCACCGGATTGACATAAAACGGCGAGAGCTGCGGCTTGTCCGAGCGCAGCAAGGACTGTCGTCGCGTATGCGCCTCGTGAACGATCGCGCCGATCAGTGTCAGGCCGATGATGATCACGGCGAGAGCGGAAAGCGACGGATCGGTGCCGAGCCGCACCTTGGAGGCGAGCAGCGTCAGGAACGCCGCCGACCCGATGGCGGGCTTCAGGAACGGTAGCAGGATCTTGCGAAAGCACTGGCCGGGTGTGGCGCCGAGGTCGAGAGCGGTCTCTGTCAATTTCGGGTCGAAGCGTTGCAGCCGGGCGGAAAAGACCAGCATCGCATAGGCCGAAATGAACGTGATCTGGCCGATCAGCGTCAGGAAGAGACCATTGTAGAAGGTGGAGGCGTAATCCTCGCCGAATGACCGCCCGACAATGCCCCAGAAGACGATGGTCGAGATGCCCAACGCCACGCCGGGAATGAGGATCGGCGTGATCAGCACGGTGTAGAGCGCGGCGCGCAGGCGCGGCGGTAGTTCCGATAGCGCTAGCGTGTCCGCCAGCCCGATCGGTACGGCGCAGGCAACGACTCCGATGCCGATGATGACGCTTGTTCCCAGTCCCGCCATCAGTCGCGAGTTGTCCACCAGAACGGAGAACCAGTCGGTCGTGAAGCATTCTCACGGGGTGATGCGCGGGAAGGACGACGAATTGAACGCCGTCACGACCATGATGACGAGCGGTCCGAACAGGAATGCGAAGAAGAAGAGGGAGTAGCCGATCGTAACCGGGCCCCCGCCGGTTGCCTTGCTCATCGTCCGATTGCTCCGATGTTCACCTTGAAGACACGCATCAACAGCATGACGAACGAGATGCAGATCACGAGTAGGATCACCGCATAGGCCGAGCCGCACTGCCAGTTGGCCGACTGGTTGAACCATTGATAGATGAGCTGGGTGAACCAGAGGTTCGACGGTTCGCCCAGGATCTGCGGCGCGGCGAATGCTCCGGCGGTCAGCATAAAGACCATCGTCGCGCCCGAGGCGATGCCCGGCTTGGCGATGGGCAGGACCACGCGCCAATGGACGCGCCACCAGCTCGCGCCCATGTCGCGCGCCGCCTCGATCTGGTTGCGGTAGAGCGCCTCGACCGCGTTGTAGATCGGAAAGACCACCAGCAGGATGTAGGCGCAGGTGAGCCCGCTATAGAGCGTGACATCGGCTCGAATGAAATCGATGGGCACATCCCACAGCCCCATGGACTGCCCGATGCCGTTGATAACGCCGGTTGCCCCGAACAGAACTCGGAAGGCGAAGGCGCGCAGGATCTCGTTGACCCAGAAGGGCACGATCAGCCCGATAACCATCAGCCGGGCCGCCACCCCCCGTTGCCGAATGGGCAAGGATGAAAGCGATCGGATAGCACAGGGCAATGTCGATCAGCGTGACGAACACGGCGGCGATGATCGTGTTGACGAGGACGCCGATATCGATCGTGTTGAACGAGCCGTCGGAGGCGAAGAAGAAATAGGCGTAGTTGGTGAGAGTGTAGACGTCCTACGGTCCGCCGATCTCCGCGCGCGGCAGATTGTGGGGGGAAGGAATAGTCGAGCATCGCCAGCTGCGGCAGCTCGATCAGGAACAACACCCAGAAGAAGAAGGCGACGCCGATAAAGGCGGCGGCCCCCATCCCGTGCCGACCGACGAACCCCTGAAAAGCCTTGGAGATGGAGGACATCGGGGTCAGCCCTCGCTTCTGTCGGCAGGAAGAACGGTCGCGCTCGTCGCGGCAAAGGCGATGGTGGCGTCGCCGTTGACCTGCAGGCGGGGACCGGTCCCGCCGGAATTGACGAGGGCAGACGTAAGTCCTGTTCTCCTACCTTCATGAAGAGCTGGCGCGCTGCCTTCAAACTCTTCCTTAACGCACTTGGCGGAGATGGCGTTGTCGGCGACCGTATCGGATGCAAGAGCGAGCTTTTCCGGCCGGATGAAGAGCAGGCAGTCGTCGCCCTTTTTGAAGGAGCATCCACCTGCGGCCTTGCCGCTCAACCGGCCCATCGGTGTGTCGAGGGTCGCGATCTAGCCCTTCTGTTCGAGGATCTTTCCTGAAATCCGGTTCGTCTCCCCCACAAACGAGGCCACGAAAGGCGTCTTGGGTTGGTCATAGACGCTTTCGGTATCGCCGATCTGTTCGATCACGCCGACATTCATGACCGCGACGCGATCCGACATGGTCAGCGCCTCGCCCTGGTCGTAGGTGATGTAGATGAAGGTGAGCCCGACGCGCTGCTGGATAGTGCGAAGCTCGGTACGCATATGATGGCGCAACTTCAGATCGAGCGCGGAAAGCGGTTCGTCGAGAAGCAGGATATCGAGTTCCACGGTAAGCGCCCGGGCAATCGCGACGCGTTGGCGCTGGCCGCCGGAAAGCTTGTGCACTTTCTTGTCGCCGACGCCGGGCAGGGCGATCATGTCGAGAAGTTCGTCGGCCCGCTTGCGGCGTTCGCGCTTGGAGATACCGTGCACCTCCAGCGGAAAGGCGATGTTGTCGGCCACCGACATCAGCGGGAAAAGCGCCAGATTCTGGAAGATGAGCGCGGTTGGACGCTTGTTCGGACCGACGCGCGCCATGTCCTGATCACCGATCAGGATGCGCCCTTCCGTCGGTTCCACAAAACCGGAAACGCACCGAAGCAGCGTGGTCTTGCCGCAACCGGATGATCCGAGGAAGGAGAAGAACTCGCCGCCCTTGATGGTGAGGTAGGCGTTGTCGACGGCCGTATAGCTGCCGAAGCGGACTGAATACATGGTCGAGAACAACGTCTTTGGTCATTGAAACTCCAGCGGAAGGCGGTGCTCGTCGATCCGTGATCTGCGGGTTGACCCATCGTTCGCGATTGCGCAGGCGTGGCAGCGGCGGAGAGGTGTCGAAGAGCCGAATTGCCCACCCTTCGAGACGGTCCCCAGACTTCGGCGGGAAGGTCTGCGGGTATGGCGCCGTGGAGCGGTGCATGCATCCGACCGCGATGCACCAGGCGTCGTACCGAGGGCCTCGACCGAGGATCCGACGAAGTCAACGTCTCGAAGGGCGGGCGAGGGGTGCAGCCGACAACCCCCACGCGGCGGCTGCGCCATTTGTCTCGTCAGTCTTCGGAACGCCTCAGGCGGACAGGAACTTGTTGGCGAATTCCGTCCGCTTTTCGGAGTACCAGGGCGCTTCCGCGGGCTAGGGATTGAGGTTGGCCAGCGCATCGCCGGGATAGGCGTCGGCGAAGTTCTTGGTATAGATCTCGCCGCCATAGGCATCGGCCCCGATGACCGGCGAGTTGTAGCCGTGGGTCTGGATCGCCTCGCCCGGCAGCTTTGCGTCGTAGGCCGCATCGATGAAGGCGTAGATCTGGTCGATGTTCTTGGCGCCGGTGGGCATTGCCATGCCATCCACCCAGGCCATCGCGCCTTCCTTCGGCGCGCGGTACATGACCGGCTCACCCGCCGTCTTGAGAGCGATCGGCGGACCGTCCCAGGTCTGCCCGACGATGACGCCTTCGTTCAGAAGTTCGTTCTTCTGGGTGTCGGCGTCGTTCCAGATGAGCTCGATGTTCTTTTTCTCGGAGATGGCGATTTCGGTGATCTTGGACCACACCTCGTCCATCTTCTACGGACTTTCATAGGTCGACCACATGGTGCCACGATCCATCTCGCTGCGCCCTTCAAGCCCGAGGCCGAGGCCCAGCATCATCGAATGGGCGCTTCCCATGGTTTTGCCGGCATTGGCGTCGTCCCACACGTCGTAGTAGCTCGGGAACTACCCGTCCGGCGTGAAGGCATCCGTGCGCCATGCGACGCCTTCCGTGCCCCAGATGTGCGGCAGCCAGAATGTGCCCTTGCCCTCGAAATTCTAGTGCTTGTCGCCCAGCGCCATGGCCGGGTTAACCTTCTCGATCGCGACCTTCGACATGTCGAAGGGCTGGAGGAGGCCCAGATCTTTCCACAACAGGTTGCGATTGACCGTCGGCGAGACGATGTCGAAGTCCTCGCCGTTGGTGGCCTTGAGTTTGTTGATGATCTCTTCGTTGGAGCCGATGCCAGTGAAGTTGATGGTGATGCCGGTCTTCTCCTTGAAGCCGGAGACGAAGCTTTCCGGCAGGTAGTCGGACCACATCATAATGTTGATCTCGCCGGAGGAGGCGAGTGCGCGGTTGCTGATGATCGCCGGCATGGCGAGGCCCGCGCCCAACGCGCTGGCGCTTTTCAGGAAGGATCGGCGGTTCAGGCCGCCAGTTTTGCCGAATTTCTCCATCTCATTCCCCTGGATTGCCTGTTTTCCGGATCGATCTCGCATGCCGCTTTTTGCACTGCACGAAGGACAGGCAATACCTGTGTTCGTGCCTCATTCTTGCGCGCAAACGTATGTCTCGGAGAAAACAATATTGCGGTGCAACGCGGGGCCTTAGAGCCAGATTTTGAAAACTATGGGGCCAGTGGAACCTGGCCTCCGCGATCCGGCACGATCCTTGCTTTACCAAACGGCAGATGCCGACGCGGAGACAGCCAGCGATGATGATCGAACATTATTTCGATGCACCGTTCTCACCCGACAAGCGCCTGCAACAGCAGATCCATGAGCAGTTGGTGGAAGCCATTCTGGCCGGTGGAGTGCCTTCCCATGAGCCGTTGCCGTCGACCCGCTCGATGGCGGAGCGGATCAAGGTTTCGCGCAACACGGTGAGCCTCGTCTATGAGCGTCTGGCGGAGGACGGTTACCTGAGACCGGTCAACCGAAGCGGTTATTTCGTGGACGAACGCTATGTCCGTGAGCAGCTTTCCCTCCGCGTTGATGACCATGCGCGCAATGCGTTGCACGGCGAACACCGCGCCGTCGATTTCGAACGCCGGATGAAGGTGCGTCCCTCCGCACAGGAAAACATCACCAACCCCGCGAACTGGCGCGACTACGACTATCCTTTTATCTACGGGCAGATCACTCCCGACCGGATATCGATGAGCTGTTGGCGCGATGCGGTGCGCGTTGCCGGAACCGCCGAACACGCATCAAGCTGGATGGGCGATCTCGTCGATACCGATGATCCTATGCTGATCGATCAGATCATTCGTCGTGCCCTCCCTCAACGCGGGTTCCGCGCGGGACCGGAGAACATTCTCGTCACCAACGGCGCGCAGAACGCGGTCTACCTCCTGGCGAGCCTTCTTTGCGGACCCGGTACGCAAGTCGGCGTTGAGGAATCTGGCTATGTCGATGCGCGCAATATCTTTCTCGCACACGGCTGTACCTTGTTGGCTCAACCTGTTGATTCCAATGGTATTCGGGTGACCGAGGCGTTGAACGAGACGGATCTCGTCTACGTTACGCCCGGCCACCACTCGCCGACCAACGTCACGATGGGGCTACAACGACGTCTGTCGCTTCTGGCGGCAGCGGATGAGCATGATTTCCTCGTCATCGAGGATGACTACGAGCACGAACTGAATTTCTTCGGAGCCCAGCGTCCGGCCCTGAAGAGCTTTGATCGCTCCGGGCGGGTGGTTCATGTGGGGTCGCTGTCAAAGCCCGTCTTCCCCGGCTTGCGACTTGGTTTCATCGCTACCGCCGAACCGCTGGTGCGCGAGCTTCGTGCCCTCAGGCGCTTGATGTGCCGTCATGTGTCCGGACTCGACCAGCGGGCAATGGCGATCTTCCTCGCCGATGGGCACTACGATGTGCACATTCGCCGTCAGCGGGAGAGCCTTGCCGCGAAATGGAAATGCATGTTGTGGGAGATCGGTCAGCGTCTGCCGGAGTGCGACGTCACCATGACGACGGGTGGCTCGGCCTTGTGGTTGACGCTACCTCGCAATGTGGAGGCGCGGCGCGTGGCTGCGAGGGCAGCGGCGCGTGGGGTGCTGATTGAGCCCGGTGATATGCATTATTGGGGTGAGAATGCCCCGCGAAACCGCGTTCGGCTGGGGTTCACCGCGATCGCAGAAGAGAAGATTGCCCCGGGGCTGGAAGTCTTGGCAGGCGTGATCCGCGAGTGCCGGGGGTAAGGGAAGAGAACCGGCGCGGCTTCGCCGCAGCTTGTTGCACTGGATTCCGGATCTGGCCATGCAGCTTGCGCCGCAGACCGCCCGGAATGACGAGCAAGGGGAGAGTTGTAACCAAACGCTACCGCGAACGAGGCTCGTTCGTTGTTTCGTGTGCTTACAACTCTGCTCCACACTCCCTCATTCAGGACAAGTGAGGCATAAACCGAACGCTGATCCAGAATCCAGAAATCAGCGGCGCGAAAGTGTCCCCATTTCCCTTTTCCCTCTCAAGTGTTCAAAGATCGGAACGCCCGAAAACCTTCTGCAGAACTCCCAGCATCTGCTCGATTTCCTCCTCGTTCGAGACGAAAGCGGGTGCGAAGATCAGGGCATCGCCGGTGGCCTTCAGGTGCAGGCCCTCCTTGAACAGGAGCCGCTGGACGATGGAGCCTTTTTCACCCGGTGCGTTGCCGGGCTTCAACTGAATACCCGACATCATCCCGTAGCCGTGAAGGTCTGCAACTTGCGGCAGGTTGCGCAGGCCGAAGACGCCATCGAGAAATGCCGGCGACAGGGCCTTGGAACGCGCAAACAGCCCATCCTTCTCATAGATGTCGAGCGTGGCCAGTGCGGCGGCGCAGGCGACCGGATGCGCGGAGTTAGGTGTAACCGTGCATCAGTTCCGGCCGGTCGGCGGTGATTGCATCGAGAACGGTCTGCTGGATTTCCGTCTTCACGGCGACCGCACTCATCGGCACGGCACCGTTGGTAAGCGCCTTGGACATGGTGATGATATCGGGCGTGACGTCGAATTTCTGCGAGGCAAAAGCCGAGCTGGTGCGACCGAAGCCGGTGATGACCTCGTCGAAAATCAGCAGAATGTTGTGCTGGTCCGCGATCTCGCGAAGCCGCTTCAAGTATCCGACAGGGGGGAACGATGGTGCCGATGGATCCCGCGATGGGTTCCACGAAGACGGCGGCGATCGTCTCTCCGCCGTAGGTCTTGCAAAGCTCCGCGAGATCCTCGGTAAGTTCGACGCCCGTTTCCGGCTGGCCTTTGGTGAAGTGCTGATCCTCGTTCCAGGTGTGGCGCATGTGGACGACATCGCAGGTGATGCCGGAATATTCCCGACGGTTGCCGACCATGCCCGCGAGCGACGTGCCGCCGAGATTGACCCCGTGATAGGCCCAGGAGCGGGAGACGAAGCGCGTGCGTTGCGCATCGCCCTTGGCGTGATGATAGGCGATTGCGATCTTCATCGCGCTGTCGACGGCCTCCGACCCGGAGGAGCCGAAGAAAACGCGGTCAATTCCCTCCGGCAGAATGCCCGACAGGCGTTCTGCCAGCTTGAAGGAGATCGGCGCGGCGCGCTGGAAATGGGGCGAGTAGTCGAGTTCCGTCAACTGCGCATGGACAGCGTCGGCAATCTTGCGCCGTCCGTGTCCGGCCGGACAACAAAAGAGCCCGGACGCTACGTCGAGGATTTCGGCGCCCTCGGGTGTCCAGTAGCGCACGCCCTCTGCCTTGGCGAAGATCTGCGGTTCATGGTGGAAGAGCTTGTTGTTGGTGAAAGGGAGCCAGTGATGGTCCATGTTGATGGCGGCATTCGTCATGGCGGCCGAGGCCTCGCTGAAAGGGTGTCACCTGTCCCTCTACGCTCAGGGCTGCGACCGGCTTAGAGCCAAGTCGTACAATCGTGGGAGCCAGCCGTAAAAACATCGGCGCATGCCTTGCCTCGCCGCAAATGGGGAGTAAGCATGCGGCCGGATTACGAAAATCGAACAAGGAAACAACCACATGAGCGGAACCGTCTTCATTACGGGAACGACATCGGGTTTTGGTGCGGCCACCGCGCGGCGCTTTGCAGGTGCCGGATGGAAGGTCGTTGGTACCGGTCGGCGCGAGGAGCGGCTTGCCGAGATGGGCAAGGAGCTTGGTGCGAATTTCCACGGCGCCGCCTTCGACATTGCCGATGAAGCCGCCACGGTGGCCGCGCTCGAGGCCTTGCCGCCGGAATTCCGCGAGATCGATCTGCTGGTCAACAATGCCGGGCTGGCGTTTGGCACGACGCCGGTGCCGAACACCAAGCTTTCTGACTGGAAGCGGATGATCGACACCAACATCACCGGTCTCGTCACCGTGACCCATCACCTGCTGCCGAAGCTGATCGAGCGGCGCGGAACGATCGTCAACCTGTCGTCGATCGCCTCTACGTGGCCCTATCCGGGTGGCAACGTCTATGGCGGCACGAAAGCGTTCGTCCGGCAGTTTTCTCTCGGATTGCGCTCGGATCTGCACGGCAAGGACGTGCGCGTGACCTCCATCGAGCCGGGCCTGTGCGAAAGCGAATTCACGCTCGTGCGTACCGGCGGCAATCAGGAGGCCTACGACAAGCTCTATGGCGGCGCGCATGCGATTCAGCCGGAGGATATTGCTGAGACGATCTTCTGGGTCGCGACCCAGCCGGCGCATATCAACGTGAACTCGCTGGAAGTCATGCCGGTGAGCCAGTCCTGGGCGCCGTTGCAGGTGGCGCGGGATAGCTGAGAGGCGGAGGTGCGAAAGCGCCTCCATCTTCCCTTCTTCTCACGAATGCCCCTCGCCATCGCGGCTGGCCAACTCTCCTGCTGCGAGTTTGATGATCTCCGCGGTGATCGCCTCCTACCTGATGTGACGCTCGCGGGCCTTCAACTCCTCCAACTCGCTTTCGATCTGACCGCGGGCGAGCGCCATGGCCGTGATCCGCGCTTCGTTTTCGTGACAAAGGAATGAAGCGCGGCGTTGCACAGGAGGGCATGAACATAGTCTTCGCCGATGATCTCAAGCAGTGTGGACGGAGGGAGGTTGGCAAGCGGTGGCTGAAGTTGTGCGCTGGGTGCGACGGCTGAAAGGTCGATTGGAAAGAGTGTCCTGCGCACGATGTGGGCGGCATTCTCCTTCCAGGTGCTGAAGACGACATCCAGACGATCGATTTCCCCTGCATTGATGCGGGCGAAAATCGTTTCGCGAATCCGGTTTGCAAGCTGCGGGATTGACGGTGAATGAGCGGGCAGAGCGCTCGTCCAGGCAAGCGAGATATCTCTTTCGGCAGCAATCGACCGACCGCGGCTGCCGACGAGAAAGATCTCGGCCTTGCCGACATCGTTCGTGATCGTATCGAGCACGCGCTCGCAGAAGGTGCCCGCAAAGCCCTGTTCCGCGCAAAAGACGATGAGGGCGGAGCAAGCCCCTGTCTTGGATGGCGGTTCGGTCTCTCCTGCGATTTGATCGATGATCCGGCCCATGGCGGCGGTCAGCGTTGTCGTATAGCCATCGACGGCGAGGATCTGTTCGCGCGCCTGTTGGACGCGGACGGCGACGATCCCGCGCATGGCGTTGACGACCGCATCCAACTGGCGAACGCCGTCGATTCGGACGCCGATATCGGCCAGTCGCTCGCTCATGGTGCAAACCGCTCCGTCAGCTTTCGGAGCGCGGTCAGGAGAGAGGCGCGCGTCTCGTCATCAAGCGTGCTGGTCTTCTCCATCATGGCCACGGCATCCGGAGCATGATTATCGAGTGCGGAGGGCAGGGCTTCGCGAAAGGCCGGAATTCGGTCGACCGGGACTGTGTCCAGCAGTCTTTCCTGAACGGCGACGACGAGTGCGACCTCATCTGCCAGACGCAAGGGCGCATGCGGGGGCTGTTTCAGGATGGTGCGGATGCGTTCGCCGCGTGTCAGTTGGGCACGGACACGCTTGTCCGGCACGCCGCCGAAACGCGTGAACATCTCCATCTCAAGAAACTGTGCATAGTCGAGCCGTAGAGATTTCGCTTCTTCGCGCAAGGCGGGGCTTTGCGTCTTGCCGCCCACACGGCTGACCGACAGGGAAACATCGACCACCGGTTTCTGTCCTTCCTGAAAGAGTTTTGCGTCGATGACGATCTGTCCGTCGGTGATCGAGATCAGGTTGGTCGGAATGTAGGCAGACAGGTTTCCCACATCCGTTTCCGCAATCGGCAGGGCGGTCAGCGAGCCGCCGCCGCGCTCCGCGCTAAGCTTCGCCGCGCGCTCCAGCAACCTGGCGTGAACGTGGAAGACGTCGCCCGGATAGGCCTTTCGGACCGGAGATTGGCGGGTCAGAAGCGCGATTTCACGGTGGGTCGCGGCGTGTTTGGTTAGATCGTCGATCACGATCAGCGCATGCTGACCGCGATCGCGAAAATACTCCGCCATGGTGAAGCCCGCGAACGGTGCCAGCCATTGCAGGTCGGGAGGGCTGGCCGATCCCGATACAACCGTGATGCAGCGCTCTGGCGCGGCGAGCGTCTGGATTGCGTCGATGGTCCGACGCACGCTGGAGGTCTTCTGACCGACGGCCACGTAGACACAGAAGATGTCGCTCGTCTTCTGCGCGATGATCGTGTCGATGGCGACGGTCGTCTTGCCAATGGCGCGGTCGTCGACAATCAGTTCGCGCTGGCCGCGTCCGAGCGCGAACAGCGTGTCGATGGAAAGAAGTTCTGTCTGAACCGGTGCTATCACGAGATCCCAGTCGATGATCGCGGGCGCGGGGCATTCTACTGAATGGAATTCGTCTGTTTCGATCTCGCCCTTGTCATCGAGTGGGCGGCCGAGCGGGTCGATCACGCGGCCGAGAAGGGGCGGGCCCACGGGTACACGCACCACTTCGCTTGTTTCGCGCAGGATGTCACCCGCCTCGATCGTGTCGGCGCTGTCCAGCAGGACGCAGCCAATCAGATTCTTGTCGAGCGTCTGGGCAAAGCCGAAGGCGCCCTTGTCGAAACGCAGAAGTTCGTCAAGCCGGGCATTGGGTAAACCCGACACGAGCGCCACGCCGTCGCCCACCTCCTCGACACGGCCGATCTATTCCGCCTTCGGCCCGGGTTCTACCGTTTCAAGGCGCTTTCGGGCATGGCTCAGCCAGCTATCGGCGGTGTTGTTGTTACTCATGGCGAAGGCTTTCTTCGATCCGGGCGAGATCGGCGCGCCAACTGTTGAGAATGGAGAAATGCGCGCCGTGCAGCTCGAACCCCTCGATTAGTGCCGGGTCTGCAGCGAAGGACATCTCGGGGGAGCAACCGAATGCTTCCGAAATCCGGCGACGGCACTCCTCTTGTGCATTCTCATCGAGTGTTTCGGCGCTTATCAGGCGCAAGGCACCATCACTGACGGCAACGGTGCGCCGGGTTTCTTCCGGCAGGCCCGCGATTCCGGTGGCAAGGTCATCGAGAAAGGCGGCGCGCACGACGGGAGCCTTCAGGTGGTTTGCGAGCTTGATTGCGATATCGAGCGCGAGGGCGCCAGCCTCGTTTATGGCCTCCTTTCGCGCGACCTGGTGGTCCGTTTCGATGCTCTCCGAGGCTTGCTCCCGTATCTTATCCGCGTCTTCCTTGGCCTTGGTGAGCAGGTTTCTTCGTACTTCGTCGGCGTCGGCGTGCGCCTCGGCAAGAGCCGTCTCGCGTTCTTCGGCGAGCCCTTTGCGGATGTGTTCAACCTCGGCGCGCGCCTCGTCCGCGGCACGGGCTTGTGCATTGGCTTGCGCGATCGTGGATTCGCTTGCAGCACGACGTTCCTCGATGATCACGGCGACCGGCTTCCACAGGAAGCGGCGCAAGATCCAGATGAGGACAAGGACGTTGGCCGCCTGGATGGCGAAGGTTCACCAATCGAAGTTCATGGCGTCAGGCAATCAGCGGGTTGGCGAAAAGCAGAAGCAACGCGATGACGAGGCAGTAGATCGCCATGGTCTCGATCATCGCCAGATCGACGAAGAGGGTTCTGGAAATCGTGTTCGCCGCTTCCGGTTGCCGGGCGATGGCGTCCATGGCGGCCGCGACTGCGCGTCCTTCGGCCAGAGCCGGTCCGATAGCACCGAAGGAGACGGCGACGCTTGCGCCGATGATCGAGATAAAGGCCTGCCAGTTCATGAACGGTCTCCTTTTTGAGGATGTTTGGCGTGCGGTCCGGCTTCCGCCGCCGCGGCGGTTATGAAAACAAGCGCCAGGATCGCGAAGATGTAGGCCTGGACGGCCCCGGTCAGCATATCGAGCGCCATCAGCGGGATCGGGACGAGGAGCCCAGCCAGCGACGCGACGATACCGACCACGAAGACCCCGCTCATGATGTTGCCGAACAGGCGCACGAACATTGAGAAGACGCGGGTCAGGCTTTCTAGGACGTTGAGCGGGATCATCACCGGGTTGGGGGAGGCGAAGGTCTTCAGATAGCCGCTCGGGCCGTTCGCGCGCGCACCGAACCAGATCACCGAGACGAAGACGAGCGTTGCAAGGGCCGCATCCGTCTCCAGATGGGCGGTTGGCGGCTCCACGCCAGGGATGAGGGATGTCCAGTTGGCGATGAGAATGTAGACGAAGAGCGTGCCAATGAAGGCGCGATAGGTTTCCGGCGCGGTTCCCGCCGCTTCGCGGATTTGGATGTCGAGGGTTTCCACGACGAGTTCCAGCGCCGCCTGCACGTTCGATGGTTTCAGGGAAAGGGAATGCGTGGCAAGAGCACTTCTCAGGCCGAGAAACAGCATGATTGCCATGTAACAAGCACCGCTTCCGTAATGAGAACGGGTCCGAGATGGATGAGGGCGACGGTTTCCAGAGGCTAGTTCATGGGCTGCTCCTGGAAAAGCGGCGCATGATCGCCCAGTGTGCGGTGACAAGGCCGAGCGCGGTTATCAGAAGCGGCAGTGCGCCTGCCCGGCTGACGAAATAGGGGCAGACGGCAGGACGATCAGTCTGGCAGCCGTCAGTCCTTCGGCGGCAAGATGGGAATGTCCGGCAAAGAGACGTGCGCTCACCCGCAATACGGAGAAGTAGCCCGCGCCCAGAACCGCGCCGAAGGCGAAGAAGGCGGTGAGGGTCGGGAGGGCCGAAGGATCTGCGAGCGGAACGGGAAAGGAGAGTGTCATGCGGTATTCATCCATTTCCAGGCAAACCAGCATCCGAGCACCAGTCCGATCATGAGAAGCGGCGCGGTCCAGAAGATCCCGGTCTCGAAGGTGCGATCGATCTAGCGATCGACGAAAATCCCCACGAGCATCGGTGTGACGACGATCCAGCCGAGGACACCGATCTGCGCCAATCTGCGCGAGATCGGGACGTCGCCGTGCCCTCGGTGTTCGCGCTTCTGACGGAGCTGGATCTGTTTGACGAGCTTGTCGTCTTTCGCCGTATCGCTCATCCCATGCCCTCCGGTCCCGCATGCGGACGTCCCTTGGCGCGGGCGACAAGCCGCCGGATCATGTCGAGATGGAGCCGTATCGCCTCCACGTTCTGCGTACGCTCGACAGCGAGTTCGCTGCGGAAGCGTTCGATCACGATCGTGTCGAGTGTATCCAGATCATCGCCGGGAACGGCCTCTCTGGTGGCGATGGAAACCGTCGTTCCGTCGGAAACGGTTAGGACTCCGCTGCGAACGGCGCAGAAATGGCGCTTGCCGTCCCGGTTTCGCCATCGCACAACGGAAACGGTGAGGCTGGTCAGAAAATCGGTATGTCCGGGCAGGATCCCGAAACTTCCGCTGGCATCTTCGGCGCGAAGCGACGCAATGTTCGGTTCGTCGACGACGATTTGCAGAGGCGAGACAATGACGAGCCTCATGATGCCTCCTCCGCAGTTGTTGCCGCCTCTTCCTTGCGGCGGGCGTCCTCGAGGCTGCCGACCATGTAGAGCGAGCTTTCGGCCCAGTCGTCCGTCTCTCCTTCAAGGATTGCTCGGCAGCCCTTCAACGTTTCCTCACGTGAAACGGAAACACCCGGCGTGCCGGTAAAGGCTTGAGTGACGAAGAAGAGTTGGGCGAAGAAGCGCTGCAACCGGCACGCGCGGCGGACGATGAACCTGTCGGCTGCGCCGAGTTCCTCGACCCCCAGAAGGGCGATGACGTCCTGCAATTCGTGGCACCCCGCCAACGTTTCGCGCACGCGTCCGGCGATCTCGTAATGCTCCTCGCCGACGACGAGGGGATCGAGCAGGATGGACGATGAGGCGAGCGGATCGACTGCCGGGTAGAAGCCTTGAGAGGCCTGAGCGCGGGACAGCATGATCATGCAGTCCATGTGCGAGGAGATCGTCGTTACAGCGGGGTCGGTGAAGTCGTCGGCGGGCACGTAGACGGCCTGGATCGCGGTCACGGCGGCCTCCGCCACCGAGGCGATACGTTTCTGCAAGGCGGCAACCTCGCTGGCGAATGTCGGTTGATAGCCGACGCGCGAGGGCAGGCGGCCGAGAAGGCTGGAAACTTCCGCCCCTGCCTGAACGAACCGGAAGACGTTGTCCATCAGCAGCACGTTCTGGTGACGGGCGTCGCGAAAATGTTCGGCGATGGTGAGGGCGGTTAGCGACGCGCGCCAGCGGGCGCCGGGCGGCTCCGCCATCTGGCCGTAGACTAGAACGGTGCGCTTCAGGACGTCGTAGCCGCGCATTTCGGTCAGCAGCTCATGGCCTTCGCGTGATCGCTCGCCCACCCCCAGCAAAGACTGAAATACCTTGATATTTTTCCACCATGGCGTGGATGAGTTCCATCACCAGTACGGTCTTGCCGACATCCGCTCCGCCAAACATCGTCGCCTTGCCGCCCTGGGTCAGCGGGGTCAGCAGATCGATGATCTTGATGCCCGTTTCAAAGACGTTGGCGATGGAACGCTCGTCCTTCAGCGGCGGCGGCGGACTGTGGATGGGGCGGCGGGGGATATCGTCGGGCAATGGTTCGCTGCGATCGCAGGTGTTGCCGACAACATCGAGCAGTCGGCCGAGAACGGCATCGCCGACCGGAACGCACACGGATGCACTGGTGGAGACGACGGGCGTTTCCCGAGCCAGTCCCGCAGTCTCCTGAAGCGCGATGCACCGCACTGTCGACAGGTCGGCGTGCGCATGCACTTCCAGAACAAGCGGATTAGGCCGGTCCCATTGGACGTCGAGCGCGGTGCCGATGGCGGGAAGAGCATGCCCCGCGAATTCGACATCGATGACGGTGCCTCTGACAGAGACGATCTTTCCGTGAGCTGCTGTCACGCCCATGCGTATTCCGGTTGCCGGCGGGCTCCGGATCGGACGATTGCGCGAGGGGACAGAAGTCGCAGGCTGGGCCGGGAGCCGCCGGAGGAGGAATATCTGAAACGGTCACAGCCATGCTTCAACGCGCGCTGACCTTAGGCGAGCGCGCGGCGGGGCATATGTCAATCTACTTGGTGCGGCGCGGAAAAATCGCAGCCGATGATATGCAACTGAAAAGCTACAGGGCCGGCCGGAACGGGCCATCGGCGTGGATGACCGGTCAATAAAAGAGCTCTGCCGGGCCGGGTGACCGACGATGCCGGCCCGGCAGCTCCCGCGATCTGCTACCCAGCGGCAGTAGGCGCGACGAAGGCAGTCACTTCCGGAACTTCGCCGGTGAACTTCTCGAACTGCACCATGCAGGTGTGAGTCGAGGTGGCCTGAGCCAGGCGCGAGGTCCCGATGTCGATCGTCAGCACGTTCGGGTCGCCGACGTCCTCCGGATCGTATCAGGCACCTTCCTGCACCTGGATCACGCTCGGGCGGATATCGTCGGAGACCTTCGCCCCGGCGAGGATCTGGCCGCGACCGTTGAAGATCCGCACAATGTCGCCGTCCTTGATACCGCGCGCGGCGGTGTCATCGGAGTTGATCAGGCACGGGGTTCATGGTTGTTGACGGCGTAGATCTCGCGCACCGTGGTCGAGCAGAGCTGCGAGTGCATGCGCCAGTCCGGGTGGTTGGAGCTGAGATGGACAGGATAGGTCTTGTCCTTCATGCCCAGCCATTCCATTGGTTCGATCCACGAAGGATGCGGAGGACAATCGTCGTAGTTCATCTTCTCGATGTACTTGGAGACGATCTCGATCTTGCCGGTCGCCGTCGGCATCATGTTCATCAGCGGGTCTTCGCGGAAGTCTGCGTAGCGAACGCGCCTCAGGTTTTCTTCCGGAACCTCGAATTCGACGATGCCCTCTTCCCAGAAGATGTCGAAAACAGGCATCTCGACGTTCCTCTTCGCGGCCAGTTCGTGGGCCTGCTCGTAGATCTCCTTGATCATGTCCTGTTCGGACTTGTCTTCGGTGAAGGCGTCCTTGACGCCCAGCCGGCCGGCGAGATCGGTGAAGATGTCGTAGTCTTGCGGGCTTCGAAGACCGGGTCGATGATCTTGGCCATCCGCAGAATGGCCTTGTTCGCCACCGAGCCGATGCGATCGATGTCGTTGCGTTCCGCCGTCGTGGTGGCGGGCAGCACGATATCGGCAAAGCGCGCGGTTGCGATCCACTGGTAGTCATGGACGACGACCGTCCGAACTTCTTCCAGGCTTCGCGCATCCGGTTGCGGTCCTGATGATGGTGGAATGGGTTGCCGCTCGTCCAGTAGGTCATTTTCACGTCCGGATAGAGGTGCGTTTCGCTATTGTGCTCGAACTGCTTGCCGGGATTGACGGAGCTGCCGAGAGCCGGGCCGTTCGACTGGGGAGCTCCCTCCCGGATTGTCGAGGTGGTAGCGCTGGCAGAAACCACCGCCCGGCAGGTCGATCTGACCGATCATGCAGGCGAGCGTGATGAAGAGGTCCACACCCACTGTTCGCCGTGCTGCATGCGCTGCGGGGTTCAGCCGGAGATCAGCATGGTGCGCCCGGAGACGAAGCTGTGCGCCAGTTCACGGATCTTGTCGGCGGAAACCTCGCACTGCTCGGCCGCCCATTCCGGCGTTTTCTCGATCTTGTCCCAGCCCTTGCCCATCAGATAGTCGGCGAAGGTCTCGAAGCCGTAGGTGTAGTTCTCGATGAAGTCCTTGTCGTACAGGTCTTCGGTGAGAAGCGCATGGCAGATGCCGAGGGCGAGCGGGATATCGGCATGGAGACGCGCGGCGATCCATTCGCCGTCGGTCGCCTTGCACAGCTCGCTGCGGATCGGGTTGATGAAGAGCTTCTTGATGTCGCTTTTCTTCTTCAGTTCGTCGAAGAAGAGATGCTCGCCGTGATCCGGCGGGGAATAGGCGATCCGGTTGTTCTTCCAGGGATCGCAGGCCCAGAACACGATCTGATCGGCGTTCTCGAGGATCGAGAGATAGCTGGTCTGCGGGCCCTCGGCGTCGATCTGGCTCATGATGTAGGGCATGATGCCCGCCAGCGTGCCCTTGGAATAGTCGCCGGTGGAGAAGAATGCGCCGCCCGTCAGGTTCATCAGCTTCTTGAGCATGGCCTGCGAGTTGTTGGCAGTCCCGAGCTCTGCCAGCCATAGGTGCCGGAATAGATCGCCCAGGGGCCTTCCTTGTCCTGAAGGCGGGTGATCTCCTTGGCGACGAGATCGAGTGCGGTGTCCCAGGACACCTTGACGAAGTCACCGGCGCCGCGGCTCTCGCGCTCCGCCTTGGGGCCGTTCTCCAGATAGGAGAGGTGCACTACTATCGGGTACCTGATGCGGCCGGCGTTGTAGACCACGTCCTGAACGCCGTGAACGGCCTGGTTGGGGAACGGATCCTTGTTCCACGAGCGCAGGCTCACGAAGCGCCCATCCTCGACCTTGCCGTAAAATGCTCCCCAGTGTGATGCGGACAAAACCTCCTTGTCCTCTCCGGCTGCGAGCGCACGCGTGACGTGTCCCGGCAGAACAGTGCCTGCGGCTCTCAATGCGGCCAGGGAGGCAGAGGATACGAGAAATCGTTTGCGTGATAGCGAATGGAAAATCAAGCTCTTAGTTGACATCGACTGCTTCTCCAATTTCTTGCGAAGCGAGGAGCCGCGTTCCACCGTGGGGTGTCGACGGATATACCGGCAAGGAGGGGAGGTGAGCCGGTGACGCAGCCCCTCGCTTCGAGGTTGATCGGTCTTCAGGCCGATCGTGGGCGGGGCGGCGACAGTCGCTGACTCGTAGGTCGTTCCGGGTCTATTCAGCCACTGCAGGGGTTGTGAAAACGGTGACCTCCGACGGCGTTCCGGTGAATTTTTCGACATCAGCGGCGGCAGAATGGCCGCAATTGCCCTGGGCGAGCCTCGAGGTGCCGACATCGAACGTCAGCACGTTCACGTCGCTATAGGTATCAAGCGAGCCTTCCTTCAGCGGGTCCGAGGGGGTGTACCATCCGCCCTCATAGATGCGGATCACGCCGGGCATGGTGTCCTCGGAGATCCGCGCGCCGGTCAGGATCTGGCCGCGATCGTTGAAGACGCGCACGAGATCGCCGTCCTTGATGCCGCGCTTGGCCGCATCGTCAGGATGGATCACGCAAGGCTCGCGTCCACCGATCGCATAGTCCTTGCGCCACAGGGTTCCGCAGAGCTGCGAGTGGAGGCGGTCATTGGGGTGCGAAGCATTCACGTGCAGTGGATACTTCGTGCCCTCAACGCCCGTCAGTTCCTTGGCCGCGAGGAAGGTCGGGTGAGGGGGGCAATCGTCATAGTTCATCCGCTCGATCGCCTTCGAGTAAGTCTCGATGAGATCGGTCGGCGTTCCCAGCGGATTGAGCAGAGGGTTCTCGCGGAATTCCGAAAAGCGGATGAAGTCCTTGTTGACGTCAGGTACATCTTAGATGACAGAGCCCGCTTCCCAGAAGTCGTCAAACAACGGGAAATCGATGCTCTTGGTCTGGGCGGTGCTAGATGCCGTGTCGTAGAGGGACTTGATCCAGTCCATCTCCGACTTGCCCTCGGTGAATTCCTTCTCCTTGCCGAGCTTGGCGCAGATGGCCGCGAAGATGTCGAATCGGATCGACGACCTTCTTCATCGCGACGATGCCCAGATTGGAATAGGAGCCGATCTGTTCGATATCGTTGCGTTCGTAGGAGGTCGTTGCCGGCAGCACGATATCGGCGTGACGGGCGGTCGCCGTCCATTGGAAATCGTGGACGACGAAGGTCTCGATCTTCTTCCATGCCTCGCCCATCCGGTTGCGGTCCTGATGGTGCGAGAAGGGATTGCCGCCGACCCAATAGACCAGCCGGCTATCGGGGTAGGTCATCTTCGCGCCGTTGAATTCGAACTCGCCGCTGGGGTCCTCCAGCATGTCGACGATGCGGGCCACCGGAATGCTTGCCGCGCCCGCAGAGGCGAGCCATTCGGGGGCATTCTCGTCGGACGGCTTGCCGTTGCCGATGCCGTGGAGGGAGACGCCGTTGGCCGTCGGTGTTCCGCCGGAGCAATAGTGATAGCTGAGGCCGAAGCCACCGCCGGGCGTTCCGATCTGGCCCAGCATGGAGGCCAGTGTTACCAGCATCCAATGGGCCTGTTCGCCGTATTGCATGTTGCATGCGCTGGATGCTCCAGCCGCTTGCCAGCATGGTCTTGCTGCCGGCGAACAGATGCGCCAGTTCCTTGATCTTGTCGGCGGGCACGCCGCAGATCCCGGCCACCCATTCCGCATTTTTCGGCGTGCCGTCCTTTTCGCCCATCAGATACGGTACGAACTGGTCGAAGCCGTACGTGTAGGTCGACAGGAAATCCTCGTCGTGCAGCCCTTCCTCATAGACGGTGTGGGCGATGCCGAGCATCAGCGTCGTATCCGTCTGCGGCTTGGGCGCGATCCACTCCGCACCCGTCATCTTGGCGGTCTCCGAATGGAACGGATCGATGCAGATGATCTTCTTGCCCGTGTCCTTGTAGGCTTTCAGGTAGTCGTAAACGCCGTGATCGGGGATCAGCCAGTCGATCTGGCAGGTTTTGAGGGGATCCGCGCCCCATAAGACAAGCGTGTCGGTGTTCTCGATCAGAAGCGGCCAGGAGGTCTGCTGGGAGTAGACTTCGAGCCCGCCCACAACGTGGGGCATGATGACTTGCGCCGCGCCGGTCGAATAATCGCTGGTACCGCCGACATAGCCGCCGAGCGTGTTCATGGTGCGTGCAACGAGCGTGCGGTAATTGTGGAACTTGCTGGGGCTCTTCCAGCCATAGGAGCCGGCGAAGATGCCGGAGGGGTCGTGTTCGTCCTGAACGCGCTTGATCTCGTTGGCCACGAGTTCAATGGCTTTGTCCCAGGATGCGCGGACGAAATCGCCTGCGCTGCGGCTGTCACGCTCTGCCTTCGGCCCGTTTTCCAGATAGGCGCGCCGTACCATCGGATACCGGATGCGGCTGGCGGAATACATGGAGTTCAAAACGCCGGGAAGCTGGTGGCTGGGATGAGGATCCTTCTCCCAGGGCTCGATGGAGGCGGCGAGGCCGTCCTTGACCGTCATCTTGAAAACGCCCCAGTGACTGCCGCTCTGGATCATCTGCTCTCCAGTCGCAGATGCTTGCCGAACTCCCATCGGCAGGCTCGCGCCAGCAAACCCCACTGCCGCCAGTGACGAGGTGGCGGTCAGAAAACGCCGTCTCGTCAACGAGCGGGACATCAGGTGCGTATCGGTCATAACTATTTCTCCTCTTTAGTAGCGGGATAGCTTCAGTAGCGGGATAGCTTCTGAGTGTTTCAGGGGGCGGGGCGTTCGTCGGACGAGTTTCGGTCAGGTCCTTATGACTGATCCCTTTATTTCCTTTTTGTGGGATTCCGGTTTGTCTTCAGATGTATTGGCAGGCTTCAGTCAGCCGTTGCGGCTTCGGGGCAGGGCAGGGGCAGTTTGAGAAGGGTTTCGAGGATCTGCGACGCATTGGCGTAGAAGCCGATGCGGTCGAAAGCTTCACAGGCGGATGCGAAGGTAGGGACCCAGCCGCACAGGCGCTTGTGCACATTGTGGATGACGTCGATATCGTCTTCTTCCCCCGTCAGTCCGGCCAGTCGCATCGTCTCTTCCAGAAGGGAGAGTTCAAGCACCAGATGGTCGGGGGCTTCGGGGAAGTCTGCTGCCGGGGCGAGGCCCTGCTTTTGCAGCAGCTTCGCCATGTCGGCGGCGGGCTGCTGAAACAGGCGTCCGTCGCCGAGATAGGCGGACTCGTAAGGCAGTACGGATTTCGGTCCGCCGATCCCCAGAATCCGCCGATCCCCAGAAACAGCAGGCAGAACTCCTTGTTGAGTTCGATCTCCGTAGTCTTGGGATCGCCGAGGTTAAGCGTCCGGTCGCGCAGGTTCTGGATCTGAGCGTGCAACTGCGGGATGCGGGCGAGTGCGGCAAGCGGGCCTTCATCCAGGGGACGATGAATGTCCTCGATATCGGACAGTTCCAGCGGCACACCGAAAAGTCCGCTCATCGTGACGAGAGCTTCGGCGAAATCTGGGTCGGAAAGAGCTTGGGTAGTGGTCATGAACGGAACTCACTTCGAAGGGGAAGGGACCTCTCCCGAACGGGGCCGTAGAGATCCAGAAAGGGGAGTTCAACTTTGCTAAGGCATGTCCTTGGCGTGGGTCTGGAGGTAGTTCTGCAGGAACCGGACCTCTTCCTTGCTGAGCGCGGTATTGCCCTTCATGTCCTTGATGATGCCCATCCAATGATTGGCGAGGAAGTGGTCGGGCGCGGGGGCACTGTGACAGGCACCGCAGGCGGCGCTGTACATTTCCGAGCCGTAGTCGCTCATGCCGGTTTCGTCGGAGGTGAAGGCGTCCGCCTTGGTCCAGACGGTGATCTCGCCTTCCTTCCAGTTCAGGTCCGTATCGGGATCGGTCTTCGTGGCATCGATCTTGGCGTTCTCCGCCATTGCCGGCGTCACGGTGGCCATGAACAGGCGGCGCCCATCTCCTTGACCAGCACGCGTTCCATGCCTTCCTGCATCCAGCCCTTGATCGTGACCTTCATCCAGTCGCCGTCACGCTCTTCGACGTGGACCTTGGTCAGCGGCAGGATGTTGCCGGCCGCGCGAGCGCTGTCATCCGCAGGTTTCTTGTCGTAAAGCTCGGTCGTGTTCATCGCGTAGAGGGTGTCCGCACCGCGATTGTCGGGAGCCTTGGCGACAATGTCCTTAAACATCGATTTGTAACCGCTTGACATATCCGGCAGGTGGTGGGCGATGCCCTTGTGGCAATCGATGCAGGTATCGCCTTCTGTCATGGCCTTTTTCATCATTTTCGCCGCATTCGGCTTCTGATGTTCGAAGTCCATGGATTCGAAGGAATGACAACTGCGGCACTGCGCTGAATCGTTGGCTTCCATTTCGGCCCAGACGATTTTCGCCAGACGCAGCCGTTCGCTTTCGAATTTTTCGCGAGTGTCGATGGATCCCGTGAGCTCGCCCCAGACATCGCGCGCGACCATGATCTTGGCCTTGTAAAGCGGCCAACCGGCTTTGGGAACGTGACAATCGGAGCACTCGGCACGCACGCCGACGGGATTCTTGTAGTGGATAGTTGTCTTGTCTTCTTCGAAATTGTTGTCCCGCATCGTGTGGCAACTGATACAGAACTCGGTGGATGTGCTCATTTTCAGAGCAGTGTGGAAGCCGATATAGCCGACGACTCCGATGGCTATGCCAACAATGGTGAAGACGCCTGCTCCGCCAATCGCGACGGGTCGTTTCATGAAGCGGCCGATCGCGGCAAGGAGTTTTTTCATTTGATTCCCGACAGTTTGTGGGCTGATCACAATTTCATGTAGGGGGACGGTGTCGGGATGATGTAAAGGGAGGTTGCGACGATCTATAATGAAAGTAATGAATTTATAAACTAAACGAGACAGGCCCATGAGACCAGCTCCCGCCAACAATTCGCTGGGCGTACGGGTCGCCGTTGTCGATGACGAACCGACCATCCGAGAGAGTCTGAGGACCTACTTCGAAACCGCAGGATTCCAAGTGTTTACGGCCGACAGCGCGGAGTCGTTTCGCCGCGCCGTCGATCGCGAGCGTATCGATCTTTTCTTGCTTGACATCAAATTACCCGATTGCGACGGATTGACGCTGATGCGCGAAGTCCGGGATCGTACGGATGCACCTGTCATCCTCGTTACTTCTTGTTCAGACGAGATCGACCGGGTCGTCGGGTTGGAATTGGGGGCGGATGACTACGTAACTAAGCCCTTTTCCATATGGGAATTTTTGGCCAGAGTGAACACCTTATTGCGGCGCACCAATACGGAAGTGAAGGACGAAAAGGTCGGAGTTCGCCGTTTTGCTGGCTGGATACTTGATCTGGAATCTCACCGATTGACCTCTCCCGATGGCAAGTCGAGTCGCTTGACACGCGGAGAGTTCGATCTGCTGGCCGCTCTGATCCGCTATCCGGGCAAGATCATGAGTCGCGACGAGCTGATCGCATCGGTTACGGATCGTGAATGGAATTCCAACGATCGGACGATCGATGTCCTCATCAGTCGCCTTCGGCGCAAGATCGAGCCGGAGCCGGGCAAGTCGCGCTTGATCGCGACCGAATACGGGATCGGCTACGTCTTTACCGGGCCTGTGACCTGAGGCGCATGACCTGAAAAGGTGACGGGAGCGCGGATCAATCAAACGGCATGTGGGCCGTGGTTCCGTCCAGTTCGCGGTTGGCCTGATCGGCCAGTTTCTTCAATTCACCGTCGAGGGTTGCGAGCAGGGTGGTGACGCTCTGTCGGGTTCTCTCCCAATCTCCCTCATCCGCGGCGCGTTCGGGGGCTTCCGCATAAGCGGTGATCGTTTGGGCGCCGACGTGGTTCGCTCCGCCTCTGATGCGATGGGCGATATCGGAAATGCCGACCAGATCGCCCTTGCTCAAGGCAAGATTGAGGCCCTCCGCCACATGGGGCGTCTCGGTCATGTAAAGCTCGACGATCTTGTGCGCCCAGTCGACGCCGAGATCCCGCGCGTGCTGGACGAGGATGCTTTCCTCTTCGCGGTCGGGAGCCTCTCTCTTCTTGCACGGTAGTAGGCCGATTGCCCGGGCCAACGCGGCTTCGAGTTCCTCGCGCCGGTAGGGGCTTGCCGATAAATCCGTCAAAGAGATCGGGATCGTCGCCGAGCCGCTGTTCGGCCGTCAGGTCCGCCGTCAGCGCGATGACGGGCACCATCCGGCGGGTTTCATGCTCGAATGCGCGGATCCTTCGCGTCGTTTCGATGCCGTCGATGCCGGGCATGGCCAGATCCATCAGAACGACGTCGAAATCCTTGTTGGCCACGGCCTCCAAGGCGCTTTTGCCGTCATTGACGAAGATGACGTCATGACCTGCTCGCCGGGTGAGTTCTTCCGCGATCATCGCGTTGACCGGATTGTCCTCGGCAACGAGGACGAAGAGCTTTGGCAGGGCTTCGGAAAGCGCTCTTCCTTCTCCGCCTCGGTGCCGGCGGGCGTCAGGGGGAGATGCACCGTGAACACGGTTCCTCCCTGGTCGGGGCAGTTGAAATCGATGCGGCCGCCCATCATCTGCAAGAGCCCCTTGCAGATCGCCAGTCCCAACCCCGATCCGCCGAAGCGGCGGGAAACGGTGCCGTCGGCCTGGGTGAAGGGCGTGAACAGAATGTCGTGTTTGGATAAGGGAATGCCGATCCCCGTATCCGTGACGACGAACCGGATGCACGGTGCGTCCGGTGTGGTGCAGCTCGAATCGAGATCGACGCGAAGGCTTACGCCGCCCTTCTCGGTGAATTTCACCGCATTGCCGAGGAGATTGAGCAGGATCTGACCGATCTTTGCCGGGTCGCCGACAAACCGCTCCGGCACGTCGGGAGCGATCTCTGAGGAATAGGTCAACCCCTTGCCATGGGCGGATGCAGCGATGGTCGCTTCGACCACGGATATCTGATCCGACAGGTAGAAGGGTGTGTGGCTCAGCGTGAACTTGCCCGCTTCGATCCGCGAATAGTCGAGGACGTCGCTCACCAGATTGCGCAGCAGGTGACTCGACTTGTCCAGGGCCTCGATCCGGCGGCGCTGCTCGGCATTGAGGGGGCTGTCCTCAAGCAGTTGCACCGTTCCCATGATGCCGTTGAGCGGCGTTCGGATCTCATGGCTGATCGTCGCCAGAAACAGTGACTTTGCGCGGTTCGATTCCCGCGCATGATCGACGAGTTCGTCGCGCAGGTGGTCGAGATGTCGGCGCAGGCGTTCCGCCTTCACCACCTTCTGACGCAGGCTTTCCAGCGTGGCGCTGATCGCGCCCGGTTCGTCGTGGAAGCAGGAACTCGAAACCGCCGTCTGGTAGTCGCCGCTTTCAAGCCTTTGGATGGAGGTCGTGATCGTGGCTATCGGCGCGGAAAAGCGGCGGCGCAGGAACCGTGAGGTGACATAGCTGAAGGCGACCGCCAGAAGGAGCGATAGGGTCCACAAACTGCCGTTGATCAGGGCGCGCGTCTGATCTGCCTCGGCGTTCTTGCGGGCGATATCCAGGGCGAGGTGGCCGATGCCGAGTATGGAATCGTAGACGTTGAAACAGTGGTCGGCCCAATTCTTCGGGTTCTCTCCGCGTTTCCCGGTTCCCGACAACTGGTTCAGGATCGCATTCATGCTCCGTTGCGTCTTGGCGGTCCTGGCCTCGCCCTCTTTAACGGCTGCAACTTTAACGGCTGCAAGAAGAGCTGCGGATGCTGGGGGAGATGCGATGCGGTAACCGCTATTCGTTTCCACAATTCGCGATAGGCGCCGACATCCCGCTGCCAGAGATCGCGTTCGGGGGCGGTCAAGGGAATGTCGCGCTCCCCGGATCGTCTGAACCCGGAGCATTGACGCGAATAGCGATCGCGGATCGCAAAGGGGAGTTCGCGGATCGCCACCAGTTCGGCCAGAGCCGGATTGAGGGCGTTGAGATCTGTGCCCACGTTTCCGGATGTATCCACGTAGGCCTGGGCCATCCCGTAGATGATCTGCCGCCATCTGCCGATCTTGCCGACGTCGCGTTGGCCGAAGGGAAGGGCCGCCTGCTCGCGAACGGAGGCGGTTTCGTTCAGTTGCAGGTCTTAGACCCGCTTGAGGCGGGCGACGTCGTCCGACCGACCGGCGAATGCACTCTCGTCAATCCGCCCGCGAACGAGGCGATAGATATTGTTGACGCGATGAAGGGCATCGGTCACCGGAGCATCGGCTTGCGGTTCCGACAGAAGGGCGATGCCGATGGGCTCTCCGGCGGCGTCCCTCTTGCTGCCGGCCTTTGCTCATGGAACCGCTCAGCTCTTGGATCTGAAGCTGACCACGACGGCCGGGTCCGTCTCGATACGTCCCGCGCCGATGAGGTCGAGGCAATAGGAAATGGCGGGAAAGACCGCATCGAGCGACATGGCGATCGCCGCGGGTTTGCCCGGCAGGTTGAGATAGAAGGTCGTGCCGCGCGTTCCGGCGGTCTGGCGCGAAAGGATCGAGGTTGGCGTCTGTTCCAGTCCGACCTTGCGCAGCAACTCACCGAAACCGGGAAGCTCCTTTTGCAGAACGGCTTTCATCGCTTCCGGCGTCTGATCGCGCGGGGAGGGGCCCGTGCCGCCGGTGGTCAGAACCATGTCGACGTGCTCGGCGTCGGCAAGCCGGATCAATTCATCGCGCACGACGATCTCACCGTCCGGGATGACGACCCGCTCAATCTCGCAAGGGCTGGTAATCGCCCTTTCCAGCCATTCGACGATCGCCGGCCCGGAGATGTCTTCATATTCTCCCCGGCTGGCGCGGTCGGAAATGGTGACGACGACGATTTTCATTCTGGGTTCAGCCTCCAAGCACGGACATATGCCGACCGATGCCGCTGACGGTTTCGGTGGCGACGGAAAGGGAATGGCGCTGCGGCTTGTGGGCGATCGCGTCGAAGATGAGAGCTTCGACCTGCTCGTTTCCGGAGGACCCGCGCAACGCCTCGCGCAGGTTGATGGAGCTGTCGGAGCCCAGGCACGTGTAGAGATGTCCGGTACAGCTCACACGGACCCGGTTGCAGCTTGCGCAGAAATCGCAGGAAAGCGGCGTTATGAAGCCGATCCGGCCGCCGGTTTCCTCCACGCGGGCATAGCGCGCAGGACTTCCGGTGCTGTCCTCGATCGGTGTCAGCGTCCAGCGCGTCTCAAGATCGCTCCGGACCGTGTTGAGGGGAAGGAAGCTTTTGGCCCGGTCGTGGGGGACGGCGCCAAGCGGCATTTCCTCGATGAGCGTCAGATCCATGCCGCGGTCGTGGGCGAACTCGATCAGATGATCGACCTCACGTTCGAACTCGCCTTTCATGGCGACCGAATTGAGCTTGATCTTCAAGCCCGCTTCCTGGTCTGCGTCGAGGCCTGCAAGCGCCTTTTTGACATCGCCGCCGCGGTGAGCTTGCAGTAGCGCTCGGGATCCAGGCTGTCGAGCGAGACGTTGATGCGGCGCACGCCGAATTCGTGGAGCTTTGCGGCGAAGTGAGGGAGCTGCGTGTCGTTGGTCGTCACCACGAGTTCGTCCAGCTCACCCGTTTTCAAGTGGGGGAAAAGCATTTCGAACAGGCACATGACGTTCTTGCGCACCAGCGGCTCACCGCCGGTGATGCGGATCTTGCGCACGCCGTGGCGGATGAAGACGGCCGACAATCGGTAGAGCTCTCTTCCAGTGTCAACAGGTCGCGGTGCTGCACGAAACGCATATGCTCGGCCATGCAGTAGACGCACCGCAGATCGCAGCGGTCGGTCACGGAGAGCCGCAGATAGGTCATGGTCCGCCCGAAATTGTCGCGTAGCACGGCGTTTTGTGGAGCGGGCGTTGAAACGGGGACTTGATCGTAAGACATTCTGTTAACGTGCTTTTAGGTTTTCAAGAGCACCCCGGTACCAGGCCATAACCGTATCGGAACCGACCGGTAACAGGACATTCGATAGATCGCCGACATAGCTGCTCCAGGCGGAGCGAGAGTCTCCATAGACCGAGGTAAGGACCGGGATCTCGAGGCCCAGAGCTTTTTCGAAGACGGGGCGCATTCCACCGCCTTCGACCTCTGCGTGCCCAAAACGATTGACGATCATGAGGTCCGGGCGCGACCGCCTGTTGAGACGGGTGAGCGCGCGAACGCTGACGCGAACCAGGGCGTCGAGGTCAAGCCGGCAGCTTCGCGAAGCCGGGCCCAACATCTGCATGATCGATAGCCGTTCTCCCGTCTCGATATCCTCCATCACGATGTCATCCTGACAGTCGCCGCCGCAGATCTCACGCTGGATGAAACCCGCCACCTCCCGGCCCTCGTCGCTTAGCGCGGCGAGAACTTCATCGAAAAGCGGTTCAATCGAGACCGGGTCATCGACGGCCACGGCCGCAAGACGATGTTCGCTTGGCACGGGTTTGTCTTGCATTGACGTGGGACTGCAGGAAAGGCTTCCGTTCCTGGCGGAGGGCTGAGACGGGGAGGTCTTCTGCGGCCGTTATACTTTGGTTTCGTACGTGCGCGCGCCGAATGTCTATGATGGTCATCTTTGACAAGTGATGTGTGGAGCGGTAGTCGTACGGCGGTTCGTTCTCTTTTCCTTCCTGCCTGTGTTTTGTGAAGTCTGTCGAATTCCAGCCTTGACCTGCCTCAATCCGCGGCGGCAGGCGGGCCTGGTTTCACGGCATTCCAGAGGTTGGAACGGGGCTCGGGCGAGCAACTGGCGATTGTGGGCGACAGCGCGACAAATCGCCATAAGGGCAACTACCGCATCCCTTTTCCACGCTCATGACCGATCCGGATGTCGGTGGTGGGGACGGCGTAGCCGTCGAACTTGATGGACGGGCGGGAATTGGCAATGATCGCGGCGCACGCGGGTTTGCCGTCTCGCGGGCTCTAGGATCTGCACTTCTTTCCACCACCGGAGAATTCCCATGCTGCTCTACCGCCTGGACGATCACGAACCCAAGACCGAGGGCGATGCCTTCTGGGTGGCAAACGGTGCGCAGGTGATCGGGCAGGTCTTTCTGGGGCGCGATGTCGGGATCTGGTTCGGCAGCGTGCTGCGTGGCGACAACGAACCGATCCGGATCGGCGCGCGCACGAACATCCAGGAAATGACGATGATCCATACCGATTCCGGTCACCCGGTTGAGATCGGAGAGGGCTGCACAATCGGGCATCGCGCGATCATTCACGGCTGCACGATCGGCGATAATTCGCTGATCGGGATGGGAGCCATTGTTCTGAATGGCGCGAAAATCGGGAAGAACTGTCTGATCGGTGCGGGTGCGCTCGTGACCGAGGGAAAGGAGATCCCGGACGGAAGTCTCGTCATGGGGATGCCGGGAAAGGTGGTTCGCGCGCTGGATGAGGAGGCGATCGCGGGCTTGCGGTCTTCTGCGGATCGGTATGTCGCCAACTGGAAATGCTATGCGGCGGGGCTCAGCGAAATTGGCTGAACCGCAAAAGGCCTGCTGCTCGAATTCGGCATAAAAAAAATCCCCGGGACGGAAAGCCCCGGGGATGGAGATGCCCTTTCGGGTCATGTTCGGTTTTTCAATGTACAAAAACCGCTGTTAGTCGGTGGTGCCGACCGGTTCCGGGTGGGTGATCACGCCTTCGTACGGACGGGTGGAGTTGTAGTCCATCAACTCATCCACCGCGGCGCCGGAGCGCGACGCTTGACGTCTTCGTGGGGGTAACAACCGCACGGCTCGGAGCAGTCTTGTTAAAGGACTACTGGAACTGAACCGGCTGAGGCGATGAAATAACGCCTTCGATCGGGCGGGTGTTATTGGCGGCAAAAGCCAGGCTCGGGGCTGCAATTGCAAGTGCAGCAACGGTCGCGGCAAGAGTCTCGTTCTTGGTAAACATGGTTATTTCTTTCCTCAAGCGTTTTTCTCGTAGCGGTCGGGCGGGATTTCAATGATCCGCCGTTCGCGCTTTCAGGAGGTAAACGTGCATTTGAAGGAAAGGTTTCGCAGCTAACGAAAAAAATGCAGTCCCGGAAAAATATAGTCATATATGACAATATTCGATGCGACGGTGAAAACTTGCCCTACACGTTAGGTAACCGCTCCCGGTCCGTCGTGCCGGGAGCAGCTAGGGTCGGTATCCCCCTCAGGAATGGGGCTTCCGTCCGGAAATCAGGGCTCGACAGGCGTGTCCTCGGCCCCGCCCCATTCCGTCCAGGATCCGTCGTAGACGGCCACGTGACGGGCGCCGATTTCATCGAGCGCGAACGCGAGGATGGAGGCTGTCACGCCCGAGCCGCATGTGGTGATGACGGGCTTGGTCGGATCGATGCCGGCTTCGCGGAAGGCGGCCGTGATTTCGTCGACGGATTTCAGCGTGCTGCCGTTTTCGAGCACGGTTGCGTAGGGAACGCAGACACTGCCGGGAATGTGCCCGTTGCGCAGGCCCGGACGGGGCTCGGGCTCGGTCGCGTTGAAACGTCCAAGCGAGCGGGCGTCCGCGATCTGAACGCCATTCTTCGAGGCCTGGCGCATATCATCAATGTCGCGCACCCGCGCATGGTTGAAGCGCGCCGTGAAATGGCACTCGGGCCTGGAAACGGGGCCGGAAACGATGGACCGGACTTCGGTTTTCCACTTGGGAAGGCCGCCTTCCAGCACGTAGACGTGATCGACGCCCATGACCTTGAACGTCCACCAGACGCGCGCGCCGGAATACAGCCCGGTTCCGTCATAGACCACCACCGTCTGACCGTCGCCGATGCCCATCTTGCGCATCATCGAGGAGAAGGCGTCCGGGGTGGGCAACATGTGCGGCAGGTCGCTGGTCGTATCGGCGATGGCGTCGATATCGAAATAGAGCGAGCCCGGGATGTGCGCCTCGAAATGTTCCTTGCGCGGGTCCCGATTGTCGGCGGGCATGTACCAGGAACCATCGAGGATCACCACGTCGGGTGCGTCGAGGTGATCCTGAAGCCATTCGGTAGTTACGATATTGCGGCGGTCCATGATGAGGCCTCCCCTTGGAATGTTCTTTGTGTTTGTGAGTGAGAGATCACTCGTCGAGACGTATCCGGATACGCCGGTTCAGCCGGCCCTTCTTTTCGATCTTGGTGATCGTGACGGGGCCGATTTCGAGGGTCGATTTCACGTGCGTCCCTCCACACGGCTGCAGATCGAAAGTGTCCCCGATTCTAACCAGCCGCACGAGCCCGGAGCCGCGCGGCGGGGAGACGCTCATCGATTTGATGAGATCCGGATTGGCATCCAGTTCCTCGTCCGTGATCCATTCGCTGGTGACGGCGAGGTCTGCGTCGATCGCCTTCATGGTCGCATCGTGGACGGCATTCCGGTCGGGCGGATCCTGCATGTTCAGATCGATGCGTCTTTCCTCCGCGCCGATCTGTGCTCCGGTAGTCTTGGTCTGAATCGCGGCGCAGATGGTATGCAGTGCGGTGTGCATGCGCATGTGGCGATAGCGTCGCGGCCAGTCGATATGCGCAACGACGATCTCGCCAATCTCCGGAAGCGATCCGCCTTCTTCGCCCGGCACGTGGGTGATTTCGCTCTTGTCGTCGCTGAAGACGGTGGTGCCTATGGCGATGTGGCTTCCGTCGGAGCGTTCCAGTTCGCCGGTATCGCCCGGCTGGTCGTCGCCGGTGGCGAAGAAGATCGTTCGATCCAGGAGAATGCCGCCGCGCTCGTTGATACCGGTGACGCGCGCTTCGCAGGTGCTCAGGTGGGAATCGTAGCGGTAGAGAGGTTCGGTCATCGGGGTACGGCACCTTATAGTGGCGGGAGTCCCGGATCTTAGAACATGGGCGCGGGATAAGGGAATAGCCTCAGTGTCGCCCGGTGGTTCACAGCAGGGGGGCAAAGAGCCGTGCAAAGCGGCGCGCCAACTTGCGCCAGGGAGGACGCGTGGTGAAGTCCTTGGGCTTCAGTTCCGTGCTGTGGGCGAAGTCGTCTTCCAGCAATGCGGTGAATGAACGAGGTCATCTTCGGCTCCGTCAGCCACAAGGTGATCTCGAAATTGATATGGAAGGAGCGGTTGTCGAAATTCACCGTTCCGACACTTGCAAGGTCGTCGTCGACGAGCACGATCTTCTGATGCAGGACCCCCTCGCGATAGAAGTAGGTGCGCACGCCTTGTGCGGTCATCAGTTCGGCAAAGCACTCCGTCGCCAGCCCGATGACCCAGTTGTCGGGACGCAGGGGCACCAGAAGCCGCACATCTATTCCGCGCAGCACCGGCCGCGGACAGCGCCGTCTGGATTTCCTCTCCCGGCACGAAATAGGGGCTGACGATCCACAGCCGCTTGCGGGCCTGTCCGATCGCCTCGGTGAACGCGATGGCGCAGGTCTCGATCGTGTCTGCGGGGTCCGACGGCATGACGAGGGTGGGCTCGCCGTCGCTTTGGGGAACGGGAGACGGCCATGTCGCGTGCAGCGGTTTGCCGGTCGCCCAGTGCCAGTCTTCGGCGTAGGAGATCTGGGCGGCGAGTGCCGCCGGGCCTTTCACGTGCACATACGTATCGCGCCAGCGCCGGAAATGAGGCGTATTGCCGAGATACTCTGCGCCCACGTTCAGTCCCTCGATCCAGGCCTGGTGTCCGTCTGCGATGACGATCTTGCGGTGGTTGCGGAAGTTGATCCGGAAGGGTCGGAGAAGCGGGAACATCGGCCGGGAACGATTGAAGCCGCTGACGTGAACCCCGACCCCTTCCAGTCGGTGAAGGTAGCGGTTCGGCAGATCGGCGGATCCGATGTCGTCATAGAGAAACAGCACGGTGACCCCGGTGCGCGCCTTCTCGATCAGCAGGTTGGCCAGCTCCCGGCCAACTGTGTCATCGCGGATGATGTAGAATTGCAGGAGCACATAGTCCTGCGCGGCGCGAATTCCGGCGAAGATGGAATCGTAGGTCGCGCGCCCGTCGATCAGGAGCTCCACTTCGTTGCCGCCCAGAAACGCCAACTGCGAGATGTTGACCAGCAGCGGCCATGCGTCGGAGGACTCGTCGGCGCGGTGGATGACACGCAGCTCCGCATCATAGGTTTCCTTGCTTCTTGCGGGCTTTGAACCGACCCGGCGCCGGAGCCGGACATAGTCGTCGAACCGCTTCCAGCCGAAGGCGAGATAGAGAAAGACCGTGACATAGGGGAAGAAGAACAGCGACAGCAGCCAGGCGATCGAGTCTTGCGAACTACGTCCGTACAGCAGTTCCCAGACCGAGGCGAGCCCGTAGAAAAGGAGGACGGCGATAATCGGAATGACGATGCCGACCTTTTCGATCAAAACCGCCATGTTCCGTTCCGCCTACCATACTGACACCAGAAGTACCTTATCCCGCCCGGTCCCGGATATGCCGGGCATGGCAGGGCGCAGCCGACGTGCTGCGCGAACCGTCGACGGTTCTCGATATTTGCGGTGATCCGGCTGAATCAATCAAGACGCAACCGGCTTCAGTCGACGGGCTGATACGGAACGTCGATATTGACCTTGCGTTCCATCCATTCCGGCACGGGCAGCCCCTTGGAGCGCAGGAAGTCCGGATTGAACAGCTTGGACTGATAGCGATTGCCATAGTCGCACAGCACGGTGACGATCGTATGGCTCGGTCCCATCTCGCGCGCCAGGCGGATTGCGCCGGCAACGTTCACGCCGGACGAGCCGCCGAGGCACAGGCCCTCGTGTTCCAGAAGCTTGAAGATTTCCGAGAGTGCTTCTTCGTCCGGGATCTGGAAGGCGGTGTCGATCGGGGTATCTTCCAGGTTCGCGGTAATGCGTCCCTGACCGATGCCTTCGGTGATCGAAGAGCCTTCGAACTTGAATTCGCCGGTCGTGTAATAGCTGTAGAGAGCGGCGCCCATGGGGTCGGCGAGGCCGATCCTGATATCCTTGTTGCGCTCTTTCAGCGCCATCGCCACGCCCGCAAGCGTGCCGCCCGAGCCGACGGCGCAGATGAAGCCGTCAACCTTGCCGCTGGTCTGCTCCCAGATATCCGGGCCCGTCGTCTCGATATGGGCCCGACGGTTCGCGACATTGTCGAACTGGTTCGCCCTGATCGCGCCGTTGGGTTCGGTCTTTGCGATCTGCTCGGCAAGGCGGCCGGACAGTTTCACGTAATTGTTCGGGTTCTTGTAGGGGACGGCGGGCATCTCCACGAGTTCGGCCCCCGCCAGGCGCAGCATGTCCTTCTTCTCTTGGCTCTGAGTCTCGGGAATGACGATGATCGATCGAAAGCCCAGCGTATTGCCCACGAGGGTCAGCCCGATGCCGGTATTGCCTGCCGTTCCCTCCACGATGACGCCGCCCTTCTTGAGAACGCCGCATTCCATCGTATCGCGGATGATGAACAGGGCGGCGCGATCCTTCACGGATTGGCCCGGATTGAGGAATTCGGCCTTGCCGAGGATCTCGCACCCGGTCTCTTCGCTGGCTCCGTTCAGACGGATGAGCGGCGTATTTCCGATCGCGTCCACTAGGGAAGGGCAGATGGTCATCGTTTTCAGTCAATGCTGGTTCAAGGAGCGCACAAGCTAATCCTCGTTACTTCCCCCCTTCAAGAGAACCGATTTTTAGCGAGGCGGCACTGATTGAAAAATAAAACTATGGGAAGGGAGTATCGAAAAACTGATTTGCGCCAAAAACATCAATGTTCTGTATGCAATGAGAGACTATGATTTCGCCTGTTTCATTGCTTCATAAGCGTGCGGTGCCCGCTTTCTGGCCTTTGAGTGGTCAATGAGCGGGGCGGGATAGGTTTTACCGAGGACGATCCCGGCCTTCTGCAATGCCTCCCCGGGAGCATCCCATGGGTGGTGGAGACAGCGTTTGTCGAGATGTTCCAGTTCCGGCACCCAATGCCGGGTATAGGCCCCGTCGGGATCGAATTTCTCGCCTTGCAGAGCCGGATTGAAGATCCGGAAATAGGGGGGCGCATCGGCGCCGCAACTGGCCACCCACTGCCATCCTGCCGGATTGTTGGCCGGATCCGCATCCACCAGGGTATCCCAGAACCATTGTTCGCCCGAGCGCCAGTCGATCAGGAGATGCTTGGTCAGAAATGAGGCGACGATCATGCGAACCCTGTTGTGTATCCATCCCGTGGACCACAGTTCCCGCAATCCGGCATCGACGATCGGGTAACCCGTCTGTCCGGCCTGCCAGCTCTGCAGGGCGTTTTCGTCGACTTCCCAGGGGAAATGATCGAAGTCGCGGTTGAAGTTGGAGGTCGCGAGGTCGGGATGGTCGCTCAGCAGATGATGACAGAATTCGCGCCAGCCGAGTTCGGCCAGGAATTTCTCTCCGTCTCTCTCGGAAACGTCGCCCGTGCTCAGTCCGGCCTTGACCGCGTGCCAGATCTGGCGCGCCGATATCTCTCCGAAGCGCAGAGAGGGTGACAGCCGTGAGGTCGTCGCATCTGCCGGTAGATCGCGGCCGTCGGCATAGGGTGTTGGTCGCTCCGTCGATGAAACCTTGCAGGCGGTTCTGCGCCTCGCTTTCACCGGGTGCCCAAGCTTGTGCGATTCCTTTGGCCCAATCCGGACGGCTGGGGCGCAATTGCCATGTCTCGAGCGCGTCTCCGTCGACCTCTCCCTGCCATCCGGTGAGGCCTTGCGGGGCGGGGAGCGGCCTGTCGGGCGTCAGCTGACACGCCGCACGCCAGAAGGGGGTGAAGACGCGATAGACGCCACCGGAATTCGTGCGGATCGTACCGGGCGCGAAAAGCAGGTTCGGAGCGAAATAGTCCGCCTCGACGCTGTTCTGGCGCAATTGAGAGGCAACCGCGTCGTCCTCTCCCCGGTTTGCTTGTGCCGCGCGCCGGTTCTAGAAGGCTGCTTGCGCGTTCACCTGTCCGGCCAGGCTCACCAGTTGTTCCGCCTCGTTGCTGCGTCGCAGAACAAGACGAACGCCACGCTCCTTCAGGTCCGCTTGCAGGCTCGGCAGCGAGCCGTGCAGTCACCAGCGCGAGGCCCTGCCGAGAGGGTCGCCGGAAGCCGATTCGTCATCGAGCACGTAGAGGGCGAGAACCTCTGCGCCGGTTCGCGCTACCCTTGTCAGGGCCGGATTGGCGGCAAGGCGCAGGTTGTCACGGAACCAGACGATGACAGGGTGGGAGGAGGGCATCTCAATCTCTGTTTGGCGACGGGGCTCGGCAATATGCCTTAATCAATGCGCAGAATTTTGCCAATGACAGGAAAAGGCCGGGCAGCCTCCATGGCAGCCTGGCCCGATCTGTCGGGAAATGGCGTCAATCAGGCGGTCGCGACATCGACGATCCAGCGAAAGGTGTAGCGGATATTGTCGGCTGCACCGCTGACGAAGGCGGTGATGCTCGCCCAGACACGTTCGCCGAAGTGAGCGAGTACCACGAGCGCGGACTCCTTTTCGGGTTCGCGCGGCTGGGTGGCGTCCGTGGCCTGCTCCTCGAAGAATTCGACCGACGTCGGTTCCTGATCCTTTTCGACCACTCGGCGGGTCACGACGAGGTTGGCGTCGGAGGCGACGCGCTCAGTGTTGAGCTCCGCGATCTGAGTGCCGTCGGGCAGGGCGCGAACAACGATGGCGCAACCGTCGGGGAGGAGGTACGTCTCGTTCTTCTTCACTTCCGCGTCGTAGACGACCTCGCCGTACTTGTCGATCAGCTCAACCCAGACCGTCTTTCGGCCCTTGAGTTCGACCTCGCCGACCCAGATGTTCATGTCGCGGGTGGATTCCGCGGTTCCTTGGTGACCCGCGACGCGCGCAACCGTGACCGCGAGCCGGTCGCCGCGTCCTTGGGAATTGGTGATCCCGTCGATGATCGTCGAGGTCTCCGTTCCCTTTGCGACACTCGCCAACGCATCGGATAGTTGCGGCTGGGCGAAGGCGGGCATCGTGAGGGACGCTGCCGTCAGGCACGCTGCCAGCGCGGCAACGGCGAGATTACGGCTGCTCGGCAGCCGAAACGTACGATCGGATGTCAGCTTCCCATTCATAACTGCCTCCCGGGCAATGCGCGGATCATCGGCGCAAATCGGTCAAGACCCTCAGCGGGTCGTCGATCGGGCCCGGCGAACATGAAATGCGGCGAGGAAGTCTTCTCCGTTTTCTGTGTTGCCGATGGCGAGTTTGGCCGTTTTCGGTCTTTCGTGATGTGACCTTCATCATAAAAATCACGGGTGATGCGATATGGTTTCCTCGAATTTTCGACGGAGCCCCATGCTTTCGGGAGTTGAGGACGTATCCGAACCCGAATCCGTCATCCCGTGAGAAGACTATTATGTCCGCAATCCGTTGGGTTTCGCTGAAGTCTCAGTGGGTATTTTGTATCAAAATCGGTGTTGAGCAGATATTCGCACAATGTGCGATGTTAATTAAATGTGAAGAGCCGTTACGGCGTTAGTCGGGAATAATTTTCATCTGAATGAGTATTACTACGTGCGCAATGAACTCTTTGACGGCTGCGGCCGCGCACAGGACACAACGCGATAGGCGCAAACAAAAAGGCCGCCGCGAAATCGCGACGACCTCTGCCTGATAGAGAGACTTGATGTGATCTGGAGAAGTCCCCGGATCAGGCGGCGGCAACGCGGTTGAGGAACCGGTTGATCCGCTCGGAGAGATCCGTCGTGCTGGACGACATCTGTCCCGAGGCGTCCAGAACCATCTCGGCGGTGCGAGACGTGTCGGTCGCGGTGTTGGTCAGCTGGATCATGTTGTCACTGGCCTTGCGAGTGCCGCTTGCGGCGGCCTGCACGTTCTCGGAGATTTCCGCAGTGGCGAGGCCCTGTTGTTCCACGGCATCGGCAATGGCCGTCGTGTAGCCGCTGCCCTCTTCCATGATCGCGGCGATCTGCTCGATCACGTCCACCGTCTCCTTGGTCGAGCCCTGGATGGCGCCGACATGGGCGGAGATTTCCTCGGTGGCCTTGGGCGTCTGGTTGGCGAGCTCCTTGACCTCAGCCGCCACGACCGCGAAGCCCTTGCCGGCTTCACCGGCACGTGCCGCCTCGATGGTGGCGTTGAGCGCCAGCAGGTTGGTCTGTTCGGCAATGGCCTGGATGAGGCTGACCACTTCGCCGATCTTCTGCGCGGCTTCGTCGAGGCTCGCCACCTTGGCGCTGGTCGTTGCCTTGGAGACGACTTCGTTGCTCTTAGAGATCTGACGGGTGATCTCGCCGATCGAAGCGGCAAGCTCTTCTGCCGCTGATGCCACAGTCTGCACGTTCTGGCTGGCACGCTCGGAGGCTTCAGAGGCGTCGCCCGCGCTGGTTTCGGTGTGGGCGGCATTGGCCTTCAGAGATTTCGCGGCCTCGTCCATCCGGTTGGAGTTCTGGTTGACCACGTCGAGAGCCGAATTCCACGTCGACCTTGAAGTCGGTGATCAGGATTTCGGTCTGGTTCTGACGTTCGCGGCGGCGCGGTGTTCTTCTTCGCTTTCGCTCTCCAGCCGACGGCGGTCGAGGGCGTTCTTGCGGAACACGGCCACGACGCGGCTCATGGCACCGATTTCATCCTTGCGCTCGGTTCCCTCGACTTCCTGGTCAAAATTGTCCTGCGCGATGGAATCCATCTGGTCGTTGAGCCTGCGGATGGGTTTGGCCAGCGAACGGGCAATGAAGAAGGTCACGACAAGCGAGCCGATCATGAAGACGAGGGTCAGGTCGGCACTCTTGAGCGCTTCGCGCCAGAAGGCGGCCTTCATATCCTTCAGCAGCGCGCCGGTGCCGAAGATCCAGTCCCAAGGCTTGTAGTAGTCGATGTAGCTGGTCTACTGCCAGAAGTCACCGTTCTTGTCTTCCTGGCCGTAGTCGACGTATCCGGAACCCTGTTTGTTGACCACGTCGATGAACTCGCGCACCAGATAGCGGCCCTGGGGGTTGCGCGCGTCATGACGACTCTTGCCCAGCGCATGCACCGGGTGAATGACCGTGTTGCCATCCGACTGGTAGACGAAAACATAGCTCTTGCTGGCGTAGCGGATGCTGCTGATCGCCTCTTTGGTCCGAGCCTTAACCTCCTCGACCGTCATTTCCCCGGCTTTGGCCTTGGCGGCAAAGCCGGCGGCAATGCTTCTTGCAGATTTGCCGACACTGCGAATTTCCGTGCGCTTGAACGCATCTAGGTTCGTGTGGAGGGTGTAAAGCTGATAGTCGAGCATGACCACGAAGCACATGCTGAAGAAGAAGGCGAGGCCATACAGCTTCCCGGAGAGCGAGTTTAGGATTTTGAAGGGCATTATATGCTCCAGGCGGACGCCACTATTCAGTTGATCAGATACTGGTGTGCTTTGGCTCCTATATGCCGACTATTTTAAAGAATTATTGATATTCCTGACATGGGGATAATCACCTAAGCTTTACGTAAAAACATAAGGAATTCTGCATGTTTTTTCTTATCGGGCTTTTCCACAGGTACAAACGCTGGAGATTTCAGGGAAAATGGTCTTACTCCGGCGTTGGCGCGGGAGTTTTCACAAAAACGATGCAGAACGCATTTTGGGGCGCTTGACTTCCGAAGCTCAGCACCGTACACCACGCTCACTTCTCAGCGGCCGACCGCTTCGAACGCGGGTGTAGCTCAGATGGTTAGAGTGCCGGCCTGTCACGCCGGAGGTCGCGGGTTCGAGTCCCGTCACTCGCGCCACTCCCTCCCCGGTGGCGCATATATCGCAACGATATGGAACGTGGTGTCGCACGGAAAGTGCAGTTTCTCGTTTTCCCGAAACTTCGCCGCTATTCCGAAAGCAAGCGGACTTTGGCTTTGTCTGTCCGATTGCGTCGGCTTGATGCTGCTGGCGCGACCGCGTATCGCGCGGGCAGGACGCACTATCTGCGTCAGTCTGCTGCCGGATCCGATCCGGCTCAAATCAGCCCCGACCCGTCTTCGCTCCGCTGCTTCGACTTCGAGGTGGTCGGTCGGGCGTTCCCCTCGATGGCCTTTGATCGGGACCCTCGATCAGGGGGGGGGGAGGGGCTAAAACATGAGTAATAAAATCAAGTATTATTCGACTCTCAATGAGTCCGTCTGAGTCGCCTGCAAGGGAAGGGCAGGGTGCCTCTGCGCGCTTCTCAAGGCGAACTCATGTCGATTATTCGTAGATTTCTCTCAATCCCCGTAATTCTGCGGCTGGCGGTGATGCGGTGCGGCAAGATACAGTCAAATGGCGGATGTCTTCGCTTGCTGGGGACTTGCCACGTTCGGATCTGTGGGATAAGCGTGCGGTCGCGCCTTGATCGCGCTGCCCATTCTGGGAGGCGGTTCGGAATCCTAATCGAGACGCAAAGCGTGTTCTCCGCCCGCTTCTCTCCATTCCGGCTCCGCGCGGTTAGACCGAACCAACGCGCAAGGATGATCGACCATGGAAGATCTTCTGAAAGACTACGTTCCCATCGTCGTCTTCATCGGGATATCGCTCGTCATTGGTCTGGCCCTTCTCGTCTCGCCATTCCTGATAGCTTTTAAAAGCCCCGACGCGGAAAAGAATTCGGCCTACGAATGTGGCTTCAATGCGTTCGATAATGCGCGCATGAAATTCGACATTCGTTTTTATCTGGTCGCCATCCTTTTCATCATTTTCGATCTTGAAGTCGCCTTTCTGTTCCCGTGGGCCATCACGTTCGGCAAACTCGGGTGGTACGGCTTCGCGTCAATGATGGTATTCTTGGGCGTGTTGGCGATTGGCTTTATTTACGAGTGGAAGAAGGGGGCGCTGGAATGGGATTGAGCCCATCCGACACCCTGGTGGCACCGAAGCCAAAGGGGATTATCGATCCCAATACCGGCAAGCCGGTGGGATCGAACGATCCGTTTTTCCAGGACATGAATGACGAACTGGCCGACAAGGGCTTCCTCGTCACCACGAGTGACAAGCTGATCCAGTGGGCGCGAACGGGCTCGTTGATGTGGATGACCTTCGGTCTCGCATGTTGCGCGATCGAAATGATGCAGGTCTCCATGCCGCGCTACGACGTGGAGCGCTTCGGCTTCGCACCGCGCGCCAGCCCGCGTCAGTCCGATGTCATGATCGTCGCCGGTACGCTCACCAACAAGATGGCGCCTGCGCTCAGGAAGGTCTACGACCAGATGCCCGAGCCGCGCTACGTCATCTCCATGGGCTCGTGCGCCAACGGTGGTGGCTATTATCACTATTCCTATTCGGTGGTGCGCGGTTGCGACCGCGTCGTGCCGGTCGACATCTATGTTCCTGGATGTCCTCCGACGGCCGAGGCTCTGCTTTATGGCGTTCTGCTCCTGCAGAAAAAGATCCGCCGCACCGGCACGATCGAACGCTAGATTGTAATCGACGACGCACAGGTTCTAGGTACGATGGACGAGACACTTCAGGAACTCGGCGAATATATCTTGCAGGTCCGCGGGGACGATGTGCCCGGCTTCGAGGTTGCGCACGGTGAACTCACGGTTCGCGCGGCTTCGGATTCAATCGTTGAGATGGTCCGCTTTCTGCGGGATGACGTGCGCTGCCAGTTCGTCAATCTGACGGACGTCTGCGGTGTCGACTGGCCGCAGCGCCCGCAGCGGTTCGACGTTATCTATCATTTCCTCAGCCCCCGCCAGAACCTGCGCATCCGGGTGAAGGTGATGACGGACGAGGAGAGGGCCGTTCCTTCCGTCACCTCGATCTTCCCGAGCGCGAACTGGTTCGAGCGCGAGGTCTACGACATGTACGGCGTGCTGTTCTCCGGTCATCCGGACCTGCGCCGTATCCTTACCGACTACGGCTTCGACGGCCATCCGCTGAGGAAGGATTTCCCGCTGACCGGGTTTGTCGAGGTCAGGTACGACGACGAGCAGAAACGGGTCGTCTACGAACCTGTCCGGCTTGCCCAGGAATTCCGGAATTTCGATTTTCTGTCGCCTTGGGAGGGCACCGATTACGTCTTGCCCGGTGACGAAAAGGCGAAGGGGAACTAAGGCATGGGAGAGACTTTCGGGAGGCTGTCTTCGCAGCGCTGTGCGTTTCGCCACCGTGCCCAAGGCCAGGACGATGGGGGTATGTCATTGCTCCATGTGCCGGCGCTGGAGCGGGGGAACGTTGATGGCGGTGGAATGCAGCGATATCGATATCGCCGATGAAGCGGAGCTGGGCATTTATTCTTCGTCGCAATGGGGCGAGCGGGTGTTTTGCAAAACCTGCGGTTCTTCTCTGATGTGGCGATCGAAGGACGGGGCGCATATCGTTGTTTCAGCGCAAGCTTTTGATGACCCTTACGTATTCTCCTTCACCTCGGAGATCTTCATTGACGACAAGCCCGGCAATTATGCGTTCGCCAATGAGACGCAGAAAATGACGAACGCCGAAGTCTACGCGCTATACGCGAAAGAGCAGGAAAGCCAAAATGGCTGAGGCGCAGGTCCGCAACTTCAACATCAATTTCGGTCCGCAGCATCCGGCCGCACACGGAGTTCTACGTCTTGTGCTGGAACTTGACGGCGAATTGATGACGCGGGTCGATCCGCATATCGGACTGCTGCATCGCGGCACCGAAAAGCTGATCGAGCACAAGACCTATCTGCAGGCCGTGCCTTACTTCGATCGGCTCGACTATGTCGCGCCGATGAACCAGGAACACGCCTACGCGCTGGCGGTCGAAAAGCTCATCGGCATCGAGGTGCCCAAGCGCGGACAGCTCATTCGTGTTCTTTATTCGGAAATCGGCCGTCTCCTCAATCATCTGCTCAACGTTACGACGCAGGCCATGGATGTCGGCGCGCTCACCCCGCCGCTGTGGGGTTTCGAGCAGCGCGAAAAGCTGATGGTCTTCTACGAACGGGCCTGCGGCGCGCGTATGCACGCGGCCTATTTCCGGCCCGGCGGCGTTCATCAGGATCTTCCCCCGGCACTTCTCGACGATATCTGGGATTTCTGCGATCCCTTTCTGGAGGCGCTCGACGATATCGAAAGCCTCATCACGGAAAACCGCATCTTCAAGCAGCGTAATGTCGATATCGGCGTCGTCAGCCTTGAGGATTGCTGGAAGTGGGGCTTTTCCGGGGTGATGGTGCGCGGCTCCGGCGCTCCGTGGGATCTGCGCAAGAGCCAGCCCTACGAGTGCTATGACGAGCTCGAGTTCGATATCCCCGTGGGCAAGAACTGCGATTGCTACGACCGCTATCTCATCCGCATGGAAGAGATGCGCCAGTCGGTCCGCATCATGAAGCAGTGTCTGGAGAAGCTCACCGTGGAGCGCGGCCCCGTTTTCTCTCGGGACGGCAAGGTCGTTCCGCCCAAGCGGGGCGATATGAAGCGGTCGATGGAAGGGCTCATCCACCACTTCAAGCTCTTCACCGAGGGCTATCACGTGCCCGAGGGCGAGACCTATGCCTGCGTCGAGGCGCCGAAGGGCGAATTCGGCGTCTATCTGGTCTCCGACGGCACCAACAAGCCCTATCGCTGCAAGATCAAGGCGCCCGGATACGCGCATCTGCAAGCGATGGATTTCATCTGCGAGGGGCATCAGCTCGCCGACGTCTCGGCGATCCTCGGCTCTCTCGATATCGTGTTTGGAGAGGTTGACCGGTAACATGACAGTTCGTCGCCTCAATTCCGAGCAGCCTGCGGATTTCTCGCTGACGCCCAAGAATCTGGAATGGGCGAAGGGGCAGATCGCGAAGTACCCGGAAGGCCGTCAGGCCTCCGCGGTGATCCCGGTCCTTTGGCGTGCGCAGGAGCAGTTTGACGGCTGGTTGCCGGAGCCGGCGATCCGTTACGTCGCCGATTTGCTGGGTATGCCGCATATTCGCGTGCTTGAAGTCGCGACCTTCTACACAATGTTCCAGCTCGCGCCGGTCGGTAATAAGGCGCACATCCAGATCTGCGGAACGACGCCCTGCATGTTGTGCGGTTCGGAAAAACTGATCGACATCTGCAAGAAGAAGATTGCGCCCCATGCGCATGAGGTTTCCGAAGACAGAAACTTCTCGTGGGAAGAGGTCGAGTGCCTCGGGTCTTGTTCCAATGCGCCGATGGTGCAGATCTGGAAGGACACCTACGAAGACCTGACGCCGGAAGACTTCGAGAAGCTCCTCGATGATATCGCGGCGGGCAAGGAAGTTGTCCCCGGTCCTGCCAATGGCCGCCGGTTCGCCGCGCCGCTGGGTGGAGCCACGACGCTCACCGAGATCAAGGACAGCACCAAGGGTCTCGATCCGCTCGCCCATGTCGTCAACGGAGCCGCTGCGGCGTCCGAGGTTTTCGCCGGAGCGTCGATCAACGGCGGTGAGGGCGGTTCGCCGATGAATGGTGGCGTCGGAGTGAAGGCTCCGGCTTCCAAGGCTTCGGCGGTGCCGAAGAAGTCGGACGCTGCGAAGAAGGCGGCGCCTGCTGCCGAGAAGCCCGCCAAGGCTGTGGCCAAGAAGGACGGGCCGGAGCTTCTCAAGGCGCCGCGCGGCGGTAAGGCTGATGATCTGAAGAAGATCAAGGGCTTGGGACCGAAAATGGAGACGTCGATCAACGAGCTTGGCATCTATCACTACGATCAGATTGCCGGTTGGGGCGAGGCGGAGCTGGCTTGGATCGATGACAAGCTGAAGATCCGTGCGCGACTTGAACGCGAGGATTGGCCGGGACAGGCCAAGGTTCTTGCGGCAGAGAGCGAGGGGTGAGGCGATGCTGAAGGACCAAGACCGCATCTTCACCAATATCTACGGTCTGCACGACTGGGGCCTCAAGGGTGCCATGCGACGCGGCCTGTGGGATGGCACCAAGGGGATCCTGGAAAACGGACGCGATTGGATCATCGAGCAGATGAAGGCGTCGGGCCTGCGCGGCCGCGGCGGCGCCGGGTTCCCGACGGGCCTGAAATGGTCCTTCATGCCCAAGGAGATCGGCGAACGGCCGCACTATTTGGTGGTCAACGCCGATGAATCCGAGCCCGGCACCTGCAAGGACCGCGAGATCCTGCGTCACGATCCGCACCATCTGGTGGAAGGATGTCTGATCGCCGGTTTCGCCGTGGGAGCGCATACCGCTTTCATCTATGTGCGCGGCGAGTACATCCGCGAGCGCGAACGCTTGCAGGCTGCGATCGATCAGGCCTATGAGGCCAAGCTGATCGGCAAGAACAACAAGAACAGCTGGGACTTCGATATCGTCGTCCATCACGGTGCTGGCGCCTATATCTGCGGCGAGGAGACGGCCCTCCTTGAAAGTCTTGAAGGCAAGAAGGGCCAGCCGCGCCTGAAACCGCCGTTCCCTGCCAATGTGGGCCTCTACGGTTGCCCCTCGACGGTCAACAACGTGGAATCCATTGCCGTTGCGCCGACCATTCTGCGGCGCGGCGGGGCGTGGTTTAGCGGTCTCGGCAAGCCGAACAACACCGGTACGAAGCTCTTCGGCCTTTCCGGTCACGTGGAACGTTCCTGCGTGGTGGAAGAGGAACTTGGCGTGCCGTTCCGCGAGCTTGTTGAAAAGCATGCGGGCGGCGTGCGCGGCGGATGGGACAATCTGCTGGCGATCATCCCCGGCGGGGCTTCGGTGCCGCTACTTCCGGCATCGGAATGCGAAGATCTGGAGATGGCCTTCGATTCACTGAAGGCCAAGCAATCGGGTCTGGGAACGGCCGCCGTTCTGGTGATGGATAAATCGACCGACGTCGTGAAGGCGATCGCGCGCATTTCCTACTTCTTCAAGCATGAGAGCTGCGGCCAGTGCACGCCGTGTCGCGAAGGCACCGGCTGGGTGTGGCGCGTGATGGAGCGCATGGCCCGGGGCGAGGCGCAAAAGAGCGAGATCGACACGCTCTTCAACGTCACCAAGCAGGTTGAAGGACACACGATCTGCGCGCTCGGCGATGCTGCAGCCTGGCCGATCCAGGGGCTCATCCGCCACTTCAGGCCGGAGATCGAGCGCCGTATCGACGAATTCACGCGCAATGCCGATCCAGCGGAAGCTCCGCTGGTGGCGGTAGAGTAACAGGAACGGACGGAACCGGAGAAAAGTCGATGGCAAAAATCATCGTCGACGGAAAAGAAATAGAGATCCCGGCCGAATACACGCTGTTGCAGGCGTGCGAGGCCGCCGGTGCCGAAGTGCCGCGCTTCTGCTTCCACGATCGTCTGTCGATCGCCGGCAACTGCCGCATGTGCCTTGTCGAGGTCAAGGGCGGGCCACCGAAGCCGACCGCATCCTGCGCGATGTCCGTGCGCGATCTGCGTCCCGGTCCCAACGGCGAGCCACCGGTTGTCGAGACCAAATCGCCAATGGTCAAGAAGGCGCGCGAAGGCGTGATGGAATTCCTGCTGATCAACCATCCGCTCGACTGCCCGATCTGCGATCAGGGCGGCGAGTGCGATCTGCAGGATCAGGCGATGGCTTATGGCGTCGACGCTTCGCGTTTCTCCGAGAACAAGCGCGCGGTCGAGAACAAGTATATCGGCCCGCTGGTCAAGACGGTCATGACTCGGTGCATCCACTGCACCCGTTGCGTGCGCTTCACCACGGAAGTGGCGGGCGTTTCCGAACTCGGCCTCATCGGCCGCGGCGAGGATGCGGAGATCACCACCTATCTGGAAGCCGCACTTTCCTCCGAGCTTCAGGGCAACGTTATCGACCTGTGCCCGGTCGGTGCGCTGACCTCCAAACCCTATGCCTTCAAGGCACGGCCCTGGGAGCTGACCAAGACGGAATCCATCGACGTCATGGACGCGGTGGGCTGTTCGATCCGGGTCGATACCCGCGGTCGTGAGGTGATGCGCATTCTTCCCCGCCTCAACGAGGTGGTGAGCGAGGAGTGGATCTCCGACAAGACGCGCTTCATCTTCGACGGTCTGAAGACCCAGCGTCTCGATCGTCCCTATGTGAAGGTCGACGGCAAGCTGAAGGCAGCGGACTGGAATTCCGCCTTTGATGCGGTTGCCGCCAAGCTGAAGGGTGTCGACGGCAAGCGGATCGGCGCGATTGCGGGAGATCCGGTGAGCGTTGAGGAAATGTTCGCGCTCAAGCAGCTTCTGACGAGCCTTGGTTCGCCGAACATGGACTGCCGTCAGGATGGCGCTGCGCTCGATCCTGCTTTCGGGCGTGCTTCCTACCTCTTCAATTCCAGCATTGAGGGGATTGAGGATGCGGATGCGATCCTCATCATTGGATCCAATCCGCGCAAGGAGGCGCCGGTTCTGAACGCGCGCATCCGCAAGCACTGGCGGCGGGGCGATATCAAGGTCGGCGTCCTCGGCGAAAAGGCGGACCTGACCTACGATTACGATTATGTTGGTGCCGACCCCAAGGCTCTGGCCAATCTGGTCGGCGGCAAGACGGATTTCGCCGCGGTGCTGGAGAAGGCGGAACGTCCGCTGATCATCGTCGGGCAGGGGGGCCTGGCGCGCAAGGACGGTGCGGCCGTTCTTTCCAACGTTGCCAAGCTCGCCAAGTCGGTCGGTGCGCTCACCGACGAGTGGAACGGCTTCAACGTGCTGCACACCGCGGCTGCGCGTGTCGGCGGCCTCGACATCGGCTTCGTACCGGGCGAGGGCGATTTGGGCACTGCCGATATCATGACAGGCGCCGGCAAGGGTGATCTCGACGTGGTGTTCCTGCTGGGTGCCGACGAGATCGACATGAAGCAGTTCGGCGATGCCTTCGTCGTCTATATCGGCACGCATGGCGATGCGGGCGCGCACCGCGCCGACGTCATCCTGCCGGGGGCGGCCTACACGGAAAAGAGCGGGCTTTTCGTCAATACGGAAGGCCGTGTCCAGGCGACGTCGCGGGCGACTTTCCCGCCGGGCGACGCGCGCGAAGACTGGGCGATCCTGCGCGCCTTGTCGGCCAAGCTCGGCGAGACGCTCGGATACGACACGCTGGCGGCTCTTCGCTCCGCGCTGTTCGCCGAATTCCCGCACATGGCGGAGATCGACGAGATCGCGCCGGGCAAGGCGGCGGATGTGGGAAAGATCAATGCGGGCGGCACGCGCCTCGGCTCTGATCCGTTCATGTCGCCGATCAGGGATTTCTATCTGACCAATCCGATTGCACGCGCTTCGGCCATCATGGCCCAGTGTTCGGCGCTTGCAGCCGAACGCGCGCTCGACGCGGCCGAATGAGGGACGAACACCGGGTATGATCGACTTCTGGAACACATACGGTTTCTCGCTCATCATCATGATGGCGCAGAGCCTTCTGCTGCTCGTTGTGCTTTTGGTGATCATCGCCTACGTGCTCTACGCCGACCGCAAGATCTGGGCGGCGGTGCAGATCCGGCGCGGACCGAACGTGGTTGGCCCTTGGGGACTGTTCCAAAGCTTCGCGGATCTTCTGAAGTTCGTGCTGAAGGAGCCGGTCATTCCGGCGGGCGCCAACAAGGGCGTGTTCCTTCTTGCCCCGCTTCTCTCGGTGACGTTGGCGCTCGCGACATGGGCCGTCGTTCCGGTCGCCCATAACTGGGTGATCGCGGACATCAATGTCGGCATCCTCTACATCTTCGCCATCTCCTCGCTTCAGGTTTACGGCGTGATCATGGGCGGGTGGGCGTCGAACTCGAAATACGCCTTCCTGGGCGCGCTTCGTTCCGCCGCGCAGATGGTGTCCTACGAGGTGTCCATCGGCTTCGTGATCGTCACGGTCCTGATGTGCGCGGGCACGTTGAACCTTTCGGAAATCGTCGAGGCGCAGCGCACCGGCGGGCTGGCGACGATGCTGGGCGTTCCCTGGCTGTCCTTCCTGAACTGGTACTGGCTGCCGCTTTTCCCGATGTTCGTGGTGTTCTTCATCTCCGCGCTTGCGGAGACGAACCGGCCGCCCTTCGATTTGCCGGAAGCGGAATCGGAACTCGTTGCCGGCTTCATGGTCGAATACGGCTCCACGCCATACATGATGTTCATGCTCGGCGAATACGCGGCCATCTCGCTGATGTGCGCGATGACGACCATCCTGTTCACGGGTGGATGGCTGCCGCCGTTCGATTTTGCGCCGTTCACCTGGGTGCCGGGCGTGATCTGGTTCCTGATCAAGGCGCTGCTGGTGTTCTTCATGTTCGCGATGGTGAAGGCCATGGTGCCGCGCTATCGCTACGATCAGCTCATGCGGCTTGGATGGAAAGTGTTCCTGCCGCTGTCGCTCGCCATGGTCTTTATCGTCGCCTTCATCCTGATGGCGATGGGGTGGGCACCGGCATAGGAAAAGAGAATGTTCGCAGGTGTAAGGCTTGTGGGGGGTGGTGGTGCTTTCGTCGGGTTTTCGGTGGGGGTGTTCGAGTACAGGGTCATTCTTGGGAGAGCCCGTCAGCAGACGTTGAAGACTACGGATGAAGAGGCCGACCAGGCACGGAAAGCGGAAATGTATCTCCGTGTCGGGGTTGGGATTGGGGCGCTCGTTCTTGCTGCTTTTGGCTATTGGTTCGCAGAGACGATGTTTCTTTGAACCACAAACGGGGAAGGAGATAGCCAGTGTCGCTCGCAGGGATCGTGGGCGCTGCAATTGGCGCCTCTACCTCGGATGGATCGATTACAAGCTCACGGCCGGATACGTCCGGGCGGGCTTGAGAAAACGGAAACCAGGTCAGGCGGCTCCTGTCGCCGACTGGCTCGAGCGCAACACGGATGTTGTTCTCGGGGGCCTGTTTGTGATCGCGATGCTGGGCTTCCCGGTCATCGGCTACCTGGCGGGCGCGTCGCTCGCCGGTTGAGAGGCTGGACCGATTCTGCCGGCAACGCGGCGCAACGAATGAGGAAAGGCGCGGGCATGAGATTGGACCAGGACGCGAAATCGCTGTTCTTGAAGGAGTTCGTATCGGCGTTCTTTCTGTCGATGCGCTATTTCTTCAAGCCGAAGCCGACGATCAACTATCCCTTCGAAAAGGGACCGGTGAGTCCGCGTTTCCGCGGTGAGCACGCCCTGCGTCGCTATCCCAGCGGTCAGGAACGCTGCATCGCGTGCAAGCTGTGCGAAGCGATCTGTCCGGCGCAGGCGATCACCATCGAGGCGGGCCCGAAGCGCAACGACGGCACCCGTCGCACGACGCGCTACGACATCGACATGACCAAGTGCATTTATTGCGGGTTCTGTCAGGAAGCCTGCCCGGTCGATGCTATCGTCGAGGGGCCTAACTTCGAATTCGCGACGGAGACGCGCGAAGAGCTTTACTACTCCAAGGAGAGGCTCCTGGAGAACGGGGATCGTTGGGAGCGGGAAATCGCGCGCAACATCGAAATGGACGCGCCTTATCGCTGAGGATGGGGCAACCGGCCGGATTTCGGCCAGGGAGGGGCGGGGACGCGGGGCTCTACGAGGCACCGGCATCCGCAAAAAAGCAGGACCTACAGGGGCACACCGAGATGATCCTTCACGCATTGTTCTTCTACCTGTTTGCCGCGGTGACGGTGACCTCTGCCTTCATGGTCATCTCCTCGCGCAATCCGGTGCATTCGGTGCTCTTCCTGATCCTGACGTTCTTCAATTCCGCCGGGCTCTTCCTGATGCTGGGCGCGGAGTTCCTCGCGCTCATTCTGGTCGTTGTCTATGTTGGCGCGGTGGCCGTGCTGTTCCTGTTCGTGGTGATGATGCTGGATGTCGACTTCGTCGAGCTGCGTCAGGGCTTCCTGCAGTATCTGCCGGTTGGCGCGCTGGTCGGCCTGGTGCTGCTGATCGAGCTTCTGCTGGTGCTGGGCGGTTGGTCGATTTCCGCCGATGTCGTGGCATCCGCGGTGACGCCCATTCCGTCGCTGTCGGATCTCTCCAACACCGAGGCGATCGGGACGGTGCTCTACACCCGCTACATCTTCTTCTTCCAGATCGCGGGGCTGGTGCTGCTGGTGGCGATGATCGGGGCGATCGTGCTCACGCTTCGGCACAAGGCCTTCGCCAAGCGGCAGAACATCGCCGAGCAGGTTGGGCGTGATCCGAAGACGGCGATCGAAGTCCGGAAGATCGATTCCGGCAAGGGTATCTGAGACTTGAAGTCATGAAAGCGGCGATCACGATCACCGGACGCGAAGAAATCAAAGAGGGACGGATCACCGTCAGGGCGAGGACAATGGAAATCGGACTGTCACATTATGTTTCCGTTGCAGCGATCCTGTTTACGCTCGGCGTGTTCGGCATCTTCCTGAACCGCAAGAACGTCATCATCATTCTGATGTCGGTGGAATTGCTGCTGCTAGCGGTCAACATCAACCTGGTCGCCTTCTCACATTATCTGGGTGATCTCGTCGGTCAGATTTTCGCGCTGCTGGTTCTCACCGTCGCAGCCGCCGAGGTTGCCATCGGTCTCGCCATCCTCGTCGTCTTCTTCCGAAATCGTGGTTCCATCGCGGTTGAAGATATCAACCTGATGAAAGGCTAACGCGGCATGTACATGGCAATCGTCCTGCTGCCGATTCTGGGCTTCCTGGTTGCGGGCATCTTCGGCCGGGTGATCGGCGCCAAGGCGTCGGAATACATCACCAGCGGCCTTCTGATCATCGCCGCGATCCTTTCCTGGGTCGCGTTCATCACCGTCGGCCTCGGCGATGGTGAAACCCAGATCGTCCCCGTCGCGAGTTGGATCGTCTCCGGAGCGCTGGATGTGCAATGGGCCATCCGGGTCGACACGCTCACCGTCGTCATGCTGGTGGTGGTCAACACGATCTCCGCGCTCGTGCATGTCTATTCCATCGGCTACATGCACCACTGCCCGAACAAGTCGCGTTTCTTCGCCTATCTGTCGTTCTTCACCTTCACGATGCTGACGCTGGTGACCGCCGACAACCTGGTGCAGATGTTCTTCGGCTGGGAAGGCGTCGGCCTTGCCTCCTATCTGCTGATCGGCTTCTGGTATCAACGTCCGTCCGCCAATGCGGCCGCGATCAAGGCCTTCGTAGTCAACCGCGTCGGTGACTTCGGCTTCGCGCTAGGCATTTTCGGCGTCTACTACCTGTTCGACAGCGTCAATTTCGGCACCATCTTCGCCAATGCGCAGGGCTTCGTCGAAGGCGGTGCGGAGAGCGGCGAGGCGGTGCTGACCTTCCTCGGTCATCCGTACGATGCTTCCAGCGCGATGACGGTCGTCTGTCTGCTGCTCTTCATGGGCGCGATGGGCAAGTCGGCGCAGTTCCTGCTGCACACCTGGCTGCCGGACGCCATGGAAGGTCCGACGCCTGTTTCCGCGCTGATCCACGCCGCCACCATGGTGACCGCGGGCGTGTTCATGGTCGCGCGTCTGTCGCCGCTCTTCGAGCTGTCGCACACCGCGCTGACGGTCGTGACGCTGATCGGTGCGACGACCGCGTTCTTCGCCGCCACGATCGGTCTCGTGCAGACCGACATCAAGCGCGTCATCGCCTATTCGACCTGTTCGCAGCTCGGCTACATGTTCGTCGCGCTGGGAGTGGGCGCCTACGGGGTCGGCGTCTTCCATCTCTTCACGCATGCCTTCTTCAAGGCGCTTCTGTTCCTGGGCGCGGGCTCGGTCATTCACGCCGTGTCGGATGAACAGGACATGCGCAAGATGGGTGGTCTGAGGAAACACATCCCGGTCACCTACCGGATGATGATCGTCGGGACGCTGGCGCTGACCGGCTTCCCGCTGACCGCCGGCTATTTCTCCAAAGATGCGATCATTGAGGCGGCTTTCGTCGGTGAGAATCCTTTTGCCCAGTATGCCTTCTGGATGACGGTGATCGCCGCGCTGCTGACGTCCTTCTATTCCTGGCGTCTCATCTTCCTGACGTTTCACGGCAAGCCGCGGGCCTCGGTCGACGTGATGAAGCACATCCATGAATCGCCCCCGGTGATGACCGTGCCGCTGATGGTTCTGGCGCTCGGCGCTCTGGCTGCGGGCCTGGTCTTCTCCGGCTCCTTCGTCGGGCACGGTTATGGCGGGTCCTGGAAGATCGCACTGTTCGTGTCTTCCGAAAATCATGTGCTGGAGGAGATGCACCACGTTCTGGCCTGGGTGAAGTGGTCGCCCTTCGTCATGATGACGATCGGTCTCGTGGTCGCCTGGTACTTCTACATCAAGGTGCCGGATGCGCCGAAGCGGCTCGCCGCACGCCACGAGGGGCTCTACAAGTTCCTGCTCAACAAGTGGTATTTCGACGAACTCTACGATTTCCTGTTCGTTCGTCCGACCATGAAGCTTGGCAGGCTGCTGTGGAAGCGGGGGGACGGCACCATCATCGACGGCTTCGGGCCGGACGGGGTTTCGACCCTGGTGCAGGACGTCACCGCGCGCGTGGTGCGGTTGCAGACCGGCTACATCTATCACTATGCCTTCGCCATGCTGATCGGCGTTGCGTTACTCGTTACCTGGAGCATGTTCGTGGGCGGGGGAGCTCACTAATGAACGACTGGCCTCTGCTTTCAATCGTAACGGTTCTGCCGTTCGTCGGTGCGCTGTTCGCGCTTGTCGTTCAGGGGCAGGACGACAGCGCCAAGAACAACATGCGCATGGTGGCGCTGTTGACGACGGGCTTCACCTTCCTCGTCTCACTGTTCATCTGGGTGGGCTTCGATCCTTCGAACCCCGGCTTCCAGATGGTGGAAAGCGTCGAGTGGCTCGACGGCAAGATCGGCTACAAGATGGGTGTGGACGGCATCTCGATGCTGTTCGTCATCCTCACCACCTTCCTCATGCCCTTCTGCATCCTGGCGAGCTGGAATGCCGTCCAGGTCCGCGTGAAGGAATATATGGTCGCCTTCCTGGTTCTGGAAGCCCTGATGATCGGCGTCTTCTGCGCGCTCGATCTGCTGGTCTTCTACGTCTTCTTCGAAGGCGGGCTGATCCCGATGTTCCTGATCATCGGCGTGTGGGGCGGCAAGCGGCGCGTCTATGCGAGCTTCAAGTTCTTCCTCTACACGCTGACCGGCTCGCTCCTGATGCTGGTTGCGATCCTGGCGATGTACTGGGATGCGGAGACGACGGACATTCAGGTTCTGATGAACCATCCGTTCTCGCCCGAGATGCAATTCTGGCTATGGATCGCGTTCTTCGCCTCGTTTGCGGTGAAGATGCCGATGTGGCCGGTTCACACCTGGCTTCCCGACGCGCACGTCGAGGCGCCGACGGGGGGGTCGGTCATCCTGGCGGGTATCCTGCTGAAGATGGGCGGCTACGGCTTCCTGCGCTTCTCGTTGCCAATGTTCCCGGTCGCCTCGGAATATTTCGCGTCCTTCGTCTTCATCCTCTCGGTGGTCGCAATCGTCTACACATCGTTGGTGGCGTTTGCCCAAGAGGACATGAAGAAGCTGATCGCCTATTCCTCGGTCGCCCATATGGGCTACGTGACGATGGGCATCTTCACCATGACCGCGCAGGGCGTGCAGGGCGGCATCTTCCAGATGCTGTCCCACGGCATCGTTTCGGCGGCATTGTTCCTGTGCGTGGGCGTCATCTACGACCGGATGCACACCCGCGAGATTTCGGCCTATGGCGGGCTGGTCAACCGCATGCCCTGGTATGCGATGGCCTTTATGATCTTCACCATGGCCAATGTCGGCCTGCCCGGCACGTCGGGCTTCATCGGCGAATTTCTGACGCTGATGGGGGCGTTCGAGACGAATACCTGGGTCGCGACCACGGCGGCGCTGGGCCTGATCTTCTCCGCCGTCTATGCGCTCTACCTCTATCGTCGGGTGATCTTCGGATCACTTGAGAAGGAGAGCCTGAAGTCCATCCTCGATCTCTCGACCCGCGAAAAGGTCATTCTGGTGCCGCTGATCGCGCTGACGATCCTGTTCGGCTTGTATCCGGCACCGATCCTTAACGTGACGGCCGCTTCGGTCGATCATCTGATCACCAACTACCACGCAGCGATTGAGACGGCCCAGAAGACCGCCGCGCTGATCGTGGTGCAGTAGAGCAGACCCGCGATGCAGCCTGAGCTAACTCTCTTGCCCGATCTGATGTCGGCTCTTCCGGAGATATTCCTGGCCGTCGGTGCCCTTGTCCTGTTGATGATCGGCGCCTTCGGCGGCGAACGGGCCACCCCTGCGGTGACCGGTATGTCGGCGGCGCTCATCGCCCTTGCCGTGATCGTTCTGCTGTTCATGCCGGTGGATGGGGCAAGCTTCGGCGGCGCGTTCGTGCAGAACGCCTTTGCGCGCTACGTGAAGATATTGACCCTGATCGGCTCCGGTCTTGCCATTGCCATGTCGGTCGCCTATGGACGGGCGGAGAAGTTCGAACGCTTCGAATACCCGGTTCTGATCGTTCTCGGCACGCTGGGCATGATGCTGATGATCTCCGCGACCGATCTGATCGCGGTCTATCTCGGCCTGGAGCTGATGAGCTTGTCGCTCTACGTGGTGGCGTCGATCAACCGGGATTCCGTGCGCTCCACCGAAGCGGGTCTGAAATACTTCGTCCTTGGCGCTCTTTCGTCGGGCATGCTGCTCTACGGGATGTCGCTGGTCTACGGTTTTACCGGGCAGACGAGCTTTGTCGCGATCGCCGAAACGCTAGCTCGTGACGGCAGCTCGCTTGGGCTGACCTTCGGTCTCGTCTTCATGCTGGCGGGCATGGTATTCAAGATCTCGGCCGTTCCCTTCCACATGTGGACACCGGACGTCTACGAGGGCGCTCCGACCCCGGTCACCGCCTATTTCGCCGCCGCGCCGAAGATTGCGGCCATGGCGATGATCACCCGCGTCGTCATCACCGCGTTCGAGCCGGTGGTTCTGGAATGGCAGCAGGTCATCGTCTTCGTTTCCATCGCGTCCATGGCGCTCGGTGCCTTCGCTGCGATCGGACAGAAGAACATCAAGCGCCTGATGGCCTATTCCTCGATCGGTCACATGGGCTATGCGCTCGTCGGCCTCGTGGCGGGCAGCCAGGCAGGCGTGCGCGGTGTCATCGTCTACATGTCGATCTATCTTGCGATGACGCTTGGGACGTTCGCCTGCATCCTGGCCATGCGCCGCAAGGAAGGCATGGTCGAAGAGATCTCCGATCTCGCGGGCCTGTCGCGCACCAATCCGATGATGGCGTTCCTGCTGGCGATGCTGATGTTCTCGCTTGCGGGCATTCCGCCGTTGGCGGGCTTCTTCGGCAAGTTCTACGTGTTCCTCGCCGCGGTTGAAGCGGAGTTCTACACGCTTGCCGTGATCGGTGTTCTGACCAGCGTGGTCAGCGCCTTCTATTATCTGCGCATCGTCAAGATCATGTATTTCGATGAGCCGGTTACCGGGTTCGTTCCGATGCCGAGTGAATTGAAGGTCGTGCTGGGCCTTGCCGGTATATTTGTCATCTTCTTCGTTGCCATTGCCGGCCCGCTTGTCGGGGCCGCCGGTACGGCCGCCAAGACCTTTTTCTGAGGGTACATTGCCGGTCAGGGCGGAGACGATCGCTGTGGCGCCCGGATACAGGCGCAGACACGAACAGAGCGTCGGATCGACGAACGCGGAGGCGTTGAATGCTGCCCGGTCGGGTGAACCCGGCGGGCTGTGGATCACCGCCGACCGTCAGACGGCCGGGCGCGGGCGTCGGGAGCACACCTGGGTTTCGGAGAAGGGGAACCTCTATGCGTCCCTGCTGCTCGCCGACCCTTGCGAGCCGGAGCGGCTGGGCGATCTGCCCATGGTGTGTTGCGTAGCACTTGCCGATGCGGTGGAGGCCTTAACCGGGCGGATCGGACTTGTGTCGATCAAATGGCCCAACGATCTCCTGGTCGAAGGGGCCAAGATCTCCGGCATTTTGCTTGAGTCGGATACGATGACGGACGGGCGTCTCGTCGTGGCAGCCGGATTCGGGGTCAATTGCAACCATCACCTGGAAGCCGCGAGATACGCGACCATTGATCTCGCCTCGCTGGGATATCGGGTGACGCCTGACGATCTTTTTAGCCGTCTTGCCGCAGCGCTCGCCTCGCGTCTTGAGGAATGGCGGGGCGGCGAAGGTTTTTCCGCCATCAGGGCGGTTTGGTTGAAACGTTGCGTTGGCATCGGTGCTCCGGTAACAGTGCGCCTGCCGGACCACGATATCAGCGGCATTTTCAGAGCCCTGGACGAATATGGCCGGCTTTTGCTGGAAACAGGTTCGGGCACAATGACGATTTCCGCCGGGGACTTGTTTTTCGGAAACTCCGCCGGTCGAGACGAGGAGAGCACATGACCGATACTGCCGAACTGGTGTTCTGTCCGCTGGGCGACGTCGGCGAAATCGGCATGAACATGGCGCTCTACGGGTTCGGCCCGGCCAAGTCGCGCACATGGCTGATGGTCGAATTGCGGCGTGAGCTTCGCCGGTCCCGATCTGCCGGGCGTAGACCTCGTCTTTCCCGACATCCGTTTCATCGAAGCCGAGCGCAAGAACCTCGCCGGTATCGTCATCACGCATGTGCACGAAGACCATTACGGCGCGCTGATGGACCTGTGGCCGCGCCTGGAAGCGCCGCTCTACATGACGCCGTTTACCGCCAGGCTTCTCAAGGCGAAGGTCTACGGCTATGGCGGGCTCGACATTCCGGTCAATGTCGTGGAGCAGGGCGATCGGTTCGAGATCGGTCCCTTCGATATCGAACTCATTGCGATGTTGCATTCCATCCCCGAGCCGACGTCGCTTGCCATCCGCACGGAACTGGGAACGGTGCTGCACTCCGGCGACTGGAAGATCGATCCGCAGCCGGGTATCGGCAAGCCGATTGATCTGAAGCGGCTTGGTCAGATCGGCGTGGAAGGCGTTCTGGCGCTGGTGAGCGATTCCACCAATGCGGTGCGCGACGGCGTGAGCCCCAGCGAGGCAGATGTGGCCGCGTCTCTGGTGGAGATCATCCGCGGTGCCAAGCATCGCGTGGCGGTCACCACCTTTGCCTCCAACGTGGCGCGGCTGAAGGCTGTTGCAATTGCGGCGGAGGAATGCGACCGCGACGTGGTGGTGATCGACCGGGCAATGAAAACGCACGCTCGATGTGGCCGCCGAGCTCGGCTACATGGACGGCGTCAAGCCGTTTTTCGACGAGGAAGTCTATCCCGAGGCTTCCGTTCTGGGGTTGCCGGACGAGGACGCGGAGGGCGAGGACGTCGTCGTCGACGCGATCGAAGAGGCGGTGGAGAGCATTCCGCGCAAACGCCGCCGCGACCCGGAATTGGTGCGCGAAGCTGCGCGCCGGGCTGCACGCGCTGCCGTTCTGCAGCGCTGGGGCAAAAAGCCCGTATGCAAGATCCTTGTCAGCGTGATCGATTGATACGAGCGCCGTTTCCCGGGAGGAGGGCCGTTCGTTTTCCTGTCGCGCCGATCTCCGTCTGACGTTAGGGTCGGGATCGTTCGGGTGCAGGACGGGAGAGGGCGTCTGTCCCGGATTTCGGGAAATTCGAATGAGTTGGGAGAGTATTCGAAAATGATCGGACGTCTGAATCACGTCGCCATCGCTGTTTCCGATACCGAGGCCGCGACTGCCATCTATCGCGATACGTTGGGAGCCCATGTCTCCCAGACGGCGCCGCAGCCCAATCACGGTGTCACGACCGTGTTCATCGAGTTGCCGAACACCAAGATCGAGCTTCTCGAGCCTCTCGGAGAGAACTCTCCGATCTCCAAGTTCCTCGAAAAGAACCCCAGCGGCGGCATTCATCACGTCTGCTACGAGGTCGATGACATCATCGCCGCGCGCGACGAACTGAAGGCCAAGGGCGCGCGGGTTCTGGGAGACGGGGAGCCCAGGATCGGCGCCCACGGCAAGCCGGTTCTCTTCCTGCACCCGAAGGATTTCCTCGGCACGCTGACCGAACTGGAACAGGCATAGCCGGAAACCGGACGGGGAGGGACGGTCGATGGGATTCGTGGCGTGGCTCGCGATCTATTTCGTTGTCTGGTGGGTGACGCTGTTTGCGGTCTTGCCTTTCGGGGTGAGAAGCCAGGAGGAGGCGGGCGATGAGATCGAGCCGGGTTCGATGCCCGGCGCGCCGAGCCGTCCGCTCATGCTGCGCAAAGTGATCGCGACGACCGTCGTCGCCGCGCTCGTGACCGGCTGCGTCTACTGGGTCATCACCTTTTCCGGCCTGACACTCGACGATATTCCGATCCCTGTCGGCTTTACCTCCGAAAGCTATAGCTGAGCGAACATGTCCTATTCGCCCGGCTTTGTCCGGGCAATCCTGCGCGGTCAGCCTATCCTGAAATTGCTGGCTCCTCCGGACAAAGTCGGGGAATGACGGTGGGGTGGGGGTGCCCATGTTCCGCCGCCTGTGTGCCCGCGCTCAGACTCCGTCCGAGGTTTCCGCTGAAAATCACGATATGGCTGATAACGGGTGTTGGCGATCTCGAAGTGCGTCAATCCGCCGGTCGGTGCGTTCGAGCCGCCCTGACGGCCCGGATATCGGCGCGGCAACGATTTCTCAATCAATGTGACCAAACAAAACCATAAAAAACAAGCAAGGCCAAAGCCTTGCTTGTTTAAGTTCTGCGTCCAAAAATTCTCAAGCCACCGGAACCCGGTATTTTCTCAGTTCCGAGCACGGCTGTTACTTCGGGATCTTTTGGATCCTTTCTGTGCGCCTGAGGGCTCTTCCTCCCAAGACTCAGACCACGATGCCTCATTGTGAACTACTCCCTCTAGGGGAGACCCTTAATGTCGAATACGCGACTGTCGCACGTCTGTCACCTATTTGTGCGACCTCTGCTTAAAATTAGTGCATAACTTTTCTTGATCATTTATGAGGCGGCAAATCGGCCCGATAGGGGAAGTACGACAGGCGGGGGAAATCGCAGGCGGTTTATGGTCGGTGGGGCTTGTGTTTTGAACGGTCATGCGGTTTGACTGCCCGCCAAACTGCCCCGCGCAGCAACCCGGAACGAAGAGCTCCACGATGCGTCTTTCCAAGTTTTTCCTGCCCATCCTCAAGGAGGCTCCCCGCGAGGCGGAGATCGTCTCCCACCGGCTGATGCTGCGCGCCGGTATGATCCGTCAGCAGTCGGCTGGCATCTATTCGTGGCTGCCGCTCGGACACCGGGTGCTGCGCAAGATCGAGCAGATCGTGCGCGAGGAGCAGGACCGCGCCGGTGCCGTGGAAATTCTGATGCCGACGATCCAGTCGGCCGACCTGTGGCGCGAAAGCGGCCGCTATGACGCCTACGGCGCGGAGATGCTGCGCATTCAGGATCGCCACGAGCGCGAGATGCTCTACGGGCCGACGAACGAGGAGATGGTCACCGACATCTTCCGCGCCTACGTGCGTTCCTACAAGGATCTGCCGCTCAATCTCTATCACATGCAGTGGAAGTTCCGCGACGAGCGGCGCCCTCGTTTCGGCGTCATGCGCGGCCGCGAGTTCCTGATGAAGGACGCCTATTCCTTTGACACGGACAAGGAAGCGGCGCGTCACGCCTATAACCGCATGTTCGTGGCCTATCTGCGCACTTATGCCCGCATGGGGCTGAAGGCGATCCCGATGCGTGCCGATACCGGCCCCATCGGTGGCGACATGAGCCACGAGTTCATCATTCTGGCCTCCACCGGCGAAAGCCAGGTCTTCTGCCACAAGGATGTGCTGGATCTGGAAGTGCCTGGCGAGGACACGGATTTCAGCCAGGATCTGACGCCTATCGTCGATACCTGGACGCGGGCCTACGCGGCGACCGACGAGATGCACGACGAGGCGGCGTTTGCGGAGATCCCCGAAGACAAGCAGGTGACCGCCCGCGGTATCGAGGTCGGGCACATCTTCTATTTCGGCACCAAGTATTCCGAACCGATGGGCGCCAAGGTCGTGCTTGCCGACGGTAATGAGATCCCGGTTCACATGGGCTCCTACGGCATCGGCGTCTCGCGGCTTGCCGGCGGCATCATCGAGGCCTGCCATGATGATGCCGGTATCATCTGGCCGGATGCTGTCGCGCCGTTCCAGGTCGGGTTGATCAATCTGAAGTCCGGCGATGCGGTAACCGATGCGGCGTGTGCCGATATCTACGAGAAGCTGACCCGGGCGGTCGTCGAAGTCCTCTACGACGATATGGACGGGCGTGCGGGCGCGAAGTTCGCGACGATGGATCTGATTGGCCTGCCGTGGCAGTTCGTGGTCGGTCCGCGCGGACTGGCGAGCGGTGAGGTCGAACTCAAGCGTCGCGCCACCGGCGAACGCGAGAGCCTGACCATCGAGGCCGCCCTCAATCGCCTGGCGGCCTGAAAGGCTTGAGCTTCTTTTCCGTGGACCATCGCGGCCGCCGTCCTAAATCGGTCAACTTGATGCCGCAGAAGGTGATTCCATGAGACGGGTTCGTCTAATGGACCCCCGTCAGACGGGAGCAAGGTATGAACGCGGCCACCGAGCCGAGCGGGACAAGGCCTTTTGCGGCCTTCGAATGGGTGCTGGCCGGGCGCTACCTGCGCGCGCGTCGGCGCGAGACCTTCATTTCCATCATTGCCGGGTTCTCCTTCATCGGCATCATGCTCGGCGTTGCGATGCTGATCATCGTGATGGCGGTGATGAACGGGTTTCGCGGCGAGCTGATCTCTAAGATCCTCGGCATCAACGGTCACCTTCTGGTGCAGCCGATCGACAGCCCGCTCGATGATTACGACGCCGTCGCCTCGCGGATTGAAAGCATGCCAGGCGTGCGCTTTGCCATGCCGTTTGTGGAAGGGCAGGGGCTTGTTTCCGGTCCCGCCGGCGCCTTCGGGGCGCTGGTGCGCGGTGTCACGAAATACGATCTCGACCGCCTGCCGCTCGTCTCCGGCAAGCTCGTCGCCGGGAACCTCGACAACTTCGACAAGGCGGGCGGTATCGCCATCGGATCCCGCATGGCCCGCTCGCTCGGCGTTGTGGTCGGCGATACGGTCACTCTGGTGAGCCCGCGCGGTAGCGTGACGCCGATGGGCGTGACCCCACGCATCAAGGGCTACAAGGTGGTGGCGATCTTCGAGATCGGCATGTCGGAATATGACAGCACCATCGCCTTTCTGCCGTTCCCCGAGGCCCAGCTCTATTTCAACAAGGAAGGGCAGGCGACGGCGATCGACGTCTTCCTGAACGACCCGGATGCGATCGCGGGGATGAGCCACAAGATCGAGGAGGCTGCGGGACAATCGGCCTTCGTCACGGACTGGCGACAGCGCAACACGACCTTCTTCTCTGCGCTGGAGGTGGAGCGGAACGTCATGTTCCTGATCCTGACATTGATTGTGATCGTCGCGGCTTTGAACATAATTTCCGGCCTCACCATGCTGGTGAAGGACAAGTCCCGGGATATCGCCATCCTGCGAACAATGGGCGCAACGCGCGGCTCCATCCTCCGCGTCTTCATGATCATGGGGGCGAGCATCGGCACGTTCGGGACTTTGGCGGGGCTGCTGCTCGGCTATGTCGTGTGCCTGAACATCGAAAGCATCCGCCAGTTCATATCCTGGCTGACGCGCACCGAACTGTTCTCGCCGGAACTCTACTTCCTGTCCAAGATGCCTGCCGACATGAATGCGGGCGAGACGTTCTCCGTCGTCCTGATGGCGCTCGTGCTGTCCTTCCTGGCGACTCTCTATCCCGCCTGGCGCGCTGCCCGGCTCGATCCGGTGGAGGCTCTGCGTTTCGAATGACTGCATCCGCTTCCACCCAATCGGCCCAGGAAACCGCCGTGCTCTCGCTTGTCGACGTCGATCGTCGCTACAAGGAGGGGGATCGCGCGCTGGACATTCTGTCGGGCGCCAACTTCACGCTTCGCCCTGGCGAAACCGTGGCTCTGGTAGCGCCGTCGGGCGCGGGCAAGTCGACCCTGCTGCACATAGCCGGCCTGCTCGACCGTCCGGATGCGGGCGAGATCTATGTCGACGGTCGCGCCTGCAGCAAGCTGTCGGATGAGGCGCGCACCCGTATCCGCCGTCTCGATATCGGGTTCGTCTACCAGTTCCACCACCTATTGCCGGAATTCACGGCGGTAGAGAACATCGCCATGCCACAGATGATCCGCGGTCTCAGCAAGCGGGAAGCCAACAGTCGGGCGATGCAACTTCTCAAGTACATGAAGCTGGAGGAGCGGGTCGATCATCGTCCGTCCGAATTGTCGGGCGGCGAACAGCAGCGCGTGGCTATCGCGCGCGCCGTGGCCAATGCACCGCGCATCCTTCTGGCGGACGAACCGACCGGCAATCTCGATCCCGAGACCGCGTCTTATGTTTTCGAGGTGTTGACCGGTCTCGTGCGCGCCAGCGGTCTGGCGGCACTGTTTGCCACGCACAATCTGGATCTGGCCGCGCAGATGGATCGCCGCATTATCCTTTCCAAGGGCAAGGTGGTGGAGCTGTAACCGGCTCGCTCCGCGCGCACCGGGTCGCGTGATCCTGCAGGGCTGTGGTAAGCGACGCCCGGCTCGGGCGGTTCCTTGTGAGAAATGACCGGGCATAAAATGTTCGGTCAAATCGCGCCGTGCGTTAACGACTGATTCACCTGCATATTTTTCCTAAATTGCGGAGGCGACAAAAATCTTGCAGGACGAACATAAATAGAACTATATGTTAACATATAGTGAATATCGTGTGGAGAGACAGATGCTTCAATTTGCTCGCGATACAACCGCTTTCGGTGTTCTTGTCCTGTTCGGCCTCTCTCTGAACATGTGGGCCGATGTGTTGTCACAGCTCAGTTGATTTTTGTTCGCACAGTTTCTCGATTCCCGCGGGTGCGCTTGTGCATAGCGGGCAGAGCTTGTGCTCTTGTGCTCGACATGGCGGGTGGGACGCGGAAAACTGGGTGCGGATTAGCACTGCCTCCGGTCTTGCCTGCGCTTGAGTGAGCGGGATCGGTCGAATGTCCGGGATGGGGCCGAAGATCGGGCGTGATGCTCAGGTTCCCGACCGCGCGGCTTTGGCCTTTATGTAATGGTTTCGATCCGCCGCGAAATTGCAGGGAGAACGGAAGGGCGTGCATCGCCTTCTGTCTTCTTTTCGATGGCCGCGGCCGGTCTTTGAGCGGCAGTACCGAATCTCCGCCTTATGGCGGCATTGGATCGATAGATCCTGCCTGTTCCGGAGGTTTGCTTTATGGCCGATGTCGGCTTCGTTCACCTGCGCGTTCACTCGGCGTTTTCGCTCCTTGAAGGGGCGTTGCCGATTCCGAAGCTGATCAAGCTTGCGAAAGCCGATGAGCAGCCCGCGCTGGCGATCACCGATACCGGCAATCTCTTCGGCGCGCTGGAATTCTCCGAAAAGACTTTCGGTGTGGGCATGCAGCCCATCATCGGCTGTCAGCTTGCCGTCGATTGGGGCGATGATGGCGACCATCGCAAGCCGGGCGACACCTATCCGGAAGTCATTCTGCTGTCGGCGAATGATGAGGGATATGCGCATCTCGTCGAACTCGTCAGCCATTCCTACATCGATACCGAGAACGGGGTGCGCCCGAATGTGCCCGCGGAGCTGCTGGCCTCCCATTCCAATGGGCTGATTGCGCTGACGGGCGGGGTTGGCGGACCCGTGGGGCGGGCGATCCTTGCAGGCCAGGAAGGTGTCGCGCGCACGCGCCTGAGCCGGATGAAGGACATGTTCGGCGACCGGCTCTACATGGAGCTGCAGCGCCACGGCATGACCGAGGAGCGCCAGTGCGAAGGGCTTTTCGTCGACTATGCCTATGAGGAGGGGCTGCCTCTTGTTGCGACCAACGAGGCGTTCTTCCCCAAGCGCGACGACTACGAGGCCCATGATGTCTTGAGCTGCATCGCGGAAGGCCGGGTCATTATTGAGGAAGACCGGCGCCATCTCACGCCGGAGCACTATTTCAAGTCGCGGGCGGAAATGGTCGAGCTTTTCGCCGATCTTCCCGAGGCAACCGAAAGTACCATCGAGATTGCGCGCCGGTGCCATGTGTGCGTGCCCAAGCGTAAGCCGTTGCTGCCGCGGTTCGCCGGTGCCGATTCAGATCCGGAAGAAGCGGAAAAGGCCGAGGCTGCGGAGCTGATCCGTCAGGCGCACAAGGGCCTGGAACGGCGCCTCGCCGCGCACGGTCTTTCGGCCGGCCACAGCCGTCAGGACTATGACGATCGCCTCGCCTTCGAGCTCAACATTATCACGAGCATGAAGTTTCCCGGCTACTTCCTGATCGTTGCGAACTTCATCAAGTGGGCGAAGGCGCATGGCATTCCGGTGGGGCCGGGACGTGGTTCGGGCGCTAGTTCCCTTGTTGCGTGGTCGCTGACCATCACCGACCTTGATCCTCTTCGGTTCAACCTGCTGTTCGAGCGATTCCTGAACCCTGAACGTGTGTCGATGCCGGACTTTGACGTCGACTTCTGTCAGGATCGCCGCGAAGAGGTGATCCGCTACGTGCAGCGCAAGTACGGGCGTGGGCAGGTGGCGCAGATCATCACCTTCGGTACGTTGCAGGCGCGCGTCGTCTTGCGCGACGTCGGCCGCGTGCTGCAGATGCCCTATGGCCAGGTCGACCGGCTGTGTAAGCTGGTGCCGCAGAACCCGGCCAATCCGGTGACGCTGAAACAGGCGATCGAGGAAGAGCCGCGCCTGCGCCAGGCGGCGGACGAAGAGGAGATCGTCGACAAGCTGCTGAACATCGGCCAGAAGCTCGAGGGTCTTTATCGCCATGCATCGACCCACGCCGCTGGCGTGGTCATCGGTGATCGGCCGCTGGAACAGCTCGTCCCGCTGTACCGCGATCTCCGTTCCAATATGCCCGTCACCCAGTTCAACATGAAGTGGGTGGAAAAGACGGGCCTCATCAAGTTCGACTTCCTCGGACTGAAGACGCTGACGGTGCTCTCCACCGGCGTGAAGCTGATCGCACGGCGCGGCATCGAGGTGGATCTGTCCACCATTCCGCTCGATGATCCCGCGACCTACAAGCTGCTGGTCAATACCGAGACGGTCGGCGTGTTCCAGCTTGAAAGTGCGGGTATGCGTCGGTCCATCGCGGGCATGCAGCCTGACCGCTTCGAGGACATCGTCGCGCTCGTGGCGCTCTATCGTCCGGGCCCGATGGACAATATCCCCACCTACAACCGCCGCAAGCACGGCGAGGAGGAGCCAGACTACCTCCACCCCAAGCTGGAGCCGATCCTCAAGGAAACCTACGGCATCATCATCTACCAGGAGCAGGTGATGCAGTTGGCGCAGATCCTCGCCGGCTACTCGCTCGGCGACGCTGATCTGCTCCGGCGCGCCATGGGTAAAAAGATTGCCGCGGAAATGGAGGTCCAGCGCTCCCGCTTCGTGGACGGCGCGAAAAAGAACGGCGTGGATGGCGCGCAGGCCAAGACGATCTTCGATCTGGTCGCGAAGTTCGCCAACTACGGCTTCAACAAGTCGCATGCCGCCGCATACGCGCTGGTCGCCTACCAGACGGCCTGGATGAAGGCGAACCATCCGGTTGAGTTCTTTGCCGCGCTGATGACCCTCGACATGGGCAACTCGGAGAAGCTCAACGACTTCCGCCGGGAGGCGCAGCGTATGGGCATCAAGGTGGTCTCGCCCAACATCAATCTTTCTTGCCACTATTTCGATGTTCAGGACGGCGCGATCATCTATTCGCTGGCGGCTATCAAGGGCGTCGGCAGCCATGTGATCGAACATATCGAGGAGGTCCGCAACGAGGGCGGGCCGTTCAGCGATATCGGTGATTTCGCCCGCCGCATCAGCCCCAAGCAGATCAACAAGCGCACTTTGGAAAACCTGATCGCCGCCGGCACCTTCGATTGTCTGGACAAGAACCGGGCGAAGCTCACGGCCGGTATCGACCGGATCATGGGCGAGGCGCAGCGTGCGGAAGAGAACGCCACTTCCGGCCAGGGCGATATTTTTGGTATGGGCGAGCCGGAGCTGTTGCGTCTCAACCGCGTCGAGCCGTGGCTGCCGGAGGAGAAGCTGGCGCGCGAGCTTGCTGCCGTCGGGTTCTATCTTTCTGCCCATCCGCTGGATGAATACCGGGGCGTTCTGGACCGGATGCGGGTGCAGATGTGGGCCAGCTTCGAAGCCTCGGTGAAGCGTGGGGTGGCTGCCGGTCGTCTTGCCGGTACCATCACGGCCAAGCAGGAGCGCAAGACCAAGTCCGGCAACAAGATGGGAATCGTGCGCGTCTCCGATCCGACCGGCCAATATGAGGCGATCCTTTTTTCCGAGGCCCTGGTGCAGTTCCGAGATCTTCTGGAAGTCGGGAAATCCGTCGTCCTGATCGTGGCGGCGGAAGTGAAGGAGGAGGGGGTCGGCGTGCGGATCCAGAATGTGGATCCGCTGGAGGCGGTCGCCAACCGGATCCACAAGAGCCTCAAGATCTTCCTGCGCGACAGCACACCGGTGGAAAGTCTTCGCCGTCACCTCAGCCATCGCGGCGACAGCGAAGTCTCCGTCGTCTGTCTGCTGGAGGATGGCGCGCGAGAGGTCGAGGTCCAGCTTCCCGGCCGCTATCAGATCTCGCCGCAGGTCGCGAGTGCGCTTAAGGCAGTGCAGGGCGTGATTCAGGTGGAGATGGCATAGCCGGGCGTGCGCCCGATACGGCTCTCATGTCATATTTGACGAAACCGGATCCAGCCCTCCCGGCGGTGAGGCTCGACTTCCTTTCGGTTCTCGCCATTGATGCCTTGAAACGGTCCCGCGCCCGCACTATAAGGCGCCCATTCCACACGCGGAGCAGGGCGGCGCATATGCGCCACAGTCCATCCGGTGATCGGGTCCGCCCGTTACCGCTTCGCGGAAGCTAACCGGAAAAACGGAGTTACAAGGCATGGTTTTGCCTGATTTTACCATGCGCCAGCTGCTGGAAGCCGGCGTGCATTTCGGCCACCAGAAGCACCGTTGGAACCCGAAGATGGGCGATTACCTCTTCGGCATTCGCAATAATGTCCACATCATCGACCTGTCGCAGACGGTGCCGCTGATGCACCAGGCGCTGAAGGCCGTGTCCGACACGGTTGCCGCCGGCGGCCGCGTGCTCATCGTGGGCACCAAGCGTCAGGCGCAGGAGCCGGTTGCGGATGCCGCGCGCAAGTCCGCGCAGTACTTCGTCAACGCCCGCTGGCTCGGCGGCATGCTGACCAACTGGAAGACGATCTCCGGTGCGATCCAGCGTCTGCGCAAGCTTGAGGACATGCTCGCCAGCGAGCAGGTCACCGCGCAGCTCACCAAGAAAGAGCGGCTCTTCATGGACCGCGAGCGCGACAAGCTGGAGCGTAACCTCGGCGGTATCAAGGATATGGGCGGCATCCCCGACCTTATCTTCGTGATCGACACGAACCGCGAAGCCATCGCCATTCAGGAAGCCCGCCGTCTGGGTATCCCGGTTGTCGCGATCCTCGATTCCAACTGCGCCCCCCAGGGCATCACCTATCCCGTCCCGGGCAACGATGACGCCGGTCGCGCCATCCAGCTTTACTGCGACCTGATCTCGCGCGCTGCCATCGACGGTATCGCCCGCGCGCAGGGTGCCATGGGCATGGATCTCGGCGCTGCCGAGGAAGTTGTCGAGGAGCCTGCGCTGGAGAGCGAAGCGGTTGAAGAGATCGCTGCTGTGGTCGAAGAGGTCGCTCCTGCTGCAGAGGCCGAGGGTACGAACGCGGGCGAGTAAGCCTGAGCGTTCGACGCCGCGCTCGAGCGCGGCACGATAAATGACAGGACGTTGGCCGCCTGCGGAAGGTCCGCTGTGCGGCCGTCGTTTCACGTATGATCCCCGCTCGGTGGTGACCGGTCGGGGTTCTCAGCATCACGAGAGGCACTGATGATCATTACCGCTGCGATGGTGAAAGAGCTCCGCGAAAAGACTGGAGCCGGCATGATGGACTGCAAGAACGCACTCAGCGAGAACGGTGGCGGCATGGAAGCCGCGGTCGACTGGCTGCACACCAAGGGTCTCGCCAAGGCCGCTAAGAAGGCCGGCCGCGTCGCCGCGGAAGGGTTCGTGGGCGTTGCTGCGGACGGAAACAAGGCGTCTGTCGTCGAGGTGAACTCCGAGACCGACTTCGTCGCCCGCAACGAGAACTTCCAGTCCTTTGTCGCCGGCGTTTCCAAGGCGGCTCTAGATGTCGACGGCGATGTCGAGAAGCTGGCCGCGAGCACGTTCCCGGGCAAGTCGGAGACGATCGAGGCGACGCTCAAGGATCTGATCGCCACCATCGGCGAGAACATGACGCTGCGCCGTGCCGCGACCGTTTCGGTCAACAACGGCGTCGTCGCCACCTACATGCACAACGCTGCCGCTGACGACATCGGCAAGATCGGCGTGCTCGTCGGTCTGGAGTCGACCGGCGACGCTGAAAAGCTGTTCGCCTTCGGCCGCCACGTTGCCATGCACATCGCCGCGACCAACCCGTTGGCTCTGAACGCCGACGAGCTGGATCCGGACGTTGTCGTGCGTGAGCGTCACGTCTACGCCTATCAGGCCCGCGAGTCCGGCAAGCCGGACAACATAGTCGAGAAGATGGTGGAAGGCCGGATGCGCAAGTTCTACGAAGAGTCGACGCTTCTGAAGCAGCCCTTCGTGATCGATCCGGACAAGACCGTGGAAGCCGCCGTTGTGGCGCTGGCCGGCGAGCTTGGCACGGACGTCAAGATCACTTCCTTCGTTCGCTTCGCCCTTGGCGAAGGCATCGAGAAGGAAGAGATGGACTTCGCCGCCGAGGTCGCGGCGGCGACCTTTGGAAACTAAAGCCTTTTGGGCGTCGGAGCGATCCGACGCCCTTCTTCTATCTGCGATCGGTCGCGCTCCACGGCTGACTGAAGGAAAACAACAATGTCCGATGATCTGCGCTGGCGGCGCGTCCTGATCAAACTTTCCGGCGAAGCGCTCATGGGGGCTCAGGGATTCGGCATCGATTCCGATGTGGTGGCACGGATCGTCGGCGATATCGCCGATGCGGTGCGGCTGGGTGCGCGTATCGGGCTGGTCGTCGGCGGCGGCAACATCTTTCGCGGCGTGCAGGTTGCTGCCAAGGGCGCATCGCGCACGACCGGCGATCACATGGGTATGCTCGGCACCGTCATGAACGGCCTGGCGCTGGCCGATGCGCTGCGCGGGCAGAGGATCAAGGCGCGCGTCTTTTCCGCCGTCCAGATGCCGAGCATCTGCGAGACTTTTACGCAGCGTGCGGCAGATGACCGCTTCGCCGCGGGTGAGGTCCTGGTCTTCGTCGGCGGAACGGGCAACCCGTTCTTTACGACCGATTCGGGTGCCGCACTTCGTGCCGCGGAAATGGAATGCGACGCTCTTCTCAAGGCCACGAATGTGGATGGGATCTATTCCGCCGATCCCAAGAAATATCCGAATGCCAAGCGTTTTGATCATCTGACCCATCAGGATGTGTTGGCCAAGGACCTCAACGTCATGGATGCCGCGGCGATAGCCCTTGCTCGCGACAATGCTATTCCGGTAATCGTGTTCTCGATTCACACTCCCGGCGCTCTCGTCGACGTTCTGCGCGGCAAGGGACGGGCTACGATCGTTAGCGACTAGAGTACTTCGGTCTGCGCGACCGCGGCCTGACCGCGCCGGTGGAGAATATGTCACCGGGACGAACGGTTGCAGGACGGGCCGGTTTCGTCCGACGGTGATAGCGGTCGGCTGGAGACAGGTGGTTTCGTGTTTCAGCACGCGAGGCGGGCCGGCGAAAATGTACGAGAGGAAATGATGGCAGACGCTCATCTCGACATGAAAGATCTCAAGCGCCGCATGGACGGTGCTATTTCCGTATTGAAAACGGACCTTGCCGGCTTGCGTACCGGCCGCGCGTCTTCCAGCATGTTGGAGGCGATCACCGTCGAAGCTTACGGTCAGCAGATGCCGATCAATCAGGTCGCGACGGTTTCCGTTCCCGAGCCGCGGATGGTCTCCGTTCAGGTCTGGGACAAGAGCATGGTCGCCGCCGTTGAAAAGGCGATCCGAAATTCCAGCCTGGGTCTCAACCCGGTGATCGACGGCACCAACCTGCGTTTGCCGATTCCGGAGCTGAACGAGGAACGTCGCCAGGAACTTGCCAAAGTTGCGCATAAATATGCCGAGCAGGCGCGCGTCGCAATCCGGCACGTGCGCCGGGACGGCATGGAAATGCTCAAGGAGCTCGAGAAGGACGGAGAAATCAGTCAGGACGAGCAGCGCACTTCCTCCAATGCCGTGCAAAAGCTTACCGACGAGATGATCACCGAGATTGATTCCGTGGTGGAGCGGAAGGAAAAGGAAATCTCCCAGGTCTGACGCCGTGAGCGGCGAATAAACGGCTGAACCGACATGAGTGCAAGCGCAGATGCGAGTGATCTGGCCGCGGAGCAGCAACCGGAAGAAGGTTGTACGCCGCGTCATGTCGCGATCATCATGGATGGAAACGGGCGGTGGGCTGCCGCGCGCGGCTTGCCGCGCACGGAAGGTCACCGTCGTGGTGCGGATGTCATTCGCCGTATCGTTCGCCGCAGCATAGAGATCGGCGTCGAGATCCTGACGGTTTTCAGCTTTTCGTCCGAGAACTGGTCCCGCCCGGCGACCGAGGTGTCCTATCTGTTGGGTCTGTTGCGCCGTTTCGTGCGAACGGATCTTGCCAACCTGCACAAGAACGGCGTCCGGGTCCGCGTGATCGGCGCGCGTGAGGGATTGGCGAGCGACATTCGCGCGCTTCTGGAAGAGGCGGAGCATCTGACCTGCGACAACACGAAACTGACGCTGGTTGTCGCGTTCAACTATGGCGGACGTCAGGAACTGGTGGCCGCGGCGCAAAAGCTCGCCGAAGACGCAGCCGCAGGGCGGCTCGATCCGAAGTCGATCGACTGCGATACGATCAGCGAACGCCTCTACACCTTCGATATCCCCGATCCGGACCTGATCATCCGCACCAGCGGTGAGCAGCGGCTTTCCAATTTCCTGCTTTGGCAGGCGGCCTATTCGGAATTCTATTTCGAGACCGCGCTGTGGCCGGACTACGATGAAGAGGCGTTCGATCGCGCTCTGGCGGCATTCGCCAAGCGCGACCGCCGGTTCGGCCGCGTTTCCTCGCAGGCAGCGACATGAGCTGGAAGGGGACGCCTGCCAACGCACTGGAAGCCCCGAAGGGGCATTCCAACTTATTCATGCGGGTGCTGTCGTCGGTCATTCTGGCGCCGGTCTTCCTGTTTGTCGTGTGGTATGGCGGGGCCCTGTTCCATCTGGTCCTTCTGGCGGCCGCACTGCTTATCCTCAATGAATGGGTGCGCATCACGCGATCCGTCGATTTTGTGGCCGTGTTCGCGGGGTTCGGATTGGCTGCAGCCGCCGGTGCGGTGTGGTGGTCGACCAATTTCTATGCGGTGATGATCGTCATCGACACGGTGATCGTCGTCGGGATGCTTTCCGTCCTGTCGGGGCCTCCGCCGTGGAGTGCGCTTGGTGTACTCTATGCAGGGCTGCCGATGGTCGCGTTGACCGAGCTGCGGCTCGGAGAGAACGGATTGTGGGCCGTCGCCGTCATTTTGGCGCTGACCTGGGCAACGGATATCGCGGCCTATTTCGCGGGCAAGGTGATCGGCGGGCGCAAGCTATGGCCGGCCGTTTCTCCCAAGAAGACCTGGTCGGGAGCCATCGGCGGCCTGATCGGCGGCGGGGTGGCGGGCTGTGCGGTCTCGCTGGTCAGCGGAATCGGAACGCCGGTCACGATCTGCATCGTTGCCGTCGTGTTCTCCATCGCCTCACAACTGGGCGATCTCGCGGAATCGGCGCTCAAGCGCCATTTCGGGGTCAAGGATTCCGGCACCCTCATTCCCGGCCACGGTGGTATCATGGACCGGGCCGACGGTTTGGTGGCCGCTGCGATCGCTGCCTATATCGTGGGGCTGATTGCCAGTGGCGGAAGCAATCCTTCGCTTGGCCTTGCCCTGCTTTGAAAGTGCCGCAGCCATCGTGCATGACGCCGCAAGGTTCTGCGACGAAGCTGAAACGGGAACAGAGAATTGTCCGAAAGTCTGAAGGCTCCACTTGAGCGGCGTGACGAGCCGCTTCGTCTGGTCGTGCTTGGTTCGACGGGGTCGATCGGTTGCAGTACCGTCGATCTGATCTCGCGGCATCTAGACGCCTTCGAAGTGGTGGCGCTTGTTGCGAATCGGAATGTCGATCGGCTGGCCGAACAGGCGCGAAGCCTGGGCGCCAAACGGGCCGTGGTGGCTGATCCCACATATCTTGCCGCGTTGCGCGAGACGCTCTCCGGAACGGACATCGAAGTTGCCGCGGGTGAGGTGGCGGTCGTGGAAGCCGCGGCCATGCCGGCGGACATGGTCGTCGCGGCAATCGTGGGTGCGGCTGGTCTGGCGCCGACGCTTGCCGCGGTTCGACAGGGGCGGGCGATCGCGCTTGCCAACAAGGAATCGCTGGTGTGCGCGGGCAAGCTCGTCATGGCAGAGGCGAAGCGCCACAAGGCGACGATCCTGCCCGTCGATTCCGAGCACAATGCACTCTTCCAGGTTTTCGAGGCTGACAATGCGGGGCGCGTGGAGAAGGTGATCCTCACCGCCTCGGGAGGGCCGTTCCGCACATGGAGCAAGGCCGAGATCGCTGCCGCGACGCCGGAAGTAGCCCTTCGTCATCCCAATTGGCAGATGGGTGCGCGGATCACGATCGACTCCGCCTCGATGATGAACAAGGGCTTTGAGCTGATCGAGGCCTTCCATCTGTTTCCTCTGCCCGCGGATCGGATCGACGTTCTCGTCCATCCGCAGTCGACGGTTCACGGTCTCGTGCAGTATTGCGATGGCTCCTTGCTGGCGCAGTTGGGCGCGCCCGACATGCGTACGCCGATCGCGCATTGTCTGGCATGGCCGAATCGCATCCAGGTTCTGGCCGCCCGGCTCGATCTGGCCAACATGGGTACATTGACCTTCGAAAAGCCGGATGTTGACCGGTTCCCGGCGCTTGGCTTGGCGCGGGCGGCTCTGGCGAAGGGGAAGGGCGCTCCTGTCCTGCTCAACGCGGCCGACGAGATTGCCGTTGCTGCATTTCTGTCGCAGCGTATCGGCTTCACGGATATCGTTTCGATCTCGGAACAAACCATCGAAGCGGCGGACCGTTCCGGCGATCTCATCGAACCCGATACTCTGGAGGTGACGCTCGCGCTTGATGCCGTCGGACGCCGGCTTTCCCGACAGGCCATCGAAAACCTTGCGACCGGCACGCGGGCCGCTGCCGGTGGCAGTCGTTGATCTTGCCTCATTCGCGCCGTTGTGAGGGGCGAGTGTGCGCTCTCCGCGAAAACTCCCAAATCAGCATCGAAATCGGTAACCTTCCCGTGTTACGGAGTTGAACGTGAAGAAGAACGGTTAGGGTGAATGGCTATACTGACAGATATCGGCTTGTTGGTCTGGGGATATATCGTTCCGTTTATTTTCGTGCTGACGATCGTCGTGTTCTTTCATGAACTCGGCCACTTCCTCGTCGCGCGCCTTTGCGGAGTGAAGGTCGCTGCCTTTTCGGTCGGTTTCGGCCGCGAACTGGCGGGGTTCAACGATCGCTACGGTACGCGCTGGAAGCTCACGCTGATTCCTCTCGGCGGCTACGTCAAGTTCGCCGGCGACGACAATGCCGCCTCGATGCCCGATCGCGAAGCGGTGAGCCGGATGAGCGAAGAAGAGCGGAAAGGCAGCTTCTACGCCAAATCCATTGCCCAGCGCGCCGCCGTCGTCGCGGCCGGGCCGTTTGCCAATTTCATTCTGGCGATTGTGATCTTCGCCGCGCTCTTCTCGATTTACGGGCGTACCGATACCGTGCCGCGTGTCGACAAGGTGCAGGAGAGCAGCGTGGCCGCCGAAGCCGGCTTTCAGCCGGGCGACGTGATCGTCTCCATCGACGGCGACAAGATCTCCAGCTTTGCGGATATTCAGCAGATCGTGACGCTCAGCGCGGGCATCAAGCTTAAGATCGCGGTCGAGCGTGACGGGAGGCTCATCAATCTCGTCGCGACGCCGAAGCTGCGCGAGATGAGGGATCAGTTCGGCAACGTGCAGAAGGTCGGCTTACTCGGCCTGCAGCAGGACACCCGGCCGGACGATCGCTATACGGTCACCTACAATCCGGTGCAGGCCATAGGTGAGGGGGCCAAGGAAACCTGGTCCGTTGTCGCGCGCACGGGCATGTATATCGGCGGTATCTTCGCTGGGCGGGAATCCGCGGATCAGCTCGGCGGGCCGATTCGGGTCGCCCAGGTATCGGGACAAGTCGCCACACTCGGTCTTGCGGCTCTTCTGAATCTGGCGGCGGTTCTGTCGGTCAGTATCGGGGTCATCAATCTGATGCCGATTCCGATGCTCGATGGCGGGCACTTGCTGTTCTACGCCTATGAGGCGACCTTCGGACGGCCGTTGCCCGAGCGTGTTCAAGACTTTGGCTTCAAGATCGGGCTCGCGCTGATCTTCATATTGATGATTTTCGCGATCTTCAACGATGTGAGGCGTCTCGTGAGTGGCTGACTTCGGGGGATGAATGGCTTGGCAGCCGATTCGGCGTGGCGCGGAGGCAACGCTCACCGCGAATTTCGGTTGTGGCTCGCTAAGTGGTTGCGTTGCTTTCCAAAGCCTGTAAAACGACTAGCGCTGATCGGCACTGCGCGTGCGTTCGCTCCGGGGAATTCTAAAGAAAAAAGGCATAGCTTCTCTATGCGCATTCTCAGCAAGCTGTTCCGGGCATCGGTTCTCACTTTGGCTCTTCTGAGCGCTTTTTCGTTGATGCCGGGTGGCGTTGGTAATCTGGTTGTATCTGCGGAGGCGGCTGTAGCTAACGCGATCGTGGTGCGCTGCAACACGCGCATTGAGGACGAGACGGTTCGTTCCTATGTGACGATCAAGCCGGGGCGTGCCTACGGTCCGGCCGACATCGACGAATCGATCAAGGCATTGTTTGCCACCGGGCTGTTCGCGGATGTGGACGTTGCGCGCCAGGGGGCGAACCTGGTCGTGACGGTCAAAGAGAACCCGATCATCAGCCGCATTTCTTTTGAAGGTAACAAGAAGCTGACGGACGAGGCGCTCAAGGGCGTCATTCAGTCCAACTCGCGCTCCGTTCTGACTCGTGCCCGGATCCAGTCGGACGTGCAACGCATTCTTGAAGCTTATCGCCGTTCCGGCCGCTTTCGCGCGACCGTCGACCCGAAGATCATCGATCGCAAGGACAACCGTGCCGATCTGGTCTTCGAGATCAAGGAAGGAACCAAGACCGGTGTTGAGCGCATCACCTTCATCGGCAACAAGAATTTCTCCGATGGTCGTCTGCGCGACGTGATCCGTACGCGCCAGAGCGGCTTCCTGAGCTGGCTGCGCACGACGGACATCTATGACCCGGACCGTCTGAACGCCGACAAGGAGCTACTGCGCCGCTTCTATTACAAGCACGGCTATGCCGACTTCCGGATCGTTTCCGCCGTCGCCGATCTCGATCGCGAGCAGAACGTCTTCTATGTGACGCTCACGGTGGAAGAGGGTGACGAGTACATCTTCGGCGATGTGGACGTGGTCTCCTCGCTGCAGGGCGTGAACTCGGACAGCCTGAAGTCGTATGTGCGCACGCACCCCGGTGACACCTACAACTCCGAAGACGTCGAGAAGACGCTTGAGGATCTCACGGTCGAAGCCGCCAACCGCGGCTACGCCTTTGCTCAGGTTCGTCCGCGCGGTGATCGTAACTACGAGAACCACACGATCTCTCTGACCTACAATATCGAGGAAGGCCCGCGGGTTTACATCGAGCGGATCAACATCCGCGGCAACGATCGCACCCGTGAGTATGTCATCCGGCGTGAATTCGATATCGCTGAGGGTGACGCCTACAACCGCGTTTTGCTCGACAAGGCTGAGCGCCGGTTGAAGAACCTCCAGTACTTCAAGGACGTGAAGATCACGTCCGAGCGCGGCAGCGCGCCGGACCGGGTGATCGTCAATGCCGACGTGGAAGAGCAGTCCACGGGTGAAGTGTCCTTCGGTATCGGCTACTCCACGTCCGATGGCGTGATCGGCGATATCTCGTTGACCGAGAAGAATTTTCTTGGTCGCGGTCAGTATGTGCGCGTCGCCGTCGGCGGCGGTACGGACACGCATACCTACGACTTCAACTTCACTGAGCCGTATTTCCTGGGTCGTCGGATCTCGCTGTACCTGGAAGCCTACCAGCACGTCTATGAAGACAACTCGGTTCGCGACTACACCCAACGTCAGACGGGTGCTGGTTTCGGCTTCGGTCTGCCGCTGCGCGGCGACGAGCTGAAGCTGAACCTCTTCTACAAGATCTACGAGACCAAGATCTCCGATCTGGCAGACGACGCCTCGCAGGTGCTGCTGGATGCGGAAGGCAATCGCCTGACGTCTCTGGTCGGCTATTCGCTCGTCTACAACACGCTGGATGACAACAACAATCCACGTGACGGCATCTATGCGAAGTTCCAGCAGGAATTCGCCGGTGTCGGCGGTGATGCCGAGTACCTGCAGACCACGGTTGAAGGCCGGTACTACCGTGAACTGGTTCCCGACTGGGGCCTGGTCGGCATGCTGAAGGGGTCGGCTGGTGATGTCGTCGGTATCGGCAAGCGCCTGCAGTTCACCGATCAGTTCTTCATCGGTGGCGAGACGATCCGCGGCTTCGAGAACTCCGGTATCGGCCCGCGTGACATGGCGAACGACGATGACGAAGCGCTTGGCGGTACCTACTACTTCGCCGCGACAGCGGAAGCCCAGTTCCCGTTTCCTGGTATACCGGAGGAGTTCGGTCTGTCCGGTGCGATCTTCACCGATGTCGGCTCCCTGTGGGGCATCGATTCCGATCTGAAGGACAAGGCCGGCGAACTCGCCTCCGAGGACTTCGATCTGCGCGTCTCGGTCGGCTTCGGCATCCTGTGGAAGTCGCCCTTCGGTCCGCTGCGTGCCGACTTCGCCGTGCCGGTTATGAAGAACGACGCGGACCAGACACAGGTCTTCCGTATCGGTGGCGGCACGCGCTTCTGAGCTGCCGCATCGCAACGTTTGGATCGGCCGTCGCTCAACAGGGTGACGGCCGTTCAGCTTTTTGGACAACTTCTATGAATGATCCGGTCTTTTTCCCGGCTCCGGCGCCCGTATTGGTCAGCCAGATTGCCGCTTGGGCCGAGGCAGAGGTCGTGCACGGTGACGCGTCGACCCTTATCACCGGCGTCTCTCCGCTGGATGCGGCACATGAAGGCTCGCTGGTCTTTCTCGATAATCCGCACTACGCAAGCCAGTTGGAAACGACGCAGGCCGTCGCCTGCCTTGTGGCGAAGAAATACCTCTCCCGTGTGCCGGAAGGCGTCATCCCTCTTTTGACCCGCGATCCCTATCGGGCGCTCGCGAAGGTCATGGCGCATCTCTATACGGCTGCGATGCAACCGGAGGGGGCGTTCGAGACCGGAGAAGGCGTCGACCCGCGGGCGATCGTTGATCCCAGCGCCGTGCTTGAGCCCGGTGTCCGTGTCGAAGGCGGTGCCGTCATCGGCCCGAGGGTGGAGATCGGAAACGGGACCGTCGTCGGGGCGGGCGCGGTCGTGGCGGCCGGGTGCTGCATCGGGCGCGACTGCTCGATTGGGCTGAACGCAAATATTCAGCACACGTTGATTGGCAACCGGGTGACCGTGCATCCCGGCGTTTGCATCGGTCAGGACGGCTTTGGTTTCGCGATGGGGCTTGAAGGGCATCTGAAGGTGCCGCAGATCGGGCGCGTCGTGATCCAGGACGATGTGGAGATCGGGGCCAACACCACCATCGATCGCGGTGCCAATCGCGATACGGTCGTTGGCGAAGGCACAAAGATCGACAATCAGGTCCAGATCGGTCACAACGTCGTCGTCGGCCGACACTGTGTTCTGGTTTCGCAGGTCGGGATTTCCGGCAGCGCCACACTGGGCGACTATGTGGTGATCGGTGGCCAGACCGGTATCAACGGACATGTCACGATCGGCATGGGGGCGCAGATCGCGGCCGTCAGCGTCGTGCATGACGACGTTCCTGCGGGCGCGCGATATGGTGGCGTACCGGCAAAGCCGGTGCGACAGTGGTTCCGCGAGATGACCGCGTTACAACACCTGGCTGAAAAGGGCGGTGCGGACAAGAGCGGGAAGGGAGCCGGGAAGGGCGGATCAAACGCCTGAGACCTGTGCGGGGTGAGAAACGGGACCGACGAGCGAGACGATGAGCGAAGAACAGCAGCAGACGGAATTGGGTAGCGCGGACATTCTGCGCGTTCTCAAATTGTTGCCGCATCGGTATCCATTCCTGATGGTCGACAAGATCATCGAGATGGACGGGGATAATTCCTGTATCGGCATCAAGAACGTGACGATCAACGAACCACATTTCCTGGGGCACTTCCCGGGACATCCGGTCATGCCTGGCGTGTTGCTGATCGAAGCGATGGCGCAGACGGCCGGGGCGTTGTGCGTCCATTCTGGTGGCGATGATGACGGTTCGCCCGCGCTCGTCTATTTCATGACGATAGACAACGCCAAGTTCCGCAAACCCGTGGTGCCCGGCGATCGCGTGGAAATCCATGTCCAGAAGGTCCGCAACCGCGGCAATATCTGGAAGTTCGCCTGTGTTGCGAAAGTCGACGGCGGCAAGGTCGCCGAGGCTGAGGTCAGCGCCATGCTGGTAAACGAGTGAGCCTGAAATGAACAAGATCCACCCTTCCGCGATTGTCGAAGATGGTGCGGAAATCGGGGAGGGCGTCAGTGTTGGGCCGTTTTGCCATGTTGGACCCCAAGTGGTTCTCGGGGACGGCGGTGAACTGAAGTCGCATGTCGTTATTGCGGGAGATACCTGCATCGGCGCGCGAACGGTCATCTTTCCCTTCGCGTCCATCGGGCATCAGGCTCAGGATCTGAAGTATCGCGGCGAAAAGGTGACGCTCGACGTCGGCAGCGATTGCATCATCCGCGAAGGCGTGACGATGAATGCCGGTACTGAGGGCGGTGGCGGCCGCACTGTTGTCGGCGATCGTTGTGCGTTTCTCGCCAACTCCCATGTGGGCCATGACTGCCTGCTGGGGTCCGATATCGTCCTGTCGAACAACGTGATGATCGCCGGCCATGTCTCCATGGGCGACTTCGTGATCATGGGCGGCGGTTCGGCTGTCATCCAGTTTACGCGCGTCGGTGCGCACTCCTTTATCGGCGGGCTGGCCGGGCTCGAGAACGATCTCATTCCCTTCGGCATCGTGATGGGCAACAGGGCGCGCCTGAGCGGGCTCAATCTCGTCGGGCTGAAGAGGCGCGGCTTCCCGCGTGAAGATATTCACGCGCTTCGTGCGGCCTATCGCGACCTGTTCGAAAGCGAGACCGGGACGCTGCAGGATCGCGCACAAAGCGTGAAGGAGGCCCATCCGGATGCGCCGTTGGTGCAACAGGTTGCGGATTTCGTTCTTGCAACTGGCGACCGGCGCATCTGCACGCCGAGTGTCGGGGGCGAATAGAACGCGGTTCGGCCGCTGGGGCGGGGGCGGCAATGTCGGATAAAACCGAAACCCACACGGCGGAACGTCTGGCCGTCATTTGCGGCAACGGGCTGCTGCCCGTGGAGGTTATCGCCGCGGCCGGAGAGGCAGGGCTCTTGCCGCTGGCCGTCGGCATTAAGGGCGAAGCCGATAAGGCCATCGAGGATGGCTCTCCGGCGCTTTGGTTCGACTGGGGCGAAATCGGCAAGCTGGCGAAGGCCCTGAAGCGCAACGGCGTGCGAGATGTCGTGCTGATCGGCGGCATCACCCAGCGTCCCGACTTCAAGTCGATCCTCGGCGACCTCGGTACGATGTGCCGATTGCCCCGTATTCTCGAAGCCTTGCGCAAGGGCGATGACGGATTGCTCAAAGCCGTGATCGCGTTGTTCGAGGAAGAGGGCTTCCGGGTGATCGGTGCCCATGAGATCGCGCCTTCTCTCCTTGCAACTCCCGGTCCTGTCGGTCGCCATGCTCCGGACGAAAATGCACGGCGTGACCTCGAGATTGCCAAGATAGCGGCACGTACCCTTGGAAAACTTGATATCGGACAGGCCGCCGTTGCCGTAAACGGGCACGTTATCGCGGCCGAGGCCGCGGAAGGTACGGACGGCATGTTGCGCCGCTGTCTCGATCTCAAGCATGTGGGGCGCGTTCGCTGGAAGGGGCAGGCGGGCGTTCTGGTAAAATGCGTGAAGCCCGGTCAAGACCTGCGTGTCGACCTTCCCTCGGTCGGTCCGAATACGGTCCAGCATGCGGCTGAACTCGGCCTTGCGGGCATCGTGGTCGATGCCGGTCGGGTGCTGATGGCGAGCCGGGCGGAAACGATCGAGATTGCGGATCGGCATGGCCTGTTCATATACGGTTTCGATGAGCGTGAGACAGACGATGTCGGGGCGCGCGATGAATAAGAAAACCGACGAGAAGCCGTTCCGCGTCTTTATGGTCGTGGGTGAGGAGTCCGGCGATCAGCTCGGTGCGCGGCTGATGCGTGCGCTCAAGGAGCGACACACTCACGTGGAGTTTTCGGGGACCGCAGGGCCCGGCATGCAAGCGGAGGGGATGGAGAGCATCTTCCCCCTGTCAGACATCGCCGTGATGGGCTTGAGCGCTGTCCTGGGGCGCCTGCCGACCATTATCCGGCGCGTGCACCAGGCAGTTGACGCCGCAGTCGCCGCCAACCCCGACGTTCTGGTGATCATCGACAGCCCGGATTTCACCCATGCGGTTGCCAAGCGGGTGCGCAAGGCGGCTCCACATATCCCTATTGTGGACTACGTCTCTCCCTCCGTGTGGGCATGGCGGCCCGGGCGGGCGCGGCGAATGGCGGCCTATGTGGATCATCTCCTCGGGATCCTGCCGTTCGAACCTGAGGTTCACAAGCGCCTCGGCGGTCCTCCGTGCAGCTATGTGGGGCATCCGCGGATCGACGAATTGCGGCCGGCGCGCGAAGAGCGCGAGAAGGAGAGAAAGGAACCGCCGGTTCTGCTGGTCTTGCCCGGAAGCCGATCGAGCGAGGTCGGCCGGTTACTCCTGCCTTTCAGGAAAACCGTCGAGAGGTTGGCGAAGTCGGTTCCCGATCTGGAGATCCTGTTGCCGACCGTGCCGCATCTGGAAGAGCGGGTGCGTGCCGATGTCGCCGATTGGTCCGTGCCGGTAACGGTCGTGACGGGCGAGAGCGAGAAGTTCGCCGCCTTCCGGCGTGCCCGTGCGGCCCTCGCAGCCTTCGGGACGGTGACCCTGGAACTCGCCATCGCGGCGGTGCCGATTGCGGTCTGCTACAAGCTCGATTGGTTCTACCGGCGCCTGAAGCAGATCCACCGGTTCTTTCCCATCGTCAAAACCAGTTCGATGGTGCTGCCCAATATCATTCTGGGGCGCAATGTCATGCCCGAATTCCTGGACGAGGAAGTCTGCCCGGACCGGTTGATTCCCCTGTTGTCCGATCTTCTGGCCGATACCCCGGCGCGCGCTGAGCAGGTGACGGCATTCGAGGAGATCGAGGCGCGGATGTTGCTCGACAACGGTGAGGAACCGAGCGAGCGGGCCGCGCGCATCGTCAGCGATGTGGCGGGACGGTAGAAGGTTCCGATCGATCGGATTGCCGTGAATACAAAAAGGGCGCCTCAGGGGCGCCCTTTCTCGTAGCTTGTTCCGGTTGAGCCTTAGCGACGCTGGCCGATCGGCAGATAGTCGCGCGAGGAAGCTCCGGTGTAGAGCTGACGCGGACGGCCGATCTTCTGGGAGGGATCTTCCACCATTTCCTTCCACTGAGCGATCCAGCCGACGGTACGCGCCAGCGAGAATAGCACGGTGAACATCGTGGTTGGGAAGCCCAGCGCGCGAAGCGTGATGCCGGAATAGAAGTCGATGTTCGGATAGAGTTTCTTGGAGACGAAATAGTCGTCCGACAGAGCGATCTTTTCCAGCTCCAGGGCGACGTCCAGCAGCGGATCGTCCTTGATGCCGAGCTCGGCCAGCACCTCGTGACAGGTCTTCTGCATGATGCGGGCGCGCGGATCGTAGTTCTTGTAGACCCGGTGACCGAAGCCCATCAGACGGAACGGATCGTTCTTGTCCTTGGCGCGGGCGATGTATTCCGGGATTTTGTCGACCGATCCGATCTCCGACAGCATCGTCAGAGCGGCTTCGTTCGCGCCGCCGTGCGCCGGGCCCCACAGGCAGGCGATGCCGGCCGCGATGCAGGCGAACGGGTTGGCACCCGAGGAACCGGCCAGACGCACCGTGGAGGTCGACGCGTTCTGCTCATGGTCGGCATGGAGGATGAAGATGCGATCCATAGCGCGTGCCAGGACCGGGTTCACCTTGTATTCCTCGCAAGGCACCGAGAAGCACATGTGCAGAAAGTTGGCCGCGTAGTCGAGATCGTTGCGCGGATAAACAAACGGCTGGCCGATGTGGTACTTGTAGGCCATGGCCGCGATCGTCGGCATCTTCGCGATCATGCGCAGGGAAGCGACCATGCGCTGATGCGGATCGGAGATGTCGGTGGAGTCGTGATAGAAGGCCGAAAGCGCGCCGACCATGCCGCACATGACGGCCATCGGATGAGCGTCACGACGGAAGCCGGGCAGGAAGCGCAGCATCTGTTCGTGGATCATCGTGTGGTAGGTGACGCGGTTGACGAAATCATCCTTCTGCGCCTGCGTCGGCAGCTCGCCGTAGAGAAGCAGGTAGCAGGTTTCCAGGAAGTCGCCGTTTTCAGCGAGCTGCTCGATCGGATAGCCGCGATAGAGCAGGGTGCCTTCATTGCCGTCGATGAAGGTGATTTTCGACTCACAGGAGGCAGTGGAGGTGAAGCCGGGATCGTATGTGAACATTCCAGTCTGCGCATAAAGCGACGAAATGTTCAACACATCCGGTCCCATCGACCCTGATTGGACGTCGAAGTCCCAGCTGTTATTGCCGTAAGTCAAGGTCGCTTTGTTATCTCTCATGAAGAACGCCCTTCTGGAGGAGACCAACGTCCGGATCTCCCATTCCGAGGCGTCGTGCCAGGGAATGTGACGGACAAGCCGAGAAACGGTGGGAGGAAAATTGTCGCGGTCTGCCTACCCCATTTGATGCGGTGCCACAAGCAGCACGGCAGTTTGTGTCGATTGACCCTGGGGGATCATCCCCCAGGGTCATGGCCGGATCTCTATCCGATATTCAAGAAATGGCGCCAGTCCTACGAAAGGTTAGAGACCTGATCCTTGATGCGATTCAAGGATTCTTTGCGTCCCAGGACGACGAGCACGTCAAAGATGCCGGGGGACGTTGTGCGCCCCGTCAGAGCCGCCCGGAGCGGCTGTGCGACCTTACCGAGCTTGACTTCTGCTTCTTGAGTGTAGGCGCGTACCGCTGAGTCGGTTTCCTCAACGCTCCACTCCGAAATCGCTTCGAGTTTGGCCAGAACGCCCTTCAGAACCGTGCGTCCCGCCTCGTCGAGGATCTTCTCCGCCTTCGCATCGGGCGTGATCGGACGCTCGGCCCAGAGATAGCTGGCGCTGTCGGCGAGCTCGACCAGGGTCTTGGCGCGCTCTTTCAGCCCCGGCAGGGCTGCCAGCAACTTCGCGTCCATCTCAGGATCGGCGTTGAGACGCCCCAGGATCGCCGGGCCGCCTTCCATGTACGGCAGGAACGCCTTGAGCGTGGCAAGGAGCTCTGCGTCGTCCGTGGCGCGCATGTACTGGCCGTTCAGCGCCTCCAGCTTGACGAAATCGAACCGCGCGGCCGACTTGCCGATGTTGGTCACGTCGAACCATTCGAGCATCTGCTGATCGCTGATGATCTCGTCGTCGCCGTGGGCCCAGCCGAGGCGGACGAGATAATTGCGCATGGCCTGCGGCAGATACCCCATGGCGCGATAGGCATCGACGCCCAGTGCTCCGTGGCGCTTGGAGAGCTTGGCTCCGTCCGGGCCGTGGATCAACGGAATATGCGACATCACCGGCACGTCCCAGCCCATCGCTTTGTAGATGAGCGCCTGATGGGCGGCGTTGGTCAGATGGTCGTCGCCGCGGATGATGTGGGTGACGCCCATGTCGTGATCGTCGACGACCACGGCCAGCATGTAGGTCGGGTTCCCGTCGGAACGCAGGATGATGAAATCGTCCAGGTCCTTGTTGGGGAAGGTGACGCGGCCCTGCACCTCGTCGTCGATCACGGTGTCGCCGTCGAGCGGTGCCTTGATGCGCACGACCGGGGAGACGCCTTCGGGGGCTTCCGAGGCGTTGCGGTCGCGCCAGCGTCCGTCATAGCGCGGCGGGCGACCTCCGGCGCGGGCCTTCTCACGCATCTCGGTGAGCTCTTGCTGGGAGGCGTAGCAATAATAGGCCTTTCCGGCGGCGACGAGCTCGCGGGCTACCTCGCGGTGGCGCTCGGCGCGCTCATACTGGGAAATCCAGTCTCCGTCCCAATCGAGCCCCAGCCATTTCAGGCCGTCCAGAATGGCGGCAATGGCAGGTTCCGTGGAACGTTCGCGGTCGGTGTCTTCAATGCGCAGCAGCATCCGGCCGCCGCGTCCGCGCGCATAAAGCCAGTTGAACAGCGCGGTGCGGGCACCGCCGATATGCAGAAACCCGGTGGGAGAGGGAGCAAAACGGGTGGCGATCTCGGACATGAGGTTGTGACGATATCTCTCTGACGCTCTGCAGGCGGTGCTTGTCAGCGGGTAACGAACGGCTGCAGACGATTGATCTTGAGCGTTTATTCGCGCGAAGTCGCGACGGCTAATCCGGATGCGCCTAGCACGGAAACCACGGGGTTCGGCATGCGGGCGCAAGCCTGGCAGCATTGCGCTGGGCGATGGTGTAGCATAGGGGGGCCGCAGGCAGAAGAGCCGCGAGAGGCAGGGGACGTATCCTGTTTTCTCTCCGGCAGGCAGCAATGGCAGGCACGCGCGACAGGTAAGCGTAACAGGGGAAGGGAGGCGCATGCGCGAGGGCGCCCGACGGCTCGGGTCGTCGCGCGTGTGACGAAGCTTCGTCCGAACCCGCTGGTCGGATTAAAACGCCGTCTCGGGCTGCAACGCAGGTCGGCACCCTTGTCCCGCGAATTGAGCGGAATAGCCCGCGGCGGTCTCTATCGCCGGTGTATGGCGCGGTTTCAGCGTGCCCGCCTTTCGCTCATGGCCGGGTTTGCGCACGATCTGGAGTTCGGCCGTGGCTTTGCCTGGCTTGTCGTGTGCTTTGCCGGAGGCATCTGGGCCTATTTCGAACTTCCGCGCGAGCCTCAGCTCTGGGCGACGATGCCTTTGGCGATAGGATTGGCGCTTCTTGCCTTTCGCCAACGAAACCGGGGCAAGGTCGCAGCGGCGATCCTGATCGCGGCCAGTTTCGTTGCCGGGCTCAGTGTTGCGAATTTCCGAACCTGGAGCGTTGCGACGCCGCGCCTGACCGCGGAACGCACCCACGCCGTGACCGGCTGGGTCGAAGAGGTGGAACCTCGGACCAATGGGTATCGCCTCACGATTCGTCCCGTGCGGATCGGGCGGCTGGACGAGGCGGCCATGCCCTTCCGCATCCGCGTAACGGGGCGAGCCGATCCGCAACCGATACCGGGCGAGGCCGTTACTTTCCGCGCACGCCTGTCGCCGCCGCAAGGGCAGGTGCTTCCCGGCGGCTATGCCTTCGATCGCGCGGCCTATTTCGACCGGATCGGCGCCTATGGCTTCATCTACGGTTATGTGGAGCCCGCTAAGATCGCGCAGCCGCCGCCGTTCTTTCTTCAGCTTCAGTCCGCAATCTCGGGTTTTCGCGGGCGGATCGGACAGCGCATCCGCGAAACCCTACCCGGAGATGTCGGAGCGATTGCCGCAGCTCTTATCGTCGGTGATCGGGGCGCTGTGTCGGAGGATGCACAGGAGAACTTGCGCATCGCCGGGCTTGCGCATGTGCTGGCGATTTCGGGGATACACATGGCGTTGGTTGCCGGTGCGATCTTCTTCGCTGTCCGTGCCGGACCGGCCTTGAGCCCGGGGCTGGTCCTGAACCATCCGATCCGGAGTTGGGCCGCAGTCGCCGCGCTTGTCGCGGCGAGCGCCTATCTCGTCATTTCCGGCGCATCGATCGCGACCCAGCGCGCCTACATCATGGCGGCTGCGATCTTCCTTGCGATGATCTTTGCACGGCCCGCCGTCACGATGCGCACGGTGGCGGTTGCCGCAACCGTCGTTTTGGTCATGACGCCGGAGGCGTTGCTTCAGCCCGGCTTTCAGATGTCGTTTGCGGCGGTTATCGCGCTTATGGCGGCCTATCGGGCCTGGTTCGAATGGCGAAAGACCGGCCATCGCATCGAGGCGGCTGAACTGGTCGGTCCCGGCTGGTGGTGACAGGGCATTTCGTTCTCTTCTGGGCCGAAGGACTGATGATGACCTCCGTGATCGCGGGGCTTGCGACCGGTCCAATTGCCCTGACCCATTTCTATCGTGCCAGTCCGCTCGGACTGATCGCAAGCATGGCGGCGATGCCGGTGGTGAGCCTCGTCATCATGCCCTTTGCCGTCGTGAGCGTTCTCGCCATGCCGTTCGGTCTGGACCCGCTGACCCTCGCTCCCATGGGCGCCGGTATCGATACGATGCTCGAAATCGCCAACCGGGTGGCGCAATGGACCCCGGGAGAGGGCGTTGTCGGCGCAATTGGGGATCTGCCGGCAATCCTGGCAGGAGCCGGGCTCCTGTGGCTTGTCCTGTGGACGACCCGCTGGCGAGTTCTCGGCCTTCTGCCGTGTGTTGCCGCATTCATCGCCGTGCCGAGCATGAGCGGCCTGATATTCTGATCAGCGAAGACGGCCGGACCGTTGCGGTGCGCACGGCAAGCGAGCCCTTGGCCGTTTCCACCGGGCCGGGCGGGCGCTTCAGCGCGGGGATCTGGTTGCGTGCCGATGGAGATCCCGCTCCCCTGGCCGAACGCAAGGCGGGAGATGCCGAGATGCGCTGCGATGAGCGCGCCTGCATCTTCAAGGTCTTTCAAAAGGCACCTGAAAACGGTGACGGCACACGTCCGTTACCTCCCACGGTTCAAGGACTTCAAGAGTCCACGCAGACAAAGTCACGCGCATCGCTTTCCCCATCTCGACGACGTCTGTCGGATATTCCTCCGCTAGCCTCTTCATCGTCAGAGGCAGACGACCGGCACCGTGTGGCGGCAGCTCTTGTTCGTCACAAGTCCGCAGACATGGCTCCGCATGGGGCTCAGCCGCGTTCCTCCTTCTCGGCTCTGGAAACCGAAAGATCGCCTGAGCCCCGTCCCCTCATCTTCTCCCGTGTCGACCGTCCGGAAGCCTTCGCTGAGAATTGCGTGCGGGCGGATATCATCGTTACCCATCTCGCCGCACCGCCGGATTGTGCAAACCATGCCCTGGTTTTCGATCGGGCCTATTTGGAAAGTCGCGGACCCGTCGCCCTTTACCTGAAAGGGCAGATGACTTTCGAAAAATGGTTCGGTTCGGATCCCCCGCAGGCCGGGCAATCTTCGTCTGCGCAACTCGAGCGGCGAGCCGACGGGTTTGTCCGTATAACGTCAGCCAGACCAAACACCCGCCGACCCTGGCAACGCGCTCCATGACAAACCCGGAAACGGCGCAACACTCGGATCGTGACGTGTTCGGTTAGATGGTCGCGCCTTTCAAATAACTTTGCATCCTGCCGGATCGCTGCGCGGATATCCAAATTCGTTCTTCCACACCCATCGCAGCGAACCGCGATGGGGCATACAATGATAAAGGCTTGCCCCAATATGCCGAGGGGCAGGCCCAATAGCTTACCGACTCTAATAACGCCGGAACAGCGCCGACAGCTTTCCCTGAATGCGCACCCGGCCCGGCCCGAAAATACGGGTTTCGTAGGCGGGATTGGCCGCTTCCAGAGCGATGGAGGCTCCCTTGCGGCGCAGACGCTTCAGTGTTGCTTCTTCATCGTCGATCAGGGCGACGACGATATCGCCGTTATCCGCGGTGTCGCCGCGCCGGATTAGCACCGTGTCTCCGTCGAGAATGCCGGCCTCGATCATCGAGTCACCGCGAACTTCCAGGGCGAAGTGATTGCCGTTGCCGAGCATGTCGATCGGGACGGAAATGGAATGGCTGCGCGTCTCGATCGCGGAGATCGGGACACCGGTGGCGATTCGGCCCATGACAGGCACCGTCGCAACTTCTCCGACCTCTTCCGCATTGCTTGAAGCGTTGCGTGCGGCGGGTTCGGGACTGCGCCCAAGCGATCCTTCGATGAGGCTCGGCGAAAATCCTCGTCCGCGCTGGGCGGCAAAACCGAGGGTGACGGAATCCGGCAGACGGACCACTTCCAGCGCGCGGGCGCGGTTGGGCAGGTGCCGGATGAACCCTCGTTCCTCAAGAGCGGTGATCAGGCGATGAATGCCCGACTTCGACCTCAGGTCCAGGGCGTCCTTCATCTCGTCGAAGGAGGGGGGAACGCCTGTTTCCTTCAGCCGCTCGTGAATGAACATCAAGAGTTCGTATTGCTTGCGCGTCAGCATGGGTCTTTCGCCTGCATCGCCTGGGTACAAAACGCGAACGGAACGTTACACGTTCTATATGTGTTCTGCAATAGTTAAGGGCGAGTTAACCAAACGGGAGCGCTGCTGGCGAAGGGATGGAGGTCTGTCGAAGACACGTGCACCGGATTTGGAGAGCGCGATGACAGCGGGAAAAAAGACGTGTGAAAATAAGGATTTAAGTCGGAAGGCGAAGGTAGGTGAGGAGGAAGCGATACGAAGGGCTTTGGTCAAATTCCGATGGAGGAAGATCCCTGATCCTGCCGCTCTATACGAAAAAGGCCGAAGCATTTCTGCTCCGGCCCTATCGGAATTTCGCTTACGTGATTCTTCAGCCGGCGAAGGCGCGTTCGATGACGAATTCGGCCGGTCGGTTGTTCGCACCCTCCGTCAGGCCCGTCTTTTCCAGAAGCGCCTTGGTGTCCTTCAGCATCTCCATTGAGCCGCAGATCATGCCGCGGTCGGTGGCGGGATCGAGAGGGGGTACGCCGAGATCGGTGAAGAGCTTGCCGGATTCGATCAGATCGGTGATCCGGCCGCGGAACGGGTAGCCTTCCCGCGTCACCGAGGTGTAGTGGCGTAGCTTGGAGGGATCGAGCACCTCCCGAAGCATCTCGTCGTTGCGGATCTCTTCGACGAGATCCTGACCGTATTTCAATTCCGCCACTTCGCGGCAGGTATGGGTCAGGATCAGTTCGTCGAACTTCTCGTAGGTTTCCGGCTCGCGGATGAGGCTTGCAAACGGCGCGATGCCGGTGCCGGTGGCGAACATGTAGAGCCGCTTGCCGGGAATGAGCGCATCGTTGACCAGCGTTCCCGTGGGCTTCTTCTTCATCAAGACGGCATCGCCCACCTTGATGTTCTGGAGATGCGAGGTCAGCGGACCGTCGGCTACCTTGATGGAGAAGAACTCCAGCTCTTCGCCCCAGGCGGGGCTTGCGATCGAATAGGCGCGGAAGATCGGCTTGCCGTCGATCATTAGGCCGATCATGATGAATTCACCGGATCGGAAGCGGAATTCGGCCGGGCGCGTCATGCGGAAACGGAAGAGCCGGCCGGTGTAATGGGTAACTTCCGTCACCGTCTGCACGTAGGTATTGGCCGGCGCGTGCTCGATGAGGTCCTCGGGGCGCGTCATGACATTCATTGTGAAATCCTGGACGTCTTCAATCAGCTAAAGCTGCAGTATTTCTCAAGGCCCTGGCCGTCAGGCGCCGGGCGGTGAAAGGGAGCGTTCCTGCTCAACTCGACAAACTGGGGCCGGTTTCACCTGGCCCTTCGTATCCCGGGTGCCACAGGCCCATAGCCTCTGTCCCGCTCACAAGTTGCATCTCTTATACAACAATCCGGCCGAGGTGAAACGCGCAGGATTGTCTGATGATATCTTCCGTAAGGAAAGAGCTTTCCGCCAACGCCGCAACGGGCAGAAAGCGATACCTTTACAAAGTGTCGGCCTGGCATGTGGAATGAGGCAAGTCGCGCTTATTGTCTCACCCGGTCGCTGCGCGCGTTCTAGAATCGCAGAACCGTAACCTGTGCTCCGGCCTCAAGGGCAGGGGCATAAGGGGGCGAATAACGAGGCCATCAGCGGTTTTCCCGGACGCATGGCGATGCGCCAGAAGGAAAGCTCCATGCCCTCGTTGCTGAGCGTGGTCTTGACGAGATCGTGATCGTCGACCGAAGCGCCGCCGAGCGTCACCAGAATATCGGCCTGCCAGGCCAGCGCTGCTCGCACATGTCCGGCAAGTTCGATCTCGTCATCGTGCGAAATTCCGAGCCGCTGCACCTCGGCCCCGCAGGCCTCGGCCAGAGCTGCAATGCCGTACTGGTTGGAGGCGACGATCTGGTCCTGTCCCGGTATCTCTACCGGCTCCACCAGTTCATCTCCGGTCGCAAGCACCGCAACGCGCGGGCGGCGGCATAAGGGAACCTCGCCGTGGTTCATGGCGGCGGCCAGCGCTAGAACGCGATAGTCGAGCACGGATCTCGCCTTCAGCAGGACGTCGCCTTCGCTGAAATCGAGCCCGGCCGGACGCACATTAAGTGCCACGCTGCACGCCTTTCAGGATGCGCACCGTATTCTCGGTGCGTTCGGTGTTTTCCTGAATGACGATGGTGTCGGCGCCCTCCGGCAATGGGGCTCCGGTAAAGATGCGAACGGTCTCGCCAGCGCCGACGGTTCCGGAAAAACCATGTCCGGCAGGCGCTTCGCCGATGATTTTCATCTTGCAGGGAACGGTGCCGAGATCCTCGGCGCGCACCGCATAGCCGTCCATTGCGGAGGTGGAAAAGGGGGGCTGGGTGTCCGGGTTGCGGCCAGGTCCACGGCGAGCGTGCGACCGCTCGCATCGGCTAGAGGCACGTTTTCAGCATGCGTGGGAACGGCGTCGCCAAGCAGGCGCGCCAGCGCTTCGTCAACGGGAATGAGGCTCATCATGCGTCTACGCTCAGGCGGCTCCTGTCGGGGCGGTTCTCCCCTCCAGCCCGGAGCCTTCCAATCGCCGGATTGTCCGCCGCTCTTGGCCACCACCTGAATGCCCGACAGCACCATGAAGCGGTCAACGGCCTTGGCCATGTCGTAGATGGTCAGGCAGGTGACGGAGGCGGCCGTCAACGCCTCCATTTCCACGCCGGTCTTGCCGGTGATCTTGGCGGCCGCCTGAACGCCTAGACCCGGCAGGCTTTCGTCCGGCTCTATATCGACGGTGACCTTGGTCAGGACGAGCGGATGGCATAGCGGCACCAGTTCGTGCGTGCGTTTTGCCGCCATGATCCCGGCGATCCGCGTGGTGGCGATCACGTCGCCCTTCTTGGCGTTGCCGGTGAGGATCATTTCCAGCGTTTCCGGCTTCATGGTCACGGAGCCGATCGCGGTTGCAGTGCGGGCGGTATCGTCCTTTGCAGCCACGTCGACCATATGAGCCGCGCCGGTTGCATCGATATGGGGAAGGCGATCGCCTTCGGCCATTTTTCCTATTCCGCCGCTTGTGATGTGTCGCGTGCCAGCAGGGTGCGTGTCGCGGCCTCGACGTTGTTCTGACGCATCAGGCTTTCGCCGATAAGGAAGATCCGGATGCCGACGGCGGAAAGCCGTTTGCAGTCGGCCGGAGTAAAGATGCCCGATTCTCCGACCATCAACCTGTCGTCCGGAACCATGGGCGCGAGCCGTTCGCAGGTCTCGAGATTTGTCTCGAAGGTCTTCAGGTTGCGGTTGTTGATGCCCAGAAGCGGGGAGCGCAGTTTCAGCGCGCGCTCAAGCTCCGCCTCGTTGTGGACTTCCAGCAGCACCGACATGCCGAGCCCGAGCGCAGCATCCTCAAGGGCCTTTGCCTCCGCATCGCTTACGGCGGCCAGGATGATCAGGATGCAATCGGCTCCCCAGGCGCGAGCCTCGTAGACCTGATAGGGCTCGAAGAGGAAATCCTTGCGCAAGGCGGGCAGGGCGCAGGCTTCGCGCGCCGCCCTCAGGAATTCCGGCTTGCCCTGGAAAGCTGGAGTGTCGGTGAGAACAGAGAGACAGGTCGCTCCGCCGGCCTCATAGGCGCGGGCGAGGACGGGGGGATCGAAATCCGGGCGGATGAGCCCCTTAGACGGGCTTGCCTTCTTGATTTCGGCGATCAGCCTGTAGCGTCCGGCCGCAACGGCCGCGCGCAAGGCACCTTCGAAATCACGCACGGGCGGAGCTACCTCGGCCATTGCGCGAAGTTCCGCTTCTCCCACGCTGACCTTTGCCGCGGCGATCTCGTCGCGCTTGTAGGCCTCGATCTTTTTCAGCACATCGGTCATGAAAAATCCCGCATGCGTGGGGTCGCCACTTCAGGAATTGGAGATAGAGACAAGTTTTTCCAGTCGTGCCAGGGCCGCGCCGCCGTCAATCGACTCGCGCGCCATTTCCACGCCACGGGCGAGATCCGGTGCCGCTCCGGCCACGATCAGCGCCGCCGCCGCGTTCATCAGGACCGCGTCGCGATAGGCGTTCTTGTCGCCGTTGAGCACACCGCGAAGGGCCTTGGCGTTTTCAGCGGGTTCGCCGCCCTTCAGCCCTTCCGGCGATGCGGTCTCAAGACCGACGTCTCCCGGTGCGATCGTGAAGGTCGAGACCTTGCCGTCCTTCAGTTCGGCCACGCTGGTCTGTCCGCAGACGGTGATTTCGTCAAGCCCGTCGGAGCCATGGACGATCCAGGCGTGCTCGCAGCCCAGATTGTTGAGAACGTGTGCCAGCGGCTCCACCCATTCTTCGGAGAAGACGCCGACCATCTGCCGCGTGACGCCTGCCGGGTTGGACAAGGGGCCGAGCAGGTTGAAGATTGTGCGCGTGCCAAGTTCGGAGCGCGTCGGGCAGACATGCTTCATCGCGCCGTGGTGGGCGGGTGCGAACATGAAGCCGAGACCGGCCTTAGTGATGCACTGGGAGATTTTTTCCGGCGTCAGGTCGATATTGACGCCCAGCGCCATCAAGGCATCGGCCGCACCGGATTTCGAAGATATCGAGCGGTTGCCGTGCTTGGCGACGGGCACATTGCACCCGGTCACCACGAAGGCGGTGCAGGTGGAGATATTGTAGCTGCCCGACGAATCTCCGCCTGTTCCCACGACGTCGACGGCCCTTTCGGGAGCCGTGACAGGTACCATGCGCGAGCGCATGGAAGTGACGGCGCCGGTGATCTCGTCCACCGTTTCGCCACGCACCCGTAACGCCATCAAAATGCCGCCGATCTGGGAGGGTCTGGCATTGCCGCTCATCAGAATGTCGAAAGCGGTGGTGGCTTCTTCGCGTGTCAGCGGCGTGCCGTTGGCAGCCTTCGCGATCAGAGCCTTCAGTTCAGACATGCATCCCCCAGACGCAACGCGGACTTGTTACTGATTACTGCTGCCGATGGCATTCGACAGCGCAGTTTGGTTGATTTTGACACCGATCGAATCCTGGACGCCGGTGACAAACTGCGAAATGAGCGAGGTCTGAAGCATGTCGGACAGCTCATTGTCGAGCTTCTTCATCACGTCGGACTCCGCGAAAAAGGCGGGGGTGGTAACCGAGACGACCTGCAGCACGACGCGCCCGCCATCCACTCCGTCGGCGGTCGCGACGGTGTCTTTCGCTCCGGAAAAGGCTTCCGTCACCGCCTGCGCGGACAACTTGTTGTTGTTGCGATCGCGCGAGAACGGCTCTGATGTCTGTAACTCCATCTCCGAAGCTTCGGCAAGGTCCGTGAAATCGGTGCCTGCGCGCAGCTTCTTCGCCATTTCATCTGCACGGGCCGCAAGACGCTGCTGAACCTGTGCATCCTTCCAGTCGCTCGCGATCTTTTCGCGCACTTCTTCGAGTTTGCGCTCATGCGAGGGCATGATGTCGGCCACGTCGTACCAGAGGTAACCGCGTCCGCCGACCTGAACCGGCGGGGCCTCGTCGTCGATCTCGCTGCTGAAGGCTTCGCTCAGCAGGTTGTTCGGCGCGTCGGGCAGGGTGACCTTGTCGCCGTTCGGGGCGGTGCCGTCACGCGCGATCGCATCGATCGTCTCAAGCTTCAGGCTGAAGCGCTTGGCGATTTCGGCAAGCGTCGCACCGCCGGCGCGCGCATCCTCGATCTCGTCGTGCATCGACAAGACCTCGTCTTCCGCCTTCCGGGTGGCGATTTCCTTCTTGAGGACGTCCTTGACCTCCTCAAGCGGCTTGTTCGCCGCCGGCTTGATCTCGGTCACCTTGACGATGCGCAGCCCGAACTGTCCGTCGATCACGTCGCTGACCGCGTTCTCTCCGAGGGAGAAGGCGGCATCGGCGACCTTCGGGTCCACGAGCTTGTCCTTGGTTATCAGCCTGAGGTCCACGTCGCTCTCCGAAAGGCCCTTCTCCTTGATCAGATCTTCGAAGCTCGTTCCCGATTTCAGCTTGGCCTCATCGGCTGCCGCCTTGGCGGGGTCGGTGTAGGTGATCTGCAGGATGTGACGCTGTTCAGTGGTGCCGAAGCGATTGGGCGCGGCGTCGTATTCCGCGCGCGCATCCTCATCGTTGACGTCTTCCGGCCGGGCGATGTTGGCGGGAATGACGGGGAGAATCTCCAGCTTGCGATATTCGGGGGCGCGGTAGTCGGTCGTGTGATCCTTGAAATAGGCTTCGATCTCCTTGTCCGAAGGATCGGCAACGGGAGGAATCGAATCTTTCGTCAGCGTCACATAGTTCACGGTGCGCTCTTCGAAGCGGAACCGGTGGGCGGCTTCCAGCAGTGTCTCCGGCGGATGCATCTCACCGGTTATGGCTTCTGCGACCTGGCGCCGTTTGGCGAGCTTGCGCGCCTGCTTCACATACTGATCTTCGCTGAGTTGGTTGCTGTAGAGCACCTGCGCCAGCTGACGGCGATCGAAGCGTCCGTCTGGGTCCTGGAAGGCCGGATTGTTGTGGATCTGCTTGACCAGCGCGTCGTCTGAGATGCCGACCTTGAGACTCATTGCGACATGGTCGAAAGCGGCTTCGGCGACGAGGCTTCCGAGAACCTGCCCGGGCAATCCCATGTTGATGGCCTGCTGGCGCGACAGAGACTGGCCGATACGCTGGCTGAAGTTTTGAACTTCGCGGGAATAGGCGGTCTGGAAGGCACGCGTGGAGATTTCCGCATCGTCGACCTTGGCGAGCGTGTCCTGCCGGAAACCACGGAAAATATCGGCGATCCCCCAAATGCCGAAGCTCAGCACGAGCAGCGCGATGAAGACCTTCGCGACGAAGTCGCCAGCGTGCTTGTGCAGGGCAGTGAGCATGGAAAATTCCTGTTGTCTGGGCGGTTTCCCGCCGTTCGGTCTGCGATTTGGCCGAGATAATAGTGAGGCGAAACGCGCCGGGCAAGCGAAGCGGATTTGTAATGCTTGTGATATCTGCTAGCCAATACGCCGAGTGTTATCCGCAATTCCGTTTATGGAAAGGACGTGACCGGTATGAGTGCGTCGATCAAACCGTTGGTTGCCGGCAACTGGAAGATGAACGGCTTGCGCGAGTCATTGGGCGAGATCGCGGCGGTGGGGGCCGGAGTCGATCCGGCACTTGCTGCAAGGGTCGACGTGATGATCTGTCCGCCCGCTCCGCTTCTTTACACCGCTGCTGTCGCATCGGTGGGAACATCCGTGGCCATCGGCGCGCAGAATTGCCATGTCGCCGTCTCCGGCGCGCATACCGGTGACATTTCTCCCGAGATGCTGCGCGATGCGGGTGCATCGGCCGTCATCGTCGGCCATTCCGAGCGCCGTGCCGACCACGGTGAGAGCAATGAGGATGTCCGTGCAAAGGCCGAGGCGGCCTGGCGGGCCGGGCTCGTCGCCATCATCTGCCTTGGCGAGAGCGAGGAAGAGCGCAAAGCCGGACGCGCGCTCAGTGTGATCGCCGATCAACTGGCCGAATCCGTGCCGGAGGGCACAACCGCTGCAAACACCGTCATCGCCTACGAGCCGATCTCGGCGATCGGCACCGGCCTGACGCCGACGCCGGACGATGTGGCGGAAGTGCATGCGGCGTTGCGCAAGGACCTGATCAGCCGGTTTGCGGGTGAGGGGGAGGCGATGCGTCTTCTTTACGGCGGCTCGGTCAAGCCCGCCAATGCACGTGAGCTGATGGCGGCCGCCAATGTCGACGGTGCCCTGGTGGGCGGGGCGAGCCTCAAGGCCTCGGATTTCCTCGGCATTATCGTCGCTTATCAGTCCGACTGAGCGCGTCCAGGTTCGATCCCGCACATTTTCGCAAGCTCCTGCCATCGCGCTTTGTGAAGCAGGAGCTTTGCGGAAGGCTTGAAACTCCCTATCTGGCGAGGGTGGAAAGCTGCTGCATGATCGTGTAGAAGGCGCGCAACGCGAAATCAGGTATCCGATCCAAGATGCAAACCGTCATCATCGTTATTCACCTCATGGTTGTGCTCGCTCTCGTGCTCGTCGTGCTTCTGCAGCGCTCGGAAGGCGGTGCGTTGGGCATTGGCGGCGGTGGCGGCTTCATGAGCAGCCGGGGCACGGCGAACGTGCTGACCCGCGCCACGGCCATTCTGGCAGCGATCTTCTTTGTCACGTCGATCGTGCTGACGATCCTCGCCCAGAACGGTGAGCGGCCTTCCTCGATCCTCGATCAGGTCAATACGCAGGCCCCCGCACCGGCTCCTTTGTCGGCGCCCGGAGAGGACGGCAATCCCTCGCTTCTCGATTCGCTGAAGCAGGCGAGCCCGCCGCAGTCCTCCGAGACGCCCGCGGCCAATGCGCCCGCCGCCAATGCTCCGGTGACGACGGATGCCCCGGCAACGACGGATGCGCCTGCTTCCTGTGCGCAGGCTCCGGCCGAGCCGGCAGCCCCGAGCGGACCACAGGTTCCCGCCTCTCAGTAAAGTCGGGCTTTCAAGTCTCTATCAGGGCCGCGAACTGGTAGTCGTTCGCGGCCTTCGTTCGTGTGAGCAGGGGGTGTCGCCGCCTGTGGCGATCCGCTATGGTCCGGCCGCATCTTCGGCGACGTCTTTCCTGTTCGAAACGCAGTAATACGGATGGCCGAATCGTCGCCCGCAGGGATATGGTTTATATCCATGGCGCGGTACATATTCATCACTGGCGGCGTGGTGTCGTCTCTCGGCAAAGGGCTTGCGTCTGCGGCCCTTGGGGCGAGCCTTCAGGCTCGGGGTTACAAGGTCCGTCTTCGCAAGCTGGACCCTTATCTCAACGTCGATCCGGGCACGATGAGCCCGACTCAGCACGGCGAGTGTTTCGTCACCGACGACGGCGCTGAAACCGATCTCGATCTCGGTCACTACGAGCGCTTCACCGGGCGCCCTGCCAATCAGCAGGACAACGTCACTTCCGGTCGGATCTATCGCGATATCATCGCCAACGAGCGGCGGGGCGACTATCTGGGTGGCACCGTCCAGGTCATTCCGCATGTCACTGATGCCATCAAGGCCTTCGTGTTCGACGGCAACGAGGATTTCGACTTCGTGCTGTGCGAGATTGGCGGTACGGTGGGTGATATCGAGGGACTGCCGTTCTTCGAGGCGATCCGCCAGCTCGGCAACGAACTGCCGCGCGGCGAAGCGATCTACATCCACCTCACGTTGATGCCCTATATCCCGAGCGCGGGTGAGCTGAAGACCAAACCGACCCAGCACTCGGTCAAGGAGCTGCGCTCCATTGGCATTCAGCCGGACATCCTGATGGTTCGCTGCGACCGGCCGATTCCCGAGGCCGAACGGCGCAAGCTGTCGCTCTTCTGTAACGTGCGTGAAAGCGCGGTCATTCCCGCGCTCGATGTTGCTTCCATCTACGATGTGCCGATCGCCTATCACGAAAGCGGGCTGGACGACGAAGTGCTGGCCGCCTTCGGTCTTACCGGGGCACCTCAGCCGGACCTGTCGCGCTGGGAGGCCATCTCCAAGGCGATCGCCAATCCGGAAGGCGAAGTTACAATTGCCATCGTCGGCAAGTACACGGGGCTGAAGGACGCTTACAAGTCGTTAATCGAGGCGTTGATGCACGGTGGTATCGCCAACAACGTCAAGGCCAACCTGGAATGGATCGAGTCGGAGGTCTTCGAGCGCGAGGATCCCTCGCCCTGGCTTGAGGACGTCAACGGCATCCTGGTGCCCGGCGGGTTCGGCGAGCGCGGTTCGGAAGGCAAGATCGCGGCGGTGACGTTCGCGCGCGAGCACAAGGTTCCCTATTTCGGCATCTGCTTCGGTATGCAGATGGCGGTGGTGGAAGCTGCCCGTAACCTGGCCGGTATCGCGGAGGCGAATTCGACCGAATTTGGCCCGACGCGGGAGCCCGTCGTTGGTCTGATGACGGAATGGCTGCGCGGCAATGCCCTAGAACAGCGCGTTGCCAACGGCGACATGGGCGGCACGATGCGGCTCGGCGCCTATCTGGCGACCTTTGCGCCCGAAAGCCATATCGCCAAGATCTACGGTGCGACGGAGATTTCCGAACGCCACCGTCACCGCTATGAGGTCAACATGGACTATCGCGGTCGGCTGGAGGCCTGCGGTCTGCGGTTCGCCGGAACCTCGCCCGATGGCATTCTGCCGGAAACGGTGGAGCTGGAGGGCCATCCGTGGTTCATCGGCGTGCAGTATCATCCGGAGCTTAAATCCCGCCCTTTCGAGCCGCATCCGCTGTTCGCCTCCTTCATGGCGGCGTCCATCGAGCAGAGCCGGTTGGTCTGATAACCCTGTTGCGTCATCGCAACGATGGGCGACAGTCGAACGGATTGGTCCCGCCCGGTCGTCGCATCTGTGTTCAAGATGCTGATCTTTGCGCGGTTTCGCGGCGCAGGCGGGGGACGTTGACCCTTGGGCCGCGTTCGCGAAATTGTCTGTGAACATGCCGGGGGCAGTCGATGAGCGACGAAACGACCGATCTCACCTTCACGGACGGGGCGTCCGCTTTCAAATATTCCTGTCAGTGCCTGGATTGTTCGGTGGAGCCGAAGAAGCCGCTGCCCGCGCTCGTTCTGGATGCGCGTGAGCATTTCGGTCAGGCGACGCCCACCAAGATGAACGATGACGGCACGCAGACGGTGGTTCTGCGCGTCCCGAGCCCCGATGGCGGGTTCGTCGTTCTGGCGCGCACCGCGGGCAAGGACGAGCCTGAGCTGGCGGGCGGCGAACTGGTGGCGTGGATGCCGCTTCTTTACAACGAGGACTTGGCGAAGGAAACGGATGAGGCCGGGTTCGGTTGGGTCGGCGTGATCATGGGGACGCTGAAGCCGGTCCTGCGTAAAGGCGGCTGGCTCGGGGACGTCCGCTATGGAAAATGAGGCCCGTCACGGTGGGCAGGGGGAGGCTGCGATGGCTCGGTGTGGGATCGATCATATCGTTCATGCGGTGAAGGGTCTTGAAGCCGCACGCGAGGCTTACGTCCGGCTCGGTTTCACGCTGATGCCGTTTGCCGAACATCCGTGGGGGACCCGAAATTTCCTGGTCCAACTCGACGGCGCCTTCATCGAGGTGCTGGACGTTTTCGATCCCGACCGGATGGAAGAGGCGGATTTCGACAGCTTTTCCTTCGGTGCCTACAATCGCGATTTTCTGGTCGGCGGCGAAGGCATGTCGATGCTGGTTCTCGACAGCGTCGATCCCGAGGCCGACCGTGCGGCCTTCGTCAAGGCGGGCCTGAGAACCTATGCGCCCTTTTCCTTCGAGCGCGTTGCCCGTCAGCCGGATGGAAGCGATGCCAGGGTCGCCTTCGATCTGACCTTCACCACCCATCTCGATCTGCCCGACGTCGCTTTCTTCACCTGCCGCAACCGTTATCCCGAGAACTTCTGGAAAGAGGCCTATCAGCGCCATGCAAACGGCGCGCTGGGCATCGCGGGCACGGTTCTGGTGATGCCGCGCCCGGCGGACCTGCACGAATTCATCGAAGGGTTCACGGGAGTGCGCGAGTTGAAGGTCACGGGCTTCGGCATCGAATGTCGGACCGCGCGGGGCTCGTTCGACGTTTTGACGCCTGAAGGGTTCGAGGCGCTCTACGGGGCAGCCTATCCGCTCGGCGAGATGAAGTCCCCACGGTTTGTAGCCACGAAGCTGAAGGTCCGTGATCCGGCCCTTTTCGCCGACAAGGCGCGAACGGGTGGAGCGGATGTGACCATGCGCGATGACGGTAAGCGGGCGGTTATTGCGGCCAGTTCGCTCAATGGCATGGCGCTGATCGTTGAAGGGGATGGCCAGTAAGGTCGGCTCGAAAAAGGAATTCCTTGGGCAAGTTTGACGTGTCATGCGTATAAGGCTTGCGCCGGTGCCTAAATCTGCTATGAAACCGGCACTTCGGGAGCCCGTAGCTCAGCTGGTAGAGCAACTGACTTTTAATCAGTAGGTCCAGGGTTCGAACCCCTGCGGGCTCACCAAACTTCCCTGAGAGTCTTGGTGGAACGTCAACGGCGCGCAGAGCGTGCTGACAGTCCCGATCCGTCCTCCGCACATTATCCGCGATTCCTGCTTTGCTGATCCCTGCATCCGAGGGTTGGCACCGTTATGCGTGCATGTGCCCGATTGTGCGGTCTTCCCGGAAGAGCCTTACGCTAGTTCCTGAAAAACGACTCCCAATGCTTTCTTTGGAGCAGGTGAGGTCCTTCGGCGGGATTCCGTTCAGTAAATTTATCAAAGGCGACAAGGTGGCACAGCGGTGTGGCGCGCGAGCAAAACGATATCGCGGCTGGCCCTGAAACCGTCACAAAGAAAAATAACGCTACGTCGTATTCGTCGATATAGATGGAAAAATACGAAAATAATAAGAATGATTCCTATTTGGAATATTTAACTAATTCGTATGGCGTAGAATCCAAGTGGAAAAATGTCTGTGTATTGGGCATGCAATAAATGTTATCAGTTGTGCGCATAGAGAACATACTGCTAACTATAAGAAAAAACCCGATTAACTCTTTTTGCCGACAGGGGGAATGCGGATTTTGCGCGCGGAACAATCCTTAGGTGACGGGAGGCTTGGCAAGTCTACGAGTTGCAATTTGTGATCTTATGTGTCGCAATTCACTTCTAAGAGGGACCGTTAAGACATTAAATAGATCGGGACTCCGTACCCAATGTTCGTAAAAAGTGATATTGGAAACGTAGCGGAGTGAGCCCATTGGGGCGCACCTGGATGATGGATACAGAGGAACAGAACCATGGCGAAGTCGTGCAGTACGAATTCGTCAAAGGCCATATCGCAGTCACCATGGCGTTGGTGAATGGCCTGGTACTCCAGAATGCAATCGATCGCTATGCATTGGACGACTATTTTACCAGTTTTCTGAACCAGTTGCCGCACACGCGCGATACGTTGGCACTGCGTCTGATTATCGATCAATGGCGCTAGGGGCTTTAAACGGCGCAACCGGAGGCGAACCGTCTGAACGTTCATCTCTTTGAGGTGATCAAAGGACGGCGCGGCGTCGCGGAATAGAACCGCGGCGGGCGGGACATCGGCTTGCCTCGCCATATCCGAATCCGACTAAGTATTCGGGCCGGTCCTTGTGGGTCGGTGCAAGTTGATCGATGTGTCGCTTGTCTTCCTCAGAATTTGCCGAGGTTGCCGTGTCTGAGCCTTTGACGATCATGGTCGCGCCCAACGGCGCGCGTCGCACGAAATCCGACCATCCCGAAATTCCCGTCACCATCGAGGAGGCGGCGAGAGTTCTCGCGGCCTGCGCGGAAGCCGGGGCCAGTGCGGCCCATGTCCATGTTCGCGATGCCGACGGACGCCATCTTCTCGATGCGGACGCCTATTCAGCCTTGCTCGGGCTGGTGGCGCGCGAGGTCTCTTCCGATTTCGTGTGTCAGGTCACGACCGAGGCCATCGGGCGCTACGGCCCCGACGTGCAGATGGACGTGGTGCGCAAGGTCCGCCCTCAGGCCGTTTCCATCGCGATCAAGGAACTGGTGCCGGACGATGCGGAACAGGAAGCGGCGCGGTTCTATGATTGGTGCCGGCGCGAGGAAATGGCCGTGCAGCACATCGTCTACGATGCGGCGGAATTCGAGCGGTTGCTTGAGCTCTCTCGGCGCGGAGTGGTCCCCCTAGCGACCGTCTGTCGGTCCTGTTCGTACTCGGCCGCTACAGCACCAATCAGCAAAGCGATGCGCATATGCTGTTGCCGTTCCTGCGCGTTCTCGATGAGGCGGAAAGCACCCCGGACATGACCTGGATGATGTGCGCCTTCGGATCGGGCGAGATCTCGTCGGCGGCTGCGGCCATGGCCCTGGACGGTTACGCGCGCGTCGGTTTCGAGAACTCGCTTTGGGGGCGCCTGACGGCACCGTCACGCCAGACAATGCTGCAACCGTGGCGCGTACCCGGCGCCTTGCGGCCGACCTTGGACGACGGCCGACGCGTGGCGACGAAACGCTCGCGGTTCTGGGTAAGGGGTGAGGGGAGCGCGCGTGGCGCTCGCTCAAGCTTCGGAGGGCGTCGAATCCGATCCGCAGAACATGTCGTAGATCGTGGAGAGGATCCGGCGGACGTTTTCGTCTCCGAGGCTGTAATAGATGGTCTTGCCGTCTCGGCGTGTGGAAACGAGGTTTTCCGCGCGCAAACGGGCAAGCTGCTGCGAGACGGCCGGCTGGCGAAGCGAGAGCATGCTTTCCAGTTCCGTGACCGATTTTTCCCCCTCGCTCAAAATGCACAGGATCAGCAGACGGTTTTCGTGGGCAAGGGCCTTGAGATAGTCGCTGGCCTGTTTTGCCTTGTCTTGCATCTGGTTCATGTCAAGGGAACCGACCGGTTCCTGAATGGCTGTTGCCGGCACTCTTTTTCGTCCTCTATTCGCAATATCCGCAAGCGCGGGTTGCGCCCCTCGATGATTCATCTAAACCGCTGTTTCCAAAAAATCGACCCCGAAGGGGGCATTTCGCTGGTTTCGGGGTGTTTAACTGATTAAAAATAGAAAGTGGGTGGCGCAAACGCTGCAGGTTTGCCTCCTGTTGCGGGCGCTATCTGCGGCGTTCCGGTCCATCCGCCGTTACGGCACGGGCAGAACCGACCTCCGCGAAATATGAAGGGGCGTGTTCGTCTTGTGGCCTTGATCCGGGGTGCCAAATGCGCGTCCGGTCGTCTACAAGGCTTGACGGTTCAAGACAGCGCGCGGCGCGACCGTGGGCATGGGGACGATGCGCTTTTCGAAGGGGATACGATGCACGATGTAACCATTCTGGGCGCCTTTTTCGCGGGGCTCTTGTCGTTCGTCTCACCGTGCGTACTGCCCCTGGTGCCGCCCTATCTGGCGTTTCTCGCCGGAGTGTCGCTCGATCAGCTGACGGGGGAGGGACAGGACGCCTCAGTCCATGCCGCCGACGGTCGCAAGGTGATGGTGACCGCGCTCGCCTTCGTGCTCGGTTTCTCGACCATCTTCGTGCTTCTGGGCGCCAGCGCCTCGTTCGTCGGTCAGTTTGTCGCCAGCAATATCCGTATCCTGGGATATGTCGGCGGTGTGCTGATTATCATCATGGGGCTGCATTTTCTCGGCGTTTTCCGGATTGTGCTTCTGTATCGCGAGGCGCGCGTGCATGTGGAGCGCAAGCCTGCCGGGCCGCTTGGGGCCTATGTGTTCGGCCTCGCCTTCGCCTTTGGCTGGACGCCTTGTGTCGGGCCAATCCTGGCGGCGATCCTGTTCGTCGCAGGCGCGGAGGATACGGTGTCGTGCGGCGCGTTGTTGCTATCGGCCTATGCGTTGGGGATCGGCGTGCCCTTCCTGATCGCTGCGGCCTTTGCCGGGCCGTTCATGCGGTTCATGGCCGGGTTCCGGCGGCATCTTGGCACGGTGGAGAAGGTCATGGGCGTCTTCCTTGTGGTGACGGGCCTCGCCTTTCTGACCGGTCAGATGGCGACCTTCTCTTTCTGGCTTCTGGAAACTTTCCCGGTGCTGCAACAGGTCGGCTGACCTGATCCGGATTCCGTCTCAGTGCGCGGGGAGCGGCTGGCCGGCGAAGATCGTCGGCTTGCAGGTGATGAGCCGCTTTTCAGGCCGCGCGCAGGCCGCTGCCGCATCCGCGGCGTTGTCGAAGGGCCCTGCGATGAGATGGGGAACCATCTTGTTGCCGCGTTCGGTGATGGTTGCCAGCGGCGACAGGGAGCCGATGACACGGGACTCGGTCTCGCGCATGGCATGCCAGGCACCTGCAACCTCGTGTAGCGAGCTATAGGCGCCGAGATCGATGGCGAATTTCGAGCGCGGCGCGCTTGCCGCCGCCGTTCCGGTCGTTGCCCTCTTGCCGATACTGATCGGATCGGAGGCTTGCCACGATGCCGCCCGCGACGCGGTGCGTTGCGTCTGGCGGCCATAGTCCCCGGCATATCGCCACGGGCGCCTCGCGGGCAGGTGACGTCTTGGCGGCGGGCTTGTCGCCGCTCTCGATCATCGCCAACCGGTCCGACATGATGTCGTTTTGCCGCCGCAGCGCTTCCGCGGAACGGCGCAACGCTACGATTGCATGACGCAGCGTATCGATCTCCGCCTCAAAGCGTCCCGGCTTGATCCTGTCGACGGGGCTCGGATTGGAGAAGACGCCGAATTCCGTCGTCGGGCGTCGGTTGCCGGTGCCGATCGACGCGGTCGTCTCCACGTCGCCCGCATCGGGCAGGACGAGTGCTGCATATTGATCGCTGAAGGGATCGGGAGCACGGTTCTGATAGGCGCTGACGGCGACGAGAAGAGACATGGTTGCCGCAAAACCCCAGCCCACAAGCATGACGCCCGAACGCAAACGGGCGCCACCCTTCAGAAGCTCCTGGATCATGGGCGGTTTCTTCAGCACAAATCTATTCCGCTCGTGATTACCGAATCTCCGGCACGCACTAGTTTCTATCTAAGAACGTTTCATTAACCTTAACAAGCTGGGAAGATATTGTAGTCGGGGATGGTTTCCTCTGCGGGTCACCTATTTCCCTTTTACGGGCAATCTGCTACGTCCACGCGCAATGGGCGCATGAAGCGTGCCAGAACTTATCGAGAGTCCGATGAACGACCGATCCTGCCTAGCCGTTATTCTTGCCGCGGGGCTCGGCACACGTATGAAATCCGCCATGCCAAAGGTCATGCACTCCGTCGGCGGGCGACCGATGCTGGGTCATGTCCTCGATACCGCGACACGTGCAGGATCGGACCGCATCGCGGTCGTTGTTGGGCCGGGCATGAAATCAGTGGAAGACCTTGTCAAAGCCGGTCATTCCGCCTCCCAATGCTTCGTTCAGCAGGAGCGTGCCGGCACCGCCCATGCCGTTCTGGCCGCCCTTGGCGCCCTGGAGATCCCGGCTGACGACGTGATCGTCCTTTATGGCGACACCCCGCTCGTCACCCCGGAGGCCATCGAAACGGTGCGCCGGGCGCTGGCGGAAGGCGCTGATGTGGCGGTCCTTGGGTTCGAGGCGGGGGATCCGACCGGGTACGGTCGACTGCTGGTTGAAGACGGTCGCCTCATGGCGATCCGCGAGGAGAAGGATGCCGACGAGCAGGAGCGGCGGGTTACCTTCTGCAATTCCGGCATCATGGGCTTTCGCGGCGCGTTGTTGCCGGAACTGCTCGATGTCATCGGCAACGACAACGCCAAGGGCGAGTTCTATCTGACCGATGCGGTGGAGATCGCGGGCGCGCGCGGGCTGTCGGTTGTCGCGAAGACCGGCCCGGCCGTGGATGTTCTCGGTGTCAACGACCGCGTTCAACTTGCTGAATGCGAAGCTGTTTTTCAGGCTCGCATGCGCCGCAAGGCGATGCTGTTCGGCGTGACGCTGGTGGCGCCGGAGACGGTCTTCTTCTCCCATGACACCAAGCTTGGGGCGGATGTCGTCGTTGAGCCGAATGTGGTATTCGGGCCGGGCGTGACCGTTTCCGACGGCGCGATCATCCATGCGTTCTCGCATCTGGAAGGGGCTTTCGTGGATGCGGGGGCGAATATCGGTTCCTATGCCCGGCTGCGGCCCGGTGCGGAGATCGGCGAGGGCGCGAAGGTCGGCAACTTCGTCGAGATCAAGAAGGCGACGGTGGAGCCGGGCGCCAAGGTCAATCACCTCAGCTATATCGGCGATGCGCGGGTCGGCGCGAAAGCGAATATCGGCGCGGGCACGATCACCTGCAATTACGATGGATACGACAAGTTCTTCACCGATATCGGCGAAGGGGCTTTCATCGGCTCCAACTCGGCGCTCGTTGCTCCGGTCTCCGTTGGCAAGGGCGCGCTCGTGGCGGCGGGAAGCGTGATTGTGAAGGATGTTCCCGACGATGCGCTTGCTCTGGCGCGCGGCCAGCAGGCGATCAAGGAAGGGCGGGCGGCCTCCATTCGCGCCATCAAGGAAAAGACCCGCTCGAAAGGTTGAGCGGGGTTGAGAGCGTGACGCCAGGGCCTCGTCGGTCTGCGTACTGGGCGAGCCATAAACTGTAATTCTCTGCAATAGCATTTGATTTCCCGTATGGCGGGCTCATCCGATACAGGAGTGCCCGGGGAGCATTTATGCGTGAGGACTGTCCATGTGCGGCATAATCGGAATTCTGGGTCGGGAGCCGGTGGCTCCGCAGCTTGTCGATGCGCTGAAGCGGCTGGAATACCGCGGCTATGATTCTGCCGGTGTCGCCACGCTGGAAGACGGGGTCCTGACCCGTCGCCGGGCGGAGGGAAAGCTGCGCAATCTGGAAGGTCGGCTGGAGAACGAGTCGTTGTCGGGTCATTCCGGCATCGGCCACACGCGCTGGGCAACCCACGGCGCACCGACGGGAACCAATGCGCACCCGCATGTCGGACCTGGCGTTGCCGTCGTTCACAATGGAATCATCGAGAATTTCCGGGAGTTGCGGGCGGAACTGACCGCGGACGGCGCTGTCTTTGCGACCGAAACGGATACCGAGGTCGTCTCCCAGCTCATCGGCGCTCTTCTCAAGAAGGGCGCATCTCCCGCCGAGGCGGTTGTGCAGACCCTGAGCCGTCTGGAAGGGGCGTTCGCGCTGGCAATCCTGTTCGAGGGCGAGGAGGATCTGCTGATCGGTGCGCGGCGCGGCAGTCCGCTTGCCGTTGGCTATGGCGACGGCGAGATGTATCTGGGCTCCGATGCGATCGCGCTTGCCCCGTTCACCAACCGCATCGCCTATCTGGACGATGGCGACTGGGTCTTGATGTCGCGCGAGGGCGCTACGATCCGCGACGAGACCGGGATGGTGGTCGAGCGGACGATCCAGACATCGGCGGCTTCCGCCGCGATGGTGGACAAGGGCAACTACCGCCACTTCATGGCCAAGGAGATCCACGAGCAGCCGGACGTCGTGGCCCGCACGCTTGCGCATTATCTCGATCTCAATGCCATGGCTGCAAAGACGCCGAAGGACTTGCCTTTCGATTTCAGCGGGCTGCAGCGGGTCGTGATCACCGCCTGCGGCACGGCCTACTATGCCGGGCTCGTTGCGAAATACTGGTTCGAGCGGTTGGCGCGTCTGCCGGTCGATATCGATGTGGCCTCGGAATTCCGCTATCGCGAAGCCCCGCTCGATGCGGGCGGGCTGGCGCTGTTCATCTCGCAGTCGGGTGAAACGGCCGACACGCTCGCCTCTCTTCGCTATTGCCGGGGCGAGAAGCAGCATATCGGCGCCGTGGTCAACGTGCAGGAATCGACCATCGCACGCGAGTCGGACGTGATCTTCCCGGCGATCGCCGGTCCGGAAATCGGCGTTGCCTCGACGAAGGCGTTCACCTGTCAGCTTTCGGTCTTGGCGAGCCTTGCGGTCGCCGCAGGGCGGCAGCGGGGTGTTCTGTCGGGCGATGATGAGGAACGGCTGGTGCGCGCTCTTACCGAGGCGCCGCGCTTCATGGTCGAGGCGCTGAAGCTTGAGCCTCAGATCGAACGTCTGGCCCGCAATCTCTCCAAGGCGTCCGACATCCTTTATCTCGGTCGCGGCTCTTCCTATCCGCTGGCGATGGAAGGCGCTTTGAAGTTGAAGGAGATTTCCTACATTCACGCAGAAGGCTATGCGGCGGGCGAACTGAAACACGGGCCCATCGCCTTGATCGACGAGACTATGCCGGTCATCGTCATCGTGCCCTACGACAAGGTCTTCGAGAAGACTGCGTCCAACATGCAGGAAGTGGCGGCGCGCGGCGGTCGGATCATCCTGATCACGGATCAGAAGGGGGCGGCGACTGCCTGCGTGGATACGCTGGAGACGCTAGTCATGCCCGACATGCCTGCCACCATCGCACCGATGGTCTATTCGATACCCATCCAGCTTCTGGCCTATCACACGGCAGTCTTCATGGGCACGGATGTGGATCAGCCGCGCAACCTGGCGAAGTCGGTGACGGTGGAATAAGCTGCGCACGAGCGTGAGGCGGCGTCATTTCGGTGCCGCCCGTTCGTATGGTTTTAAAAAATCGTTGGTTATGACGTCAGGGGAGAGAGTTATTCTTCTGTATCGGCGCGCCGAAGCAGATATTATTCACCGGCATCGGCATCCTATCGCACCACGGTCGGATCCCGGCTCGGGGGGCTGGGATCAACGAGAGGTAGACGCGCCCATGAAACGGCTGCGCACGTATTTTCTCACCGGTCTCGTCATTGCGGGCCCGATCGGTATCACGCTTTATCTGAGCTGGTCGCTGATCCAATGGATCGACGGCTGGGTGAAGCCGCTTCTGCCGGTCCACTACAATCCGGATACCTATCTGCCGTTCCCCGTTCCCGGCGTCGGACTGTTCGTCTCCATCGCCATGCTGATCCTGGTCGGGTTTCTCACCGCCAATATCGCTGGACGCACGCTTCTGGGCTACGGAGAGCGGATCCTCGGCCGCATGCCGCTGGTGCGCAATCTCTACAGCGGCCTGAAGCAGATCTTCGAGACCGCGCTGTCGGAAAGCGGCACCAGTTTCAAGCATGCCGGTATCATCGAGTATCCGCGCCAGGGCCTGTGGGCGATCGTCTTCCTCGCCACCGATACCGAGGGCGAGGTTGCGGCGAAGCTCGAGGAGCATGACGACGACATGCTCTCCGTCTTCCTGCCGACGACGCCGAACCCGACCTCGGGCTTTCTGCTGTTCGTTCCGCGCAATGAAGTGGTCCTGCTGGACATGACGGTGGAAGAGGCGGCCAAGCTCGTCATTTCCGCCGGTCTCGTCACTCCGCCTTACAAGCCGGGGGCAAAGGCTCTGCCGGAACCGATCAAGGTGGAAAAGCCACCGCTGAAGGAACCTGCCGAAATCGACGGCTAGGCGGTTCGGGGCGGAGCACGGCCGTGGTCGTTGGAGATTTGGCCAGCGCGATTTCCTGTCTTGATTGGTAAGGGGAACGTTTTGCCCGTTGCTGTCATCCCCGCGAAGGCGGGGAACCAGTACTCCGTGACGCCCGCATTTGTATTCGGTCGGCGAAATCCAGTGATTACTGGATCCCCGCCTTCGCGGGGATGACAATGGTGCGTGTGGAGCGATCCTTTCGCCCCCCACACGCTTCCCTCTGCCGAACCTGCGAGACCTCACCCGGCTCTGAGCAACCGGATCGCCTCGTCGCGACCGAAAATGTAGAGCAGCACCCGCAGGGCCTGACCGCGCGGGCCGATGAGATCCGGATCGTTGGCGAGGATGAGGCGTGCATCGGCGCGGGCCGTTTCCATCAGTCCGCCATGCGTCTCGATCTGCGCGATACGGAAGCCCGGCAGGCCGCTTTGGCGGGTGCCGAGGATTTCTCCTTCGCCGCGAAGCCTCAGATCCTCTTCCGCGATCAGAAAGCCGTCATTGATCTCGCGCATGATGGTGAGCCGGGCCTTGGCGGTTTCGCCGAGCGGTCCCTTGTAAAGCAGCAGGCAGGTCGATTGCTTGTCGCCGCGTCCCACGCGCCCGCGCAACTGGTGGAGCTGCGCCAGCCCGAAACGTTCCGCATGCTCGATGACGATGATGTTGGCATCGGAGACGTCGACGCCCACTTCGATCACCGTGGTGGCAACCAGAATGCGGGTGCGTCCGTCCTTGAAATCCTGCATGGCGGCGTCCTTTTCCGCCGCGCTCATGCGCCCGTGCACGAGGTTCACCTGATCGCCGAAAACCTGTTTCAGCGTGGCGTATCGCTCCTCGGCAGCGGTGAGTTCGATGACATCGGATTCTTCCACCAAGGGGCAGACCCAATAGACCTTCTGCTTGCTCGTGAGAGCTCGTTTCAACCCGTCCACCACATCGCTCAACCGGTCGAGTGAGATCGATCGCGTCTCGATCGGCAGACGACCGGCGGGTTTGTCGGGGAGCTGGGAGACCTCCATGTCGCCGAAATAGGTGAGGACCAGCGTGCGCGGGATCGGGGTTGCGGTCATCACCAGCACGTCGACCCCGTGTCCCTTGCTCTGCAACGCAAGTCGCTGGTGAACGCCGAACCGGTGCTGTTCGTCGACAACCGCGAGCGCGAGGTCCTTGAACTCGATGCCTGCCTGAAAGAGTGCGTGGGTGCCGACGAGAATGTCGATCTCGCCGGATTCGAGTCCTTCCAGAATGGCGCGCCGCTCCGCGGGCTTCGCCTTGCCTGTGAGGAGGGCGGCCTTGATGCCTGCCGCCTCGCACAGGGGGTCGATGGCGCGCAGGTGCTGGCGGGCGAGCAATTCAGTCGGCGCCATCATTGCCGCCTGGCCGCCCGCTTCCACGACGCCCGCCATAGCGATGAGCGCCACGACCGTCTTGCCCGCGCCCACATCGCCCTGAACGAGGCGCAGCATCCGCGTGGGGGCTGCGAGGTCGCCTTCGATATCGGCGATCGCCTGCGTCTGGCCGGGGGTGAGTTCGAAGGGCAGGGCAGCGAGGATTTTCGCTTTCAGCGCGCCGCTGGCCTGTCTCGCGACACCGGCGGTCTTGCGCATGTGCGAGCGAACCATGGTGAGCGCGAGCTGGCTTGCCAGATATTCGTCATAGGCCAGTCGGGCGACGTTGGGGCTCGCCGGATCGATGTCCTTGGGATCCTCCGGTCGGTGAACGGTCCTGAGCGCCTCGTCGAAATCCGACCAGTGTTCGCGCGCCAGATGGGCTTCATCCAGCCATTCCGGCAGGACGGGCAGCAGGTCGAGCGCCGCGGTGATCGCCTTTTGCAGCGTCTTCGGCGAGAGCCCGGCCGTCATCGGATAGACGGGCTCGATCAGCGGCATTTCGGCAAAGGCTTCCTCGTCGACCATATGGTCGGGATGAATCATCTGCGGACGGCCGTTGAACCATTCCACCTTGCCGCTGACATAGCGCGTCTCGCCGACGGGTAGCGTCTTTTCCAGCCAGTCGCGCCGCGCATGGAAGAACACGAGCTGGATTTCTCCAGTGTCGTCGTTAGCATAGACCTTGTAGGGCGCACGCGAGGAGGTGGGGGCGGCCTGATGGTGGTCGATCAGCACCTTCAGCGTGACGATGGCGCCTTCCGGCGCTCCGGCGATTCCCGGTTGCCGTCGCCGGTCGATAATCGAATGCGGCAGGTGAAACAGCAGATCTCCGACCCGGACCTCGCGCTCGTTGACGCCCAACAGCCCTTTCAGGAGCTTTTCCACCTTCGGACCTATTCCGGTGAGGGTGGTTGCTTCGGCAAACAGGGGATCGAGCAGGGGCGGGCGCATGGTTTTCCGGTCGCATGACGATGGATGCGTGCATTTGGCATGTCCGGACGGGGTTCGGCAATGCCGCCCGACGCCGGCTTTGCATCGGGGCCAGTGATGGAGGCTTTGACGGGGGCGCTGACACGGCGCGTTCTGCCCGTTATACAGGCGCAGCAAACCGCAGACCGTGTCCGGGATCGTCTCCCGTCCTGTACTGCGGTGTCTGTCTCGCGAGAAAAGAGGTAGTCCCATGTCCGGATTGAACCGGTCGAGCGACGGATTGGATTCGCGTCGCAAACGCATCCTGTTTCGCAGTTGGCACCGTGGCACCAAGGAGATGGACTTGTTGCTGGGCGGATATGTCGAGGCGCATATCGCGGATCTGCAGGATGACGAACTGGATCGGCTCGAGCATCTGATGGACGCTGAGGACGCGGACCTGCTGGACTGGCTGACTGGCCGCAAACCGGCGCCCGCCGAATACGATACGGACATTTTCCGCGCCGTATACGAATTCCACGGCGGCGACATTACGCCGAACTGAATAGACGTTTCGAGGAATAGAGGCCTTCATGTTCAAGGCGCTGAAGCGGCTCTTCGCCGCCCATGATGCGGTGACGCTGTCGGCGGTGCCGAATGGCGCCGAGGCGCTGGTGCTGGCGGATCTCGCCAGGGAGCACAAGGGCGTCCCGGCGCTGGTCTATGTCGCGCGCGACGGTCAGCGCATGCAGATGGTGGCCGATGGGCTCAGTTTTTTCTGCCGGGACGTGGAGGTGCTGCAGCTTCCCGCATGGGATTGCCTGCCCTATGACCGCGTCTCCCCCAATAGCGGCGTCGTCGCGCGTCGCCTGAACGTGCTCGCAGCGCTTGCGCGCGCCAAGGCGCATGATCGTCCGCTCGTGCTGATGACGACTGTGAACGCCGCCGTGCAGCGCATGCCGACGCGCGAATGGATGATATCGCATGCCTGGTCGGCGGCGCCCGGCAATCGCATCGACATGGGCGAACTCGTCAAGTCTCTGGAACTCAACGGCTTCCTGCGCACACCGACCGTGTGTGAGATCGGCGAATATGCCGTGCGCGGCGGTATCCTCGATCTCTTCGCACCGGGGACGGAACTCCCCGTGCGGCTCGATTTCTTCGGCGATACGCTGGAATCGATCCGCACCTTCGATCCCGAGACACAGCGCACCGTCGCCCAGATGAAGCATCTCGACATAGTGCCAATGAGCGAGGTGGTGATGTCGGACGAGGCCATCTCCCGTTTCCGACGCAACTACGTGGCCGAATTCGGGACTGCGACCCGCGATGACATGCTCTACCAATCGATCAGTGAAGGTCGGCGCTATGCGGGTATGGAACACTGGATGCCGCTCTTCCACGAAGAGACGGAAACGCTGTTCGACTATATCGGCGGTGCTCCCATCGTGTTCGATCCGCTGGTGGAGGACGCCGTATCCGAGCGTCTCGACCAGATCCGTGATCATTTCGAGGCCCGCCGCGAGGCGACGGATCGCGAGGCCGGATCGGGCGTCGTGCCCTACAAGCCGATCGCACCGTGCAATCTCTATCTGACGCAGAACGGCTGGAAGGAGGCGGTCACCGCCTGCACCACGGCGCGCTTCAGCCCGTTCTCCATGCCCGAGGGCCAGGGCGAGGCGGTCGATCTCGGCGGACGGCAGGAGCGCAACTTTGCGGGCGAACGCGCCGCCGGTGACGTCAACGTCTTCGATGCGCTTATCCAACATATCTCGGCGCTTCGCAAGGACAGCAAGCGCGTCGTCATCGCGTGCTGGAGCGAGGGCTCGCGTGATCGTCTGGGGCAGGTGTTGTCCGATCACGGGCTGGAGCGGCTGGCGCCCGTCGAATCGTTAGGCGGCGTTTCGGCTTTGCCGCAGGGCATGGTCGCGCTCGTCGTGCTCGGTCTTGAGACCGGTTTCGAGATCGAGAAGCTCGCCGTCATCGGTGAACAGGACATCCTTGGCGACCGGCTGGTGCGCCAGCGCAAGCGCTCCAAGAAGGCCTCCGATTTCCTCACCGAGATTTCGAGCCTTTTCGAAGGCGATCTCGTCGTCCACGTGGATCACGGTATCGGTCGGTTCGTCGGGCTGGAGACGATCGATGCGGCGGGCGCGCCGCATGATTGTCTGGAACTGCAATATTGCGACGGCGACAAGCTCTATCTGCCAGTTGAAAACCTGGAGCTTCTGACCCGCTACGGGTCGGACGAGATGGACGCCCGGCTTGACCGGCTGGGCGGCGGGGCTTGGCAGGCGCGCAAGGCGCGCATGAAGCAGCGCATCCGCGAGATCGCCGACGGTCTGATCAAGACGGCGGCCGCGCGTGCGCTGCGCACCGCGCCAGTGATCGACATTCCCGACGGGGTCTACGACGAATTCGCCGCCCGTTTCCCGTATGAGGAGACGGAGGATCAGCTCATTTCCATCGAGGCCGTGTTCGACGATCTCGCCTCTGGGCGACCGATGGATCGTCTGGTGTGCGGCGATGTGGGCTTCGGCAAGACGGAAGTGGCGCTGCGCGCGGCCTTCCTCGTTGCCATGTCGGGTCGACAGGTGGCCGTCGTGGTTCCCACCACGCTACTTGCCCGCCAACACTACAAGACCTTCTGCGAGCGCTTCCAGGGCTTGCCGGTGCGCATTGCCCAGGCCTCGCGCATGGTCGGGCCGAAGGCGCTGGCGCAAACCAAGAAGGAAGCAGCCGACGGATCTGCCGATATCGTCATCGGCACCCATGCGCTTCTCGGCAAGTCCATCGCTTTCAAGCATCTGGGGCTGCTGATCATCGACGAGGAGCAGCATTTCGGCGTCAAGCATAAGGAGCGGCTGAAGGAGCTTCGCGCCGATGTGCACGTGCTGACGCTCTCGGCAACGCCCATTCCGCGCACCATGCAGATGGCGCTGACGGGCGTGCGCGGCCTGTCGCTGATCGCCACGCCGCCGGTCGACCGGCTTGCCGTGCGCACCTTCGTCTCGCCCTTCGATCCGGTGATCGTGCGCGAGATGCTGCTGCGCGAGCACTATCGCGGCGGCCAGTCCTTCTATGTCGTGCCGCGCATTTCGGATCTTGTCGAACAACGCGAGTTCCTGGCCGATACGGTGCTGGAAGTGAAGGTGGCGGTCGCCCACGGCCAGATGCCGCCGGGCGAACTCGACGACATCATGAACGCCTTCTATGACGGCAAGTACGACGTGCTTTTGTCGACGACGATCGTGGAATCGGGCCTCGATATCCCGACGGCCAACACGCTCATCGTCCATCGTGCGGACATGTTCGGTCTGGCCCAGCTCTATCAGATCCGCGGCCGCGTCGGTCGATCCAAGACGCGCGCCTATGCGCTCTTCAACGTGCCCGCCAACAAGAAGCTGACGGCTCAGGCGGAACGCCGGTTGAAGGTGCTGCAGTCGCTGGAGCCGCTGGGGGCGGGCTTCCAGCTTGCCAGCCACGATCTCGACATTCGAGGGGCGGGCAATCTGCTCGGCGAGGAGCAGTCCGGCCAAATCAAAGAAGTCGGCTTCGAGCTCTATCAGCAGATGCTGGAAGAGGCGGTTGCGCAGCTGCGTGAGGGCGACGATGCGGTCGGCGAGGATCACTGGTCGCCGCAGATCAATGTCGGCACGCCCGTGATGATCCCGGACGGCTATGTGGCCGACCTGCAGCTTCGCCTCGATCTCTACCGGCGTCTGGCCGATATCAGCGATCCGCAGGAAATCGATTCCTTCGGCGCGGAGATGATCGACCGTTTCGGTCCGCTGCCTGAGGAGGTCGAGCACCTTCTGAAGATCGTCTTCATCAAGGGGCTCTGCCGTCAGGCGAACGTGGAAAAGATCGACGCCGGTCCGAAGGGCGTGGTCATCGGCTTCCGCAACAACGAGTTCTTCAACCCGGCGGGGCTCGTCGGCTACATCACCGAGCAGGGTGTTCTGGCGAAAATCCGCCCCGACCAGAAAGTCGTGCTGGTGCGCGACTGGAACAGCGCCGAGGAGCGCCTAAAGGGCGTGGCCGTGGTGCTGACGAAGCTGGTGCGGTTGGCGGAAAAGGGGCAGGCTGCGGCTTGAGGGGGGCGTTTCGATGGGGGGCTTTGGGCGTTTTTAGCCGATCCTTCGAGACGGTCGCTTGCGCGACCTCCTCGAAGGATCGGCTCAACGTCATATACCCGGCTTAGAGCCCCCTTACTCCGACGCCGCCTCGTATTCCCCGGAAAGTTCCAGCCAGCTCTCTTCCATCTCCGCCAGCGCCTTTTCGGTATCCAAGCGCTTCTTGGCGAGCTGCGTCGCCTTGGTCGGATCCTTCACATAGAGATCCGGATCGGCGAGCTTCTCGTCGAGGCGCTTCAGCTTGCTCTGGTGCTTTTCCATCAGCTTTTCGGCCGTCTGGATCTTCTTGCGCAACGGAGCAAGCTGAGCGCTGTGGTTGGCGGTCTCGCGGCGGCGTTCCTGGGCTGAGGCCTGCTTTTCCGTCTCCTTCGGCGCGGATTTCTCTTCCTTGCCCGTCTGAAGGATCAGACGCCGGTAATCCTCCATGTCCGTCATAGGGGGAGACGGTGCCGTCGGCGACGAGCCACAGGCGATCGGCACACGCTTCCACCAGATGCCGGTCGTGTGAGATCAGTACCACCGCCCGGGAGAAATCGTTGAGCGCATGAACGAGCGCTTCGCGGCTGTCGATATCCAAACGGTTCGTCGGCTCATCGAGGAGCAGCAGGTCGGGCTCGGAGAACAGCACCGCGGCGAGCGCCACGCGCATGCGCCAGCCGCCCGAAAAGGCTGAGCACGGCTGGCGTTGCGCTTCCGCGTTGAAGCCGAGGCCGTAGAGAATCGCGCCTGCGCGCGCTTCGGCCGAATGGGCGTCGATATCGGCAAGGCGGGTGTGGATTTCCGCGATGCGGTTCGGATCGCGCGCCGTCTCCACCTCCTCCAGAAGCGAGGCGCGCTCGGTGTCGGCGGCAAGAACCACGTCGATAAGGCTTGTTTCCGAGCCCGGCGCTTCCTGCGCGACCTGGCCGATGCGGGCCTGTCGACGGATCGTGATGGAGCCGGATTCGGCCGCGATATCGCCGTTGATCAGCTTGAACAGCGAGGTCTTGCCCTATCCGTTACGCCCCACGAGCCCCACCTTCGCGCCGTCGGGGATGACGGCGGTGGCGTTGTCGAGAAGCGTGCGTCCGGCAATGCGGTAGGTGAGGTCGTTGACATGCAGCATGGTGGGGAACGTTTGGCGAAGGTCGGCGCCGGATGCAAGGGCAAAGGTTGAGGAAAAGGATGAAAGGCAAAAGCTGACGAAATGGGCGCAACATGCTCACCATTTCTGCACCGCCCACACTGTTCGGCTATTTGCCGTTACGGAACTATCTCATGCTTTGAACCGGCAAAAGCGTCCGCAAAACGGGTGCGCCACCAGAGGGGTACTTCACATGTGCGTTCCCGGATGTATGGAGACGGTTCACAAGAGCTTGTCGCGGCGTGGCTTTTTCAAGGGGACGGCGGCCGTCGGCATGGCGAGCTTTCAGGCTTTCGCGCCGCCGCGCCCGGCGCAAGCGGCTCCGGCGAGCTTTTCGAAGGTCGTTGATCTGACCCACCCGCTCGTTGAGGGCTTCCCGACCTTCTTCGGTCCCCCGCAACTCGAACTGGAAAAGATGTTCGGCTTCGAAAAGAACGGCTTCAACGTCAACAAGTGGCATCTGGTCGAGTATACCGGGACCCACATGGATTCGCCGTTGCACTTTTCCGCCGACGGCAATTCCGCGGCCGATGTGCCGACCTACCAGCTTGTCGTTCCTCTCGCGGTCATCGACGTGAAGGCGAAGACTGCGGAAAACGTCGATTATCAGGTTACGCCTGAGGATCTGGAGGAGTGGGAGGCGGCCAACGGCACGCTGCCGGAAGGCGGGTGTATCGCCATGAATTCCGGTTGGGGCCAATACGCGACCTCCGACAAGTTCCGCAACGCCGATGCGGACGGCAAGATGCATTTTCCGTGATTCGGCATCGAGGCGGCGAAGCTGGCAATGGAGCGCGGGCTCGTCGGGCTTGGCGTGGATACGTTGTCGCTCGACCACGGCCTCTCGCCGGATTTTGCGACCCACTACGCCTGGTTGCCTTCCGGGCGCTGGGGCATGGAGGCGATGGCCAATCTCGATGAGGTGCCCGCCGCCGGTGCGACGCTCGTCGTCGCTGCGCCGAAGATCGTCGGTGCATCGGGCGGTCCGAGCCGTCTGTTCGCGCTGGTTTAGGAAACCCAAGAGGTGAGGGCGGGGGCTTTCCCCGCTCTCTCGCTCTCTTACCCGCCCGTTACGCTCATATGGCGGGAGACGGCGGGGGCCTTGCGGTCGCGGTCGATGATGAAATCGTGGCCCTTGGGCTTGCGGCCGATGGCTTCATCAATGGCGCGGCTGACCAGTTCGTCGCCCTCCGAGGCCTGCAGCGGGGCTCTAAGGTCGGCGAAATCGTCCTGGCCCAGGCACACGTATAGCATTCCCGTGCACGTGATGCGCACGCGGTTGCAGCTTTCGCAGAAATTGTGCGTCATCGGCGTGATGAAGCCGAGCCGTCCGCCGGTCTCCTCCACTTTCACGTAGTGGGCCGGGCCGCCTGTCTTGTAGGGGATGTCAGTCAGCGTGTAGTGCTCGGCGAGCGTGGCGCGCACCTGGGACAACGGCAGATACTGGTCGGTCCGATCGCCCTCGATATCGCCGAGCAGCATGGGGTCTCGATCAGCGTCATGTCGTGGCCCTCGCGGTGGGCCCATTCGATCATCTTGGGGATTTCCTGCTCGTTGATGCCCTTCAGCGCCACGGCGTTGAGCTTGACCTGAAGTCCGGCGCGCTTGGCGGCGTCGAGCTCGGCCATCACCTTGTCGAAATCGCTCCAGCGGGTGATGCGCTTGAACTTGTCGGGATCGAGCGTGTCAATGGAGATGTTGATGCGGCGCACGCCCGCGTCATAGAGCTCGTCGGCGAAGCGGTAGAGCTGCGAGCCGTTGGTGGTGACGGTGATTTCGTCCAGCGCGCCGGAATCAAGATGGCGCGAGAGCGAGCGAAACAGGCTCATGATGTTCTTGCGAACGAGAGGTTCGCCGCCCGTCAGCCGGAGCTTGCGCACTCCCTTGGCGATGAAGGCGGAACAGAGCCGGTCGAGTTCCTCCAAACTGGAACTTCCTTTTTCGGCAGGAAGGTCATGTTCTCGGCCATGCAGTAGACGCAGCGAAAGTCGCAGCGGTCGGTAATCGACACGCGCAGATATGTGACACTCCTGCCGAACGGATCGGTCAGCAGGGGCTGATGCAGCCCTGTGAGGCCCCTCGCATCATCCACGGGTTTATTCGTCCTTAAGGGGATCGTCCATGATCTGTCGCGCCTCCGGTTCACTCTTGCCGGCCGGTCCCTTAGCGGTCCCCGACGCGAACCTGTCGTCAATCTCAAAGGTAGATGAACGAAACTGCACGTCAATGCGATCCTCGTCACTTGGTAGCCGGGATCTTGCCAAGACGTACCACGGGCCTATGGTCCCGCGGCAACGACGTGTCACGAATGCTGATATCGGAGACGGGATTTTGAACGCGAAAGCCTGGCCCAGCGAATTGCGGGTTTCCAAGGACAAGAAGACACTGACGGTACGCTTTACGGAGGGCGGGGAATTCCGGCTCCCGGCGGAATTTCTGCGCGTTCTGTCACCATCGGCCGAAGTGCAGGGGCACTCGCCCGATCAGAAGCAGACCGTCCACGGCAAGCGCAAGGTGGAGATCATGCAGGTCGAGCCGGTCGGCAATTACGCCGTCAAGATTGTTTTCGACGACATGCACTATACTGGCATCTATTCCTGGGACTACCTGATGAAGCTCGGCCGGGAACAGGATGACCTGTGGAACGGCTATCTGGCCGAGCTTGAGGAAAAGGGACTGACGCGCGACCGCTGAGCGCGCGTTACGTCATGCCTGCGCCGCTGGCACGCTGGTAGACGACGAGATCCAGGCTCGGCGCCTCTCCGGTTATTTCCGTCAGCAGACAATGCGCCTGGCCCCGGTGATGGATCTGGTGGTTGAAGAAATGTATGAGCACGGGCGTCAGCGGTTGCGTGACCTCGTCCGGGATTATCATCCTGTGATAGGTGAACGGAGCGGCAAGGGCTTCCTCGTTGAGCCCGTTGATATAGGCGATGATCCAGTCGTCCTCCGCAGCTCGGGCGCGAGCAAGATCGGCGATGTCGTCCAGCAGGATCTCGTCAAGTGCTTTCGGCTGTGGGCCTTCCCCGGTGAACCGCCGCATCCAGATGCGATCGCCGACGAGCAGATGGTTCAGCGTGCCGTTGAGAGAGCCTAAGAACGCGCCTCGGTGTTCGTGGTATTGCTCCCGTGTCAACGCGCCGGCCGCCTTGTAGAGACGTTCGTTGGCCCATCGATTGTAGCCCGCAAGCATTGCAAATATTGCTTTCATGGCTGATCCTCCCGCCAGATAGAGGAACCAACTCTAGGATTGCGTCAGTGCGATGCAAAGAGACGATGCCAGGGAGGGGAAATGCCGGTTATCCTTTACAATCTCTGCGGGGCTGACGAACACCAGCATTTTTCGCCCTATTGCTGGCGGATCAAGATGGCGCTCGCCCACAAGGAGCTGAGCTGGGAGGAACGGCCGACGCCCTTTACCAAGGTGCGCGAAGTCGCAGGCGGCGTGTCCGCCATGGTGCCGGTCGTTGAGGATGACGGCTACACGATCTCCGACAGCTGGGATATCGCCAATTACCTGGAAGAGACCTACCCGACCCGATCGTCCCTGTTCGGAGGGGAGGCGGGGCGTGCGCTGTCCCGGTTTGTGGAAAGCTGGGTTATACATCCGTGAACACCAAGCTGGCCCATCTGGTGATCAAGGACATCCACGATATCCTGTCGCCCGTCGATCAGGCCTATTTCCGCGAAACTCGCGAAAAGCGGCTCGGGCAGACGCTGGAGGAACTGCACGAAACCCGCTACGAGCGGCTGGAAGCCTTCCGGCTTTCACTTCAGCCGATGCGACAGATGCTCCGGTTCCAGCCTTTCATCGGCCGGGAAGGCCCACTCTTTGCCGATTACGTGCTGTTTGGCACGCTGCAATGGCCGCGCGTTGCGAGCGATTTCCAACTTCTTGAGACGGGAGATCCGGTGACAGACTGGTTCGAGCGTTGTCTCGATCTGCACAATCACCTGGGGCGCAACCAGCCGGCGGCGGCGTGAGGACGAGAGTCTTCGTCACCAAACCGTCGTATCGCTTCCTCTTGCGGCCCCGACGGAGCCTCTGTACCTGTATAGGAACCGCGACAGTTTCGGCGCCCTTAAGCGGGCGCCGCTTTCGCATCCGAACACAGAAATTACGGGGAAATGAAAATGGCCATCGAACGCACTTTCTCGATGATCAAGCCGGACGCCACCAAGCGCAACATGACGGGCAAGATCATCGACCGCCTGGAAAGCGCCGGTCTCCGCGTCGTTGCGCAGAAGCGCGTGTGGATGTCTCTGCGCGAGGCGGAAGGCTTCTATGCCGAGCACAAGGAACGTCCCTTCTTCGGTGAGCTGACCGAATTCATGTCCTCCAGCCCGACCATCGTGCAGGTTCTGGAAGGCGAGAACGCCATCGCCAAGAACCGCCAGATCATGGGTGCCACCAACCCGGCCGAAGCCGCCGAGGGCACCATCCGCAAGGATTTCGCCAATTCCATCGGCGAGAACTCCGTGCACGGCTCCGACGCTCCCGAGAACGCCAAGCGCGAGATCTCCTACTGGTTCTCCGAGACCGAGATCGTCGGCTGAAGCTGACAGATCTTCTTAACGGAAATCGCGAAAGGGCCGCCCTTCAAGGCGGTTCTTTTGTTTTTGGGAGTGCCTTCGGCTGCTTCGCAGAAGTTGCCGTCCCTTGACTTCGCGTCCTTGTCCGCGAACATGTGCCCGCAAGGAGAAAGCCGACCATGAACAAGCCCGTCGATACGCTCATCCGTCCCTCCGCCTGCCCGCATGATTGTCCGTCCACCTGTGCACTGGAAGTCGAAGTGCTGGGGCCGGATCGCATCGGCCGCATTCGCGGGGCGGCGGACAATGCCTATACGGACGGGGTGATCTGCGCCAAGGTCGCGCGCTATGCCGAGCGGGCTCACCATCCCGGCCGTTTGCTGAAGCCAATGTGCCGGATCGGCGCCAAGGGGGAGGCGCGGTTTGAGGAAATCTCCTGGGACGATGCGCTCGACGAGGTCGCGGAAGCCTTCCTCAAGGCGGAACAGCGTTTCGGGGCGCAGTCCGTGTGGCCCTATCACTATGCGGGCACGATAGGGCAGGTGCAGCGCGATAGCATCCATCGCTTGCGCCACGTGAAGAGCTATTCGCGCCAGTTCGACACGATCTGCACCAATGCGTCGTGGACGGGCTATGCGGCGGGCACCGGTCGGATCTCCGGGGCGGACCCGCGCGAGATGGCCAAGTCCGACTGCATCGTCATGTGGGGGACGAATGCGGTTACGACCCAGGTCAACGTGATGACGCACGCCGTCAAGGCGCGCAAGGAACACGGCACGAAGATCGTCGCCATCAACGTCTCTATCGCAACGAGACGGTCCGGCAGGCGGATATCGGGCTGGTGTTGAGGCCCGGCACGGATGCGGCCCTGGCATGCGCCGTCATGCACGTGGCATTCCGCGACGGTTATGCGGACTGGGCGTACATGGAAAAGTACGCCGATTGCCCGGCTGAACTGGAAGCGCATCTGGCAACCCGCACGCCGGAGTGGGCGGCCGCGATCACCGGATTGAGTGTGGAGGAGATCGAGGCGTTTGCAAAGCTCGTCGGAGAGACGAAGCGGATCTAATTTCCGCCTCGGCTACGGCTTTTCGCGCAGCCGCAACGGCACGGGTTCCATGCATGCGGTTGCTTCAATTCCTGTCGTGACCGGAGCCTGGCAGTACGAGAGCGGCAGCGCGCTGCATTCCAACGGCGGCATCTTCATCTTCGACAAGACCATGATCGAGGGCAACGATGTGGTCGATTCGGCCACGCGCCGTCTCGACCAGTCGCGCATCGGTGCGATCCTGATGGGCGAGGAGGAGACGTTGTTCGGCGGGCCGCAGGTCGCTGCGATGCTCATCCAGAACACTAATCCGCTCTCCATCTGTCCTGAGCAGGACAAGGTGCGGGCAGGGTTTGCGCGCGAGGATCTGTTCACCTGCGTCCACGAGCAGTTTATGAGCGAGATGGCGGCGATGGCCGACATATCGTGCTTCCGGAAACGACCTTTCTGGAGCATGACGACGTCTACAAGGGCGACGGCCACCAGTACATCGTGTTCGGCCCGAAGCTGATCGAGGGGCCGGGCGAGACGCGGGAAAACATCTTCGTCGTCAACGAGCTGATGAAGCGGTTGGGTGTTGATCACCCAGGCAACACCATGAGCGCGCGCGATCATATCGACTGGATGCTGAAGGCGTCGGGCTTCGGAGATCTGGAAATGCTGGAACGCGAGCGCTGGATCGATGTCCAGCCGGATTTCGAGACCTTGCACTTCCTCAACGGTTTCGGCCATGCCGACGGCAAGTACCATTTCAGGCCCGACTGGACGGCAACGCCTGCCGACAATAACGGCGCCATGGGCCCGTGGACGACCTTGCCCTCCCTGCCGGATTATTGGGAGGCAATCGAGACGGCGGACGAGGCCCATCCCTTCCGGCTGGTGACGGCGCCTGCGCGCTCCTTCCTCAATTCCACCTTCAACGCCACGCCGGGGTCGGTGAAGAAGGAGGGGCGGCCTGAGGTGATGGTGCATCCGGACGACGCGGCGGGGCTCGGGATCGCTGCTGGCGATCTCGTCGCGATGGGGAACAAGCGCGGCGAGGTGCGGCTCCATGTGCGCACTTTCGATGGCGTGAAGCGCGGCGTCGTGATTTCGGAAGGGATCTGGGCGAATGTGACCTTCGTCGATGGCAAGGGCATCAATACGCTGACCGGAGCCGATCCGGTGGTCCCTTACGGCGGTGCCGCCTTCCACGACAACCGTGTCTGGTTGCGCAAGGCGTAAGGCCTGTCGGCGAACCGGTCGGGCTGGCATTCCCACGGCCGGTGTGCTTGATTGACGTGGGGAGGGGGCGTCGGTTTGGCACGGAGTTGTTCGCCCTTGCGCATTCTTTTGATGAGCCTTGGCACACACGGCGACGTTCAGCCGTTCGTGGCGCTCGGAACGGCGCTGGCGCGGCGCGGTGCGCAGGTAACCGTGGCCACAGGCGCGGGGTTCGATACCATGATCGAGGCGGCGGGCCTCACGTCCGCGCCCTTTTCGATCAACTATCAGGACCTGTTGAAACAGCCGGATATCCAGGCGGCGATGCACACGCTGTCCGGCAAGATCCGCATCTGGCGACAATCGAAGGAATGGTTGCGTCAGGAGTTGCAGGAACAATGGGACCGGGCTCGCGCGATCATCATCATCGGGCTGGATCTCATCGTCTACAATCTCAAGACCGCGCTTGCGCCCCATATCGCGCATGATCTCAGAGCGGTCGCGGGGCCCGCGCTCATGCAACCGGTCTTTGTGCCGACCGGGGCCTTTCCCTTCATGATGCTGAGTTCGCGCAGCCTCGGGCCTTTTGTGAATCGGTTGTCGCATCGCCTTTCCACAGGGCTTGCGCATGCCCTCAATCGGCGGATTTTCAGGGCCCTTGCGGCGAGCCGTGCGGATTTCCGTCTTGCATCTGGGCTCGATGAACTGGCCGGCTACGCGCCGAATGGTCGCCCCGTGCCGCGGCTTCATGCCTATAGCCGACATCTGGTGCCGAAACCCGATGACTGGCCGGATACCGAGACGATCACCGGCTACTGGTTCCGCAACAACGGCGAACCGGACTGATCGCCTCCGGCGGATCTGGCGCGGTTCCTTCAGGCCGGGCCCCGCCCCGCCGGTCTATGTCGGCTTCGGGTCCATGCCCTCGATCGATGCGAGGCGAACGGCGCAGGCTGCGATGGAGAGCTTGCGTCGTGCCGGGCAACGCGGGGTGCTGGCAACCGGCTGGGGCGGTCTGGAAAGGCTCGACGGCGGGCCCGACATGCACGTGATCTCAAGCGCCCCGCATGCGTGGCTCTTTCCGCGCTGCGCGGCGGTCGTCCATCATGGGGGAACGGGGACGACCCATCAGGCCCTCAGATGCGGACGCCCGGCGGTCGTTTGTCCGATTTTCGGGGATCAGCCCTTTGGGGCACACCGCATCGCGAAAAGCGGTGCGGGATCTGATCCGTTGCCGATGAAGCGGTTCAATGCGGAAAGGCTTGCATCCCGTCTGGCGCAGGCCCTCTCGCCTCAGATCCGCGAAAAGGCGGAGAGCATGGGGCGGCTGGTGCGAGCCGAATCCGGATCGGAACGCGCCGTGGACGTGCTGGAACGGATTATGACCGGATAAAGCTCTAAGGCCAGGACACACGACCAAAAGATGGCCGTTGCGGCGATGCGGATTGCCGACAAGAAAAGTTCACCGTATCGGTCGTAACGGGCGCGCGATGCGACACCAGTTCTTCTCGGACATTGTGGCAGTTGGGTGTTCAGGCTTCCTTTGAGGAAGGTGTAGTCGGGTGGATCTGCGCAGATGAATATGCAAACCAGAAAGGCACGGCCTGACGAGGCCCGCGTCTTGACCGAACTTGTGATGCGCTCAAAGCAGTCTAACGGCTATGACGATGACTTTATGGAGGCCTGTCGGGAGGAACTTGCCATCCGCGAAGATCACTTCTTTGCGAGAGAATACTGGGTTGCAGAAGTGGAAGAAATTTGCGGGATCATCGGGCTTGAGGTTGATGCAAGCGGATTGTCTGGTGAGGCTTGCGTGCTTTTCGTTGATCCTGCGTGGAAACGAAAGGGAGTTGGCCTTCAGCTATGGCAGACACTTGTGAAGAACGCGAAAGACAAAGGCTTGAATTCAATCAGGCTCGATGCTGATCCAGCCGCGGCTCCATTCTACCAAGCTCTTGACCTTCGGACGATAGGCTCAGTCCTGTCTAATTCCATTCCGGGACGAAAATTGCTACACATGGCGTATGATTTGGAATAATCCGACAAGCGACAATTTAGTTCGCAGGCAACGGTAATGTCCGAACCGGATATGGTCCGAATGTTGCCGAAAGTCCGATGTTAGTGAAAACTGCCATCGAGGTCGCGCCTGTTTAAAGGTCCTGTCCCAGGCGAGGGACGTTCTTACACCGGCCAGATCAGCAGTGTGGGCACGGCGGTGACGGAATTCATCACCACGCGCCCGTTTTCCAGCCGTGCTCGGCCGGAGGCGATCAGGTTCAGGGCTGTGCGGGTAAAGCGCATGCTCCACGGCCAGAACGCGTGCCGCCAGCTTCTCCGCATCGTCGCTCTCCAGGACGGGAACAGCCCCTTGCGCGATGATCGGGCCGGAATCCATGTCGTTGGTGACGAAGTGGGCGGTGGCGCCGTGCAGCTTCACACCGGTTTCCAGAGCGCGGGCATGGGTGTTGAGGCCCTTGAAGGCGGGCAGGAGTGCCGGATGAATGTTGATCATCCGGGCCCTGCCCATGCATCCACGAACCACGACGTCAGCAAGCGCATGAAGCCCGCAAGACAGGCGATCTCGATGTCGTGCTCGCGCAAGGCGGCGTCGAGCGCACGTTCGAAAGCCTCGCGGTCATCTCCGAAGGGCTTGTGGTCGACCACCTTGGTGCGAACGCCTGCGGCGCTTGCGTGCGGTAGTCCCTCAGCTTCCGGTCTGTTGGACAGAACAAGATCGATTTCAGGAGGATAGACTTTGTTCTTGGACGCTTCGATGAGCGCCGACATGTTGGAACCACGTCCTGAAATCAGGACGCCGATACGTTTGCGTGTTGTCATGCCGAAAGCGTACCGTCAAAGACGACGTAATCCGCCACCCGGTGCTCGATGAAGCCGAGACGCGCCATGTTCTCGCCCTGACGGGTGAGGATCTCGGTGACCTCGTTGGCGTCTTCCGCCGCAACCACCATCACCATGCCGACGCCGCAGTTGAAGGTGCGCAGCATCTCCGACTGTTCCACGCCGCCGGTCTTGGCCAGCCAGTCGAAGACGGGCGGGCAGGCGATGGCGGACAGGTCTATATGGGCGGCGCAGGTATCGGGCAGCACGCGCGGCAGGTTTTCCGGCAGTCCGCCGCCGGTGATGTGCGCCAGCGCCTTGATGCCCGAGCTTTCCTTCAATGTCGCCAGCAGCGGCTTGACGTAGATCCGTGTCGGGGCGAGCAGCGCACGGCCGAGGCTCACACGCTCGTCGAAGGGCGCCGGAGCATCCCAGTCGAGACCGGAGCGCTCGACAATGCGGCGCACCAGCGAAAAGCCGTTGGAATGAACGCCCGCAGACGCGAGGCCCAGCACCACGTCGCCCGGCATGACGTCGGCCCGCGGCAGGAGCGTGCCGCGCTCCACCGCTCCCACGGTAAAGCCCGCCATATCGTAGTCGCCCTTGGCGTACATGCCCGGCATTTCGGCCGTCTCGCCGCCGATCAGCGCGGCGCCGGCAATGCGGCAGCCTTCCGCGATGCCGACGACGACGGTCGCCGCCGCCTCCACGTCGAGCGCGCTGGTCGCGAAATAGTCGAGGAAGAACAGCGGTTCTGCGCCCTGGACGACCAGATCGTTGACGCACATGGCAACGAGATCGATGCCGACGGTGTCGTGAATGCCGGTGTCGATGGCGACTTTCAGCTTGGTGCCGACGCCGTCATTGGCCGCCACCAGCACCGGATCGGTGAAGCCTGCGGCCTTCAGGTCGAACAGTCCGCCGAAGCCGCCGATGTCGCTGTTGGCGCCGGCGCGCGCGGTTGCCTTGACCATCGGCTTGATGCGTTTCACCAGCGCGTTGCCCGCATCGATATCGACGCCCGCGCCCACGTAAGTCAGCCCGCCGCTGGCGGACGAAGTATCGCTCATGGAGTGCGCTTTCCGAATTCAGAAAAATTCTGCCGCCTTCAAATCAGTTGGGGGCAGGTAAGTCAAACGCGAAGAGGACTGCGTGCCGCGGATTAGGGAAAAAAGGCGGGTGGAGAGGACTCTCCGAGCGCCCGTTCGCATCATCGGGCACGAAAGCTCCTTGTCTTTTCGTAAGGGCAGAATTACCACCAATTTCATTCGGAACTGTATTGCGGTTCTTCGGCGATCGGGTGCCAAGCGTTGGGAGTGAGACGTCATGACCCTGCCGAACCTGATTTCGGTTCTGCGCCTTCTCCTGGTGCCGGTCATCGTCACGATGATCGTTTCCGGCGAGGACGCCGTCGCGTTCTGGCTTTTCGTCGTCGCCGGACTGAGCGATGCGGCCGATGGGATCATCGCCCGCCGTTTCGCCCTTTATTCGGAACTCGGCGCCTATCTCGATCCGATTGCCGACAAGGCTCTGCTTGTTTCCATCTATCTCAGCCTGGGGCTGATCGGCGCGCTGCCGGTCTGGCTGGTCATCGTGGTGATCAGCCGTGATATTCTCATCGTCGGCGGCGTGATCCTGTCGTGGGGCATGGGGCGGCCGGTCCCGATGCATCCATTGATGGTCTCCAAGGCCAATACAATGGTACAGATCATGCTGGCGGCAATCGTTCTGGCGGAAGCCGGATTGGAACTTTCCACCGGGGGATTGCGTCTTCTATTGGTCTACGCCGTCGCGTTGACGACCATCGTATCCGCTGCAAGCTATGTGGTGGACTGGTTCGCTCACATGGCGGTGACCGAGAAGAACCGAGCTCGTGAAACGGGCAAGGACGGCATACGCGAAGGGACGAATGAATGACGCTGCAGCGCCGGATCACGTTCTGGATGATTGCCCTTTGCGCGATGATCCTGTCTCTGTGGGTGTTTTCGCCGATCCTGCTGCCATTCGTCGCCGGCATGGCGCTTGCCTATGTGCTCGATCCGGTGGCCGATCGGCTGGAAGCCATCGGCATGAACCGGCTGTGGGCGACGATCACCATCCTGCTGCTGTTTCTGCTGGTTCTGGTGCTGCTGTTGCCGGTTCTCGGCAATCAGCTCGCCAGCTTGATCGCGGCGCTGCCGGATTATGTCTCCCAGCTTCAGACCCTTATCGTTGAGCATGTCGGCGATCAGTTGCGGCGCGTGACCGGGTTCGGGACGGATGAGTTGAAAACGTCGCTCGGCAACCTGATGACCCAGGGGGCGGGCTGGCTCGGCAATCTGCTTAAATCGATCTGGAGCGGCGGACAGGCGCTGATGTCGATCATGGCGCTATTCCTGGTCACCCCGGTCGTCGCCTTCTACCTGCTGCTCGATTGGGACCGGATGATCGCCAAGGCCGGCAGCTGGCTATCTCTGGAACACTGCGACCTCATTCACAAGCTTGTCGGACAGATCGATACCGCGGTGGCTGGGTTTGTCCGCGGTCAGGTCAGCGTGTGTCTCATCCTCGGCACGTTCTATGCTGTGGGGTTGGCGGTCGTCGGGTTGAAGTTCGGGTTGCTGATCGGCATCGGCGCGGGGCTCATCAGCTTCATTCCCTATATCGGGGCGACTACCGGGTTCCTCATGTCGCTTGGCGTGGCGCTGGTGCAGTTCTGGCCCGATTGGTACATAATTTTCATCGTTCTGGCGGTCTTTGCCGCCGGTCAGTTCCTGGAAGGCAACATCCCGATTCTCATCGGCGATCGGGTGGGGCTCCACCCGGTCTGGCTGATGTTCGCGCTCTTCGCCTTCGGTTATCTGTTCGGCTTCGTCGGCATGATGGTCGCGGTGCCGGTGTCGGCGGCAATCGGTGTGCTTGCCCGTTTCGGGCTCGAGCAGTATCTCACCAGTTCGTTCTACTACGGTGTCAATCCGCGAAGTCCGGCAGGGGATAGCGAGCACGATGGGTGACGGTGCCTTGCTTTTGCAAGATTTGTCCGCCATGCCGCTCAAGGCGAAACGGCAGCACAAGACAAGTATAGAGGATGTGGAATGAGCGAGGGTGGGACGCCGCGCCAGTTGCCGCTGGAGCTGCCGTATGAGGCCGCGCTTGGGCGTGACGATTTTCTGGTCGGTGACTGCAATCGCGCGGCGTTCGATCTGATCACGTCGTGGCCCGATTGGCCGTCCGATTTCGTGTTGTTGGCGGGGCCCGTGGGAGCGGGCAAGACGCATCTCGTCTCCATCTGGCGCCAGTCCTCCGGCGCGCAGATTATCCCGGCCTCCAGCCTCGGCTCGCAGGATATGCTGGCCGTCGTGCGCGACGGGCCCGTGGCGGTGGAAGACGCCCATGGCGGGCTCGACGAGGAAGCGTTGTTCCATCTGCTCAACGCCGCGCGCGATGCCTCGCGTCAGGTGCTGATCACCTCGCGCACATGGCCTGCGGCGTGGAACCTCACCTTGCCCGATCTCGCCTCGCGCCTGCGCCTTGCAACGCCTGTGGAGGTGGCGGAGCCGGACGACGATCTCTTGCGTCGCCTGCTGGTGAAGCTTTTCGCCGATCGCCAGCTATCGGTGGATCTGCCGGTAATCGAATATCTGGTGGTCCGGATGGAGCGTTCGCTTGAGGCGGCAAACCGCATCGTGGCGACGCTCGACCGTGAGGCGCTGGCCGCCCGCCGCCGGATTACCCGCCCGATGGCCGCGACCGTGCTGGGGCACGAAGGGTAAGGTATCCGCAAGCCGAAGGGCTAATGTGAGCTTTGTCGTCCTCACTCCGCCCTCCGGCCGTGCTCACCCCCTAGATCGTCTTGAAATTGCTGCTTCGCTCTGCGCTCTCGATAAATCGGGTCGCACCGGCGATGCTTTCGCGTTCAAGAATCTGACGGCTCTTCCATTCAATCTGCAATGCGGAATGGATCGGCTGGCCCCATCCGAGCTGGGTGGCGCGAAGGTCTGCGCGCACGCATTCGGGCGGGAAAAGTGCAATTTCGGCGGCAAGCGCCTGAGCAGTGGAAAGGGCGGCGCCATCCGTAACGATGCGCTCGGCCAGATCGATCTCGCCGCATTCCTTCGCCCCCGCCTTGCGCCCGGTCAGGATCAGGTCCATCGCCCGGCCCATGCCGACGAGGCGGGGCAGGCGGGCCGTGCCGCCGTCGATCAGCGGAACGCCTCAGCGGCGGCAGAAAACGCCCATGTAGGAGCTTTCCTCCATCACCCGCATCCGCCATCAGGGCGAGTTCCATGCCGCCGGCAACGGCCGGTCCGGCAATGGCGGCGATCATCGGTTTTTCGAGGAAAAGATGGGTCGGGCTCATCGGTCCGCGTGGGGCTGTCTCGCGCTTGCCGTTCCAGCCCGGCGGAATATCGAATTCGCCGAGCGGTCGGCGTTCACCCGCAAGCTCGCTGGCCGTCTTGAGGTCGAATCCGGCGCAGAAAATACCTTCGGATCCGGTGAGCACCGCCACGCGCGCGTCGTTGTCGTTCTCGAAAGCCAGGAAGGCATCGTAGAGCGCATCGGCCGTGGTCGGATCGATCGCATTGCGCGCCTCCGGCCTGTCGATGGTGATGGTGGTGACCGCGTCGGTCTTGTCGATACGAACCGTCATGTATTCCCCCCGGAACAATTTGGTTACGTTGAAAAATCTAACGCGTGAATTGATAAATAGAACAGGGGTAAATATCTGTATTGTCGAATGGTTGCTCTCCCGTCAACTTGCCGTTGCGAAATGTAAACGAGACCGGATAACCGGTCCTGACGGCAGCAAAAAGCCTCGTGGGGACCTGTCGCCGGGGGCGATCAGGCTTCCATGTCGAGATCGATCCAGATGGGAACGTGATCGGACGGCTTTTCCCAGCCGCGCACATGCGCATCGATCTCGCATCCGCGCAGTCGGCCGGCCGCCTGGGGCGAGAGCAGCAGGTGGTCGATGCGGATGCCGATATTCTTCTGCCAGGCGCCTGCCTGATAGTCCCAGAAGGTGAACCGCTCGTCCGCGTGACAGGCGCGCAGCGCATCGGTCAGGCCGAGATTCTTCAGCGACCGGAACGCGCGGCGCGTTTCCGGCCGGTAGAGCGCATCGCCCTCCCAGATTTCGGGATGACGGGCGTCCTCGGGCTCGGGGATCACGTTGTAATCGCCGGCGAGCACGAAGGGCTCTTCCTCCTGCAGGAGCTTGCGGGCATGGCGTTCCAGCCGCTCCATCCAGCCGAGCTTGTAGGGAAATTTCGGGCTGTCCACTGGGTTGCCGTTGGGCAGGTAGAGGCTGGCGACGCGGATGACGCCGGAGGGGACGGAAATCACGCCCTCCAGATAGCGGGTCTGTTCGTCCTCTTCGTCGTTGGGCAGGCGGGCGGTCACTTCATCGAAGGGATGGCGCGACAGGAGGGCGACGCCGTTGAACCCCTTCTGGCCGTGCGTCTCGATGTTGTAGCCGAGCTTCTCGAAGGCCTCTCTGGGGAAGTTCTCGTCGACCGACTTGATTTCCTGCAGGCAGGCCACGTCCGGCTCGGCTTCCTTGAGCCAGGCCAGAGCCGTGTCGATGCGTGCCTTGACGCCGTTGATGTTCCAGGTGGCGATCTTCATGGGGTCCATCCGCTGTTCGCGACGGACTTAGCACGGACCGGCGGATTCGGGGAGGGCACCGTTCCCGCCGGATTGAAAAAAAACGGATCGCTAGACGGAAAAACTCGTGCCGCAGCCGCAGGTGGCAACCGCGTTCGGGTTGTCGATCTTGAACGCCTGACCCATCAGATCGTCGACGAAATCGATGACGGAGCCTTCCATGTAGGGCAGCGAGACCGAATCGATCAGCACGGTCGCACCGGCCTTCTTCAAAACGAGATCGTCGTCGGCCGTGGTCGTCACCAGTTCGTAGACGTACTGGAAGCCCGAACATCCGCCACCTTCGACGGAGATGCGCAGCATCGTGCCGTCTGCTTCCTTGGAGAGGATCGCGGCGACGCGCTTTGCGGCGCGGTCGCTCAGGGTTACGGAAGCGGTCTCAGCGTGGTCGATATCGGCGGCAACAGTCATGTCATCGTTTCCGTGCGATTGTCGGGCCCCCGGCTGCCGCTGGCCCTTACGCTTGCGCGGGCGGGCATGCTAGGAAATCCGCGACGTTGCAGACTCGGCCTCCCCACGGGGCGGTGCCTTTGCCGGATATTCGGACAGGCATCGCAACACAGCATCGCCGAAGGGGCGCCGTTTGCCGACAATATTAGGGCAGGCGGGCGTGTTCAAAAAGGGCGGTGCCATCGTGCCACGGGGTTGACCCGGGATTGATGGAGTGAATGAGATGACGGTGCGTTTGGCACGTGCGGAACTCGGGTTCGGTTCGCAGGAGCGTGCACCTTATGCCATCAACCCCGGACACAGCCGCGGACGGCTGAAGCCCGAGCCAGACAGTCCAACCCGCACGCCCTATCAGCGCGACCGTGACCGGATCATCCATTCCACCGCCTTTCGCCGCCTTAAGCACAAGACGCAGGTCTTCGTCTATCACGAGGGCGATCATTTCCGCACGCGGCTGACCCATTCCATCGAGGTGTCGCAGATTGCGCGCTCCATCGCCCGCGCGCTGCGGCTCGATGAGGATCTGGCCGAAGCCCTGGCGCTGGCTCACGATCTCGGCCACACGCCCTTCGGCCACGAGGGCGAGGATGTGCTGGATGCCTGCATGGCGGATTTCGGCGGGTTTGACCACAATTCCCAGAGCCTGAGGATCGTCACCAAGCTGGAACGCCGCTACGCCGAATTCGACGGTCTCAATCTCGCCTGGGAGACGCTGGAAGGCCTCGTCAAGCACAACGGTCCGCTGACGGACCGGGCGGGCAACGGCATCGGTAAGTATGCCGAGCACGGTCTGCCGCAGGTCATCCTCGACTATCCCGCCCATGACGGGCTGATGCTGTGGTCCTGGCCGTCCGCAGAGGCGCAGGCGGCCGCGATCGCCGACGATATCGCCTATGACTCGCACGATCTCGACGACGGGCTGCGCGCCGGTCTCTTCCGGCTCGAGCACTTGAAGGACGTGCCTTTGTGGGATGAGATCCTGGCCGAGGTCGACAATCGCTATCCGGGACTTGAGACGCCGCGGCGCATTCACGAGCTGGTGCGTCGGGCTATCACCCGCATGGTGGAGGACGTGATCGGCGAGGCGCAGGCGCGGATTCAGGAGCTGAGACTGTTGTCGGCGGAAGATATCCGCGCGGCCAAGGGGGCGGTCATCGGTTTTTCGCCCGCCATGGCGGCGGCGGAGGTCGGGATCAAGACGTTCCTGTTCGAGCACATGTACCGGCACGAGGACGTGCTCGCCGTTCGCAAACTGGTGGCCAAGGTCGTTCGCGACCTTTATGATGGCTTCCTCACCTATCCGCACGAGATGCCGGATGAGTGGGCCGACGACCTGGACGATGCCACGTCAACAACGGTTCACCGCCGTGTTTGCGACTACATCGCCGGCATGACGGATCGCTACGCCATCGATGAACATAGCCGATTGTTTGACGATACCCCGGAATTGCGATAGGCGAGCGCGGCCGGAACGCGGCAACGCGTCACCGGCTTTTGTGCACGGGTCCCATGCCCGCCGCCGCCACATGAACAGTTGGTCCGATGAACGTCTTTGCCGAATTCGCCGAACGGGTCCGCGCCATCGTGCGTGGTCTGGATTTTGCCGCCGATCTGAGCGACGCCGATCTGGCGCGTCTCGTGGTGGAGCCGCCACGCGATCCGGCTCATGGTGATCTGGCCACCAACGCCGCACTCGTGCTCGCCAAGCCCGCGCGCCGCAAGCCGCGCGATCTGGCTGAACTGATCGCGGAAGGGCTGAAGGCCGACGCGGATGTGGAGACGGTCGAGATCGCCGGTCCGGGTTTTGTCAATCTGCGTCTGAAATCAAGCTATTGGACGGGACTTCTCGCGAAAGTTCTTGACGAGGGGCAGGGCTACGGCCGCAGCTCGCGTGGGGCGGGCGTCAAGGTCAACGTGGAATACGTGTCCGCCAATCCGACTGGGCCGATGCATGTGGGGCATTGCCGCGGCGCGGTGGTGGGCGATGCGCTGGCGAGCCTGCTGGCCTTTGTCGGGTACGACGTGACCCGCGAATATTACATCAATGATGCGGGCGTTCAGATCGACGTGCTCGCCCGGTCCACCTTCCTGCGCTATCGCGAGACGCTGGGCGAGGAAATCGGCGAGATCCCGAGCGGGCTTTATCCCGGCGACTATCTGGTGCTGGTCGGCAAGGCGCTGGCCGAGGCGCATGGCGACAAGCTCCTGAAGATGGATGAAGACGATTGGATGCCGGTCGTCCGCAACTTCTCCATCGACGCGATGATGGATATGATCCGCGACGACCTGCAGACGCTTAACGTGCGTCACGACGTTTTCTATTCCGAGCGCACGCTGCATCAGCGCAAGGACGGTGCGCCGTCGGAAATCGACGCCATGCTCGACGAGTTGCGCACGCGCGGCCTTGTCTACGAGGGAAGCCTGCCACCGCCGAAGGGCCAGTTGCCGGAAGACTGGGAAGATCGCGAGCAGACGCTGTTCCGCGCCACCGATTACGGCGACGACATCGATCGTCCGCTGAAGAAATCGGACGGACCCTACACCTACTTCGCCGCTGACGTTGCCTATTTTCGCTCCAAGTATCTGCGCGACTTCAAGCAGATGATCTATGTGCTGGGCGCCGACCACGGCGGTTACGTCAAGCGGCTTGAGGCTGTCGGGCGGGCGATTTCAGGCGGCGAGGCGAAGGTCATCGTGCGGCTTTGCCAGCTCGTGAAGCTGTTCCGCGACGGCGAGCCGGTGCGTATGTCGAAGCGTTCGGGCGATTTCATCACGCTGCGCGAGGTGGTGGACGAGGTCGGCCAGGATCCGGTGCGCTTCATGATGCTCTATCGCAAGAACGACGCGCCGCTTGATTTCGACTTCGCCAAGGTGACGGAACAGTCCAAGGACAACCCCGTCTTCTATGTCCAGTACGCCCATGCGCGCTGCATGTCGGTCTTCCGGCAGGCGGCGGCGGAGCTGCCTGATCTCGATCTGTCGAACAAGGCCTTGATGGAGGCCGATTTTTCGAAGCTCGATGATCGCGGCGAGCTGTATCTCATCGCCAAAATGGCGGAGTGGCCGCGAATCGTCGATTCGGCGGCGGCGGCGCGTGAGCCGCATCGACTGGCATTTTATCTGAATGAATTGGCCAGCGCGTTGCATGCGCATTGGAATAAAGGCAAGGATTCGCCTAAATTACGCTTTATTAACGTTGAAGGTTTAGATTTGTCCCGGTCGCGATTGGCGCTGGTGCGCTCGATTGCGACAGTTTTGGCTTCGGGTTTGTCAGTTCTCGGTGTGGATGCACCGGACGAAATGCTTTGATAGCCGACATAATGTCGGTGCCGGATCCAGCGGTGGTGAGTCTCTCCCGGCAAGTGTAGAGTGCCCTGCGGGTAATGAAAGTCTAGCGCTCGTCCATGTCCGACATAAAAACGCCCACGTTCACCCACAGCGAAGCGGACGAACATTATGCGGATCAGGCTCAGGCCGATAACCGACCGAGCCCCCAGTCGGCTTATGTCGAGGATCCGCTCGTCGAACTCGCGCGTATCGTCAGCGAGTCCGCACACACCCCTTCCGTGACCTCTCCTTACGAGGATGTGCCGCAGCCCCAGGGCGAGGCGGCCCCCGAAGAGTTGTCCGAACTGCAGGAATACAGCTTGCCCGAGGATTTCGGCTCCGGTCTTGAAGCGGAGCTGATGGCCGAGCTTGCTCCGTCCTATCCCACGCAGCCGGCGGCAGCTCAGTCCGAGCCTCAGCCAGTGCAGCAGCAGCCGCGGGCCCGACAGCCTGCGAGCGCCGCATCGCGCGTCACGCATCCGTTGCCGCGCGCCACGCCGCACATGCCGCCCGACAACATTCCCGCGCATTCCATTCTTGCCTCCGAAGCGCGCGCCGCGCGAGTTCCGGAGCCCGCACAGCCGACGCATCACAACGTGTCGCTGGGCGGAAGATTCAATCCGATGGCCTATTCGGCGTCCGAGCCGGACTATGCCCCGGGACCCGTTCAGCCGCCCCGTCGTGCGTCCGAGCCGGAACCGGAGCCCTATATCGAACCGATATCGCCGCAGGGCAGTGCCGCCGTCGATGAGTCCGCCAGCTATGCGGATGCGGCGGTCGAGGCGCTGGAGGCGGCCGTTCAGGAAGAGCTGCGCCGCGCTTCTTTCGGCAATCCTCAGCCGAGCGATTATTCGCAGCCCCAGGGCTATGCCTCGCCTGAAGACTTCTCCGCGCTGGGCGGCTATTCCGAAGATTATTCGAGCGACTCTTCGCAAGAGCCCGTTGCTCCGCAGCCTCAGGAACCTGCTGCGCCAGAGCCCGAAGACGTCGTCTCTCCGGTTCAGGGCGGAGTGCTGCGCGGATCCTTCGATCAGGATTTCGCGCCCTCCTATGGGCAGGAAAGCTATTCCGTCGAGTCGGACGTCTATGTGGAGCCGACCCCGATCCGTGCTCCCGAGGCTCCTGCTGCAAGCCCGGAGCCGCGCGTCGCGCAGAACTATGTCGAACCGCGGTTCGATCCGGACGACATGCAGTGGCCGTCTGCCGAACCGGCGCAAGCTGCGCAGAATTATGACGAACCGCGTGTGGAGCGGGCGGTGCCGGGTTACGAGCGGCCCGTCGATGACGGCGGTATCGAACTCAACGACATTTTCGAGGCGGACGAGGCCGAGTCCGCTCGCGTTGCTCAGGATGTCCTGCCGGAACATCCGGCGGTGGAGAAGCGCGCTGCACCGCAGGCCGAGCCGAAGCGTCGCGGCATGATCGTGGCGGTTGCTGTGGCGACGGTCGTCATCATCGGCGGCGGCGCCTTTGCGATTGGCGGACTCTTCGGTGGTGATGGCCCGAGCGGTCCTCCGGTGCGGATTACCGCGGCGAAGGGGCCCTTCAAGGTGTTTCCGGAACCGAAGGCAGCTTCGAGCGAGCCGACGCCGAGCAAGTCGATCTATGACCGGGTTGCCGGGGTCGAGCCGCGCGATGAGCAACTGGTGCCGCGCGAGGAAGAGCCCATCTCCAGCGTTCCCACGATCGATGACGGCTCTCCGAGGTCCGTGACCGGCGAGAATGTTGGCTCCAGCACACCGGCGCAGCCCAAGCGGGTGCGCACGGTTGTGGTGCGGCCGGATGGAACGATCATCGCCGCGTCCGATCTGCCGGGCTCCTCGGCTACGGCGGATGCGCCGCAGGCCGCCACCGCGCCGACCCTCGACACGACGCCTCAGGCCATGCCGGGCGCGAATGCGAATATCCGCACCGTTGCCACGCGTCCCGCCAATGAAGTGGGGGCTGCGACCTCCACCGATACGCAGGACACGGCGGAAGCGCGCGTGCCGATGACGCCGGAGCGGACTGCGGAGAATGGCGAGGCCGCGACGGGCGATGTCGTGACCCTGATGCCGCGTCCCAAGCCCGATGCCCCGGAAACGCGCGTGGCGGCGGCGACACCTGTCTACGACGCGCCGATCCAGCGCACCGGTCCTCTCGATCTGACGGGCGGAAACGCCGCGCAGCCGGCTGCAAGCCCGCGTCTTGCGGCCTCGACAGCCTCTACCGCTGCCGTTCCTGCCGGATCCTACGTGGTCCAGATCTCCTCCCAGCGCACGCTTGAGCAGGCGCAGGCGGCTTATGCCTCGATGCAGTGGCGGTTCCCGTCCATTCTCGGCAACTTGCAGGCCGTCTATCCGAGCGTCGATCTTGGCGATCGCGGCACCTTCTACCGGGTGCGGATTGTGGCGGGCGATCAGGCGGAAGCCGACGACCTTTGCTCGCGGTTGAAAACGGCGGGCGGCGACTGTTTCGTCCGGTATATTCGCTAGTTTGGCAATCAAATCGGAAGTGGGGCGCGTGCGGGGATATCCTCGTCGCGTCCTTGCTCATCCGTCTGTCTGTCTGTGGGAAGTGTGATGACGAAGGCTTTCATAACGGGCTGCGCGCAGCTTCGCCTCAGTGCAGACGAGCGGGCTTTTTTTGCAAATGAACGGCCGTAGGGCCTGATCCTGTTTGGCCACAATGTGTCCGAACCGGCCCAGGTTGCCGATCTGGTCGCTGCGTTTCGCGATGCGGTCGGCTACGCCGATGCTCCGGTGCTGATCGATCAGGAAGGCGGGCGCGTCCAGCGCCTGAAGCCGCCGCACTGGTCCTCCTATCCGCCGGGCCGACACTACGGCCAACTGTTCGCGGTCGATGCGCAAGCGGGCAAGCGGGCCGCTTGGCTCGGTGTCCGGCTGATCGCGCATGATCTCCATGCTCTCGGCATCACGGTCGATTGCCTGCCGGTTCTCGATGTGCCCGCCAAGAGCGGCCATGACGTGATCGGCGACAGGGCCTATGGCGAAGATGTCGAGACGGTGGTGACGCTGGCGGGGCTGTGGCCGAAGGTCTGGCTGTGGGCGGCGTTCTGCCGGTCGCCAAGCATGTGCCGGGGCAGGGGGTGGGCAGGAGCCGACAGCTATCTGGAATTGCCGCGGGTCGATACTCCGGCCGTGGATCTGGAAGCGGTCGATTTCGAGCCTTTCCGCCGTCTGTCGGGCCTTCCTCTGGCGATGACGGCGCATGTGGTCTACACCGCCTATGACGCGCTCAACCCGGCGACGACCTCGAAACGGATGATCGACGACGTCATTCGCGGCATCATCGGTTTTGACGGATGCCTGATGAGCGACGATCTCTCCATGCAGGCGCTTGCGGGGGCGCTTGGAGACCGGGCACAGGTCGCGTTCGATGCGGGGTGCGATCTGGCCTTGCATTGCAACGGGGACATGGCCGAAATGACGGAAGTCGCGGCCCGCTCCCCGGAACTGACCGGCGCGCCGCTAAGGCGTGCGAAAGCAGCGCTCGATGCGCGGTCCGAGCCGAAACCTCTCGACGAACAGGCCGCACGGGAGGAGTTGCGCGCATTGCTCGCGCGTCTTGCGGACCGCTAGGGTGTGGTCCTGCAAACGAGGCAGAGCGGTGAGCTTGAGGGAAATACGATGGCCGACGAAGAGCCTTTCGAATTGCTCCTGCACGAGGTTCGGGAACCGATCGGCCCGGCGCTGGTCGTCGATGTCGACGGTTATGAAGGCCCGCTCGATCTGCTGCTGGCGCTGGCGCGCAACCAGAAGGTCGATCTCACCCATATCTCCATTCTGGCTCTGGTCGAGCAGTATCTGTCCTTCGTCAACGAGGCGCGCAAGCTGCGCCTAGAACTGGCCGCCGACTATCTGGTGATGGCGGCCTGGCTTGCCTATCTGAAATCACGTCTGCTGCTGCCCGAGCAGAAGGACGACGACGAACCGACCGGTGAGGAACTGGCGGCAGCGCTGGCCTTCCGGCTGCGCAGACTGGAGGCGATGCGGGACGTGGTCGCGCGTCTGATGAACCGCAACCGGCTGGGCCGGGATGTTTTTCCGCGCGGCGCGCCAGAAACTGTGGCCGTGGTCCGGCGCAGCGAATGGGACGCGATCATCTACGATCTCCTGATGGCCTATGCCTCGCAGCGCCAGCGCAATTCGGTGACGTCGATGCAGGTCGGAGGGCGGACGGTCTGGTCGCTGGCGGATGCGCGCACCATCCTCATCCGGCTTGTGGGAGCTGCGGCCGACTGGGCGCCGATCGACAGCTATCTCATCGCCTATATGGCCGATCCGCAGGAGCGGGTGAGCGTATTGGCCAGCGCCTTTTCCGCAAGCCTTGAGCTGGTGCGCGAGGGCAAGATGGAACTGAGCCAGTCGAACCCCTTCGCCCCGCTCTACATTCGCTGGCGTCCCGGCGCCACTCCGGCACCGGAAGATGAAGCGGTCCCGGAAACGGTTGAGACGGCCCCCGAGACCCCGCAAGAAGGTCCTGTCACGGAAGACAATGATGAGTGATACCGAGCACGACGGCGACGAGAACGCGGAACGCGCACGTGGCGGCAATGTGATGAGCCTGCCTTCGGCAGAGCATCGTTACGAATTGCGCATTCTGGAAGCGCTGCTTTTTGCCAGCGCCGAGCCGTTGGGTGAGGCGGAACTGGCCGCGCGTCTGCCGGAGGGGCGCGATATCTCGGCGCTCATTTCGGAATTGCAGCAGGCCTATGCTGGGCGTGGGGTCAATCTGGTGCATGTTGCGGGCAAATGGGCCTTCCGCACGGCGGACGATCTGGCCTTCCTGCTGCGTAGGGAAGCGACGGAACATAAGAAACTCTCGCGCGCGGCGCTGGAAACCCTGGCCATCATCGCCTATCACCAGCCGGTGACGCGCGCGGAAATCGAGGAGGTGCGCGGCGTTTCTACCTCCAAGGGCACGCTCGACGTGTTGCTGGAAGCTGGCTGGATCCGTATGCGCGGACGGCGGCGCACGCCGGGACGTCCGGTGACCTACGGCACGACGGAAGCCTTCCTCGACCATTTCGGCCTCGCGGAAGTCCGCGATCTGCCGGGACTTGAGGAGCTTCGCGGGGCGGGGTTACTTGACAGTGCCGTGCCGATCGACTTCATGGTGCCCGCACCGGACGACAACGAGGATCTCAAGGACGACGAGGATCCACTTGAAACTGGCGACATGTTTGCCGATCTGGAAGAGGACGAGCCTGTCGCTGCCGGGAATGGTCCTGGGGAGGACGCGGGCGACGACGAAGGCACCACAGAGCGTTAAGACAACAAGAACCGCCGGAGCGGAAATGGACGCAAGGTCACACGACATGAGGTCGGATCGATCCGGGGATCGATGGGGGGAGCGTGGCACGGCAGGCGCGGCGATTGCCGCACGGCTGGCTTTTGAGTCGGTTTCGCACGCCTATGAGGGCGTTGCATCGGTTCGCGACGTCTCGTTGACGGTGGATCCCGGTGAAGTCCTGTGTCTGCTCGGTCATTCCGGGTGCGGCAAGACGACCCTGTTGAGAATTGCCGCCGGGGTGGAGCATCAGCGGTCGGGGCGGGTGCTGATCAACGGTCGGGAAATCGCGGAGCCGGATGTTTTCCTGTCGCCGGGGTGGCGCGGCATCAGCCTGATGTTTCAGGATTATGCGCTTTTTCCCCATCTCTCCATTCTCGACAATGTGCGTTTCGGCCTGACGGCGCTGCCTGCGGCGGAGGTGGAGCGCGAGGCGTTGCACGCGCTGGAACGGGGCGGACTGAAGAGCTATGCGCGCGACTATCCGCATGCGCTTTGCGGCGGCGAGTAGCAACGCGTCGCTCTTGCGCGCGCGATCGCGCCGCATCCGTCGGTTTTGTTGATGGATGAGCCGTTTTCCGGGCTCGACCGGCGCCTTCGCGACAGCGTGCGCGACGAGACGATGGCAGTTCGGCGCGAGACGCGCGCGACCTGCATCGTCGTCACCCACGACCGGGAAGAGGCCTTGCGCATGGGCGACCGGATTGTGTTGATGCGGGGCGGACGGCTTATTCAGCTTGGCACCGCCGATACGCTCTACAACGATCCGGTCGATATCTTCGCCGCGCGGTTCTTCTCCGAATTGAACGCGCGGTTCTTCTCCGAATTGAAAGAGTTGCAGGGGATCGCGCGCAACGGCGCGGTTGAAACGCCTCTGGGGCCCCTCGGCGCTCTCGATCTGGGCGAAGGGGAGGCGGCTACCGCGTGTCTGCGTCCGCAGGCTTTGCGGGCGAGCGGGCAGGGCGAGGCCGGTGTCGCCGGACGCGTCGTGCGTCGCCATTTCCTGGATGAGGCGGATCAACTCGATATCGCGGTGGACGGGCTATCATGGCCGCTCAAAAGCCGGGTGCGAGCCGGTCTCGGCTTCAGGGGATGACGTCGCGCTCGCGGTCGATCTGGATGATGTGCTGGTCTTTGCCCGCTCGGGTGAGGAATAGCCAGCGGGCCTGCTCCCCTTACCGTTCGTTCGAAGCGCACTCGCGGTTTCGTCGGAAAGTGGTAGCGGTTGCAGGGTGGAAATCAGTTGCGACTTTTCGCTTGACCCCTTAAGTGCTGTGAGAGCACAGGCGATTGTCTATCGGGGGAAGATGCGATCGCCGTACCAGCGGGAGTTTTGAGATGGGTTTGAGTGTCTGGCAGATTTTGATCATCGCCGTGGTGGCGGTCCTCTTGTTCGGTCGGGGCCGTATCTCCGATCTGATGGGGGATGTTGCCAAGGGGATCAAAAGCTTCAAGAAAGTCATGGCGGAAGAAGACGAAGACGAGATGAAGTCCGCCAACAAGACCATCGACCATCAGGCCTCGGATGCGGTCTCGCTTCAGGAGAAGGCGGAAGATCACTCCAAGACCTCGAGCTGATGTCGAACGGTTTGATGTCGTCTTGAAATGCCGGTGGGCGGAGTTTTCCGCCCTCCAAGTTCCGTCGCTGTGACCAGACAGGCGCGCGCGCCGGGACGGGACGCGCCTTCGATCCGCCCCAATGGTAGGTCGTTTTGGGCGAGCGCGCGTATGTTGATCGGATTCCGATAGGAATGACCGTCTATGTTCGATGTTGGCTGGACTGAACTTCTCGTTGTTGCCGCCATTGCGATTATCGTGGTGGGGCCGAAGGATTTGCCGCGGATGCTGCGCACCTTCGGTCAGATCGTCGGCAAGCTGAGGCGCATGGCGAACGAATTCCAGTCCACGTTCAATGACGCCGTGAAAGAGGCGGAGAGGCAGGCCGATATCGACGACATGCGCAAGCAGGTCGAGGCCGTCGGCAATTTCGATCCGCTCGGCGACATCAAGAAGTTGGTCGAGCCGGTGAAGAAGGCCGGGGATGAGCTGGCCAAGGACATCAATTCCCGCCTCGATGTCGACAGCAAGCCCGCCGAAACGAAGTCAGTTGAAGACAAGGCCACGGCCAAGCCGAGTGAGCCGGAGAAACCCGCTGCTCCGGCCACAACGCAGGATCCCGTGACCACGGCATCTCCGGCGGCTTCTTCTGCGAATTCGTCCACATCAACGCCAAAGAAGACTACGGCCGCGAAAACGACGGGGTCGAAGACGACCCGCGCCAAGTCCACAGGGACGAAAGCGGCTGGGGCGACGAAAGCGGCGGGCATCGCGAAATCCCGCACGACTCGGTCAGCCTCCTCCAAGTCTTCCACCGCCAAGGAGGGCGTGTCGAAGGCGAGCACATCGAAGGCGGGCACTAGCAAATCGTCTTCAACCAAGTTGGGTACGACGAAATCGACCCGCTCCGAGGCGGCAAAGTCTACCGCGTCCAAGAGCGCTGCCAAGAAACCGGCGGCGGGAGCATCCAAAACGAAAACAACCAAAGCCAAGTCTGCGGCGGCCAAGTCTGCGACGCCCCCCGCTGCCGGCGATACGTCTGATGCCGGGAGCACGTCATGACCAATGAGGATATGGACGAGGTCGAGGCGTCCAAGGCTCCGCTGATCGAACACCTGATCGAGCTGCGTTTGCGGCTGATCAAGTCGGTGATCGCGATCCTGATCGCGTTCTTCATCTGCATCTATTTCGCGTCGGACATCTTCAACATCCTGATCCGCCCCTATGAGTGGGCGGCCGGGCCGCAGCACCCGCTGGAGCTGATCTACACGGCGCCGCAGGAATATTTCTTCACCCAGTTGAAGCTGGCGCTTTTCGGTGCGTTGTTCCTGGCTTTTCCGGTGATTGCGACGCAGGTCTACATGTTCGTCGCTCCCGGCCTCTACAAGAACGAGCGCGGGGCGTTCCTGTCCTATCTCTTCGCCACGCCCATCCTCTTCGCGATCGGTGCGTGCCTCGTCTATTTCCTGGTCATGCCCATGGCGATGACCTTCTTCCTGTCGATGGAGCAGACGGGAACCGCGACGCAAGCGGTGATCAAGCACCTGCCCAAGGTCAGCGAATATCTCGGACTGATCATGATTCTGATCTTAGCCTTCGGTTTCGTCTTCCAGTTGCCGGTGATCCTGACGCTGCTGGCGCGCGCCGATCTGGTCAATTCCGATACGCTGAAGCAGAAGCACAAATGGGCGGTGGTGATCACCTTCATCATGGCCGCGGTTCTGACCCCGCCCGATCCGATCAGCCAGATCGGCCTTGCGATCCCGACCTTGCTCCTCTACGAGTTCTCCATCCTCGCCGTGAAGTTCGTCGAACGTCGCCGTGAGGAGGCTTTGGCGGAACGCGACGCGGCCTGACGATCGCGCCTTGTTTCTTTGTCGCGAGGTTCCGGTGCTGCGGCTCTGAGCCTTGTTCCGCCTCGGGTCGTGTCTCGTCAGTCCCGCGCCTGTCTGCGGGCCCATTCTTAACCGGAACTGATCCCGGAACAGACCTATGCTCGATATCAAGTGGATCCGCGCCAATCCGGAAGTGCTCGATCGTGCGCTCCAAACCCGAGGTGCCGAGCCCGCCGCCCAGCGTCTGATCGACCTCGACGACGCACGCCGCGCCCATGTTACCTGCCTGCAGGAAGCCCAGGAGCGTCGCAACGCCGCCTCCAAGGAGATCGGCAAGGCCAAGGGGTCTGGCGATGAGGAAAAGGCCAAGGCGCTCATCGACGAGGTTGCCGAGATCAAGTCCTTCATCCAGTCGGGTGAAGACGAGGCGCGCAAGCTCGATGAGGCGCTGGAACATGCGCTTGAGGTCATCCCGAACCTGCCGCTCGAATATGTGCCGGTGGGCGCGGATGAGAACGACAATGTCGTCCATCATTTCCACGGCGAAAAGCCCAGCTTCGACTTCGAGCCGAAGGAACACTTCGAGATCGCCGGACTTGCGGACGAGTTCGATTTCGAGCGTGCGGCGAAGCTGTCCGGCGCCCGGTTTGCGGTTCTTCGCGGCGAGCTGGCCGCGCTAGAGCGTGCGCTTGGTCAGTTCATGATCAACCTGCAGACCCGCGAGCACGGCTACGAGGAAGTCTCTCCGCCGCTTCTGGTGCGCGACGAGCCGCTTTACGGCACCGCGCAGTTGCCGAAATTCTCTGAGGATCTGTTCCACACGATCGACGGTCGCTGGCTGATTCCGACGGCGGAAGTGCCGCTGACCAATCTGGTGCGCGAGGAAATCCTCGACGAGGCCGTGCTGCCGATGCGGGTGACGGCGTTGACCTACTGCTTCCGTTCCGAGGCGGGGGCGGCCGGGCGCGACGTGCGCGGTATCCTGCGCCAGCACCAGTTCCTGAAATGCGAGCTTGTTTCCGTCACCAAGCCCAACGAATCGATTGCCGAACACGAGCGCATGCTGTCGTGTGCCGAAGAGGTTCTGAAACATCTCGGGCTGCATTATCGAGTGGTGACGCTGTGCACCGGCGACATGGGCTTCGGAGCGCGCAAGACCTACGATATCGAGGTCTGGCTGCCGGGGCAGGGAACCTATCGCGAGATTTCGTCCTGCTCGGTTTGCGGCGATTTCCAGGCACGGCGGATGAATGCCCGGTACCGGCCTTCGGGCGAGAAGGGGCTGCAATTCGTCCACACGCTGAACGGCTCCGGCCTTGCAGTCGGCCGCGCGTTGATCGCGGTGGTGGAGAATTATCAGAACGCCGTCGGCTCCGTGACCATTCCGGAGGTCCTGCGGCCGCTGATGGGCGGTGTTGAGGTGATCGGCAAGAAGTAAGCTGCCCGGAACTGAGCAGTGAACTGAACGGTTTGGGGAAGAGACAATGCGAATTCTGGCCACCAACGATGACGGCATTCATGCTCCCGGCCTGAAGGTGGCCGAATGGATCGCAAGGACCCTCACCGACGAGGTGTGGGTCGTCGCTCCGGAGACGGATCAGAGCGGTGTGGCGCATTCGCTGTTCCTCAATGATCGGCTACGGTTGCGCGATCTCGGTTCCAACCGGTTCGCTGTGCGCGGCATGCCGACCGATTGCGTCATCATGGGCGTGAAGCACATCATGAAGGAGGCGCCGGATCTGGTGATTTCCGGCGTCAATCGCGGCCAGAACCTCGCCGACGACGTTACCTATTCCGGCACCGTGGCTGGTGCGATGGAGGGTACGTTCCTCGGCATCCGCTCCGTGGCGCTGTCCCAGACCTACGGCATCGTCAACAAGAACCAGGCGCCGTTCGAGATGGCCGAGCACCACGATCCCGATCTTCTGCGCCGGTTGCTGGAACGCCCGCATCCCACGGGCAAGTTCTACAACATCAACTTCCCCGACTGTGCTCCGGAAGACGTGGCCGGTATCGAGGTCACCGTTCAGGGCCGCCGCAACGCCGAGCAGCTCTATGTCGATGAGCGGTTTGACGGGCGCGGCAATCCCTATTTCTGGATCGCGTTCCACCGTCATTGGCAGGAACCGGTTGCTGGCATGGATCTTCATGCTATCTACGCCAACAAGATTTCCGTGACCCCGCTGGGCCTCGATCTCACCGATCACGGAAGTATGAGCGATCTCAGCGATTTTTTTGCATAATGATTGTGTGACGCCGACAACCGGGGCGCGTGCCTGCTGATGCGGACCGGTCGCTGGTCGGTTTTGGGGAACGGGCACATGCTATGAGCGATGCCGATGACGATGCTCCGCTGCGCAGCGAGATGGAACGCGAAGCCTGCCTCGGCCTGATCCTCGACCTGCGCTCGCGCGGGATTCGTGACACGCGCCTGCTGAGCGCGATCGAGCGCGTGCCGCGTCGCCTGTTCCTGTCGGCGCGCCAGCACACGCTCGCCTATGTCGATACCCAGCTTCCCATCGAATGCGGTCAGACGACGCCCGCGCCCTCCGTCATGGCGCGGATGATCGAGGCGCTGGAGTTGAAACCGGAACATCGCGTTCTCCATGTCGGGTCCGGATCCGGTTATCAGGCGGTGGTTCTCGGGCAGATGGTCAACGAGGTAGTGACGCTGGAGCGCTACCGCACGCTGGTCGATCTCGCGCACCAGCGGTTCGTCACCTTGAAGCTCACGAATGTGGAGATCCGTCACGCCGACGGGTTGGCCGGGCTCAAGGGCAAGGACGACGACGAAGTGGAGCGGTTCGACCGTATCCTGTTGTCCGGTTCGGTCGCGACGCTTCCCCGCGCGCTGATGGACAATCTGGACGAGGGTGGAACGCTTGTCGCGCCGATCGGCCCGGCGGGTGCGGAACAACGGCTGATGCGCCTGACCGCCGACGGCAAGCAGGATGATCTCGGCCCGGTTCGCCTCGTGCCTTTGGCTGAGGGACTGGCCACGCGCCTCTAGGGTGCGAGCGGCGTTTATATAACTTCCTGTAATCGGACGGAAAATCGGGCGGGCTGTGTCGGGCCTGTCGAATGCGGCCAGACTTTGTCCCCTGAACGCTATCCGTTTTCCCCCGGACCTCCCCGCAAACCAGCTGCTATGCTTGAGCCTTTCTCATCGTTCTGTGCCTAATTGGGGCGGGCTTAAATCTTTGTCAACGTTACCGCGCTTAACTTTTTCCAACATGAAATTCTGCCTGAATTTCTTACCGAGTTGAGCCATGTCCGCCAAACGATTGCACTTTAGGTCCCGTTTGCTGACCCGGGTTGCCGCGATCGCGCTCCTTGCCGGTTTCGCGGCAGGGTGCAGCAGATCGGTGGAGCGCTTCGGCGACCCGATCTACACCGGCGGTACGGCGAATCAGCGCGATATTCTTGCCAACCCGCCGAGCCAGCCGTCCTACGACGAGGTCGCGGGTAACGGGGCTGTCAGCCCGGCGCCGCAGAAGCGTGCGCCGACGGTGGCCTCTGCGCCGCTGCCGCCGGTTGGCCACTCCCGCACGAACAAGCCGCTCTATACCGCTTCCATTCCGAAGTTCGAGCCCATTGCTCAGCCGGCGCAATCTGCCATGCCCGCACCGATCGCCTCCAACACGCAGCCGCGCTACGGTGGTTGGAGATCCGCGGGTGGCACCGTCGTGACGCTCGAGTCCCGCGAAACGGTGGATTCGGCCGCGCGGCGCTACGGTGTCCCGCCGAAGGCCATCGTCGCGGTCAACGGCATCGGGGATCCGGATCTGGTACACGCCGGATCGCAGATCATCATTCCGACCTACGTCTATAACGGTCACAAGGTGGTCAACCCGACCCGGCGGACGGCTGCGGCCGAAACCACGGCCGTGGAAAGCCGGACGGCGGGTGCCGTCCCGTCCGCGCCTGCCAAGCCGACGCGGATCAAGACCGTGCGGGTGGCGACGCGGATCGAAGTCATTCCGGACTCAAAGCCGCGTCAGGTTTTGCACACCGCTTCCGCGCCGCGGGCGGCAGTATCCGCCGCTCCCGAACAGCACACGGCGTCGATCGACACGAATGCCCGGCCGCCGCGCAAGCCTTCCGTTTCTTCCGGCAGCGCTCCGCGTGTTGCGGTTGCCACGGCCGAGCCGGAAACCCGATCTGCCACACACACCGACGTCAAGCATGAGGCCCGTCGCGAGGAGGCGCCCAAGGCGCCGATCAAGACCGCCTCGATCCAGCAGGACGAGACGCCTGCAGCGGTCGCCACGGACAATACCAATCGTTTCCGCTGGCCGGTGCGCGGGCGCATCATTTCCAGCTTCGGCTCCAAGCCGGGCGGTACGCGCAATGACGGCATCAACCTGGCGGTGCCGGAAGGAACGGCGATGCGCGCGGTTGAAAGCGGCACGGTCATCTATTCCGGCAACGAGCTGAAGGGGTACGGCAACCTGGTGCTGATACGCCACGAGGGCGGCTGGGTTTCTGCTTACGCACACAATTCCGAGCTTGAGGTGCGCCGCGGCGACATCGTGCGGCGCGGTGAGGTGGTTGCCAAGGCGGGCTCGACGGGCACTGTCAACCAGCCCCAGCTTCATTTCGAACTTCGGCAGGGCAACAAGCCGGTCGATCCGATGCAGTACCTGCCGAAATCCTCGTAACGAGGGTTACGAGTCAAAAGAAAAAGGCTCTCCTCACGGCGGTGAGTGGAGCCTTTTGTTTATGTGGTCGTACTTGAGGCGTCGGAGTGTTCAGGCGGGCGTCGGGAGGCTGGCTGGAGTTGGAGCCTCCTGACTGGGCCGCCGTACTGCCGGATTTACGGTGTTGCCGTATGCCTTCGCGCTTGCCCTCCACACCGGTGTCATCCCCGCGAAAGCGGGGATCCAGCATTCCAGAGACCTCCGCGGTCCGTGCGCTTCCACCCGATCCTGTGGTTACTGGATCCCCGCCTTTGCGGGGATGACAGTCCGGGGAATGGGGGTGAGGTTTAGAACAAACCGCCCAAGCGCTACTCTATCAGTCGAGCGTGACGCCCTGACGGCCTGCGAGGTCCTGGATGTACTGCCAGGCGACGCGACCGGAGCGTGAGCCGCGGGTGGTCGACCATTCGACCACCTCGGCGTGCAAGGTGTCCTCGTCGATGGTCAGATCGAAATGGGCGACGTAGCCCTTCACCATTTCCAGATAGTCGTCCTGGCTGCACTTGTGGAAGCCGATCCACAGGCCAAAGCGATCCGACAGCGAGACCCTTTCCTCCACCGCCTCGCCGGGATTGATGCCGGTGGCGCGCTCGTTCTCCATCATGTCGCGCGGCAGAAGATGGCGACGGTTGGAAGTGGCGTAGAACAAGACATTGGCCGAGCGCCCCTAGATGCCGCCTTCAAGAACCGCCTTCAGCGACTTGTAGGACGTGTAGTCGCCGTCGAAGGAAAGGTTGTCGCAGAAGATGATGAAGCGGTAGGGCGCGGGGCGCAGAAGCCCCATCAGGATCGGCAGGCTCTCGATGTCCTCGCGGTGGATCTCGATCAGCTTCAGGGGCGATTTGCCCTCTGCTGCCAGTTCCGTATTCACGTGGGCGTGGGAAGTCTTGACGAGAGACGACTTGCCCATGCCGCGCGCGCCACAGGAGCGCGTTGTTGGCGGGCAGGCCCCGGGCGAAGCGTTCGGTATTGGAAACGAGCGTGTCGCGCATCCGGCCGACGGCCTGAAGCAACGTCATGGCAATACGATTGACGTGTGGTAATGATTCGAGCAGACGTTCTCCGACTACCCAGATAAAGGCGTCGGCGGCTTCGAAATCGGGTGTCGGTACGTCGGCGGGGACCGCCTTGGTGATGAGGTCGATCAGCCGATCGAGCTTGTCTCCGATAAGCGCGAGTTCCGATTTGTCAGCCATGGTTCAAACGATAACCTCCGTATTGTTGTGCCGGATGACGCATGTTTTTTGCGCTCTCCGGCGGCGCGGCGCGCGTTCGCCGGGCATTTGCCTGGCCGGGGCGGAGCGTCATTGCGCCTCTATCACGGTGGGGCAGGGGGACAAAAGGTAACTCGGGGCGAAAGTGGTACGTATGCGCTAGCGTGTCCTATAAGGGGCGATCGGGCTCCGGCTTTGCTTGCAAAGCTGCCACGCGCGGGTATAGTCCGCGCGACTTGTAATCCCCGGCCGATTGACCATGTCATTCGCCGCCACCCGCATGGCGCCCGAGGCGTCGGCAGGGGTTTGAAGAGAAACACCTAAGGAGAGGCCCATCATGTTCGTGACCCCGGCCTATGCCCAGACCGGTGCAGCTGCCGGCGGCGGAGAGCTGCTGCTTAATATTCTGCCGTTCGTCCTGATCTTTGCAGTCATGTACTTCCTGATCATCCGCCCGCAGCGTCAGCGGATGAAACAGCATCAGGAAATGGTCAATTCCCTGCGCCGCGGCTACACCATCGTCACCACCGGCGGCATCGTCGGCAAGGTCGTGAAGGTTCTGGACGAAGCGGAAGCCCAGATCGAGATCGCCGAGGGCGTCAAGGTCAAGGTGGTCCGCTCCATGATCCAGGACGTCCGTTCCAAGGGTGAACCCGCCAAGGAATAACGGGTAGGGTAATCTTCGCACACGCAAAGCTGTCCGGTCCGTCGGACGGTACAGCACGGGTGACGTATAAATGCTTTATTTCGCACGCTGGAAAGTCGTTCTGATCGCGCTGCTGGTTATCCTTGGCGCGATGTTTACTGTTCCGAATTTTTTCACCCGCGAGGAAGTCGCATCCTGGCCGGAGTGGGTTCCGGGCCGCCAGCTCGTGCTGGGTCTGGACCTGCAGGGCGGTGCATATCTGCTCTATGAGGTCGACCGGGAATCGTATCAGAAGAAGCGGCTGCAGTCGCTGGTGGGCGAGATCCGCAACGCCCTTCGCAAGAGCGAGCCGCGCATCGGTTACACCGGTCTCGGTGTGAAGGGCGATGACAGCGTGGAGCTGCGCCTGCGCGATACCGCGCGTATCGCGGATGCCCGAGAACGGCTGAAGGATCTGGTCAATCCGCTGGATGCCAGCCTGTTCTCCGGCAGCCAGGTCAACGAATTCTCCTTCGATATCTCCGATGACGGTCAGGTCCGCTTCGCCTTCAGCGAAGAGGGCCTTGCCCAGCGCATCCATTCGGTGGTCGATCAGTCGATCGAGGTGATCCGTCGCCGCGTCGATCAGCTCGGCACGACCGAGCCGTCGATCCAGCGCCAGGGCGAAAACCGCATCCTCGTGGAAGCGCCGGGCCTTGACGATCCGGAGCATCTGAAGACGCTGATCGGCCAGACCGCCCAGATGACCTTCCATCTGGTCAACGTCAACGCCAACGTCCAGCAGGCGATCCAGACGCGTCCGCCGGCCGGTGGCCTTCTGGTCTATTCCACCGACGATCCTCCGGTTCTCTACCTGATCGAGGAAGAGCCGCTCCTTACGGGCGAGGATCTCGACGATTCTCAGGCGACCTTCGATCAGCGCTCGAACGAGCCGGTCGTGACCTTCCGCTTCAACACTGCGGGCGCACGCAAGTTCGCCAAGGTGACCAAGCAGAATGTCGGGCGTCCCTTCGCCATCGTGCTTGATAACGAAGTGATTTCGGCCCCGGTCATTCGCGAGCCGATCCTCGGCGGATCCGGTCAGATCTCCGGCAACTTCACGGTTGAGTCGGCAAACGACCTTTCCATCCTGCTGCGCGCCGGTGCATTGCCCGCCCAGCTCACCATCGTTCAGGAACGCACCGTCGGTCCGAGCCTTGGTGCGGACTCGGTGGAAGCGGGCAAGATCGCCTCGCTGGTCGGTATCTTCGCGGTCGCCATCTTCATGATTATGGCCTATGGCCTGTTCGGGATCCTGGCCGATGTGGCGCTGTTCGTGAACATGGTGCTGATCTTCGGCGCGCTGTCCTTTCTGGGCGCCACGCTGACGCTTCCTGGCATCGCGGGCATCGTGCTGACCGTCGGCATGGCGGTCGACGCCAACGTGCTCATCTACGAACGCATCCGAGAGGAATCGCGCAACGGGCGATCGGTCGTATCGTCGCTAGATGCCGGCTTCTCCAGAGCGCTCGGTACCATTCTGGATGCCAACATCACCACGCTGATCGCCGCCGTGATCCTGTTCTATCTGGGGTCGGGCCCGATCCGCGGTTTCGCCGTGACGCTTGCCATCGGTATCGTCACCACCGTGTTCTCGGCGTTCACCTTCACCCGGTTCCTTGTTTCGTTGTGGCTGCGTGGTCGCCGCCCCTCGAAATTGCCAATCTGAGCGAACCGGAAGGGAAAAGACATGCGCTTACTCAGGATTGTCCCGGAGAACACGCACTTCGGGTTCATTAAGAACCGCTTCATCAGTTTCACGCTGTCCGGCACGCTCGCGGTTCTCTCCATCGTGTTGTTTTTCGCGATGGGGTTGAACTACGGCATCGACTTCCAGGGCGGTACGGTCATCGAAATTGCTACGAAGAACGGCCCCGCCAATATCGGCGATATCCGTTCCGAATTGGGCGAACTTCGCCTCGGTGACGTGCAGGTTCAGGAATTCGGCGCGCCCAACGATGTGCTGATCCGCATCGAGCGTCAGCCCGGCGGGGAACAGGCTCAGCAGCGTGCCGTCGGTCTGATCCGCGACACGTTCGGCGACACGGTCGACTTCCGTCGTGTCGAGGTCGTCGGTCCGCGCGTTTCCGGCGAACTGGCCCAGGCCGGTACGCTCGCCGTCGTGGTCTCGCTTCTGGCGGTGCTGGTCTATATCTGGTTCCGGTTCGAGTGGCAGTTCGCGCTCGGGGCGGTTATCGCGACGGTGCATGACGTCATCCTGACGATCGGCATGTTCGCGGTGCTTCGGCTCGACTTCTCGCTCTCCAGTATCGCGGCGATCCTGACGATCGTGGGTTATTCCCTCAACGATACGGTGGTGGTCTACGACCGTACCCGCGAGGATATGCGCAAGTTCAAGAAGATGCCGCTCCTGGAACTGCTCGACCGGGCTATCAACCAGACCCTGTCGCGCACGACGATGACCTCGTTCACCACCCTGCTGGCCCTTATCTCGCTTTATATCTTCGGCGGAGAAGTGATCCGGGCCTTCACCTTCGCGATGATCTGGGGCGTAGTGGTGGGAACGTATTCCTCGATCTTCGTGGCCGCTCCGGTCCTGAACTTCCTGAACCTGCGGCGTGGCCCGGATGCTTCGGGCGGCAAGGCGGACAAGGAGCAGGCGAAGACAGCCTGAGCGAGCGATGGCGCAATGTCCCAAGGGCTTCTGGTCGGGGGAAGCGAAAGGTCTCGTCATTCGCGAGGCCCATTTCCCCGGATGTGCGCCGATCGACGCCTATGGCGACGGCGGTTTCCGGTTCGCGGACATGTCTCATCGCGGCTCGCTGCTGGTGCTGCCGAGCGGCATTCACGGTTGGGGCGTGAGCTCCACGGCGGATTTCTCTTCCGAGACGTTCGCCCCTGTCTTCGAGCAGGCCGACTATATCGAAATCCTGCTTGTCGGCTGCGGACCTGAGCTGGTGCGGCTCGACAAGGATCTCCATCAGATGTTTCGCGCGGCCGGGATCATGGCCGATGTGATGTCGACCGGGGCCGCGGTGCGCACGCTCAATGTGCTTTTGGCCGAAAACAGGGCGGTCGCCGCTGCCCTGATCGCCGTTGAATGACGGGGGCGGCTCGGTGGGACGGGGATGCAATGCGGCTAAAGGGGGTGGTGGCACGATGGCTGCCCGGCTCTATCTTCTCCTGCAATGATTGATATCTACGCCCATTGTCAGGAGGTGGTCCGCGAGTTTAACCGCGACCGCTATTTCACCACGTTGTTCGCCCCCGCGGACAGGCGTCCGGCAGTCTTTGCTCTCTACGCCTTCAACGCTGAAATCGCCGGTATCCGGGACAAGGTTTCCGATGCGCTGCCGGGCGAGGTTCGTCTGCAATGGTGGCGGGACGTTCTGACGGGTGACGGGCACGGTGATGTCACCGCCAATCCGGTCGCAGCCGCGCTTCTTGAGACGATCGCGAAATACAATCTGCCGCAGGAAGCGTTTCTCAATCTGATCGAGGCGCGCGTCTTCGACCTCTACGAGGATCCGATGCCGACGCTGGCCGATCTTGAGGGCTATGCGGGGGAAACGGCGTCGGTGCCGATTCAGCTTGCCTCGATGATCCTGACCGACGATCCGGCCAAGGCAATGTGCGATGCGTCGGGGCACGGCGGCGTCGCCTATGCATTGACGGGATTGCTGCGCTCCTTGCCCTGGCATGCCCGGCGCCGACAGATGTATCTGCCCGGCGATCTGCTTGAGCGGTTCGGCGTCGATCCGAATGCCGTATTCTGCGGAAAGTCGACGCCGGAGTTGAAGGCCTGTCTGGCGGAGATGCGGGCGATCGCGCGCCGCCACATGGATCAGACGCGCTACAAGATCGAAGGGCTCGGCAAGGGCTGTGGCCCGGCGCTGTTGCCGGTGGCGCTGGTGGAGCCCTATCTCAACCGCATGGAGCGTCCGGACTACGATCCCCTGAACGAGGTGATCGAGATCCCGCAATGGCGCCGTCAGTGGATCTTGTGGCGTGCCAGCCGACAGGCGACGAAGTCGAAGGCGTCTTGACCTGCGTCCGGTGCGGCGGGATCGGCACGTCGATTTCGAAACCGCATTTCCGAAAGTCGTTTTGAAAAGAACCTCTCCGGCGTCATCCCGGACGCGGTGCAGCATGGAATGCTGCTTCGCAGATCCGGGATCGAGGCACGATGTCAGCGATGCGGGGAAATGCGATTTGCCGCGCGTCATCCCGTGTCTGCACGGCAGCACTGACGTGCAGACACGGGATGACGCTGAGCCTTTTCGGGTATCAATGATCTACAACTGGAAATGGCGGTCCGACCTCAGTCAGCTCCCCCAAGCCACGCCTCGAAATCGGCCGATGCACGGGAGGTGAGCGCGCGCTTTTTCGCCTTGGCCTTGTCCGGGTCCTTCATGCGCTTGCCGTCTTCCGTCTTCTTCGAAAATTCAACCGGCGGGAACAGGCCGAAATTGACGTTCATCGGCTGGAAGGAGCGTTTGCCCGCGTCCTCGCCGTCCAGGTGGCCGACCGTGATATGATTGAGAAGCGCACCCATGGCCGTGGTGACCGGTGGCGGGGTGATCTCTCGGCCTAGTCGCTCGGTCGCGGCGAAGCGGCCCGCCATGCATCCCACTGCGGACGATTCCACATATCCCTCGCAGCCGGTGATCTGCCCGGCGAAGCGAATACGCGGTTCAACCTTTAGTCGAAGGAATCCATCCAGGATCTTGGGTGAGTTAAGGAACGCGTTGCGATGCAATCCGCCAAGACGGGCGAATTGCGCGTTCTCCAACCCTGGGATCATGCGGAAGATCTCCGTCTGTACCCCGTATTTCAGCTTCGTCTGGAAGCCGACCATATTGTAGAGAGTGCCGAGCGCATTGTCCTGGCGAAGCTGGACGACCGCGTAGGCCTTTTCGTCCGGCTTGTGGGAATTGGTCAGGCCCATTGGTTTCATCGGGCCGTGGCGCAGGGTCTCGCGGCCGCGCTCGGCCATCACCTCGATGGGCAGGCACCCGTCAAAATAGGGCGTCTTCTCCCATTCCTTGAACTCGGTCTTTTCGCCTGCAATGAGCGCGTCGACGAAGGCCTCGTACTGGTCGCGGTTCATCGGACAGTTGATGTAGTCCGCACCCGTTCCGCCGGGGCCGATCTTGTCGTAGCGCGACTGGAACCAGGCCGTGTCCATATCGATCGAATCGAAATGGATGATCGGGGCGATGGTATCGAAAAACGCCAGCGCATCCTCGTCGGTGATCAAGAGCACCGCTTCGCTCAAGGCGGGTGACGTCAGCGGCCCGGTGGCGATGACGACGCTGTCCCAGTCGGCGGGCGGCACGGCATTGATCTCCTCGCGGCGAATCGTGACGAGCGGATGCTCTTCCAGCGCCTTGGTCACGGCGGCGGAAAATCCGTGCCGGTCGACGGCCAGCGCGCTGCCGGCGGGAACCTGGTTGGCATCGGCGCACGACATGATCAGCGAGCCCGCGCGGCGCAATTCCGCGTGAATCAGACCGACCGCGTTCAGTTCCGCATCGTCGGAGCGGAAGGAATTGGAGCACACCAGCTCCGCCAGCTCGTCGCTTACATGCGCGTCTGTGCCGCGTTCGGGGCGCATTTCGTGCAGAATGACGGGAACGCCCGCCTGGACGATCTGCCAGGTGGCTTCTGAACCGGCCAGACCGCCGCCGATAACGTGGATTGGGTTCATATGGTTTGTCCCGCCTTGTGTGATTGGGATGTCGCCTGCATTTTCGCGTCTGCACGTTTTCGTGGTGCGCAGAAAAAGCTCTCTGGGCGCTGCTGATAGCTCGTCGGCTTGGTAGACGCAACGTTTCTGCGTAACTCTGAAGGCATCGACCTTAGGGTAAGCGAATCTTCAGGCGGAAGGACGGCGGATGGGGCAGCATGGGTGGAGAGAGCGGGCGGCGTTTGTCGTCGTCGGGCTGTCACTGGCCGACTGCGCCGGTCAGGCTGCGAACTCTGCATCGAGCTGGTATGCCCAACACGACTCGGTGGCCCCGCGTGGGGACAAGGTCGTCATCTGCCACGACTTCGGGTGCGCCTCGCGCACTCCGGTGCGTTTTTCGGCCAAGGATCTCTCCAGACTGAAGTTCATTCTATCGGAAGGCGCTGAATTGCCGCAGGCCGAGCGCAAGGCGGTGGCGCGCGCCGTTCAGTGGCAGGAAAGACGGGTCGTGCCCACTGTCGGCTCCGCAAACGGCAAGGGCGGCATGACCTTTGACTCAGGTGTCCGGGGCCAGATAGATTGCATCGACGAGGCAACGAACACCACCAACCTGCTGCTCGTGGCGCAACGCCACGGTTTGCTGAAGTATCACGAGGTTCGCAGTCCGGTCGCCCGCGGCTTCTTCCTCGATGGGTGCTATCCGCATGCAATCGGCGGTTCTGGCGGAAAAGAACAGCGGAAAGACCTTTGGGGTGGATTCGTGGACCCATGACAACGGCGAGCTGTCCGACGTGATGCCGCTGGCGCGCTGGTTTGCGCAATATCCCAACGCCTGACGTTTCAATCATTTCGATCGGAAATCTTCCCTCTCGCCAGCTCTTCGAGAGGGGAAGTGCGGGCGTGTCTCACGACGGGGCCGTTTGCGAAGACTTGTGCGCACAAAATAAAAGGCCCGCCGGGGGAAGGACCGGCGGGCCTTTTGTCCGAGCGGGGAAAGAGAGGGATAAAGACCCCGCCACCTGCTTCGATTATGGAATGATTACTGAAGAAAATTCAGTAGCTTAGTGCGTCGAGCGGCGAGCGACATATTCGATGCCGACACGACCGATGCCCAGGTCATGCAGCTCGTGATCGGACAGCCGGGACAGCTCGGACACGGTGTGGTGATAGTTTTTCCAGGACCAGTACTTGCGGGCGAAAGTGTTCAACATGGTCATCTCCATCGGACTAAGACCGGGGCTGTCCGCTTCGATTGTTCTGCATCGGCGCCGCTGTAAACTCTATGATGAGTATCTAGGCGATTGACCGGTTTAGAGGCAGGTATTTGACTGCATAGCAGCCTTGCAAGCGACGATGGGCACATTAACGAGGTCTTACTAGGCATTATGCATAAAAATAATCACGTCGTATGTGGCATCTTACTTTTGGGCAACTTCAGGAAAAAGATACAAAAAACGCCCACCGGCGGGAGGAGGTGCCGGTGGGCGTTTCTTTACCGTGGGGCCTGGGAGGAGGTAGCCTCATAGACGCGAAACTGTTTAACCGGTTTACCCTTGTCTGTTTCTGTAATTTTTTGAACTAAAACGACTTTTCGGGTCCGGAGAAAGGCACTCGCCGGTGGGAGGAGGTAGCCCCATGGATGCAAACTCTCAGTTCTTCCCACTCCCGTGTCGCGTGCGGTGAACCGCATCTGCGCCTGCCGGGTGGTTTTGAAAAACGCCTGCCGGTGGGAGGAGGTACCGGCGGGCGCTTTTTCTCCGTGGGGCCTGAGAGGAGGTAGCCCTATGGACGCAAACCCTATGTCTCTGTCGCCTTAGCGCGAAGCGCGGCGGGTGATGAATTCGATATTCGTGCGGCCGATACCCAGATCGTGCAATTCACGGTTGGACAGCTTCAACAGCTCGTCGTAGGTGTCGCGATATTTCCGCCAGCTGCGGAACCGGTGCGTAAGCGTGTCGAGCATCGTTCATCTCCAGGCTTGCTCGCCCCGTCTGCCCACTTATTGCGGTGCAACGTGTTGTTGATGATCTCTACTTAAGCTAATCACGATTGAGCCGCGAGGGGGGCTCGCATAGCAGCTCTGCGTTTTTTTGCAAAGCAACAAAATGACGCAGGGATTTCCGTCCATCTGCGTCAGACTGCGCGGATTCGCGCAGTCGGAGAACTTCGTAAGGCATTACGTTCGCTGGATAAAATCCTTTTTAATATTATAACAGAAAATATGTTTCAATGCAATAATTATATCCGATCAGATGCAAAATTTTGTTCCCCGGAAGACGGTACGGAAGCGTCGGGCGGCTCAGCCAGAATCGCATCCTCTGCCGGGTGAGAGAACGGGGCTGATTGTCACCCGAAGCGGGCAGGTTCCCGTAAAGGATGCAAAAGTGAGTGTGATTGCGGTGAGTTCCCGCTCCTGGAAGGCGAGCCGGCTCTGGTCGCGGCGGATGTGGGGAGGCGGCATTTTCAGCTCCCGGAGCGGCCGATACCTCTCGTCCGGCTCCTCTTTCGACGGGAGAATCGGCCCTTTCGTACTGCAATGCGTCTGATGTGCAGTGCAAAATTTGGACTTATTGAATCAGCTGCATACGGCATCGCAGGCCGTTGGACGGCTTATCTGAGAGACGGGAGGCTCTAACGGAGGTGCGACAGAAAGCGCAGCCGCAATTCAGTGCCTTCGTTTGGGAAAAAATGGGTGCGGATGCCTGGATAAGGGGCGCGGGAGCGTCCCGTTCCGCGAAAGATTTGCCTTCAGGGCCTGTCGACTCTTCCCCGTCAGAGGGATTCGACTCGTTCCGTGTCGCGTCAAACGCTCTTCACGCGTCATCCCGGCGTGGATTGCCCGTCGGGGCCTGCAACGATGAAGAGCGCCTTGAAAGACGTGGTCCGCTCCCCTCTGTCGAACAGACTTGGGAAGTGGGGCAGGGGCATGTGCTCGGCGATCCCCTCTCCCGTGGGCGAGGGGATCGGGTCGCGCCGTGGCGTCCAACCGGGGCGCCTGCCTATTCGGCCGCTTCGCTCTTTTTCTTCGGGCGGCGTTCGAGCAGTTCCTTCAGGAACCGGCCGGTGTAGCTCGCCTTGACCTTGACCAGATCCTCCGGCCGGCCGCACGCAACGATCTCGCCGCCGCCGTCGCCACCTTCGGGGCCGAGGTCGATGAGCCAGTCCGCGGTCTTGATAACCTCCAGATTGTGCTCGATGACCACGGCCGTGTTGCCCTGATCGACGAGCGAGTGCAGCACTTCCAGAAGCTTGGCCACATCGTGGAAGTGCAGGCCGGTGGTCGGCTCATCCAGAATGTAAAGGGTGCGGCCCGTGGCGCGTTTCGACAGTTCCTTGGCGAGCTTCACGCGCTGCGCCTCACCGCCGGACAGCGTCGTGGCCTGCTGGCCGACCTTGATATAGCCAAGGCCCACTTCGCTCAGCGTCGTCAGCTTGTCGCACACCGAGGGAACGGCGGAAAAGAACTGCGCGCCTTCCTCCACCGTCATGTTCAGTACGTCGGCAATCGACTTGCCCTTGAACTGCACCTCAAGCGTTTCGCGGTTGTAGCGTTTGCCCTTGCAGACGTCGCAGGTGACATAGACGTCGGGCAGGAAGTGCATCTCGATCTTGATGACGCCGTCGCCCTGACACGCCTCGCAGCGTCCGCCCTTGACGTTGAACGAGAAGCGCCCCGGTGCATAGCCGCGCGCCTTGGCTTCCGGCAGGCCCGCAAACCATTCGCGGATCGGCGTGAAGGCGCCGGTATAGGTCGCCGGATTGGAGCGCGGCGTGCGCCCGATCGGCGACTGGTCGATGTCGATGACCTTGTCGAGGAATTCCAGCCCTTCCAGCTTTTCGTGCGGGGCCGGGTTGTCGCGCGCTCCGTTCAGGCGCCGCGCCACCGCCTTGTAGATGGTGTCGAGAAGCAGCGTGGACTTGCCGCCCCCGGACACACCGGTGATGCAGGTGAAGGTGCCGAGCGGGATTTCCGCATCGACATTCTTCAGGTTGTTGCCCGAAGTTCCGGTCACCTTCAGCCGCTTCTTCTTGGAGATCTTGCGCCGCTCCGTCAGCAGCGGCACTTCCAGATCGCCGGTCAGATAGCGCCCGGTCAGCGAATCCTTGCTCGCCATGATGTCGCCGGGCGTTCCTTCCGCGATGATCCGCCCGCCGTGGACGCCCGCACCGGGGCCGACGTCGATGACGTGGTCGGCGGTCAGGATCGCCTCCTCGTCATGTTCCACCACGATGACGGTGTTGCCGAGGTCGCGCAGTCGCTTCAGCGTTTCCAGAAGCCGGGCATTGTCGCGCTGGTGCAGGCCGATGGAGGGTTCGTCCAAAACGTAGAGAACGCCGGTCAGGCCTGAGCCGATCTGCGAGGCGAGGCGGATGCGCTGGCTTTCGCCGCCCGACAGAGTGCCGGAATTGCGCGACAGCGTCAGATATTCCAGTCCCACGTCGTTGAGGAATTTCAGCCGCTCGCGGATCTCCTTGAGAATGCGCGGGGCGATCTCGCTCTGCTTGGCGTTGAGCTGAGCGGGAAGGGCCTCGAACCACTCGGCCGCCTTCTTGATCGACATTTCCGTGACCTGGCCGATGTGCTTGCCCGCGATCTTCACCGCCAGCGCTTCGGGCTTCAGCCGGTACCCGCCGCAGGATTCGCACGGCCGGTCGGACTGATAGCGCGACAGTTCCTCGCGCACCCAGTTCGATTCCGTTTCCCGCCAGCGCCGCTCGATATTGCGCACCACGCCTTCGAAGGGCTTCGTCCGCTCGTAGCTGCGCGTCCCGTCGTCATAGGTGAAGGTGATCGGTTCGTTGCCCGAGCCGTAGAGGATCACGTCGCGCACCTTTTCCGGCAGATCGTCCCAAGGGTCGTTCATCGACACCTTGAAATAACGGCAGATGGCCTCGAGCGTCTGGGCATAACAGGGAGAGGAGGAGCCGATCTTGGCCCACGGTACGATCGCGCCGCCGCGTAGGGTCAGCGAGCCATCCGGCACCACCAGCGCGCCTTCGAAGGAAAGTTGCGTGCCGAGCCCGTCACAGGTTGGGCAGGCGCCGAAGGGGTTGTTGAAAGAAAAGAGCCGCGGCTCGATTTCGGGAATCGTGAAGCCGGAAACGGGGCAGGCGAACTTTTCGGAAAAGACGATGTGCTCATGCGTCTCGTTCTTGTTCTGCAGCACCACTCCTGCGTGTGCCGGTTCGTTCAGCCGGTCGGCCAACTCGGTAACGGCGATGCCGTCGGCAAGCTGCAGCGCGGTTTCCAGACTGTTGGCTAGCCGGTTGGCGATGTCGTGGTGCACGACCAGGCGGTCGACGACGACGTCGATATCGTGCTTGAGTTTCTTGTCGAGCGCCGGGGCTTCGGCAATCTCGTGGAACTCGCCGTCGATCTTGACGCGCTGGAAACCCTTTTTCATCAACTCGGCAAGTTCCTTGCGGTACTCGCCCTTGCGCCCGCGCACCATCGGCGCAAGCAGATAGAGGCGCGTGCCTTCCTCCAGTTCCAGCACCCGGTCGATCATCTGGCTCACCGTCTGGCTTTCGATGGGAAGGCCGGTTGCCGGCGAATAGGGAATGCCGATGCGGGCGAACAGAAGCCGCATGTAGTCGTAGATCTCGGTGACCGTGCCCACCGTGGAGCGCGGATTGCGCGAGGTCGTCTTCTGCTCGATGGAAATGGCGGGCGACAGTCCGTCGATCTGGTCGACGTCCGGCTTCTGCATCATTTCCAGGAACTGCCGGGCATAGGCTGACAGGCTTTCGACGTAGCGGCGCTGGCCTTCGGCATAGATCGTGTCGAAGGCGAGCGAGGATTTGCCGGAGCCGGAAAGCCCCGTCATCACCACCAGTTCGTCGCGTGGAATGTCGACGTCGACATTCTTCAGATTGTGCTCGCGCGCGCCGCGAATGGAGATGGACCGGGTGGCCTCGGATTTATGGTCCGGCATGAAGGCCTCCTTCCGGACGACAGCCCTGGCTGCCGCGCAGTTTGATAAATCAGTACGTCCCGGCCGCCGTCCTCGGCACGTCGGCCAGCTTCATCGGCAGGATGGGGTGGCGGGCAGGAATGCACTCTTCTCCCCGCCGCTTCAAGTGGGAGATTTTCCGGGTCTTTCAACACTGCATGTTCGTCATTCTAGACGAGGACAAAAAAGAACGAATGCGAATTGCGAGGTATTGAGAAATTTACATAAAAATCACAGTGTAATTAATTCAAATTACACATAAGTTATTCCTACGAAAATAAATCCGCCAAATTTCAAAACGACGTAGCGTGATATGCGCGATAATCTATTGTTTGGAAAACAAAAACGGATTCTCTTAAATATATGTGATGCTAAATAAATAATCGAGGTGATGGTGAGCCGAGCTAACAGACCCGTGCGGCGCTGGGGCACACAGGAACGTCTGCTTTCCACCTCTGTTCTTGCTGCTGCCGCAATTGGATTCTTGCCGGGTGCGGCTCATGCCGCCGACGGCGACAAATGGCAGGGACCTGCGGAATCGATCTTTCGCCCCGGAACCGACCGTGTCGGCGGTTCGGTGGAGGCCTTCGTGCCTCTCGGGCAGGATGAGGATTCGCTGTTCTTCCTCGATGCGCGCCAGGGCACATCCGATCTGGTCAACATTTATGGCAACTGGAGCCTCGCCGTTCGCCGTTCGCCGGATCATCAATCCCAACCTGATCCTTGGCGGCTACATCTATTCCGATGCCACCTTGAAGGACGGCAACAGCTTCTTCGCCACGACGCTGGGCGTGGAAGCGATGACGCCGAATTTCGACGCGTGCTTCAACTTCTATGTGCCGATTATTGGTGCGAAGGACAGCGGCGGCACCGATACCTCCAACGTTTCGATCATTAGCAACCGGTTTGTCGAGGAGACGATCGACACGCTGCTGCGCGACAAGCCGATGTGGGGATTCGACACCGAAGTCGGTGTGAAGATCCCCGTTTCACTGATCCAGGGCGACGATCTGCGCCTTTATGCCGGGGCCTATCACTATTGGGCCGATGATGTGCGCAACGTAACCGGCGGGCGCGGCACGCTGAATATGCGCTGTCCGACGTGTTCGGCATCGAGGGATCGACGCTCTCGCTGGGCGGTACGGTCTCCTATGACAATGTCGACCGTACCTCTTTGATGGGTGGAATCCGTCTGCGTGTGCCCTTGCAGGCGCTGGCGGGCGGGGAAAGCTCTCGCCCGACTCTGTCGCCGCTTGAGGAGCGCATGACGGCGCGCGTGCGGCGCGATCTCGATATCCGGCTCGGCGAGGAGGAAGTGGGCGGCGGCGGAACCGTGACGCGGTTTGCGCAGGACGCCTCCGGCACCGAATACGGCTACATCTATTATGCAGATGGCGACGGGACGCTCGGCAGCGGCAGTGCGGACGATCCGACCTCGCTGGACGATGCCGTCACCAACGCCACGGCCGTGAGAGCATTGACCACCGGCGGTATCATCGTGGTCGACGGCCAGGCGGGCACGATCACCACGACGGGCGTGACCTTGCAGGACGATTAGACGGTGATCGGCGCGGGTGGATCGCTGACGGTGCTGTTGTCTACGGGGCAGACGGTTTCCGTCGGTCTTTCCGGCACGACCGGCACGGTGCAGGACATGGGCGCGAGCCCTGTTTTCACGCTCGGCAACGACAATACGCTTACCGACTTCACGATCGACGGCGGCACGACCGGCGTTTCGGGCAGCGGTATCGACGGGGTGACCCTGTCCGGGCTCACGGTCACCGGTTCCAGCGGCAACGGTCTGGATTTCTCCGACACGACCGGCGACATCTAGATTTCGAACAGCACGATCGGCGCGGCGAGCGGATCGGGCGACGAGGTCGGCGTCGAATGTCGAGAGCCTTGCGATCTCCGGTTCCACGATTACCGGCGGTGCTACCGGCTCGGCCATCGACGTGGATACGGGGGCAAATGACACCGCGCTTGCGATCGATTCCTCGACGCTCGCCACGACGGGCGGTGTCGCGGTGGTCGATGCAAACGGCTCCACCGGGGCGGGCACGCTCACCACCACTTCGCTTTCGGGCAACACGGTGCTCGGCGGCAATGGCGGGGACGGTGGCATCACCTTCGGCAACCTGAATATCGCCAATTCCGGTGCGACGGGCGATTACGGCCTGTTCATTCAGGATTCGGGCTCGGGCTTCAATTTCGGCACGACCGGCGGCTCGATCGATTCCGTGGGCGGCACGGCGGTCAAGATCGACCCGGTGACGACCGACGTCACGCTGTCCTAGATCACCTCCACCAATGCCGACGGCGACGCCATCATTCTCGATCGCGTTTCGGGCGCCTTCAACGTGATCGGTCAGACGACGATCACCACGCCGACTGGCCGGGGCGTCGTGATCACCAATTCCGACGGGGACATCGCCTTCGGCGACGTTGATATTGACACTCCGGGCACCGGCGGCATTTACGGGTCAGGCAATTCCGGCGATATCACCTTCGGCGACGTCACGATCAGCAATCCCGGCTTCTTCGGTATCGACTTCGAGAACGCCAATACCGGCCAGGCCGTGTTCGGCAGTACGGTCATCTCCGGTCTGACTGGGGGCACGGTTGGGCTGGATCTGACCGACGGCGGCACGACCACGTCGGCCAATGTGATCTGCGGCTCGCTTTCCATATCGGGTACGGGCGGCACCGGTATCGACATGACCGGCTCCACCAATTCCGGCAATGTTGGCACCACCGGCATGGGCACCATGACCGGGCTTGATCTCGGCGTGGACCTGACTAATGCCGCGATTACCGGTGTCTTCCAGTTCGGTGACGGCTCCAATCTGGACGGCGACGGCGTGGCGTCCTCGATCGACGCCACGACCCCGATCGTCGTCACCGGTATGAGCAGCGGCACCTACAATTTCAATGACGTGGACCTGATCGGCGATACGTCGGGGCTGATCACCAGTCAGACGGTCTACTACGCCGATGCCACGGGAACCGGCATCGGCGACACGATCAACGATCCCGCTTCGCTGGCCGACGCGGAAGCCTCGGGCGCGGATGTCATCGTTCTGGTCAACTCCAACGGCACGACGGCCGATACGCTCACGGTCACCGGCGACGGCACGTTCACGCTGGACGACGACCAGGACCTGATGAGCTTTGCCGCCAGCGACATGATCTCGCTGACGGGCGGGGCTCCGGCGAACCTGTTGCTCTATGGCGTCTCCACGGATATCAGCAATCCCTATAGCGGCTTCGCGCCGACGCTGACGAATGCCACGGCGGTGGCCGATACGGTCACGCTTGGCAACGGCAACATCGTTTCGGGCGTCAGTCTGACGAATGATGGCGGCACGGGCGGTGCTGCGATTTCCGACAGCAGCATCACGAGCGTCACGATTTCCGCGACGACGATCTCGGGTGTGGACGATACCGGAATCGATCTGGACAGCGTCGGCGGGTCGATCACGATTGCCGATACGACCGTCTCCAATGCGGGCGGCACCGGGCTCTTGGTGGATGGCGGAAGTCAGAACATGACGCTCGGGATCGATCTGAGCGCATCCGCCGACACGGGCCTGCTGATTGGCAACCGCACCGGCGGAACCATCACTTATTCCGGGATGATCGATGAGACTGACGGCGTCGACCGGGGTATAGACATAAACAGCAACACGAATTCGTCGTTCCTGTTTCAGCAATCCGTCGATATCGTCAGCGACGGATCGAAAGAGGGGGGCTCCTCAGCAATACGGGCGGTTCGGTGTTGTTTACCGGGGGGCTCTCGGTTCAGAGTGATCAAGGCTATGCGTTCTACGCAAGCGGTATCGAACTCAACATCTCCGGGGCGTCGAACACGTTGGCCGCGACGTCGGCGGCGGGTCTTATCCTCGATACCGTCAGCACGTCGAGCGGTATCACCCTGGCATCGGTGTCGAGCGGGGGGCTTGGGCTCGGGATCAACGACAATTTCGGCATTTACGTGGACGGACTGTCAGGTGCCGGCAGATTGAATATCGGAACCGCGGCTCTGAGCGATGTCGACACGGCCGGGCTCTATCTGCAGGTCATCACGACGACGGGGGCGTTCACGATCGACACCCTCGATATCGACGATGCCACAAGCTACGGCGTCAGAAGTGTCGGCGGGAACACGGCCGAGATCAATCTCGGTTCGGGCGCAGGCAGCCTGTCGGTCGACGGTATGCCGGTCGGGCTGTCTTTCGAGGTCTCTCACGGCGATGTCAATCTCGGCGCCGGTACGGGCGGTCTGCAACTGCGCACGAACAGTGCGATCGGTGGTGACGGCATAGCCTTTGGTGCGAACAGCACCGGCACCTTCAATATCGGCAGTTCCGGCGCCTCTTCCCGGGTCGCAGTGACCTCCGGATCGGCTTCCGCCGACGGGATCCATTATCTCAATTCCGATGCGGACGTCACCGTGACGGATGTCGCGATTTCCGGAGCCGGCGGCTACGGCGTGCTGATCGCCGATGATGACGGCACGGGACAGGTCACGCTGACCGGCGCCAATACCATCGACGGAACGGCGCTTGGCGGTGTCTCAGTTAGCGGCGCGAATGTCTCGCTGTCCGGGTTCACCATCGGGGGAACGAGCGCGGTTACCGGGACGGGCGTTTCGATTGTCGACAGCGGGCTGGAAATCGTCGCCGGCCTCAGCTCCGTCACCGTCTCCGATGTCTTGGCCGCAGGTTTCGATATCGACGGCTCTGGCGGCGGGTCGATCACGCTCACGGACTTTTCGAACAATTCCGTCGTCAACGCAGGTGCGGGCGGCGTTTCGCTCGATACGGTCACCTTCGATGCAGATGGCGGTACGGCAGGCGGTGGGGATGCCGATTCCACCGGCGATACGGTCTCCGGCGGCTCGCTTCATGTCGGGCAGGGCGGCACGGTCACGGGCGCGGGCGTCACCTTTACCAACGTGTCGGGCGACGTGTCCTTCGGCGCGGTCGATATCGCGTCGATCGGCGATGCCTTCACTGTTACCGGGACCGGCGCGCTTGATGCGGGCGCGGGCACCGGCTTCCAGTTGGGCGCGATGTCGGGTGTGATCAGTTCATCAACAGAATTAGGTGTTTACTTCGATCTCTTCACGGCAAACGTGACGCTGACCTCGATCACCTCCAATGGTGGACAGGGGCTTGTGCTCGACGGGATCGGCGGGTCGTTCACGGTGACCGGCAACGTCACGGTGAACGGGGCGACGGCCAATGGCGTCGATATCTCCAATTCGTCGGCCACCGTCGATATCCAGTGCACGACCACGGTCACCAGCCCCGGCGGCGATTGTGAGTTTCACGGGCGATGCCAATTTCCCCGCTGCCACGATCTACATTTTCGTCTCCGCGACGGCGACGAACGGGGCGGGCGACGGCAGCTTCGGAAATCCCTATTCGGTGTCGGATGCCGATGCGATCAGCACCAGCGATGCGGCCTTCGTGTTCCTGGACGGATCTTATGACTTCGCGACGCTGAACGGCGGCAGCTGACTTCGCCACGCTGAACGGCGGCAGCGCCTTCACGCTTTCCGGCGACCAGATCGCGCAGGGCCTCGTCTTCTCCAACGAGGTCACCTACGGCATCACCCAGCTTGCCAATATCATCGGTGACTTCGGCATTAGCCTCGGCGGGACGGTTACCGGCACGGGCAGCCAGGAATTCACCAATACCGGCAATGCGACGGTGTTCGACCTGCAGGGCAACAACCGGCTGAGCTATATCTCGGTGGATGCGGGCGTAATCACCGGCGATGCGGTGACGGCGACGAGCCACAGCGGGGCGATGACGATCGAGGTGGTGGAGGCAAGCAGTTTGGTCGCCTCAAGCTCGCTGTTCTCCTTCTCCAGCCTGACCGGCGGCGTTTTCGTTCAAAACAGCCAGGTCTCCGTCAGCCAGCGCACATTGTTCGAAATCTCGGGCGGCACGGCGGCCTATACCTTCACGGCCGGAACGATCCCGACCACGACGAGCGCGGCGGGCTTCTTGTCGACGATCGGTACGGCGACGCTCCTCGACATTCCCGGCACGACGGTAGGTAGCGTCACCGCGACGGGGCTCTCCTCGCAGGGCACCGGTTCCGCGTTGGTGGCCGACGATAACGATGCGACCATCGATTTCGTGGGCCTGACGGCGACGGACCATTCCAGCTCCACTTCCGTGCTCGATATTGATACCGGCACGGGCGGTTCGACCGGAGCGATCAGCTTCAATGCGACGACCGATTTTGCGACCGGCAATACGGGCACAATCTTCGAGATAGGGGCGGGCACGCGCAACGTGGATGCGAGTGCGGTCGATTCCATTCTCTCGGTGAGTGCGGGAACGAGCGGGCACGTCTTTTCGATCACCGGCCAGTCGGCGGGCACGATCAGCTTCGGCAACATCACCTTCGACGGCACGATCGGCCCCACCTCGAACCGCATCATCAACGCAACCGGCATGACCGGCGGCAACCTCTCTTTCGGGGCGCTTGCGGTTGGCCAGAATACGGCGACGGATGCGGGCGACTATGTGGCGAATTTCGCCGGGTCGGCGGGTTCCGTCAGCTTCGACGATCTCGACATTCAGCTCGTCACGGGCGACGGTCTGGCGGTCAACGGGTTGACGCTGGCGATCGCTGGGACGGCTTCGTTGAATTCCGGCGATGAGCAGGCGCTGAACCTCACCGATACGGTGATCAATTCCGCAATCGCCTTCTCCGATCTCCGCACCGAATTCAGCAACAACAGCACCGATGCCCGTATCGTTCTCGACGGTGTGTTGGGCAGCGGCTCCCTGACCGCGACAAACCTCAGTATCGCGACCGGCGACGCGAGCGCGATCACGCTGACCGACACCATCACCACGGGCGCGATCACGCTGTCGAACGTCTCGATCACGTCGCATGACGATGTGTCGAGCGATGCGGCGATCGCCTCCACCGGCGGTCACACGGTGACGCTGAATACCGGCACAGGCGCCAGCGGACTTGAGATCGACAGTGTCGTATCGGGAACGGCGGCGGGGCTTTCCTTCACCGGCAGCCACGGGAACGTCAATGTCGGTACGGGCACGGCGGGCATGCAGCTCGGTGCAAGTGTCGCGCTGGTGGAGGCCGGGATCACGCTCAGCGCGGATTCCACCGGCACCTTCTTTTTCGGCAATGCATCGGCCACGAACGTCATCAATGCGGGGGGCAACAACACAGCCGCTGCGGTCGTCGTCTACGCCTCGTCGGATGCGGATGTGACGCTCAACAGCGTCGATATCAACGGCGCCGGCTCGGCGGCGAGCGGCATTTCGATTGCGGATGACGATACGACCGGCTCCTTCACCATGGCCGGGACGAATACGATCGACGGTTTCGGAACAGACGGCATTTCGGTTGCGGGCGGCAATGCGACCATCGCCAATGTCACGATCGGCGGCACGACGGTGGCCGGGGACGACGGTGTCGATATCGTCGACGGCGTGGCCGACACCTTTGTCGCGCTGTCGAACGTCACTGTGACGGATGCCACTGGCACGGGCATCACCATCGACGGCTCGACGGCGGTGGGCACGCTCTATGTGACCGATTTCTCCGGCTTGACGGTTTCTTCGGCAGGCGCGGGCGGCATCCTGGTCGATACGGTCTCCTTCGATTCCGATACCGGAACTGCGGAGTTGCAGGCGGTCGATGCGAGTGTCGCGATCGCCGTCGGCGTGGATGGCTCCAACCGGGTGACGGGCGATGGTCTGCGCTTCGACAGTGCTGACGGTACGCTCAATCTGGGGGCAATCGACGTCTTCAACGACAGCGGCACTGGCCTTTATGTCGATGCCAAGGCGACCACCTTCACGCTGACCAACGACGTGGCGACCAGCACGGTCGAAACCACGAATGGTCAGGCCATGTATCCGGATCCGCTGTCGGCGGACCTGACCTTCGACACGGTGTCTTCGACCAATTCGACCAATACCGGCGTGACCTTCGACGGGGTGACCGGCGTGGGGACCGGGTCCAACGCGGTGACGATCGGCACGCTGAACATCACTACCGCTGGTATCGACATCTTCAATGGGTCGGACGCGTCATTCACCTTCTCCAATGCCAACACCACGACATCGTCCGATGCCGGTCTCGTTATTTTCAATGCGAATGTGGCGGCGTTGATCTTCGGCGGTTCGATCACCCAGACCGGCGCTCACTCCGCGATCAACATCTCCAGTGCGATCGGCGGAATTCACAATATTTCCGCGGACATCACGGCAAGCAGCTCCAATGCGGATGCGATCACCATCGCCTCCACCGGAACGTTCAATTTCTCCGGCGATCTCGATCTCACCACCACGTCGGGCGACGGGTTCTCCATGTCGGGCGGCACGTTGTCAGTGACGGGAACGAACACATCAGTCGCCACGTCGATCGGCACGATCCTTAATCTGTCGAGCATGGCGATCGGCGCATCGGGCGTCACCTTCGACACGCTCTCGGCCTCCGGCACGGTTGCAACCAACGCGATCAGCCTCACCAACGTCTCCGGTTCCGGCGCCATCTCGGTGACGGGTGTCACCACCATCGCCGATCCCACGACGACCGGCGTTCTCGTCTCCGGCACGCTCGCCGCCGACGTGACGTTTGCCGATCTCAATATCTCGCTCAACAGCGACAACTCGGTCGGCGCCGATCTTTCCGGAGCGACGATCAACGCGGACATCACCGCGGGTGACTCCGATCTGACGAGCAGCAGCGCGACGGGGACGACGGGCGTCGATCTCGGCGGGACGATGGGGACCGGAACCATCCAGCTCGGCGACACAAGTGCCGGCGGCGGCGATGCAACGATCGTGGGTACGGCGGGCAATACGGGTGGTCCGGCCGTGGGCGTCCTGTTCACGTCGGCTACCAATGTCACCTTCGTCTTAGGCGACGGCGAGAGTTCCACCGATACCGGCTCGTCGATCACGGCAGTCACGCCGGTCGATGATGACGGCTCGGGGCTTCCTTCAAGCGGCAGCTACAATTTCCTCGATGCGACTCTGACGGGTGATATGAGCGCGCTGTCGGGGGCGAGCTATTTTGTGGTCGATACGAGCAATACCAGCGGTTCGGGAACCTTCGCGGATCCGGGATCGGTGACGGAAGCGGAAACTATCGGTGGATGTGGTCGTGGTGATCGATACGACTATCGACAGCAGTTCCACGACGCTTGATCTGGGCAGCGGCGCCTTCGATCTCGATGCGGACCAGATCCTGACCGGCCTTGTGGCCGGCGAAAGCTTCGACCCGTTGTCCTACGTCCTGTCATCGGGCGCGCCTGCCGCCTTTCAGTTCTCTGGCAGCTTCTCCAGCGCGATTTCGGCGCCCAACACCGGCACCATCGATTCCGTCGATGCGACGATCACCTCCTCGGGAACCTCGACGATCAACTTCAATACCGGGGGTGGGAGCGTCGTGGATGGAGTCGTTGCGGCCAACACCAGCAGTTCCGCGTCGTCCACTGTTGCGCTCGGTGGGCAGATCAACGGCTCGGCCACGGTCAACAATTCCACGTTGACCCATTCCGGTTCCGGCCACGGCATCTATCTGACCCAGTCGTTGGGCACGACATTCACCACCACGTTCTCGTTCGACAACAACACGATCGCGACCGGCACCACCTTGAACGATCATGCCCCTATCACGATCGAAAGCTCGGCGACGACATCTGCCGGCGTGATGTCGGGTACGATTTCCAACAACACGATCTCCGGCAGTCACTACGGCATCTATATCCATCAGAATTCCGGCTTCGACGGCCAGACGACGATGGATATCGATACAAAAAACATATCAAATACGATCAATGGTATTTTCGTCTATCAGGAAGGCGTGGGACGTGCGGATCTGACGATCACGAACAACACGGTCAGTTCGCCGCTCGACGTGGTTTCCAACGGCATCCTGTTCTTCGTCGGCAATTCGACGGCCCCGACGGTCTGCGCCGACGTTACCGGCAATACGCTGACCTCCGGATCCAGCGGAAACTCAGTCTACTTCGATACCTATCCGTCGACCTCGGTCATCCTGCCCGGTTACGCGGGTGGTTCGACGAGCGAGGCGAATGTGCGCATCTTCGTGGATGGAAACAACACGGCGACCGTCAACTCTTCTGACATCTTCCTCGACTTCGGCGCGACGGTTGTCGACGGCAAGTGTACGCTTCCCTGACGGGACCTTTCCGGATGAGCCAACGCATGCGCCCTGGCGTATTCGAAGGGCGAAAATGAACGCAATTCGAGTAAATGTGTAGAAAATATGATGCGTCGCATTCGGGGTGCGATGAGTAATTTAACGAATCAATTAACTCCCGCTGCGACAGGTTGGAATATGTTTCGCGAAAGAGGTGCTTCTACCCTGTATTTTAAAGATATTATTTAAGTGTGGTGGGAGGACAAGGCTTTATGGCCGAGCTTTTTTAGCGGAAATCAAGATTATCGGGTTCAACTTTGCGCCGCGCGGTTGGGCTTATTGTGACGGGCAGATCCTGCCGGTCAACCAGAGCCAGTCGCTCTACTCGCTCCTGGGCACGACCTAAGGCGGTGACGGGCGAACGGCCTTCGCGCTGCCGGATCTGAGAAGCCGGACACCCATTCACGTGGGCAACGGTCATACCCTGGGACAGAAGGGCGGCGAGGAAACCGTGACGCTCTCGGCCGCGCAGATGCCTGATCATACGCACTTTGTCTATGCATCCGCGACGGACTCCAACCAACGCTTGCCGGATGGAACGGTGTTGGCGAAATTTCCGGGTCTCTATGCCGAGCCGAACAGCTCTCCCACGGATCTCCGCGCCGGCACGGTCGAGAACACGGGCGGCGGTCAGGCGCACAACAACATGCAGCCTTACCTGACGTTGGGCTTCTGTATCGCCCTGCAGGGGCTTTTTCCGTCGCGCAACTGAGGGCGGGCAATCATGTCGGAGCCATTCGTGGGAGAGGTCCGCATGTTTGCGGGCAATTTCGCGCCGCGAGGCTGGATGTTTTGCGATGGGCAGCTTCTGGCTATCAAGAATGATGCGCTGTTCTCGTTATTCGGAACGATCTATGGCGGCGATGGGCGGACGACGACGGCACTGCCGAACATGGAAGGGCGCGCGCCGATGCATCCGGGCCGCGGACCCGGGCTGACGTCGCGACGGCTGGGCAGAGGACCGGCGTTGAGACGATCACGCTGACGGAAGCGCAGATGCCCAATCACAGCAACACGGCGAGAGGGTATTCGGGGGGCGCGGGGGCGGGCGTGCCGAGCAACGCGACGGCGTTCGCCCGTGCCAACAACAATGTCTATCAGACGAACACAACGGACGAATCTGGTCCCCATGGCCTGGGAATCCCTGAATGATATCGGGGGATCGCAGGCGCACGAAAATGTTCAACCCTATCTCACGCTGAATTTTATTATCGCATTGGTGGGCCTCTATCCTTCGCGAAGCTGACGCGCGCCGAAGGGAGGAGAGGCAGACAAGCTCAAGGGGAGCGATATGGATATGGTCGATAAGGCAGCCGTGACCGGGGCAGAGGAAGACGTCTTTGCCGTCCTAGAGGAAAATGTCGGCGTGGTACCGTCGAACGCCCCGGCCATGCTCGAACTTCATTCGAGCCGGCTGGAGGCGCGGATTCCGGTCGCCGTCACGCAAGCCTTGCCCGGAGGTGGCAATCGGCTGGTGACGACCATCCAGCCGACGGCGGATGCTCCGTTTCCGCCCGCCGGTGATGCCCGACCGGTCAATGACGGTGTCTATGATCCGGTGCTTGCCGCATCGCTGGCGGCGGACGGGCGTATCTGCCTGGCGGCGGTTCGCGCGGCCGACAAGGGCGTCGATCTGATCGTGCAGCATGCGGGCGAGTCCGCGGCTGGGCCGGGACCGGATGCGGCCATCGTCGGAAACTGGGATCCGCCGATCGATCTCGGACGGCCCGATGAAGCCGGTTTCAAGGTTCTCCAGCTTGGTCTCGATGCGCAGGGACGCATCGCGATCTTCGGCGTCTCTCAGGCGGGAGAGGTGTGGTGGCGCGACAAGAACCCGCCGGACGTGGTGAATTTCCATAACGCCGCCGGGCACGACCGAGCCCATCACCATTACAGTGCCGGAACTCCGCCCCGCCGAGTCGCCTTTCAGCGTGTGGCAGAAGCTTGGCGGCGCGGTCGTATCTAATCTCGTGCTGATTCGCGATTACGGAAACCGGATCGAGCGGCGATCTCGTCTTCAACGAGCCGGAGATCATGAAGCCGTCGTCGCCGAATGACTGGTACGGCTGGCAGGCGGTGGGCGAGGGCGGTCTGGTGCCGTTCACGGACCTCGCCGCTTCCATCGATGAGAACGGCTCGATGAACGTTTCCGCCGTCGACAGCCAGACCGAGGTTTCCCACGCCAAGCAGCAGGTGGCGAGCGGCCGGTTGTGGACTGGCTACACCCACCTGGGGCTGACGCTGGCCGGGCTCGGCGCGGTGGCGGCGGGGCTCGACGGCAACGGAAACGTGGCCCTGGGCTCGGTCAATGGGGACGGTGTGGTCTGGACGACGCAGGAGCGGACTGCCCTCAGCGCCCGCTGGAGCGGCTGGCAGCCGAGCGCTCATGCGCCGCGCACGTTGGCTCTGACCTTCCAGGCCAGTGCGCACGGAACGCTCGCGCTCTTCGATCTGACGCCGCCGGATGTGGAAGGCGGTTCGGTCTGGATGATCGGGCAAGCGGGGCTCGATTCAACGGAATGGAGCGCGCGTACCACGACCCCGTTCTTCAGGGCATCACGGCCATGACGGTCGTTCGCGATGTGAGCGTCAGGCTGGACTGAGTCATGTCGATCGATGCTGGGAATGGGGCACGGGGCGCCGTCAGATCCGGTGTCGGAGGGAGACGCGAGTTGTGAATGAGTTGATCGAGTTGCCGAGGGCCGCGTCCCTCGGCCTGTCCTTCCGTGCGATCCAGTCTTCGGATCAGGATTTCCTGCGCAATCTCTACGCGTCGACGCGCGTGGACGAGATGGCGCTCGTTTTCTGGTGAAGGAACAGCGCGATCACTTTCTGGCCATGCAGTTCGAGGCGCAACACGCGCATTACATGCGCCACTACGGCAAGGCGGCCTTCTGGCTGATCGAACGGTCGAAGGAGCCGGTAGGTCGTCTCTATCTCGACGAGTGGGAGAATGAACTCCGGCTGATCGACATTGCCCTGATGCCGGAACATCGCGGCCGGGGGCTCGGCGGCGCTATGCTGGCCGATGTCATGTCGGCGGCCGTCTCCCGTGGCAAGGCGGTGCGCGCGCATGTCGAGAAGTCCAATCCGGCACAACATCTCTATGCGCGTCTCGGATATCGCGTCATCGAGGACAAGCAAGTCTACGACCTGCTGGAATGGTACTCGAAAGCGGGCGCGGAGCAGCCGGACGGGATGCCGCCGGGGGCCGTAGGGCTGGCGTTAGGTGCTCGGAAGGTCGCTGTCGGGCGGGGGCTTTCTGCGGTGTTTGGCCCGCAAATGGTATCGGGGCCTCGCAAAATTCTCCGCTAGTCATCCTGGCCTACGAGCCGGGATCCATTCCATGATCTATCTGCATGGAATCCGGTTAGATTATTCTTGTATATCAGCACCTTACCGAAATGATCCATCACTGCATGGATTGCCGGTCGGAGCTGGCAGTGACGCGGAAAACGTAGTTGGAATAACCTGAGCCCCTTTCGAGTCGGCCACTCAGGTGAACACGGCCTCGTAGGCCATGGCTTCGCCGAGCGGTCCGAGGGGAACGAGTAACAGCTGGAGATCGCCCAGGGCCGGGTGGTGCAGCGTGAAAAGTTGCTGGGCGAGTTGCTCCTCTTCCGAATTCAGGAAGATCAGCGAGAAGGCGCCTCCCTCGCGCACGGCCATGCCCAACGCATTGGCTTCGTGCAGCACCAGATCCATCTCGCCGGATTCCACCTTTACGCGAAAGGTTTCCCCAACCAACGGAGTGAATGCGCTCAGTTCCAGCGTGGTGAGGTCTGTCATGGCGGGTCTGTCGATAACCTGTTTCAAGACGATAGTTTAGTATCGTTTGAGGGTGACCTTAGGGCAAGCCGCAAGCTTCGCCTCTGCGCGCGAAATCGGAAGGAGGTTTTCGTTCGGGCTGCTTTAGTGCGGTTTGCGGCGGGGGCGTGCGGATGGCCTCGAAGGTGTTTTCCACCACCGAATCGAAGTCGCCGTGATAGAGCCCGGTCAGGAAAAGCAGCGTCTGGGCGGCTTCGCCCTCGAACTCCCAGCGGCAGGCATCGAAGCTGCATCCCCGGATCTTGGGAGGTTCTCCGCCTCGATAAATCAGGTGGCAATCGCGAAATGTGCAATTGTCCAGGCTGCGTCCATCTATCACGACCGTTTCCTTGAGGAAGTGCCTGCCCGAAATCGTCTTTTGGGTTTCGCTCACACTTTTGCTCCAATAGCCTGCGGCGCGTTCCGCCCGATTGCACCAAGCGTCAACGGATCATATCCGCGCCGCTTCCGCAACCGGTTCGCAGCGCGCGTGGCAAGGCCGCTTCTCGACCGCGTTCGGCGGTTCGCGTGGAACGGCGTGACCGGGAACGGGGCAGCAAGGTGCAGGGGGCGCAGCGGAAGAATTGTTTAAACGTGGAATTTCCGGTTCAGGAGCAGATCTCATGACGGACGAGAAGAGCGCGGCAGGCGCGAAGACGAAGGGCGGGAACGGCGCAACGCCGGGGGAAGCCGCCAGGGGCGGCGCGACGCGGAGCATCATGCCGCTTTTCTATTCGGCCCCGGAAGCGCTGAACCCGGAACGCCACGCGGCCCTGGGGCTCGATCCCGGCGAGGATGTGGGCTTCGCTGCCAAGACCCAGGCCATCCCGATCACTCTGGCCGAATTCCCGGCAGCGTGCCGGACCTATCCGATCGTGTTCGTGGGTGCCGGCACGCCGCAACCGGTGGCGATCGTCGGTCTGCATCAGCACGAAAACCTGTTCATCGACGTGGATGGGCGCTGGGCGGCCGGGGCCTACGTGCTGGGCTATGTGTGCCGCTACCCCTACATTCTGGTTCGAGAGATCTCGGGCGAGAATTTTGCGCTGTGCGTCGACCGGGCAAGGCCGCGGTTGCGTGAAGGTGGAGAAATGCCGTTTTTCGTGGACGGGAAGCCGTCTGAATGGACGGAAAAGGCGCTGGAATTCTGCGCTGCCTTCCAGCGTCAGGCTGGTGCGACGGAGGCTTTCGTCAAGCGGCTGCAGGAACACGAGTTGCTGGTGCCGAACCAGGCCCAGTTCACGATGAAGAGCGGCGATACGGTGCGGATCGCGGATTACTCCGTGATCGACGAGTGCAAGCTCCAGTCTCTGCTCGATGAGATCTATCTGCAGCTTCGCAGCGAGGGGTTGATGGCAGGCATCTACTGCCAGCTGATCTCCAGCCAGTCCTGGGGCGATCTGGCGCGCAGGGCCCAGGCGGGAATGTGAGCTTGTCTCCGGCCCTCAGGCGGCCGGAACGCTCTGGAATATAGAGAACAAGGCAAACCGCCCCTTCCTCGCATAAGGACAAGTGGCGGTTTCATTTTCTGCGTCTGTTGAGATGAGAGGCGCGCTTACTCGCCGAAACTGGCGACGTGCTGATAGGCGTCGGCGAACCCCTTGAGGGAGACGGGAATGGTTAGTTTCTGACGCTTTCCGCTCTCAAAGGAAACCTTGAGCTGATTGCCCTTTTGCAGCGACTTCAGCAGATCGTCGCTGACCTCGGTCACCGCATAGGCGCCGTTGGCGTCGCTCGTCTCCACCTCGACGGGCTGCTTCTTACCTTCGTCCACGGCGATGTTGACCCCGCCGGGAAGAAGACGCCGTGCGGCAGGCCGACGATCATGCGCAGATGCTCGGCCTTTTCCTGCTTCTGGACGGCGATGGTGAGGAGGCGCTTGCCCGTCTTCTTCATCGCGAGCGTCTGTACCATTTGGCACTGGCTGCCCTTTCCGCCAGCCGAATCGGAACATGACATCGACCACAGCCGCTGCGGTTCCTTGTCCGACGTACTCGCGGAATTTCCCTGCGCGGCCGTCTGGGCCAGTGCGTCGGACGCGCCGTTCAGCACGAGGCCTGCCGCCAGAAAAAGGGCGGTCATTGCGGGGCGGAACGACGAGCGAGATTTCATTCGAAATCTTCCAAACATAATTTTACGGATGCGAGTATTCGGGCGCACCCTATAGGAACGGATCCCCCGATGGAATGATCGGCTTAATTCGGTTTGTTTCACGATTTCGTTCGCGATGTGGCGGGGCGCGCTTGACTTGCTGGGGTAATAAGAACGAACGTAGAGCATATGTGCCGTATACGGCACCACACCGTTGTGGAAAAACACCCGGAATCTTGCGTGGGAGCTGTTGCGAGCGTTTAGGCTTGGCGGGAGACCTTCGGCGCGCGGCCTCCGACAGTGGGCTGTTGCGACGGCGCAGCCAGTGGGCTGTTGCGACGGCGCAGCTGTGGCAAAGCAGCGGCGTCGGGTTGCGTTGGAGCGGCGGCTCGCGTACTGCCGACGCGGCGGAGGAAGCAGAACGTTTGGATTCGAGCGTGTGAAGCGGCTGATTCGTGCGACCAACATGCCTTGTCGGGCGCCGCAGACGATGGCGTCCCCTGGCGAGCTTGAGCGAATGGAACGGAGTCAATCATGGCTGGAAGCGTCAACAAGGTCATTCTGGTCGGCAATCTCGGGGCCGATCCGGACATTCGCCGTACGCAGGACGGTCGGCCGATTGCGAACCTGAGCGTTGCCACATCGGAGAACTGGCGCGACCGCAATACCGGCGAGCGTCGCGAGCGGACCGAATGGCACCGCGTGGTGATCTTCAACGAGGGTCTTTGCAAGATCGCCGGGCAATACCTGAAGAAGGGCTCCAAGGTTTATCTCGAAGGCCAGCTTCAGACCCGCAAGTGGCAGGATCAGAACGGCCAGGACAAGTACACCACCGAGGTGGTCCTGCAGGGCTTCAACTCCGCACTGACCATGCTTGACGGGCGCGGCGAAGGCGGCGGCTCGTTCGGCGGCGGCCAGGGCGGTGGATCCGACTTCGGACGTTCGCGCCCGGCCGATCAGGGCTATGGTGGCGGGCAGCAGGGCGGCGGCTACGGCGGTCAGTCCCAGGGCGAGCAGGGCGGCGGCTCCCGCCCGATCGCCGACGACATGGACGACGAGATCCCGTTCTGAGCCGACCACTTCGGCTTCAACGGCAAAAGAGCTTCAGGACGGCGCGCTGTCACGGCGCGCCGTTCGTCGTTCTGGACGCGGTGTGGGCCTCAGCGCCGACGTTCATTCGCGATGGTGGGCTTGTCGCATGAGGCGCGGGCTTCCTTTATAGAGGGCCCATATCTCTCCACCGTCATTCCCCGGCGAAGTCCGGGGAATCCATCGCGTTCGGCAGATGCTGTCACCTGCTGGATTGCCCGGACGAAGCCGGGCAATGACGACCGTGAACGTGTCGGGAGTGGCTTGGTGCGATTCACGCGAGGCCCTGAGCTAGGCGTCGGGGTACTTCTCGCCGGTTCCGTTATCCGGCTTCGAGCTGGCTTCCCCTTTACCGCTTTCGACGTGTCCGGCCGCATTCGCACAAAAAAAGGCCCGGTTTCCTTTCAAAGTCGGGCCAAGTGTCGCGATTAAGGCAAGAGGTTACTTCGCGACCATCAGTTCCGGCAGAGGCGTATCGTCGGTTGACGCCGGAAGAAGCGGGTAGTCCACGTCGGGCTGCTCGCCGGTGAGGGTGTCGAGGAAGGCGACGATGGCGTCGATCTCTTCTTCGTTCAGTTCTTCGCCTGGGCTGTGCCCATCAGCGACATGGCCTGCTTCAGGTTCCAGACGTTGCCGGAATGGAAGTAGGGCGCGGTGAGCACGAGGTTCCGGAGCGGCGGGGCGCGGAAGACGTATTGATCCGTCGCGGTATCGGTGACCGCGAAGCGGCCCTTGTCGTTGCGCGGCAGGATATTGGCACCGAGCTGTTCCACGACGCCGAAGGGATAGTAGTCGTTGCCGCCGATGTTCACACCGTTGTGGCAAGCCACGCAGCCCTTATCCATGAAGATCTGCAGGCCCTTCTTCTCGTGATCGGTGAGAACATTCGCATTGCCTTCCAGATACTGATCGAACCGCGCAGACGGCGTGATCGGGGTCGTTTCAAAGGCTTCGATCGCCTTGGCGACGTTGTCGAAGGTGACCGGATCTTCTTCGCCCGGGAAGGCGGCCGCGAAGGCGTCCACATAGGTCGGCATGGACTTCAGAACCTTCACCACGCGCTCGGGCTTGGAATTCATTTCCACGCCGGCCTGGATGGGGCCCTTGGCCTGGGTCTTCAGGTCTTCGGCGTGTCCATCCCAGAACTGGGCGACTTTGAACAGGGCGTTGAGCACCGTGGGCGCGTTGCGCGGTTCCTTCTGCCAGCCGTGGCCGACGGAGGTGGACAGGCCGTTTGCGCCGCTGAGGTCGACATTGTGGCGGGTGTTGCACGACAGGAGATGGCTCGACGACAGACGCGGATCGAAATACAGCATCTTGCCGAGATGCACCTTGTCGTGGATGATCGCGTTGTCTTTCGGAGCGGGTACGACGGTCGGGATGGCTTCGAAATAGGACTGGGCGTCCTCCAGCAAGCTGTCTTGCGCTAAAGCCGGTGCCGCCGTGGCCGTGAGCACGACCGTAAGCGATGCGAGTAGGCGTTTCATGGAAAGGGCCCCTTTCTGGAACGTACGGGCGGGCCGGAACGGTAAGGCGTCGGGCGCCGTGCCGCTACGAGCGGGAAGGATCTGTACGTAGGGGCAACGGGTCTGACGTGCGCAGGACAACACCGCAGCGCAGGGGCGTTCTGTGAGATAGATCAACTAAATTCTTTAAATCGACCAATTCTAAAGAGCGGGAATTCGCCCGGTTTTTCAATGAGGGCTGACTTGGCGTCAATTTCGGGGGCGAATTTTCGGTTAAAAAGACATGGTAACAAATTACTTTTTTGCAAGATATTGTTTTAACGTGCTTTTCCGGAAATATTCCGCTTGACGTGTTGAATGTGTCTCTATATTACCTCCACCGATCCTGCGGAGGCTGGGCGTCGCGTTCCTGTGGCAATTCGCGCCTCCGCGCAAAGTGCAATCGTCCGGTCCTGGAGTGCCATCCGGGCCTCTTGATCCGGACACCGTCATCTCGGATGCGAGTCATGAAGACCTATTCTGCCAAACCGGCGGACATCGAGAAGAAGTGGATTCTGATCGACGCCGAAGGGCTTGTCGTCGGCCGCCTCGCCTCGCTGATCGCCATGCGCCTGCGCGGCAAGCACAAGGCGACGTATACGCCGCATATAGATTACGGCGACAACATAGTCGTCATCAATGCCGGCAAGGTTGCTCTTACGGGCAAGAAGTACGGCGACAAGAAATATTACTGGCACACCGGTCACCCCGGCGGCATCAAGGAGCGCACCGCGCGCGGCATCCTTGAGGGTCGTTTCCCGGAGCGTGTCCTGGAGAAGGCCGTGCAGCGCATGATGCCCGGCGGCCCGCTGACGCGTACCCAGCTCAAGAACCTCCGGATCTATTCCGGTTCCGAACACCCGCATGATGCGCAGCAGCCCGAGAAGATCGACGTTGCTTCCTTCAATGCCAAGAACGCGAAGAGGAGCTGAGCATGGCTGAAGTGCAATCCCTTGAGGACCTGGGAGAGGCCATCGGCACCACCGCTGAAGCAGCTGCTCCGGTCCATGAGAAGCAGGGCGATGCGCAGGGCCGCTCCTACGCAACCGGCAAGCGCAAGGACGCGGTGGCCCGCGTCTGGGTGAAGCCGGGCACCGGCAAGATCACCATCAACAAGAAGGACTTCACGGCCTATTTCGGTCGTCCGGTTCTTCAGATGATTGTTCGTCAGCCGATCGTCACCGCCGATCGCGATGGCCAGTACGACATCATCGCTACGGTTTCCGGCGGCGGCCTGTCCGGCCAGGCGGGTGCGATCCGTCACGGTATCTCCAAGGCGCTCACCTACTACGAGCCGGAGCTGCGCAGCGTCCTCAAGAAGGACGGCTTCCTGACCCGCGACAGCCGTGTCGTCGAGCGTAAGAAGTACGGCAAGGCCAAGGCCCGTCGGTCCTTCCAGTTCTCCAAGCGCTAAGCGCCGACGGAACTGCTCTTTACGAATTCAAGAAAACGCTGCACTTCGGTGCAGCGTTTTTTTTATGCTCGCTCGTCAGCCGGGGAGGAGGCCCATGAGCGATCTTCATACACCGCCGTCCGATCTGCCCAGACCTGTCGATGACGGCGGGGCGGATCATCTGACGGGCCTGCGTCTGCCCGCGGTCGCGTTGCCGGCGACTTCAGGTTCGGCCGTTGATCTCTCGAAGATCGGCGGTCGCGTGGTGGTCTACTGCTATCCTATGACCGGGCGGCCCGGTGTCGCCTTGCCCGAAGGCTGGGATACGATCCCCGATGCGCGGGGCTGCACGCCGCAGAACTGTACCTGGCGCGATCATCACGGCGAGCGGAAGGCGTTGGGGGCCGAGGTCTTCGGGCTGAGCGTTCAGACGATCGACTATCAGCGCGAAATGGTCGAGCGGCTGCACCTGCCGTTCCCGGTCCTGTCGGATTCGGACGGCGCATTTCGCCGGGCGCTGGATCTCCCCACTTTCGAAGCCGCAGGCATGACGCTCTTGAAGCGACTGACCTTTATTGCTTGTGACGGCGTGATCGAGGCTGTTTGCTATTCCGTCTTTCCCAGTGATGCCGATGTGGCCTGGGTTCTGGAGCGGCTTTAGGAGGCCGGGTGAGGAGAGTGCGGAAGCCCATCCTTCGAGACGGTCGCTGGCGCGATTTCCTCAGGATTATGAGGTGTTTGGGGATGAATTCTGTCGACCCATCAATACGATAACGTCATTCTGAGGAGGCTCGAAGGACCGTCTCGAAGGATGGGCCTCAGTTTTCAATCCGCCCCCAGGCATCGCCGTCGGGTCATGGCAATCCGGTCGTCGTTCTCGGCAATCTCGGGGCCGTGACGGGCGGCTACGAAGAGCGGCAGGTCATCGACCCGGGCACCGTCGTGCCGGTCGAGCTCCTCGTTCTGGTGTTGGGCACGGTCGTATTCCTCTGCCGCGATCTCGGCGAGCCGAGTGTCAACCTTCGCGCAGGTTGGTTCCGAGACCTGTTTTGCCCGGGCTTCGTAGCGGTTGGCGTAGGCGAGAAAGTAGCGGCGGTGGGTCAGTTTGTGGTGTTTCACCTTGGCAACGAACAGTCTCCACAGCCGTCGCGTGTCGTGATCGAACCGGTTGCGGGAGCGCGCGTGGGGCAGGATGATGGTGAAGTCCATCCGGGTTTTCAGCGAGCCGACGCGGCAGCTTTGCGCGGTTTCTATCGGCTCATAGGAAAAGTCCTGCTCCATCTCCAGAAGGCCCATGACGACCTCGGACCCGGCGCGCGGAATGGAGCGGCGGTTCATGGAACTGATGAGCGCGGCCGGGGTCGTCCCGTAGACCTCATGCCGCTTGTAACTTGTCTTCGAGATGATCTCGGCCTTGGCTGCCGGCAAGGGTACGCACAGAGCGGCAAGTGTGGCCAGCATCATGAGACAAGTAGCGACATTCGGCATGGATCATCCTCTGGTTGTCTTTGCCTCCAGTGTTCGCGCCTGACCTATCCGGGTCAAGGGAAGTCCCCTCACATTATGCTAAAGCGCTAAAAATTCGTTCATTTGATTAATCTGTGCCCATTCCATCGGTCGTTGTTTCGGTGCAATCTCGGGCAAGCATGCCGATATGCCTGCTGGAGGAACCATGACCGATATCCGTCCCTATCCCACCGATGACACCGTTTTCGGGTCGAGCCTGACCGGAGGATCCATCGAGCCGGCCTATTCCGGCATGACCTCTTTCATGCGGCGCAGGCTGTCGCGCAATCTGGAAGGCGTCGATGCTGTCGTGTGGGGTATCCCCTTCGATGCGTCGATCTCCAACCGGCCGGGTGCGCGCTTCGGGCCGCAGGCGGTGCGCCGGGTTTCCGCCATCCTGTGCGGCGACCTGCAATATCTCTTTCACGCCGATTCCTTTGAAAATATGATGGTTGTTGATTACGGCGACTGTTCGCTCGATTACGGCCACAACGACCGCGCGCCTGCGCAGATCGAAGGGCAGGCGGCCGAAATCCTGAAATCGGGCGCCCATCTCTTTTCCATCGGCGGCGATCACTTCGTCACTTATCCCCTTCTGAAGGCGCATGCGGCGCTCTACGGGCCATTGGCGCTGGTGATGTTCGACGCGCATCAGGACACCTGGAACGACGACGGTTCGCGCATCGATCACGGCACATTCGTCGGCTGGACGGTGCGCGAGGGGCTGATCGATTCAGAGCGCTCCATCCAGATCGACGTTCGCACGCACGCTCCGGAAACCTTCGGTGTTTCAATCATCTACGCGGAGGATGCGCATCGGCTCGGGGTCGACGGGGTGGTCGGCAAGATCAAGGAGCGGGTGGGGCCTGCGCAGGCCTACATGACCTTCGATATCGATTGTCTCGATCCGGCCTTTGCGCCAGGAACGGGAACGCCGGTCTCCGGCGGACTGTCCTCGCACGAGGCGCTGATGATCCTGCGCGGGCTCTCCGACCTCGGTTTCGGCGGCGGCGATGTGGTGGAAGTGGCCGCCTGCCTATGACCATGCCGACATCACCGCAATCGCGGCTTCCAGCGTGGCGTAATACTATCTCGGTATGCTCGACGAGCGGAAACGGGCGCGGGGTTGAGGCGTTTCAAGCGCCTGTTTTGAATCGTGTGACTCGTTTTCTCGAATTCGTTTCAAATTTCTCGATTTTCGGTGCAACCGACGAGAGACATTCGAAACGGTAAGCGGCGGGGATAACTAGGCCCCGTTTCGCTCCGCACGCTTCTGCGCGGCTGTCGTGACAATCCAGCGAAACAGGTTCATCTGTCCGCGCCGGAACGGCATCAGTTCCGGATGCCACTGAACGCCGATTAGATCGGTGCCGTCGGTCGCCTCGGTTGCCTGGATCATGCCGTGCCCGTCTTCTGCCGCGACCCGCAATCCGGTGCCGAACCGGTCGACGGACTGGTGGTGGAGCGCGTTCACCCGGCAGGTCTCGCAATCCAGGATCCGGCTGAGCCGGGTTCCGAAATGGACCGTTACGATTTTTCGCGGCAGCACGGTCTTCAGGCGCGGGGCCTCCGCATAGACCTCGTAGATGTCCTGGTGAAGCGTGCCGCACAGCACGATGTTGATGATCTGCGAGCCGCGACAGATCCCCAGAACCGGCAGGCCGCGTTCGATCGCCTGCGGTACGATGATGGTCTCCAGCCGGTCGCGGTCGGGATCGGTGCGCACGTCGGGTACCAGATCGGGCAGCAGGTCGTCGCCGTAGAATTCGGCCGTGATGTCGCCACCGCCTGCGATCAGGCCGTCGAGCGCTTCGATATTCACGCTCTGGACGGGCGAGATGCGCACGGCCTTGCCCCCGGCGCGCCACAGGGCGAAGCGGATCGCCAGAAACGAGCGCTAACCGCCACGATCCGAGGTCGAGACGTCGATCAGAGGTTTCATCCGGTCAACTCTGCCGCCATCAAGCTGATCCATCGCTCCTTGAAGGTGCCGTCCGCTCGCATTTGGTTCCATGCCTCCTTCGCCTTGTCCAGCCGGGAGGCGTCGAGCGCCAGCTTCTCGATCGTCACCCAGCGGTTCCATTCCTCGGCAATCGACCAGTTCGGATTGCCGGCGCGCGCGTTGGGCAGGCGATAGTGGAATGTCGGGCGGTCGGTCGGGTAGGCAAAGCCGAGCGCCCGCTCTACCGCGTCCGGGGCAATGCGGGTCAGGAGCGGCAGGAGATTGAGCTCGCGGTTCTTGCTCGGATTGTGCAGACAGTATTCGTCGATGAACTCTTCCAGAGAGGGCGTGTAGTCGGGCGCCAGCACGATTTTCTGGTAAAGCTCGGAGAACGGCTCGATGAAAGGCAGGACGGTCCGCATCCGATCGGGCTGGATGACCGCGCGCAGCCACGGCGAGGCCATCAGATAGGCCTGGAAGATCGCCAGGATCGGCCCGATCCGGGGCGATGGCGCCTCCACGTTGATGTTGCAGGCCGAAAGCATAGGCCCAGCCCTCGGTGCCGCTCGCTCCCGCTTTCGCCAGTCGGTCGACCAGATCCTCGATCTCCCCGATCTGGACGGGCGGGGCGATTATCTCGCTCGGCACGACGGTGCGCACCACATTGCCGAAAACCTCGGCCGCCGCCTTTTCCAGATCGCTTACCGTCTTTTCCGCGTGGGCGTAGCGGCTGTCGAGTTCGAAGACGAAGTCGCCATAGGCGGTGTCGTGCAGGATCGCCTTGTGCAGATCGTCCGCCTCTATCCGGCCACCGAGCGTGCGGCGCAGCACTTCTGCTGCGTCGAAGACTGCGAGGTCGCCGAATTCCAGTTCGATGCCGACCAGCCGCTCGTCGGCGTCGGGCCAGATCGGCAAGGGGTCGGGCTGGGTGGAACGGGCGTCGGTCGGCATGGCATCACTGTCTGCGTTGGCCCGTGCGCTTGCGCGACGATTGCTTCATAGGACTGGGGTTCCGGGGCCCGGCTGCAGGACCATTTCGGATAGATCGGATCCGGAGGGACGATCTCCAGCGTGGCGGACCGCCAGGGGGCGATCTCGCAATCGGTGTGATGTTGCCGGACAACCTTGGCGAAATTCCGCATCAAGGTCTCCATCGCGCCCTTGTAGCGATCTGGGAAATCGCGCCTGAACACGAACGTGCCGGTCTTCATGGGAATAGCCAACGGCAGAAAATCCGTTGTCGTAGAGCCCGCCGGGAAGGTGTCCACGTGATACTCGACGATCATCGCCTTCTCGATCCTTGCGCTGTAGGGGGCTTCGCAATGTTGGAAGAGGCGGACGCGGCAGACATCTTTGTCTACGGAGTGAAGCGGAGCGTTTCCTGATCGCGCGACTTTCTTCACATCTGTGGGCTTCCTGGCTTTCAGGCTCCTTTGCCGGTTCCCTTTGCTCTGGCTCCCCGTCGCTGAAGCGTGCGGCCCGGCCTTCTTCGCGCATGGCGCGTGGGTTGATCTGATCGCTGTCAAAATCGGGAGCGCGGTCGCGCGCCGCAATCATGATGCGGGTGGCTTGTCTTTTGGCAACGTCGAAGGGCGCGTGATCGTTCCCGATCCGGAAGCGGTCGGGAAGCTCTATCAGCTTGGCGTAGCGCTGCTTGTAGGCCTCGACGAACTCCAGCTTGTCGCGGACCGACCGGATGTAGACGGACTCCAGTGCCTTCGATGTCGTCTCGTTGTATCCGTAGCTGACGCGCAGACCGTCTTCCAACTGCCGGATCGCCGTGCCGTAGGCCTTAAGATAGTAGTCCGGGTTCTCCCGCTCGTACCATCGGTGCAGCTCAAAGAGGGTGAGGTGAGCCGATACGAGGTAGCCGCGCGCTAGCGTCAGGCCGCGGCTGACTTCCTGTTTCGCGCACTTTGCGCTCAGATATCGGGGTACGACGTAGGTCGATGCGGGGCTGCGGAACAGCGTGTCCCAGTCCGGGCTTCCCCGGCACGTTGAACGACCACTCGCCCGTGGGGCCGGGAAGGCCGATATCGGTGATGAGGTGGAAGTCGCCTTGCGCGTCGCGAAAGTCGAGGCGCAGCTTCACGTCGTAAAGCTCGACATGTTTACCGCGCTCAGCGGCAGTACGGCCAGGCGGTGGGTCCCGTAATCCGTTCCGGTCAGTGTCGTTGAAGAGGGCAGTGTGACCGTGCCGCCCTGAAGATCGAAGCGGAACTGGGAGGAGACGACGGGCTCGCCCAGAAGATGCCCGATCTTCACCTTGGCCTGCCAGTCGATGACGATTTCGGCTCCATCGCCCGTAGCACCTTCGCCCGAGATCTTTTCTCACTTGGCCGCGAAGGTCAGGATCTGTTGCGCATGGGCGGGAAGGGCGAGGCAGGCAAGGGCAGTCAGGATCAGGAAAACTCGTCATTCAGCCAGCTCGCGAAGTTCTGGGCTTGCCGTGCGGTCGGTTTCGTCGGGTTGCCGTTTGAGTAGTTTTCAAGATCTTCCAGCACGACGCCGTAGGCATTCTGCTTGAAAAGGAGGTCGGGGGAGAGGTCGACATGGATCCCTGAGTCCTCCAGCGTTTCGGAGACGAGGTTCGCGGGCATCATCATCGCCACGGCGAGAAGGCCGCAGGTGACGGTGGCACCAGTTGAGAAGGGATTGCGGCCCGGATGGATCCGGTGTTCCAGGCCTCCGGCGACCCAGATGGTGACGAGAAAGGTCGCGAGGATCAGGCCCCAGCGGGCAAGGATGTGGTCCTCGAAGAAGTCGGCAAAGAGGGTCTCGCAAATGAGGAATGCCGCCAGAAGCGTGATCAGGATCTCGCCGAACGAGAGCGCGGCGGCCGCCAGTTTGCGCGAAATCGCGGAGGGAGGTGTGGTCTCTGTCGCCTCGGGCGGGATCGCTTGCGGCTCGACCGTCGGGGCCGGATCGGCTTCCGATTCCGGGGCCAGTGGGATGCTCTCGGCGATCGGGGCCAACGTGATGAACGGCGTCGGCTTGTCGACGGTGAGGCCAACGGGAAACAGGGGCTCGCAGACCCGTCCCGGCCTCGGCGCGCGGATGAGGATGTCGCGGCCGTCGGCCATGCTGAAGACGTAAAAGCCCGTCACCCTCCGCCACGTCCTGTCCGGGGGCGACCCGTGCCTCCTTGGCGGTCAACGGGTAGACCGCGCTTTTCGGGGTCTATACGTGGATGACACTCATTTCGCACAATATCTGTCGGTCCGTTTGCACCAGAAAGGCGAATAGTTCACGCGGCGTTCCCCGATTTCGGCAATAGGTTCCGTCACGCAAGACTATAACGGAGAATCGTTTGAGTGCCAGACGGCTTCGTTCTTCTTGGCGTAAAAGTGATTATTCAAACCATGAGTAGAGATCATGTTCCTACGACACGGGAAGATGAGGCGGGAATTCTCGGTATTTTCCCTTAGCCCTGCATCTTCACGTAGGCGCCCGGAGCCTCCTCGATGATTTTTACCCGCCGCGCGCCGGGTTTTCTTGCCTTGACGAGCGTGTTGTCGTGGCTGCGGATCCAGTGGTTCCTCCAGGAGCCGGGTGCCTCCTTGGCATTGGCGAGCCAGTCCTGGAACTGGCCCTTGACCGCGCCGCCTGTCCAGTGCTGGTACTTCTTCTTGGAGGGCGGGTTGACCACGCCTGCGATGTGGCCGGAGCCGGTCAGCACGTAATGGACGTCGCCGCCGAAATATTTCGAGCCTTCGAAGACGGAAAGCGCCGGGGCGATGTGGTCCTCGCGGGTGGCGAGGTTGAAGACCGAGATCTCGACCTTGGCGAGATCCAGCGTTTACCCGTCGATTTCCATCTTGCCCTGGGTGAGCCGGTTCTCCGGGTAGCAGTTGTGTACATAGAAGGAGTGGTTGGCCGCGGGCATGCGGATGGAATTGGAGTTCCAGTACAGGAGATCGAAGGGGAAGAGCTCCTTGCCGCGCAGGTAGTTGTTGACCACGTAGGGCCAGATCAGGTCGTTGGAGCGCAGCATGTTGAAGGCCGTGGCCATCTTGCGCCCTTCCAGATAGCTTTTCTGCTGCACCCGCTTCTCGAGATTGGCGATCTGCTCCTCGTCCACGAAGACCTTGAGATCGCCAGCATACTTGAAATCGACCTGGGCGGTGGAGAAGGTCGCGGACTTGATGCCCTCGTCGCCGTGCGCGGCCATGTAGGCGAGGGGGACGGCAAGCAGCGTGCCGTCGACGCAATAGCCGATGGCGTTGACCTCCTCGACCTGCGTCGCCCGCTTGATCTTGTCCAGGCTCTCGAAGATACCCTCGTGCATGTAATGCGCAAAGCTCTTCTGCGCCTGGCAGGCATCGGGATTGACCCAGGAGATGACGAAGACCGTGTGGCCCTGCTCGACCGCCCAGCGGATGAACGACTTTTCCGGGTTGAGATCGAGAATGTAGTACTTGTTGATCCACGGCGGCACGATGAGGAGCGGCCGCTTCAGGACCTTCTCCGTGGTCGGCTCGTACTGGATTAGCTGGCAGACGTCGTTCTGCATGAACACCTTGCCGGGCGTCATGGCAAGGTTCTTGCCCACATGGAACTTGCTGCCGTCGGACTGGCGGATGCGCAGGTCGCCGTGTTCGACCTCGATGTCTTCGGCCAGCATCTGCATGCCGCGCACCAGGTTCTCCGCGTTGGAGTCCAGCGTTTCGCGCAGCAGTTCCGGATTGGTCAGCAGGAAATTCGACGGCGACAGCGCGTTGGTGATCTGCCTGACGTAGAAATCGGCCTTGTGGCGGGTGTGCTCGTCGACCTCGGCGGCGTCCACCACCAGGGTTTTCGCCCAGCGCGCGGTGATCAGGTAGAATTGCTTGAGGAAATCGAAGAACTGGTTCGTGGTCCAGTCCTCGTCCTTGAAGCGCTTGTCGCGCGGATCCGGCTCGGCGGTCGGCTGGACCTCTTCGCCCGCCATGCGCTTCAGCGTGTCGTTCCACAGGTCGACATATCCCGACATTAGTCGGGACTGCGCCTCGATGGTGCGTTGGGGATCCTTCATCCAGTATTCGCCGACGCGCGACAGCGTCTTGACCACCTCGGTGATCTCGTCGGCTATCGCGTCCTGCGCCTCGCCGGTCTCGCGCGGGCGAGGCTTTGGGCGAAAGATTCCGGATTTTCCACGATGTAGCGCAGCACGGGGCTGTTATCGTGGGCTTCGGACATGAACGCGCCTCCCTCAGTGTTGCTCCGTCTCCATGCAGGCTTTGTGCCTTTGTGCGGACGTTATTCGCCCGGCGGAACGTGTCGTCGCGAAGCGATGGGCCCCCTTCAACCATTCGCGGTTCTCATCGGCCGTTTCTCTCAGTAATAGGCTTGTACGATCGTATTCTGACAAGGGTCGCGGCCCGCTTTTCGCCGCTGCGCTGCAGTAAAAATACATGACGAACCAACGGGCTACCCAATTGTTGGGCGTAGACGTAGGCAATACGACTAACCTAGCGGCATTTCTCGATTTCGCAACCGGGACGATGGTGGGAGCGGAGGAATGTATTTGCGCTCAAGGGACATGCCGAACTTGCATGGGGCGTCGAAAAACATATTTCTGTCCGACAATGGCGCGAATCGAAGCCCTCTTGCGTGATTTCATCGCCTGGCGCGCTTGTGCAGTGCGAGGTATTCGCCGATCATATCGGCTGGGGTGGGAGCTTTGTCGCCCGGCAGGGGGCGGAATGAAAGGAATGCTGGTGCGAGGCTCGAATGCGAAGGGCTCGACGATTGTCGTGCGGGCCCGGTCGGGGAGGCGTGACCGGAATGTGAAGCGCGGGACGCGGGGGCTGATGGCTGCCGCGGCGCTGGCGTTTTCGGGATGCGCCGGCGAGCCTGATGCAACCCTTCTCGGTGTCGTGACCGTGCCGCCCAAGGGCGTGCCCGGCGGCGTGCAGCCCGGTATTTCGCAGGCAAAGCCCGCCGTGGTGCTGGCCGCAACGGCCAGCGAACCGGCCGATGGCAATTCCAATAAGCCCGACTATGTCTACGATCCCGACAGCCCGAACAAGGTCGTCATGCGTGAGAGCAGCGTGACCGCCTATGCCCCGGAAGGCCAGGGCACGGGGCAGGGCGCCCGGCTGAAGACCAATGACGCGGTCAATCGCACGGAAGAGGAGCTGCGGCAGTTGGCTCAGCGCAATTCGTCCGATTCCGGGCGCGGCCTGTGGAATGCCAAGATCCGCGATCTTCTCGCCAAGCGCGACCATCACATCGATGACGCGATCAAGAAGATCGAAGAGGACGACGCCGAGTAGGCCGGAGAGGCGCCCTTCACCCGTTCTCCGCGTCCGTGTTCTCTGCCTCTCGATGCTTTCGCAACGACTCCTTTGAAGTCTTTCCTTGCTGACCGAGATCGTTCAGGACCCGCGCTCGCACCGGTATTCCGCGTCCAAGGGCATCAAGGGCCTGCGCAAGGCGCAAGGCGGATATTACGGCCGCCGGTTCGGCGTGAAGCTTGACCCGGATACCCAGGTCGTCGCGACGCTGGGCTCCAAGGAAGGCTTCGCCAACATGGCGCAGGCGATCACCGCGCCGGGCGACGTGGTGCTGGTGCCGAACCCGAGCTACCCGATCCACGACTTCGGTTTCCTGATGGCGGGCGCCGCGTTGCGCTACGTTTCGGTCGAGCCGAATGCGGAGTTCTTTCATGCGCTTGAGTGCGCCGTCAAACACTCGGTGCCCAAGCCCACGGCCGTGATCCTGTGCTACCCGTCGAACCCGACGGCCTATGTCGCGGATCTGGATTTCTACAAGGACGTGGTGGCGTTTGCGAAAAAGAATGACGTGTTCCTGCTGTCCGATCTCGCCTATTCGGAGATCTATTTCGACAACACCCCGCCGCCGTCGGTTCTTCAGGTTCCCGGTGCGATGGATATCGCGGTGGAGTTCACCTCGATGTCGAAGACCTTCTCGGTGCCCGGTTGGCGCATGGGATTCGCGGTCGGTAACGAACGACTGATCGGCGCACTCGATTACGGCGCCTTCACGCTGATCCAGGTTGCAGCCACCGCCGCGCTGAACGGGCTGGACGAGTGCATCGCGGAGACGCGCGAGATCTACAAGAAGCGTCGCGACGTGTTGGTGGAATACTTCGACAATGCCGGTTTTCCGGTGACTTCGCCGCGCGCCTCGGTGTTCGCCTGGTCGCCGATTCCGGAGAAATTCCGGCACCTGGGATCGGTGGAATTTTCTAAACTACTGATTGAAAAGGCGGATGTGGCGGTGTCTCCGGGCATCGGATTCGGCGAATATGTCCGCATCGCACTTGTGGAGAATGAGCAACGGATCCGCCAGGCTGCGCGAAACATCCGGCGTTTTCTTGAAACTGCGGACGAAACATTGCACAGCGTGATCCCGATAGGCGCCCGGCGCTGAAACTCAGATACTGGATCACGGATATATGCAAGATGCCTTGAGACTCGGCGTCGCCGGCCTTGGAACGGTCGGCGCGTCCGTTCTCCGTCTCGTCGAAGAGCACGGCAAGCATCTGGCCGCACGTTGCCGTCGGCCGATCGAAGTCGTCGCCGTCGCTGCTCGCGACAGGAGCCGCGACCGCGGCGTCGATCTTTCCGGGTATGCCTGGTACGACGACGCCCTGACGCTCTCCCATTCCAACAGCATCGACGTTCTCGTCGAATTGATCGGCGGGGAAAATGGGCCCGCTCTGGCGGTGGTGCGCGCCGCGCTGTCATCCGGCAAGCACGTGGTGACGGCCAACAAGGCACTTCTTGCAAAACGCGGAATGGACCTGGCGAAGCTCGCCGAGGACAACGGCGTCAGCCTCAATTTCGAGGCTGCCATCGCCGGCGGCATTCCGATCGTCAAGACGCTGCGTGAGTCGCTGTCGGGGAATGCGGTTACCCGCGTTTCCGGCATTCTCAACGGCACCTGCAATTACATCCTGACCTGGATGGAACGCGAGGGCCTGTCTTTCGAGGAGTGCCTCAAGGAAGCGCAGCGGCTTGGCTATGCGGAGGCCGATCCGACCTTAGATATCGAGGGCAACGACACCGCGCACAAGCTGGCGCTGCTGACCAGCCTGGCTTTCGGGTGCCAGACGGATGTCGAGTCCATCTATCTCGAAGGTATCACCGAGATCACCACGGCCGATATCGAGGCGGCCGACGAACTCGGCTACCGCATCAAGCTCCTCGGGATCGCCCAGCGCACCGATACCGGTATCGAACAGCGCGTGCATCCCACAATGGTGCCTAAATCATCCGCTATCGCGCGCATCGACGGTGTTTTGAACGCCGTTGCCGTGGAAGCGGATTACCTCGGCGAGGTGGTGCTGGTCGGGCCGGGTGCCGGCGGCAACGCCACCGCTTCCTCGGTTATTGCAGACATTGCCGACATTGCCCGCGGCGACATCATGCCGACCATGGGCCGTCCCGTGGAGGATCTGGAGCCCTATACCCGCGCACGCATGCGTCGGCATGAGGGCGGCTACTTCATCCGTTTGTCGATCTATGATCGGCCGGGCGCCTTCGCCACCATCGCCAGATGCATGGCGGAAAAGAACATCTCTCTTGAATCGATCGTGCAGCGCCGGCGTGCGCCCAAGAGTGAGGCTCCGGAGCTTTCCCTCGACGCCCTGCACGTGACGTCTCCGCAACCGGTCATCATGATCACCTATGAAACAACCGAAGCGGATATCAAGGCAGCACTAGAAGCGATCCGGTGCGAGAACGTTCTCGTCGGCCAGCCGCGCATGATCCGCATCGAACGCAAACCCGACGCTGGCACAGCGCAAGGATGACATGAATGTCCACCGAGGATGAAAATTCGAAGTACAAGCTCGACCGCCTCCTGACCCTGGAGGTGGCGCGTGTGACGGAACGAGCGGCGGTTTCGGCTGCACGCATGCGCGGGCGCGGGGACGAGAAGGCCACCGATCAGGCAGCCGTCGACGCCATGCGGCGCGAACTCAACCGCCTTCCCATCGACGGCACCGTCGTGATCGGCGAGGGCGAGCGCGACGAGGCGCCGATGCTTTATATCGGCGAGAAGGTTGGCACCACCAAGGGCCCCAAGGTCGACATTGCGCTCGATCCTCTGGAGTGCACCACCGTCTGCGCCAAGAACCTGCCGAACTCGCTGGCCGTTCTAGCGCTTGCCGAGCATGGCGGCCTTTTGAATGCGCCGGACTGCTACATGAACAAGATCGCCATCGGCCCGGGCTATCCGGATGGTCTGGTTGATCTGGATACGCCGGCGGCGGAGAACATCAACGCGCTGGCCAAGGCCAAGGGCGTCGACCTGCATGAGATCAACGTCTGCGTGCTCGACCGTCCGCGCCACGACAAGCTGATCGCGGAGATCCGTGAAGTCGGATGCGCGCTGCGGCTCATCGGCGACGGCGACATTGCCGGCGTGATCCACACCACGACGCCGAAAGAGACCGGCATCGATATCTACATGGGTATTGGCGGTGCGCCCGAGGGCGTTCTGGCAGCGGCAGCGCTTCGCTGCGTCGGCGGTCAGATGCAGGGCCGTCTGGTGATCGCGCGTGACGACCAGTACGAGCGCGCGGAACGGATGGGCATCTCCGATCTCAACCGCAAGTACAAGATGGAAGAGCTGGCTTCGGGCGACGTCTACTTCGCCGCGACCGGCGTGACCGACGGCAACTTCCTGCGCGGCGTGCATTTCGGCAAGGATCGCATCACGACGCACACCTGCGTTATGCGTTCCACCACTGGCACCGTGCGCTGGATCGAAGGCGAGCACACGCAGTTCAAGAAGTTCTATCTGGACTGAGGACAGTCCGGTCTTGAATGTGGAAACGGCGTCGCCCCGGCGGCGGCGTTTTGCGTTTCGGGGGAGGAAGAAGGAAAGGGTCCGGAGGCGCGAAAGCGCCTCCATTTCCCCTTCGCCCATAAGGGGCCCGCATGAAAAACCGTGCCCTGATCTACCGCCCTTCGGCGACCCGCTGGACGCCCTGCATCTTGAAGACGCGGATCTCGCTCCTCTCAAGCCGGGACTGATCCGGGTCGAAATGGAGCTCGCTCCGGTCAACCCCTCCGATCTGATCCCCGTCACCGGCGTCTATTCGCATCTCATCACGCTGCCGATGGTGGCGGGTTACGAGGGCGTGGGCCGGGTGGTAGAGGCACACGGAGCGCATGCCGCTCTCATCGGCTCCCGTGTTCTGCCCCTGCGTGGGCCGGGAACGTGGCAGCGCTATGTCGATTGCGATCCGGCTCTCGCGGTGCCGGTTCCCGATGATATCGAGGATCTGCGCGCCGCGCGCGGTTACATCAATCCGCTGGCGGCGCTGCGCATGCTCACCCGCTATCCGGTGGCGGGAAAGCGTGTGCTGTTGACGGTATCGGGCTCCAGTTGCGCCACGCTCTTGGGACATTGGGCGTTGTTGCAAGGAGCGGTCGAGGTCGTCGGCGTCTACCGCTCGAGCGAGCGGGTCGCCCGCATGCGCACACTCGGCATCGTACCGGTTTCGGGAGAGGACGCGGGCGCGATCGAGGCGGCGGCGCGGGCCGCGGATGTGACGTTCGATGCCGTCGGCGGAGATCTGGGATCGAAGGTGCTCGCCGCCATGCGGATGGGGTCGGTTTTCGTCGGCTACGATCTGTTGAGCGGGCAACCTGTGGTGCCGCCTGCGATCCTTCGGGCCGGGTTCGAGCGGTTTCACCTTCGCGACGATCTGGCGGAAATGACGCCCGCCGTCTGGCAGGTGCAGTTCGATCGATTGTGGCCGTTGCTGCGGCAGGTGGAGTTCCCTGAGGTGCAGGTGTTTGTGCTGGAAGACTGGAAAGCGGCCATCCGCGCGTTCCGGGAGGCGGGCGGGGCGAAGCCGTTGATTGATTTTCGGTCTTGAGGGGGCGCGCAAGCGCCTCCATTTCCTTCTCTCGGCCCCCAATCTCACCGCACCCTCTTGCCCGCGTCCGACTCGTGGTTATAGTCCGGCCCATCATCCGCGAACCCGAAGAGACCGTTTTGCTGCCAAAGCTCGCCACACTCTCCCATGACGGTTTTCGCGAGGATCCGGAGACCCGCGCCTTTCTGGGGGTGAAGAATTCGGCTACGGGCAGGGCATGGCGCGAGCGGCTCGACAATGTCAGCGCCATGCAGGCCCAGGCCATTGCACAGCGCAACGGCATTCCCGATATCGTGTCCCGCGTTCTGGCCGGGCGCGGCGTGGTGGCGGAAGAGGCGGCCGAATTCCTCGAACCCTCCATCCGTTCGCTGATGCCCGATCCCTCCAGCCTCGTCGATATGGATGCGGCCGCCGCATGCATTGCCGATGCGGTCGAGCGCGGGGAGGGCGTTGCCGTCTTCGGTGACTATGACGTGGACGGGGCAACCTCCTCGGCCCTGATGACGCGAGGCCTGCGATCTCTCGGGCTCGATCCGCGTATCTATATTCCCGACCGGATCATCGAGGGCTACGGCCCGAACCCAGCCGCCATGCACGATCTCAAGGCGGGCGGGGCGAGCCTCATCATCACGCTCGATTGCGGCTCCGTTTCCTTCGAGGCGCTGGAAGAGGCGCGCAAGATCGGGCTCGACGTCGTGGTTGCCGATCACCATCAGGTCGGTGTGGAGCTGCCGCTGTGCACCGCGCTCGTCAATCCCAACCGGCAGGACAACCTGTCCGGACAAGGACATCTGGCGGCGGTCGGGGTGACGTTCCTGGTGCTGGTCGCGCTCATGCGCGAGTTGAAGAAACGTCGCTACTTTAACGGGAATGCTCCAGATTTGCTCTCATGGCTTGATCTGGTGGCGCTGGGAACGGTGTGCGACGTGGTTCCGCTCAAGCAGCTCAACCGGGCCTATGTGACGAAAGGGCTTGTCGCAATGCATCGGCGGCAGAATGCGGGACTGGCCGCCCTTGCCGACGTGGCGCGGATCAATGGTCCGCTGGCGCCTTATCATCTGGGATTTCTGCTCGGGCCGCGCATCAATGCGGGCGGACGTATCGGCGACGCTGCGCTGGGCGCTCGGCTGCTGTCGACCGACGATGCGAGTGCGGCGGGCGAAATCGCGGCTCATCTCGACCGGCTGAACGCGGAGCGGCAGGCCATGGAAGCGGCCATGCTGGAAGAGGGAGAGGCGCAGGCGACCGCCGTCATGCTCGACGGTGAAGGGCCGTCGGTGCTGGTGACGGGGGCCGACAACTGGCATCCGGGCGTCGTCGGGCTGATCGCCTCGCGGTTGAAGGCACGCCATCGCCGCCCGACCTTCGCCATCTCGTTCGATGCCGACGGCAAGGGCACGTCGTCGGGCCGGTCTGTTCCGGGCGTCGATCTCGGTGGGGCGGTGCGTGCGGCGCTCGACGCGGGCATCATCCTCAAGGGCGGCGGGCACGCCATGGCGGCCGGGCTGACCGTGATGCGCGACAGGGTCGACGATCTCAAGGTGTTCATGGAAGAGCGGCTTGCCGCCGATGTTACCGCCTCGCGCGAGGACCACGTCCTCAAGATCGACGGTGCGGTGACGGCATCGGGCGCGACGCTGGATCTGATGGCGCTTCTGGAAAAGGCCGGGCCTTACGGGACAGGGCACTCCGAACCGGTCTTTGCGCTGCCGAGTCACCGGGTGACCTTTGCCGATACGGTCGGCAACGGCCATGTGCGGCTGTCGTTGGAGGGATCCGACCGCTCCTCGATCAAGGCGATCGCGTTCCGCTGCGCCGATCAGCCGCTTGGCCAGGCGCTTCTGGGGGCGCGCGGGCACATGCTGCATGTGGCGGGCTGCCTGTCGCTCGACCATTGGCAGGGCGCGCCCAAAGTGCAGATGCGGGTGCTGGATGCGGCCGAGCCGAAACTGGGCCAGCGCTAGGGCCACGCCACCGATTCCCGACGTCAATTAACTGGTGCGCCATTAACCATAGAGAAACCGGCTGGCGTCTATCGCGCGACCTCCCATGAACAGTAGGTCCAGGATGGGCACCTACGGCGAACTTCATGCGGTTCTGGCGGAACTCCGGTCAAGCGCAGAACGCGCAGAGATGGCTCTCTCCAAGGTTCAGCTTACCCGTACCCCGCCCATCATGCCGCCCCCCGGCATGCTGGCGGCTCTTTCGCTCGCCGCATTGCCGGCGGAAATGGCGGCGCGCTTCGTCGTTCGTCCTAAAATCAACTGAAGGAACCTCCTTGCCCTTACGTTGCGGAGATTTGTCTTTCGCGCGGGTGTTGAGCGCTTCCGATCCGGAGACGCACACGCTTGAGCGCGGAGTGCAGAACGAGGCAGGAAACGGGCGACACTTCGGCGCGAATCCGACTGCCGCAAGGCTGTTTTTCGGCCTATGTGCCCAGCGCGCAACACACCTTCGTGAATGTTTCGGCTAACAGTCTGTGCGAGGGCTGACGCCCCCTTTCGGCCATGTTTCTGCGGGCATGTATCGTGTCGAATGAAGTGCGGCGGCAACCCGTTAGAAAAGCGCAAGCGGATTACTCGGGTTTGCTCGCGCCGCGATCGATACGTGATGCGACCCCTTTCGGGAAGCGTCGCAGGTGTGGCGGAAGGGACCGCTGTGTGAGGTTGGACACGCCGGAAACCGGCGCCGGACGAGCGATATCGCCATATGGGCGGGAGGTCGATGTCGTCAGGCGTTTTGAACGGGCGGCCGTGTCAGCCGTCGCCGCGGGCTTTCGCAGAGTAACGAACAGAAAATGATCATGCGGAATACCAACGCGATCCTTTGTCTGGCCGGCATTCTGGCGCTTCTCCCCTTCGGTGCGAGTTACGCATTCGATCCGGGAGCCGCGTCGGAAAAGGCGCAAACGACGCCGACCGAGGCTTTCCGCCTCGGCGCTCGCGCCTATTTCGCCGGCAACAAGCAGAAGGCAGTCGACGCGCTTTCCTTTGCCGCGGAAAACGGAGTTCCGGCCGCGCAGTGGAAGCTTGGGCGCATGTATGCCGATGGCGACGGCGTGGCCGAGGATGATCTCAAGGCCTTCAAGTATTTTTCGCGCATCGCCTCTCAGCACGCCGACGACGCGCCCAGTTCCTCCCAGGCGCCGTATGTGGCCAGCGCATTCGTGGCCATCGGCTCCTACTACCTGACCGGCATCCAGGATACGGCGGTGAAGCCGAATATCCGCCGGGCGCGGGAGATCTTCACCTACGCGGCCTCCTATTTCGGCAATGCGGACGCGCAGTACAATCTCGGGCGGATCTATCTCGAAGGATCCCCCGACGATCCGCCGGACCTGCGCATGGCCGCGCGCTGGCTGAAGCTGGCCGCGCTCAAGGGGCACTATCAGGCCCAGGCGACGCTCGGCAAGCTGCTGTTCTTCGACGAGACGTTTCCGTCCAACCGGATCCGCGGCCTGATGTGGCTGACCATCGCCCTGCCGCATGCCCATGGCGACAAGGATGCCTGGATTGTCGATACCCAGGAACGCGCCTTCTCGCTTGCCGGCGAGGCGGAGCGCCGCCGTGCCATGACGCTGGCCCAGCGGTGGCAGGAAAAGGCCGTCGCGTCCCGCTGAGCGCGGTTTCGCGTCGGGCTTCGAATTACTCATCGAGCACGCTTGTCATTCCCACCGAGGTGGGGATCCGGTGACAACTGGATCAGCTATTTGCGCGAGAGCCGCACATGTCTCTGGAATGCCGGGGCCTCGCTATCGCGGGTATGACAGTCCGGCGCAAAAGGAGCTCATTTCCATCGAAATTGAGGGAAGCCCATCCTTCGAGCGCTCCTCAGGATGACGTTGTCGTGAGGTGGGCGGGAAGCGGCATTCACCGTGAAATCCGGGGCTGTCCCGGCAGGATCAACACGCACGATTGTTATCCCCGCGCAGGCGGGGAACCAGTAACCACTGGATCCGTTTACGCAAGAGCCGCGCACGTCTCTGGAATGCTGGATCCCCGCCTGCGCGGGGATGACATATCAGGGATATGAGATGCTTATTTTGCCGTTTCGAAGGATGGGCCTTCTGAAGACATCTCCTCCAGCCACAATCACTCTGCCGTCAGAGGATCCCGGCGAGCTTCTCTCCGGCGTTCAGGAAGGTCTGCGGGTCGACGGGATCTGAGGAAATGCGGGTCTCGTAGTGCAGGTGCGTGTCGGTGCTGCGGTCGGTATTGCCGACCTTGCCGATTACCTCGTCGGCGGAAACCGTGTCGCCTTCGGACACCAGAATGTGGCTCAAGTGCCCATAGCGGGTGACGACACCGTTGCCGTGATCAATCTCCACCATCAGCCCGTATCCGCACTTGTGACCGGTGGAGACGACCGTGCCGGCCGCGGTCGCTTGAACCGGGGTGCCGTAGGGCGCGCGCAGGTTCAGACCGGTATGCATGGCGGGGGTGTTGAGGAACGGATCAAGCCGGGGCCCGTAGGGGCTGGTGACGGAGAGCGACCCTCTCAGCGGCTGCTCGAAGGGCAGGGACTTTGCATCCGCGCAACTCCGACAGGCGCCGGACAGCCCTGTCGGCGCGCGCCAGGCGATCGTCGAAGGTGGTACTGACGATCGGCTCGTAAGGTTCGCCGACGCCTTCATGCGGGCCGTCGAGATAGAAGCTCAGCGAATGGGTCACGCGCTCGATCCGCGCAATGCGGCGCTCGGCCGTGAGCGCAATAAGATCAAGCGCGGTTTCCGATTGCCGATCTATCACTTCCAGCCCGTTCTTAATCCGGCTCATGATCAGTTTGTCCGAGCGCACGGCGTCCGGCGTCGCTGTGATCGTCGGCGTTGCAGGAGCGGCTGGGGAGGGCGTCGATAGCAATGCTTCTTGCGCGGGAAGGTCGCCGGGCTTGGCGAGCGGCAGCGGCTTGGCGGCGGTGATGGAGAGCCCGGATTGGGCCGCGCGGGTCAGCACGTCGGCAACGCGGGCATGGCGTGCATCGATCTCGCCCTGGCGCTTCTTCAAACCCGCGATCTGCGTCTCGTAGTTCTGCCGGGCGACGAGGCTCTGGCTGGTGACGTGGTCGACGCGGGCGCGAAGCTCGGCGATACGGTCTTCGTAGTAGCGGGCCTGGTGGATTTGTGCAGCAACGGTGGTGCTGGGATTGTCGTCGTGCAGCATCAGATAGGCGGCCGCGCCGAGATAGGCGGTGACGAGCAGCAGGCAGACGCCGAAAACGCTTCCGGCGACAACGGGGCGGACGGTGAAGCTGGTGGTGCTGTCTCCGCGCGCAATGACGACGCGCAGCCGAGCCTTGTCTGAGGACCTGTCGTCGGCGGTGGATTGCTGCATGGCGCGAACCGGCTAAAAACTGATCGGCACGGGCAGGGGGTGCGTCTTTGGGCCTCGGCACAAATCGCGACGGGTGTCGCAGCGTGTCGCTCAATGTCCGGCCCCCCGAACTCAACGGAATTAAAACACCGGTAAGGTTAACAAAGGTTTTGAGAACGCCGTCAGCCGACGAGCGAGGCGAGTGGTTTGTAGAAGCCCGGGGTCAGCCCCGCCTCGGAGCGGGCGCGATAGTTGAAGGGCGGCTTCAGCGCACCGCGGAAATTCTTGCGCACCATGGCTCGGGGCGCAGGTTGTGCCGGTCTCACAGGAACCGGAACCATTTCGCGCCGAAGGCGACGTGGCGCTTCTCGTCGCGATAGATCGTTTCGAGGATGTGTGCGGTGGCATCATCGCCGCCGGTTTTCGCCTTTTCGATCATCGGCGGGGTGGTGTCGAGGCCGTACGCCTCCGGAACGAGCGGGATGATGGCAAGCCGCGCGATCAGGGAGGAGCGGGTTTCCTCCGCCGCCTGCCAGAGCTCGTCGTGGGCGGGGAGATCGCCGTAGGCAGCGCCCACTTCGATCAGCCGCTTGTCGAGCATGGAAAAGTGCTTGGCCTCTTCAAGGTCGACCTGAACCCAGTCATCGAAGAACGAGCGCAGCATCGGCTGGGAAGCAAAGCGGGCGATCAGATCCTAGGTCAGATCGACGGCGTTCAGTTCGATATGGGCGAGCAAATGAAGCAGCGCGACCTTGGCCCGCGTCCCGCCCATGGCGCAGCGCGGCAGGCATGTCGCGCGGGGGCAGAAGGATAGGCCGCTTGGGACGGTTTGGGCGTTTCGGCAGGGCGAGGCGGCCCGCGGTCTTGAGCGAAACGGAACGTGCGAACCAGGCGCGTGCCAGCTCATAGGAGGCGCACCTTCTCGCCGGTGTCCGGGCAGGCAACGATCTGCGCCGCGCCGGCTTCGAGCGAACCGGCGCGGGGGGATCGGCGGGGCTCTTCGGTGAAGGGCTCGCTCATGCGGCCTGCTGAACAGCTTCCAGAACGGCGGCGGCATGCCCCTTGACGCGGACCTTGCGCCAGATCTTCGAAATCCGGCCTTCGGCGTCGATCAGGAAGGTGGAGCGTTCGATGCCCATATAGGTGCGGCCGTAGTTCTTCTTTTCCTTCTACACGCCGTAGCTCTCAGCGATCGAATGGTCTTCGTCGGAGGCGAGAACGACGTCCAGGTTGTGCTTGGCGCGGAACTTCGCGCGCTTGTCGCAAGCATCCGGGGAAATCGCGATCACGGTGGTGCCTGCGGCTTCGAATTGGGATTTGAGCGCGGTAAAGTCTAGTGCTTCGGTCGTGCAGCCGGGGGTGTCCGCCTTGGGGTAGAAATAGACCACCACCTTGCAGCTCTTCAGGTCGCTCAGCCAGACGACGGACTCACCATCCGTCGGTAAGGTGAAATCGGGAGCCATCGCTCCTTCCTGCAAATCGCTCATGATGCCTTCCTTTCGTCGGCTTTCGACGCATAAAGATCAGGTCGACAACCGCTGGCGCAAGGGGGGAGGGTACATGGTTTTCTCCATGTACCCTGCGTAAAGTCGTATAAGAAAACCGGATTCTGCAGGAATGCGATGCAGACCGGTTCATATGGATCGGTTCTTGGGGGGACCGGTGAAGCGCGCCGAGCGTACAGGCGCCAAAAACCGGATCAAGGGGAATCAGCGCCAGTGAGATGGCCCGGACGACGTCGGCAGCAGAAATCCGCAGGGGAGACCAAGGTCCGTCGTCGGTTTCTGCGAATCCGCGTGCTGCTCGGGCTCGTGGTTCTGGCCTTTTTGATCGTTGTCGGTGCGCGACTTGCCTTCACGCCCTATGACAGCGTCTGGCTCGGCCGACTCGCATCCGACTATCTGGCCCAGCGTGCGCGCGGTGCCGATCTCGATATTGAGGCGGTGCGGATCGATTTTTCCGGCACCGCAGCGGCCCCTCTCTCTCTTCTCGACGTATCTGTTCAGACCCCGGGCGGCGCGGTCAGCGCCGAAATCCCGGAAGTGCGGATGAACACCTCGTTCCTTCGCTTGCTGATCGGCGATGTCAATCTCGGACGGATCCGGCTTGAGCGGCCGGAGATTTCGGTGGAGCGCGCCGAGGGCGCGGTTTCGGTCATTCCGTCTGCCGCTGATCTGGCCAAGGAGGTCGATGCCGCGGTCGGGGCTGCGGTTGCGGATTTCGCGACCTTCGGGATCGAGAGCGTTGTGGTCGACGACGCGGAAGTGGCGCTGAACGGTCAATTGAAGCGCACCTTCCATACGATCGACATGTGGATCTCGCGTGACGAGACCGGCAAGCTCATGCAGATCGATGCATCGGTTGCGGGCCGGGCGGGGCGCTGGAACATGCGTTTTCGAAACGGCGTGGATGAAAAGACGGGCGGGCGCTGGTTCTCGCTGTCGGCGGCCGACGTGACGGTGGCCGACCTGCTGCCCGCCGACTATCCGGTGCGTCCGGGGCGTGGCCTCGATCTGCCGCTGTTTCCCCAGACGATGTTCCATCTCGACGATGACGACAATCTGGTTCGCGGCGAGGTGCGACTCGGCGTCGGGGCGGGCTATATCAGCCTGCATGACGATGACGCCATCCTGATCGACGAGATGATTCTGGCACTGTCATGGACGCCGGATCATCCGCAGGTGGTTCTGGAGCCGTCTTTTGCTGCCTTCGGCAATACGCGCGTGATCTTCCACGGCGAGATCCGTCCGCCCGATGCGACCCGGCACACATGGCAGTTCGCGCTTGAATCGCCGCAGGCCCGGCTGAAGCCGCGCGACGTTTCCGGACCTCCGCTGCGCCTTGATCGCGGTCTCCTTTTCGGCAGCTTCGACCCTGCGCAGATGCTGCTCGACATCGATACGTTCAGCCTTCGCGCCGGGCCGATTTCGGTGACGGCGGCGGGCAATGTGGAGTTCGGCCCCGACGGGCCACTTGCCGCGGTCGCGGTGTCGTCGCAGGAACTGACCGTTGCCAGCCTCAAGCGGCTTTGGCCGGCGATGATGGTGCCGGAAGCGCGGAGCTGGTTCATCAAGCACGCGGTTTCGGGAAAGCTGGAAGATGCGCGCTTCATCGTTGCGCTCGATCCGCTCGGCTTCGACGGTGATCAGGCAACGGTGGGCTGGACGCCGGACGGGCTCCGGCTTGATTTCAAGCTCAAGGACGGCAAGCTGAAGACGATCGGCGATCTGCCCGATCTCACCGGCATGTCAGCGACCGCGACGATCTGCGACGGCGCCTTCAAGATGGCGGTCGACAAGGCGCAGACGGTGGCGCCGGGCGGCGGACAGGTCGGTGTCGATGACGGCAGTTTCACGATCCCCGATCTGCGGCCTGAAGAGAAGGAGGGGCAGCTCAAGCTGACCCTGCACGGCGCTGCGGAAGATATTGCGCGGATCGCGGAACAGCATCCGGTCGACGGGCGCAGCCGGCTCGATATCAGTCCCGACAGCCTTTCGGGCAAGGCGGATGTGACGGTCACCGCCGGGTTCCCGGTGAGGCGCAATGAAGAGCCTGTCACGCCGCAGGACGTGGCCTGGACGGTGGCGGCGAAGCTGAAGGATTTCTCCAGCACCGAGGCGATTGGCGGGCAGGTGATCCGCAACGCCGATCTGCAGGTTTCAGCCGATCCTGCGGCGGCGGTCGTGCGTGGTCGCGGGCTGTTGAACGGCCTGCCGGTTGAAATCGATCTCGATCAGCCGCTGAAGGGCGGAAGTCCGCGCGATCAGGGCGTCGTTCTCGACTTCGATGCGGGCGATCTGGCCGATCGCGGGATCGATCTCGGCGGGCTGATCGACGGCAAGCTGCGGCTCAACGTCCAGACGGCGAAAAATGGTGTGCGCTGGATGGTCGCCGATCTGACCCAGAGCGAATTGCGACTGCCCGAACTCGGCTGGACCAAGGGCGCAGGTGTGCCCGCGCGGGCCAGTGTCACCGTTCGCGAGAAGGGCAAGACCCAGGAGATCGACGATTTCCGACTGACATCGGACGGTGTCGATATCCAGGGCAATCTGCGCATCGGCGCGAACGGGGAACTGCTGGAAGCCGATTTCGACAAGTTCGCCCTGCGCAAGTCTGATTCCGGACGGCTGTCGATCACGCGGAAGGGCTCGGGCTATTCGGTGCAACTCCATGCCGACAGTTTCGATGCGCGCGGGTTCATTGCCAAGCTCAAGCGCGGCGACAAGGACGCCGCCGGCGAGAGCAAGAGCGCCGGCAACAACCCGATGAAGAATGTCGACGTGGAGGTCCGCGCCAACCGTTTGACGGGCTTCAACAGCGCCACGATTACGAGCTTTGCGCTCGATCTGAGGCAAGTGAAGGGGGAGGTTGCCGCGTTCTCCGCGAAGGGGTTGGTCGACGGGCACAGCGAAATGACGGCATCGCTGACCAGCGATGGCGATGTTGTGCCGACGGTCGAGATCGATGCGGGGGGTGCCGGGGGACTGTTCCGGTTCTTCAATTTCTACGATCGGCTGCGGGGCGGCAAGGCGCGGATGACGGTCAATCTGCCGGGCGAAGGACATGCGACGGGCAGGTTGTTGGTGACCGACCTGACGATCACTGACGACCCGGCGCTGAAGAAGATTGTCAACGCCGATCCGGACCTGATCGGCGGAGATTCGCACCCGATCAGCCGTCGTCGGCGGCTGGCGCGCGGTGAGATGTCGTTCCAGAAGCTCGACGTGCTGTTCCACAAGGTGGGGCGGGTGCTGACGATCGATTCCGGCGCCCTGCGAGGGCCCATTCTGGGCGGCGCGGTGGACGGTAACGTTCATCTGGATACGCAGCAGGTCAATCTGAAGGGCACGTTCGTTCCGGCTTATGCGGTCAACAACCTGTTCGGTCAGATCCCGGTTCTGGGCCAGCTTCTGGGCGGGCGGAACGGCGGATTGCTGGGCGTGACTTTCCGCGTGACGGGCGATCTGCAGACGCCGACGATCTCGGTCAATCCGATGTCGGCGATCGCACCGGGGATTTTCCGCAAGATTTTCGAGTAGGTGATTAGGGGCTGGGGCTTTCGTGCGGCCGATCCTTCGAGACGGCGCTGACGCGCCTCCTCAGGGTGACGTTATCGGGTTAGTGTACCGCGGAAAATATAGACCCGATGTTGCCGTGACTGAGTGATCTGCAATGAGCGCGTTTTGCCCCTGACTGTCATCCCCGCGCAGGCGGGGATCCAGCACCCCGAGAGTGCTGCTTTTCGATCCGTGAGCGAAGTCCTGTGGTTACTGGATCCCCGCCTGCGCGGGGATGACAATCGCGTTTGTCTTGGTTTGCCGGGCACTCGGGGACATCGCAACGAATAGCGCGCGCAACCCCACACTGCGTCATCCTGAGGAGGCGCATCAGCGCCGTCTCGAAAGATGGGCCGCCCACTAAAGCCAACCCCCAAAACGAAAATGGGCCCCTGCCAGGGAGCCCATTCGATCATTCCTCACTCGGTGCGAGTGGGATCCGCTCACATCGGGCGCAGCAGGATGTGCTTCTTCTTGCCGAGCGATAGCTTGATCACGCCGTCATCAGTCAGATCGTCCGCGGTCAGGACGCGGCGCTCGTCGGAAACTGCCTGGTCGTTGACGCGGACCGCGCCGCCCTTGACGTTGCGCCGGGCATCGCCGTTCGATCCGCAAAGGCCCGCCTGCACGTAGGCCGCCAGAAGGCCGATGCCTGCCTCCAGATCCGCGCGCGGGATCTCGATGGAGGGGAGCGAGTGCGCCAGCGCGCCTTCCTCGAAGGTCTTGCGCGCCGTTTCCGCCGCTTCTTCGGCCGCCTTGGCGCCGTGCATCTGCTTCGTTGCTTCGTTTGCCAGGATCTTCTTGGCCTCATTGAGCTCCGCGCCTTCCAGCTTTTCAAGACGGGCGATCTCGTCGAGCGGCAGCTTGGTGAAGAGCTTCAGGAAGCGGCCGACATCGGCGTTCTCAGTGTTGCGCCAGAACTGCCAGTAATCGTAGGGCGCCAGCATCTCCGCATTGAGCCAGACGGCACCGGCGGCGGTCTTGCCCATCTTGGCGCCCGAAGCGGTGGTTATAAGTGGGGTGGTGAGCGCGAAAAGCTCGGTATCCGTCAGACGGCGACCGAGATCGACACCGGAGAGGATGTTGCCCCACTGATCGGAGCCGCCCATCTGCAGCTTGCAGCCGTAGCGGCGCGTTAGTTCCACGAAGTCGTAGGCCTGAAGCAGCATGTAGTTGAATTCGAGGAAGGAGAGGTGCTGCTCGCGCTCAAGCCGCAGCTTGACGCTCTCGCGCTGTAGCATCTGGTTGACCGAGACATGGCGGCCGATTTCGCGCAGGAAGTCGACGTATTGCAGGCCGAGCAGCCAGTCGGCATTGTCGGCCATCACGACGTCCTTCGGGCCCTCGCCGAAATTGAGGAAGCCTTCGAAGACCTTGCGAATCCCCGCCTTGTTGGCCTCGATCTCCTCGCCTGTGAGGAGCTTGCGCGCTTCGTCCTTGCCGCTGGGATCACCCACCCGCGTCGTTCCGCCGCCCATAAGCGCGATGGGGCGGTGACCGGTTTCCTGCATCCAGTGCAGCATCATGATCTGGACGAGCGAGCCGACATGCAGGCTTTTGGCCGTGCAGTCGAAGCCGATATAGGCCGTGACCGTCTCGGACAGGAAGAGCCTGTCCAGCGCTTCCGGGTCGGAGCACTGGTAGATGAAGCCCCGCTCGGATAGGGTCTTCATGAAATCCGATTTGTAGACGGTCATAGCGTTGATCCTTGATTGCACATGGGCGCCCTCCGGCGGGCGGGCGCTGGGTCATAGCGGATATCGGCTGCAATTTCACGGGCAAAAAAGACACGTCCATGTCACAGGTTCGCCGCGCGCTCGGAATGATGAGCGGGACGTCGATGGACGGCATCGATCTGGCAGTGATCGAAACGGACGGAAAATCACTGATCAAGGTGGGGACGACGGCGTTTCGTCCCTATGAGGAGGATGAACGCGACCTGATCCGCAAAGCGCTTGTGGAGGCCCGGCGTGTGACCTTGCGAAGCGAAAGGACGCCGGGAATGTATGCGGCGGAAGAGGCCGTCACCCGTGTCCATGCTTTTCTCGTCAAGACCGCGCTGCACGATGCGGGGCTTGCGGCGGGTGATATCGACGTGATCGGATTTCACGGCCAGATCATCTTCCATGTGCCGGATTGGCATCTGACGGTGCAGCTTGGCGATGCGCGCGCTTGCTGCAAATGAGGTTTCCATTCCGGTCGTGACCGATTTGCGGGTGGCGGATGTGGAAGCGGGCGGGGAGGGCGCGCCGCTCGTTCCGGTCTTTCATCGCGCTTTGGTGGAAAATGCGGGGCTCCACCGGCCCATCGTTCTGGTCAATATCACCTGGATCGGCAAGGGCGCGGACGACCTGATCGCTTTCGATACGGGACCGGGAAATGCGCTGACCGACGATTTCGTTCAGCGCCACGGGGCGGCGCGAATGGATGCGGACGGCGCTTTTGCCGCACGCGGCACGGTGGATGAGGACGCGCTCGCGCGCTGGCTCGACAATCCCTATTTTTCGCGCCGCGCGCTCAAGTCGCTCGACCGTGACGCCTTTTCCTGCGAGGGGCTGGAGGAGATGTCGCTTGAGGGCGGATGCGCGACGTTGACCGCGTTTACGGCGGAGACGATCTAGCGGGCGTTGAAGCTCGTGCCGCATCGGCCCGGCGAGCTTGTCGTCGTGGGCGGAGGTGCAAGCAATCCGACGATGCTCGATCAGCTTGCGCAGCGCAGCGGCCTCAAGGTGACGATGGGCGATCAGCAGGGCTGGGTGGGAGATTTCATCGAGGCACAGGCCTTCGCCTATCTGGTGGTGCGCAGCCTGGACGGGCGAACCCTGACATTTCCCGGAACCACAGGTGTTTCCAGGTCCCTGACCGGCGGACGGCTCGTGCGGCCGGAAGAAACGGCGGCAGGATAAGGACGCGCGCGGAATCGGCTCCCGGCTGTCCGTTTTGGAGCTATCCGTGTGAGTGGCTGCGTAACCGGCGCAATTTCAGGATGGTCTTCCACAGCAGCGGGTTGGCCTTGATCGAGCGCTTTACCGATTGCTTCGTTTCGGCCAGCAGCGCGTGCAGTCGCCCCAGTGCGGTCATCGGCAGGGAACTGTCGAACAGAGGATCCGGTTTGCACCAGGACACCTTGTAGCTCATCTCGCCGATACCGAGATCGAGCTGGGTGAGGCCGCGTTCGCAGCAGCATTTCAGCACGTCGAGCAGCAATTGCTCACCCGGAGTGGCGTTCTTCAGCTCGTCTTCGCGGAAGGAATTGAGGTGGCAGGAATCGCGCCCGTGATGGGTGCCGCCGATATAGGTCGCGCGGATGATGCCGTCGACTTCCAGCGCATGGGCTTCGGCAAGCGGGCCGCTCGTTGCGCTCAGGCTGTCGATGAGAACGTCGCGATAGAGGTCGCGTACGCCGGGAACGACGAAGACGCTCAGGATGCCAGAGGTTACGGCGCGCGCGTTACGCTGTTCCACGAGCACATCCACGATGCGCTCTATCGTTGCTTCATCCGTTCCCCGGAAGATGTGGGGACCGCCGTCGCCGAGCATCTTGCGCTTGCGGCGCAAACCGCGCCGGGCATGGCTTGAGCGCTTCTGCGTGTAGAATTCGTCGAAATCCGGCCCGATTTCCGTGACATAGGAGTCGCTCGGCCTCGGCCTCGCATCGAGGCGGGCGAAGGGATTTTCGTGACCGCCCCAGGTGCGGGGCTGGTTGGCGAGCTCGAAAATGTCGATCGAGCACTATCTCCTCGTGTCGATCGTGTCGAGTTCGTCGCTGTGCGACCTCTTTCAGGGCGAGCTGCGTCCCGCCAGATGCCGAAATTGTGGTTGTTGAGCTTGCCGCCCAGCCAACGGGTCACCGTCACCGGGCCTGAACGCCGGATGCCGAAGGGTCAGATGAAGACCGGAGTTTCACCTCTGTAACCTGCGACGAGGACAAGACGACTCACTTCCCTCAGGCCGACATGGCGGTACCACAGCTCCAGCCAGCGGAACCCCTGATAGGCGGGCATGGCGGCATCGGCCTCCAACGCGCGCCAGATGGGCTCGATTTCTTCGAAGCTGTCGTAGACGCGCAGGCGGAAAGGGGCCGACCGATCTTTTGCGTCGACCGGGATCGCCTCATCAAAAGCCGGCGCAGTTGCCGTCGACATGAACATCCTCCTCGTAGATCATTCATAGGCATTCCTATCAAGGAGTCCTAAAGAAAGAGTGGTTATAATCAGATATGTTGCGGGGAAGTGTCGGGATTAGAACGTGACAAAGTTCTGGAAGATGCTCGGCTATCGAGCCGTCATGGACGCCCTCTATTTCAGCGGAGCACATAAGGCTCTCGCTCCGATAGCGCGCGGGTTGCGGGCTCATCTACATGCTGCACAGGGTCCTGCCTGCGCATGACGGGGATTTGCAGCCTAACGCCTTTCTTGAAATGACGCCTGAATTTCTCGAGCAGGTCATCCTTGATACCAAGGCCGTCGGGGTCGAATTCATCTCGATCGCGGAAATGCACGACCGCATGATGCGGGGGGACTTCTCCCGTCGGTTCGCGACCGTGACGCTCGATGACGGCTATCGCGACAATCTGGAAACCGCTTTGTCGATCTTCAAGCGCCACGATGTGCCCTTCACGGTGTTCGCGGCAAGTGGGATTGCGAGCGGGGCGTCTGAATTGTGGTGACTGGCGCTGGAACGCATCATTGCGCAAAGCGACGAGGTTCGGATCGATTTCGAAGGGCACCGGGAAACGATCGCGACCGAAACCGCCTCCCAGAAGAATGCCGCCTATGAGCGGTTGGGGGGTTGGCTCGCGCAGGAGCTGGACGAAGCCGCGCAGCGTCGCGCGATCCGCGATCTTTCGCAAAAGGCCGGTATCGATCTCGGTGAGTTGTGCCGGTCTCTGGCCATGAACTGGGACGAGTTGTGCCGCTTGAACGAGGAGCCGCTGGTGATGATCGGCAGCCATACGGTCGGCCACTATGCGGCGAAGTGCCTGTCTGCCGATGAGGCGCGGGCGCAGATTCTCGACGATGTGGCGCGTCAGGAAGCTGAACTCGGCGCGCGCGGCCGGAGTTTTTCGCCTATCCCTATGGCGGGCCGGATTCAGCGGATGCGCGCGATTTCGACATGGTCGCCGATCTCGGCTTCAAGCTGGCGGTGACCACGCGGCCGGGGCCGCTTTTCCCCGAACGCCGCGATCACATGGTGGCTCCCCGAACACCGCGATCACATGGTGGTCTTGCCGCGTGTGTCGTTGAACGGCCTGTTCCAGAAGCGCCGTTACGCCGAATTGCTGCGTGAGACGGCACGCCGTTCGTTTTGGCCAACCGGTTTTGCAGGCTGAACGTGGCTTGAGGGATCGAGCGAGGCGTTTTGCCTGTTTCGGCGGTGAAATTCGTTTTCGATAAGAACCGTGTACTTGGGCGTCCGCGCCTCTCATCGTCTGTCATTCCCGCGAAGGCGGGGATCCAGCATTCCAGAGGCGTGCGCGACTCGTGCACCGAAACCGCATCCTGTGGTTACTGGGTCCCCGCCTGCGCGGGGATGACAGTCACGGGTAAAACGTGCCTCGGTTCGAACTCTCTTTTGCCTGCCGCCTAGTGCTCGTTTGCTTCTCCCGCCGCATCGTCGCGGGCAAGCGCCTCGCGGTGGCGGCGGTTGCTCTGGGCCTCGATGAAGACGCGGCTGACATCGGGATACTGGCTCTTGATCGACGCTTCCAGATCCGAGGTCATGTCCTCAATCTGCGCCGCTGTCAATGCGTCGTTGAAATAGAGCGAAATGGCGACTAGCATATCGTGGGGCCCGAGATGCATGGTGCGAAATTCGTTGAGGGCGCTGACGGCGTCGTCGCGTTCGACCATCTGCTCGACCGTTGCGATGAGTTCCGGCGCCGCAACCTCGCCGATCAGCAGTCCCTTGGTCTCGTAGGCCAGCAGAACGGCTGTTCCAGCCAGAACCACGCCGATGGCGACGGAGGCCGCTCCGTCGAACCATTGGATGCCGGTCATCTCCGCCCCGATCAGGCCGACGAAGGCGATGATGAGGTCCGAGCATGGCCGCGCTGTCCTCAAACAGCACGGTGAAGACGGTCGGATCCTTCGACTGGCGCACCGCCGTCAGGTAGTTGTGCTTGCCCTTGATCCGCGTGAACTCCTTCAGCGCCACGTACCAGGCTCCGGCCTCGAAGACGAAGGCGAAACCAAGTACGATGAAATTGACGAAGGGATCGCTGACCGGGTGGGGGTGCAGCAGTTTCTGGATGCCCTCGTAGATGGAGACGCCCGCGCCGACGGCGAAGATCAGGATGGCGACGACGAAGGACCAGAAATACAGCTTCACTCCGTAGCCGAAGGGATGGCGTTCGTCGGCCTGATGCGACGCCAGTTTCATGCCATAGAGCAGAAGGCCCTGATTGCCGGTGTCGACCAGGGAGTGAATGCCCTCCGACAGCATCGCGGAGGAGCCGGTATAGATCGCGACGGCGAATTTGGTGATGGAGATCAGCGTATTGCCGGCAAGTGCGGCGAAGATCACCTTTTTTGAGCCGTGGGCCATCTGAAGTCGCCTCGCGGGGGCGATGCTGTTGGAGGTGCCGCCCATCGTCCTTGCGACGTGTGGTGACGGGTATGATGCGCAACGAAAAAGGAACGGGAGGAGTTCCCTTGCGCAGGTTGTTCGGGATTTTCGAATCGATTGCAAGCGCTGCCCGCTTCCCAAGTTGCCTCAAGGGGCGATCGGCAGTGCGAATGCTCAATTTCCCAGGCGTCCGGGTGCGGTAAAATGGGGGCTATCAATCCAGTTAACATTAGAACATTAGAACATACTAATATATTCGATAACCGAATGTTTTCCGATGACCGTTTCGCAACCTGCGGGATCCGGTTGAGGCACGCCGCGCACAACGCTGTGCTTGCCGCCGTTGGAGCCGTGCTGCTCGTCGGAGCCGTGCTGCTAGGGGTGACGGCTGCCTCGGCCGCCGAGTTCACCGCCGGCCTCTCCAAGGTGGAGGACGTCAAACGCGTTTACGGCACGGTTGAGGCTATGGTGGAGGTTTCCGCACGCGCCCGGATCGGCGGAACGCTGGAGACGCTGAGCGTCGACGAGGGCAGTTTCGTCAAGAAGGACGAGGTGGTTGCTCGCATCGTCGACGAGAAGCTGACGCTTCAGGCACGCGCGATGGAGGCGAATATCAAGGCGGCGCGCTCGCGCGTCACGCAGGCCCGACTGGATCACGAACGCGCGCAGAAGCTGTTTGAGCGTGGCACCATATCGAAGTCGAATATCGATCAGCTTGAGATCGCGCTCACCGTTGCCCAGAACACGCTGAAGGCGAACGAGGCGCAGTGCGCCATCGTCGAGCAACAGATGGCTGAGGGCAACGTTCTGGCCCCCACCGACGGCCGCCTGCTGGAAGTGCCGGTTGCGCAGGGCTCGGTGGTGATGGTGGGCGATCCGGTGAGCCTCGGCGCGCCGGAGCTGGGGCTCGACGGCAAGGCGCGCGAGTGCAAGATCGTCAAGATCTTCCCGCAGATCACGCAAGGCCGCGTGGTGGCGGATGCCAAGGTGCCGGGGCTAGGCGATTTCTTCGTCGGCGAACGCACGCAGGTGTCGATCTCCATTGGCACGTGCTAGGCGATCATCGTGCCGCACGATTTCATCACCACACGCTTCGGGCTCGATTTCGTGAAGCTGAAACGCGAGGGCGGCGAGCCGCTCGATATCGTCGTGCAGCTTGGCGAGCACCATGAAATCGACGGCAAACCGGGCGTCGAAATCCTGTCCGGCCTGAAGGTCGGCGATACGCTGGTGACGCCATGAAGCTGGGGCTTTCGGGAAATCTGACCCGCAGCTTCATCGGCTCGCCGCTGACGCCGCTGTTGCTCTTCGTAGCCCTCGTTCTGGGCGCGATCTCGCTCGTCACGTTGCCGCGCGAGGAGGAGCCGCAGATCTCCGTGCCGATGGTCGACATCATCGTGCAGGCGAACGGGCTGAAGGCCCAGGATGCGGTGAAGCTCGTCACCGAGCCGCTGGAGACCAGCGTCAAGGCAATAGACGGTGTGGAACACGTCTACAGCCAGACGGTCGACGATCAGGTCATGGTCACGGCGCGCTTCTATGTGGGCACCAGCTCCGATTAAGCGATCCTGCGGGTGCACGAGAAGATCCGCGCCAACATGGACCGCATTCCGACCGACATTCCGGAACCGTTGGTGGTCGGACGCGGAATTGACGATGTCGCCATCGTCGTCGCCACGCTGACGCCGAAGCCGGAGGCCGCCGATCGCTGGAGCGCCGACGGGCTCTACGATCTCGCAGACGAATTGCGCATCGAGTTGTCGCGTCTCGACAATGTCGGGCTGACCTATGTGGTCGGCGGGGCGGCGAATCAGATCCGCGTGGAGCCGGAAAAGCTGTCGCTTTACGGCGTGACCCTCGATCAGCTCGTGGGCAAGGTGAAGGCGGTCAACAGTTCCTTCATGGCTGGATATCTGCGCGACGGCGGGCGTTCGGTGCAGGTTGCCGCCGGGCAGACGCTCAACGGCGTGCCCGATATCGGCATGCTGCTCATCACCACCCGCGATAACCGGTCGGTCTACGTCAAGTACGTGGCCCGCATCGTCGTCGGCCCGTCGCAGGAGGAGTCGCGCGCCTGGAACATCGAGCGGCATAAGGACGGCAGCGTCACGCGGTTGCCCGCTGTCGAGGTCGCGGTCGCCAAGCGTCCCGGCGCCAATGCGGTCGTCATCGCCGAAGAGGTCCTGCACCATATCGAGGATCTCAAGGGGTGGCTCATTCCCGATACGATCGACGTCAAGATCACTCGCGATTACGGCGACACGGCCAACGAGAAGGCCAACGAGCTGCTGTTCCATCTGGGACTGGCGACGCTTTCCATCGTGCTGCTGGTCGGCATTGCGATCGGCTGGCGCGAGGGGCTGGTGGTACTGCGAGGGGCTGGTGGTACTGATCGTCATTCCGACGACGATCCTGCTGACGCTGTTTGCCGCGTAACTGATGGGTTACACGATCAACCGGGTCAGTCTGTTCGCGCTGATCTTCTCCATCGGCATTCTGCTCGATGACGTCATCGTGGTGATCGAGAACATCTCGCGTCACTGGGCGATGAAGGACGGGCGAACCAGAACGCAGGCCGCGATCTAGGCGGTGGCGGAGGTCGGCAATCCGACCGTCATCGCCACGCTGACCGTGGTTGCGGCGCTGCTGCCGGTGATGTTTGTCTCCGGCATGATGGGTCCCTACATGAGCCCGATCCCGGCCAATGTATCGGCCACGATGATGTTCTCGTTCTTCGTCGCGGTGGTGCTGACGCCGTGGCTGATGATGCGCTTTGCGGGCCGCGCGCCGATCCATCACGCGGAAGAAAAGCCGGGCGACGTCAATTCTGCGGGCGGCCTGCTCGGGCGCGTCTATCGGATCGCCGTGCGGCCCGTTCTGGGCTCTAAGGCGCATGCCTGGACATTCCTGCTGCTGGTCGGCGCGGCAACGATCGGTTCCATGGTGCTGTTTTACACCGAGGACGTGACGGTCAAGCTGCTGCCCTTCGACAACAAGTCGGAGGTGCAGGTGATGCTGGATCTGCCGGAGGGAACGTCGCTGGAGGAGAGCGGCCGCACGCTCGATGTTGCGGCCGAGCTTTTGATGGACATTCCCGAAATCACCTCCATCCAGAGCCATGCGGGCACCGTCGCACCTTTCAACTTCAACGGGCTAGTGCGCCATTATTTCTACCGCGAATCCCAGGAACTGGGCGATCTGCAGGTGAACCTGCTGCCCAAGGGCGAGCGGGAACGCGAGAGCCATCCGATCGCGCTTGAGATTCGCAAGCGACTGAAGGCGTTGAAGGTGCCTGAGGGCACGTGGCTCAAGGTGGTGGAAGTGCCGCCGGGACCGCCGGTTCTCTCCACGCTGCTGGCCGAGGTCTATGGCTCCGATGCACCGACCCGCCGGGCGGTTGCCGACAAGCTGGAGGGGCTTTTCAAGTCTGTTCCCTTCATCGTGAACGTCGACAATTCGCACGGCGAGCGTCGGGAACGGCTGCGTTTCTCCATCGATCAGGAGAACCTGGAATATCACGGGATCTCCGAATCCGATGTCTATAGCGCCATCCAGTCGCTTCTGGGGTCCACCACGGTGGGTTATTCCCATCGCGGTGAGGGACGGTGGCCGGTGGCGATCACGGTCGCGCTGCCGAAATCGGAACGCACCTTGTCCGAACGCCTGCTCGCAACCCCCGTTCCGGCCAATGCGTTGCCGGGCTCGCGCGGAGTCGTGGAACTGGGCGGCGTGCTGAAGATCCGCAAGGAGAAGGGCTCGTATCTGATCTACCGCCACAATTTGCGGCCGGTGGAGATGGTGCAGGCCGATCTCGCGGGCGAATACGAGGCGCCGATCTGTGGCATGCTGGCGGTACAGAAGAAGATCGACGAGACGGACTGGGGCGATCTTCCAAAGCCTGAAGTGCTTCTGCACGGCCAGCCGGTGAGCGATGCCAATGTGGCGCTGTCGTGGGACGGCGAATGGGAGGTGACCTGGGTGACCTTCCGCGACATGAGGGCCGCCTTCATGGTGGCGCTTCTGGGGATCTACTTACTGGTGGTGGGCCAGTTCGGCTCGTTCAAGCTGCCGCTGGTGATCCTGACGCCGGTGCCGCTGACGCTGATCGGCATCATGCTGGGCCACTGGCTCTTCCATGCGCCGTTCACCGCCACCTCGATGATCGACTTCATCGCGTTCACGGGCATCATTGTGCGCAATTCGATCCTGCTCGTTGATTTCATCCGCCATGCGTGATCCGAAGATCGGCCATTGAAGGATGTGTTGCTTGAGGCGGGCTCGATCCGCTTCAAGCCGATCCCGCTGCTGTTCGGCCTGGCGTCCTCCATATTGCTCACGGTGTTGGTTATTCCGGCGATCTACGTGGTGCTCAGGGATGACGGCAAGCCGATGAGCGGCAAGTAGGAGGGGGGAAGACAACCATCTTCCGTCCATTGCCCGGCTTCGTCCGGGCAATCCAGCGGGCAGCGGCATATGCGGAGCGTGCTGGATCCCCCGGACGAAGCCGGGGGATGATGGGGGAGAGATGGGGGCTTCTTTCGGTTATTGGGCGTTTCCCGACGGGGGGCTCGAAATGGGCACGTTTTGTCCGGAACTGTCATCCCCGCGGAAGCGGGGATCCAGCATCCCTTGAGGCCAGCCGTCGAACCCCATGCGGTAACCCTGTGGTTACTCGCTCTCCGTCTGCGCGGGGATGACAAGCGAGCTGTTGGCTGTGCGCAGGGGCAAACGTAGAACTATTCAGAGTGCTTGAGCCCGGCCTGATCACCTCTCCCATGGGGAGAAGTCGGACCGCAGGGTCGGGTGAGGGGTGTCGGAGGCTCTGTATCCATGGAATATCTCCCCCAAACGGGAGCTGCGCCTTTCTCAAACCACGAAAAACGCCCGACGCCGTCGGCGACGAACTGCACGCTCAAGGCGGTCAGCAGGACGCCGAGGAGACGGGTCAGTACCAGTTGCACCGTGTTGCCCATGTAGCGCTCGATGTGGTCGGCGAGGAGGACGATCGCAAAGCATGAGCCGACGATGATCAACGTCACGACGATCAGGCCCGTCAGTTCGATGGTGTCGCTCGCCTGCGAGGCGAGAAGGATCACCGCACTGATGGAGGCCGGACTGGCGATCAGCGGGATCGCCAGCGGGAAGGCCGCGATGTCGTGCGAATGCTCGGCCATGTCATCATCTGTGTCCGGATTGGCGAGCTTGTCCGCCGTGGCGCTCTTGCGCTTCTGGCGGCGGGCGAAGATCATCTCGAAGGCGATGTAGAACAGCAGCAGCCTGCCGGAGACCTGGAAGGCGGGCACCGAGATGCCCAGAACGCTCAACAGCGTCTTGCCGCCGAACAGGAAGACCATCAGCAGCACCGCCGCGATCGACACCGTCCTGACGGCGATCGAGCGTCGCACCGCGCTCGAGGTGCCCGCCGTCACCGCCAGGAACATCGGCGCCAGACCGATGGAATCCACGGTGAGGAAAAGTGTCGCAAAGGCATTTATCAGGTAATCGGCAATCATAAAGGGCTCCGGCTAACAGGGCGCTTTCGGGCAATTTGGCGCGCCATTTTCTGGCGCATTGCGAACCGCTTCGCCTCCATAGCTGCCGGGAGGCGCCCAAGCCACCGGCGCTTCGCCGCCACATTGTTGTGTGTAGCTTGTCGGACCCTTAGTAAATATCGGAAAATAAGGGAAATGTCGCCTAATTTGCAGGCGCAGCATTTGGTTCGCGGCTTGGAATCGGCTATAAGATCGTAAGAATCGTTTCCAACCGACGAGACTATTCTTGGCAGACCAGGACAATACGACGTCATTCGGCGGGTTGCCGTCGGAAATCAAGCCCGTTTCGATTGCCGAGGAGATGAAGCGCAGCTATCTCGATTACGCGATGAGCGTGATCGTGTCGCGTGCGCTCCCCGACGTACGCGACGGCCTTAAGCCCGTGCATCGGCGCATCCTCTTCTCGATGTCCGAAAACGGCTACGACTGGAACAAGCCGTACCGCAAGTCGGCCCGCGTGGTCGGCGACGTCATGGGTAAATATCACCCTCACGGCGACAGCGCGATTTACGACGCGCTGGTGCGCATGGCGCAGGATTTCTCCATGCGCCTGCCGCTGATCGAGGGGCAGGGCAATTTCGGCTCCGTCGACGGCGACCCCGCCGCCGCCATGCGTTACACCGAGTGCCGGTTGCAGAAAGTCACGCACACGCTGCTTGACGATATCGACAAGGACACGGTCGACTTCCAGGATAACTACGATAACTCCGAAAGCGAGCCTTCGGTCGTCCCGGCACGGTTCCCGAACCTGCTGGTCAACGGCGCGGGTGGCATCGCGGTCGGCATGGCGACGAACATCCCCTCGCACAATCTGGGCGAGGTCATCGACGCCACCATCCTGATGATCGACAATCCGGACGCCACGCTCGACGAGGTGATGGAGGTTCTGCCCGGTCCGGATTTCCCGACTGCGGGCCTCATCCTCGGCAAGGCGGGTATCCGCTCTGCTTACGAGACCGGGCGCGGCTCTGTGCTGATGCGCGGTCGGGTGACGACGGAAGAGGTCCGCTCGGGCCGCGAAGCGCTGATCATCCACGAGATCCCGTATCAGGTGAACAAGGCGACGATGATCGAAAAGATCGCCGAACTTTTTCGCGACAAGCGCGTCGAGGGCATCTCCGATATCCGTGACGAGTCCGACCGTTCGGGCATGCGCGTGGTCATCGAGCTGAAGCGCGACGGGGTGGCCGACGTCATCCTCAACCAGCTTTACCGCTACTCGCCGCTGCAGCAGAGCTTCGGCTGCAACATGGTGGCGCTGAGCGGCGGTCGCCCGCAGCAGCTCGGCCTATTGGACTTCCTGCGCGCCTTAATCGATTTCCGTGAGGAAGTCGTTAGCCGCCGCACCAAGTTCCTACTGGCCAAGGCGCGCGACCGGGCCCACGTCCTGGTCGGTCTGGCGATTGCGGTCGCCAATATCGACGAGGTCATCAAGCTCATTCGTCATGCGCCCGATCCGGCAACCGCGCGTGGGCAGTTGATGGAGCGCGACTGGCCGGCCTGCGATGTGGCCGCGCTGGTGGAGCTGATCGACGATCCGCGCCACAAGGTTTCGGAAGCGAGCACCTACAGGCTTTCGGAAGAACAGGCGCGCGCCATTCTCGACCTGCGTCTGCAGCGCCTGACGGCTCTGGGGCGTGACGAGATCGGCGACGAACTGACCGGTCTGGGCGAGCAGATCGCCGACTATCTGGATATCCTGCGCTCGCGTCCGCGTATCTTCTCCATCATCAAGGACGAACTCGTCGCCGTTCGCGACGAATTCTCCACCCCGCGCCGCACCGAACTGGTGGAAGGTGGGGCGGACTTCGAAGATGAGGACCTGATCGCGCACGAGGAAATGGTCGTGACCGTTTCCCACGGCGGCTATATCAAGCGCGTGCCGCTCAACACCTATCGGGCGCAGCGGCGCGGCGGCAAGGGCCGCTCCGGCATGGCGATGAAGGAGAAGGATTTCGTGTCCCGCCTCTTTGTCGTCAACACGCATACGCCGGTGCTGTTCTTCTCCTCGCGCGGCATCGTCTACAAGCTGAAGGTGTGGCGCCTGCCGCTGGGCGGGCCGACCTCGCGCGGCAAGGCGCTGGTCAACATGCTGCCGCTTCAGCCGGGCGAATTCATCAACACGATCATGCCATTGCCCGAGGACGAGGATACCTGGGGCGAGCTGGACGTGATGTTCGCGACCACCAAGGGCTCGGTCCGGCGTAACAAGCTGTCCGATTTCACGCAGGTGAACCGGAACGGCAAGATCGCCATGAAGCTTGAGGAAGAGGACGGCTCGATCATCAATGTCGAGACCTGCCGCGAGAGCGACGACGTCCTGCTGACGACGGCACTCGGCCAGGCGATCCGCTTCCCCGTTACTGCGGTGCGCTTGTTCCAGAGCCGGTCGTCGACCGGTGTGCGGGGCATCTCGTTGGCCGACGGCGACAGCGTGATTTCGATGTCGATCGTCAACCACTTCGATGCGACGTCGGACGAGCGTGCCGAATACCTCAAGCGCCGTCGCCTGATGCGCGGCGAGACGGAAGACGTGACGCTGGAAGGCGAAGACGGAGCGGTCAGCGGCGGCGAGCTGTCGGAAGAGCGCTACGTCGAAATGAGCGCGATCGAGCAGCACATCCTCACCGTTTCGGAAAACGGCTTCGGCAAGCGGACCTCGTCGTTCGAGTACCGGATCACCGGTCGCGGCGGCAAGGGCATCGCGGCGATGACCGTGAACGAGCGCAACGGCAATCTGATCGCGTCTTTCCCGGTGGAGGATGCGGACCAGATCATGCTGGTGACCGACGGTGGCCAGTTGATCCGCTGCCCGGTGGACGGCATCCGTGTTGCCGGACGTTCGACCCAGGGCGTGACCGTCTTCCACACCGCCGATGACGAACACGTCGTGGCCGTGGAACGCATCTCCGAGGATGTGAACGGCGAGCACGATGAGGACGAGGACATCGATGGCGAGGATGCTCCCGACGGCGAGGCGTCCGAAGGCCCGGATGAGGATGGCTCCGAAGCGCCTGATGAGGGCTCCGAAGAGTAGGCCGTTCCGGGCTTGATTGGATAAGGATTTGGGCCTCTTTCCCGGCTGGGAGAGAGGCCCTTTTCGTTGGTGCAGCGGGGTTTGGGGGAACGGGCAGGGGGCGCTGTTGGGAGGAAGGCACTTCGCGGAGTGACGTTTGCAGGTAAGTGGGGTTCCGGCGCTTGCCTATCGTCTCGGCTCCCACGCCAATCTATCGGTTCGCCATCCCCCGGCGAAGTTCGGAGGATCCAGCACTTCCCGCATATGCGGCTGCCTGCTGCATTGCCCGAACTTCGCCGGGCAATGACGGTGGAGAGAGGGGAGAGCTTTCGCACCCGCGTCGTCCCATTCATTCGTGCCGCGCACATCAAACGAAATCAGGGCCGCCGGTTTGCTACCGGTCGGCCCTGATTTCGTAAATGGCGATCGAGCTCTATGGGTTCGCCGCGATCAGGGGCTTGCGGGCTCCTTCACCAGAACCGACAGGCGGCGGCCGGCGTCGCGGAATTCGACGGTGCGGCTGGGGGCGACGCTGATGTCGTGCTTTTCCGCCAGCGTGCGCAGGCACTCGGCGTTCCAGTGACCCCAGGCCTGACCGGCGCAGGCATCCTCTTGCGCAATCGTCAGCTGATCGCCCTTGACGGGAGCGGCGGTCGCGTCGTCGGAGGCGGCCGATCCGAAGCCCGCGGTGAACATCGCCAGCGAGAAGACGGTGATCGCACCGGCGGTGGCGACCAGCAGCTCATGCGGACGGATATTGAACGGTAACGGAATGCGGAAGGTGCTGTGTTCTGTGTAGGTCATGACGATTTTCCCTGCTGTTCCGGCTTCATTGGGGTCACTTTGCCTCGCTAAGGCCCAAATTGCCGTGACGGGGGTCACATAAAGATGGGTCGCTTTCGCCGCTCCTCTCCTTTCATCATCAACGCGCTTGAACCGCATACGTTCCCTCGAATACGTAGCCGCATCTCTAACGTGTTGGTCCGGGGTTCAAAATTATTGCAAGTGACGTCCCTTTGCGGGCGGGATCGGGCGGTTGCAATCGCTGGTCCTGCGGTGCTGGGAGACTCGCGCGCCTTGAAAACGCTGGGAGCCTTGCGTTCGTTGTTAGGGCGCGACCGCATTTCGATTCCGTGGCATAAGACGGGGCCGGCTGCGCCGCCCGGCCGTTCATCAGGAGAAGAGCCATGTCCCACTTCGCCGCTCCCCGTGCTTTCGCTCTGTCGAGGCTCGTGGCGATATTCGCCCTTTTGCTGACGGTCGCGGGTACAAGCGCGGGCGTTGCGCGGGCTGTGGACATGCAGACTCTGCGCATCGAAAACCAGTACGGGTGCCAATGGGAATTCCGCGTCGAGGTGGTCGCTTTGGAAAAGGATCGCGCGCGCGGGCTGATGTTTCGAAAATCGGTGCCGGAGGGAACGGGCATGCTGTTCGATTTCCAGCGCCAGCAACCCGTCAGTTTCTGGATGAAGAGCACCTACGTGCTGCTCGACATGATCTTTATCCGCGAGAATGGAGCCATCGGTCGGATCGCCCACGACACCACGCCGCTTTCGGAAAACGTCATCCCGTCCGGCGTTCTGGTGCGCTATGTGCTGGAAGTGGTCGCGGGGACGGCGAAACAGTTGCAGATCCAGCCGGGATGGCGGTCCGCTCTGGGGCAGGGATGTGTTCGATGATATCCAGCCTGTTCTCGCCCTGAAGATCGATATCGATGATGACGAGATCGAACTCGTGGGCCTGCAAATGGCGTTTCGCGCCTTTCAACGTGGTTTCGTTGATCAGTTCGATTTTGGAATCCAGTTCGGCCTGAAGAACCTCGGCGAAATTCCGGTCCTCTTCCAGATGCAGGCCGAGGAGGCGATAGCCCGTGCCGCCGCGGCTGAGGCACGAACAGCGGAGACGCAACCCAGAAGGTCGCTCCGTGGCCCTCCGCGCTCTCGAAGGCGATCTCCCCGCCCATGCTTTCCACCAGGCGCTTTGTGATATGCAGGCCAAGTCCGGTGCCCGAACTCTTGGCGGAATTCCCGCTATCGGCCTGGCTAAAGGGTGTGAACAACTGGTTCTGAAAGTTCTTCGGGATGCCGGCGCCGTGATCCGATGACGTAGATGCAGGCCGTCGTGTCGTGCCGCTCCAGACGAATCTCGACGCTCGCGCCCTCTTCTGAATATTTCGCGGCGTTCGAGATCGATTAGCGAGAACCTTTTGCAGCCGATCCTGGTCGACGGTGGCAATGAGCGGTTCGTTGGAGGTGATGACCTTCAGCTTGACCTTGCGATCCTGCGCATAGGTGGTGTTCATCTCCACCGCCTTCGCCGCCTCGCGGTTCAGATCGCAATGGATCAGCCGGAAATTTGCCTTGTTTGCCTGCAGCGTCTCGAAATCGAGGATGTCGTTGACGAGCAGGATCAGCCGCGCGGTGTTCTTCTGCGCCATCTGCAGCATTTGTTCGACCTTCTCCGCGCGCGGTTTCGCTAGAAGCTGGTCGATCACCGCGAATGGAGGTGGGGGGCGTTCGCAGTTCGTGGCTGACGGTGGCGACGAATTCGGTGCGGATCCGTTCGATTTTGCGGCGTTCGGAGATGTCGCGAATGATGCCGCTGAATTTCGTCATGCCCTTCACCTTCAAGGTGCTGATGCCGATTTCGATGGGAAACCGGTCTCCCTTGGCGGTGACGGCTTCCAGCTCCCGGGCCTGCAAGGGCTGCGAGTGATCCTGCAGCTTCTCGAAGATTTCGGAAAACGTCTCGTCATATTGCGATGTGCCGTCGGACAGCAGTCGTTCCACATGCTTTCCGACAATTTCGTCTGCCTGGTATCCGAACATGCGTTCGCAGTTCGGGTTTAATTCCTCCACGATGCCCACACCATCGAGCAAAATCAAGCCGTCGGGCACGTTGTTCACGATGGTGTTGGCGTATTCCTCGCTGTCCATCAGCGCCTGGGTCCTGTCGCGGAACGAGCGGGCGAGATCTCCGATCTTGTCGTCGCGCTCGATCGGCAGCTTCTTGAGAAGCTCCGCGTTGGTTGAGCCGGAAATCTGTTTGGTCAGGAAGCCGAGCGGCCGGATGAAGGATTTCGCGAAGAAGATCGCGATGATCGAAAACAGGAGGGTAGTGATGATGCAGATGTAGATGACGTGCTTCTTGATCGCGTCCGCATCGCCGAAGAGGATTGCGACGGGTATCTGGAGCGCAAAGCCGATCTGTGCGGATTGCTGGGAATAGTGCCCCGGATCGCGCAGGTAATAGGCAACCGTGTCGCCGATCTCCAGCAGGCCTTCCGGTTCTCCCCGCGCGAGCAACTCGCACACGATCTTCGGGACGGGCCGCATCGGGTCTGACCGCAATTGCAGGTCGATCCGCTCGTGCGGCTCATGGCGTGGTGTGGAGCAGGTGATCCGCCAGATCGTGCACCCGCGAGGTTGTCGTTGTGTTCGGTGTCGTTGTCGGTGGCGTTGTGGAGTAGGGCCACGTAGTCGGCATTGAGGATGAGGAGGTCGAAACGCTGTCCCTGATCATCGTCGATCGGGATCATGCCGCGAATGGCGAGGATCGGATTTTCCTCGGACGCCGCGTTCGGCCCCACATGCGCCACATCGGAGAAGGCGACCTCACCGGTCGGTACGGTGATGCCGAAGCGGAAATAGGGTTCGTTTCCCTTCGCCTGCAGGTGGTTGTCCGGTGTCGAGATGATGTCGCGCACGCTACGCACGACGCGGACGATCTCCCGCCCGTCATCGACAAGGCCGACGAAGCGGAACTTGAGGTACTCGGGATTGCTGTTCAGAACGGCCTGAAAGGTCTCGCTCAGCCGGTCGCGCCATTGCGCCTCGGTTGTGAGCCGTCAACGGGATCGATCCCTCCGTTCTCCCTGCTGCGGACAAATCCTTTCAGCGAGGGTGTCTCGGCAACGGTGCGCAGGTCTCTGGCGAGTGCGGAATAAACCCGGTCGAACCGCCGCGCCATCTGGTGAGTTTCCGCGGCGATCGAGGCGACCGCATTGTCCTTGGTGATGGGTCCTGACCTGATTGTAGACGAGCAGACCCAGCAGCGCCGTGCTGAGGACGACGTAAAAACAGACCAGAAACATGATTCGATATGTCATCGAACCAAGGGGGTACGATCGTGCGAACGCATCGCCACTCCAGAAAAGAACCGGACAATTCGGAACGTGGCATTAAAACCATATAAGAAGATAAGAAATCGTAATATTAGGGAAACGGATATTATATGTATAAAAATACATATGGTATTTCAGCCAATTCATGCGCGACGAGACATCCGGCACGCGTGTGAGTGCTCGAATGCCGGGAAGGCTGCTAGAGGAAACGGGGGAGAGCTTTGGGGGCGAGGATCGGAAGTTGGGAAGGGCGTTGCTTTCCCTGAAAATCTGGCCCCGAAAATCCGGCCTCGAAAATCTCGCGCCCCCGGCAGGATTCGAACCTGCGACCGACAGCTTAGAGGGCCGAAGTTATCTCAATAATATCAATAATTTTACAGAATTTTTCAGTACAGAAAATGCCGGTTTTCGAGCAAAAGTCTGAAAGCTATTTGGTGTTAGATCCGGCATTTTTCCGGGCTGCGTCTACGGATCGAACGACGCGGATATTGAGCTACTCCCCGATCCCTGGACAGTTTCCGGGGTGATTTAAGCTACCCTCTGGCCCTGCTGGTCGGTTTCGATCTGGTTGAAGTAGACCACGGCGGGAGGCTGTCCGCCATGGGCGGCGTGGGGCCGCTGGTGATCGTAGAAGATGATCCATGGGCCAACGCCGGCCTTGGCCTGCGAGCCAGTCTCCCATGCGTGCAGATAGATGCACTCATACTTCAGGGATCGCCAATGAAGATATTGTCGAGACAGCGCCCTTTGCCGTCCATCGAGATCCGGGTGCCGGCCCATTTCAGCCGGTCGGCCTAGGCGAAAGACATGAACTGCGAGCCCTGATCGGAATTCATGATCTCCAGCGGGCCGAAGCGGTGGACCGCCTCGTTCAGCGCCTCGATGCAGAAGTCTGCTTTCAGCGTGTTCGAGAGGCGCCAGGCCAGCACCTTGCGGGTGAACCAGTTCATGGTAGCAACCAGGCAGAGAAAGCCTCGTTGCATCGGCGGATATGTGATGTCGGCGCACCAGACCTGGTTGGCACGACCGATCCGCAGACCACCCAGCAGGAAAGGGGAGGTTTTGTGCCCCTTGGTGGGCTTGCTGCTGTTGGGCTTCTGGTAGATCGACAGCAGGCGACATTGCGCACCGATAGACAGCGTGGGGTGGGAGCGTTCGATCATCCCGCGCCTTACTTGCCGGTCCAGGGCTTGAGTTTTCGTGACAAAAAAACGTTGGTGACGACCAGCTCTCCGATCTTGGCGTGCAGCGACCCACCTTCTCCTCGTCGACCTCGGTCTTCTTCTTCCCGCTGCGTTCGAAGATGTTGGAGCTCCCTCGAGCAGCGCGTTTGTCGGGAAAAAGATTCACTGAATTGTTTTCCACCTTCCAAACTCCACTGATGGATCATCGTCGGATGCACATCGTATTCCGTGGCCAGCTCTGACACGGTACGCGCGCCCTTGACGGTTTCCAGCGCCACACGAGCCTTGAAGCTCGCGTCATGGTTCCTGCGTTTCGACATGCTTTGATCTCCTTGCGCTTGGAGACCAGCAGAAAGCAAATCGTAGCTTCCGTCATTGTCCGACTTTCCGGGGGTAGCTTAGTACGCTACGTCGACATGCTCACCGACGTTTCGGCGGCTCTGTCTTTGATCGGCAAAAGCACCTTCGATATCGTGACGATCCAGCAAGGCGAGACTGATGCACTCAATGGGCGCACGCAGGCGGAGATTACCGCCGACCGCGCGACCTTGATCGATCAATTGAGGGAGGAAACCTTCATTCGATCCGACACGCTGTTTCTTGTTGGGGAGTCATGCCAGGATTGGGACGAGACAGCGGATTTGGCGACGTTCATGGCGTCCGTCGGTGATGCCGATGCAGATGGAGAAAATTACACGTTCGCTGTGCGCAGCTATGTGCTTCCAAGTGTCGACTCGGTGTCAAACTCGATTCATTTCAGCGGGGCGAGCCTCTATAACATGGGTTACAATAGATATTGCAACGCTGCTCCCAGCGCTGCATGTCTGGCGCCCCCGCTCATCATGGGTAATTTTGCGGGAGCACAGGTGTAGGAATAGACGCTGCGCGAGATCTGGCGTGCCGGGAACGCGCTAACGCACAGAGATACCGTGTTGATATTGTTTAAAGGTTACGCGTCCATGCCTTGGTGCTGAGTGCTGACCCGCGCGTCGAGCATGAGTGCGAATGTCGCTTGCAGTGAGCCAACGCTCATGCCTTCACCCGGGGTCGCGCTTTCGCGTTCGATTAGCCAGAGATCAAGCGCGTCATCAAGTGCGGAGAGGGCATTCTCCTCCGAAAAAACTGGTTCTTTGCGACCTGTTTTAACTTGATAATTTCTCATGATCGGACATCCTCTTATCGTTCCCTGAAACTAACGCAGGGGAAAAAGAGTGAAGCATAGTGTTGATAGTCAGATTGTTTCAGATTCGAAAACGGATCTAAATGGATATTTGTCGAGACATATCGGTGCTGCCATCGATAAGGCAACGCTGAATGCACTATACAGCCGGATCGTCGCCAAGCACTTCGTTCTGGTGGGGTTCAACGACTACACGAAGCATTTGATCAATTTTCTACTGCACATGATCGTGCGTGTGGTCGGCAACGACCCGCGGTTCCATGGCATGAGGTTTCGCGAGTTCGCAGTCGAGCCCGTTTCGGCGGAGCGCGATGAGCACTCCCTTTATGTCGATCCTGACCAGATATCCGAAATGCAATCTGCGCTTGTCGATGTGGATAGCCGGCAGCCGTTCAAACAGGAGATCATATGCCAGTTCCACAAGCTGGCGATGGAGTGCACTGTCCCACATGAGCTCGGAGTGCCAGTATCGATGATGCTGTTCGAGACGATCGTTTTCCTGAGGCAGGTGGCCAACTTCGCACTGCAATTTCTTGGGGATGTCGCTGAGGTTGGCGTGTGCCAGGGGGCGAGCCTGTGGCACCTGATGCGGTTGATGCAGGATGCCGGCGATATCCGCGCAGTTCACGGGTTCGACTCATTTGATACATGGCCGCGTCAAAATCCCGAAGCAATCATGTGCCTGGACGAAATCAAGAAACGGCTGGCCTTCTGCGACGGTGAGTGCCGGCTCTATCAAGGCATGGTTGAGAAGACGCTTCAGGAGTGTGAGCCTGATCGTCTCTGCTTCCTCCACCTAGACATGGGCTATCGGAAAGAGATCCTGGATTGGGCAGTTGAACGGATGCGTGGTGGCGGTGTGATCCTGCTTGATAATTACGGCCATGTTGCATCTTGGACGGCAAAGTTCGATCGATATTTCGAGAGCGTGGGAACCCGACTAATACGGATATTAGGCGTTCGCTGTGATCGTGCCGAAATAGCTAGGTTCGCAATTGTTCGAGAATTCGAAACCCGCCCGCAAGGCGGGTTTTTTGTCGCCCGAAAGGATCCATGAAATGAAGACGAGCGAACGAGGTCGGGCTTTTATCGCTCGGCACGAGGGTGTTGTGCTGCGCGCTTACAAGGACGTGGCGCCAATTCTCAAATCGGAGCGTCTCTAGCGGCTGCGTGAGAACACGCGCGATGCTAAAAGTCTGAAACCAAAGGTCATTTTGAGACTTTTGAAAAATAAGATGAGAGCTAAGCCATTGAAAATATGGCGACCCCGGCAGGATTTGAACCTGCGACCAACGGCTTAGAAGGCCGTTGCTCTATCCAGCTGAGCTACGGGGCCGGCAAATGCGGTGCGCAAATCCCGCGCCTCGTTCAAAGTGCCATATGTGCGCGGCGAAGTCTCGCTGCGTCAGGGTAAATCCGGTGGATGTCGGGAGTGGACGGGTCAGTGCGTCCAAGGCATGAGGCGGTCGTAACGGAAATTGTCCGCGTAGGCCATCGACCGGGTCTTGCGCTCATGCACTTCCTTCACCCGGTAGGGGATGCCGTGGGCCTTGGCATAGGCAATCGCTTCCTCGCTCGTGTCGAAGAATAGCTTGATCTGCCCATTCATGTCGGTGGAGGAGGTGTAGCCCATCAGCGGCTCGATTTCGCGGGCGCTTTCCGGTTCGTAGTCGAGTACCCAGCGTTTCGTCTTCGCCTTGCCAGACTGCATCGCCGTTTTGGCGGGACGATAGATGCGTGCGACCATGACTGTCTCCGAATATTCGCCGATAATTCTGACCTCCGGCCGTGTCTCGTAATCGACCGGAAGCCGTTGGTCGGGGCAGCAGGATTCGAACCTGCGACCCCCTGCTCCCAAAGCAGGTGCGCTACCAGACTGCGCCATACCCCGTGCGGCTGATCCGCTTGCGTTATCTAGACGTTTTGCGAAAACCGCGCAATCGGGCAAACCGGGGGAATGTGAACAAATAAGCCTCTTTACTCTCGCGCGTGCGGGATGCGCGCGAAGGGAGCCTGTGGCTGCCTCCTTCCAATCTTGCGGCAGGATAGCATGTGTTCAGGGGCAAATTCGCGCCCGGTTCAGGCGGAGCCGCCGACTTCGAATTCCTGATACAACATATCGAGATCCGTCCAGCCGGGATCCGATCCGACGGAGGGCGGGGAGATGGAGAACGCGCTCGACTTCTTGGCCTTGGTGCCCGTTCCTGCGGCGAAGTCGGCGTATTCGCAATAGGTTGCGAACTGGTAGAGTCAGACTGCCTGGTCGGCCTTCACCTCATCCGGGTGGTTCTTTTGATAGGCGTCGAGTACGTTGCCCATGACATAGGCGCCGTCAGCATAGTCGTTCCCGGTGATCTAGGAGTAGATATTGGTCGGGGCGGGCTGCCCCATATTGTGCGCCAGCTAGTACCAGAGATATTCGCAAGGCGAGGCAATAGGCGGGCGTCAGCATCTTCTCGTAGCGCACGTAGATTGTGACCGCCTTGGGCGGTGCGATGCTCGAGACGCCGTTCAGATGCCAGGTGTCGGGGAAGGTGGCGTTGTATTTCGCGTATCTCTGCTGTTTGTAAAGCAGGAAATCCTTCAGCGGGGGGTTGTCTGGTGCGCGCCGCGCGGCAACCGCGTAGTCGTTCGCGCCGTTGAAGCAGTAAGCCGTTGAAGCAGTAATAGGCTATTTGTTCGGATCGAGATCTCCGCCCTTGATGCCCTGGAGAAAAGGCAACTCGTAAGCGGCTAGACCGATCGGCTCCGATGCGTTCCACATCTTGAAAAACAGCGAATCCTCAGGCGGCTTTGTCGCGACAAGATCGAATTTATAGATAATATATTTAATATTATCGAGGCGTCTATTTCTTAACATTGAGGCCTCCATCAAATAACGAATCGTCGAGAACTGAATATTATTTTAATTAAAACCTGTAGTTTTTGAAAATGGCAATAGAGTATATGTAATAATGTTGTGTAAAATATATGTTTTTGAACAATCTCGAGATTTTTTAAATGAGATTACTATCGAGCGTTAGGATTTGTTTGCCGATGAAAAATAATAACGAGTTGTTTATGGCACGCTCGTGTCTCTAATATTCTAATATTGCGCATGAAATCCGGGTATACGGCGGTGAATGAAGGGGCAAGAACATGCCGGTATCTAAACTGGTGGAATTGGCGCGCGACCGCAGCGCACGGAGCCGCACCCGGCTTGTAAAGGCGATTTCGGACGTCTTCTTCGAGGAAAGCCACATCCCGAGCGATATCGAAAAGCGTCTTTTCGGCGATGTGGTCGCCAAGGTGCTGGACCAGGTGGCAGACGAGATCCGCGCCGATATCGCCGATCAAATCGCGTGCTCGGAACATGTCGACCGCGATCTGGTGCTCACGCTTGCCAATGACGATGCGATCGTCGCGATGCCAATCCTGCAGATATCTCCGCTTCTGCGCGACGACGATCTGGCCGAGATCGCGCGTGCGCGCGGAGAATCCCACCGGCTGACCATCGCGGCACGTCCGGCGATCGGTGAGGCGGTGACCGACGCCTTGACGGAAGTCGGCAGTACGGAAGTATTGCGCAAGGTGGCCGCCAACCGCGGGGCGCGGTTCTCCATGGCGGGCTTGGGCCATCTTCTCAACCGCGGCGGTGAAGATCCTCAGGTTCAGCACAATCTGGCCGAGCGCGGGCGCGACGAAGACGGCTTTGCGCGGGATCTGTGCGCCTCGCTGACCGATGAGCTGCGTACCCGGCTCGGGGCGTTCGCCTCGTTGGTCGAGGAAGGTCATTTCAAGGAGGCCGCCCGCCGCGCCTCGCTGATGATCGAGGAGGGGATGAAGGAGAGCGCGCACCGTCAGCTTGAGCGCGACACCCTCTACGACGCGATTCCCGACGGACGTCGCACGATCGACTCCGTGATCAGCGAACTGACGATGGAAGATCGTCTGGGCGACTGCATCTGGCTTCTGGCGCGTCTCGTGCGCATCGACGAGGCGACGTTGAAGCGCTCGCTTCTGCACAGCGATGTTTCGTCCGTCGTGGTGCTTTGCCGGGCGACGAACATGGGCATGCAGGGCTTCTGTGCCTTCGCCCGCCTGATCTGCAAGCGGGTGGGGCGGCCGGAAAGCGAATCCAAAGCTCTGGCGGATTCGTTCAGCCGTACGCTGCAGGAAGATGCGCGCCGTACCGTCTTGATGATTCGCGAAGCCCAGCGCAGCAAGGTCGTCTCCAAGGGCGACGGCAAACGCGCTAAGGCGGCGGCTGTCGCTGCCTGACGAGCGCTCGTTAGCCCCAGGCTGTCATCCCCGCGACGGCGGGGATCGAGCACTCCGTGCGGCTGGCTTCTTTATTCTGTGAGCGAAATTCTGTGGTTACTGAATCCCCGCCGTCGCGGGGATGACAACTGTGCATGCGCGCGCGTTGCCGTTTTCGGGCGTACGCGAGGGGCTCGCCGTGCGCGGTCCGAGAATTTCGTCTTTCAACCCGGCCAGCTTACGCCTTCGCCTGCCCAGAAGGGATAGGGGCCGTCGGCACGTTCCACGTAGGCGGTGTGGTGACCAGCCCCGCTTCCGCCGTCCAGTAGTGCAGATAGAAGGCGGGCGGCTCGAAATTGAACTGGGTCGGGGCGCCCTCGTTCAGGGCGAGGACGACCTGATGCGTGACGTCGGGGGCGATGGTCACCACCGTTCCGCTGCAGGTGGCGACGATGCCGCGATGGTCGTGGCCGCAAATGATCCGCTTCACCCGAGAATGTCGGGCGACGATGTCTGCGAACGTATCTCCGTCACGCAGGTTGATCGCGTCCATGTGCAGGATGCCGGTCAGGACCGGGGGATGGTGGACGGCGATGACGGTGGGCACATCCGGCTCTGCGGCGAGGGTCTCGTCCAGCCAGGCGCATTGCGCGGCGCCGAGTTCGCCGTGGCCGGAGCCGGGAACAGATGAATCCAGCGCGATCAGGCGGATATCCCCGATCCTTGCGGCATAGCGGATACGGTCGGCCGGGCCATGGTCCATGGCCCGGGTGACCGGGTAAAGCGGCTTTCAAAGCGGCCGAGTCGTCGTGGTTTCCAGAAAGCAGGTAGAGGGGGATGTCGAGTGCGGCGAAGATCTCGCGTGCGACGACATATTCGCGCGGGTCACCCTGATCGGCGATATCGCCCGTCACCACAACGGCATCGGGCACGGGATCGAGCGCCTTCAGAGCCTGAACGGCGCGCTCTGCCAGCATGTTGGTCTCGCTGACCCGGTAGCACGCCACACCGCGTGGCTTCAGGTACAGGTCAGTGATTTGTGCGATAAGCGTCATGGACGTCTTTGAGGCTGGTGGGAAAGCCGGGGCGGCCGAAGGGTGAGAGGAAGACGAAGCCTCAGTGTGCACCAATCGACGCGATACGCCACCCGATTAGGCCTGCCGCACGACAGATGCGTGAACGTGGAGGTGGTGCTCTTTGGGTGGGATACCTGAAATGCGCGCGCTTTGCCTTCGATTGTCATTCCCGACTAGAGAGACAAACCGCATGAGGTGAGGGGGGCAGGACGAAGCCGGGAATCGATCTTTTGCGCTGCATCCTGTAGGAGAAGCCCGATCGCCTGTTTGTGCGCGGCGACATTCTATCCGGAGCCGGGTTTTGAGCGAGTCCGATAACGCCCCGAAGAACGGGGACAAGGCAAACGGTGAAGGGGACGCGGAGCACGTTGCTTCTGATCCCGCACGCGAAGCCGGTAGCGAAGCAGCCCCCGAGGGGACTCCCGAAGCTGCCCCTGAAGCTGACAATGATGACACCGAGAGCGCGCCGGATGGATCTGGCGAGGCGCCCGCTGCTGCGCCGGATGTTGGCGCGGGTACGCCCTTGCCGCCGCGCTGGCTGCGTGTCGTCGGTCATTCGGGCATTGCACAGCTTCTGCTGGTCATCGTCATGCTTGCCGCGTTTCTGCCGGGTTTCTGGACGGTGCCGCCGCTCGACCGCGACGAGCCTCGTTTCGCCAAGGCCAGCAAGCAGATGCTGGAGACGGGCAATTACAGCGACATCCGTTTCCAGCAGGAAGTCCACTACAAGAAGCCGGTCGGCATCTACTGGTTGCAGGCCGCAGCCGCGAAAGTGACCGGTTATGACGCCGAGGCGCCGATCTGTGTATACTGGCTGTCCTCCATCGCGGGCGCGATCCTCGCCGTTTTGCTGACCTTCTGGGCCGCGCGCGCCTTTACCGGGTCGCCGCAGGCCTTGGTTGCCGCGCTTTTCGTCGCGTTGGCGCTGGTCGTTGGCGTGGAGGCGCGGCTTGCTAAGACGGATGCGATGCTGCTTGCCACCATCGTCGCCAGTCAGGGCGCGCTTGCGCGCATCTGGCTGTCGGGCAAACCAAAGCAACCGCTCTCGCTCGTTCTCACCTTCTGGATCGCGCTCGGGCTCGGCATCCTGATCAAGGGCCGGTTGCGCCGATGGTCGTCGGGTTGACGATCGTGGCGCTGGCGGTTTTCACCCGGCGCGTGCGCTGACTGAAATCCCTGCGGCCGCTCATCGGGATCGCGATCAAGGAAGCCTTCTTCCAGGAGGCGCTGGGGCGCGATCTCTTCGCCAAGCTGGGGCAGGGACAGAAAAGCCACGGCGCGCTGCCGTTGATCCATCTGGCCGCGATGTTCGGCACGTTCTGGCCGATGCCCGCCTTCGCGCTGATGGCGATTGCGCCGATCTGGTGGGCGCGCAAGGCGACGGTCGTGCAGTTCTGCCTCGCCTGGGCGATTCCGAGCTGGATCGTGTTCAAGCTGGTTGCCACCAAGCTTCCCCACTAAACCATGCCGCTGCTGCCGGCCCTGGCCACGCTCACCGCTTACGGGCTGGTGATCCGGGCCGACAAGCCCGCTCCCGCGTATTTCGGCAATCCTTTTGGCCGTGGTGCCGGTCGTCTTTGCCGTCGCGCCTCCGGGCGCGGTTTTGGCGGTCTTTGCCGCCGTCGTCGGCATCTGTGTCGCACGCGCCTTGGTGAAGGGATCGGCGGTGAATGCGGTGCCGCGCGCCGCGTTGACGGCGATCCTGCTTTTTGCGGGCGTGTGGGGCTTTGCCATGCCAGTGCTTACGCCGATCTGGGTCAGTTCCCGTCTGGCTGCGGCGACGAAGGCCGCGACGGATTGTCCGGAACCTGAAATCTTTTCCGTCGACTTCAACGAGCCGAACTTCATCTTCCTCACCGCAACGGGCACGCAGCTCAGCAATGCGGAGGAGGCGGCCACGTGGATCGGGCAGGGGACTTGCCGGGTCGCGGCGGTGGAAAGCCGGTATGAGGGCAAGTTCCTTGATGCGGCAAAGGCCGAAGGGGTGGCGCTTACCCTGTCGTCTCGGGTAGAGGGAGTGAATATCAATGGCGGGTGGCAACTGGATATTGCTGTTTACAAGCGGACGGACCCGTGAACGAAACGAAATCCGACGGCATTTCAAGCCGCGTTCATGACGAGCTGGCGGCGGGTGAAGAGGTGCCGGATGGCACGGCGACGGGCGACCGTCGCGCGCGCCTGGCGCGGGTGGGCCGACGCATGCGCGCCAACTGGCAACGCTTCGCGACAACCTGCGCCGTCGAAATGGCCGCGCCGACCGCGCCATCGATCCTCTGCCGCGCGGCCTGCGCCCTCAGAACTTGCTAGCCATCTTGCTTCTCGCCGTTGGCCTCGCCGCGCTGCTGCTCGATCGTCCCTCCCATCCCTGGATTCATTCGCTGCCGCGCGAATGTGTCGAGTTCTTCCGCGCCATTACCGATATTGGCAAGTCGAACTGGATCCTGTGGTCGACGGGGCTTTATCTGCTCCTCACCATGGCGATCGACTGGAAGCAGGTGAACTTCCGCCTGCGCCTGTCGCTGATCTGGACCTATTGCGCTTTCATCTTCTTCTCCGTCGCCTCAAGCGGACTGATCGCACTGGTTCTGAAGCGGATCATCGGGCGCCCGCGGTCGAAACTGTTCGACAGCGTTGGGCCGCTCGGCTTCGACATGTTCCACTTCTCCAATAGCTACGTGAGCTTTCCCTCCGGCCACGCCACGACGGTTGCCGCTCTTGCCACCGCGTTGTGCCTGATCTTCTCGAACCTTCTATGGTTGATCGTGGTCTGCGGCTTTTGGTTGGTGGCCTCGCGTATCATGGTGGGGGCGCATTATCCAAGCGATGTGATCGCCGGAATCCTGCTCGGTATGTCTGTCACCTTGTGGACGGCGCGGTATATGGCTAAGCGTCGTCTTGGTTTCGCCACCGTACCGGGCGAGGGAATAAAGCCGATCGTCGGCAGCCGTATGCTCGGCCGTGCGATCGCAACCGCATTTTCAAACCTTGGTCGCGTGCTCGCCCGGGCCCGCTTCTTCGGAGGCGAGCACCTGGAGTCCGTGTGGTCCAAAGACAACGAGACACAATCCGATGACCGATAAAGCGATGCCCGCATCGGCCGACGGCGCGTTGACGGGAGGGGCCTTCGTGACGGAGACGCCTGCCGTTTCGGTCGTCATTCCCGCAAAGGACGAGATCGGCAATCTGCCGGGGTTGATCGAGGAAATTCGAGCAGCACTCGACGGCCGCGCCTTCGGGGTGATTGCCGTGGACGGTGGGTCTTCCGACGGCACCGACCGGATGCTGGCGGAGCTTGCCGCCACCTTGCCGTGGCTGCGCCCGGTGCGCCACGGCGATATCGTTGCCACGATCAACGGCGACGGGTAGAAACGATCCGGCCTATATCCCCGCACTTGTCGATGCGCTGACGGCGGCCGGACCGTCCGTCGGGCTCGCTGCCGGGCAGCGTGTGGGGCGCAAGGCCAACGCCTTCAAGCGGTCGGTTCGCATTCCGGTTCGCCAACAAGCTGCGCGGGGCGATCTTCAAGGACAACACGCGGGATTCCGGCTGCGGGCTGAAGGCTGTGCGGCGCGAGATCTTCCTGCTGCTTCCCTATTTCGACAGCTGGCACCGCTTCCTGCCTGCGCTCGTCATGCGCGAGGGCTACGGGATCGTGCATGTGGACGTGGTCGACCACGAGCGCCGTCACGGGGTCTCGAAATACGGCGTGTTCGATCGCGCGCTGATCGGAATTCTGGACCTGTTCGGCGTGTGGTGGCTGCGCCGCCGCCGTAAGTCCGTGCCTATCGTTTTGGAGATTTCGCAAGATGGTGAGTAGTTGTGGGTGGATTGCCGACCTGGCGCAATGGGTGCATCAGGTGTTCGTCGTTCAGTTCGACGTGTGGGTGATCCTCGGATTCGTCGCGCAAGCCATGTTCATGATGCGCTTCGTGGTGCAGTGGATTGCCTCGGAGCGGGTCGGCAAGTCGATCGTTCCGGTGGCCTTCTGGTTCTTCTCCGTGGCGGGTTGTGCGCTGCTGCTGGTCTATTCGCTGATCCGCAAGGATCCGGTCTTCATCGCCGGTCAGGCCTTGGGACTGATCATCTATTTCCGTAATCTCTACTTCATCTTCCGAGAGAAGAAGTAGGCTCTGCCGCCGGAAGAGTGAGTGGGCGCTTGGGCTAATGTCCTCTCCGTCGTCATTGCCCGGCTTTGTCCGGGCAATCCATCGGGCGGCGGTATGTGCGGTGAGTGCTGGATCCCCCGGACTTCGCCGGGGGATGACGGTTGAGAGAGCGGGGGCGATGACTGCTTGAGGTCAGGCGTCGGGAATGGTCGTGCGCTGGGCCCATCCTTCGAGACGCCGTCTCGCGACGGCTCCTCAGGATGACGTTATCGTGCTGAAGGTTTTGCAGACGCGGGCAGCATACACAACGTCATTCTGAGGAGCCCGCGTAAGCGGGCGTCTCGAAGGATGGGCCTCCGCACTGTCGCTCGCGAACACGCTCAGCGCCGCGCTACATCACTCTCAGTGAATTTCCACGTCGCGGGCGTGGTAGCTGCCGTCTTCCATCACGTCGAAGAACTCGTCGATCTGCGGATGGTGCACGGGTTCGCCCGTGGTGTCGGAGATGAGGTTCTGCTCGGAAACGTAGGCGATGTACTCGCTCTACTCGTTTTCGGCGAGCAGGTGATAGAAGGGCTGATCCTTGCGGGCGGATATCCTCGGGGATGGAGTCGTACCAATCCTCGGTGTTGTCGAAAATAGGATCGACGTCGGAGATCACGCCGCGAAACGGGTAAACCCGGTGGCGCACGACCTGGCCGATCCTGTATTTGGCCGATCGGATCTTCTCAATCAAATCTCACTCTCCACGCAAAATAAAACGTCCGGACATGGACCTATCAGGGGCAACGTCCGGCGTCCAGAAATTCAGGTTCGTTTCGGGCGCCCTAGAGGACACGCCGAAGGTCAGGTGTCAACCCGTCGAAAATATCCCAAACGGGTCAGAAACCGTAGCGTTGCGCCAGATCCGCATCCTTTTCGGCCACCCGGCGGGCAAGGTCGACGATCACCTTGGCCTGCTTCCAGGTGGCGTCGTCCTGCATCTTTCCGTCAATCATAACAGCGCCCGCGCCGTCCGGCATGGCATCCAGGATCTTGCCGGCAAAGGCGACCTCGTCCGGTTCCGGCGAGAAGACGCGCTTGGCGATATCGATCTGCGTCGGGTGCAGCGACCAAGCCCCCCACGCACCCCATCAAAAATGCGTTACGGAACTGCGCCTCGCAGGCTTCCGCGTCGGAAAAATCGCCGAAGGGGCCGTAGAAGGCTCGAATGTCGGCCGACATGCAGGCATCGACCATCTTGGCAACCGTGTAGTGCCACAGGTTCTGCTGGAAGGCGGTGCGCGGTGCGTTTCCTTCCGGGTCCGACAGCACCGCATAGTCCGGATGTCATCCGCCGACGCGCGTCGTCTTCATGCCGCGCGAGGCCGCGAGATCGGCCGGGCCGAGGCGGTGGTGATCGCCTCCACGTTCTTCACGCCTTCCGCCGTCTCAAGGATCGCGTGGATCAGGATCGGCTTTGAAATGCCGTTCTTTGCCTCAAGCTGAGCAAGGAGTTGGTCGAGATAGTGGATGTCCCAGGGGCTTTCCACCTTGGGCAGCATCACCACGTCGAGCTTCTCGCCAATCGCGGGCAAGATCTCCATGATATCGTCGAGAAACCACGGGCTGTTGAGGCAGTTGACGCGCGTCCACAGGCCGGTTGCGCCGAAATCGTTGTCGCGGCCCATGGCGATGAAACCGGCGCGTGCCGCTTCCTTGGCATCGGCGGGAATGGCGTCTTCCAGATTGCCTAGCACCACGTCGACCTTGGAAATCAGATCCGGCACCTTGGCGCGCATTTTCTCCACATGCGGCGGTACGAAATGGATCATCCGCTCCAGCCGGGCCGGCAGCTCGCGATAGGGTGCGGGTGCTCCGATGGCGAGCGGTTGGTAAAAGGCGCGCGGTGTTTTCATTCGAACGGTTCCCCCCGTTTGCGGCTTTTATGTGCCGTTAGGTATAGCTATGTGCCGTTAGGTATAGCGCTTTTTGTGCAGGTCATAAATGCGTCGAAAGGGGGGAGACGAGGGGACGCCGTTGGCACCCGGATGATCGAATGAACCGCGTCAGTCGTGGCTCTTGTACGCCGCGATTGCGGGCTTCCGCTTCTTGTGTTTCGGCTCGGCCCATTTGCGATGGATCCACATCCACTGGTGGGGATATTCGCGAATCCATTCCTCGAACTGCGCGTGGATGCGGGCAGTGCCTTCAACGATATCGTCCTGGCTGTCGCCGTCGCGCGGGATGTCGAGGACGCGGGCCTCGAAATGGAAGTGTGCGTTTTCCTTGCGGATCGTGCGGCAGATGATCGGCCGCAGGCCGTAGGTGCGCGCGACCATCACCGGAAACGGGGTCGCCCAGGCCGGATGACCGAAAAAGGGCACTTCCACGCTGCGGACATCGCGCAGATCGCCGAGAAAGGCGATGGCGCCGCCTTCGCGCACATGGTGGATGAGCTTGCGTGCCGTGCTGCGGCCCTTGGAAAACAGTCCCGCGGGGAAATAGCGCTCGCGCAGGGCGGTCAGATAGGCGTCGGCATAGGGGTTCTTCAGCGCCTGATAGACGCCGGCCGTATCGAGCCCGACCATCGGGGCCGGTTAGGCGATGATCTCCCAGTTGCCGGTGTGGAGCGAGGCGACGACGTTTCCCCCGCCGTTCTTTGCCACGTCCTGGCGCGCGTTCTCCACATCGAACGTGTAGCGGTAGCGCTGGGCGTGGAGCCGACCGAGCTGGAATGTTTCCGCCACGATCCGGTCGAAATTCTCCCACATGTCGCGCGCAAGCTTTTCCCGGTCGGCTTCCGGCATGTCGGGGAAGGCGAGCTCGATGTTTTCCAGCGCATGGGCGTGGCGCGCCGTCAGCGGCGCAATCAGCCGTCAGGCCCGGCCCATCACCCGCGCAGCCGTTTCCACGGGCATCAGCCGGATCAGCCCGGCGACAAGCCGCAGCAGGACGTATTCGGCGCGGTAGCGCAGTTTCATCAGGGGAGAGAGGGCGTGCTGAGCCATGTTGTCTTTCGTTCGGCCCGTTCTTTCGCGGGCCTGTCGTCTAATTGATCTAACGGCACGAACCCGTTAGGCAATTCTGGATACCCCGACCCGGCCGGAAAGCGCAACCGCAACCACGATGCGAACCGGCTTCGCTCCCTCGTTCTCTTCGCCTTACCACCGGATTTATTCCCGCATGCAGGAAGTCATCTCCCTCGCCCTGCCGTTCTTCGGACAGATATTCTTGGGTTATTTCTCCGGCAAGGTGCGCTCCATTCCCGCCGCCGGGCTCGAATGGATGAACTTCTTCATCCTCTATCTCGCCCTTCCGGCGCCGTTCTTTACAGCTTCTTGCAAAGACCCCGATCGAGGAACTGGCGAATCTCAACTACGTTGCGACCACCACCTTCTCCACCTATTGCGCCTTCGCGCTGGCCTTCTGCTTCGGCATCATCAAGACGGGGCGGATTGGTGAGGCGACTATTCAGGGCATAGCGGGCGGCTATTCCAATGTCGGATATATGGGGCCGGGCATCACGCTTGCCACTCTGGGCGCTTCGGCCGCCGTGCCGACGGCGCTGATCTTCTGTTTCGACAATATCTTGCTGTTCACCCTGTTGCCGCTGATGATGGCGCTGGGGGGAACGGAAAAAGTCGGATTTCGAAAGGCCGCTTTCGGCGTGTTGCGCCAGATTCTGACCCATCTCTTCATCGTGGCGACGGCCTATCAGACCTACGTTCAGCGCGCTTCGGCCGTGGTGCTGCTCGGCGCGCTTGCTCTCCGTCGTCACGGTGACGGGGTTTTTCTTTATGCGATCACCAACACCTGTTGCCGGGGTTGTGAGACAGGGCTCTTGAGGAGCGGATCGCGCCTCAGCTCCGGTACATCCACCAGATGATCGCGCCGGCGGGGATCGTCCACAAAAGCCCGGCGACGAGATAATAGGCGATACGCACGAGTTCGGAGGTGTTCTGCATGGTCATGTCGCCGATCACCGCCGCGAAGAAGGCGTAGACGACCACGAAGACGACCAGGAAGATGGTTCCGAACAGGCGTTTGAGCGGCGGCATGGGAGATCCTTCGCGAAGGGCGGAAACCGGGGGCGTTCCGGCCGCGCTCTAAGTAGCTTCCCCAAGGGCGTCAAGTCGAGCCCCGAAGCAGCCGTACTCGCTTTCGTCTTGCCGTGTGGCGCAGATCGGGCTACGTCCATGCGCCGGGCGACGAGGAATATCGGGAGAGTGGGAGAAAACGGTGAGCGCTGAGATCACCGCGAACGAGACAATGGAACGCACGCCCGCGCAGCGCGGCCGCGTGTGGGTGCGGCTGTGGCTCTATGTCATCGTCGCGCTGGTTTTCGGCATGGTAATGCTGGGCGGTGCGACGCGGCTGACCGATTCCGGCCTCTCCATTACCGAATGGCAGCCGATCCACGGCGTCATTCCCCCGCTCAGCCAGTCAGACTGGGACGAGGAATTCGCGAAATACAAGCTCTCTCCCGAATATGAGCGCGTCAACAAGGGCATGAGCCTCGACGAGTTCAAGGGCATCTTCTGGTGGGAATGGGCGCACCGCTTTCTCGGTCGGTTCGTCGGCTTCGTCTTCTTCGTGCCGCTCGTCTTCTTCTGGTTGACCGGACGTATCGAGCGCTGGCTGAAACCGCGGCTCGTGCTGCTCTTTGCCGTGGGCGGCTTTCAGGGGGCGATCGGCTGGTGGATGGTGACCTCCGGGCTCGTCGACCGGGTCGATGTTAGCCAGTACCGGCTCGCGGTCCATCTGACGTTTGCCTCCGGAATACTTTCCTATGCGCTGTGGCTCGCGCAACGGTTGGGCGCGCAGGGCGACGAGCGCTTGCCCGTCGAACCGATTCCCGGGCGCCGTAGAGCGCTGGTGCTGGTTGGGCTTGCCTTCGTGCAGATCTTCCTGGGCGGGCTCGTGGCGGGGCTGCATGCGGGGCTGACCTACAACACCTGGCCGCTGATGGACGGCGATCTCGTGCCCTCCGGCCTGATGATGATGGATCCGGCCTGGGTGAACTTCTTCGAGAATATCACCACCGTGCAGTTCCAGCACCGCTGCGACGCCTACCTGCTGCTGGCGCTGGCCTTGTGGCACTGGTGGGCGACGCGGAAGAGCGATGTCGCGCCGCGGCTGCTGAAATCAGGGGCCGCCCATGCGGTCGGCGCGGTCCTTGCCCAGGCCGTTCTGGGCATCGCGACGCTGCTGCTCGTCGTGCCGTTCGGGTTTGCTTTGGCGCACCAGGCGCTGGCCGTCATCGTATTGATGGTGCTTGTCGTACATGCCGCGCGGTTTTACGCAGTGAGAGATGCGCGTATTAGTTGAAACGACTTGCGCTATTTTGAAGCTGACGCGGAAAAACCGTTTAAGGTAACGGTATAGTTAACATCTTTTTCAAATCCTCCTACGTAAAAACAACTAAAGTTTGAAACACCGGTTGAGAGGCTGCAATTTACTAGAAACACAAAAAGATACAAAAGATCAGTTGGATATTGCCAACCGGCTGTCCTTTGCTTCGTTCTCGCCTGAGGATCGACGCACGCTGGCGCAGGTGTGGGAGTGGATCTCTTCGAAAATGCCGGGTATTCTCGACCGGTTCTACGAATATCTGAACATGTTCGATGAAACGCGGTCGATGGTTCGCGTGGATGTCGGCGGCCTGAAAAAGGCGCAGATGCGGCATTGGAACCTGATGTTCAATCACAGCTTCGGCGAAGACCATGTCGCCAGCATCGTGCGTATTGGCGAGGCGCATTACGGCGTCGGTATGGCGCCGCGCTGGTACATAGCCGGCTATCAGAGAATTATGCTCGAACTGATGGAGATCGTCGGCCGTCCGGGCTTGATCGGCGGAAACAGGGCGATGGCCGCCACCCGCGCGATCGGGCGTGCGGTGATGCTCGATCTCGATCGCTCGTTCGCGGTCTTATGAGTAGATGAACGCGGAGGCGCGCCGGGAGCGCATGTCGCGGCGCGAAGAGGCGATCCAGGTACTGGAAGGGGTGACGGAGACCTCGTTGTCACGGATTGTGGAAGTCATGGACGTGATGCGCACCATGGCCGGAATGCTCGACAGCGTCGCCAACGAAACCAAGACGATGGTCGACGGGGTGGGACGTGAGATCGCTCTGGCCAGCGAGGGCGTTTCCGCCAGTGCGCAAGCCTCTGACGAACTGACCTACGCGGTTGCGGCGATCAGCGAGCAGTCCGACAAGGCGACAAAGCTTACCGAGGAAAGCCACGTGTGCGCCACTGCCACGCGGACCACGGTGCGCGATCTGGCCCATGCCGCGGACCGGATCGGCTCGGTCCTGTCACTGATCAACGACATCGCGGCGCAGACCAGCCTTTTCGCGCTCAACGCGACGATCGAAGCCGCACGTGCGGGCGAGGCCGGACGCGGGTTCGCGGTCGTCGCCGTGGAGGTGAAGAAGCTTGCGGAGCAGACCTCGAACGCCGCCGAGGAAATCGCCGGTCAGATTGACGCCATCCAGAAGGCGACGGCGCACACGGTGGACGAGATCGAGGGCATCGTCACCTCCACCATGGAGATCTCGGAGATTTCCGGCGAGGTCGGCTCGTCGATTGCGGGCAACATGACGGCGATCGGCTATATCTCGCAGAACATGCAGACGACCGCGGGCGCGAACACGGACGTGGCGCGCAACCTGGAGGAATTGCGTTCGATCGCCGGGGGGGACACTCTGGCGGCGAGCGAGGAAGTCGGCGGATCGGTCGATGCGGTCGACGGTGAGGTCGGCGCGCTGCGCAAGGAGATCACGACGTTTTTCGAGCGGATTCGCGCCGCGTAATGTTTCGCGGGTCGGAGAGGCGTGTCGTCCTTCCTCCTGCTTTCTCTGTCGTCATTGCCCGGCTTTGTCCGGGCAATCCAGCAGGCAACGGCATATGGGGAACGTGCTGGATCCCCCGGACTTCGCCGGGGGATGACGGAAGGAAAATCGGGGAGGCGGCGGGGACGGGCCTCTCATCCGCGCAAAGAAAAAGCGCACGGGCCGGGGCCCACGCGCCTTTCAATTCGGCACGTCAGATCTCTCAGGCGTGCAGGGCCTGATCGAGATCGCCGATGATGTCTTCCACGTCCTCCAGGCCGATGGAGAGGCGCACGACCTCCGGACCGGCGCCGGCGGCGACCTTCTGCTCGTCGGTGAGCTGGCGGTGAGTGGTGGAGGCCGGGTGGATCACCAGTGAGCGCGTGTCGCCGATATTGGCCAGATGCGAGAAGAGCTGCAGGCTCTGGACGAATTTAACGCCCGCGTCATAGCCGCCCTTGATGCCGAAGGTCAGGACCGCGCCGCCGCCGCGCGGCGAGTACTTCTTCATCAGCTCGTGGTTGGGGCTGCTTTCCAGACTGGCATAGGAAACCCAATCGACCTTCGGGTGCTTTTCCAGCCACTCGGCGACAGCCTGCGTGTTGTCGCAATGGCGCTGCATGCGCAGCGGCAGGGTCTCGATGCCCGTCAGCAGCATGAAGGAGTTGAAGGGCGACAGAACCGGTCCGAGATCGCGCAAGGAGAGGGCGCGCATGGCGATGGCGAAGGCGAAGTTGCCGAAAGTCTCGTGCAGCACCACGCCGTTATATTCCAGCCGGGGCTGGGAGAGCATCGGATAGCGGTCGTCGGTCGACCAGTCGAACGTGCCCGCATCGATGATCACGCCGCCCATGGAATTGCCGTGCCCGCCCATGAACTTGGTGAGCGAGTGGACGACGATGTCCGCGCCGTGTTCGATCGGGCGGCATAGGTAGGGCGAGGCCAGCGTGTTGTCGACGATCAGCGGCACGCGCGCCTTCTTGGCGATGGCGGCAACCGCCTCGATGTCGGTGACAATGCCGCCGGGATTGGCGATCGACTCGATGTAGATGGCCTTGGTCTTGGGCGACAGCACCTTCTCGAAGGAGGAAATGTCGTCCGGGTCGGCCCATTTGACCTTCCATCCGAAGCTCTCGAAGGAATGGCTGAACTGGTTGATGGAGCCACCGTAGAGCTTGGTGGAGGCGACGAACTCGTCGCCCGGCTGCATCAGGCCGTGGAAGATCAGCATCTGCGCGGCATGGCCCGAGGCCACCGCAAGCGCCGCGGTGCCGCCTTCAAGGGTTGCCACACGCTCTTCCAGGACTGCGGTCGTGGGGTTGGTGATGCGGGTGTAGATGTTGCCGAAGGCCTGAAGTCCGAACAGCGAGGCGGCGTGGTCCGCGTCGTCAAAGACGTAGGAAGTCGTCTGATAGATCGGCGTGGCGCGCGCGCCGGTGGCGGGGTCGGACTGCGCTCCGGCATGAATGGAAAGGGTGGAAAATCCCGGGGTCTTGTCTGTCATGAAGGTCGGTTCCCTTGTCGTTTCTCCACCGTGCGCGATGCAACAATCGGTTCGGGACCGTGGATCGCGGCCGGTGCGTTTTGAAAGTCTTGCCGTGGTGAAAAATGTCGCTTTATTGCCTTGAAATCGAAGCACGTTATTCCCCTCAGCGGTTAAAAGCGGCAAATCGTTTTTCCGGTACACAGGGGGGTTCGCCGTTTCATTTGCGCAGGTCGCGATGCTGGAAGCCTGCGCGCAGGGTCGGTTTGCGGGCCGAAATCGTGCGTGAGTTCACGCCGATCCAGACGATCTCGCCGGAAAGCCGGCCGTATTCGATCTTCGGACAGCGGTCCATGACAACCTTGAGCCCTGCCTCTTTAGCCCGCATCGCCGCCCCCTAGTGAACGACGCCGAGCTGCATCCAGACGACTTTCGGCTTTGGTTGTAGCGCCAACGTTTCCTCCACGATACCGGGAATGGCTTCGGATGCGCGGAAGATATCGACCATATCCACCGGGCCCGGCACGTCGGCGAGCGTCGCAAAGCACGGGCGGCCGAGGATTTCCTTGCCCGCCTGACCCGGATTGATCGGAAAGACGGTGTATCCCTTGTCGATCATGTATTTCAGGACGAAGAAGCTCGGCCTGACGGGATTAGCGCTTGCCCCGACGATGGCAATGGTCTTCACCTCGTCGAGAATGGTGCGGATCGTCTCGTCTGAATAGTGGAAGTCGCTCGCCAAAGATCTCGAACCCCGCTTTGCTCAGGCGGGGTAACGCTATTGGCTTTAAGTAAATTCGGCCAGGTGTCTGGATGGGGGAGTGGTTTTTGAAGAGGTCTTTGTGGAGGCTACAATGCCGCTAGCGCTGCGCGAGGAGCACGTTTTGCTCCTGACTGTCATCCCCGCGAATGCGGGGACCCAGTACCCCCAAGATCAGGTTGTGGTGCTTAAGCCTCGCGCGCCTCTGGAATGCTGGATCCCCGCCTTCGCGGGGATGACAAATGTTCGGGAGGCCAAATGGGGGTGGAAACGATCACCCCGCCTTCGTGCAAAAGGCCTAACGGCCTTCCCATTCGGGCGCGCGTTTTTCCAGGAATGCGCCGATGCTTTCCTCCACATCGCGGGCCAGCATGTTTTCGACCATCACGTCGGCGTAATAGTCGTAGGCGTCTTCCACCGGAAATCCGCCTGGCGGTAGAACACCTCCTTGTCGATCTTCAGGGTCAGCGGCGATTTGGAGGCGATGACGGCGGCGTATTTCATCACCGCCGTGTCGAGATATTCCGACGGTACGATGCGGTTGATGAGGCCGAATTCCTTGGCGGTGGAGGCGTCGCTGCTTTTGCCCGTCAGCAGCATTTCCATCACCTGCTTGCGTGACACATTGCGCGTCAGCGCCGCCATCGGCGTGGAGCAGAACAGTCCGATATTGACGCCGGGCGTGCAGAAGGTCGCCTTGTCGGTGGCGATCGCCAGATCGCAGGAGGCAATGAGCTGGCATCCGGCTGCCGTCGCCACACCGGCCACGGCCGCGATCACGGGCTTGGGGAGCGTCACGATCTGCTGCATTAGCTTCGAGCAGCGGCTCGTGACTTCGGAAAAATATTTGCGTCCGCGGTCATCTCCTTCAGGTCGTGGTCCGCGCAGAAGACCTTGCCCGGCACCGCATCGATGACCACGACGCGCACGGTGTTGTCCTTGGCGGCATTGGTCAGGGCGGCGAACAGGGCGGCCATCATCGCTTCCGACAACGCGTTCATGCGCTCCGGCGTGTTCAGCGTCAGGCGCATAATTCCCTCTTCGAGCGAGGATTTGAGCGGCGCGCTCGGTAGCGTGGTGGCGGCATCGGCCATGGGTGCGTCTCCCTTCCTGTTTTGCGTCTTATAGCGCACATCGTGTCGCTTCGTCTCTCAAGGTGCTTGCGAAACGGGCCGCGATTGTCTCCCATATGCGCAAAACAACGAATGCCGATCACTTGAGGGAGGAACGATGGATACCGTGATGACGAGGGAGGAAGTCACCGGCTTTCTCGACAGGGAATTTCCCGAAATCAACTACGATGGGCCGGCCTATTCGGTCGAATCGATCACCGACAACGAGGTGATGATTCGCCTCCATGCCTATGATCGCCACCTGAGGTCGGGGGGAACGGTTTCAGGCCCCACGATGATGGCGCTCGCCGATCTCACGTCCTACGTGGTGATCTTCGCCCATATCGGGCCGGTTGCACTGGCAGTGACCACGAACCTCAATATCAATTTTCTGAAGAAACCCGATCCGGGAGATCTGCTCGGCATGTGCCGGCTGCTGAAGCTCGGCAAGTGGCTGGCGGTGACGGAGTGCTCCATCGTTTCCGAAGGGCACGAGGATATCGTCGCCCACGCCACGGCCACGTATTCGATCCCGCCGCGCTGACGGGGGGGGAGTGCGTGCGATGCGGAAAGCCCATCCTTTGAGAGGGCCTTTGGACCTTCTTAAAGACCGGCTTGAAATGCGCACGCCTTACCCCTGACTGTCATCCCCGCGCAGGCGGGGATCCGGCATTCCAGAGACGTGCGAGGTCCGGGCGCCACAACCCGATCCTGTGGTTGCTGGTTCCCCGCCTTCGCGGGGATGACAATTGTGCCCGTGGCGTGTCGCGTGATCACCATTCGAAGGATGGGCTTCCGCACCAAACCTCCGCCCCGGTTTCCTCACATCTGCAGGGACCGGCCGACGCGCGCGGAGGAGGGGTTGACGCCTTCGCGCATCAGGCGGCGGCGCAAGGGGCCGACACGACCGGCAAGGTAGAGACCGATGCTGCGCGCCATCTGGGCGGGCAGGAAATCGGCCAGAAGTGTGCGGTTGAGGGCGTCGACGCCGAAGATGCGCGTGTCGATGTCGCCGCGCCGGGCACGCGCATAGCGATCGAGCGTTTCCGCACTGCCGATATCGAGACGGTCCTTGCGGATCTGGGCGCAGGCATCGCCGAGGGCTGCCACGTCGCGAAGCGACAGGTTGAGCCCTTGCGCGCCGATCGGGGGAAAGACATGCGCCGTCTCTCCGACGAGCGCGATGCGATCTGCGCCGACCGTCAGCGCCTTCATGCCCGACAGCGGGAAGGCCTGCCGTCCGCCTTCAAACCGCATGCGGCCGAGAATGGATTTGGCGTGCTTTTCGACCGCCTGGGCAAAGGCGTCGTCGTCGAGATCGCCCAATGCCTCGATCTCCCTGGGGGCGCCGACCCACACCAGGCTCGACCGGTTGCCCTTCAGCGGCACGAGCGTAAAGGGGCCGTGGCGGGTGTGGAATTCCGTGGAGGTGTCGTCGTGTGGCAGGTCGTGGGCGAGATTGGCGACAAGCGCCGATTGCGGATAGCGCCAGCGCTGCACGGAAATGCCGGCCGCATCGCGTGCCCGCGATTCCCGTCCGTCGCTTGCCGCCAGAAGGCGGGCGCGGAGCGGTGCCTCATATCCGGCGATATCGATCTCCACGGCGTCGCTGCCCGGCCGGATCGCGTCGGCAAATGCCTCGATGCGCGTGACGTCGGATGCGCCGAGAGCTTTTTGAAGCACTGCATTAAGGTCATTGTTTAAAATATTGTAGCCGAAGGTTTCCAGATCGATCTCGCTGCAATCGAAGAGCGCTTCCGGTGCGCGGATCAGGTGTCCGGTATCGTCGATCAGACGCATCCGCCGCATGGGCGCTGCGGCTGGTTCGATCTGTGGCCACACGCCGATATTGCTCAGGATGGAGACAGAGGCATCGAGCAGCGCTGTTGTGCGCGCATCCGGTTTCGGCGCGGGGCCAATGAGCGTCGTTGTGAAGCTGAGGTGGGAAAGCAGGAGCGCCGCGATCATGCCTGAGGGGCCTGATCCGACGACGGCAATGTCCACCGGTTCCGGCGTTGCCTTTTCCATTTTCTCCATCCTTCCTGATCCGTGTTCGCAGCCCGGCGTGTGCCTTGGTCGCACGTCATCGCGTCCCGGCGCACACGGGGTTTGCGGGTCTTGCTGGAAGGATTAGGTCAGCTCTCCCACTTCGACAAGAGCACCGTGTCGTGATCGGTGCGCGCGACTCACTTACAACTTGCATTCTCGTCGCTGTGGCGATTTTACCGTGGGGCGGCGCGTTCGGGTCGGTTTTACCCGGGTTTCAAAGCCCGATTGGGCTTATGTTCCCTCATCCGTGCAAGTTTTGATCGACGGCGGGCTCCAGCAATGCGAAGACATAGAAACAAGCGCCGGTACGAACGGTGCCCGACCTGGATCAAACAATCTTCCGAGTGAAGATATATAAGAGTTCAAAAGCCGACCGGTTCAAAAGGGCTGGTGTGGCGGTTCGGTTGCCGTTAGGACGCAGGATGCTCCGATCGAGCAAAGGATACGTATCCTCGGAAAGCAAGTGAAATGGCCACGCAGCCACACGAGAACACTGCTGACGTCGTAAAATCGACCTGGTTGGCTTTCGCCGTTCACATATTGACCGCCTCCGGCGCGCTGTGGGCCTTGCTTGCAATAGTCGCGGCAGCGGACGGGGGCTAGCCGATGATGTTCGCATGGCTGGGCGTCGCCCTGGTGGTGGACGGCGTCGACGGACCTCTGGCACGCGCGGTCAACGTGACCGAACGCCTGCCGACGTGGTCCGGCGCCGCGCTCGATTTCGTCATCGACTACGCCACCTACGTTCTGCTTTTGGCCTTCGCGATCGCGACCGTCGGGCTGATGAGTACGTCCTACAACCTCATCGCCGCCGGTCTGGTGGTCGTCTCCGGTGCGCTCTATTTCGCCTACGAGGGCATGAAGCTGCCGGACAATTGCTTCCGCGGCTTTCCCGTGACGTGGAACATGTTCGTTTTCGTGCTGTTCGCGTTCCCCGACTTGCAATCCTATGCGGACGCTGGTGGTCGCGATCATGTGGCTGGTCTGCGCTTTCGTCGCCGCGCGCGACGGAATGCTCGCACAGAGGGGATCGCCTGGATCGGACTCGCGGCCTCCAGCATCTACCTGCTGGTGATCGGGGCCCTGTTCCAGCTCGCCGATGCCTTGTTCGGTCGCGACGAGGACTGATCGCGGGGAATATCCTTTGTGTGACCGATCCTTCGAGACGCGTTCTTGCGAGCGCTCCTCAGGATGACGTTGTGTGTGTAGCTCGCATCGTAAAAGCCAACCACTCGATAACGTCATCCTGAGGAGGCGTCGCAGACGCCGTCTCGAAGGATCGGCCCCATAGAAGACCTGTCCTTCCATCTTCCCTTCGCCGCATCAAATCCAAACATGAAACCTCTCCCTCATCGTCGCTGACGGCTTGAGCGTGTCGGCCTAGCGCGGCTACATCTGTCTTTTCAGGTTCGCGCCCGGCATACGGAGCGGTGCGGGACGCGTTGCAAGATTGGGGAACGGAAAATGGTTCGAGTTATCCGTGCATACGAGACCGGCGGGCCGCAGGTCATGCGGCTGGAGGATGTGGAGATCGGGGATCCGGGTGAGGGCGAGGCCCGCGTTTGCCACGAGGCGATCGGTCTGAACTACATCGATACCTAATTTCCGCTCAGGTCTCTATCCGACCCCCGGCGGGCTGCCGCTGCCGCCGGGCCAGGAAGGTGCGGGCATCGTCGTTTCCGTCGGGCCGCGGGTGAGCGAAGTCGCGCCGGGCGATCGCGTTGCCTATGTCGGGCCGCTCGGCTCCTATGCCGAGGAACGGCTCGTGCCCTCCCATCGTCTGGTCAAGCTGTCCGAGACGATCGACATGCGCACCGGTGCCGGTATGATGCTGAAGGGCATGACGGCGAGCTACCTGCTGCAGCGTACCTTCAAGGTCGATCCCGGCACGACGCTGCTGTTTCATGCGGCTGCTGGCGGTGTCGGGCTGATAGCAGGGCAGTGGGCCAAGCATCTGGGCGCGACGGTGATCGGCACGGTCGGCTCCGCGACGAAGGCGGAACTGGCGCGCGCCAACGGCTACGATCACGTCATCGACTATACGAAGGAGAACTTCGTGGAACGGGTTGCCGAAATCACCGGCGGCAGGAAATGCGACGTGGTCTACGATTCCGTCGGCAACGACACCTATCCCGGTTCGCTCGACTGCCTGAAGCCCTTCGGCATGTGGGTTTCGTTTGGCCAGTCGTCGGGGCCGATCAAGGATTTCAACCTGGCGCTTCTGGGTCAGAAGGGCTCGCTCTTCGCTATGCGTCCGTCGCTGTTCAACTACATTGCCGAACGCGCCGATCTGTAGGTGACGGCCGGGGCATTGTTTGATGTGGTGGGAAGCGGCGCGGTGAAGATCGCCGTCAATCAGGACTATGCGCTTGTGGACGCTGTGAAGGCGCATGAGGACCTGGAAGGTCGCCGCACCACTGGGACGACGGTGCTTCTGCCGTAAGGAACCCGGGGAACGGGAGACCTTCCCGTTCCCTCATTCCGGACCGAGTGCGCCGCAAGGCGCATCGAGATATACTGAATCCAGAGTTCAGTCGGCGCGTCAGCGCCGTCCCTGGTTCTTTCTGAAGGGACGACAAGCCGAGAGGGGGGCGTGGCGCTGGTTGCGCTCAAGGCGTCTTCGGCTCTTCTTGCGCTGGATCCCGGATCCGTCGATGCGCCTTGCGGTGCACTCGGTCCGGGATGACGGCGGAGAGATCGAGGTCGGTGGCGTACTCCTTTCGCGGCTTACGCCCATCGTGCCGTTAAACCAATGTCGTAGTCCGAAGCCTGACCTCATCATTTTTCCACAACGGCGTGCGGGTTCGCACAGCTCAAGTCGAGGGCTTTGCTCCGGTGCCATATGTCGCATTTTCATCGGGCCTTCGCACGGGAGATGATCGCACCCGTTCGTGCGCGGAACGTCAGATTTCCGCCGACTCGCATCATGGGGCCCTTCCGCCGTCGCCTGCCCCTAAGATAGGGCTTGCCACGGCGCCGGCGATGTTTTTCGATCATGCGGTGAGTCCGGTTCGGACTCGGCCGAAGGGGAGGTGATGCCGAAAAGGCATCGCCGGGCACTAAATTAAGTTCTTTTGTGAAGCTCTTCGGTGATGCACACTCCCCGTGCATGCCTAACGAATGATCGTACCGATTGGAGCCGCGATGGGCCGTCTGACCACCCATGTTCTCGATACCGCTGCCGGATGTCCGGCGGCCGAGCTGTATATCGAGCTGTGGTGTCTGGACGGCGATCCGACACGACTGACCACGCTTTCCACCAACGCCGACGGACGCGCCGATACGCCGTTGCTGGAAGGCTCCTCCTTTCGCAAGGGCACTTATGAATTGCGTTTCTTTGCCGGGGACTATCTCCGCAGGTCACAGACCCTGCCGGAGCCGGCCTTTCTCGACATGATCCCGATCCGGTTCGGGATATCCAATTCAGATCAGCACTATCATGTAACATTGCTATTATCGGCCTATGGCTATTCGATCTATCGCGGGAGTTGAACCGCATGCGTGAAGCGATCCGCTTCCTGCGCGGGGATCAGATCATCGAGCTGGCCGACGTGAAGCCTACGGAGATGCTGCTCGACTATCTGCGCCTGCGCGAGCGAAAAGTCGGCACCAAGGAAGGCTGCAACGAAGGCGATTGCGGCGCCTGTACGGTGGTGCTCGGCAGGCTCGACGAGGGGAAAGCTCGTCTATGAGCCCGTCAATGCCTGCATCCAGTTGCTCCTCGGACAGGTGAACGGTGCGAGGTCGTGACGATCGATGATCTGGCGGAAGCCGGAACGCTCCATCCGGTGCAGGAAGCGCTGGCGCGCCATCACGGCTCGCAATGCGGCTTCTGCACGCCCGGCATCGTCAGAGCCTGTTCGCGCTCTACCACCAGCCGGAGGCAAAGCCGGATCGGTGCACAGTGAACGAGGCTTTGGCGGGAAATCTGTGCCGCTGCACCGGCTACAGGCCGATCGTCGAGGCGACGATGGAAGTGTGCTTCGAGGCGCTGGACGACAAGTTTTCGCGCGAAGCGGATCGGATCACCGAAATTCTCTCCGGTCTGAATGACGGCGAAGAGATCTTCATCGGCAACGAGACCTCGTTTTTTGACGCTCCCGCCAGTATCGATGCGCTGGCCGATCTCTATGCGCGCTACCCGGATGCGACGCTTGTGGCGGGCGCAACCGATGTGGGACTGTGGATCACCAAGCAGCTGCGCGAGCTGCCGCGCATCATCTGGCTCGGCCGTGTGGCAGGGCTGAACCGCGTCGAATCCATCGAGGGCGGACTGATCATCGGCGCGACCGCGAGCCTTGCGCGCGTTCAGCCGGATATTTCGCGGCTCGATCCGGATCTGGCGGCCATGTGGTCGCGCATCGGGTCGCGGCAGGTACGGGCCTCGGGCACGGTCGGCGGCAATATCGCCAACGGCTCACCCATTGGCGACACGCCGCCCATGCTGATCGCGCTCGGCGCAACGCTGGAACTGCGAAAAGGCGAAGAAGCGCGCACGCTGCCGCTGGAAGATTTCTTCGTCGATTACGGGCGTCAGGATCGCGGCCAAGCGGAATTCGTGACTGAGCTGTTCGTTCCCGAGCCCGGCGAGAATGATGTCTTCCGGGCTTACAAGATTTCCAAGCGGTTCTATCAGGACATTTCCGCCGTCATGGCGGCGTTCCTGTTCACGGTTGAAAACGGACGGATAGTCAATGCGCGGGTCGCCTTCGGCGGCATGGCGTCGACCCCGAAGCGGGCGCGCCGCGCGGAAGCCGCGCTGGGCGGCGCCGTTCTGTCGGAATCCGGCACCTTGGCGCGCGCGCTGAAGGCTATCGAGCGTGACTACGCGCCGATCTCCGACATGTGTGCAAGCTCCGAATACCGCGCCAAGGTCGCGCGTTCGCTGCTTGCCAAGGCTCTGGTCGAGGCTGCGGGCATGCCGTCAGAGCGCACGCGCGTGGAAGGGCAGAGGGAGGTGATGCTTGAGAACCTTGTCTGACAAAATCGGATCTGGGTCTGACAAGATCGGGGCCGACGGCGGCGAAAACCACTACGCGACCGTGCGCCGGGCGATCAAGCACCACAGCGGCGACAAGCACGTATGCGGCACCGCGCGCTATGTGGACGATCTGCCAGAGCCGGAAGGCACCTTCCATCTGGCACCGGGCTGGTTGCGTGATGCCGCGCGCGGAAAGATCACGGAACTCGATCTGGAAGCGGTGAGATCTGCGCCCGGCGTGGTCGCGGTGCTGACGGCGGACGACATTCCGGGCGTCAACGATTGTTCGCCCTCCATCGGCGACGATTCGATCCTGGCCGACGGCGAGATCCTGTTCTGGGGACAGGTGATCTTTCTGGTCGTGGCGCGCACCCGCGATGAGGCCCGCCGGGCCGCGCGTCTGGCGCGCATCGTTGTGGAGACCGAGACCCCGGTCGTGACCGTCGATTGCGCGCTCGTCGAGGGCGGCACGGTCATGCTGCCGGACTATCAGTTCCGCAAAGGCCAGCCTGAGGCGGCGCTCGATACCGCCAACAAGCGCCTTTCCGGCGTGATGCGTATCGGCGGGCAGGAGCATTTCTATCTCGAAGGGCAGGTTTCGCTCGCCCTGCCGGGTGAGGACGGCGACATGTTCGTTCACAGTTCCACCCAGCATCCGAGCGAGGTTCAGCACATCGTCGCCAAGACGCTCGGGCTGATCGATGTGGCCGTGACGGTGGAAGTGCGCCGCATGGGTGTGGCCTTCGGCGGCAAGGAGAGCCAGGCGAACCAGTGGGCGGCGCTTGCCGCCTCGGCTGCGAATTACACCGGGCAGGCCTGCAAGATCCGTCTCGACCGCGACGACGACATGATTATGACCGGCAAGCGGCATGATTTCCGCGTCGACTATACGGTCGGCTTCGAGAGCGACGGGGCAATCACGGCCGTCGATATGGCCTTTGCGGCGCGCTGCGGCTATTCCGCGGATTTGACGCTCGGCGTGGTTGACCGCACCATGTTCCGCGCCGATTCCAGTTACTTTTATCCCGATACGCTGATCACCTCGCGGCGGATGCGCACCAATACCTGTTCCAATACGGCCTTTCGCGGCTTCGGCGGATCGCAGGACATGCTGGCGGCGGAACGGCTGGTCGATTCCATCGCCATCACGCTGAAGCTTGATCCGCTCGACGTGCGCAAGCGTAATTTCTACATGCAAGGGGCCGACGTCACGCCCTACAGCATGCGTGTGGAGGAATTCGCCACCCAGCACGCCATCGTCACCACGCTTGAGGAAACGAGCGAGTATCGGGTGCGGCGGGAAAAGATCCGGGCCTTCAACGCCTCCAACCACATCCTGAAAAAGAGACTGGCGCTGACGCCGGTGAAATTCGGCATCTCGTTCACATTGCCGGGATTCAACCGGGCGGGCGCGCTCGTTCATCTCTATCAGGACGGCTCCGCGCATCTGAACCACGGCGGCACGGAGATGGGGCAGGGGCTCAACATCAAGGTGGTGCAGGTCGTGGCGGAGGAATTCGCCATCCCGCTCGACTGGGTGAAGATCACTGCGACGCACACCGGCAAGGTGCCCAACACCGCGCCGACGGCGGCCTCCTCCGGCACCCGACATGAACGCCATGGCGGCGCGCGAGGCAGCGGAAAAGATCAAGGAACGTCTCGTGGCGTTTGCGTCCGACAAGTACGGCGTGCCCGTCGACAAGATCACCCTCCAGGATGGGCATGTGATGATCGGCAACGAGCCTATCTTGCTCGGCCAGCTCGCGAAGGCCGCCGTCATGAGCCGGATGTCGCTGTCGGCGACCGGCTTCTATGCCACGCCGAAGATTACCTGGAACTGGCAGACGGCGACCGGCCGCCCGTTCCTCTATTTCGCCTATGGGGCGGCGTGCTCGGAAGTGATCGTCGATACGATGACCGGCGAGATGCGCGTGACCCGCGTGGATGTGCTGCACGATGTAGGCAAGTCGCTCAATCCGGCCGTCGATATCGGCCAGATCGAAGGCGGCTTCGTTCAGGGCATGGGCTGGCTGACGACGGAGGAACTGGTGTGGGGCGAGGCGGGCCGTCTGAGTACGCATGTACCCTCCACCTACAAGATCCCGACCGCTTCCGACGTTCCTGAAGATTTCCGGATAACGCTATAAGATTCCTTGTGAAATCCTGAGCCGACTATCTATCGTTCAAAGGCCGTCGGCGAACCGCCGCTGATGCTTGCCAATTCGGTTTTCTCCGCGATCGTCGATGCGGTCGCAAGCCTGAAGCCCGGCGTGATCCCGCCGCTCGATGCGCCGGCGACGCCGGAAGCGATTCTGGAAGCCGGTGCGCGACTCGTGGTGCATCCGTCGGGCGGGTTTTCCGGCACGATCGGTGGCGGCGAGCTGGAGTGGCAGGCTGATTGCCGCGGCGCGTCGGATGCTGGAAGAGAGTGACGGCGCTGCCGTTGTGACGCGCAATTTCGCGCTCGGCCCCGAACTCGGTCAATGCTGCGGCGGACGCACGGTCGTTCTGATGGAGCGCTTCACGCGCGAAAACGAGGACGCGGTGTGCGCGCTGGCTGCGCACGAGGCGCAGGGGCCTTTCGAAACATGCGCGCAGATGGGCGGTGCGAGAGCTCTGGAGCGCACGATTTCCTCCGATCTTCCTAAGGAAACCGGATCGGCGGCCCGGATAACCGGCGACGGTGTGCTTGAGGAGCGGTTCGGAGAGGTTCGCCAACCTCTGTATCTCTTCGGAGCCGACCATGCTGGAGATTACCGAGGTTGCGATTTCCGCCGGCCGGTTCGATTACGTGGGGCTGATCGGCAGTCAGACGAAGCGAGCGCGGTTCGAGCGGAACATGCGCAAGGTGGGGATATCGCAAGACAGGATTACGGAACTTGTCTGTCCTATCGGCATAAGCGGTATCACCTCGCGCGCCCCGGCGGCGATTGCGGTGGCGAGCGTTGCCGAATTGCTGGTGCGGCGCGACAGCGCGGCCGGCATGGACAAGGGGTTACCGAGGGAAAAACAGGTACGCGCGGTATCGTGACAGATGGAAAAGACGGTCGGGCCGGAGCATCAAGGAACCGACTCACGAATAACAGACAGGACGGACGAGAAGCGGCGGTAAGTCGCGGGGCCGTCGGGACGGGTTTGAGGTGGGGGTAGAGAGGATGAGCGAGGCAGGGCCGGAAACGGCACCACCGGATACAGGCGACGGGCTTCTTGTTGCGCGGGGAATTTCAAAGCGGTTCGGCGATCTGCTCGCCAACAATCGGATCGATTTCACGATCCGGGCGGGGGGGTGGGGATTCACGCGCTTCTGGGTGAAAACGGCGCGGGCAAGTCGACGCTCGTAAAGATCCTCTACGGCGCGCTCGAGCCGAACGAGGGCCAGATCCTTTGGACGGCAAACCGGTGACGATTTCGAGCCCGGCTGCGGCCCGTGCGCTCGGCATCAGCATGGTCTTCCAGCATTTCTCGCTGTTTGAAGCACTGACGGTGGCGGAAAACATCGCGCTGGCGCTCAACGATGCGTCGTCGATGAAGGTGCTGTCGGATCTCATCAAGACGGTGTCGCGCGATTACGACCTGCCGCTCGATCCGAATGCGCGCGTGGCCGATCTCTCCGTCGGTCAGCGCCAGCGCATCGAGATCGTGCGCTGCCTGTTGCAGGAACCGCGCCTGATCATCATGGATGAGCCGACCTCTGTGCTCACGCCGCAGGAATCCGACGGGCTGTTCAAGACATTGGAACGGCTGGCATCGGAAGGCTGCGCGATCCTTTACATCTCGCACCGCTTGAAAGAGGTGAAGCTCCTGTGCCGGGCCGCAACGATCCTGCGCCACGGCAAGGTGGTGGGCTCGTGCGATCCGCGTAAAGAAATGGCCAATTCGCTGGCCAGCATGATGGTGGGCGCCGACGTCAAGCAGGTGAAGGTCGACCACACGACTGCGGCCGGACCTGTCCGGCTTGCCCTCAACGATCTGAGCCTTCCCGCCAAAGACCCGTTCTCGGTTCCCCCGAGCCACGTCAATCTCGCCGTTCGCGGCGGTGAGGTCGTGGCGATCGCGGGGATCGCGGGCAACGGGCAGAGCGAGCTTTTCGACGCGATTTCGGGCGAGACGGCGACGCGCCGGGCGGATGCTGTGGAGATCGACGGCAAACCCACCGGTCGGCTCGGCATCACGGCGCGCAGACGTGCCGGTGCCGCCTTCGTGCCGGAAGAGCGGCTCGGTCACGGTGCGGTGCCGGGGCTTGCCGACAATATCGTTCTCACCCGGCACGCGACGGGCTCGTGAACCTGTTCATGCTCGCACGCGGTGCGGTGCACTCGATGGAGCAGCGCATCAAGGGCGAGTTCGACGTGCGCATGAGCCCGGGACAACCCGGAGGCGCGCGCTCTGTCGGGCGGCAACCTTCAGAAATTCGTCGTCGGTCGTGAGCTCGATCGCGAACCAAGCGTGCTGGTGGTCAACCAGCCAACCTGGGGCGTGGATACGGGCGCGGCCGCGTTGATCCGTCAGGCGCTGATCGATCTGGCGCGGTCTGGCTTGGCCGTTCTCGTGATCTCGCAGGATCTCGACGAGATCTTCGAGATCGCGGACCGGATCGCGGTGATTTCGCGCGGCCAGCTTTCGGAGCCGGAAGCGGCGGCGACCATGACGCGCGAACGCATCGGTCTGCTGATGGGCGGGGCGGGTGAGCGCGAAGCGGAAGAAGCGCCGGAAGCGGCGACAGGGGAACAGATCGATGCGGCTTGAGTTGAGGAAGCGTACGGAGCGTTCCCGGGCGATGGCAATCGCCTCGCCGCTGATCGCGATCGCGCTGACCGTCATTTTCGGCGCTGTCCTGTTTGCGTTTCTGGGCTACGACCCGCTCAAGGCGCTCTACTATTATTTCATCGATCCGCTGACGGCTGCCTGGTCGCTGGAGGAACTGGTCGCCAAGGCGACGGCGCCGGTGCTCATCGCGGTGGACCTGTCGGTCGCGTTCCTGTTGAACACGTGGAACATCGGCGCCGAAGGCCAGTACACGATGGGGGCGATCTTCGACTCCATCATTCCGATCTATTTCTGGCAGTGGGACAGCTGGATGGTGCTGCCCGCCATGATGGCGATGGGCATGATCGGCGGTGCGTTCTATGTCGCGGGCTATTTCCTCGACTGGCTGGTGCGGGGGCCGTGGCGCGATCCCGGCGGATATAATTTCCCCGAAAGCCGCGATTTCTCGGAGGCCGCGATCCTGCACCCAATGATCAACAACGGCGCGATGCACTGGGGCGCGGTCTTTGCCCTCGTCGCCGTGATCGTCATGGCGATCCTTCTCGGCGGTACGTTGAAGGGTTTCGAGGTCAAGGTGCTGGAACAGGCGGAGTGGGCAGGGGCGTTTGCCGGTTTTTCGCGCAAGAAGATGGTCTATTTCGGCTTCCTGCTGTCCGGCGCTTTCTCCGGTCTGGTCGGTATTTCCACCGTTTCCGGCACGATCCAGCAGCTTCAGCCGACGATTTCGCCGGGGTATGACTTTACCGCAATCATTGTCGCCTTTCTTGGGCGCCTCAACCCGCTTGGCATCCTCGTTGCAGGGCTGATGCTCGCTTTGACCTATCTGGGAGGGGAGTCGGCGCAGGTGACGATGGGAATTTCGGACAAGGTCGCCCGCGTCTTCCAGGGCATGCTTTTGTTCTTCGTGCTCGCCTGCAACACGCTGATCCTCTACCGGATCACTATCTCGAAGGAGCGCAAGGAGCCTGAGCCGAAAGACAATCTCGTACCGGAGGAGGAAGCGGTATGAGCATGTTCGAAGCTATCCTCCTCACCGTCATCACCGCCTCCACGCCGCTTCTGCTGGCTGCGATCGGCGAGCTTGTCGTGGAACGGTCCGTCGTCCTTAATCTCGGCGTCGAAGGCATGATTGGTGATGGGCGCGGTGATGGGCTTTGTCGGAGCGCAATGGACCGGCAGTCCCTATGTCGGCGTCGTGTTCGCGGTTGTGGCCGGAATGGCGATGTCGCTGCTCTTTGCCTTCGTGACGAAGACGCTTGTGGCCAATCAGGTCGCGTCCGGTTTGGCGTTGACGCTTCTGGGGCTCGGGCTTTCCGGCATGATCGGCAAAGGCCTCGTCGGTCAGCCGGGCGTCAAGCTACCCGCGTTTCACATTTCGGGCCTCAGTGACATTCCCTTCTTCGGGCAGGACCCGCTGGTCTATGTGTCTTTCATTCTGGTGATCGCGGTTGCGTGGTTCCTGTTCGTCTCTCGCGCTGGGCTTAAGTTGCGCGCGGTCGGCGACAATCACGATTCCGCGCATGCGCTGGGCATTCCCGTCGTGCGGCTTCGCCATATGGCGATCCTGTTCGGCGGTGTCTGTTCGGGGTTGGCAGGCGCCTATCTCAGCCTCGCCTACACGCCGCAATGGGTGGAGAACATGACCGGCGGGGCGCGGCTGGATCGCGCTTGCGCTGATGGTCTTCGGCTCGTGGCGGCCGTGGTGGGTGGTGATCGGGGCTTATCTGTTCGGTGCGATCTGGATTTCCCAGCTTCAACTGCAGGCGGCCGGGGTCGGCATCCGGTCGCAGTTTCTGTCGTCGCTGCCGTATATCGCGACGATCATCGTTCTTGTCCTGATTTCGAGCAATCGTCGGCTGTCGTTGATCAACACACCGGCGGTGCTCGGAAAGTCCTTCGTGCCGGAACGATAGTAAAGATGGCCCGGCACGGGCGCCCACTGAACCCTCAAATCCAAAGGGAACATGATTATGAAGAGCAAGCTTTTAGCCGCAGCCGCATTGGCCCTGGGCCTTGCGACCGGCGCCGCTCAGGCGGAGCCGTTGAAGATCGGGTTCATTTATATCAGCCCGACCGGTGATTTCGGCTGATCCTACCAGCACGACCAGGGCCGCAAGGCAATCGAGAAGACGCTCGGTGACAAGGTCGAGACGACCTACCTGGAGAGCTTGCCGGAAGGTCCTGATGCCGAGCGTTCCATCGAGCGTCTGGCGCGTGCGGGCAACAAGCTGATCTTCACCACGTCCTTCGGCTACATGGATCCGACCATCAGGGTCGCCAAGAAGTTCCCGGATGTGAAGTTCGAGCATGCCACCGGCTACAAGCGGGCGGACAACGTCTCCACCTATTCCTTGCGCTTCTATGAAGGGCGTTAGGTGATCGATCATATCGCGGCGAAGATGTCCAAGACTGGCACCGCCGGCTACATCGCCTCCGTGCCGATCCCGGAAGTGGTGCGCGGCATCAACTCCTTCATGCTGGGTGCGCAGTCGATCAACCCGGACTTCAAGGTCAAGGTGATCTGGGTCAACTCCTGGTTCGACCCGGGCAAGGAAGTCGACGCCGCCAAGGCGCTGATCGGCCAGGGCGTCGACATCATCGCCCAGCACACGGACAGCCTCGCCGCTATGCAGGTTGCCGAGGAGCGTGGCATCCACGCCTTCGGTCAGGCCTCCGACATGATCAAGTTCGGCCCGAAGGCCCAGCTCACCGCCATCGTCGACAACTGGGGTGACTATTACATCTCCCACGCCAAGGCTGTTCTCGACGGCACCTGGAAGTCGGAAGACACCTGGGGCGGTTTCGACAAGGAAATGGTGCACCTGGCGCCCTTCACCAACATGCCGGACGACGCCAAGGCGATGGCCGAAGCGACCGAAGCCAAGATCAAGGCCGGCGAGCTGCATCCCTTCACCGGCCCGATCATGAAGCAGGACGGTTCGGAGTGGCTGAAGGACGGCGAAGTGGCCGACGACGGCACGCTGCTCGGCATGAACTTCTACATCAAGGGCGTCGACGACAAGCTGCCGCAGTAATGCGGGGCAAGCCCTTGTCCGCCGGCGATTGAGGAAAACGCGGGCGTTGAACACGATCCCGACCGGACTTCGGCCCGGTCGGGAGAATACCGGGTTGATCCGGGACGTCAGAAGCCGCTTCCTTCTCCGTGGAGAAGACAAGCGAGTTCCGTTCACCTCTCCCATGGGGAGAGAGGACACGTATGTAGCGTTTTTCGTTCTCTCCGGAGGACGTTGGGAGGCTTCCGAGAACTAACCGACTGCGGCCCGAGAGGTCGAACTGCACAAGATGTCCGTCACATCGGCGCAAAGATCGATGTGCGGAACCGGTCACATCTTCCTGGGGAATAAACAGAATGTCAGAGGCTCAACATCTCGGCGTTACGCCGGAACAAATGCGCGATCCGAACTGGACGCCGTCCATCGAAAAGGCGGTGCCGCTCGGCATTCAGCACGTGCTGGCGATGTTCGTCAGCAACTTCACGCCGTCGATCATTATTTCGCTGGCCGCAGGCTATGTCTTCGGTTCGCCGGACATGGTCTATCTGGTGCTGATGGCGATGGTCTTTTCCGGCATCGCAACCCTGATCCAGACGATCAGCATCGGGCCGGTCGGCGCGAAGCTGCCGGTGGTGCAGGGCACCAGCTTCGCCTTCATTCCCGTCATGATCCCGGTGGTGAAGACCGTGGGCATGGCCGCGCTCTTCGGCGGAGTCGTCATCGGCGGCATCTTCCACTCCTTCATCGGCACGGTGATCGGACGTTTCCTTAGCGCCCTGCCGCCGCTGGTCACGGGCATCGTGGTCATTTCCATCGGTCTGGTGCTCATTCCGGTCGGCATCCAGTATGCCACGGGCGGCGTGCCGCTGATGGGCAAGCCCGAATTGGCACCTTCCAGCACTGGGGCCTCGCCATAGTCGTCATTCTGGTGACGCTGGCTGCCAAGTTCTTCGGCAAGGGCATGGTGTCGACGGCGGGCGTGCTGATCGGCCTGCTTGCCGGTTATCTGGTGGCGCTGACCTTCGGGATGGTGTCGTTTGCCCGCGTCGGGACAGGCGGCGTGGTTTGCGCTGCCCCAGCCCTTTGCCTACGGCTTTGAGTTCAACATCACGGCCGTTGTCGGCATGTGCCTAATGGCGATCGTCTCCGCGATTGAGACGGTCGGCGATATCTCCGGCATCACCAAGGGCGGTGCGGGACGTGAGGCGAGCGACAAGGAAATCGGCGGCGGCACCATGGCCGACGGTCTGGGCACGGCAATTGCCGGTATCTTCGGCGGGCTGCCCAACACCTCGTTCTCGCAGAATGTGGGCCTTGTCTCGATGACCGGCGTGATGAGCCGTCATGTGGGCACCTATGGCGCGATCTTCCTGATCCTGGCAGGCCTTGTCCCGAAGGTTGGGGCGGTGATCTCCACCATGCCGATCGCGGTTCTGGCCGGCGGCGTCATCGTCATGTTCGGCATGGTCGTTTCCGCGGGCATCAACATGCTGTCCGACGTGCACTGGAACCGGCGCAACATGCTGATCCTGGCGATCTCGCTTTCCGTCGATCTCGGCCTGCAGGGCGTGCCGGAATCGCTGCAGCACGTGCCTACAACGCTGAAGGTGCTGCTGACCTCCGGGCTGCTGCCGGCAATAACGCTCGCCGTCGTCCTCAACCTGATCCTGCCTGCCGAAGAGAAAGACATCTCTGCGGCCTTAGGATCCCGATCCTGCCGGTCCGGCGAGGGCGTCGGACCGGTTCACGTTTCAACCGGATAACCGCCTTTACCCCGTGGATACGAATGCGGTCCGCGAAGGGAAAGGGTGTCACAAACAAGAGCAAAACCTTCCCATGAGTGCCTTCATCGCCGATTGGCTCAACCTCCTCCTGCGCTGGGCGCATCTGATCGTCGGTATCGGCTGGATCGGAAAATCCTTCTATTTCATCGCCCTCGATCTGGCGTTGAGAAAACGGGAAAAGATGCCTGAAGGCGTGATGGGAACCGCCTGGGAAGTGCATGGCGGCGGCTTCTATCATGTCGAGAAATACTCCGTTGCGCCGAAGGAACTGCCGGACGATCTGATCTGGTACACGTGGGAGGCCTATCTCACCTGGGTCACCGGCTTCGGCCTGATGATGGTGCAGTACTACTTCAAGGCGACGAGCTACCTGATCGATGCGAACATTCTGGTGATGACGCCCGGCGAAGCGATCGTGCTGTCGGTTGCCTCGCTCGTCGGTGGCTGGTTCGTCTATGACGGCCTGTGCAAGTCGGTGGCCGGCCACAACATGCCGTTGCTGGCGGCCTGCGTCTTCGCGCTGATTCTGATCGCGGCCTACGGCTACACGCATATCTATTCCGGGCGCGGCGCGCTCAGCCACGTGGGTGCCTTCATCGGCACGATCATGGCCGTCAACGTCTTCGGCGTGATCATTCCGAACCAGAAGAAGATCGCGGCAGCTCTGATGGCGGGGCGCGATCCCGATCCCTCGCTCGGTGCGAAGGGCAAACAGCGTTTGGTCCACAACAACTACCTGACGCTGCCGGTGCTGGTGATGATGGTGTCGAACCATTATCCGATGCTCACCAACCATCCCCATGCTTGGCTGCTGGTGGCGCTGATCCTGGTGATCGGCGTGATGGTGCGCAATTTCTTCAACCGCCACGAGGCGGGCGATCCGCTTTCCAAGATCGTCTGTACGCTGCTGAGCGCGGCTGCGGGGCTTGCGGTTGCCATCGTCATTACGGCGCCTGCACCGATCGAGACGGACGGCACGAAGATCTCCGATCAGGTCGTGCTGGGGCTCACGCACAAGCATTGCGTTGCCTGCTATTCTGCCACACCGACCAATGAATTGTTTGCAGAACCGCCCAATGGTGTGCAACTGGAAACAATCGAGGAGCTGCACCGCTGGTCGCAGCAGATTTTGGCGATGGCGGTCTACTCCGACGCCATGCCGCTCGGCAACGAGACGGGCATGACGAAGGAGGTGCGGTAGGAGCTGGGCACCTGGATTGCGCAGCAGAAATAGGCGTGAGCAACGCATACGATGTCAGACCGACCTGAGTTTCCGCTAAGCCTCGCCGCGGTCAATCGAATGACCGCGGCGGATTTCGTTCGTCATTTCGGGGATGTGGCTGAACATTCTCCCTGGGTCGCGGAAGCCGCGGCGGAACTCCGCCCATTTTCCGACATTCCCAGCATGGTGGCCGGTTTCGAAGCGGCGATGCGGTCGTTTTCGCGCGAGCGGCAACTGAAGCTGATCCGCGCCCCATCCGGATCTTGCGGGAAAGGCGACACTGGCGGGGAAGGTGGCCGACGAGTCGCGCCGCGAGCAAGCAGGCGCCGGGCTCGACACGCTCGATGCCGATGAGTTCGCCCGGTTTGAACGGTTGAACGAAGCCTACAAGGTACGCTTCGGCTTTCTGTTCATTCTCGCGGTCAAGGGTGCCACGAAACACCAGATTCTCGCCGCGTTCGAGCGCCGGATCCAGAACGATCCGGATATCGGATTCGCCACCGCACTCACCCAGATTGCCCGCATCCTGCGGTTCCGGTTTGAGGAACGGGTAACTGTGTACGGGTTTGTGGACAAGCCGGGAAAACCCGACGCAAAGCCTGTGGACAAGACAAAGGACAACGCTGTGGACGGGCGGTTCGGCGAACGCGCGCAAGAGATGATCGATGCGCTGGCGCGTCACACCAGTGAAGAAGGCAAGGTCACGCGCCTCTATCTGTCGCGCGAACACGGGGTTGCGGCCGATGATGTCGTCGCCTGGATGCGGCAGGCGGGGTTGAAAGTCTCTGAGGACAACCTGGGGACAGTGCGTGGATATCTTCCGCCCAATGTCGCCGGACACGGCAAGCTCCTGTTGATCGGATCGCATATCGACACGGTGCACGACGTTGGGCGTTTTGACGGCAATCTCGGTGTCGTTGCGGGCATTCTGGCGGCGCAGGGGCTCAAGGAACGCGGGGCGGAACTACCCTTCGGTATCGAGGTTCTGGCCTTCGGCGACGAGGAGGGCGTACGCTTTCCGATCACCTTGCTGGCCTCGTCGACCGCTGCTAGTCATCTGGATTGGCGCGCGCTTCAGGCGGCGGACGGCGAGGGCGTCACGGTGCGCGAGGCATTGAAGGAATTCGAGTGCGACCCCAATGTCGCCGGCGGTGCCGCCTACGATCCGAAGGAAGTTCTCGGTTATCTGGAAGTTCATATCGAGCAGGGTCCCGTTCTGGAGAAGGAGAACCTGCCGGTCGGTATCGTGACGGCGATTGCCGGGGCGAGCCGGTTCCGGTTGTCGGTGCGCGGTGAGGCCGGGCATGCCGGGACGGTGCCGATGGGATTGCGCCACGATGCGCTGGCGGCCGTGAGCGAGCTCGTTCTGGCGATCGAGGAGGTCGCGCGCGCTGGCAAGCGGGACAATCTGGTTGCGACGGTTAGCGAGATTTCCGCTCTTCCCGGAGCGATCAACGTTATTCCGGGCGAGGTGCGCATGACGCTCGATGTGCGTGCGGCCAATGACGAGGCGCGGGCCTCCGCCATCGACACGATCCGAACGAAAGCGCGCGCCATCGGGGCGCGGTGGGGCTGCGTCGTCGGCATGGATCGCTTTCATGATGCCGCTACGGCCCCTTGCGCAGATCCCCTTCAAGCTGCCATGGAACAGGCAATTTCCGGAATGGGCGTGAAGCCGCTCCGACTCATGTCTGGTGCGGGACACGACGGGCAGGCCATGGCGAAATTAACCGATATCGGTATGATTTTTGTTCGCTGCCGCGCCGGGATAAGTCACAATCTTCTGGAACACGCGACCGGCGAAGACATGGGTACGGCCGTGGAAGCCCTGATCCGAACGATAGAAACGCTGGCGCAGCAGGAGAGGAACGCTCGATGAAAGCCGCGATCGAGGCCCGATGGGCCGAGGAAGTGGAATTCCTGAAGGAGCTTGTGAAAGTACCCTCGGACAATCCACCCGGCGATTGCGACGCCCATGCGGAGCGCACCGGCGAGCTTTTGCGAGAGCTCGGGTTCAAGGCCGAAGAGCATCCCGTTCCCGAACCGTTCGTGCGCCAGAACAGCATGCGGTCGGTGACCAATCTGATCGTGCGTCAGGTCTTCGGGGCTGGCACGGGGCCGACGATCGCCCTGAATGCCCACGGCGACGCGGTTCTCCCGGCGACGGCTGGACGACGAATCCTTATGGCGCGGAGGAGCGTAACGGCCTCCTCTGTGGGCGCGGCGTGACGTTCGGCAAATTCGATTTCGCCACCTATGCCTTCGCCTTGCTGGCGCTGATCTCGGAGCCGGAAGGACTGAACGGCGCGGTGGAACTGCATTTCACCTACGATCAGGAAGCGGGGGGCTTAGTCGGGCCGAAATGGCTGTTGGAGCAGGAATTCACCAAGCCGGATTACGCCATTTCTGCCGGATTTTCCTATGCTGTGACCACCGCGCATAACGGGTGCCTGCATCTGGAAGTGGTCGTGCGCGGCCGTCAGGCGCATGCGGCGATGCCGGAGGCGGGGGCGGATGCGCTGGAGGTGACGGTTCCGATACTCTCCGCACTCTATGCGGAGCGGCGAGGATTACTTGACCATGTCGAGCGGCTTAAGCGGGAATCGATACGCCGAAGCTCACCGTCGGGCTCATCAATGGCGGGATCAACACGAATGTGGTGCCGGATCGCGTCACGCTGCGCATCGGCCGGCGTCTCATTCCGGAGGAAAACGGGCTGGAGGTTGAAAGTGCGCTGCACGATCTTATCTAGGCCGCAGTTTCCAAGACGGACGGCATCGAGGTGGAGTGCCGCCGGATCATGCTGGCCGAGCCGCTGCGTCCGTGCGAGGGCACCGATACGCTGGTGAAGGCGATTTCCATTCCGGCCGAAGCCATTATGGGCGAGCCGATCGGCGCTAAGGGCGCGCCGCTTTATACCGATGCCCGCCATTATTGCGAAGCGGGCGTTACGACCGTGCTTTATGGCGCAGGGCCGCACTCACTCATGGAAGTCAATGCGCACGGGGCCGACGAGCATCTCGACCTCAGCCATTTGAGGGCGGAAACGGAAATCGTTGTGCTGGCCTTGAAGGATCTCCTGTAGGAATAGACAGTTCCGGTTCCCGGGCACGGTGTCGTCGAGAATGCGCCGGGCGCATTTTCCGACAGGCTCCAGTCGCTGGAAGATCGGTTGCGGCCTGACTATTCGGCGTTTTCAAGGGTCGCAACGGCGTATTCCAGATGTGCGTCGATTCCCGGCATGGCCGCTAGATGGGCGGCGGTTGCCCGCGTCCAGGCGCGTTCCGCATCGAGCACGAAATCATCTTAATCGCCGGGCGAGGCTTCTTCGCGTCCGAACCACGCCAGCGCCAGCAGGTCGTGCTGGAACGGGGCGTCGAGATTCTCGATGTGAAGGCGCAACTCCTCGTTGGGGAGAAAGGACGCATCGGAGGCGTCGGCGTCGGTTTGCGGGGAGCTTCCGGCAAGTGGCTTGCCTTGCGAGCGAGCTTGATGACATGCATCAGCTTCCGCTTGCTAATCGCCAGCTTGCGAATCCACGCCATCGCGAGCATCTCCGTCGATTACCTTCCCACATCGCCGGCTGATTGAGACAGCGCGCATCGCCCGTATCTCAATAAAGATAAGAAAAAAGAAGTAATAATTACAAAAATAGAATTGAAATGAGAGTTTTGATCCATGGAAATCCATGAACGCTTCCTACAAAACGGATAGGATATTTTACTATATAAATAAATAAGACGGTTGAAAATCGTTTGTATAGGGGAAGTACGTATCCACTTGCGTGCGGAATTTTGGTAAAAATTATTATGATTGATGAATAAATAATTGAAAGATATGATATACCTTCGTCGAAGAAAGATGCGCAATTTGATCGGGACGTGAATTCCCTCTTGCAATTGGATTCAAAATTCGCAAAGTTGAGCTTGCCCAAATTCGCACGTGCCCGTGGTCGTCCACAAATTGAACAAGGGCCGTCGTGACAGGAATTAGGCGTACGTCCTTCTCGAGAGGGAGCGCCGGGTTGCGACACACCGGACGGCTTAAAGCAACGACGTAAGAGGGCTTTTTTGGTCTCTTCCGGGTTTTCCAACGCCCGGGGTCACTGAAGAGGCACTTATTACCTCCTTGCCGGCCGTACGGAAAGTTCATCCTTTCCAAGCCAAGGCATCACACGCGGGACAGCTCCCGGATTCTGATCCGTCAGCTCGACCGGCCGCGCGATGAGCTGCAGCTATTGCTCGCGTCTCCAAAGCGCTGGCAAGGCGCCGTCACGTCCGCACCCTGCGACGTGATTCATGAAGTGGATTGGGCAAGACATGACCCAGCGCATCCGTGATTTTCTGCGTACCCGACGTGATGATGGACCGTGCCTCGTCGTCGATCTGGACGTCATCCGAGAAAACTATGACGCCTTCGCCTGCGCTCTGCCGGACAGCCGCGTTTTCTACGCGGTGAAGGCAAACCCGGCGCCGGAGGTCTTGAATCTTCTGGCGCGCGCAGGCTCGTGCTTCGACTGCGCCTCGGTTGGCGAAATCGAGGTGGTTCTGGCCACCGGCGTAACTGCCGAGCGCATCTCCTATGGCAACACCATCAAGAAGGAACGCGACATCGAGCGCGCCTTCGAGCTGGGCGTGCGCCTGTTCGCCGTCGATTGCGAAGCCGAGGTGGAGAAGGTCGCCCGCGTGGCACCTGGCTCCAAGGTTTTCTGCCGCATTCTGTGCGACGGTGCCGGCGCCGACTGGCCGCTGTCGCGCAAGTTCGGGTGCGACCCAGCGCTGGCGCCGAAGGTGCTGGAACTGGCCCATCGCTCCGGTCTCGTGGCGCACGGCGTTTCCTTCCATGTCGGCTCGCAGCAGTCCAACCTGGAAGCCTGGGACGGCGCGCTTGCATCGGCCGCCGAAGTCTTCCGTGAAATGGCGGTGCACGGCATCCGTCTTTCCATGGTCAACATGGGTGGCGGTTTCCCGACCGGCTATCTGAAGAAGATGCCGGGCGTTGCAAGCTACGGCGAGGCGATCTTCCGCGCGCTGTCTCGTCATTTCGGCAACCGTCTGCCGGAGGCGATCATCGAGCCGGGCCGCGGTATGGTCGGCAATGCTGGCATGATCGAGGCCGAGGTCGTGCTGATTTCCAAGAAGTCTGATACGGACAGCCTGCGCTGGGTCTATCTCGACATCGGAAAGTTTCATGGGCTCGCCGAGACCATGGACGAGGCGATCCGCTATCCGATCCGCACGCCGCGCGACGGCGACGAGACCGAGCCCTGCGTGATCGCCGGTCCGACCTGCGACAGCGTCGATGTGCTCTACGAGAAGACGCCCTATGAGTTGCCGGTGTCTCTGTCCATCGGTGATAAGGTGCTGATCGAGGCCTGCGGCGCCTATACGACCACCTATTCGTCGGTCGGCTTCAACGGCTTTGCGCCGCTCGCCGCCTACGTCATCTGATCGGTTGAGGACTGGTGCGATGATCGATGTCATTGATGAGGCGTCGTGGCACGTCGCGGCGCGTGAAGATCTGCTCGACGAGGTGTTCGGGGCGGCGCGGTTTGAAAAGCCGTCCGAACGGCTGCGGGAGGGCAGACTTCCCGAAATCGCGCTCTCCGCGATGGAAGAAGGCGAACTCGTCGGTACCGTGCGCCTGTGGCGGGCGGAAACCGGCGATGGCCGGGCCGTGTTGCTGCTGGGCCCGCTGGCGGTGTCTCCCGTGCTTCAGGGCACGGGCGTCGGCGGCCGGTTGATGCGCATGGCGCTGAACCGGGCCGCTGTCGGCGGACACGAGGTGGTGATTCTGGTCGGCGATCCGGCCTATTACGAGCGCTTCGGCTTTACCGCCCTCCACACCGGCGGTCTGTCCATGCCCGGTGCCTACGAGCAGCGTCGCCTGCTGGCTCTGGAGCTTTCCGACGGGATCCTCGAGGGTGCCACGGGCGCTTCGTGCGGCCGCTCCTCTTGCGGGATCCGCATTGGACGATCGGCGATGCCGCGACCGCTGCGGTCCATCGCGCCCCCTGGTCGCCGGTTTGCTGCTAAGACGCCTTCCACCCGAGGAGCCGGTGTAGACGCCTTGCAAGAGGGCGGTCGCGATCCCTGCGGCCGTCTTTCGTGCGTCAGGGCGTCCGAATTGCCGGCCGTTCGCGTCTAATCCGGGCTTGCAAGTTGACAGGGTCGAACGGGCTTGCCTAAGCCTTGTTTTACCTTTTGGGAAACAAGCCCTTTCACCTGGCCGGAAACCGGTACCGTCCGGTTCCCTCTCCATGGCGGTGAGTATTGCGCCGCACCCCAATCAGAAATGAAAACGGAGGACAGCGATGGCCGATTGGCCTGTTCACGCCACCATAACCGGACCGATCGTGATGATCGGACTTGGATCCATCGGGTCGGGCACGCTGCCCCTGATCGAACGTCATTTCAAATTCGACAAGGACCGCTTTACGGTCATCTCGCCGGAGACGGTGCACCGCAAGCTCGTGGATGAGTGCGGGTATCGCTATCGCGACACGACGTTGACGCCGGAGAATTTCCGAGACGTTCTGGAGCCGCTGCTGACCGAAGGCGAAGGGCAGGGCTTCTGCGTCAATCTCTCGTGCGACACCTCCTCGCTCGACATCATGAGGATGTGCCGCGAGATTGGAGCGCTTTACATCGACACGGTGACCGAGCCGTGGCTGGGGTTCTATTTCAACGCGGAAGCAGGCAACGCGGCGCGCACGAACTATGTGCTTCGTGAGGCGGTGCGCGCGGAAAAGCGCAGCAATCCGGGTGGCACGACGGCCGTTTCGTGCTGCGGGGCCAATCCGGGCATGGTGTCCTGGTTCGTCAAGCAGGGGCTGATGGATATCGCCCGCGATACCGGCCATACGGCCGACGTCCCGACCTTCCGCGAAGGCTGGGCGGCGCTGATGCGCGATCTCGGCGTCAAGGGGGTTCATATCGCGGAACGCGATACGCAGGTGGCCGACAAGACAAAGCCACTCGACGAATTCTGGAACACGTGGTCGGTTGAAGGGTTCATCGCGGAAGGCTTTCAGCCCTCCGAGCTCGGCTGGGGTACGCACGAGAAGTGGATGCCAAAAAACGCGGTCACCCATGAGGGCGGCTGCGGGGCGGCGATCTTTCTGGAACAGCCCGGCGCCGATACGCGGGTGCGCACCTGGTGCCCGACGCCCGGAGCGCAATATGGCTTCCTGGTGACCCATAACGAGTCGATCTCGATCGCCGACTACTACACGGTGCGCGAGAACGGGGAGGCGGTGTACCGCCCGACTTGTCATTACGCCTATCACCCGGCCAACTGCGCGGTTCTTTCACTGCACGAGCTTTTCGGCCGTGCGGGCAAGATCCAGGACACGTTTTATCTTCTCGAGGAAGACGAAATCACCTCCGGCATCGATGAACTGGGCGTACTGATCTACGGTCACGAAAAGAACGCCTACTGGTACGGCTCGCAGCTCTCCATCGAGGAAACGCGCGAGATCGCGCCCTACCAGAACGCAACCGGCCTGCAGGTGACCTCGGCGGTCATTGCCGGGATGGTCTGGGCGCTGGAAAATCCGAACGCGGGCATCGTGGAGACGGATGAAATGGACTTCCAGCGCTGCCTGGAAATCCAGACACCGTATCTGGGATCGGTGAAAGGCTACTACACCGACTGGACGCCGCTCGACGATCGTCCGGGACTGTTTCCCGAGGATCTCGATGGGGACGATCCCTGGCAGTTCAGCAACATTCTGGTGCGCTAGCGCACTCAGCGCCGGCTCGCGTTGATATATGAGGAAACGGCCGTGCCATCTTTTTGATGGCGCGGCCGTTTTCGTCTTTGAAACATTTCGCCACAAAACGATACGCGGGCGTTATCGCGCATTTACGCGCCGTTTCTAGTCCTTTGGGTTCTTTCTCGCTTCTGGGTTCGCCGGTGGCGAAGCTTTTGATGAAGAGGACTCGTTTTCTCATGAAAAGATATCTGACGACGGCTGACGTTGCCGTCGCATTGAACGCAGGGGCCGTCGTTGCGACGTCTGCGGATGCGGCGGTCGTGTCGCTGGCGACCGCCAACGTCAACATTCGTGCGGGACCGTCGACCCAGTATCCCGTGATCATCGTCCTGCCCCAGGGGGCTAATGTCGTAACCTACGGGTGCCTCGCCGGCTACACATGGTGCGATGTCGGGTTCGCCGGGCGGCGCGGGGCTGGATCTTCGCGTCCTATCTCCGTGTCGTCTATGGGGGCGGAACGAGGGTTCTGACACCGGGCGCCGCGGTCGCGGTCGGTGTGGCGATCGTCGGTTTCAGCCGCGCCTACTTGGACACCTATTATCGCGGATACGCCTGGCATTCGCACTGGAATTCCTATCCGCCCCCCGTCCCACGGAGGCAATCCGCCACCTCCGTCCCATGCGGGCAATCCTCCTTCGGGCGGAAATCCGGCAACGACGTCTCCTCACGTGACGACGCGCGGGACCTGCACGCAGGGCGACGCCTATGCCGGGGGCTCGAGGGTCGAGACCTATACTCGAGGGTCGAGACCTAATAATGGCGGGAGTTCGATGCAAGGTGCGGCTTGCAGGAATGGCAATTGCGTCTCTGGACGTTATGTCGAAGGCCCCGGCGGGGCGTCTGCGACCTGGTTTCGCCACTGCAATTCGGCAACCGGCTCGTGCACCGTCAGGGGCGTTGGACCGAACGGACGGCACTACCAGCGGTCCTTCGGCCGGTGATCTGAGCGCTGGAACGGGAGTTATCCGCCATGAGGATGATCCGATATATGGCCGTGGCCATCCTGGTGCTCGGTATGGGTGGGACAGGCGCAAAGGCGCAGGACGGCGAGCCTTCGGATTCATATGTTTCCTCGCCCGGAGAGTCGTTCTGCATCCTGCCGGAAGGGGCAACGCGTCAGTTGTGCGCGACGATCGTCTTTGCCGAAGATGGTTACGAGTTGTGTCTTTCCGTCGAGGACGTGGACGACGAACGCTGCATGGTTTTCCGCGATACCGGTCTGACGGACCCGGACGACCCTGAGAGCGAGGCCCCCGAGAGCGGGGACCCTGACGTGACGCAATCGGGGGAGTGCAGCGGCTGGTTGTGCGAAACGCCGAGCCTTCGGCTCATGTAACCGCCCCCCGATCTTACATTGATGAGCCCCCGACCGATTGCCCCGGCTGGGGGCTTTCTTTTCCCCGTTCGGCCTTGCGGTATCGGCCCGACCAGCCTCGGACAAGCTTGGACACATAAACCGGTATCCGACAACGCGATTATCGTGCGGAATTCCGGAGAGTGTCCGTGGAACCTGTTTATCTCTTTATCCTGGCGTCTCAACGCAACGATTGGCTTTCGGTTCGTCAGGCGGCGATTTCGGAAAACATCGCCAATGCCAATACGCCGGGCTTCAGGGCCAAGGACGTGACCCCGTTCACAGCTATCTTCGACGACATGGCCATGCCGATGGTCGCCACCCATGACGGCCATATGGGCGGCGTTGCGGCGACCAGCGAAAGCACGGATCTGAAGAAGGTCGATATATGGCAGGTCAGCTACTCGGGCAATTCCGTTTCGGTCGAGGAGGAGATGGTCAAGGCGACGGAGGTCAACGAGCTTCACGCCCTGACCGCCAACATCCTCAAATCATTCCATCGCATGACACTCGCGGCCGTGAAGGGATAGAGCCATGGTGGATCCACTCAGCGCATCCATGAAAATCGCGGCCTCGGGGCTTCACGCCCAGTCGCAGCGCATGCGCGTCGTTTTCGAAAACATCGCCAATGCGGACTCGACCGGCAAGACCGCTGGATCCGATCCCTATCGGCGCAAGACCGTGACCTTCGAGAACGAATTCAGCCGCGTCGCCTCCGCCGACCTCGTCAAGGTCAAGGATGTGGGCACGGACGATTCTCCCTTCCGTATCGAATACGAGCCGGGCAACCCGGTCGCGGACGTGGACGGCTACGTCAAGAAGCCGAACGTCAATCTCCTCATTGAGATGGCGGACATGCGCGAGACCAATCGGTCCTATTAAGCCAACCTGAAGATGATGACGCAGATCCGCTCGATGGTCATGTACACGATCGACCTTCTGAGGAATTCGTGATGATCAACGCAATCGACGCCCTGCGGACCGTCACCGACGGCGGGACGGGCAAGGTTTCCAAGACACAGTACGGCCAGCCGACGGCGGCGGTTTCCGGTGCTCAGGAGGCTAGCGATGTCAGCTTTTTCGATGCGCTCGCCAATGTGTCCATGGACGCCATCGAAACCCTGAAGGTCGGCGAAGCGGCTGCGATTTCGGGCGTTTCGGGCAAGGCGTCGGCGCAGCAGGTGGCCGAAGCGGTCATGGCGGCGGAAACCACGCTGCAGACGACCATCGCCATCCGCGACAAGGTCGTCTCCGCCTATCAGGAAGTTGTCCGCATGGCGATCTGACGAAGCTCGTCGGATCCCCGAACACCATACGAATTCCCCGCCGTGAGCCCCCACAAGGGGCCGGGCGGATCTGATCAGGAGTTGAAGCATGAAAGCGCTGGCTATCGCGGCGACAGGAATGAGCGCCCAGCAGCTCAATCTTGAGGTCATCGCCAACAACATCGCCAATATGAACACGACCGCCTTCAAGCGGGCGCGGGCGGAGTTTACAGATCTCCTCTATCAGGTCGACCGGTTGCAGGGCGTGCCGAACCGTGGCGGCGAGGACGTGGTGTGGAAGGCGCTCGTCTCGGCCTCGGCGTGCGCACCGCCGCGATCCGCAAGCTGCACGAGCAGGGCAGCCTGATCAATACGGATAATCCGCTCGATGTCGCAATTGACGGCCGGGGCTGGTTCCAGATCACCGGGCCGGACGGCGAGGCGCTCTATACGCGGGCCGGGTCGTTCAACAAGAACGACGAAGGCCAGCTCGTGACCCTCGACGGCTAAACGGTGGAACCGGCGATCGTCTTTCCCGATGAAACCGTCGAGGTGACGATCAACGAGTCCGGTCAGGTCTACGCCACCGTGGACGGTGAGGTGGAGCCCAGGGAACTGGGGCAGATCACGCTGGCGATCTTTGCCAATGGCGCAGGCCTCGAGCCGGTCGGCGGCAATCTCTTCCGCGAGACGAGCGCTTCCGGCGCGCCGGTCGACGATCCGGGCTTCGGCATCATCCAACAGAACTATCTGGAAAGCTCCAATGTCGATCCGGTCAAGGAGATCACGGAGCGGATCACTGCGCAACGCGGCTACGAAATGAACTCCAAGGTGATTCAGGCGACCGACGAAATGGCCAGCGCCGTCACCAACGGCATCCGCTAGGACGCCGGTTCTGGGCGAGGATAAGCGAAGGGAGCCGATCATGTTCGGTTCGGCGAAAGCAACGGGATTTCGCGCAAGGGCGCGGGCCACGCGGATGCTGGCCCTGGTACTCGGCGGGCTGGGGGCAGGCGTCCTCGGCACCGGTCCGGTTGCTGCCGGCGTCGATCTGCCGGTGCCACGCGTCACCATCCATCCCGGCGACGCCATCGTGCCGACGCTCCTCGTCGAGCGCAAGTTCCCCGAAGCGACCGTGCAGCGGTTCGCCGTGGTGGTCAGCCGTTCGGAACTCGATGGCATGGAGGTCCGGCGCACCTTGCTGCCGGGTCAGCCGATTCCGCTCAACGCGGTGGCCGCTCCGCAGCTCGTCAAGCGCGGACAGCCGGCACGGCTCGTCTTCCATGACAGCGGGTTGATCATCGTGGCGCAGGTCGAGGCGATGCAGGGGACCTGATCAAGGTTCGCAATCTCGACAGTGGGCCCACCGTCGTCGGCACCGTTCAGTCGGACGGGATGGTCCTGGTAGGAAACGAATGATGCGCATCCTGTCTCTTCTATTCGCGGTGCTGATCTCGATCGGTACGGCCGTCCCTCCCGCCTTTTCGATGGCCTGCATCAAGGATATCGCCAGCCTCCAGGGCGTGCGCGAGAACCAGCTCGTGGGCTACGGTCTGGGGATCGGGCTCAACGGCTCCGGCGACAGCATGCGGGTAAACGTGTGTAACACGCGGTTACGTACACGTAGCGTCGCGGCAGTTGCTGTTACGGTAGAGCTTCCGGCGTTCATCGGAAAGGGCGGGATGTCAGCGTCTCTTCGCTGGGCGATGCGACGTCGCTGAAGGGCGGCACGCTGATCGCGACGCCTTTGATGGCGGCCGACGGATCGGTCTATGCGCTTGCCCAGGGGCCGCTCGCGGTTTCCGGGTATTAGGCGGCCGGTGAAGCGGAAAATCTTGACAACGGCACGCCGACGACCGGGCGTATTCCCAACGGCGCGGTGATCGAACGCGAGATCGGCGACCGATTCGCGGATATCCCGTCGCTGGTACTGGAGCTGAACAATCCGGATTTCCGTACGACCGTGCGTGTCGCCGATGCGATCAACACCTATTCGAACAACCGCTACGGGGTGCGCGTAGCTCGTGAGCGCGACTATCGCTCCGTTGTGCTGCGCAAGCCGAAGCGTCTTGGCATGACCCGGTTCATCGCGGAGATCGAGGAGTTGCTGGTGCAGCCCGATCAACCGGCCCGCGTTGTCATCGATGAGCGGACGGGGACGGTAGTGATCGGCCGGAACGTGCAGGTTTCGACGGTTGCTGTAACCCACGGAAATCTCACGGTTCGCGTGGTGGAGACGCCGCAGATCTCGCAGCCCGCGCCGTTTTCGCGGGGCGGCAATACGCAAGTCGTGCCGCGAACCTTCATCGATACCAACGGAGAGGGCGGCCGGATGGCGATTGTCGGCGGCTCGACCTTCAGACGCTCGTGCGCGGTCTCAACCGGATCGGGTTGAAACCGACGGGGATCATCGCGATTCTCCAGGCGATTAAGACCTCCGGTGCGTTGCAGGCGGAACTGGTGATCCAGTAGGGGCTACGCCGTTCGCAGGCGATGTCATTCCTGAAGGCGTGTTGTTCCGGCCCGGGATTCGTTTGCGCCTTGCTGCGGGTAATTAGGCGGCAAAATATTTGCATGAAAGTTTTCGAACGACGTTCCCGAAACACCTCATCTCTCCATCGTCATTACCCGGCGAAGTTCGGGCAATCCAGCAGTCTGCGTCACGGTGAGGACGCTGGATCCCCCGGACTTCGCCGGGGGATGATGGCGGTGAAATTGGGGGGGAAAGGACGTTGCGCCTGTCCGGCAAGGCCGTTCAATTCGCAAAACCCAGTGGTTACTGGGTCCCCACCTTCGCGGGGATGACAATTGTGCGAGGGGGCGGTCGCAGGGGCATACGCTGATATTGCGGTGAGGGGGCCGTTCCCAAGGTCGCTCACGCAACATGGGCGCTCAGATATTCGCCCTACCGCTCCCGACCATCCGGTTCTCCGTACAAATCCGCCCTTCCTCTCCCATACCCAGCTTCGCGCAAGCCAGATTGGTCATGGTCTTCATGGCCCGCTTAAGGGGGCCGGTCTGGCGCCGGGATGAGTCCGATCCGGAAGTCGAGAAAAGAACGGAAGAGACGGTGCGTCGATGACAATGATTTCTGCGATCCACCGGGGGAGCCTGTGTTCCAGTGTCGCTGGCCGCACTGGTCGCGACATCTTCTGCCGGTGCTGCCGAGCAGAAGCCTCCTGAAGGAGCAAGTGCCGCGCAGCAAGCCGACGCACTGGCCGAAACCCAGGAGAGCGACGTGGCCGCCTATTGCCGCAATACAGTAGACGCAACAGCCGAAGCCCGGATCGCCTGGCAAACCTGGAAACTCCTGGCCTTGCAGGACTCCCTGAAACAACAGATCGAAGCACTGGAAGAAAAGCGCTCCCAGTTCTAGGAATGGGTGGAGAAGCGCAACAAGGTGCTGGCCGCCGTCGAGGATCACGTGGTCTCGATCTACGGACGCATGCGCACCGATGCCGCCGCACAGCAGCTTGCGACCCTGGATGAGGATGTCGCGGTCGCGGTGCTCTCCAAGCTCAAGCCGCGCAACTGGCCCAGAGCATGGCGAGCCTGACGGCCGCCGACTTCGGAAAGGATTCGTGATGCGCGCCTCCGCAATCATCGTTCCGCTCATTCTGCTCGGCAGATGCGCCGGGCAGCTCAAGGATGTCGGGCGCGAGCCGAGCATGTCGGCCGTGGGCGAGGGCCTGAAGTCGCAGCTCACCTCCATTCCGATGGAGACCTTCGCGCCGCTGAAGCGCAAGGACTACAACTCCCTTTGGGTGGAGAACCGCACCGACTTCTTCCGCGATCCGCGGGCTCGAAAGGTCGGCGACGTGCTGACCGTCAAGATCGCCATCGACGACAAGGCGGAACTTGACAACACGTCCGATCGCGAGCGCAGCTCTTCGACCGATATCGGGCTCGGCGGTGGATACAACGCCGACAGCGATTCAAGCTCGGTCGATGTGTCGGGCAACGCATCCAGCGGCTCGTCCTCGACCGGCAAGGGCTCCATCTACCGCTCCGAAGAGATCGAACTCAAGGTCGCGGCGATCGTCACCGAACGTCTTCCGAACGGCAATCTTGTCATTTCCGGATCGCAGGAAGTGCGCGTCAACTACGAGATGCGGCTCCTGAACGTGGCCGGGATCGTGCGTCCGCGCGATATCGGCGGCGACAACACGATCGACTACGACAAGATCGCCGAAGCCCGGATTTCCTACGGCGGACGCAGCCGCATCAGCGAAGTGCAGCAGCCCGGCTGGGGCCCGCAGCTCTTCGACATCATTTCCCCGTTCTAGGAGATCGGTCGTCATGTCCGACACACTATCCGCGCCGATCCGGCGAACCGGATCGGATACGTCGAGCCGCATCGGCATGATCTTCGGGTTCGTGTTCCTGACGGCGGCAGCCGCGGGCGCCGGCGGGCTGATCGGCCTGAAAATGGTCGATACGGTACGCGATTCCGTTGCCCGCGATGCGTCTGGAGTGGCGCGCAAGACGAGCTTCAATCCCGTCTACAGCACCAATGCGCAACTGCGCACCCTGATGCCGATGGTGACCAATCTCGCCGCCCCGCGCGATACCTGGATCCGGTTTCAGGTCTCCGTCATCCTGACGGACGAGGCGAGCGAGGAAGCGAGCCTGCTGGTCAGCCGGGTGGAACGGGACATCCTCGCTTATTTGAAGACGCTGACGCTCTCGCAGATCGAGGGAGCCGGCGGGGCTGCAACACCTGCGTGAATATCTCAATGAGCGCGCGAGGATCCGCTCCAAGGGGCAGGTGCGCGAACTGGTTCTCGAATCCCTGGTGATCCAATGAAGCGGTTTGCTCTCGCCACCATGATAGTGGCCGCTCACCGCGACGGTCGCGCAGGTTCCCGATCTCTCAAGTTTCATCCCCGAAGGCGACGGCAGTGCCGCCGGCCGAATCTTTCAGATCGTCGCGCTTCTGACGGTCCTGTCGGTTGCGCCGGGCATCCTGACCATGGTGACGAACTTCACACGGTTCGCTGTCGCGCTGTCGTTTTTGCGCTCGGGCCTCGGGCTGCAGACAACGCCCGCCAATCTCATCCTGATCTTGCTGGCGCTGTTCATGACCTTCTATGTCATGGCGCCGACCTTCGACCGCTCCTGGCACGACGGAGTGGAGCCGTTGATGCAGAACGAGATCACGGAGGAGGAGGCGTATACGCGGATCACGCAGCTCTTCCGCGAGTTCATGCTGGGGCAGGTGCGCGAACGCGACCTTGTGCTGTTCGACGATCTTGCCTCGAACCGCGTGACGGACAAGCCTGCGTCGAGCCCGGAAGAGGTGGAACTGCGGGTCCTTATCCCCGCCTTCATGATTTCGGAGTTGCGTCGCGGCTTCGAAATCGGTTTCCTGATCGTGTTGCCGTTCCTGATGATCGACATGATCGTGGCGATCATCACCATGTCCATGGGCATTATGATGTTGCCGCCGACAGTGATTTCCCTGCCGTTCAAGGCGCTGTTTTTCATCCTGATTGACGGATGGAACCTTTTGATCGGGAATCTGGTACGGTCTTTCTTCTGACTGGCAAGGTCCACGCAAGGTGGGCGTGTCAGTCTCCTAAGCACGGCAGGTTGGATCCTCAAACCAACCCATAGATCCGAAGGCATGATGCCGCCCTGCCGTACCGGTGCAAACCCGGTATGTCCCATCCAATCTTTTCTTTGAAAGGGACATATAATGGCTAGCTTGATGACCAATGCTGCGGCGATGACTGCGCTGCAGACCCTGAGCGCAACCAACAGCTTTTTCGAGGAAGTCCAAAACCGTATTTCCACCGGCTATCGCGTTTCGACGGCCGAGGACAACGCGGCTTACTGGTCCATCGCGATGACCATGCGTTCCGACAATCTGGCTCTTTCCGCGGTGGAAGACGCTCTCGGCCTCGGCGCCGCGACGCTCGACACCGTGTATGCGGCCATGGAAAGCACGGTCGACATCGTCGACGAGATCAAGGCGAAACTCGTGGTGGTCACCGAGCCGGGCGTGGATCGCGCGAAGATCCAGGAAGAAATCGATGCCCCGCAGGACAACCTGCGGTCCATCGCCGACTCCGCGGTCTTCAACAACGAAAACTGGCTGTCGGTGGATTCTTCCGACGCTTCCTACAACGCCACGAAGGAAGTCGTGGGTTCGTTCAGCCTCAACAGCGGTGTGATCACGATCGAGAAGATCCAGATCGATATCACCGAAACCGAACTCTACGATGACGCCGACCAGTCGGGCATTCTAGACAAGGCACAGGTCAACGGTAACGCCGTTGCCACGATCGACATCTCCGCTCTGACCGACTCGGCAGCCGACCTGGCGCTCCTGGAGGGCATGGTGACCGACGTTGATGACGCCTTGGCCGAGATCATGGATGCGGCGACCGCCCTTGGCGCTGCCAAGAGCCGCGTGAAGCTGAAGAACGAGTTCGTCTCTGCTCTGACGGGCGCCCTCGATCGCGGTATCGGCCAGCTGGTCGATGCGGACATGAACGAGGAATCGACCCATCTGCAGGCTCTGCAGGTTCAGCAGCAGCTCGGTATTCAGGCGCTGTCGATCGCCAACTCTTCGAGCCAGAACATCCTCTCGCTGTTCCAGTAAGCTCAATCTGAGCGAACAAGTACGGCCGAAAACGAGCCGCGCCCCTGACCGGGGGCGGCACGGTTTTTTCGTGTTCGCGCCCGCCTGCACCTCGTCTGCCCATGAACCAAAGGCCGCGCAATGTCCGCGCAAGCTTGGGGGGCGATAGTCGGTCCAACGAACAATTCGACCGTTGTCAGGGGTGCTCGATGCCGGGTCGCGAAGATGCTGAAAAGCTCTGGGCCAATCTTCAGGAACTGGGAACGAAACGGCTCATCGCCATGGCGTTGATCGGGCTCGTCACCATGATGACGGTCGGCTTCGGCGCCTACTATCTTAGTCGGCCGGAAACGGTCACGCTCTATACCGGGCTCGACGGCGAGGATGTCAGCCGCATCGGTGCGGCCCTGCAGGACGCAGGTATCACCTATGACGTCAATCCGGAAGGCTCCGCCGTCTTCGTCAATCATTCCTCCACCGCGTGGGCCCGTATGTTGCTGGCTGAACGCGGTCTGCCACGCGGGGCGGAAGCCGGGTACGAACTCTTCGATGAGATCGGTTTGCTGGGACTGACCTCGTTCATGCAGGAGGTGACCCGCGTCCGGGCACTTGAAGGAGAAATCGCACGCGCGATCCAGTTGATGAGTGGCGTGCGTGCCGCGCACGTTCATATCGTGATGCCTGAGAAGGGATCCTTCCGGCGCGATCAGCCGCCGCCGTTCGCCTCCGTTGTGATCCGGTCGGAATCCGCCGATGACGTGAAGACGGCGGAAGCCATCCGCCACCTGGTCGCCGCCGCCGTTCCCGGCATGACGGCCGAAAAGGTCACCGTGCTTGATACGCGCGGAACGATGCTTGCCACCGGCAAGGATCCGGCCAATGCATCCGCAGGAATGATGGCCTCGCTTGAGGGGGCGGTGAACGTCCGCATTCAGGAAAATATCCGCACCACTCTGCCCCCCTATCTCGGCCTCGACAACTTCGAGGTGTCGGTTGCCGCCACGCTGAACACCGATCGCAAGCACACCAACGAGGTGATCTACGATCTGGATTCGCGCACCGAACGCTCCGTGCGCACGGTGCGCGAGGAGGAGAGCGTCCAGAACGCCAGTTCCGAGCCGCCGATCACCGTGCAGCAGAACCTGCCCGACGAGACGGTTCAGTCGGATTCCGGCGAGCGCTCCAACGAGGAGAACAACCGCCGCGAAGACACGGTCAACTACGAGATTTCGTTGAAGACGATCGAGACCGCGCAGGACGGATACCGGGTCGACCGGCTGTCCATCGCCGTGCTGGTCGACAAGGCCCGGATGATGGAGACGCTCGGCGACAATGTGGGCGAAAAGGTCGTCGAGGCTCATCTTGCCGACATCAAGCAGATCGTCTCGTCCGCTGCCGGCGCGAACGCCGAGCGCGGCGATACGGTGACGATCTCGATGGTCGATTTCATCGCCAACAGCCGCGACATGAAGCCGGTGCCGCCAATCTCGCTAGTCGAGCTGCTGGTGCGCCAGTCCGGCAATGTTGTCAACGCCCTGACGATCCTGATCGTTGCCGGAATGCTGGTCTGGTTCGGTCTTCACCCGGCGCTCGCCGCTCTGGTGCCGCCGAAGGAGATCGCGGTTCAGGTTTCCGAATTCGAGGCGTTGCCTGCGGGTAAAGCCGGATAGGCGGCGACAGCGAGGGGACGCGTCTGGCACCGTCGGATCACACCCTGCTGATCCAGGGCCTCACCAAGAAGATTAACCAGTCGCCGCTCAAGAAAAGCTGGAACCGCCCCCGGATATTGACGAGGAGCAGGCGGCATCGATCCTCAAGCAGTGGATGTATGAGACGGAGGCAGCCCTATGAGGGATACGATCGCCGCGCGGTTGCCGAACCTTTCGGTCGCCGCCTTCGCCCAATTGCATGCCGAGGCGGCCTTCGAGGAGAAGCTTCTGGCGGAAAAGCAGCGGCTTCGCGAAGAGGCAGACATGACCAGCACCAAGTTCGAGGAGGAACTGGGCGAGCGCCTTGCATCCTCGATCGTCAAGGGCGTGCAGGATCTTGAAAACCGCGTGATCGATGTGGTCGCCCATCTGATCTCTCCCTTTCTCAAGGAAGCGGCGACCGCGCATGTGGTCGAGGCTTTTGCTGACAATCTGAAGGATCTGCTGGGTTCCCACAAGCGCACGAGCCTCGTCGTGCGCGGGCCGGAACGGCTGCTGCGGCGGCTTGAGGAATGCCTGGGCGATGAGGGCACGGGGATCCGTCTTGAGCCGGTCGACGGCATCGAGATCTACGTGTCGATCAACGACACGACGATCGAAACACAACTGGGCACCTGGCTGCGCCGGTTGGAAGACGCGCAAGAGGATAAAGCATGACGCAGAGCGCCCCCTCCGAGCTGGTGATCGTTCGCCGTCGCCCGCCGCTGTTTCAGGACCATCCCAAGGGCGGCGTGTGGAAGATCGCCTATGCCGACTTCATGACGGCGATGATGGCGTTCTTTCTAGTGATGTGGTTGATCAACGTCACCGACGAGAATGTCCGAAAGAGCGTCGCGCAGTATTTCAACCCGGTCAATCTGGCCGCCACGTCACCCAATCGCAAAGAGCTCAACGACCCGGACAAGAACGGGGGTGACGAACGAGGCAGGCCGCGACCGGCCGCAAGGCAATGCGGGGATGGAAAAGGATTTCGATCCGTCTGTCATGTATGCCACGCGGAATGAGTCCGCTCAGACCTCTGCGCAAGGCAACAAGCCCGCGGACACGAGAAGCCCGCCGGCCGATGGTCAGTATGTTCAGGCCTATTCGGAAGAGGCCCGTTTCTCGAACCCCTATGCGGTTCTGGACAAGCTTTCGGATTCCGTTCCCGCGACGGCGGCGGCCGGGATTTCGTCGGAAAAGGTCGGCTTTGGCGTAAAGGTGGACAAGGGCGGCCATGCCTATCGCGATCCGTTCGATCCACTCTATTGGCAATTCACGCCCCAGGGTGAGAAGGAAGACGAGGGCCGCGCGAAGATCCGCAAGGTGGTGGCGTCGGAGATGTCTGCAGATGCGAAAACCTCCGATGCGGTCGAGACGAAGGCGCAGCCCGGTGAGCCCCGGTGCAAACCCAATCCGGATCTGCTGTTGCAGTTGGCGGCGAAGGATGCCGCGGTTGCCGGAGAAGCCGGAGGTAGCGGGGCCGACACGATGACGCCCGGCGGCACCGCGCAAGGAACCGGAAACGTCGTGACGGCGAAAACCGCCGAGGCCTCGGGCAGAGTTGTCGGACAAGGAGTCGGGAAGGGCGCCGGAAACGGTTTGGTGGGCGCAAGCGACACTGATACCGGCACCAAGGTTGGCGCGGATGAGACCGCGCGGCGTCTGAAGTTGCAGCTTGCGGCGATTGCTGGTGGGCCATTGGGCAAGGTGGCGGCGCGTCTCACGGTGGAACAATCCGACGAAGGGCTGCTGATCAACCTGACCGACGACAAGAACTTCGGAATGTTCGCCATCGGCTCGGCCGAACCGCTTCCCCAGCTCGTCAAGCTGATGGAAGAGATCGGCAAGACGCTTTCCGCCTCCAGGGGCAAGGTCATCATTCGCGATCACACCGACGCGCGGCCCTTCCATTCGCGCACCTATGACAACTGGCGGCTTTCTACCGCGCGGGCCCATATCGCCTATTACATGCTGATGCGCGGCGGTTTCGATCCCAAGTGCGTGGAGCGGGTGGAAGGGTATGCCGATCATGACCTGAAGGTGCCGAGTGATCTCCCCTTGCGGCCTCAAACCGCCGCATCGAGATCCTGTTCAAGGGAGACAAGGCATGATCTCCGCATATCTCCCTTTTGCCCGAAGGATGCGCGTCCCGCTGGCGATGCTGATCGGCTTCTGGCTGGTGGTCGCACTTGGTTATTGCGCCGTCGTCACGGCAAAGGAAACGCCGGAACCCTTCGAGATGGTGCGCACGCTGCAATCGCTGCAGGGGCAGATGGCGTACGGCAACAGCTAGGCGCAGGCCGCGCAGCGCGTGTTGCTGAAATTGATGCAGGCCGTGTTCGAGAATGCCGCTCCTGAGGTTTGGCAGGATCTCCCCGCAATGCACGCGCCGCAGTCGCCTATCTGTTGAGCGGCGGTCATCCGGCGGTGATGCGCAAGCTCCTGAGCTACGATTCGAAACCGGCGGTGGATGAGCGCCTGATGCGCGGTTCGCTTGCCTATATCGAGGGGCGGGCGGAAGAGGCGCGCAATGCCTTCCAGGATTTCGATCCGCTGACGATGGAACACGGGCTCGGCGGTTAGGTCGCGCTGGTGCGTGCGGCGCTGCTCGTTCACGAGGATCCGGTCGAAGCCGTCAAGATGCTCGATATCGCGCGCCTTTTGATGCCGGGCACGCTGGTGGAAGCGGACGCGACCTCCAAGGGGGCGTCGAACGCGCAGAAAGGGGGCGACGGCGCTTTCACGGCGATTATACGGCTGTTATCGAACGGCGGGGCCGGAAAGGGAGCCGCGCAAACGGCTGGCGGTGAAACGGCGTCGAGCGAGGAAAGCAGTCAGATGCCGTCGACCTCCGTTCTCGCCCCGCTGTTGGGCACGAAGGGCGAGGGGGAAGACGGCAAGACCGCAACCTCGGAAGCCGGGGCAGATGCGGGCACGGATATTGGTGAAGACGGTGACGCCTCATCTCAGGATGGAGCGGAACCTTTGGCCAAGGGGCAGTGGGCGACCACGGCGACACAGGCCATGTCCACCGTCGTCGATCTCGCGACCAGGCTTTCCTTCGCCGTTCAGGGCAAGACGGCCACGGCCGGTGAGGCGGGCGCCTCGCGCGCCTCTTCTCAAGGACAGGGCCAGAATGACGCCAACGCTCAGGCTGGCGTTGACGGCGAGATGTCCTCGGATGGCGAACTGGATACGCTTTTCTCGCGGTTCTGCGTGAAGGCGGAAGCGGTGGATCTCAACGCGAAGTCGATGGAGACGTCGTCCGGATCGTCCTCACGCATTTCGGCGGAGTCGATCGACGTCGTGCGCCAGGAAACCCATTTCGCGCCCTCCATGCGCATTCCGCCGATCCAGCAGGTGGGCGAAGCCGTGACGAAGCCGCTCGGCATCATGCCGGGGACGCAGACGGGTGCGGCTGCCAATCTGCTCGAGAGCACGATGGCGGGCACGCAGACCTCAGGCCCGATGGTCAAGATCCTGGAGATCAAGCTTCAGCCGGAAGAACTCGGCACCGTACGCGTCACCATGCGGATGGTCGACGACATGTTGCAGGTCGATGTCCGCTCCGCCAATCAGCAGACGGTCGAGATGCTGCAGAAAGGCAAGCACATGCTCGACAGGATGCTGCAGGCCGCCGGATGCAAGGCCGATAACGTCACCATTCAGGCTATGGGCGACGATCGCTCGCCCTTCCAGGTCACGGCCGCGTCCAATGCGCAGAATGCCGGTCAGATGTCCTGGCAGAACGGCGGGCGTGGCGAAGGTCAGCCCGGCGGTGCGACTACCAACGGCAATGGCGACGGTGGATCGGGGGCAGGTGAGGGCGGCAGTGCCGGTCACGGCGATCACCTGACGGATAAGAGTGCGCATGGCACGGATGAGCCTTCGCGCGACCGTCGCTCTCTCTATCTCTAGTTTCCTGATCCCGATTGCGACTGGGGGGGGCCGCGATGAACATCTGCGAACGCGAGATGGTCGCCGCTTCCGCCGCTATGGCGTTCCCCTCGGCGTGCTCTATTCGGTCGGTCTGACGGAGACGGGCCGCAAGGATTCCCTTCAGCCCTATGCGCTCAATATCGAGGGCAAGGCGCGCTTTGCGACCTCGGCGCGCGAGGCGGAGGCGATGTTCCACAACGCCCGAAAAAGCGGCAAGACGCTGATCGATCTCGGCTGCATGCAGATCAACCACCATTACCACGGCAAGGAGTTTTCCTCCGTCGCGCAAATGCTGGAGCTGCATGCCATCGCGCGGGGGCTCATCGAGGCCTTTGCCGAAAGCGATCAGATCGGGGGCGGCGGGCCCGATCAGACGAGTCTGTTCACCTATTCTGGTGGTCCTGCGGTTCCCACCACATCGACGCTTGTCACCGATCTTGCCGGCGACATCGAGATCAAAACTGCGGTCGATCCCGATCAGGGCGGCGATATCGATCTGCTGCGCGACGGCGGCATGGCGGGCACGGACTACGATTACAACACGGATGATCTGGCGGCCTATTAGGACCGCCTGCAGGAATACCTCGACGGCTTCGATGAGGCGCGGGTGTTCGATGCGGGCGTGGAGCTGGATGCGACCGATACGCTGGCGGACTTCGCCTCCTCCTCGGTGAGTTGGCTGGAAGCAGCGCGCAAGTCGTCGGATGCGGATCTGGAGGTCCAAACCGTCATCGTTGAGCGCACGGCGGAATCCCTATCCAATGCAACCGGCGTGAATATCGATGAGGAAATGATGCTTCTTCTCGATATCGAGCGTGGCTACTCCGCCGCGGTCAAAATGATAGCGACGGTCGACGAAATGTTCGACGACCTGTTCTCAACCATAAGGTAGTAGTCGCGATGAAAACGACCTTTGTTTCTTCCTATTCCCTGTCGAATTCCTCGCGAAGCGTGTTGATGCAGCAGGCGAGCAATCTGGCAAAGCTGCAGACAGAGCTTTCGACGGGTCGCAAGGCGGATGTGGGGCTCGATCTGGGAAGCGGCACGGGCGAGGCGGTGATGCTTCGTTCCGAATACAATCGTCTCAACGCGATCATGGACACCAATGCCCTGGTCGCCTACCGTCTCGACGTCAGCCAGGCCGCGCTCGCCGATCTTGTGTCTACGGCGGAGGATTTCCTGTCCACGCTCGTCGGCGTCTCCGACAGTTCCGGCAGCGCGGCGGTCGCGCAGAGCGAAGACGAGGCCGGGCTCGATCTGCTGGTTTCGCGGCTCAACACCCAGTTGAACGGCAGCTACATCTTTGCCGGTCTCAACACCGACGTGAGCCCGATCGTCGAGTATTACGGGACGCCTGAGGGATCGAACCAGACGGCGGTCGACACGGCCTTCCTAAACTATTTCGGCTTTGCACAGAATGACGCGGCGGCTGCGAGCATCAGCGCCACGGAAATGGAAAACTTCCTCGATACCGATTTCGCGGCGTTGTTCGACGATCCGGCCTGGGGCACGGACTGGTCGAGCGCCTCGGACCAGAGCATCCGCAGCCGGATTTCCACCAGCGAACTGGCGGAGACTTCCGTCAGCGCCAATGAGGAGGCGTTCCGGCAGCTTGCCGAGGCCTTTACCATGGTCGCGGATCTGGGGACGGAGGGCCTCAGCGAGGGCGCCTACAGTGCGATCATCGAGAAGGAGATCTCACTTCTGGGCGAAGCGATCGCCGGGATTACCGACATCGTGGTGGATCTCGGAACTGCTCAGGAACGCGTCTCCAATGCCAGCGAACGGCTGGCCATCCAGACCGACATTCTGAACGAGCGCATCGTTGAACTGGAGAATGTCGACACCACCGAAACCGCGGTTCTTCTAGAAACTGCAGTTACCCAGATGGAAACGACCTACACGGTCACGGCTCGGCTCTCCGAACTCAGCCTGATCAACTACCTCTGAGTTTTCGAAGGGGCCGATCCCGGTTTTGCGACCGGGGGCGGCGCCCACAGGTAAAGATGCGTCTATGTACAACTTCTCGTATGCCGAAACGCTCGATGAATTCTGCGCGGATACGCGCGGAAACGAGAGGCAGGCAATGGGAATGATCGTCGAGCAGCTCACATCAGTGAAGGAAAAGGGTCGGCGATCGAAGGAGGCTATCGAAGCCTTGTACAACACCCGCCGTGTCTGGGCCTATTTCATCGACGACCTGGAAAGCGACAAGAACGAGCTGCCCGTATCGCTTCGCACCGATCTGATCTCGATCGGGCTCTGGGTGATGAAGGAGCTGGAGTCCATCCTCAACGAGCGCTCGGACAATTTCGACGAACTTATTCAAATCAACGCGACGATCCGGGACGGGCTGGCATGACGAAATCCATCAACCTCGTTTTGAAGACGGGCGAACGGCTGTTCGTCAACGGAGCCGTGTTGCGGTTCAACCGCAAGACCACGGTCGAACTGATGAGCGATGCGGTGTTCCTGCTGGAGGGGCATGTGATCCAGCCGCATGAGACCCATACGCCGCTGCGCCAGATCTACTTCGTGTTCCAGACCATGCTGATGGATCCCGCGACGGTGGAAACTGCCCGCGATCTGGCGAAATCGCTGATTTCGGCGGCTCAGAAGGCTTTCTCCAACCTGGAGAGCTTGGAAGGGTTCGATTAGGTGGGGCTGATGCTGGAAGCGGAACGCTATTTCGATACGATGAAGATCATTCGCGGTCTCTACGGGATCGAGGAGGTGATCATGGGAAAAAAGTCCGACGGCTCGGCCGTCCGCACGGCATAGAGGAGCAGCGAAAATGATCACCACATCCACGGATTATTCGACCACGACGACGACCTCGACGAGCACGTCGTCCTCGCTGGAAGATCTGACGCTGGATTACGATGCGTTCCTGACGCTGATGATCGAGCAGATGAAAAATCAGGATCCGACCGATCCGATGGATTCCACCGAGCAGCTCTCCCAGCTTGCGACGTTCTCGCAGACCGGCGACCTGATCGGCCGTACGGCGACCGCTGCGGACGGCACGACCGGCGTCATCGGTCTACAGCGACGGCACCGTGCTGGGCCTGGAAGACGGTTCGGGCATCCTGCTCGGCGCGGGGGTGGCGATTCTCCTGATGAACGAGGCAGATGCATTCGATCTCGTGCGCAGCGCGATCTGGACGATCATCGTCGGGGCCGCGCCCCGGCGATCGTACCGGCAATGGTCGTCGGCGTGACGATCGCGCTGATGCAGGCCCTGACCCAGGTGCAGGAGGTCACGCTGACCTTCATCCCGAAGATCGTCGCCATCCTGGTGATGATCGTGATCGCCGGTCCCTTCATCGGCGGCCAGATCTACGGCTTTACCGCGCTGGCCTACTCGCACATCGAAAGCGGGTTCTAGGCGGGGGATTGGCGGGGCGGAACAAGCGACCCATCCTTCGAGACGCCGTCTGATGACGGCTCCTCAGGATGACGTCGTGAGGGATGAAACGCGGAGCCGATCTCGGCGTTTGGTGCCGGGACATGCCGATGTCTGAGTATGTCGAGGCAAACCCCACACGCACTATTGTCATCCCCGCGCAGGCGGGGATCCAGCATTCCAGAGGCGTGCGTGGTTCTTGCTCGATAACCGGATTCTGGGGGGGTACTGGGTCCCCGCCTGCGCGGGGATGACAGTCAGGGGCAAAACGTGCCCGTTGCGCTCCGTCCATTGAGACGCTTCCGGACGCACGCCCTCTCCAGGCGGTCGCGCTCAATTCCCCAACACACACAACGTCATCCTGAGGAAGCGCAGCGCGCCGTATCGAAGGATGGCTGCATGTGCCTTAGCCCCCCTCGGCACCTCGCCCCCCCCACGCCACCTTCGCGCAAGCTTGAGCTGGCAATAGTCGTTTCAACGAAAAGCGCTCAAGAGGAGATGGCATGTCCGTGATAGGGGCCACCGTCCCCACCGAAATCATCAAGGAAAGCCGTCGAGATATCGGTTTTGCCATCGGTATCATCATCGTTCTGACGATCCTGTTCCTGCCGGTTCCCTCGTTCCTGATCGATGTGGGGCTTGCGCTGTTCATCGCGTTTTCCACGCTCATTCTGATGGTCGCGCTGTGGATCTAGAAGCCGCTCGATTTCTCCTCCTCTCCCACGATCCTGCTGCTCGTCACGATGCTGCGCTTGTCGCTCAACATCGCGACGACGCGCGTGATCCTGGCGCATGGCTTTGAGGGAACGACCGCGGCCGGGTACATCATCAACGGCTTTTCGAAATTCGTCATGAGCGGCGATTTCGTCATCGATCTGATCGTCTTTGTAATCCTGGTGATCGTAAACTTCCTCGTCATCACCAAGGGCGCAACGCGTATCGCGGAAGTGGGCGCGCGCTTCACCCTCGATGCGATCCCCGGCAAGCAGATGGCTATCGATGCCGATCTGAACGCGGGCCTCATCAACGAGAAGGAGGCGAAGCGCCGCCGGTATGAACTGGAAGAGGAAGGCTCTTTCTTCGGCGCCATGGACGGTGCCTCCAAGTTCGTGCGCGGCGATGCGATTGCCGGTCTGATCATCACCACCGTCAATATCCTTGGCGGCATCGTCATCGGCGTGACGCGTTACGACATGGATGTGTCCTAGGCCGCCGACGTCTTCACCAAGTTGTCGGTCGGCGACGGTCTGGTTTCGCAGATCCCGGCTTTGATCGTCTCTCTTGTGGCCGATCTTCTCGTTTCCAAGGGCGGAACGCGGGGCAGGGCGGAAAGCGCGGTTCTCGGTCAGCTCGGCCTTTACCCCCGCGCGCTGTTCGTGGCCTCCGTTTTGATGGGGATCCTGGCGATCGTGCCGGGGCTTCCGGTCATTCCCTTTGCGCTGCTCGGATCTCTGATGGCGTTTGTCGCCTATACGGTGCCCAAGCGCCTGGCGGAGAAGAAAACGCAGGAAGAGCAGGCGGCGAAGGCGGCGGAGATCAAGAAGAAGGCGGAAAGCCGGGATTCGGTGAAGGAGTTGCTGAAGTCGGTCGAGATCTAGCTGTGTCTCGGCAAGCAGGTCGCGGTGCAGCTTCTAGCCAATCACGGCGAACTCGCGAACCGCGTCGGGCGCATGCGACGGAAATTCGCCGAGCAGTTCGGCTTCGTCGTGCTCGATATCCGGGTGACCGACAGCATGACGCTCGAGCCCAAGAGCTACCAGATCAAGATCCACGGCACGGTGGTTGCCCAGAACAAGTTGCGGGTGGGCGAATTGCTGGTGATCACCGGCGAGAACGGCAAGCTGACTGTTCCGGGCGACGAGACCCGCGAACCGGCTTTCGGCATGAAGGCCTTCTGGGTGCCGTCGGCCTATGCGGAAGAGGCCAAGCGCAGCGGCCATACGCCGGCGGAAAACGACACCGTGATCCTCACGCATCTGAGCGAAGTGGTGCGCAACAACCTACCGTAGCTTCTCTCCTACAAGGAAATGCGCAAACTGCTCGACCGTCTCGATCCGGAATACAAGCGGCTGATCGAGGATATCTGCCCCTCCCACACCTCCTATTCCGGGCTTCAGGCGGTGCTCAAGCTGCTGCTGGCGGAGCGCGTCTCCATCCGCAACCTGCATCTGATCCTGGAAGCGGTGGCGGAGATCGTGCCCGATGTGCGCCGCTCCGAGCAGGTGGTGGAACATGTCCGCCTGCGCATCGCCCAGCAGATCTGCGGCGATCTGGCGGCCGGTGAACCGTTGAAGATCATGCGGCTCGGCAACCGCTGGGATCTGGCCTTCCACCAGAACCTGAAGCGCGACAACAAGGGCGAGGTCACCGAGTTCGACATTGATCCGCAGCTTGTCGAGCAGTTTGGCGCGGAACTGACCAAGGCCGTGCGCACGCAGATGGATGCGGGCAACAAGTTCGTCGTCGTGGCCGCATCCGAGGCGCGGCCCTATGTGCGGATGATCGTGGAACGGATGTTCCCGACCCTCCCGGTGCTCTCGCATCTGGAAATCGCGCGCGGCGTCGAAGTCACGTCGATTGGCAACGTGTCGTGAGCGAGCTCCTGGTCGCGGCAATCGGGCCGAAGACCGTCATGGCCACCTTCCTGCTCTTTTGCAGGATCGGGGCGTGCATGATGGACATCCCCGGTTTTTCCAGCAACCGCGTCGACATGCGCATCCGGCTTCTGATGGCGGTCGCCTCCACCTTCGCCATGGCGCCGATGCTGCTGCCGGTCATGCTCAAGGCGATGCCGGATATGAATCTGGTGACCACCGCGCGGCTGATCCTCGGCGAACTCTATATCGGCCTTTTGATCGGCCTGATGGCGCGCGCGTTCATCGCAGCGCTGGAGACGATCGGCACGCTGATGTCGATGGCGATGGGGATGAACAACGTTTCCGGCGTTCCCATGGCGAGCGACGAAGCTCTGACACCGCTTGCGACCCTTCTCACCGTCACGGCGACGGCGGTGATCTTCATCACCGATCAGCACCAGGAAGTGTTTCGGGGGCTGGCGCAATCCTACGTCCGGCTGCCGCCGAGCATCGCCATGCAGCCGAGCGAGGGGGCTGGAACAATTCACCAGGCAGCCTGCCTCCGCCTTCTGGCTGGCGCTGCGCATCGGGTCGCCTTTCATCGTCTATTCCATCGCGGTGAAATTCACGATTGGCATCACCAACCGTCTGACGCTCCAGATCCCGGTCTACTTCATCTCCATGCCACTGATCATCATCGGCGTGCTCTACTTCCTCTTCGTCGTCATCTCCGACTTCATGCGGATCTTTCTCGACGGCTATTTCAACTGGCTTCAATACGGGTAGTGCGCGATGTCCGACCGTCTTCGCCATATCAACCGCATTCTCAAGCTGCAGCGGCAATTGCACCAGCTTTCCGAGTGCACGCTCGTTTCCTTCGATTGGGAAAACAAGCAGCTCATGGACAGTCAGGAGCGCGTGTTTGTCTCGCTATCTGGCGGGGAGCTCGCGCTCCATGACCGTTTCATCCGAAACGCGTCGCGGCGCCTGAAAACCATTGCATCCGAACAGAGCAAGCTGATGGAAACGCGCCAACGCGTGGAAGCCGGCTTGCAGCGGCAGGAGCGAATGATGGAGGTGACGAAACGCCAGCTCGGCCGGGTGGAGAAGGACGAACGCGCGGTGGAGGAAAAGCGGCAACTCGCGCTGGTGATCGATTCCTCACTGACGCAGCGGGAAGCAAGCCTCGCGCAAGGGCCTGCCGCTAGTGTGAAGCGCAAGTAAACCTATCATCCGAAGATCTGATCGATGGCAATTTCTCCTCCCTCCGATCTGGTGCTGGACGTCGCGAAGGCGGTCAATCCGCACGAGCTGAAGGTCGCCTCGGCCAAGTTGCAGTCGATTGCAAACGACGCAAAGGCCATGCGCGCCGGGGCTGACGGGGTAGAGTCCGGCGATGCCTACGGGTCCTATGCGCGAGGCAGCGCAATCCGGAGTGGCGGGACGAGCATCGCGGCGCGGCGCACGAGCATGCACAGCCGCACAGCGGTGGCGGCGAGCGCGTTTACGCCCAATCAGAAATTCGAGGTCCTGATGCTCCAGCAATTCATTGAGGCGATGATGCCAGAGGATGCGGAGGAGGTCTTCGGCAAGGGAACGGCCGGTTCGATCTGGAAATCGATGATGGCCGAGCAGATCGGCAATCAAATTGCCGGGGCCGGGGGCGTCGGTGTCGCCGACATGATCACCAGCTCGTTGAAGGAGCGGATCGGCTAGTCGGGCCGGTCGAATTTGAACTCCGGGGGCTTCGGCATATTATAAAACGAGCGACGGATCTGCCTTGGGAGGCCCCGGACGCAGGCGACACGCTCCTGAAAAGGGTTTGGTCTCAATGGAGAACCTACCGGTGGAATCCTCTCCCTGTCAGCCGTCGTCTGTTGCCGACGTCTCTGCAAGCGGTCGCCAGGCGCTGATCGTGGCCATCGAGCGAGCCAATGCCGCGGTCGTTGCGGAGACGACAGCCTTGCGGAAACGCGCCGGGGTCGATCTCAGGGATTTCGAACGCCGCAAGAGCCAGGCGCTGCTGGATCTCACGCGCGCCGGCCGCAATCTGAGCGAAGGTTCGGGCGATGCCGTTCTGGCCGCGCAACTCGGAGTTCTCAGAAGCAGTCTTCACGACAACATGCAGCTCCTGTCGACGCATCTGCGGGCGGTGCAGGAAATCTCCGAGCTGATCTCGCGCTCGCTCATCGAGGCGGAATCCGACGGAACCTATTTGCGCCAGGTCGGTGGGGAACGGATCTAGCCATGCTCAGGGTGCTCACAATCGGGATCTGGATGGCCGCGGTGACCGCCGGCTCAAGCTACGGTGCGGTCTACTGGATGACGCACATGAACGGTATCGATCCGGCAGATATCGTGCTCGAGGGGCTGGACTACGAGAAGACCCGGCTGATCTATGAGGACTGCTCGCTCGATTTCAAGCACCTGGAACGCTATGACCTCGAGATCTTGAAGAAAGAGATCCGCGAACGGGTGAACAAGCGGATGAGAGGCCCGTTCATTCACGAGATCCTGATGGAGGAATTCGACTATTTCTCCAAGGAGGACGTCATCTCGAACTGAACCGAACCGGCCCGTACCCCGTGTGAGGGTGCCTGTTGTTTTGACAGATGCCCGGGCGAATTCCTCTGCGTGGTCGAAGCCGGATTAGCTTTCGACCCTACATTCGCCTCACCTGGACCGTCACCCCATCGGGGTGGCGGTTTTTTTATGGGAAGTCGCGAGTGGGGAAGGATGTCCGTGTGCGCGTCTTCTGGATCGTGCGGTGACACCGAGGATAGATCCCGGATTTGCGAAGCGTCAATGCGTGCAGCATCGCGTCCGGGATGAAGCTGGAGAGATTTGTGAAATAGCGGTAGGAAGACGGGAAGGGCGGAGGCCCTTAGACAAATGCCGTTTGGGGCGAGGCTTCGGGGAACCGTCGCCGGCGATTGTCCGGAGGCTCGACCTCCGCAGTAACCACTGCCGAGCCGTTCCAGAAGCGCCCTACTGCAGCACCCGGTTCTTGGCCTTGGGGGCGGGCAGGCGGGCGTCCTTGAGGGCGTTGACGAGCTGCTCGGTGTTGCTTGCCGGATCGACGGAAGGATCGGCGAATTCGATGTGATACATGTCGACGCCCGCGCGCAGGGCCGACAGCGACAGGCCGAAATAAACCTAGACGCCGTTGTGGCGGAATTCCAGGTCGAGATTGATCGTCGGCGTGGAGCCCCAGTTGAGATCCACATTCGCGGCCGAGCCGTAGCGCAGCGTGCCGGTCTTGAAATATAGCTCGACCGAAGATCGAACCAGATCGTTGATATTCCCGCGTTTGCTAGCAAGCACATAGAATATCATGTCCGTCACGTCTATCAGACCCAATTCGGCCGCTATATCCTGGATGGCGTGCGCCAGGATCTGTTCGCGTTTGCCGCTGCTATCGCCTGTACCGCGGGGCGTGGTACTCACTCCAACATGTTCCATTACACGACCATGTCATTGTCGCGCGAATACACATAATAGATCACCTCCGCCACTGCACGATAAAATTGGGGTGGGATCATGCGATCGACCTCAACGACTGGATAAAGGGCGCGCGCCAGTTCCTTGTTCTCGATAACCGGCACCTGATTGTCCTCGGCGATCTGGCGGATTTTCAGCGTGATCAGGTCCTGTCCCTTGGCAACGACGAAGGGAGCTGCGTCCTCGTCGCGGTCATAGCGAAGCGCGACGGCGAAATGGGGCGGGTTGGCGACGACCAGCGTCGCCTTCGGAATCGCCGACATCATGCGGTTACGGGTTCGGTCGCGCGCCAGTGAGCGCATGCGCGCCTTGACCAGCGGATCGCCCTCCATCTGCTTGTGCTCGTCCTTGATGTCGCGACGGCTCATGCGCAGCTTGCGCCGCCAGTTCGTGCGGGCCCACACGAGATCTGCCGCAACCAGCACGATCATCGCGATCGCCACCCCCGACAGAAGCCGCGTGGCCGGACGGAGGATCGTTTCCGGGAGGTCACTGGGGTCGGTGAACATGGCATTTACCAGAACATTTTGGTCCGATCGCAGCAGCACCAGGGCGACGACGGCGATCGTTGTGAATTTGAAAATGGCCTTGAGAAATTCCACCAAACCTTCAAGGCCGAAGATCGGTTTCCACCCCTTCGTGAGCGAAATACGGAAGAGGTCGGGCTTGATCCGTTCGCCGACCACGCGTGGTACGTTCCGGAACCACGCGGCCGCGAGCCCGCCCATCATGAGGATGACAACGATGGAAATGAGAAAGCGTCCCACTTTCAGCCCGACAACGCGGGTAAGCATGATTGCATCGGCGCCGTTTCCAAGGCGTATTCCTTCCGCATCTTCGATGAACCGGGCCAGGCTCTGACTAAGGCGCTGTGCGCCCGAGACGGTCGCAAAGCTTCCGATCAGCAGGATCACCAGAAAGGAGATCAGGATCGACGCTTCCTTCGATGTGGGCACGTTACCCTTCTCGATGGCGTCGCTGATCTTCTTTTCTGTCGGCTCCTCTGTCTTTGACTCCTCGTCTTGCGAGTCCGCCATTATCATTCGTGCCTGACATGTTCACGGTCATGGTGCGTCGGCACCGGCCACATGCTCCGGTGCCGGGGACCGTCGCGACCTGATCGCAAACGGCCGGATGGACGGAGACCCCGTTCCCCACCACCGGTCTCGTGGCGGAGGGAAGGGGGCATTAACTGTAGTAGGTGCTTTCGTCCTGCTTGGGATTGAGCTCGATCTCGCCGCGCCCGGCCATTTCCAGCGCCAGGTCGGTGATGGTGCGGTGCGCCTCCAGGACGTCGCGCTGGGTGGCCGGCTCGCCGGAATTCAGTTCGAACTCCACGATGCGGCGCGTGCGCGAGGTCAGCGACGACAGGATTGCCTTGCGGAACTGCGGCGAGGTCCCCTTCAGCGCCATCACGATGCTGTCGGTGGGGATCTGATCGAAGATCGCCATCTGCGTGCGCGCATTCAGGTTGATGATGTCGTCGAAGGTGAAGAGCAGACCCTTCAGGAGTTCCGTCGACTTCGGCTGTTCCTCGTTGAGGTTCTCCAGCGCGTCCTCCATGTGGTCGCGCTCCATCTTGTTGAGGATGTCGGCCATGCGGGCGAAGCTGTCGGCTTCCATCGAGCCCGACAGGTTGAGCATGAAATCCTCGTGCAGCGTCTTTTCCATATCGCGCATGATTTCCTGCACGATCGGCTTGATGGACAGCATGCGGCGCATGAGCTGGTTGCGCAGCGGTTCGGGCATTTGGCTCAGGACCTTGGCGGCGGCCGCCGGACGGATCTTTGACAGGGTCAGCGCCGAGGTCTGCGGGTGCTCCTTGGTCAGATAGTTGGTGAGCACCGTTTCCGACATGGTCGTGATCCGGTCCCAGATCGAGCGGTTGGAGTTGTCCAGCACGTCCGACATGATTTCGGAGACGGCATCTTCGGGCAAAACGCCGTCGAGCATCTTTTCCACTTCACCGACGGTGCCGAAGAGGTTGGCGCCATTGGCGAACTGCCTCAGGAACTCGTCCGCGATCTCGTCCAGTTCGACGGAACTCACCGCGCCGAGCTGGGTGGCGTTGAGGGTGATGAGACGAATTTCCTCCTGGTCGAAATGCTTCAGCAGGCGGCCCGCATTGGCCTTTCCCATCGCCAGCAGCAGCGCTGCCACCTTCTGGATACCGCGCAACGGCTTTGCCCTGCGCTGGTGCTCAACGCTCACATTGGCATTGATCTTCGTTCATCCACTGTCGCTGGGGTCCCGCCGGTCGGTGTGATCCGGCTCGCCGCTGTCGCTCACGCCTCCAGAGCGCCGCCCTGGTTTGCGATGATTTCGGTCAAGGAGACGCCGAAGCGCGAGTTGTTATCTTCCACGACCACCACTTCGCCCCGCGTCACCACGCGGCCGTTGACGACGATGTCGACCGGTTCGCCGACCCGGTGGTTGAGCGGAATGACCGAGCCGAGCCGCGACCGAGCTTCAGGAGGTTCGCCACGAGCATGGATGCGGAGCCGAGCACGACCTGCACATCGACCGGAATGCCGAGGATGGTGTCGAGATTGCGCTTTTCCTCGTCGTCGGCTTCTTCGCCGTGGAAGGTCGACTTGGAGACGCGCGGGGCATCCTCGGCGCCGAAATCGTGCATGTTGGCCGCGATGGTGATTTCTTCGGCGCTGTCGAAATCGTTGATGTCGTTCATTTGAAGGTATCCTTGTCGCCTACGGAAACGGACCGGAAGGAATTCGCGTAGGTGTTGTCGTCGATGCGCTGGACGCGCATGTCGGTGGAATTCAGCCCCGCGAAGGCTGCGGCTGCGGGATCAACCGCCAGGCGATTGCCCTGGCCGGAATAGAGCCGGGTCTTGTCGCGCTTTGTCGGATGTTAGCCGGCCGCGTCGCCCGAGGCCTTCAGCGTGCCGTGAGATCCCGCGCCCGTGTGGGACCTGGAACGCGGCGTCTCTGGCGTTTCGCGGGAGCGTTCGCGCTCTGAATGAAGGGCGCGGATCTCGCTGCGCAGGGCGGCCTGATGCTTGCGGGCCTCGCGCATCAGCGCGTCGATATCGGTGATCAGGCCGCGGGCGTCGTCCATGCGCTCGCCGAGCGCGTTGAGGACCTGGGCGCCGCGCACGTTGATCTCCTGAATGGAGACCTCGATGCCGTCGAGCGCCAGCGTGATCTGATCGAAGATGCGCTGATAGTCCGCGTGATATCCACTGAGCCGCTTCAGCTCGCGATATATGGTGACCATTTTGACGCTGGTGATGACAAGCACGACCATCAACGCCGTATCAACGAGATAAAAGATCATCGAGCAGATTCTCGTTCTGATAGATCAGGTCCTCGACCTGGAGCGTGTACGCGCCGTCGAGGCGCTCGAGCCGGCATGTGAAGATCGGCTGCTTGTTGCATTCCAGCTTGACCGGGCTGCGCGGGGTCGCCTGCAGCTCGATGAGCTGGCCGACTTCCATGTTGACGATGTCGCCGAGCGTGACATGCTGTTCCTCCAGGATCGCCTGGAGCTTGACCTTGGTGTGCTGGATCTCACTCTGGAAGTGGTGCGTCTATTCCTTGTCGCGGTTGGTCATTTCGCCGAAAATGACCTGCGACAGGCGCTGGCGCAGTGGATTGAGGGTGGTGTGCGGCAGGATGACGAAAACTTTGCCGCCGCGCCCGATCGCCTGGACAAGAAGCCGGGCCACCACGGCCGGATTGTTGCGTCGGCCGAGAATGGCGAAGTCCATCCGGCTTTCGATGCGCTCCAGTTTGATTTTGGTTTCTGCGATCGGCTTAAAGGAATCCTGAAGGGCCTTGGAGGCCTCCTCGAAGATCGTGTGGGCGATCCGCGGGTCTCGATATTGGAGAAGTTGCGCTCTTCGTCGATCGGCGGCTCGGTGCCGTCGGCACCGAACAGGACGTCGGCCAGCGTGAAGATGAAATCGCGGTCGAAGCCGATCAGGATGCGGCTGTCCCACTCAGGTGAGTAGTAGACCGCAACCAGGGCGTTGATCTCGTATTCATCGAGCACGTCTCCGATGCGCTCGTTGTCGATGTAGCTCACCGAGATGTAGGACGGCGAGGTCGATTTCTGGCGCATGGCGTCGGCAAAGATGCGGACCATGCGGTCGAAGACCACGGGCAGCATCGGAAGCCGGTCCACGGAGATGCCGGCGGCGTCGAGCAGGCGATCGGTGATCTGCGAGCGCTCGGCCGCGGTGGCGGTTGCTGTCTCCATCATGGCGTCAGGCCGCTCCCTTCTGGTTCAGTTCCTGAACGTTGTCCGCCGTCGTCATGACGGCGTGGGTAATGGTTTCGTTCTCCACCTCGTCGATGGACGGGCGGTCGTTGGCATTGATGGTCTTGCGTCCGTGCTCGATCGCGATCTGCGGTGCAGCCCCGTTGAGGAAGGCCAGCAGCGACTGCTTGACGATGACGTAGGGACGCAGGCGGCGTTCGCGCACGCCCTTGATGTTGTTGGCAAGCGGCGTCACCAATCCGTAGGACAGGAAGGTGCCGACGAGCGCCGCGCCGATGAGACCGCCGAGGATCTGCGGCGACTGGTCGATCGCGCCCATCGCTTTGATCACGCCGAGCACGGCGGCGACGATGCCGATGGCAGGCAGCGCTTCGGCGAGAACCGTCATCGCGTGATAGGGCTTCATCTTGTCCCGCGCGATGGTCTCCAGTTCTTCGTCCATGAGCGCCTCGATTTCATGCGGGCGCGCATTGCCGACGATGATCAGTCGGAAGTAGTCGCACACGAAGGTGCGCAGCGGCTTGTGTTTCTGGAGCGAGGGGAACTTGCGGAAGATCTCGGAATTGTCCGGATCTTCGATATGGGGCTCCACCTCGTTGCGGCCCTTGGCGCGCAGTTCGCGCATCAGGGCGTAGAGCACGCCGACCACGTCGAGATAGTCGCGCTTGCGCGGCACCGAATGGACGAGCGCCTCTCCGATGGAACGGGCGGTGTCCGCGATAACCTTAAGCGGGTTGGCGACGATATAGGCCCCGAAGGCCACGCCCACGATGATCAGGAATTCAAAGGGTTGCCGCAGGACAAGCATCTTGCCGCCCAGTGCTGCAAAGCCACCGATCAGCGACGCTCCGGCGATGATCAGGCCGATGATGATAGTCAATTGCCGCCTCCTGCATGAGCTGGCTCGTTTGTCTGGACAGGAGACTAGGAGGCGAGGCTTGCTTGAAGCTGTCGGGGCGAAAGACCGGACAGAGGGCACGCGAAATGCGCGCGGCGATCACGGCGCGCGCGCGTATATGTTCGAAGCAATCGTGACGGTGCGACGTCCGGGCGTGCCATGCCGCCGGGCGGGTCAGCCTGAGGCAAGCCACAGCTCTCATCATCTGGCCATAGCTTGACCGAGAAGATGAGAGCGCCGGAATGATAAGTACTTTGCTTCAGTATCAGATCGTGACCAACAACCTGGATCGGTCGTTGACGACGGTTGCGTCCGATCCGACCTTGGAACGTGAAAGCGCCTACTATCTCGAAAACATGGAGAACGTGACGTCCATCGACGAGTTCCTGGAAGACGATCGCCTGTTCGACTACGCGATGAAGGCGTTTGGTCTGGAAGACATGGATTACGCCAAGACGTTCATGCGCAAGGTGCTGGAGGAGGGGATCGACGACGACGATTCCTTCGCCAAACAGTTCACCGACGGCAAGTACGCGGCTTTCGCGGAAACGTTCAATTTCGCCCGCTACGGCGAGGTCACCACGACATTCGAGGCCACGCGCCAGGATGTGGTGGACGCCTACCTGCGTCAGACGCTGGAGGAGAAAGAGGGCAGCTCGAACGAAGGCGTTCGTCTCGCACTCTATTTCTCGCGCCAGGTCTCCGATATCGAAAGCGCCTACGACATTCTGGCCGATCAGGCCTTGGCCGAAGTCGTCTATACCGCGCTCGGCCTTCCCGATGAATTCGCCTCCGCCGATATCGACAAGCAGGCGGAATATATCGAGGAACGGATTAATATCGAGGACTTCCAGGATCCCGAAGCGCTGCAGACGTTTCTGGAGCGCTTCAGCGCGATGTACGATCTGCAAAACGAGACGGCGACGGCCACCTCCCCCGCGCTTCAGGTCATCACCTCGGCCAATACGACCATCACGATGGACGAAGATCTGCGGGCCAGTATCCAGAACCTCAAACTCGGGGGCGTTTGAGCGATGGAGTCTTCGCTTTACGTTGCCCTGTCCAGTCAGGTTGCCATTTCGCGTTGGCTTGAAACCATGGCGCGCAATGTCTCCAACATGAACACGGCGGGGTACCGGGCCAATGAGGTCAAGTTCTCCGAAGTCATGTCGAAGGCAGGGCCAGATCCTGTGTCGTTCACCAATGGCGGCGAGGTCTATATCTCGCGCCAGCACGGCGACCTGACCAAGACCGACAACCCGCTCGATGTCGCGGTGGACGGGGATGGCTGGCTGACCATCCACACGCAGGCCGGTGTCGCCTATACGCGAGACGGTCGGATGTCGATGGGCACCGATGGCATGCTGCGCACGGTGAACGACTATCCCGTTCTCGACAGCGGCAGTCTGCCAATCATTCTCGATCCGGAAGGCGGAACGACGACGATTGCTGCCGATGGTTCGGTTTTCCAGGGCGAGGAACGCGCTGGCACAATCGGCCTGTTCGAGATCCCGGCCGATGCCAAGCTCTCCCGGTTGGACAATTCGGCCGTTGTTCCCGAC